>NZ_JAPDOD010000036.1 GCF_027587205.1 Solirubrobacter ginsenosidimutans
CGCCAAGGTCCTCGGCTGCGCCTGGCAACGCTGCACGGTCCACTTCCTCCGCGACTGTTTCGGGCATGCCCGCAAGGACCAACACGGGCTACTGGGCGCGTTGATCCGCCCGATCTTTGCCGCCGACAACCTCGAACAGGCGCGTGATCGGCTCTCTGAAGCGGTCGCGCATCTCGACGGGCGGCTCTCGAAGATCGCGACGATGCTCGAAGACGCCGAGCACGAGATCCTCGCCTTCTACGCGTTCCCGAGCTCGCACTGGAGCAAGCTGCGCTCGACCAACCCGCTGGAGCGCTTCAACAAGGAAGTCGGCCGGCGCACCGACGTCGTCGGCATCTTCCCCGACGACCGCAGCCTGATCCGCCTCGCCGGGATGCTCTGCATCGAGCAAAACGACGAATGGCTCGTCGGGCGCGGCTACCTCTCCGCCGAATCGATCTCTCTCGTCCTCGCCGGACCAGCCGAGATCACAGACAACGAGATCAAGGAAGAGGTGCCCGAGCTCAAAGCGGCCTGAGCAGCCGATCCCTTACCGACGATCTCCTACACCACGTCTCGGGACTTGACTCCTCGCTCCTGCATCCGTGCAAAGTAGCAGTCACGGCGCGGCTATCGCCTTCCGCGCAACTGAGCAGACGCGATCACGGTCGACCTGCCACCGGCCGCGCTTCTGCTTTCGCCTGGCACCGATAGCTCGGCGTCGGGGGGCCGGCCGACCGCTTCCCACGCGCTGCGCGTCCGCCTGCGACTTCGCGCACGAGAGGCGAGCGGGTCGCCGCCTCGCTCCTCCAATTGGTCGGTTGCAGCGCACGGCTCCTCTGGCGCTGAAGGATCTTGTGCCTAGTCGCTGCGTGCCGGGCTCACCGGTACCTTCACGTTGATGTGGGAAGGCAGTGACCTGAAACTACAGCGGGCCCGCGAACACATCGAGGCGGCTGACGAGCTCGTCGATGCCTATCTCGACAACGGGGCCTGCACAGTCGTGCGAACGGCCGACGAGCGCACCGGCAGGACTGAGCTGCGCGTGCAGATCACCGCACCGCCGCCCGCGCGTCTTGCTCTCGTCATCGGCGACGCGGTCCACAATCTCCGCGCCGCGCTCGACCACGTCGTCTTCGAAGCCGCGCTGAGCAACTCCGTGGGGACACTCTCGCCCGCCGCAGAAGAAGCGCTGATGTTCCCGATCCGCGACAAGCCTCCGAAGGGCGGCTGGGAACAGGTCGTCAAGGACCGTCTTCCCGGCGTACCGCCGCCCGTTTGCGCCGTCATCGAAGCGGAGCAGCCGTTCCGATGGACGACGTCCGAACACCCGACGGCACACCTATTCCGTCCGCTCTGGCGGGTTCACGACCTCGACAGGATCGACAAGCACCGCACACTCACCGTCACGACCGCCGCCCTGTCGCATCACGCGTTCGGCGTACACGCGGAGAAGGACCCCGAGATCCGCTTCTACTACGCGCCGGGACGCGTCCAAGACGGCCAGCTGCTCGCGACCTATCGCACCGACTCGGGCGCCACATACATGCCCGACCTGAACCTCGCGATCGTCGAGGGCGAAGCGGAGCTGGCCAATCAGACCATCAGCGCGACACTCGCCCACCTCCACCAGCACGTCGTCTGGACCGTGCACCGCATACGCGTAGCCGCCACGCCACGGGATGTGCACGAACCCCAGCCAGACGCCAGCGAGGCCGCGGGGGCCGCGTAGCACTCAGCGGTGGGCATCGGGGCACGCCAGCGCCGGGTGTCAGCGCCGGGCATTCGTGAGGATGTTCTCTACGACATCAAGGCGGCCTTCGGCCGCGGCCGGCTGCGCGCGGCTCGCTGCGCTCGCCGTGCTCGCCGGCCAACACCACGACCACCACGACGCGCAGCACTCAGCTCACACCAGCAGCGTCGACGACAACGAGCTCGCGTAGCTCCAGGCCCGACACCTGTCAAGGCGATCGCTTCGCGACGGGCTTCGCCCGGTCCTGACGGACTCGTCCTTGACAGCCGCCGGTCCTTCCGCTGATGCGCCGGGTAGGGGGCCAGGCCCCCTCCGGGCGAGCTGCGTCGCCCCTACTCAGCAACGACACGCCACGTGCACACGCAGCCGGAACACGTGGCCAGCGGGCAACTCACGGCGGGCGCCGAAGTTTCCAGATCGTTTCCATCGGCCGGCTCGCAACGCGAGACCGACCAGTCGCCAGATCCCCGCTACCACTCTGTAGCGGGGCTTCTGGGTGATGGGCGGTCCCGGGCTCGAACCGGGGACCTCCTGCTTGTAAGGCAGGCGCTCTGACCAACTGAGCTAACCGCCCGCGGGCGGGGCCATGCTAGTGCGGTCGGGCTGTGGTTCGACCTGGGTTGGTCAGCGCACGACGGTCAGGTGGAGGCGGTCGCCGCTCTGGAAGGCGGCCAGGACGTGGGTGCCGGCCGCGGCGAGTTGGGCGTCACCGTTGCCCTTCGGGGTCAGGACCGTCGGGGTGAAGGCGGTCGCTCCGGCGAGGCGGGTGAAGAGTTCGACGGGGCCTGGGTCGATCGGGCTCACGACACGGGGAACGTCGCGGGGGCACCGAGCAACAGGGCCGCGACCGTGAGTGCGAGCGAAGCCGGCATCACACGCGATTGTCAGGCCCCGGTCTGCCGGGCGCCATTACCGAAGCGTGATGGCAGGATCCACCCAACGCCGACAGAGGTTGTGTGGTAGATCACTGTCCGTGCTGCGTCGGGTCGCCGCGGTCGTCTTGCTGGCGGGGTTGTCTGTCGGTCTTGGACTCCCACTGCTTCGTGCTGCCCGCGCCTCCAATCTCGCCGGCCCGCACGCGGTGAAGCTCGTCGCGGCCGGGGGCAAGCGCCTGACGGGCGACTGGCAAGGGTGGGCGAATGCGTCGCTCGTGCCGACCGTGACCGGGCAGGTGGTGGTCGACCTCACCGGGTGTCCCGAGCTGCCGAACGCCGCGGGCTGCGTGTATACGAAGAACCCGCGGGTGATCTACCTCAAGCGCGGGCTCTCCCACCCGCGCGGCGTGATGTTGCACGAGCTCGGCCACGTGTACGACCTGACGGTGATGAGCAACAGCGATCGCGGCCAGTTCCGGCGCATCATGCGCCGGCCGCACGCGCAGTGGTGGAAGGGCAAGCTCCCGCTCGCGGAGTGGTTCGCCGAGGCGTATTCGTGGTGCGCGCGCTACTCGAAGATCGTCTCCGTCGACGCGTACGCGATCTACAGCTATGACCCGTCGCCGGCGCAGCACAAGTCGACGTGCTCGCTGATCAAGCGAGCCGCGCGCGACAAGACGCCGCCGAAGCCGCCGTCCGCGCCGCCGGTCGTCACGGGCGATCCCGCACCGCCCGCCGCTCCGCCGGTCGGCCCGGTGGTCGTTCCCGGAGACCCGGTGCGCGATCCCGGCGCGACGGTCCTCGAGAGCCCGTTGCCGACCCCCACCGCGACTCCTCGCCCGCCGGCCAAGACCCCGACTCGCACGCCGACGCCGACCCGCACACCGACGCACACGCCGACGCCGACCGCCACCCCCACGGAGACCCCCGCACCCACCGCGACCGCCGAGCCGACCGCGGAGCCGACCCCCGTCCCCACCCCGAGCGCGGAGCCGGAGCCGACCCCCACCGCGACACCGGACGAGACGGCCACGCCGGACCCGACCGAAACCCCCACGCCGGCGCACCGTGGGCGCCTGGCATGATGGAGCCATGGACGGTTCGGTGCTCTGGCGGGCAGCGCTGCTGCAGGCGCTCACGCTCGGCGTCGTCGCGCTGATCCTCGGCTCGACGCTCGACAAGTCGTTCTTCGAATCCTGGGGCTGGCTCGCCGGCCCGGGAGCGTGGGCGGCGTGCGCGCTGTTCACGGGCGCCGTCCTGCGGCTGCCGCTGCTGCCGGTCCTGGCCGGTGCCGCGCTGGCCGGCATCCCCAGCCTGATCACGGTGCTGATCGGCGTCCACTGGCTCGGCGCACCGTTCGCGGTGGCGATCTTCGCCTACTGGTGCGCGCGGCTGGCGGCGCCGGAACGGGTCGCGGTGGCCTGATGGAGCTCGGCCTGAACGGGAAGGTGGCACTCGTCACCGGCGGGTCGAAGGGCATCGGGCGCGGGATCGCCGAGGGACTTGCCGCGGAAGGCGTCCGCGTGGCGCTGACGTCGCGCACCGCTGCGCGCGCTGAGGCGGTCGCGAGCGAGATCGGCGCGGGTGCGCGAGGGTACGGCTTCGACTCCGGCGACCTCGACGCGATCGGGCCGCTGCTCGACGCGATCGAGGCCGACCTCGGCCCGATCGACCTCTACATCGCCAACACCGGCGGCCCGCCGGCGGGTGACGCGCTGGAGTTCACCCGCGAGCAGTGGGAGGCCGCGCAGCGGACGTTGCTGATCTCCCCCATGCGGGTGATCGAGCGCGTACTGCCCGGCATGCGCTCGCGCGGCTTCGGCCGGATCGTCGCGATCGGCTCGATGGCCGTCCGCGAGCCCATCGACGTCCTTCAGCTCTCCAACGCGCATCGGCCGGGGCTCGTCGCCGCGTTCAAGGTCCTCGCGCGCAAGGTGGCGGCCGACGGCGTGACGTTCAATCACGTGCATCCGGGCCAGATCGCCACCGACCGGATGATCGACACGGCCGGCTCGCTCGAGGCCGCCCAGGAACGCGCCAAGCACAACGTCCCGGCGGGGCGGCTCGGCACGGTCGAAGAGCTCGCCGCGGCGGCGGTTTTCCTGTGCTCCGGCCTCGCCGCGTACATCACCGGGACGGCCATCCTGGTGGACGGCGGACTCACCCGCAGCGTGTGACCCTAAACTGTGGGTCTACGCCCCCATGGTGTAGCGGTTAGCACGCGGCCCTTTCACGGCCGTAGCGCGAGTTCGATTCTCGCTGGGGGTACTTCTTCTCAGGCTTCGTCCGGCCAGTGGCCGTGCGCATCGAAGTACTCGCGCGCCTCTTCATCCTTGTCGCGATCGTGACGACCGGCGAACGTGAAATAGACGACGAGCACGCACATGGCGAAGCTCAGAACGCAGGCGACGGCAGCGTAAAGCGTTTGGAGCACCCGTCCATCTTGACGGGTGCTCGCGTCAGGCGGCGTCGCCGAACGCCGCTTCGACCTGCGCGCGCTCCCAGACGTCCGCCTGCTCGAGCGCATTCGGGCAGTAGATCCCGAGTTCGCCGTTCTGCCAGACGACCTCGATCCAGCCGATCTCGGTGAACCCCAAGACGGTGCCGGTGCCGAGCGCGAACGGCTCAGGCAGCCACACCACGGTCTCGCCCAGGCTCATCGGCGCGGGAGTTCGCACAGCACGAACTGGCCGCGCTGAAGGGTGTGAGCAATGGCCGCCGCCTGGTCGATCTGGGCGGGGGTGTACTGAACGGGGTTGTGCAGCGTCACGATGTGCGCGCCAGGAACCTGCATCGCCTTCTCACCAGCTCTCGTCTTGGATTTACGGAGCCTCCCTGGCCGCGAAATCGGCAGGGCGGGGAGAAGACTTGAGAATGAGTGCCGCCGGCAGGGATCGAACCTGCGCACATCGGATTAAAAGTCCGTTGCTCTACCGCTGAGCTACGGCGGCCCGGCGCGGTCGACTCTAGCGCGCAGTACGCTTGGACGAGGGTGAGCGTAGGCGATGTGGAGATGGGGGGGCGCCGACGCCGGAGGACTCCCGAGGTCGCGGAAGCCGAAATCGTGGCTGCGGCGGAGTCGCTGCTGCGCGAGCGGTCGTTCCGCGAGCTGACCGTCGACGAGGTCATGCGCCGGACGGACCTGTCGCGTCCGTCCTTCTACGTCTACTTCAAGGACCGGCACGCGCTGATCCTGCGCGTGGTCGAGCACCTGCGCGGAGAGCTGCGGACGATGTCGCAGCGCTGGTACACCGGCGCGGGTGACGGGCCCGCGCTCGCGCGGGAGGCAATGGAGGGAATCGTCGAGGTCTACGCCCGCCAGGGTCCCGTGCTGCGGGCGCTGGCCGACGCGGCGACCGACGACCCCGAGGTCGAGCTCGTCTACGGCGGGCTCGTGCAGTCCTTCATCGACGTCACGACGCACCACATCGAGGCGGAGATCGAGGCGGGGCGG
This sequence comes from Solirubrobacter ginsenosidimutans, assembly GCF_027587205.1. The sequence continues at coordinate 6,062 of NZ_JAPDOD010000036.1, forward strand.
GTGCTGCCGCTCGACGCGTCAGAGACCGCGACCGCGCTCGTGTGGATGATGGAGCGCTACCTGAACCGCAGCCTCGGCCGCCTACCCGCCGAGACCCCGCGCGAGACCGTCGCCGAGACGCTGACGACGATCTGGACGCGCGTCCTCTACGGCGCCGCCTAGCCTCTCGCAGGGGGTGGTTGACGAACCTCCCCATATATGGGGACAAACGTCGAACACCCCTCCCGTTTCAGTCGAGCTGGGACGCGGTCCAGGCGCCGACCGCCGCGCTGACGCTCGCGAGCGCGACCGTGCCGAGCGCGCCGGGCGTGGGGAGCGAGCGACGCGCGCCACCGGTCGCCACGGCGTCCACCGCGTCGGTGAAGACCGCCGCGACCAGCCACGGACGCGCGCTCGCGCCCGTGTGCAGTGCGAACGCCGTGCCAGCGCCGACGGCGAGGTCACGCGCGCCGAAGGCCACCGCGAGCACCCTGCCGCCGGGCGAGTCCGCGACCGGCCCGACCCAGCGGCCGGTCACGAGGTCCGGCTTGACCAGGAGCGCGGCGCCGATGGCGATCCGCCCGTACGCGATCTGCTTGGCGATCGTTCGCGCCTGCACGGCTCGCTCGCTAGTGCTTGAAGTGGCGGCGGTGCGTCAGGACCATGCTGATCCCGGCGGCGTTGGCGGCCTGGACGACCACCGGGTCGGCCTTGGAGCCGCCCGGTTGGATGATCGTCGTGATCCCCGCGTCGACGGCGAGTTGGGGGCCGTCGGAGAAGGGGAAGAAGGCGTCGGAGGCCATCGCGGCGCCGAGCAGCGAGGAACCGGCCGCACGGGCCTTCTCGATCGCGAGGCGGACGGAGTCCACGCGGCTCATCTGGCCCGCGCCCACGCCCACGGAGGCGAGGTCGTTGGAGAGCACGATCGCGTTGGAGCGCACGTGCTTGCAGACCTTCCACGCGAAGAGCATCTCGCCCCACTCGGCCTCGGTGGGCTTGCGCTCGGTGACGACCTGCATCTCCGTGCGGTCCTCGAGGCCCATGTCGCGGTCCTGGATCAGCAGGCCGCCCATGACGCGCTTGATATCGCGCTCGGCGACGTTGACGCCGCGCCGCTCGCCATCCTCGAGGATGCGCATGTTCGGCTTGGCCGCGAGCATCGCCAGCGCCTCGTCGGTGAACGAGGGGGCGATGATGACCTCGCAGAACTGCTTCAGCAGCGCCTCGGCGAACGTCGCGTCGACCGTGCGGTTCACGCAGATGACACCGCCGAACGCCGACATCGGGTCGCAGGCGAAGGCCGCGCTGTAGGCCTCGGTGACCGACCCGCCGACGGCGACCCCGCACGGGTTGTTGTGCTTGATGATCGCGCAGGCCGGCAGCTCGAACTCCTGCACCAGCAGGCGCGCAGAGTTGAGGTCCAGCACGTTGTTGAACGACAGCTCCTTGCCGCCGAGCTGGCGCACCATCGAGAGCACGTGCATGCGCGCTCCCGCCTGGGCGTAGTAGGCGGCGCGCTGATGGGGGTTCTCGCCGTACGCCAGGTCGGTGACCTTCTCGTAGGCGTTCAGCAGGAGCGGCGGGAAGTCGTCCTGCTTCTCGACGAACCAGCGCGAGATCGCGCTGTCGTAGCGCGCGGTGTAGGAGAACGCCTCCGCGGCCAGCGACTCGCGCGTACCGAGCGACAGACGGGCACCGGCGTCCTTGAGCTCCTGCAGGACGGCGTCGTAGCTGGCCGGGTTGACCACGACCGCGGTGAACGCGAAGTTCTTGGCCGCCGCGCGGATCATCGTCGGCCCGCCGATGTCGATGTTCTCGATCACCTCGTGATCGGTCGCGCCGCGGCGGGCGGCGGTCTGCTCGAACGGGTAGAGGTTCACGCACACGAGGTCGACGAACTCGACCTCGTGCTCGGCGGCGGCGGCCATGTGCTCGTCGTTGTCGCGCAACGCCAGCAGACCCGCGTAGATCTTCGGGTGCAGGGTCTTGACCCGCCCACCCATGATCTCGGGGAAGCCCGTGAAGTCCTCGACCGCGCGGACGTCCAAACCGCCCTCACGCAGCGCCGTGGCGGTGCCGCCCGTCGAGAGCAGCTCGACCCCGAGCGACGCGAGCCCCCGCGCGAACTCCACGATCCCCGTCTTGTCCGAGACCGACAGCAGCGCTCGGCGGACTCGCACCTCACCCGGCTGAACCATCGCCTCCATCGCGCCGCGGACGATACCTGTGTCGGTCATTGCGGGGTCCCTCCCACGAGGACGCGCCGGGGATGGGCTGGATCCGGGCGGACGGTCCCACTGGCGATCAGCCGCACCGCTCCGGTCAACAACTCGTGCTCGATCGGCCGCAGCGCTGCACGCACCTGGGCCGCATCACTCGCCTCCGGCAGCTCGACCGCCTGCTGGAGGATGATCGGGCCGGAATCGATCCCTTCGTCGACGAAGTGGACCGTGACCCCGAAGACCTTGACCCCGTAGTCGATCGCCTGCTCGACCGCCCGGATGCCCGGGAACGCGGGGAGCAACGCCGGGTGGACGTTGATCACCCGCAGCGGGAACGCCGCCAGGAACGCGGCGCTCACGAGCTGCATGTAGCCGGCGAGCACGACCAGCTCGACGTCCTGCTCCACCAGCCACTCGGCGATCGCGAGGTCGCGCGCCTCGCGGTCGGCGTATTCCGAGGCGGGGAACTCGCGCGCGGCGATCCCGAGCCCCAGCGCACGCCCCAGCGCCTCGGCGCCCGGCTTGTCGGACCCGACGGCGACGACGTCGGCATCTTTGCCGTGGACGCGATCGAGGATGGCTTGGAGGTTGGTGCCGGCGCCGGAGGCGAGGACTCCGACGCGCAGGCGATGGGGCTCGTTCATGCAGCCTCTACGTTAGGAAGCTCGGGCGCGAACGGCGTCCGCACGACCTCGAGCTTGGGAAAGCGGCCGTCGGTCGCACGCAGGCGCCCAGCGGCGAGCAGTCCGTCGATCGCCGCCGCGACCTCCTCCGCGCGCAGGTCGCGGTACGCCCCGTAGCTCGGGAGCCCGTCATAGGAATGCTTGGCGATCAGCTTCGAGCGGCCGCCGCGCAGGATCTCGACGCAGCGCGTGCGGCCCACCCCGGGCACGGCGCGGGACACGACGTCGAGGATCGCAGTGTCCAGGTCCGCCGCCGGTGAGAGTGTGCTCTGACGCACGCGAACGGGTGCCTCGGGCAGCGCCGCGGGATCGCAGACGTCGCAGCACGGGACGGTCGGCTCGGGCTCCGAGCGATCGCCGAAATGGCCCAGGATGCCGCGGCGGCGACAGCCCTCGCCCTCCACCCACGCCCACACCGAGCGGTACTGGCGCCAGCGGACGCGGGTGCCCTCCTGCGTCGCGGCCTTGCACACCGCCAGCGTCGTGCGGTCCCACGTCCCCACGATCCGCCCCGCCACGCGATCCGGCGCGGACGGCGCGGGCTGGATCACGCCCGCCCGCGCGAGGTAGCCGACGACGGCGCGCACCGCGTCCTCCTCGCCTGGCTCGGCGAGCTCGTTGAGATGCAGGTTGTACCGCGGTGGCGAGCCCTCGGCCGAGGCCACGATCTTGCGCGCCGTCGCCTTCAACAGGTCCTCGCCGACCGCCGAGCGCTCGATGAAGAAGACGTGCAGGCCTTTGTCGCGCCCGGTGGCGAACAGCAGGCAGCGCGCCGGCTTCCCGTCGCGACCGGCGCGGCCGGCCTCCTGGTAGTAGGCCTCGATCGAGCTCGGGACGGACTCGTGGCAGACCGTCCGCACGTCGGCCTTGTCGACCCCCATCCCGAAGGCGTTGGTGGCGACCACGACCGGCGCCGAACCCGCCATGAAGCGACGCTGCGCCTCGGCCCGCACGTCGCGCGGGAGACCCGCGTGGTAGGCGAGCACCTCGACGCCCAGCTCGAACCCGAGGCGATCGGCCAGCCGATCGGCCTCCGAACGCGTGCCCGCGTAGACGATCGCCGGTAGCGCGTCGGGTTCCTCCAAGGCCGCCACGATGCGGCGTTGCACGGCGTCCTTGCTCGGGCACTGGACCACCGAGAAGGTCAGGTTCGGGCGATCGAATCCCGTCGCCACGTGCACCGGCTCGCGCAGACCGAGACGGGAGACGATGTCCGCGGCCACTTCGGGGGTCGCGGTAGCGGTCGACGCCAGGATCGCCTCCGCGCCCAACCAGCGCGCCGCGTCGGCCAGGCGGAAGTACTCCGGGCGGAAGTCGTGTCCCCACTGGGAGACGCAGTGGGCCTCGTCGACCACGAAGAGCCCGATCTCGGCGTGCCGGATGCGTTCCAGGAACCCGGGGGAGGCGAACCGCTCCGGCGCGACGTAGAGCAGCCGTACCTGCCCGGAGATCGCGTGCTCGATCGCCAGCCGGTTGGTCCGCGAGTCCTGCTGGGCGTTGACCAATGCGACGCGGCCGGGGGCGATCCGCTCCAGCGCCTCGACCTGGTCCTGCATCAGCGACACCAGCGGCGAGACGACGAGCGTCAGGTCGGTCCGCATCAGCGCCGGCAGCTGGTAACAGAGCGACTTGCCCGAGCCGGTGGGCATCACCACCAGCACGTCCCGCCCGTTGCGGGCCGCCTCTACGGCCTCACGCTGACCCGGCCGGAACCCGGGGAACCCGAAGAGCTCCGCCAGCGCGCCGTCGACGTCGGTCGCACGCGCGACCGGCACCCGCGGCACCCGCCCGTCGGCCACGCCCAGATCCAAGGACGTCTGCAGTGCGGGCGGTGGTTCTTCGAGCCAGGGGAGCGACACGGGCTGGCGACCTTACCGCCAGCCCCGGTCGACTTCGGCGCGTTTGCGCAGAGTTGTTGCAGTCCGTTGCGCTTTAGCCGCGAACGAGCGGCAAAGCGTGCTCGAACGCGTCCTTGGCGGACGTGCCCACGAGCGGGTAGACGCCGCTGAAGCAGGCGTCGCAATGCGTCTCGCGCGAGCCGCGGATCGCCTCATAGACGCCCTCGAGCGACAGGTAGGCGAGCGAGTCGGCCCCCAGCTCGGCGGCCACTTCGGCCTCCGTACGGTTGTGGGCGATCATCTCTTCCCGCGTCGACATGTCGATCCCGTAATGACAGGGGTGACGAATCGGCGGCGCGGAGATGCGCATATGCACTTCACTGGCCCCGGCGTCGCGCAGCATCTGCACGATCTGGCGCGTCGTGTTGCCGCGCACGATCGAGTCGTCCACGACGACGATGCGCTTGCCGGCGACGACCTCGGGGAGCGGATTGAACTTCAGCCGCAGGCCGTGCTTGCGCAGCTCCTGGCCGGGCTGGATGAAGGTACGGGCGACGTAGCGGTTCTTGATCAGGCCGTCGTCCTGCGGGAGACCTGACGCACGCGCGAAGCCGCGCGCGGCGGGGTTGCCCGAGTCCGGCACCGGGATCACGAGATCGGCCTCGACGGGCGCTTCCTTGGCCAGGATCTCGCCCATCTTCCCGCGCGAGACCTGGATCACCTGGCCGCCGAGACGCGAGTCCGGGCGGGCGAAGTAGATGTGCTCGAAGACGCACAGGGCGGAGCGCGGCGACGGCACGGCCTGGCGCGTCTGAATGCCGTTCTTGGTGATCGAGACGATCTCGCCCGGCTGGACGTCGCGCAGGAACTTGGCGCCGATGATGTCGAACGCGCAGGTCTCCGACGCCACGCAATAGGTGTCTCCGATCATGCCGAGCGACAGCGGCCGCAGGCCCATCGGATCGCGGAACGCGACCACGCGATCCTCGGTCATGACGACCGTGCTGTAGGCGCCCTCGATGCGGCCGATGACGTCCACCAGCGCTTCCTCGACCGTGTCCGCCTCATGCGTGGACACGAGCGCGGCGATGATCTCGCTGTCGGAGGTGCTGCGGAACGTCACGCCCTTCTGGCGCAGCTCCTGGTGCAGCTCGACGACGTTGACGAGGTTGCCGTTGTGGCCGAGCGCGACTTCGCGCTTGTCGGCGCGATAGACCGGCTGGGAGTTCTCCCACGAGTTGGCGCCCGTCGTGGAGTAGCGGACGTGGCCGACCGCCATCTCGCCCTGCAGCGCGCGCAGCTTCTGCTCGTCGAAGACCTGGTTGACCAGACCCTGGTCGCGCATGGCCATGATGTGGCCGTTCTGCGACGTGGCGATGCCCGCCGACTCCTGGCCGCGGTGCTGGAGCGCGTAGAGCGCGAAGTACGTGAGGCGTGCGACCTCGCGACCGGGTGCGACGATGCCGAAGACACCGCACTCATCGCGCGGGCCATCGCGGTCTTCGAGGGGAGCTGGGTCAGGCAAGGGGAACCGCCGGCAAGAGAAGGTTGCCGTGAGAACGACCGGCCAGTTCAGGCTAGCAAGGCGCCCGGAGGGGAAGGGGAGGATTCGTCGCCCCGGGCGCACGGCCGTCGGCGTGCCGTTCCGAAGGCAACACTGTGTGGCGGCACGCGTCCAAGGACATGACGATGCGTCTGCCGCGCCAAGTATCGCCGAGCACTAGGCTCCATGGACCTCCGCTGCCTCGCACGGCCACGCCGGGCAGCCCAGTCCGACTCGGGAACGGGATAAATATGGCCACCGACGCACCTGTTCAGATTCCCCGCCAGCGCATCGCGGAGCTCGTCGAGCGCGAGGAGAAGCAGCTCAACGACCGCACGCAGCGCTCGAAGGAGATGTACGAGCGCGCGCAGGTCCACCTCTCCGGCGGCGTCGCATCCTCCTACCAGCTGCGCGATCCGTGGCCCATCTACCTGGAGCGCGGCTCCGGCCCGCGCGTGTGGGACGTCGACGGCAACGAGATGTGGGACTTCCACAACGGCTTCGGCTCGATGGTCCAAGGCCACGCCCACCCGGCGATCGGCGCGGCCATCCAGGAGCGGTACTCGTCCGGCACCCACTTCGCGGCGCCGACCGAGGACGCGGTCGTCGTGGGCGACGAGCTCGCCCGCCGCTGGGGTCTGCCGAAGTGGCGCTTCACGAACTCCGGTTCCGAGTCCACGATGGACGCGATCCGCATCGCCCGCGGCACGACCGGCCGCGAGACGATCGTGAAGATCTTCGGCTCCTACCACGGTCATCACGACGGCGTGATGGTCTCGATCGGCGTCGAGTACGACCAGATCGGCGACCACGAGAACCTCGCCTCGCTGCCCTACGGGGCCGGCATCCCGCAGGCGGTCGTGGATTTGACGATCCCGGTGCCGTTCAACGACGCGGGCGCGATGGAGCGCCGCATCGAGCGCCTGACCGCGGAGGGCCGCAAGCCCGCCTGCGTGATCATGGAAGCGGCGATGATGAACCTCGGCGTCGTGCTGCCGGAGCCGGGTTATCTCGAAGCCGTCCGCGACATCACCCGCCGCCACGGCATCATCCTGATCTTCGACGAGGTCAAGACCGGTCTGACGATCGCGCCGGGCGGCGCCACTGAGAAGTGGGGCGTGACGCCGGACCTCGTGACCCTGGCCAAGGCACTGGGCGGCGGGACGCCGATCGGCGCGATCGGCGGCACCGAAGCGGCGATGGCGGCCGTCGAGGACGGCTCCGTCTACCAAGTGGGCACCTACAACGGGAACCCGCTCGGCATGGCCGCGACGCGGGCGAACCTCTTGGAGGTCCTGACCCCGGCGGCCTACGAGCACCTCGACGGTCTCAACGACCGGATCCTGACCGGCTGCGAGGCCGTCATCCGCAAGCACAACCTGCCGGGCTACGCCGTCGGCGTCGGCTCCAAGGGCTGCGTCACGTTCTCGCCGTCGAAGATCGTCGACTACGAGACCTTCAAGGCCAACCAGGACAAGGACCTCTCCGAGCTGGCCTGGCTCTACAACATGAACCGCGGCATCTTCATGACGCCGGGGCGTGAGGAAGAGTGGACCTTGTCCGTCACCCACGACGACGCGTCGGTCGACGCGTACGTCCAGGTCTTCGAGGCGATGGCCGACGACCTCATGTCGTAGCGGTGCGGCCTTAGATGGGTTGGTAAGCCACAGGCTTACCAATCCATCACACGGCGAGGCGGGCGGTGGTGGCGGCTTCGCGGAAGGCGGCGAGGATCGCCTGTTCGGCCGCGGGGCGGGTGTGGCTCGACGGGGGGAGTGGGTCTCCCGTCGGGATGCCGAAGGTGTAGAGGAGGACGGCGAGCGCCGGGTCGAGCGCGATGTGCGCTCGGGCCGCGGCTTCGGCGCGGGCGTCGACACCGAGCGTGAAGGTGCGCTGGAAGCGCGCGCGGAGCGGAGACGCGAGGCCCGCCACGACGAGCTCGGTCGCGATGCGGTGGGGCGCGAACGTCGCGGTGCGTTCGATCCAGGTCAGCGGGGACCCGGGGGCTGAGGCGAGGACGCGGTCGCGGAGGTCGGCGAGCAGCGCCGGCTCACCCGCGGTGTGGCGGCCGGCGACGACGCGGCGGCGTTCGAGGACGTCGAGGTGACCGGAGCGGACGGCGTCGATCAGCAGGGCGGCGGCGACCAGCGGCTCGGTGCCCGCGAGACCGCGGGTGAGGAGCATGGCGTCGACGCGCAGCGTCGCGGGGGCGGGCGTGGGCCGACCCAGCGTGACCAGCGCCGCGTCGGAGAGAAGACTCGGAGGCATCGCTTACTCCAAAGAGGCGGTCGAGGGGGTCGCGAATACGTGATTCGCGATTCGACGAGCCGAAGTGGAGGGCCGTCTCGTCGGGTGCATGTCCGACGAGACGCCGAGAAGGGCGAGCTATTCCGAAGTGACGACCGTGTGGGTCCTCGATCGCAGACCGAAGACCCACACGTCGAGGAGCCGCTAGTGCAGGAGGTCGGCCAGGCCGTAGGTGAAGGCGCGGTCGAGCTCGTCGAGCGGCACGCTCAACACACCCTCGATCGTGACCGCGTCACCGCCGACGGTGCCGATCACCCGCGCGGCGCCACCGAACGCCGCCAGCGCGGACGCCGGACCGGAGACGACGAAGGCGCCCGGGCCCTCGCCGAACAGCTCGGCCTCCGAGGTGAGCCCCGAAACCACCGCGCCGAGCCCTGACGCGATGCAGGACTCCGCGAGCGCGACCGCGACGCCACCCTCGGCGACGTCGTGCGCCGAGTGCAGCGCGCCGGACCGGACGGCCTGGCGGATCGCGGCGTGCAGCGCCTTCACGGAGCCCAGGTCGACCGCGGGCAGCGGCCCCGCGACGACCTCGCCGCGCAGCTTGGACAGCTCGGACGCGGCCAAAGACGGCGCCCAGCCCGCGGTCACGAGCCCGATGACGTCGCCCTCGGCCAGGAACCCGAGCCGCCCCGCCCGGCGAGCGTCCGGCAGCTCACCCACGAGCCCGACCACCGGCGTCGGGTAGATCGGCCCCTCGCCGCCCTCGTTGTACAAGGACACGTTCCCGCCCACGACCGGAATCCCGAACCCGCGGCAGGCGTCGCCCAGCCCCGCGATCGCCCGCGTGAACTGCCACGCGATGTGCGGCTTCTCCGGGTTGCCGAAGTTCAGGCAGTTGGTCAACCCCAGCGGCTCCGCGCCGACGCAGGCGAGGTTGGCCGAACACTCCAGGACCGCCTCGACGGCGCCCCGGTAGGGATCGGCGGCCACGCGACGGCCGTTGCCGTCGATCGCCACCGCGATCGCGGGCCGCGCCCCGTCGGAGCCGTCCGGGTACAGGACGGTCAGCGGATCGGTGTCACCGGACGGGAGCATGAGCACCGCCGCGTCCGCCGACTCGGGCCGGCGCACGGTGCGCGAGCCGACGATCGAGTCGTACTGCTCGAACGCCCACTTGCGCGACGCGACGTTCGAGGACCCGAGCAGCGCGACCAGCACCTCGCCCGGATCGGACGACGTCAGCACCACGGGCGGCGCCGGGTACAGCGGCGTGGCCGGCTCGGCGGGCGAGAGTTCATAGGTCGGGCACTCGTCGACCAGAGCCGTGACCGGCATGTCGCCGACGAGCGAAGTGCCCTCGAAGACCCGCAACCGCCGCGTGTCCGTGACCACGCCGATCGCCGTGCCGTCGACCTCCCAGCGCGCGCAGACCGCCAGCACCTCGTCGACCCGCGCAGGCTCGACGACGCACAGCATCCGCTCCTGGGACTCCGAGACCATGATCTCGAACGGCTCCATGCCCTCTTCGCGCAGCGGGACCTTACGGACGTCGAGGTCGAGCCCGACCTCGCCCTTGGAGGCCATCTCAGCCGACGACGACGTCAGGCCCGCAGCGCCCAGATCCTGCAGAGCGACCAACAGACCGCGGTCCAAAAGCTCCAGCGAGCACTCGAGCAACTTCTTCTCGGTGAACGGGTCGCCGATCTGCACGGTCGGCCGCTTGTCCTCCGAGGAGTCCAGCTCGGCCGACGCCAGCACCGACGCGCCGCCGATGCCGTCGCGGCCCGTCTTCGCGCCGAACAGGACGACGATGTTCCCGACGCCGGCGGCAGCGCTCCGAATGAGCTTGTCGGTCTCGATCAGCCCCAAAGCCATCGCGTTGACCAGGCAGTTCTGCTCGTACGGACCCTCGAAGTAGATCTCGCCGCCGACGGTGGCGATCCCGATCGAGTTGCCGTAGTGGCCGATGCCCGCCACCGCCCGCTCCAGCAGGTACCGGGAGCGCGCCGAGGTCGAGACCTCGCCGAAGCGCAGCGAGTCCAAGATCGCGATCGGCCGCGCGCCGATCGCGAAGATGTCGCGCAGGATGCCGCCGACGCCCGTCGCGGCGCCCTCGAAGGGCTCGACCGCGCTGGGGTGGTTGTGCGACTCGACCTTGAACGCACACGCCAGGCCCGGAGCCACCGAGACCGCGCCCGCGTTCTCGCCCGGGCCCAGCACGAGCCGCGGACCCTCCGTCGGCAACGTCTTCAAAAGCGGCCGCGAATGCTTGTAGCCGCAGTGCTCGGACCACATCAGCGAGAAGACGGCGAGCTCGACCTCGTTGGGCTCGCGCTCGAGCTTGGAGACGATCAGGTCGTATTCGTAGTCGGTGAGGCCCAGCTCGCGATGCTTGGCCATCACGCCGGCACCCGCGCGGCCGACTCGAACAGCTTGAGCCCGTCTGCGGATCCCGTGAGCAGATCGACCGCATGCTCGGGATGCGGCATGAGCCCGACGACGTTGCCCGCCGGGTTGGAGACCGCCGCGATGTCCCGCGCGGAGCCGTTGAAGTTCTCCCCGGCGCGGTAGCGGAGGACGACCTGGCCGTTGGCCTCGAGCTCGTCGAGCACCGGATCGGGCGCGTAGTAGCGGCCCGTCGTGTGCTTCGCCGGGATCGAGAGCGTCTCGCCCACCGAGCACGCGCCCGTCCAGGACGTCGACGCGTTGACGACCTCGAGCCCCACCTGGCGGCAGACGAACTTCAGCGACGTGTTGGGCAACAGCGCGCCCGAAAGCAGCCCCGCCTCGCACAGCACCTGAAAGCCGTTGCAGATGCCCAATACCAGACCACCGGTAGCCGCGAACCGCTCGATCTCGCCCATGACCGGGGCGAAGCGCGCGATCGCGCCCACCCGCAGGTGGTCGCCGTAGGAGAACCCGCCGGGGATGATCACGGCGTCGACGCCGCGCAAGTCAGCGTCGCCATGCCACAAAAGCTCGGCCTCACCCACGCGACGGGCCGCCACCAGCGCGTCGACCTCATCGCAGGAGCCCGGGAACCGGACGATCCCGAACTTCACGACTGGATCTCGTAATCCTCGATCAGCGGGTTGGCGAGCAGCTGCTCGCACATCGCCGCGACCTGGGACGTGTCCTCGACGTCGAGCTCGACCAGCCGGCCGACGTGGACGTGGCTGACGCCCTCGAAGCCCAAGGCGGGCAACGCGCGCTCCACGGACTGACCCTGCGGGTCGAGAATCCCGGCCTTGGGCCGGATCAGCACGCGAACGCGGCTCACGGGGCGACCCGATCCAGCCACGCGCCGAACTCCTCGCCCGCCAGCCGCTCATAGGCGGTGACGTAGCGCTCGCGGGTCTGCTCGACCACGTCGGCGGGGATCGCCGGCGCGGGCGGGTTCTTGTCCCACCCGCTCCCGGTCGCCCAGTCGCGCACGTACTGCTTGTCGAACGACGGCTGACCGTGCCCGACCTCGTAGGTGTCCGCCGGCCAGAAGCGCGAGGAATCGGGCGTGCAGACCTCGTCACCCAACGTCAGGACACCCGCGTCGTCCACGCCGAACTCGAACTTCGTGTCGGCGAGGATCACGCCGCGCTCCAGGGCATGCGCGGCGACGGCCTTGTAGACCGCGATCGAGACGTCGCGCACCTGCGCGGCCAGCTCCTCGGAGCCGAGCAACTTGACCGTCTCGGCGAAGTCGATCGCCTCGTCGTGACCCTCTTCGGCCTTGGTCGACGGCGTGTAGAGCGGCTCCGGGAGCTGCTCGGACTCCTGCAGCCCCTCGGGGAGCGTGAGCCCGGACACCGCGCCGGTGGCGAGATAGTCCTTCCATCCCGAGCCGGTGATGTAGCCGCGCACGATGCACTCGACGGGCAGCATCTTCAGCCGCCGCACGCGCAGCGCGCGGCCGCGGTACTCGGCGGGAACGCCGTCGGTCGCCGAGACGAAGTGGTTCGGGACGATGTCGCGCGTCAACCCGAACCACAGCACGGACAGCCCGGTGAGTACTCGGCCCTTGTCCGGGATGGGCGTGGGGTGGACCACGTCGTAAGTGGAGATGCGGTCGGAGGCAACCATCAGGAGGTCGCCGCCCAGGTCGTAGAGCTCACGGACCTTGCCGGAGTGCAGGAGCGGAAGGGTTGACACGTCGCCTCAGGCTACTTCACAGGTCGTACGGGAAATCGGTGAGGACCTCGTAGCCGTCCTCGGTGATGAGCACGATGTCCTCCAGCCGGCACCCGCCGAAGCCGCGCCGATAGCACCCCGGCTCGACCGTGACGACGTCGCCGGGCACCAGATCATCGTCCAGCCGGCCCATGTGCGGGCGCTCGTGGACCTCGAGCCCGACGCCGTGGCCGAGCCCGTGGAAGTACCCGTCCTCCAGGATCGTGCCCGGCTCCTTGGTGAGCTGCGTCGGCTTGCCCGCCTCGATGTAGGGCTCCGACGAGCGCTCGAAGAGCTTGCGGCCGTTCGCGCCCGGGCCCAGATCGGCGTAGACCCGATCGAGGGAGTCGCGGGTGAGGCGCCAGTACTCGGCCAGCTCGTCCGGCGGCTCGCCCCCGCCCGCCACGAACGTGCGGGTCATATCTGACCAACAGCGAGAGACGCGGTCGCGCGGCCAGATGTCGACCACCACCGGCTCACCCGCCTCGATCGCGCCCGAGCCGGACTCGTGGCCGATCGCCGACTGCGCCCCGTGCGAGACGATCACGTCGTCGGGCAGCTCGCAGCCGTGCTCCTCGCACGTCGCCTGCATGGCGAACCGCACCTCCTCGGAGGTGAGCCCCGGTCGCAGCTCGTGGATCAGCGACCGCGCGACGCCCATCGCCGCGTCGGCGGCCTTCTGCGCGCGCCGGATGCCGTCGAGCTCGGTCTCGGACTTGACCCGCCGGCGGCGGACGAACTCGTCGTCGTCGACGGTCAGCTCGATCCCGTTCGCGCGCAGATGATCGGCGACGAAGAGCGGAAATTCGGGCGGGACCGAGGCGGAGCTGATCCGCAGCGCGAGCGTGGCCCGCAGCGCGATCTCGGCGTCGATCGCGAGCCGGTCGAGCCCCGCGGCGACCAGATCGTCCATGCCGAGCGTGTTCGGGTCGAGGATCTCGATCCCGAACCCGGTGACCTTGGCCGCGTCCAGGACGGAGACCGTCGCCGCGCGGCGACCATCGTTCTCGAGGTAGAGGAACGCGTCCGTGATGCCCGTGGGCACTTCGTGGAACATCGTCGCGGAGAGGTCTGACGCTCCATGGATCAAGACGGCGATGGGATCACCTCCAGCCGCGCCAGCACCTCGGGCACGAAGCGCGTGTAGTAGCTGTAGTCGAAGACCGCATCGAAGTCGATCTCGACGCCGTCCTGTTCGAGCAGGGAACGTAGCGGGGTCTGGGTGTCCCACGCCTGCTGCCCGAAGCGCTGGACGATCCGGTACGCGTCGTCGCGCTGCATCCCGCCGCTCACGAGCGCGAGCAGCACCCGCTGGGAGAACAGCGCGCCGCTCGTCAGCTCGAGGTTGGCCAGCATGCGGTCCTTGTGCACCGTCATGCCGCGCACGACGCGCAGCGTCAGGGCGAGCAGCTGGTCGAGCAGGATCGTCGAGTCCGGCAGCACGATCCGCTCGGCGGAGGAGTGCGTGATGTCGCGCTCGTGCCAGAGCGCGACGTTCTCGATCCCCACCTGGGCATTGCCGCGCAGCACCCGCGCCAGGCCGCAGATCCGCTCGCAGACGACCGGGTTGCGCTTGTGCGGCATCGCGCTCGAGCCCTTCTGGCCCTTCCGGAACGGCTCCTCGACCTCGCGCACCTCGGTGCGCTGCAGGTGCCGGATCTCCGTGGCGAAGCGCTCCAACCCCGCGCCGCACAGGGCAATCGACGAAAGCAGCTCCGAATGCCGGTCACGCGGCACGACCTGGGTGGAGATGTCCTCGTGCCGCAGCCCGAGGTTCGCCATCACCCGCTCTTCGTAGTCCGGCCCGAGCGTTGCGTAGGTGCCGACCGCGCCGGAGATCGCCCCCGTGATCTGCGCGAACGCGCGCTCCAGCCGCTCGGCGTTGCGGTGCGCCTCCATCGCGTAGCCCGCGAGCTTGAGACCGAACGACGTCGGTTCCGCATGCACGCCGTGGGTGCGGCCCACGCACAGCGTGTCGGCATGCTCGCGCGCCTTCTCGGCCAGCTCCCAGGCGAGCGTGCGGGCCGCCGGCACCAGCAGCGCGCCCGCGCGGCGCAGTTGCAGCGCCATCCCGGTGTCGACCACGTCCGAAGACGTCAAGCCGTAGTGGATCCACCGCCCGGCCGGGCCCGCGGACGCGGCCAGCACGTCGACGAACGCCGCCGTGTCGTGGTCGAGGATCTTCTCGCGCTCGTCGATCGCCTCGACCGTGAAGGTGGCCGCGCGGATGGCGTCCAGGTCCTCCGGCGTCGGGCCGTCGAGCGCCTCGGCAGCCGCGACCTCGACGTCGCGCATCGCGCCGAAGCGCGCCTCATCGGTCCAGACGGCCCCGATCTCGGGCCGGGTATAGCGGGCGATCATTGCCCTCAAGCCTAGAATCCCGGCCATGCCCAAGGCGTACTGGATCAGCAGCTATCGCGCGATCAACGACACCGACAAGATGGCGGCGTACGCGGCGCTCGCCAAGCCCGCGCTCGAGAGCGCCGGCGGCACGTTCATCGCCCGCGGCATGCCCGCGGCGGTGTACGAGCTGGGCGAGAACGAGCGCGTGACGCTGATCGAGTGGGACAGCGTCGAGCAGGCGATCGCCGCCCACGACGGCCCCGCCTACCAGGCCGCGCTGGCCGCGCTCGGCGACGGAGCCGAGCGCGACATCCGGATCGTCGAAGGGGTCTAGGCGTTCAAGATGCGCGCCGCCAGCACGGCGGCGTTGCGGGCGTTGTCCACGCCCACGCAGGCCACCGGGACGCCCGGTGGCATCTGCGAGATCGAGAGCAGCGCGTCGAGGCCGCCCGCGATCGAGGTCTTGGACGTCAGCGGCACGCCGATCACGGGGAGATCGGTGTGGGCGGCGACCACGCCCGGCAGCGCGGCGGAGAGTCCGGCGCCGGCGATGATCACCCGCAGGCCCCGCATCCGGGCGTTCTTGGCGTACTCGGCGACCATCTCGGGATCGCGGTGCGCCGACATCACCCGCACCTCGTGCAGGATGCCGCGCTCGGAGAGCTCGGCGGCGGCCTTCTCCATCGCGGGCATGTCGGACTTGGAGCCCATGACGATGCCGACGTGCGGAGAATCCACCTCCAGGCCCTCGAGGGCGGTCTCGACTTCGGTTTCGGTGGTGGGTTTGCTCATGCGGCGATATCTCTGCGGTAGGTCTTGCCAGGAAAGGTGATCTTGTCGGCCGCAGCATAGGCGGCGGCGCGGGCGGCCTCGCGATCGGCGCCCAGGGCGGTGACGTTCAGCACGCGCCCGCCGGCCGTGACGATCGCGCCGTCCTTGGCCGCCGTGCCCGCGTGGGTGACCTCGCCGCCCGCCTCCTCCAAGCCGCTGATCACGTCGCCCGACGACGAGGACGCCGGGTAGCCGCGGGAGGCGAGGACGACCGTGACCGCGGCGCGCTCGTCCCACTCCAGCGCAGCGCCGGCCAGCCCGCCGAACACGACCGACCGCTGGAACAGGTCGAGCAGGTCGGACTTCAACCGCGGGAGGACGACCTGCGTCTCCGGATCACCGAAGCGCACGTTGAACTCGATCACCTTCGGGCCCTCCGCGGTCAGCATCAGCCCCGCGTAGAGGACGCCGTGGAACGGCGTGCCGCGGCGGGCGAGCTCGTCGACGACGGGCTGGCAGATCTCCACGCGGACGCGTTCGATGAGCGCGGCGTCGGCGCCCTCGACCGGCGAGAACGCGCCCATCCCGCCCGTGTTCGGGCCGGTGTCACCCTCGCCGATGCGCTTGAAGTCGCGCGCCGGAGCCAAAGGCACGGCACGCACCCCGTCGCACAGCGCGAGCACGGAGAGCTCGACGCCCTCGAGGAACTCCTCCACCACGACGGGCGCGTCGCCGAAGCGATGACCGACGAGCATGTCCTCGAGCGTCGCCCGCGCCTCCTCCTCGGAGGCGGCGATCACGACGCCCTTGCCCGCGGCCAGGCCGTCGGCCTTCAGCGCGACCGGGTAGCGGTCGATCGACGCGAGCCCGGAGGCCACGTCGGCCACGACGGTGTAGGCCGCGGTCGGTACGCCCGCGGCCTCCATGACCTCCTTGGCGTACGCCTTGGAGCCCTCGAGCTGCGCCGCGTCGGCCACCGGGCCGAACGCGACGACGCCCGCCGCCTGGCAGCGGTCGACGAACCCCGCGACCAGCGGGACCTCGGGGCCGATCACGACGAGATCGATCCCGGCTGCCGCGATCCGCGCCGGATCGTCGGCGCCGTCGAACGGCGCCGCCTCGAGCGCGATCCCGGCGTTCCCGGGCGAGCAGAGCACCTCGGGCGCCTGCGGCGAGCGCAGCAGCGCGCGCACGATCGCGTGCTCGCGGCCTCCGCCGCCGATGACGAGCACCCGAGGCGTCAAAGCGCAGCGATGAAGTCGTCGATCGGGATCGCGATCAAGGTCTCGTAGTGCCCGGTGCCGCGCGAGCCGAGCTCGAGCGAGATGCGCGCCATCGTCTTGTCGTCAGGCGCCTCGATCACGTTGACGAAGTCAAAGGACCCGAGCGTCGCCCACTGCGCCTTGACCTCGGCGCCGAGCTGCTCGACCTCCTTGTTGACCTCGCGGATGCGTTGCGGGTTATTACGAACCGTTTGAATTCCCTCAGGCGTAAGCGTCGAGAGCATGATGTATGTCGGCACGGCGTCCTCCTCGCTGGATTCACCGTTCCTTCTACCGAACCATCGCGGCCGATGCGGTGTTCTACGTGACGATGCTCCTTCGTACCACCCTCCTCGCCATCGCGTTCGCGGTGCTCGGAACCGTGTCCGCGTCCGCGCAGACCCCGGTCCCGACGCCGGTTCAGCCCCCTTCCCTCGGCGGCCTCAGGCCGTGCTACGTCGCCGCGACGGAGGCGCAGCGCGAGTTCGTCGTCGTCCAAGGGCAGAACTTCACCCCGTTCGCGAAGATCGACATCTTCCTCGACGACATCCTGCAGACGCTCCCGGACCCGCAGCCGCAGGCCGCGTACGACGGCACGCTGAGCGGCTCGGTCCCGGCGCCGTTCATCGACGAAGGCCAGCGGACGTTCACGCTACGCGCAACGGAGCACGACACGCTGGCGAATTCGGCGATCGCGACCTCGAAGGTCACGCGCCTGTCGGTCGAGCAGTCGCCGGCTGCGGCCGCGACCAGCGACCGGGTGCGCTTCCGCGGCCGCGGTTTCACGGATCTGACGCTCCCGATCTACATGCACTACGTCTACGCCGGCAAGTCGAAGCAGACGATCAGCCTCGGTCTGCCGACGGGCGACTGCGGACTCTTCTCGGTCAAACGGAAGCAGTTCCCGTTCAAGAAGAGCCCGCAGGTGGGCGTGTGGACGATCCAGTTCGACCAGAAGCCGAACTACGACCCGAAGGCCTCGCCGCGCGTTCCGCTGACCGTCAAGGTGCGCAAGGCCCCGAAGATCAAGCCGAAACGGTCTCCGGCTCGCTGACGCGGGTCCGCTGGAAGCGCAGGTTGCCCTCCTCGGCGTCGACCTCGATCCGGTCGCCCGCCGCGAACTCGCCCTTGAGCAGCGACAGCGCGAGCGGATCGACCAGCGACTTTGAGATCACCCGCTTGAGCGGGCGGGCGCCGTAGGCCGGGTCATAGCCCATCTCGCCCAGGAGGTCGCGAGCGGCGTCGGAGAGGTGCACGTCCACGCCGCGCTCGGCCACCCGCACGATCAGGCGGGCCACCTGGAGGTCGACGATCTCGCGCAGCTGCTCGCGGGAGAGCGGGTCGAACTCGACGATGTCGTCGAGGCGGTTGACGAACTCCGGCTTGAAGTTCGCGTCCACCCCCGCCCGTCCGCCCGGGATGTTGGAGGTCATGATCAGCACCGTGTTCTTGAAGTCCACGGTCCGGCCCTGGCCGTCGGTCAGGCGACCGTCGTCCATGACCTGCAGGAGCACGTTGAAGACGTCGCTGTGGGCCTTCTCGATCTCGTCGAGCAGGACGACCGCGTAGGGCCGGCGGCGCACCGCCTCGGTCAGCTGGCCGCCCTCCTCGTAGCCGACGTAGCCGGGAGGCGCCCCGACCAGCCGCGCGACCGAGTGCTTCTCCATGTACTCGGACATGTCGATGCGGACCATCGCGTCCTGGGAGTCGAACATGAACTCCGCCAGGGCGCGGGCCAGCTCGGTCTTGCCGACGCCGGTGGGGCCGAGGAAGAGGAACGTGCCGATCGGGCGGTCAGGGTCGCTCAGGCCGGCTCGTGAGCGGCGCAGCGCGTCGCTGACCGCCTGAACGGCCTCCTCCTGCCCGATGACGCGCTTGTGCAGGCGCTCCTCCATGTGGATCAGCTTCTCGACCTCGCCCTCGACGAGGCGGGAGACCGGGATGCCCGTCCACTTGCCGACGACCTCGGCGATCTCCTCGACGTCGACGCGCTCGCTCAGGTAGACCGGCGGCTCGTAGGTCTCCTCCGGACGGTTCTCGGCGTCCTGCAGGCGATGTTCGAGGTCCGGGATCTCGCCGTGGCGCAGCTCGGCCGCACGCTGGTAGTTGAGCTCGCGCTCGGCGCGCTCGAGCTCACGCCGCGCCTCGTCCAGGCGCTCGCGCAGCTTGCCGTGGCCCTCGGCCTGCTCCTTCTCGCGCTCCCACTGGGCGCGCATGCCGGCCGCGGTCTCGCGCAGGTCTGAGAGCTCGCGCTCGATCTCGGCCTTGCGCTCCGCGGCGGTCTCGTCCTTGCCGACCGCGACCATCTCGATCTCGAGCTGCTTGATGCGGCGCTCGACCTCGTCGATCTCGGTGGGCACGCTGCTCAGCTCGATCGAGACCCGCGACGCGGCCTCGTCGACGAGGTCGATCGCCTTGTCGGGGAGGAAGCGGTCCGCGATGTAGCGGTCACTCAGCGTCGCGGCGGCGATCAGCGCGGCGTCGGTGATCGTGACGCCGTGATGTGCCTCGTAGCGCTCCTTCAGGCCGCGCAGGATCGCGATCGTGCCCTCGAGGCTCGGCTCGCCGACGTAGATCGGCTGGAAGCGGCGCTCCAGGGCGGCGTCCTTCTCGACGTGCTTCTTGTACTCGTCGAGCGTGGTCGCGCCGACGGCGCGCAGCTCGCCGCGGGCGAGCATCGGCTTGAGCAGGTTGGACGCGTCGACCGCGCCCTCGGCCGCGCCGGCGCCGACGATCGTGTGCAGCTCGTCCATGAACAGGATGACCTGGCCCTCGGCGTCCTGGATCTCCTTCAGGACGGCCTTCAGGCGCTCCTCGAACTCGCCGCGGTACTTGCTGCCCGCGAGCAGGGCCCCGATGTCGAGGCTGATGACCTTGCGGTCGCGCAGGCTCTCGGGAATGTCCCCGGACACGATGCGCTGGGCGAGGCCTTCGACGATGGCCGTCTTGCCGACGCCGGGCTCGCCGATCAGCACGGGGTTGTTCTTGGTGCGTCGTGACAGCACCTGGATGACGCGGCGGATCTCGTCGTCGCGGCCGATGACCGGGTCGAGCTTGCCGTCCTCCGCGTCCTGGGTGAGGTCGCGGCCGAACTTCTGCAGGGACTGGTACTTGTCCTCGGGGCTCTGGTCGGTGACCCGGTGCGGGCCGCGGACGGCCTCGATCGCCTCGAGCGTGTTCTTGTGGTTCGCGCCGCTGCGGTTGAGGACCTTCGCGACCTCGCCCGCCTGCGCGCCGGTCAGCGCGAGCAGGATGTGCTCGGTCGAGATGTACTCGTCGTTGAGCTTGCCCGCCTCGCGCTCGGCGAGACGCAGGATGTCCATCAGCTCGCGGCTGGTGGCCGGCTCCTTGGCTCCCGCGGTGATCGTCGGGAAATTCTTCAGGAGATCCATGACCTCGGCGCGAATCGCACCGGGGCGGGCGCCGAGCTTGCGCAGGACGGGCCCGACGACGCTCTCAGGCTGGTCGATCAGCGCGACGAGCAGGTGCTCGGGCTGAGTTTCGGTGTGCTGGAGGTCGGCCGCGACGGCGATGGCGGCCTGCAACGCCTCCTGGGACTTGATCGTGAAGCGGTCGGCTTGCATGTGTTCCTAAATCTTAGTCGGAGTGACTGAGATTCTACCCGCCTTGCGCGTTGCGATCAACCGCCGCGCGAGAAGTGTCGCCGCGGGGACGGCCGTTGCCAGCATGAACGCGCGCAGCCACGACGAGCCCGCGTCGGTGCCCGCGCCGAGCGTGTGGATGAGGGCCAGGACGTAGACGACGGGCGTGGCGCGATGGAGCTTGCGCCAGCGCTTGGCCCCGATCCGCTTGCGGGCGTAGAAACTCAGGCCCAGGAGCGCCGCGATGTAGCCGGCTGCGATCCCGGTCGCCACGTAGAGCGGGCGGTAGTCGATGGCGAGCGGGATGAGGAGGTCTGTGACGCGCGGGTGCAGGAACGCGTCGCCGAGCAGGCTCACGCCGTGCAGGCCGATGGCGGCGAGGCCGGCGTTGGCGGTGTGCTCGTGGAACGTGGTGATCGACTTGCGGGCCTGCGGCTGCTTGGCGAGGCCGTTCGCGAGAGCGAGGCCCATCAGGGTCGAGGCGGCGATCAGCAGTAGCGCGACGATCCCCGCCGAGCGGCTGAGGAGCCACCAGGTGTGCTCTTGCGGGTTCATACGAAATGGACGTCGCCGTCGTCGGTGAACAGCAGTCCGCCGTGCTTGGCGAGCCAGTTCTGGGCGTGGCGCGGCCCGCTCAGGAGCGCGGCCTTGGCGAGCGTCTCGGCCTCGAGCGCGGTGGGTGCGAGCGCGGTGACGCTGATGAGGCCGGTCCAGGCGGGTGTGCCGGTGGACGGGTCGAGCAGGTGATGGCGGGGCGTGCCGTCTTCGGCGGTCCACAGGCGGGTGTCGATACCGGAGGTGGCGACGGCGCCGTCCTGGATTTCGAGTGTGTGGATCGGCTGGTGCGTGAGCGGGTGGCGAACCTCGACGGCGTGGGCGCCGCCGACCCGCAGGTCGCCGCCGCAGTCGACCGCCCAGCGGCCGGTGAGACGCTTCGCGAGGAGATCCGCCGCGAGGCCCTTCCCGGTCCCGCCGGTGTCGAATCTCAGCCCCGGCGGGCGGCGGACGGTGCCGTCGGAGAGCGTGATCTCGCGCCAGCGTTCGTCGGGGTCGGGCCTGGCGGGGCTGCGCGGTGGGGCTTTTGCAAGTGCCTGGGCGAGCGGGAGCTCGGGCGTGCGGCGGGTGCGGTCGTAGCCGTTGGCCTCGAGCTGGGAGACGAGCGTGGGGTCGACGAGGCCGTTCGTCAGCTCCGCCGCGAATAGGCCGGCGGAGACGGCCGCGCGCAGCAGGGGCGAGGCGGGAACCTCCTCGCGCGGGTCCGCGTTGAGCCGGCACAGCTCGCTGCCCGGCCGGAAGCGGCTGAGGGTCGCGTCGAAGTGTTCGAGGAAGGCGCGGCAGTCGTCGGCCGCGTCGGTGACGAGGCGGACGGTCGTGCCCATGCAGTCGAAGCTGACGTCGGTCATGAGGAGCGAGTGGTGAGGGGCGCCGGAGCGGGTGCGGGTGCGGCGGGAGGTGCGGGGGTGCCCGGGGAAACGCTCGGTGGGCGTGAGTTAGACGGGGCACCCCCCTGCGCGGACTCGACGATCCGGGTCACGATCACCCGCCGGACGAGGATGTGGCGAGGCGCGGGCGCGGCGGCGAGGAGCTGTGGCTTCGGCGCGCCGAGGGCGGGGTCGGCGCCGCGGCGCATCTGTGCGGCGAGCAGCGCGGTGATCGCGAAGAACAGCCCGAACGAGCCGGCGATCACCGTCAGCGGGCCCGGCTTGCGGATCCGCTCGCGCCGCGGAGCGGGCGCCTTCGGCGGCACGCGCGGCAGCTCGGCGGTCGGCGCCTCACCGGCGCCTGACGGGACGCGCGGGAGCTTCGCGGTCGGTGCGTCCGGGTCCGATCGCGGCCCGTCGCCGGCGTCAGTCATCGTCGCCGCCGCGGCCCCGGCCGCGCCCGCGACCCGACCCGCCGCCGTGGTGGCCGGAATCGTCGCTGCCGCTGTGGTGACCCGAGTCGTCGCCACCGCTGCCCGGGCCCGAAGTGCCGCCGCCGCGGTGATGACCCGAGTCGTCGACGCCGCCGCTGTGATGGCCGGAATCGTCGACCGACGACGAGCGCCGAGCCACTGGCGAGGCGGTCGCCACGGGCGTGCTCACGGCCCGCGCGGGCGCCGGTGTGGGCGTGGCCTTCGCGCGGCGGACGACATGGATCGTGCGGCGGACCGTTTCGGTCCGGACCTCAGGCGTTGGCGTCGCGACGGCGACGGCCGTCGGCTTCGGCGGCGAGCTCGGCAGAGCGATCGCGGCGGCGGCGACGCCACCGAGGGCTGAGAGGACGGCGAGGGAGCCGACGAGGGGAGTGCGCAGGTTCATGCCACACACCATCGGATCCGGGCCCCCAAGTGGGTGGTAGGAGACGGGAAAGGTTTGGCAAAGCCTCGCTGTAGACGAACGTCAACTGCGCTGGTGGGGGTGATGAACATTTGCGTCCTCACAGGACTCATTTGTTCGTCACCCCCTCGCGCATGACTTCGTTGCTTGCCGTAACCGATCACCGGAAGGCCCGGCGCGGACGGGCGTGTCAGCACCACGCCCGTAACTGTCGGTATCCCAGCACGGCACTTCGACCCCAACAGAGCCGCGCACCGAGCGGACCCACGCCAGCCAGGGACGGGTGGCACTGCCACTTCCCCCTCCCCCACCCGGAGCCGTTGACTTTCAGGCCCTAGTCGTCGCCCCCGCGTCCCCTGCCGCGGCCCCGTCCACGGCCCGAATGGTCGTCGCTCCCAGAGCCCGAGTTGTCGTCGACAGTCGGGGCAGCGGTCGGCACCGCGGTACGAGTCGGTGTGGGTCGCGGCGTGCGTGTCGGGGTCCGTGTCGGGCGCGCGGTCCGGGTCGGGGAAGCCGTGGCGGTGGGCGTCTCGACCGGCGCGAGCGAACTCCCCGCGGTCAGCGGCTCGGACGAAAGCCCGATGCTCTGCCGCGAGAGCGAGCTCGCGGCGGTGGTGAGCGCCGCCGCGACGAGCAGCCCGGCCACAGCGGCGAGGCCGATCGCGAGGTTGCGGCGCCAACCCGTCATGCCGCACCCGCCGCGACGGGTTCGTTCGGCGTCGTGCCGTCGGCCAGCGGCAGCACGATCGTCGCCCTCGTCCCACGCGAAGCGCGGTTGGCGAGAGTCACGTTGCCGTTCCAGCGCGACGCGAGCTCGCGCGCGATCGGCAGGCCGAGCCCGGTCCCGCGACGGCGCGACGCGCGGCCGACGGTGCCGCGGTGGAAGCGGGCGAAGATCGTCTCCTCCTCGCCCGGGGCGAGGCCCGGGCCCTCGTCGACGACGTCGAGCCGCCCCGGCGCACCCACCAGCGTGATGCGCTGGCCCGGCGGCCCGTAGTCGATCGCGTTCTCGATCAGGACGTCGAGGATGCGGTCGAGGTCGGCGACGGTGCAGCGCACGACGCTCGACGACCCGGTGACGACCACGTCGGCCGACGACCACCGCTCGACGGCCCGGCGGGCACCCGCCAGCAAGTCGGTCGCGGCGTCCGGCGGGCGGGCGGTACCCGCCTCGCTCAGGATCAGCAGCTCGGTGACCACGCCCGACAACCGGTCCACCTCGGCCAAGCCACCCTCGATCTGCTCCAAAGACGGCCCGGAGGACGTGGCCGCAGCCTCCTCCAACCGCAGGCGCAACCCGGTCAGCGGCGTCCGCAGCTGGTGCGAGGCGTCGGCGACGAAGTCGCGCTGCGCGTCGACCATCCGCTGCACCCGCCCGGTCATCTCGTTGAAGGCGAGGCCGACCTCACGCTGCTCGCGCGACCCCTCCACCGGCACGCGCACGGAGAGATCCCCCTCACCCGCCCGCCGCGCCGCGGCCGACAGCCGCACCAGCGGTCGCACCACCGAGGCCGCCAACAGCGCACCCGCGGCCAGGCCCAAGAGCAGCACGATCAGGCCCACGAGCACCAACCCGAGCGTCGCGGAGCGCAAGGCGCGGCTGACCGCGTCCACGCTCTGGGTGATCCGCACCGCCCCGTCGGTCCGCCCGCCGCGCACCACCGGCACGGCCGTCGCGAGGATCCGCTGCCCCAGCGTCGAGCTGTCGCGCTGCTCGCGCGTGACCTGCCCGCGCAGCGCGCTGGCGATCTCCGCCCGCGACGAGAAGTTCGCCCCGATCGAGCCGGGCGACGAGTCGGCGACGACCATGCCGCGCCGGTCGACGATCACCACCCGCCCGCGCACCGAGCGCGCCGCCTCGCGCACCAGGTCGTCCCCCGACGCGCCCCCCGCATAGGTCGCCGCGACGATCTCCGCCTGCGAGAGCGCCTGCGTCTCGACCTCCGCGTTGACGCGGTCGCGGACGGAGCGCACCAGCGGCACGAGCATCGAGCCGATCGCCAGCACGAGCACGTAGGCCAGCGCCAGCACCAGCCGCGCGCGGAGGGTCAGGACGCCCATTCCGCCGGCCCGGTGAAGCGGAAGCCGACGCCGCGCACGGTGTGCACCCACCGGGGAGCCGCGGCGTCGTCGCCCAGCTTCCCGCGCAGCCACCCGACGTGGACGTCCAGCGTCTTGGTCGAGCCGAACCAGTTCTCGTCCCACACCCGCGAGATCAGGTCCTCGCGGGTGACGACCTCGCCGGCGTGCGACATCAGCTCCACCAGCAGGTCGAACTCCTTGCGGCTGAGCCCGAGCTCGGCGTCGTCGAGCCACACCCGCCGCGAGCCCAGCTCGACCCGTAGCGGTCCGACCACCAGATCCGACGGCGGCGCGGCAGCCGCCGTGGGCTTGACCCGCCGCAGCACCGCCCGCATCCGCGCGATCACCTCGGCGCCGCTGAACGGCTTGACCACGTAGTCGTCGGCGCCCAATTCGAGGCCGACCACCCGCTCGAGCTCGGTCCCGCGGGCGGTGAGGATGATGATCGGCACCTCGGAGCCCGAGCCGCGCAACTCCCGCGCGAAATCCCGCCCGTCGCCGTCGGGCAGCATCAGGTCCAGCAGCACGAGATCGAACTCCGAACCCGCCCACGCCGACCGCGCCTCCGCCAAAGACCCGCACACGACCGGATCGAACCCTTCGCGCGCCAGAGCACTCGCGAACGGCGACGAGATGGACTCCTCGTCCTCGACGAACAACACGCGCGGCTTCACCCACGCAAGGCTAGGGCGCTTAAGGCAAAGGGTTTGCTAACGGCGGCCGTCGGGCGGCGAGACCATGCCCGCGTCCACGGCCAGGCGCACGAGCTCGAAGCGCTTCTTATAGGGCGCCGACGCCTGCAGGCTGAATGCGTCGAACAGCGCCCGCATGTGCGTCTTGACCGTGTCGATCGACACAGTCAGCTCATCCGCGATCTCCTCGTTGGACGCGGGGCCGCCGGCCGGACGACACAACGCGACGAGCACCCGCAGCTGGGCCGGCGTCAGGGTCGGCACGACCGCCTGCGCGGCGACCTCGGTCAGCTTGGAGTCGGTCGTCGCCGAGGGGTCGTGAAAGCGCAGCCGGGTCGCGCCCACGCGGATCACGTCGAGGTGCCGGAGCGTGCGCCGGCCCTGCACCCGCTCCTCGTTGACGAACGTCCCATTGGTCGAGCGCCCGTCGTCGAGCACCGTCCACACACCGTCGACCGCTTCGATCGACGCATGCGACCGGGAGACCTGCGCGTCCCAGATCAACGCGATCCCGCACGCGGGCGAGCGTCCCACGGTCAAACCCTCGGTCAAAGTGACCAAGCGCTGCACGCCATCGCCGTCGCGAAGTTCGACGAAGGGGGCGTCCGAACGCTCGGCCGCGAGGCGGTCCTGCAACTCGCTCGGGGTGGACGCGTGACGATCCGGCCAGTCGTGCACGAACGGTCACTCTACGGACCCGCCTCCAAGAGAGCCAGCGAACCACGTAGAGTCGCGGAATTATGAGCGACATCTCTCCTCGCGAACCGTGGCCCGGATACGCCGATCTCGACGAGTCCGCGCGTGAAGATCTGCTGGCCAAGAAGTTCCAGCAAGCGAAGGATCAAAACGATCAGGACTACGCGCTCGCGCTCGCCGCGGCGGTCGCCAACTACGAGCTCGTGCTCGAGTTGCAGCCGGACACAACGCGCTCCGAACCGGTCGCCGCTCGCGCCGCCGGCCTGCACGATGACGCAGGGTCGTGGATGGGAAGCTGAACATCTCGGCGATCCCCGCCGCGCGGCGCTCGCGCGCGACGGCGGATGACTTCGACGCGGCCAAGGCCCACGCGGACGGCGCGCTCGGCGAGGCGCCGCTGCCTGCGGAGATCGACCTGCGGCGTCCCTGGCACACGGTTCCCGACCAGGGACGCACCGCGTCGTGCGTCGGCTGGGCGGTCGCCGATTCGGTGCTGCGCTGGCACATGGTGGAGGCCGGCCGGCTCGAGCCCGACAAGCCGCTTTCGGCCCGCCACGTGTGGATGTCGGCGAAGGAGACCGACCAGCGCGAGGAGTACCCGTCGACCTTCCTCGAGGAGGACGGCACGAGCCTGAAGGCGGGCCTCGACGTGATCCGCAAGTTCGGCGCGGTCCTGGAGGACGAGCTGCCGTGGTCCGGCCGGCTGGCCGCCGGGTCGCCCGAGGCCTACTACGCGTCCGCCAAGCGCCGGCGGATCATGGCCTACTTCAACCTCGGCGACGACAGCGCGACCGACCGCACCGCCCACTTCGACGAGTGGCGCCGCTGGATGCACGAGAACGGCCCGGTCCTCGTCCTGATCGCGCTCGACGGCAAGCTCGAGACCCCCGGTGCGACGCTCGACGTCTTCGACCGCGACGCGGCGCACGGCAGCCACGCCGCCGCGCTGTTCGGCTACGGACCGGACCACTTCCTGCTGCGCTCGAGCTGGGGACCGTCCTGGCGCGACGGCGGCTACGCGCGCATGAGCCTCGAGTACACGGCCCAGGCCGTGATCGAGAGCTACGGCGTGATGCTCTAGGTCGAAATCGCCTGCGCCTCGTCGGCGATCCTCGCCGCGACGCCCGGCAGGCCGAGCTCGCGCGCCAGCACGAGGCCGTGGTTGACGATCGCGGTCCGATCCGGCACCGGGACACCGGTGGCCAGCCAGTCGCCGATCGTGCGCAGCGCCCAGCCCTGCGCTCCCCACTCACCGGCCAGCCGCAGCGCGTCGGAAAAGTGCGCGGCGGCGTCCTGTGGACGGTCGTCCGCGGCCGCGAGCAGGCCCAGCCCGCGCGCGACCGGACCCCAGATCGCCCACAGGTTGATCAGCACCGGGTTGGCCTCGGCGTGCGGGAGCAGCAGGTCGTAGAGCGCTTCGACGTGCTTGGGCTCGCCCGCCCCTGAGACGGCCTCGGCGAGGCAGAGCGCAGCGGGGAGGAAGTCCGGCGAGCCGACGACGGAGGCGAAGCCGTCGTGCGCGCAGATCACGACGCTCCGGCGCGCGGCCTCGACGTCCCCCAGCTCCCACTCGAGCGAGGCGAGCATCGCCTCCCAGACCGGGAGCAGGGCGTAGCGCGCGGCGAACCCGCGCAGCGCCACCGCGTCCGCGTCCTGCGGGCGCCAGCGCAGCCGCGAGAGCACCAGGCGGTGCACGGTGTACTCCTGGTAGCAGTCCTCGCCGTGCTGGCGGTTGAGGGCCAGCGCCTCGTCGTTGAGGCGTTCGGCCTCGTCGAGGCGGCCGGCGAACGCCGCCCGGCCCGCCTCGTAGACCATCAGGAACCAGCGGTGGTGGGTCCGGCGGGTGGCCCGCGACACGGAGCGCGCACGGTCGAGATCCGCGTCGGCGCGCGCGACGTCACCCGCCTGCAGGGCGTCGCGGATCCGGTGCAGATACGCCCACGCGAGCGCGCCATGGTCCGCGTGCCGCGCCGCGACGCGCACCAGCTCCTCGGCCGCCCGCGCCCGGTCGGCCGCGCGTTCGGGGCGCCATTCGACCACGAGCTGCATCGGGTACAGCGCGCCGACGACGGCTTCGTCCTTCAGGCGCTGGGCCATTGTCAGCGCGTCGTCGATCAGCGCCTCGCGCCGCTCCTGCTCGGGCTCGAGGATCGCCAGCAGACCCGTCGCGCGTGCCCGCAGCGATCCGTCCCCGGCCGGCAGCCGGTCGAGCGCCTGCGTGAGCAGGGCGATGCCCTCGGGGTCGGTCGCGCCGTACGGGTGCACCTGCGAGAACCCCAGCGCGGCCTCGGCCATGGCGTCGGCATCCGCGTCGCGGCGCGCGCTGGCCGCGGCCTGGGCGTAGCGCCGGCGGGCGCCCTCGATGTCCCCCGCGGCGAACGTCGTCTCGGCGAGCGCGAGCATCGTCGCCCGGCGCTCCGCGGCGGGTGCCTCGGCGCCGAGGGCGATCGCCTCGAGCGCCTCCGCGTAGTGGCGCGCGGCCTCGGCGTGCGCGAGCGTCGCGGCGGCCTCCTGCGCGGCCTCCACCGCCGTATCCCACGCGGACTGCGGGTCCGCTCCGGCCCGCGCGGCGGCCAGCGCGTGGAAGGCGATCTGCGCCGCGGGGACGTCGGCACCCGCGTCGCGGCGAACGATCAGGGCGCCGGCCACCGCCTCGTGGATCGCGCCGCGGCGCTGCTCGGGGAGCGCCTCGCGAACGGCGTCGCGAACGATCCCGTGCGCGAAGGAGAAGTGCCCGGCCTGCTCGGCGGAGACGAGCCCCGAGGCGAGCCCGCGGTCGACCGCGGCGGCCACCGTCGCCCGCGGCACGCTCGCCGCCCGCGAGAGGTCGGCGATCGTGAAGCGCCCAGCGACCGCGCCCACCTCCAGCACCGCGCAGGCCTCGTCGCCGAGTCGCTCGACGCGGCGGCGGACGACCTCGCGCACGCGCGCGGGGACGAGCGTCGTGCTGGTGTCGTCGTCGACGGACCCGGAGGAGAGCAGGCGGATCAGCTCCGCGACGTAGAACGGATTGCCGCGCGTGCGGCGGTGGATCGAGTCGGCCGTCGGCTGCGCGACGTCGGCGGGCAGGAGCGCGCGGACGGCCTCGGGCTCCAGCCCGCCCAGCTCCACCCGCGCCACGCGCGAATCGCCCTCGATCCCTTCCAGCACCTCCGGGAAGGCGACCTCGCCCTCGGTGTACGCGCCGGCGACGAGCACGCGCGCCGCCGTCTCGGCCGCCACCACGTGCGACAGCAGCCGCAGCGACGACGCGTCCGCCCAGTGGAGATCGTCGAGCACGACGACCAGCGGCGCGTCCGTCGCGGCGATCGCCAGCAGATCGGCGACGGCGTCGTAGAGCTGCAGGCGCTGCTCCTCGCCCCCGGAACCGGTGGCCGCGCCGCCCAGCAGTGGGCCGAGCGCGGGGTCGGTCTCGCCCGCCACGAGGCCGCTCAGCGCGCGCACGACCGGGCGCCAGACGCCGTACGGGCGCCCTTCCGCCTCGCCGCGCCCGCGGACCGCCACGCCACCGCGGTTGCCGGCCTCGTTGGCGAGTGCGTCGAGCAGCGTCGTCTTGCCGATGCCCGACTCGCCCGCGACGACGACCGTGCGCACCGTCCCGCTCCAGGCCTGGGTCAGCACCTTGCGCAGGCGCTCGAGCTCGGGACCGCGGCCGACCACGCCGGCGGGCGTGAAGGCCTCCTCGGACGGGCGGGAGATCAGGCGGTCGAGCTCGCGCGCGACGCCCACGGCGTCGGCGGGCCGGTCCGCGGGATCGGGCGCGATCAGCGCGAGGATCAGCCGGTCCAGCGCCTCCGGGACGCCGGTCACGCGACTCGACGGCGGCGGCGGGACGCGCATCCGGAAGATGTCCTTGGAGTCGAACGGCCGCGACCCGCACAGCAGCTCGTACAGGGTCACGCCGAGCGCGAAGAGGTCCGACAGCGGCGTCGCGGCCTCGCCCAGCGTCTGCTCGGGCGCGGCGTAGCGCGGCGTGCCGGCGGGTGGAGCGGATTCGCCCTCGGCGACGGCGACGCCGAAGTCCCCCAGCGCGGCCTCCCCCTCGGCGTCGATCCAGACGTTGTCGGGCTTGACGTCGCGATGGACGACGCCGTGGGCGTGCGCGTGGGCGAGCGCGTTGGCGATCTCGCGCCCGGCGGCGATCACCTCCTGGGGCTCCAGCCGGCGGGCGGGTGCGCGTTCGAGCCGGTCGGCGAGCGACCCGCCCGTCATGTAGCGGGCGACGAGGCAGGGCGTGCCGTCGTCCTCGAAGACGTCGTGCACGGTGACGATGTGCCGGTGACCGCCGAGGCGGGCGGTGAGCCGGGCCTCGCGGCGCAGCCGCTCCCACGCCCCAGGCCCGCTGACCCGCGCGAGCGCGACGCCGCGGTCGAGCGTGAGGTCGTGCGCGAGCCACACGTCCTTGGCCGCCCCGCGGCCGAGCTGGCGCTGCAGGAGATAGCGGCCGGCCACCATCCCCGGGCTCGCCGCGACCGGCGCGGCCGCCTCCGGGGAGGCGATCGTGCATGCCGGGCAAGGACCGCCATCCGCATCCAGCGGGCGACCGCAATTCGGGCACGTGGAGCGCAACTGGCTCAGAACCTCGAAGTCTACGGACGCCGGTGTCTCACTCGATGGGGGGAGATGCCTCACACCCGCCGTGGGAAAGGTTCACCCCCCAAGCTCATGGTGGTCCCCTCGACGATCGGGGAGGGTTACGCCATGGCCGCCCCCTCCCTTCTCTTCCCCGCTTCCGACGTCACGACGATCCAGCGTGACTTCGCCGCCGAGGCGACTCTTGAACGCGTCAGGTCCGCAGCGATGATCGCAAGAGACCGGATCGCCGAGCTCGACAACGTCCGGGTCCTCGGCCCGGAGGTCAAGAGCGGCAGCGACAGCGTCCGCCTCGCGATCGACCTGCGCGACACGGGCCGCGACGCCTGGCAGGTCGCCTGCGCGATGGCCGGCCGCGGGTTCACGCTCGACGCCGCCTCGCACCGCGTGATCGTCGTCCGTCTGACCGAGGACGACATCCGCGACGCGACGCACCACCGCCTCGCGTCCGCCCTGCAGCTCGCGCTCTGGGCCTCGCCGGCTAACTGAGGGTTTCCGCGAGCACTCGGCGGTGCGTGGGACGCGCCGCGTCGTAGCGCTCGCGTCCTTCCTCGGTCAGACAGACCGAGATCCCGCGCCGGTCCTCCGGGCACATCGCGCGGGCCACGAGTCCGTCCTTCTCGAGGCGGGCGACCGTACGCGACAGCGCGCTCTGGCTCAGATGCACGGCGGCGGCCAGCTCCTGCATCCGAGGCTTCTCGCCGCAGTCGCACGCGAGCCGCTCGAGCACTTCGAACTCGCTCATCCCGAGCCCGTGGTCGGCCAGCGCCTCGTCCAGCGCGCACGCCGTGCGGGCATGGCGCGTCAGGAGCTCACGCCATTGCTCACCGAGATCGACTGACACGCTGTCGATTGTACACCGTGCATCTATTGCTATTGCATTAGATGCACGTGCATGTATTGTCTCTGGGGATGACTTCTTCCTCCCCGGCTGCTCAGCGGTGGGACGCGCGTCTCTGGACCGCGCTCTTCCTGCTGTGCGGCGTGCTCTTCCTCGACGGGCTCGACGTCTCGATGGTCGGCGTCGCACTCCCCTCGATCCAGGCCGACCTCGGCCTCACCACCTCCCAGCTGCAGTGGGTCATCTCGGCCTACGTGCTCGGTCTGGGCGGCGTGCTCCTTCTCGGAGGCCGCGCCGCTGATCTCCTCGGCCGGCGGCGGGTGCTGATCGCGGCGCTGTCGGTCTTCACGCTCGCCTCGCTGATGGGCGGACTCGTCGACAGCGGCGCCCTGCTGATCGCCGCCCGTTTCCTCAAGGGCGTCGCCGCGGCGTTCACCGTCCCCGCCTCGCTCTCCCTGCTCACCACGACCTTCACCGAAGGCCCCGCCCGCAACAAGGCGATGGCGATCTTCAACGCGTTCGGCGCCAGCGGGTTCTCCTTCGGGCTCGTGTTCGGCGGCCTGCTGACCGAGGTCGGCTGGCGCTGGACCTTCCTGCTGCCGGTGCCGGTCGCGGCGCTGCTGCTGTTCCTGATGCCGCGCTACATCGCTCGCGACCGCCCGCACATCGGGCAGAAGCGCCGCTACGACCTTCCCGGTGCGTTGCTGCTGACCGCGGGGATGCTGCTGCTGGTGCGCACGATCGTCGAGGCGCCCAATGCGGGCTGGGCCGCTCCCGAGACGATCGCCGCGTTCCTGCTCGCCGCGGGCCTGCTCGCAGCTTTCGTCGCCGTCGAGCGCCGCGCGCCGCAGCCGCTCGTGCGGCTCGGCATCCTCCGCTCCGCCCCGCTCGTGCGGGCGAACCTCGGCGCGATGTGCCTGTTCGGCGCCTACGTCGGCTTCCAGTTCGTGGCGACGTTGTACCTGCAGAAGACGCTCCAGTGGAGCGCCCTGGAGACCGCGCTGGCGTTCCTGCCCGCCGGCCTGTTCGTCGCCGTCGGCGCGCCGCGGATGGGCACGGTGATCACGCGCTACGGCACGGCCAAGCCGATCGTGGCCTCCACGGTCGCGTTCGCGGCCGGTTACGCGCTCTTCCTGCGCGTGGACGCGACGCCCTACGTGCTCACGTTCCTGCCGACGATCATGCTGCTCGGCCTCGGCTTCGCCCTCGGTTACGCGGCGCTCAGCGTCCAGGCCACCGCGGGCGTCTCCGACCATGAGCAGGGCCTGGCCGCCGGCCTGGTCCAGACCTCGTTCCAGATGGGCGGGGCGATCGTGCTGGCCGCGGTCAGCGCCGTCGTGGGCCAGGGAACGATCAGCGACTACCGGACGGCGATCGCGATCGTGCTCGGGGTCGCCGTGCTCAGCCTCGTGCTGGCGCTGACCGGCGTCGTGCGGCCGCGCACCGACGAGGTGGTCGCTACGGCCTCTTAGACCCGCGACGGTGGGGGATGAGCGCGGTGCCCGGGGCGGCCTCGAACTTCACGATCTCGGCCTTGACGGACTCGCGCTTCTCCTCCAACCGGGCGATCTCCTCGAGCAGCTGCTCCGCGCGGCGCTCGAGGACGTCGACCTTGCGCTGCATGCGGTCGAGCTGCTGCTCGAGTTCGAAGACCCGCTCGACGCCGGCGAGGTTCATCCCCCACTCCGTCGTCATCTCCTGGATCCGCCGCAGCCGCTCGACGTCGGCCTGCGAGTAGAGGCGCGTGCCCTTGGGGGAGCGTTTGGGCTCGATGAGCCCCCGCGTCTCGTACATCCGCAGCGTCTGCGGGTGCATCTCGGCCAGCTCGGCCGCGACCGAGATCATGAAGACCCCGCGGTCGTGGTCGACGCGGGCCGTGATGCGCGTGGTGGTGCGGCGGGCAGCCATCGGCTAGGCCTTCCCCGCCGCCCTGAGGATCCGCTCGCGCGGGTTGCCGTTCATGACCTTCGAGAGCTGCTCGACGGCGTCGCGCTGCTCCTGGGTGAGGTCGGTCGGCATCTCGATCACGAAGCGATAGTGCAGGTCGCCCCGGCCGGAACCGGAGAGGATCGGGGGACCTTCGCCGCGAAGACGCTGCAGCGTGCCGTGTTTCGTTCCCGGCGCGACGCGCAGCTTCTTGGTGCCGTTGAGCGTCGGGACCTCGACCTCGGCCCCGCCGAGCGCCTCGGTGACGGTGATCGGCACCTCGACCTCGTAGTTCTCGCCCTTGGGCTTGAACACCGGGGACTCGGTCACGTGGGTGATCACGTACAGATCGCCCGCGGGGCCGCCGCGCAGACCCGCCTCGCCCTTGCCCGCGAGCTTGATGCGCGAACCCTCGCGCACGCCGGCCGGGATGTTGACCCGGTAGCGCTTCATCTCGCTCAGCCGGCCCTCGCCGCCGCAGGTCGGGCACGGATCCTCGATCACGGTGCCGGAGCCGTTGCAGCGATGGCACGGGCGCGTGATGGAGAACACGCCCTGGCCCTGGGCCTCGACGCCGCGGCCGTTGCAGACCGGGCAGACCTTCGGCGACGTGCCCGGGCGGGCGCCGCTGCCGCGACAGGTGCCGCAGGCCGCGTGGGTGGCGACGGAGACCGGGATCTGCGCGCCCTCATTGGCCTGCTCGAACGACAGCGTGACCGAGGTCTCGAGATCCTTGCCGCGCTCCACCGACGGCTTCGTGCGGTCACGCCCGCCGCCGCCGGAGTTGAAGATGCCCGACAGGATGTCCGAGAACGAGCCGAAGTCGGTCGCCGTCGCGCCGCCGCCCGCTCCGCCGCCGGTCGTGCCGGTGCCGAACGGGTTGCCGCCGCCGAAGACCGAGCCGCCACGGTCGTACTTCTTGCGCTTCTCCGGGTCCCCGATCACGTCGTAGGCCTCGGAGATCGCCTTGAAGCGCTCCTCCGCCCCGGGCTCGGAGTTCGTGTCCGGGTGGTACTTGCGGGCGAGCTTGCGGTACGCCTTCTTGATGTCCTCTTGGGACGCCTTCTTGTCGACCCCCAGGGTCTTGTAGTGATCGGGAGCTCTCGCCATCGCTACCCCGCGACCACGACACGCGCGGGCCGCAGCACCGCGCCATTGATCCGGTAGCCGGACTGGTAGACCTCGACCACGGTGCCCGGCTCCACGCCTTCGTGGGGCTGCTGGGCCATCGCCTCGTGCTCGTTGGGGTCGAAGACCTCGCCCTGCGGCGAGAACGTCTGGATGCCCACGCGGTTCAGCGCCGCCTGCAGCTCGCCGGCGACCATCGCGAAGCCCTTGACGACGTCCTCATGGCCGGCGGCGGCCTTCAGCGCGAGCTCGAGGTGGTCGATCGCGGGCAGCAGCTCCTTGGCCAGCTTGGCCATGCCACGGTCCACTGCCGCCGCGTTCTCGCGCGCCATCCGCTTGCGGTAGTTCTCGAAGTCGGCCTGCGTGCGCTTGGCCAGCTCCAGGTAGTCGTCGGCCTTGTCCTGCGCGATCTTCAGTTCGGAAGCGGCGGGCGCCTCGGCGTCGCCGAAGGAGACCTCGCCCGTCCCGGCCGCGGCAGGATGCGGCGGCGCCGCCGCGGAGAAGTCGTCCTCCTCCGCGACGGGCTGTGCCTGAATCGTCTCCTCAGGCTCGGTACGAGTGTCTTCCGTCATCACTTGGACTCGTCGACGACCTCGGCATCCACGACCTCCTCCTCGGAGGAGGCGGAGCCGTTGGTGCTGGACGCGCCGTTGGCGGTCGGCTCCTCCGCCTGCTGGGAGGCCTGCGCGCGCTCGTACATCTGCTCGCTCACGCGGTGGAACGCCGTCTGCAGCGCTTCGGTCTTGGCCTTGATGTCCTCGGCGTCGGAGCCCTTCAGCGCCTCGTTGACGGCCTTGATGGCCTCCTGGATCTCGGCCTTGGAGGCGTCGTCGATCTGCTCGGCGAGGTCCTTGAGCTGCTTCTCGGCCGTGTAGACCGCCGACTCGCCCTGGTTCTGGGCCTCGACGACCTCACGCAGGCGCTTGTCCTCGTCGGCGTGCGACTCGGCGTCGGTCACCATGCGCTTGATCTCGTCGTCCGACAGGCCGGAGCCGGACTTGATCTCGATCTGCTGCTCCTTGCCCGTGCCGAGGTCCTTGGCCGAGACCTTCACGATGCCGTCGGCGTTGATGTCGAAGCCGACCTCGATCTGCGGGATGCCGCGCGGGGCCGGCGGGATGCCCGTCAGCTGGAACTTGCCGAGCGACTTGTTGTAGGTCGCCATCTCGCGCTCGCCCTGCAGGACGTGGATCTCGACGGAGGGCTGGTTGTCCTCGGCGGTCGAGAAGACCTCCGACTTGCGCGTCGGGATCGTGGTGTTGCGCTCGATCAGCTTGGTCATGACGCCGCCCTTGGTCTCGATGCCGAGGGTGAGCGGGGTCACGTCGAGCAGGAGGACGTCCTTGACGTCCTTGGAGAAGATGCCCGCCTGGATCGCGGCGCCCATGGCCACGACCTCGTCCGGGTTGACGCCGCGGTGCGGCTCCTTGCCCGTGAGCTCCTTGACCTTGTCCTGGACCGCCGGCATGCGGGTCATGCCGCCGACGAGCACGACGTGGTCGATGTTCTTGACGCCCTTGTCCTTGGCGTCGTCCATCGCCTGGCGGACCGGGCCGACGACGCGCTCGATCAGGCTGCCGGCCAGCTCGTTGAGCTTGGCGCGCGTGAGGCGCACGTCGAGGTGCTTGGGGCCGGAGGCGTCCGCGGTGACGAACGGCAGGTTGATCTGCGTCTCCTGGGCGGAGGACAGCTCGATCTTGGCCTTCTCGGCGGCCTCGTAGAGGCGCTGGAGGGCCATCTTGTCGGCGGTCAGGTCGATGCCCTGGTCGCGCTTGAACTCCGCGCCGAGCCAGTCGACGATCGCCTTGTCGAAGTTGTCGCCGCCGAGGTGGTTGTCACCGGCGGTGGACTTGACCTCGAACACGCCGTCGCCGATCTCGAGCACGGACACGTCGAACGTGCCGCCGCCGAGGTCGAAGACGAGGATCGTCTGGTCGGACTCCTTGTCGAGGCCGTACGCGAGCGAGGCCGCGGTCGGCTCGTTGATGATGCGCTTGACGTCCAGGCCCGCGATCCGGCCGGCGTCCTTGGTCGCCTGGCGCTGATCGTCGTTGAAGTAGGCCGGGACGGTGATGACCGCGGAGTCCACGGTCTCGCCCAGGTACGCCTCGGCGTCGGCCTTGAGCTTCTGCAGGATCATCGCCGAGACTTCCGGCGGCGAGTACTGCTTGCCACCGGCCTCGATGCGGGCGTCGCCACCGGAGCCGGAGACGACGTTGTACGGGACGATCGACTCCTCCTCGCGCACCTCGGCCTCCTTGCGGCCCATGAAGCGCTTGACGGAGAAGATCGTGTTCGTGGGGTTGGTGACGGCCTGGCGCTTTGCGACGGTGCCGACGAGACGATCCCCGCCGGCAGTGAACGCGACGACGGACGGCGTCGTGCGGCCGCCCTCGGAGTTCTCGATGACCGTCGGCTCACCGCCCTCGAAGACCGCCATACAGCTATTGGTGGTCCCGAGGTCGATTCCGATCGTCTTTGCCATATGCTTGCTCCTCTTGAAAATCTCAGTCTGCTTGGCGCAGATTGTAGCCGGTCGGGCAGAGCCGCAGAAGGGCGCACTCCTCACATTTAGGGCGCCTTGAA
Source organism: Solirubrobacter ginsenosidimutans (assembly GCF_027587205.1). The sequence continues at coordinate 43,581 of NZ_JAPDOD010000036.1, forward strand.
TGACACGTCCGGCGCCCGTGGCGGAGCAGGTTCACGTGGAACTCGAGCTCCTGCCCGCGCGGGGTGAGGGCGAGCATCGCGTCATGCAGCTCCTCGAACGGGGCGCCTTCGCGGAACAGCCCGAGGCGGGTGCCGACGCGGCTCACGTGCGTGTCGACCGGGATGTCGCGCATCCCGTAGGCGAACAGCAGCACACAGGCGGCGGTCTTGCGGCCGACCCCGGGGAGGGCGACGAGCTCCTGTCTCGCGTCGTTGACGCCGAGGCTCGCCAGGTGCTCGTCGAACGTGTCGATGTCGATGTCGCGCAGGATCTCCTGGATCCGCGCGGACTTGACCTTGGAGATCCCGCCGGGCCGGATCGAGCGCTCCACGTCGGCGTTGTCGGCGTCGCGGACGGCGGCCCAATCGCCGAAGTCCCGGCGCAGGGCGAGGAACGCGACGTCGCGGTTGCGATCGTTGGTGGACTGCGACAGGACGGTCAGGATCAGCTCGTCCAGACCGTGGCCGTGCGGGGGCGCGAACGGGCGCCCGTAGACCTCGCGGAGGCGGTCGCGGATGCGCCGGACTCGGGCGCGGTTCGGGGCGGACACCCTCAGCAGCCTATGCGTGACCCGTCCGGTTGACGCGCCCTACCCCGATTAGGGGAAAAAGCACGTATCAGGGTATGCTTTCTGACGATACGGCAGGGTTATGTACGAATTCCTGCCGGGCGACCTTTAGGTTGCGGGGCCCGCGACGGAAGCGCGGGTGGTCAGAGTTCCAGCGACGGAATGCACTGGAACGCGGGTCCCCAGACCCGTGCAAGTACGCGTGCCTTTGGTCGGGCGCGCGGTTCCCAGGGAGAGCCCCATGTCCGTCACGTCAGTGCGGCGAGCCGTGCTTGCCGTGTTACTGATCGCCTGTGTGGTCGCGCCTTCGCGTGCGTCCGCGGCGAGCCACGACGCCACAGAAGCCTCGATCATCCGCGCCCTCAACAACGCGCGGGCCAGCTACGGACTTCCGCGCCTGCGCTCGAGCAGCGGCCTCGCCCGCGCGGCCGGCGCCCACTCGGCCACGATGCGACGCACCAATCGGATCGGTCACGGCGACGTCGGGCGTCGGGTGCGGCGCTACGTCCGCACGCGCAAGGTCGGCGAGAACATCGCGTGGATGGACGGCTGCAACGCGACGCGCGTCGTGAACCTGTGGCTGAACTCCGCCCCGCACCGCAAGATCATGCTCTCGCGCTCCTTCCGGCGGATCGGCGTCGGGCGCAGCGGCTCGCGGCGGTGCTTCGTGACCGCGGATTTCGCCTCCGCGCACTAAAGCGCTCCACCCCTCATCCCGCCCCCTCATGCCCGCCGCCCAGCCGGGCGCTAGGGTCTGCTCCGCCATGCGGCGCGCGTTCGAGCATCCCCTCGCGCCGGCCTTGGGTTGCGCGCTGGTTTGCGGGATCTACTTGCTGGCCCAACCGGCGACCGCCGACATGGCCGCGCATTCCTATCGCGCGTGGCTCTTCCAGCACGAGGGGCTGACCGTCTGGAACGCGCAGTGGTACGGCGGGCACCACGTGCTCGGGTACTCGCTGCTGTTCGCGCCGCTGGCGGCCGCGATCGGGCCCGCCTACGTGGGTGTCTTGAGCGCCGTCGCCGCGGTCCTGCTCTTCATCCCGCTCGCGCGAGCGGCGGCGCCGTCGGACTCGGCGGGCGCGGCCGCGATGTGGCTGCTGACCGCCGGCGTGCTCTCCAACGTCCTGATCGGGCGGATGCCGTTCCTGCTGGGGATCGCACTCGCCGTCGGCGCCTGGTCGGCCGCGCGGTCCAAGCGCCGCGTGCTCTCGGGCGTGCTGGCGCTCGCGGCGATGCTGGCCAGTCCCGTCGCGGGCGTGTTCCTGATGCTCGGCGCGCTGGCGAAGCTGATGGCGGACGGACGACCCGCGGTGGCAACCGCCCTGTGGCTCGGGCTCCCCGCGCTCGCGGGCGGCGTCGGGCTCTATCTGCTCTTCCCCGAAGGCGGCACCGATCGCTTCACCGCGACCGCGTTCTGGCCGATGCTCGTGATCTCCGGCGCGGGTGTCGCGCTGCTCGCGCCGGGTCGCCGGACCCTGTGGGCCGGCGGGCTGCTGTACCTGATCGTGCTGGTGGGCGCGTTCGTCGTCCCGTCGCCGTTCGGGCAGAACGCGCTGCGGCTGGGCGTGCTCGCCGGGCCGTCGGTGCTCGCGCTCGCGCACCGCAAGCGCGTGCCGGTGTTCGCGCTGGCGGTCGTCGGCGTCGGCCTGCTCTACCTCCAGTGGCTGCCCGCGGTCCGCGCCGTCGCCGAGGCGCACGGCGACCCGAGCACCCGCCTCGCCTTCCAGGCCGAGGCGCGCGACTTCCTCGCGCGCGTGACGAAGCCGGGCGAGCGCGTCGAGGTGCCGATGACGGTCAACCACTGGGAGGCCGCCGACCTGGCCAAGGTCGTCCCGCTCGCCCGCGGGTGGGAGCGCCAGCTCGACCAGAAGGCCAACCCGATCTTCTACGACGGCAAGCCGATGACCGCGGCGACCTACCACGCGTGGCTGCAGGAGAACGCCGTGCGCTGGGTCGCGCTGCCCAACGCCCCGCTGGACTACTCCGCCCGCGCCGAGGCCGTGGTGCTCGAACGGGGGGCGAAGTTCCTCAAGCTCAAGTACGAGTCCCCGCGCTGGCGGATCTGGGAGGTCCGCGGGACCGACCCGCCCGCCTCCAACGGCGCGAAACTGCTGGCGGCGGGCCCGAACTGGTTCATGCTCGACGCCTCCAAGACGACCGTCGTGCGCTACCGCTACACCAAGTACTGGTCGACGACCGACGCCTGTCTCTCCCGCGCCGACGACGGCTGGACCGAGGTCGAGCCCCACAACGACGGCGGCGTGATCCTCGTGCAGGCGAAGTTCGGCCTGGAGCGAGGCAGACAGGCAAAGGGGTGTTGAACACCCGTCACCGCCCTGTGGCGGATTCTGGCGGGCCCCGCTCGCCCCTGCCGGGCGGCGATCGCCGCCACCGGACCACCAGTACGACCGCGGCGATCGCCGCCGGCAGGAACGACCGTGGATCTGGCCAGCGATCCACCACATGGCGATAACGGGTGTTAGCCCCCGTGGAGCGTCCGCCCTTCGCGTATTAGCCTCGGGGGCGATGGTGAAGAACCTGTTGCCCCGTGGCGTGCGGGACCTGCTGTGGCAAATCGTGTTGTTCTGCGGTGCGTATTGGCTCTACCGGCTCGTTCGCGGGCAGGTCTTCGACCAGTCCGCGGAGGCGTTCAACCATGCTCGCGACATCGTGTCGCTCGAGCGGCACCTGCACGTGTTCGCCGAACCGGCGATCCAGAACTGGGCGGTCGGGACCGGGTTCGTCAATGACGTGGGCAGTTGGATGTACCTCAACACCCACTTCATCGTCACCACGTGCACGCTCGCGTTCATCTACCTGTTCCGCAACGAGCACTTCTACTTCGTGCGCAACATGTTCATGGTGGCGATGGTGCTGGCGCTGATCGGCTACATCCTGTACCCGACCGCGCCGCCGCGGATGCTGCCCGAGCTCGGGTTCATCGACTCGGTGTCGGACTTCACCGGCGTCTCGTCGGACTCCGACGTCAACGCCCTCTTCAACCCATACGCCGCGGTTCCCTCGATGCACGTCGGGTTCGCCTTGATGCTCGGGGTCCCGATGCTGCGGATCGTCAAGCACCGGTGGGCGAAGGTGCTGTGGGCGCTCTACGCGCCGATCGTCGCCGGTGTCGTCATCGTGACGGCCAACCACTGGATCTTCGACGCGGTGACGGGCGCGCTGGTCGCGGGGATCAGCGCGTTGGCGGCGCAGACGGTGTTCGCCCGCGTGCGGCCGGCGGCATGGGCCTGGGATCCCGACCAAGCGGCCCTACCGGCACCGGCGCGCGCCGGATAGGCTCATCGGCCACCATGGCGACTCCTCCCGTAGAGAGCTCCCCGCGCGGCCGCGGGAACGGACCCCGCGACTATCAGACGGAGTTCCGCAACCGGTTGATCCAGTCGCGACTGACGCCGAACGCGATCTCGCTGACCGGTTTCGCGCTGTGCGTGGTCGCGGCGGTGCTGATCCTGCAGGGCTGGTGGATCGCCGGCGGCATCGCGTTCATCGTCGGCTCGGTATGCGACACGCTCGACGGCCGCTACTCGCGGATGTCCGGCAAGGCGTCGCCGTTCGGAGCGTTCCTGGACTCGACGCTGGACCGCGTCGAGGAGGGCATCGTCCTCGCGGCGGTCGCCTATCAGTTCGCAGACGACCCGGACCTGACGTTCATCGCGTCCAACCAGGTCGCGGTCGCGATGGTGGTCGTCGCGGTCATCGCGTCGATCATGGTCTCGTACACGCGAGCGCGTGCCGAGGCCCTGGGCGTGGAGTGCAAGGTGGGCATCGCCGACCGTGCGTTTCGTGTCGTCGTACTCTCTGCAGGCCTGGTCTTCGGGGACCTCAAGGCGATCGAACCGGCCGTGTACGTCCTGGCCGTGATGGCGGTCGTGACGGTCTTTCAGCGCATCTTCCACGTGCGCTCGGAGCTGAATAAGCCTGTAACTGAAGCCGTCTAACAGGGTTTACCTGTCAACGGTCACCCCCTTTGCGAAGGAATCGAGTTTCTTGAGCACCAACGGCACCAGCCGCTACCAGAACGAGAAGGTCCGCGTCGCCATCATCGGCGTCGGCAACTGCGCGAACGCCTTCGTGCAGGGCGTCCAGTACTACAAGAACGCTGAAGCCGGCACGCGCGTGCCCGGCCTCATGCACGTGGACCTCGGCGGCTACCACATCTCGGACATCGAGTTCTCCGCGGCGTTCGACATCGACGCGGACAAGGTCGGCAAGGACCTCTCCGAGGCGATCTGGTCCGGCCAGAACAACACGATCAAGTTCGTCAAGGAGGACGTGCCGCACCTGGGCGTCCCCGTCCAGCGCGGCATGACCCACGACGGCCTCGGCAAGTACCTGTCCGAGAAGATCACCAAGGCCCCGGGCTCGACGGTCGACATCGTCGAGGTCCTCAAGGAGACGCGCACCGACGTCGTCGTCTCTTATCTGCCGGTCGGCTCCGAGCAGGCCACGAAGTGGTACGTGGAGCAGATCCTCGAGGCCGGCTGCGGCATGGTCAACTGCATCCCGGTGTTCATCGCCCGCGAGGAGTACTGGAGCAACCGCTTCAAGAAGGCGGGCCTGCCGATCGTCGGCGACGACATCAAGTCCCAGGTCGGCGCGACGATCGTTCACCGCGCGCTCGCCCGCCTCTTCGGCGACCGCGGCGTGGAGCTGCAGCACACGTCGCAGCTCAACGTCGGCGGCAACATGGACTTCTACAACATGCTCGAGCGCGAGCGCCTGGAGTCCAAGAAGATCTCCAAGACCAACGCGGTCACGTCGATCGTCGATCACGACATGCCCGCCAAGGACGTCCACGTCGGCCCGTCGGACTACGTGCCGTGGCTCGAGGACCGCAAGTGGGCGCACATCCGCCTCGAGGGCGCGGCCTTCGGCGACGTCCCGCTGACCGCCGAGCTCAAGCTCGAGGTCTGGGATTCCCCGAACTCGGCCGGCATCGTCATCGACGCCGCCCGCTGCTGCAAGCTCGCGCTGAACCACGGCGTCGCCGGCCAGCTCGACGGCCCCAGCTCGTACCTCATGAAGTCCCCGATGAACCAGCGCCCGGACGATCAGGCCCGCGCTGACACCGAGGCCTTCATCGCCCAGTACGCCCGCGCCGAGAAGGTCTCCCGCGCCGCACGCGACAAGAAGGCCTCCGAGAAGGCCGACGAAAAGGTCGCGGCCGAGTAAGCCGCCCCGCCCTCGCTTTCGTTCCCGCGCCGCCTCTCAACGGGCGGCGCGGGTCGTTTTAACGCGGCTCAGTTCTCGAGCGGGGTGACGGTCAACGGGCGGGCCGGGGCGGGTGCGCGGCGGGGGGAGAGGGCCAGTGCCGCGGACGAGGTCGCCAAGACGGCGCCTTCGACCCACAGGGACGCGAGGCCGAGCGGGTCGGTCCAGTTGCCGACGTCGTCGTCGGCGCCCGGCAGGCCCGTGGTGCGGCTGAGGATGTAGCCGGCGAGCGGGAGGAGCGCGACGACCGCCGCGGCCGCCAGCCAGCGCGGGTCGGGCGCGTACAGGAGCGCGGCGGAGACCACGAGCGTCGCGGCCATCAGCAGCACGTAGGCCCAGAACAGCCAGCGGGTCTCGTGGAAGGTGTCGATGCTGTCGAGCAGGTGGATCAGGCCGATCCCCGCCACACCGACGATCGTGATGGTGTTCGCGCGCTCTGTCATCGCACGGTCAGCGTGCCCTTCATGCCCGCGGCGGCGTGGCCGGGAACGGGGCAGATGAACGTGTAGGTGCCGCGCTTGAGGGTCGTGGTGAGCGTCGAGGTCCCGCCCGGCTGCACGACCTTGCCCGATCCGTGACCTTGGATCGCGATGGCGTGCGGCATGCCGGACGACGACGGGTTCGTCAGCACGAGCTTGATCTTGCCCGCCTTGGCGCTCAGGCGGCTCTTGTTGAAGCGCAGCGCGCCGCCCGGGTCCGCGCTCAGCTTCAGCGTCGTGACGTGGGCGGAGGACGAGGTGGCGGCAGCCGCGGTTGCGGTCGCGGCAGGCGCGCTGTAGGCGGCGTTGGAGCCGGTGCTGGTCGTCGTCGAGCCGGAGGCGCTGGAGCCCCCGCAGGCGGCGACGAAGCCGCTGACACCGATCAGGAGGGCGGCGAGAGGAAGTCTTGTCATGGCCGACACGGTCGCTCCAGACGGGTCCACTTTCCCACCCGACCTTGGTCGTATACGACCAAGGTCCAATGCGGGACCCACCGGGCGCCGCCATCCTCGGTAGCGATGCGCCGCCTGCTCTCACCCGTCACCCAGTTCGCCCTCAGCGGCCTGCTCGTGGTGCTCGCGGTCGCCGTCGTCGGCGTGCTGGCCGTCCGCCACATCTCCCGCAACGAGGCGCTGCGCGACGCCAAGCAGGTCACGGAGCTGGCCGGGAACGCCGTCGTCGCCCCCGCGATCGAGCCGGGCGTGCTGACCGGGAACCAGCAGAGCCTGGAGAAGCTCGACCGCGTCGTGCGCTTCTACGTGCTCCGCGACCCGGTCGTGCGCGTGAAGCTCTGGGATGAGAGCGGCCGCATCGTCTACTCCGACGAGCCGCGGCTGATCGGCAAGCGCTTCGCGCTGGAGCCCGACGAGCGCGCGCTGTTCCGCCACCCGGGCGTGCACGCCGACGTGAGCGACCTCACCCGCCCGGAGAACCGCTTCGAGGCCGGCCGCGGCGCGCTGCGAGAGGTCTACCTCGGGATCCCGGGCCCGCACGGCACCCGCCTGCTGTTCGAGACCTACCTCCGCGAGGGCGCGATCTCGGCCGAGACCCACCGCGTGTGGCGGGACGTGATCCCGATCGTCCTCGGCGTCCTGCTCGCCCTCTGGCTCGTGCAGGTCCCGCTCGGCTGGTCGCTGTCGCGGCGCCTCAAGCGCGGCCAGCGCGAGCGCGAGGAGCTGCTCTACCAGGCGGTGACCGCGTCCGAGCACGAGCGCCGCCGCCTCGCTCGCGACCTGCACGACGGCGTCGTCCAGGACCTCGTCGCGGTCTCGCTCACGCTCGGTGCCGCGCAGGACCACGAGACCGGCGCGCAGGTGCGACAGGCGATCCGCCGCCTGCGCACGCTGCTGGTCGAGCTCTACCCCGACGACCTGCACCGCCAGGGCCTCGGCGGCGCGCTCGAGGACCTGCTCGCGCCGCTGCAGAGCCAGGGGATGCGCACCGAGCTGCACGTCGACGAAGGCCTCGAGCTCGGCCGCGGCACCGAGGCGCTGCTGTACCGCACCGCCCACGAGGCGCTGCGCAATGTCGCCGCCCACTCGCACGCGTCGAGCGTTCACGTCAGCGTGACCCGCGGACCCACGCTCGAGGTGACCGACGACGGCGACGGCTTCGACGCGCCCACCGACACCCGCCCGCACCTCGGCCTGCGGATGCTCGACGACCTCGCGCGCGAGCACGGCGGCACGCTCGAGATCCGCTCGACGCCCGGCCGCGGAACCAGCATCCTCCTGAAGCTGTGATCCGCGTCCTGCTCATCGACGATCACGCGCTGGTGCGAGCCGGGCTCGCCCGGCTGATCGCCTCGGGGGAGGACATGGAGGTCGTCGGCGACGCGGGCGACGGCTCGACCGGGGCGACCCTCGCGCGCGACCTCAAGCCCGACGTGGCGCTCGTGGACCTCGCGATGCCGGGCATGGACGGCATCGAGACCACCCGCCGCGTCCGCGCCGCCAGCGAGCACACCCAGGTCGTCGTGCTGACCGCGTTCTCGGACCGCGTGCAGGTGCTCGGCGCGCTGGACGCCGGCGCGCGCGGCTACCTGCTCAAGGACGCCGAGCCGGACGAGCTGCTGCGCGGCATCCGCGCCGCCGCGCGTGGCGAGTCCCCGCTGGACCCGCGCGCCGCCCACGCCGTCCTCACCCGCGCGACGCCTGAGGCCGGCTCCACGCTCACCGCCCGCGAGCGCGAGGTCCTCAAGCTCGTCGCCGAAGGCCTGCCCAACAAGCAGATCGCCCGCGCGCTGGGGATCACGGACAAGACCGTGAAGGCGCACATGACGAAGATCTTCGCCGCGATCGGGGTGACCGACCGCACCGCGGCGGCGCTCTGGGCCCACAGAAACGGCGTCCGGTAGGCTGCGGGTCAGTGGCAGAGCGCTTCGCCATCGCCCAGGTCGCGCCGCATCCGTTCGAGGATGCGAACGAGGTCGGGACGTTCGCGGCCGAGGTCTCGCGGGAACTCGCCGAGCGCGGGCACCGCGTCCTCCTGCTCGCCCCTTCGCGCTCGCCCGAGCTGGTGCGCGAGTCGCGCAAGCTGATCCGCGCCGCGCGCGAGACGCCTGAGGACTTCTTCGACCCGGACGGCGGGGTGCGGGTGCTCGGCGTCGGCGAGCTGCTGTTCTCCGGCAGCCGCCGCGGGATCAATCCCGCGCCCCCGGTCGACATCGCGCGCACGATCGAGGACGTGCTGGGCGCAGCGCCGCTGGACTTCGTCCACGTGCACGAGCCGTGGGCGCCGAGCGCCGGCTCCGTGGCGCTGCGGCACTCGCGCGCGCTCAACGTCGGCTCCTTCCACGCGCCCGCCGAGCGGGTGCTCTCCACGCAGGTGGCGCGGAAGTTCGTCGAGACCTTCTTCGGCCGCCTCGACGCCCGCACCGCCAGTTACGAGGCGACCGCCGAGCTGCTGAACCGTTACTTCCCGGCGCGGTACGAGCTCCTGCGCCCCGGCGTCACGAGCGAGACGCGGGTGGAGCGCGAGCCCGGCGCGCCGGTGCGGATCGTCTTCTCCGATCGCGAGGAGCGCGCCGCGCTGCGGCTCTTCCTGCGCGCTCTGCGCCACCTCCCGGAGGATCTGCCGTGGGAAGCGGTCGTCTACTCCAAGACGGGCGCGATCCCGACCCTGCGCTCGAGCCTGCGCAACCGGGTCACGGTCGTCGACGACGAAGAGCTCGCCCTCGCCGGCGCCGACGTCGTCGTCACGGCCTCGCTCGGCCAGCAGACCGCGCCCGGCGTGGTCGTGCGCGCGCTCGGCGCGGGCGCCGTCCCGCTCACCTCGCGCCTGCCGGTCTACGAGGAGATCCTGCGCCACGGCGACGTCGGCCTGCACTTCGAGCCCGGCGACGTCGACGTCCTCACCGAGCAGCTCGAGCGCCTGATCCGCGACGAGCCGCTGCGCACGAGCATCGCCGAGCACGGCGCGCAAGCGCGGGGGGAGCTGGCCTGGTCGCGCGTCGCCGACGAGGTCGAGGCGATCTACGCCCGCCTGGCCGCGCAGCGCCACGACCCGGACCCCAGGCCCGAGGTCCGGGCACGGCTCGCGAAGCGCAAGCTGATCGAGGTCGACCTGCACATGCACACCGACCACTCCAGCGACTGCGCGACACCGGTCGACGTGTTGCTGGCGACCGCCGTGGACGTCGGCCTGGGCGCGATCGCGGTGACCGACCACAACGAGGTCTCCGGCGCGCTGGACGCCCGCGAGAAGGCCGCCCAGTACGGCATCAAGGTGATCGTCGGCGAGGAGGTCATGACCGCCGACCAGGGCGAGGTTATCGGCCTGTTCATCGAGGAGAAGATCCCGCGCGGGATGACGCTCGCCGAGACGATCGCCGAGATCCGCCGCCAGGGCGGGATCGTCTACGTCCCGCATCCCTTCGACCGGATGCACTCGGTGCCGGACTACGAGCACATGCTCGCCGTCGTCTCAGACATCGACGCGATCGAGGTCTTCAATCCGCGCATCGCCCTGCCGGCCTTCAACGAGGAGGCCGTGCGCTTCGCGGGCAAGTACCGGATCGTCGGCGGTGCAGGAAGTGATTCACACGTCGCCCAGGGCCTGGGCAGCGTCCGGATCAGCATGCGCGACTTCGACGGGCCCAAGGAGTTCCTCGAATCGCTGCGCGACGCCGACATCGCCGCCAAGCCCTCATCCCTGCGCTACGCAAGGGTTCAGGCGCTCAAGTTCCTGCAGACGAAGGCCGCTCCGTCGGCCGCTCGCGCGGCCACCCGCCGGCGCAAGGTGGCCAAGGCCGTCGCGGGGCGCGGCGGGCAGTGAGTTGCAGAGTGGAGGGGAACCCGGCCTCGGGGTGAAACCGGTCGGCGCAATGCCCGCCACCGACGACGAGATCCGCGAGAAGTACCTCGAGCGCGCCATCCGCGAGCTCAACACGTTCACTCGCGAGCTACAGAGCTGTGACCGCTGCCCCCGTGGCAACCTGATGCCGGTCCTCGGCTCTGGCCACCCGCAAGCCGACGTGATGCTCCTCAAGCACGCGCCCACGCCCGCGGAGGTCGAGGAGGGCGTCGCGTTCTACGGCCGCGCCGGAACCGCCCTGATGAAGTCGCTCAAGCGGCTCGACATCGACCCCCTGGTCGTCTACGGCACCTTGTGTGTGAAGTGCCCGGTCGCCGACCCGCTGCTGGCCGCGCCGGAGTGCGTCGCGCGGCTGGTGGAGGAGATCGCGATCGTGCAGCCCAAGATCATCGTGGTCATGGGTATGGAGGCGCTCGACATCCTCAACGAGCTGCAGCTGCCGCTCGCGCGCGAGGTGTTCGAGTCGCCCGGTGTCGTCCAGCGGCTGACCCCGTCGATCGAGGCGCTCTACGTGCCCGACATCGACCGGTCGCTCGACGAGGAATCCGCCAAGCGCGCGTTCTGGAGCGCGTTCCGAGAGCTGGGGGGCTGGTGGGCCGACTTCCCTCCGTACTAGGCCTCGCCGACCTCGAATCGGTCGAGGTGGGAGAGGGCGTCTACCGGCCGATCGCCCGGGCCCTGGGCGTCTCGGCGTTCGGCGTGAACGCCTACACCGGGCCGCGGGCGGGGGACGAGGTGATCGAGCCCCACGACGAGCAGGGCCACGGGTCCGGCCGGCACGAGGAGCTCTACGTCGTGCTGACCGGCCGGGCCGAGTTCGAGCTCGACGGCGAGACGATCGACGCGCCGCCCGGCACGCTGGTCTTCGCCCGCCCGGAGCAGCATCGCGCCGCGAAGGCGGCCGAGGACGACACGACGGTCCTGGTGATCGGCGGCAAGCCGGGGGCGGCCGGGCCGCCGTCGCCGTTCGAGTACTGGTACCGCGCGACCCCGGCCTACCGCTCCGGCGACTACGCGCGTGCCTACGAGATCGCAGCGGAGGGCCTGGAGGCCCACCCGGACAACCCGTCGCTGCAGTACAACCTCGCGTGTTACGCGGCGCTCGCCGGCCGGCGCGAAGACGCGCTCGCGCATCTCGAGGTCGCCTTCGCGAACAATCCCGAGACGCGCGAGTGGGCGTCCAAGGACGCCGATCTCGAGTCGCTACGTCTGTAGGACGATCTTCCCGAGCTTGCCGCCGGCCAGGAAGCGCTCGTAGGCCGCGGGGGCGTCCGCCAACGCGAACGTCTCGGTCACGGGGACGGACAGATCGCCGGACGCGAACCCCGGCAGGACCATCTTCTCCATCAGCCGCGCGGCGATCGCCTTCTCCTCGATCGGCCGGTTGCGCAGGGTCGAGCCGTGGATGCGCCCGCGCTTACCCATCAGCTTGACCAGGTTGATCTCGGTCTTGGCCCCCGCGCCGACGCCGATGATGCAGATCCGGCCACCGGTCGCGAGTGCGTCGAGGTTCTCGGACAGGTTCTGCGCGCCGACGAGCTCGAGGATCACGTCGTACTCGCCCTCGGACGCGAAGCCCTCCGTAGAGATCGCGTGGACGCCGAGGGCCGCGATCTGGGCCCGGTGCTGCTCGTTGCGCACGGTCGCGGTCACGCGCGCGCCGGTCATCGTGCCGAGCTGGACGGCCGCCATCCCGACCCCGCCCGCGGCGCCGTGGACGAGCAGCCGCTCGCCGCACATCAGCCCCGCCTGGGTGAAGAGGGCGTCGTGGGCCGTCGTGAACGCCTCGGGCACGCCGCCCGCCGCGGTCCAGTCGAGCTCCTCCGGGACGGGCATCGCCGTGCGCTCGTGGACGACCGCGAGCTCGGCCTGCCCGCCGCCGGCCACGATCGCCATCACGCGATCGCCCGGTTCGAAACGCCCGGCTCGCCGCCCGCAGCTCAGGACCTCTCCGGCGATCTCCAGCCCGGGGATGTCCTGCGGGACGCCGGGCGGCGCGGGGTAGCCCCCGGCGAGCTGCATCATGTCGGCGCCGTTGAGGCCGGCGGCCTTGACGCGGACCAGGAGCTGGCCGTCCTGGGGCTCCGGATCCGGGTGTTCGACGACCTCGATCCGGCCATCGCGGATGGTGGCGGCACGCATGCTCGCGAGGCTACTCCCCGTTCGTCGTGTACGTATTGCGACTGAATGGGGTAAACCTTTTCCGTGGGCGTATCACTTCCGCACTTCCCCCCGCTCTGGCGCGAAGGTCTCGCCGGCGTGGAGGCCGCGGCGCTGTTCCGCAGCTCGGTGTGGCGGGGCGGCGGGGTGCCGGACGGCGAAGGGCGCCCCGTGCTGCTGATCCCCGGGTTCATGGCGGGCGACGGCTCGATGTCGACGATGACCCGCTGGCTGCGCGAGAACGGCTACCGCCCGCACCGGGCCGGGATCCGCGCCAATGTGGGCTGCAGCGAGGAATACCTCGCGCGGCTCGAGGTCCGCCTGGAGGAGCTGGCGGACATCACCGGCCACCGCGTGGCGATCATCGGGCAGTCGCGCGGAGGGGTCTTCGCGCGGGTGCTGGGAGCGCGTCGCCCGGACCTGGTGAGCGGGATCGTGACCCTCGGCGCGCCGACCGTGCGCCAGCTCAGCGCCCACCCGTTCGTGCTCGCCCAAGTACTCGTCGTGGGGGCGCTGGGCACCGGCAAGGTCCCCGGCATGTTCCGCGTGAGCTGCCTGCGGGGCGCCTGCTGCAAGCGTTTCCGCGCCGATTTGGCAGGCCCGTTCCCGGACGAGGTCGGCTACACCGCGCTGTATTCGAAGACCGACGGCGTCGTCGACTGGCACGCCTGCCTGGACCCGGCCGCGAACCAGGTCGAGGTGCGCGCGTCGCACCTCGGGATGGGCCTCAACGCGGAGGTCTACGCCGAGGTCGGCAACGCGCTCGGCTCCTTCGCCGACGACGACGGTGAGTTCTGGGCCGAAGCGGCCTAGACTCGGTTGTATGCCCCGTCAAGAGCCCGCCCGCAGTCAGACGGCCGGCGAGCCGCCACCCATGAAGTTGAAAGTGCAGCTGGACGCGAAGGGCGAGTGGCAGGCCGTTGAGCCGCCGCGCGAGATGGTCGAGACCATCGAGGCCGCCGAGCGCCCGCCCACGCCGGACGATCCCCGCGCCAGCTCCTGGCGCCAGATCCCGCCGTTCGGCGGCGCCTAGCCCGCCCGCGTCGTCCCGCGGCGCACGGTTCTCCTATCGCGCCACTGACGTGCCGCTGGCCAGCAGCTTCCCGTCGACCGTCACGCGCACGCGCAGCTTGCCGTGCCGCGGCGGGATCGTCAAAGCCGCCAATCCGGTCACGGCCACCGTTTGCGTGTAGGCCTTCTCGCCACCACCGCTCACTTTGAACTGCGCCGAGCAGGGCAGAGGACAGGTGACCCTCGCCACGCTCAGCCGGTGCTCTCGCCGGAGCGCGCGGTCGCGGATCGTGGCGGTGGCGGTCGCGATCGGACCGGCCGGCGCCGAGACCGCGCGTCTCGCACTCGGTTGCAGGGACTCGACCGCGTAGGGGTACACCCCTTTCGCATACACCGGTATCGAATCCGTAGGGTGGGATTGACCTGAGACGAAGCCAGTGGTGGCGAACGCGTACCAACCGGTCCAGCGCTCGCTGATGAGGACGGGAGCCGAGCCTTCCCCGAGCACTTGACAGTCGGTCGCCTGCGGCGAGCGACACACGGCGAGCGAGCCGCCGCTGAACGGGCCCCACGGCGCGCCCCAGCCGCCTGAGACCTCCGCGAGGACCGCCGAAAGCGTCCCGCCGACGGCGGGCACACCCGCGACCGCCGGCGGAGCCGTGACCACGTAGGGGCCGAGCCAAGGCGGTGTACGAACGGCCTTCACGACCATGTCGTCCTCGCTCCATCGCGCTTCGTAGCTGTCGCCGGCCGCGATGGCCGTCAGGTCGACGTAGCCCTCGGGCGTCATCGGCGTCGGCGTCGACTCACAGGCTCCGCCGGCGGGACAACGGACCACCTCGACTTTGCCGGCCCAGGCCTTCGGGCCAGGGACCGCGTGGAGGTACGGCGTGTCACCGGCTCTCCAGTCGAGATACCGCGTCGACGACTGGCCGTACGCGGGTGTGACGGAACACCACGCGATCATCGCTGTGGCGGCGCAGACCCATCTCATGAGGCGAACGTAGCTCGCGTCCGACGCAATCGGACGCGACCGAACGGTTAAGCTTCGCGGTCCGGGTTCTGCACGCCGTCGGGACCCGCCTCGAAGAGCGCGACGCACTCGATGTGCGGGGTCTGCGGGAACATGTCGACGGGGCGCACCTTGATCAGCTTGTAGCCCGCCTCGACCAGCTGGGCCGCGTTGGGCGCCAGCGTCGTCGGGTTGCAGGAGACGTAGACGATCCGCGCCGGCGCGGCGTCGACGATCCGGCGCACGATCTTCTGGGAGAGGCCGGCGCGCGGCGGGTCGATGACCGCGAGGTCCGGCTTGCCCTCCTTCTCGACGAGCTCGCGCAGGGCCAGCCGCGCGTCACCCGCGTAGAAGGACGCGTTGACGATCTCGTTGATGCGGGCGTTCTCGAGGGCGTCGGCGACGGCGGGCTCGATGATCTCCAAGCCGATCACCTTGCGGGCGCGGGCGGCCATGTTCAGGCCGATCGTGCCGATGCCGCAGTAGAGGTCGAAGACGCGCTCGCTGCCGCGCAGGCCGGCGAACTCGATGGCGATGCCGTAGAGCCGCTCGGCCATCTCGGTGTTGGTCTGGAAGAACGCCTCGGGCGAGATCAGGAAGTCGAGGTCGTTGAGCTGCTCGGTCAGCTGGGGAGCGCCGGAGAGCAGCATCGACTCGCCGCCGTAGGTGCTCTCGCCGAGGTCGGAGGTCTGGGTCCACCAGAGGCCGTCGGCGTCGACGGCGTCGATGAAGCCGTCGACGTCGAACTTGCCGGGCGAGGTGATCAGGCGCACCTGGGTCTGACCCGTGCGCCGGCCCTCGCGGATGACGACGTTGCGCAGGAAGCCGCGGTGGTCCTTGCGATCCCACGCCGTCAGGCGCTCGATCTTGCAGAACTGCAGGACCTGCTCGCGCAGCTCGTTGGACTTCTCGCTGGCGAGCTTGCAATCGACCATCGGCACGATCTCGTTCCAGCGGCCGGGCGCGTGGAAGCCGCACACCAGCTCGCCCTGCTCGTCGGTGCCGAACGAGTACTCGAGCTTGTTGCGGTAGCGCCACTGCTCGACGGCGGGCACGATCGGCTCGATCTCGATGTCGTCGAGCTTGCCAATGCGCTTCAGAGCGTCGGCGACCTGCTCCGTCTTGACCTCGAGCTGGCGCTCGTAGGAGAGCACCTGCCACGGCGCGCCGGGGTGGTCGGCGAACTCGGGGACGCGCTCGGGCGAGGGCTCGAGGATCTCGATCGCCCGCGCCTCGGCGTAGGCCTTCTTGGCCTTGCCGACCTCGGCACGGACCTTGTCGCCAGGGATGCCGCCGGCCACGAACACGACGTATCCCTCGCGCCGGGCGACGCCGTTGCCGCCGTGGGCCAGGGAATCGATCGTGAGTTCCAGCACGTCGCCGCGCGACGGCCGGGTGAAAGTTGCCGAAGACATGAGATGTGTGAGGATGACAGGGTGTCCATCGATGACCCTGATGAGCTGGCCGCCTTGCGGGCCGCGGGCCGCGTCGTCGCCGAGACGATCCGCGAGATGGCCCGGCGCGTACGCCCGGGCGTGACCACGGCCGAGCTCGACGAGGTCGCGGCGCAGGTGTTCGCCCGCCACGGCGCCCGCTCGGGCCCGATGCTCGACTACGACTTCCCCGGCACGACCTGCATCTCGCTCGACGACGAGTGCGTGCACGGCATCCCGGGCAAGCGCCGCCTGCGCGAAGGGCAGCTCGTCAAGCTCGACGTCACCGCCGAGCTCGACGGCTTCTACGCCGACGCCTGCCGCACCGTGCAGGTCGGGAAGGTCAAGCCGCGCGAGCAGCGGCTCTCCGCCGCCGCGCAGTCCGCGCTGCGGCTCGGCCTGGAGGCGGCGCGCGCCGGCAACAACGTGGGTGCGATCGGCGCGGCCGTGCAGGCCGAGGTCGAGCGCCGCGGCTTCAACGTCTGCGCCGAGCTCACCGGCCACGGCATCGGCCGCCGGATCCACGAGGAGCCCGACGTCCCGAACATCGCCTGGGACGGCCCGGAGCTGACGAACGGGCTCGTGATCACGGTCGAGCCGATCATCGCCGCGGGCGCGGGCGAGGTCTACGTGGACGACGACGGGTGGACGATCCGCACCGAGGACGGCTCGCCCTCAGCGCACTTCGAACACACGATCGTCATCACCGACGCCGCCCCGATCCTCCTCACGGCCTAGCTGGGCGAGCAGTCCGAGCGCGGTCTCCGACGGGCTGCCGGGCGCCGCGGTGTAGGTCACGAGCGTCTGGTCGGCGTCGGGCAGCTTGAGCGACTCGTAGTCGAGCTCGAGCGGCCCGACCTGCGGGTGCTCGAAGGTCTTGACGCCGAACGATTTGGACTTCACGTCGTGCCGCGCCCACAGGCGGCGGAACGGCTCGCTGTGCAGGGAGAGCTCCCCGATCAGCTCGACGAGCTGGGCGTCGTCAGGGTCCTCCCCGGCCGTCAGCCGCAGGTAGGCGACGCCCTCGGCGGCGACTTGCTCCCAGTCGGGATAGAGCGCGCGGGCGCCGTCGTCGAAGAACATGTACCGCAGCATGTTGCGCTCACGCATGCCGCCGAGCAGCGCGGCCGCCGGGGCGTTGTAGGCCAGCACGTCCATACGGCGCCCGAGCACGAACGCTGGGAACTCGATCCGCTCGACCAGCCGCTGGACCCCGGGACGCACCCGCTCGCTGGGACGGCGGCGAGCGCGGCGACGCGGCCGGACGAGCGTGAACAGATGCGATCGCTCGTCGTCGGTGAGCTGGAGCGCGCATGCGATGGCGTCGAGGACCGAGTCCGACGGCTGGATGTCGCGGCCCTGCTCGAGCCGGACGTAGTAGTCGACGCTGACGCCCGCGAGCTGGGCGAGCTCTTCTCTTCTGAGGCCTGGGACGCGGCGCCGGCCGTAGTCGGGAAGCCCGACGTCCTGCGGCTGCAGACGGGCGCGCCGGGTGCGGAGGAAGTCACCGAGCTCGGCCATATGACCAGTGTGCCGCACGAGTTTCGCGGGCGGGTGGGTCTGTGCGTCCTAGGCTCCGGCGACGCCTGGCAAGGGGCGGGTCGCCGGCGCAGTCTGCGTGGCATGAACTTGCAAGATCGCCGCGCCGTCGTCACCGGCGCCTCCTCAGGAATCGGCGCCGCCACCGCCCGCGCTCTCGCCGCCGCCGGCGCCCACGTCACCCTGATCGCCCGCCGCGCCGACCGCATCGAGGCACTCGCGGACGAGCTCGGCGGCACCGCCGTCGCGGCCGACGTCGGCGACCGCGCCGCGCTGGAAGCCGCGGCGAGCGACGCCGACCTCGTCGTCGCCAACGCGGGCGTGATGCTCCCCTCCCCCGCCGAGGAGTCCGCGGCGGACGACCTCGACCGGATGCTCAACGCGAACCTGATCGGGCTCGTGAACACCACCCGCGCGTTCGCGCCGTCGCTGCTGGCCGCCGCGGAGCGCGGCGGGCCGGCGGATCTCGTCGTCGTGTCCTCGATCGCGGCGCACATCGCCTTCCCGAACTACGCGGGCTATGCGGCGACGAAGGCGGGTGCGACCCAGTTCGCCGCGGGCGTGCGCGCCGAGTGGGCGGGCCGCGGCGTGCGCGTGACGATCGTCGAGCCGGGAGGCACGCAGTCGGAGCTGGCCGACCACGTGCGTCCCGGGCTGCAGGAGGAGCTCAACGCCATGTTCGCCGAGATCGAGCTGCTCACTTCCGAGGACGTGGCGAACGTGATCACGTTCATCACGTCCCAGCCCACCCACGTCAACCTCTCCCGCGTCGAGCTGGTGCCCACGATGCAGGCCTAAGGTGACCGTATGAAGATCGCTGGACGGGACACCGGGCGCATCGGGCTCGGCTGCATGGGAATGACCTGGGCGTACTCGGCCGCCGACCGCGACGACACCGAGTCGATCGCGACCATCCACCGCGCGCTGGACCTCGGTGTGACCCTGCTCGACACGGCCGACATGTACGGCCCGTACACCAACGAGGAGCTCGTCGGCCGCGCGCTGGCCGGCCGGCGCGACGAGGCCGTCCTCGCCACCAAGTGCGGGCTCGTCGTCGAGGACGCGGGCGAGTACGTCCTGGCGCGCAACGGCCGCCCGGAGCACGTGCTCGCCGCGATCGACGCCTCCCTGCGCCGCCTGCAGACCGACTTCGTCGACCTCTACCAGCTCCACCGCGTCGACCCCGAGGTGCCGCTGGAGGAGACCTGGGGCGCGATGGCGTCGCTGGTCGAGGCGGGCAAGGTGGGTGCGATCGGCCTGTCCGAGGTGGGTGTCGAGGAACTCGAGCGCGCGCAGGCGATCCACCCGGTCGCCTCCGTCCAGTCCGAGGGCTCCTTGTGGACGCGCGACGCGTTCGCCGAAGTCGTCCCGTGGTGCGCCGCCCACGGCGCCGCCTTCCTCCCGTTCGCGCCGCTCGGCCGCGGCTTCCTCACCGGCAAGCTCGAGCCGCAGAAGTTCCCGTCGGGCGACTTCCGCAAGAACAACCCGCGCTTCCAGCCCGAGGCGATGGACGCCAACGCGGCGCTCGTCGAGACGGTCAAGACCGTCGCTGCCAGGCACGACGCGACGCCGGCGCAGGTGGCTCTGGCGTGGCTGCTCGCGCAGGGCGAGCACATCGCCCCGATCCCGGGCACGAAGCGCCGCTCCCGGCTCGAGGAGAACGCGGCGGCGGCGGTGCTCGTGTTGAGCGCCGCTGACTTGGCGGAGCTGGACGCGCTGCCTGACCCGGTCGGCGCGCGCTACTGAGCCGCGACCGTCGAGTTTCCCGCGCTGTACTCGAGAAACTCGACGGTCGACGCATCGAGGGCGGCGCGCACGCGCCGCTCGAGCACCCCGGGGCGAAGTGTCGCCTCATCCCACGTCGTCCGCAGAACCGTGTTGCCCTCGCGCTCGAGGGCACGCTGGCGGTTCGCGTCGTCGGCCCGTGCCAGCGGCTGGTCGTGGAACCGGACGCTGTCGGCCTCGAGGATCACCCGGTGCGCCGGCCACCGGAAATCGGGCACGAACCGTGTCCCCCGCCGGTTGACGTCGGGCTTCGGCAGATCGGCGAGCACGGCCAGGACGACGTCCTCCAGCTCGCTGCGGGTCGGCGCGGCGCTCGCGAGGACCCGGCGCAGCTTGCGCGCGCCTCGATGACCAGACGTGACGAGGTCGCGAAGCTCGAGCTGCCGCTGGTTGAGCGCTTCATTGATCGCCCGCCGGAGCCGCCGCTCGGGCAGCGTCGCGGAGATGTCGATGGCGGTCCGCGCCGCCGGAGTCACGGGGATCCCGTTGATGACGACGCGTTCGACGGTCTGCGACCGGTGCGTCCGGATGCCGGGGTGGTAGCGGGGCGTGGGTGTCGTGACCTCCGGCTGACGCCCGTCCCACTCGACCCACCCGCGGAGCGCCGCGGCCGAGTAGTGCGAGAGCACCGCTCCCGGCCCGCAGGCGATCACCGCCGCGACGAACACGCCCTCCATCGAGAGCTGCGGGATGACGGCGTAGATCCCGCGGAAGTACGGGAACAGCCGCCCACTCTGCACGCGCCACGTGACCTGACCGTCCGACATCCCGCACTCATGCAACTGGGCGAGGCTCACCACACTGAACTGGCGAGCGGCCACCCGAGCGTCGAGTTTCTCGCGCTGTACTCGAGAAACTCGACGTTCGCGACGCTCAGGCCAACTTGGCGTCCAGCGCCGCCAAGACCGTCTTGCGGTTCGCGTTTCGCCGTTCGTAGTCCCGCACCCGCCGCAGCTCGCCCACCGGCAGCTCTCCCAGACGCGAGACGATCTGCGCCGCGGTCAGCTCGTCGTACTCGTCGATCGGGAAGACGTCGGCGGCGCCGGTCACCCGTCGGACCTCACGCATGACCCGGTCGGTGGGGGCGGAGATCGCGCGGCGGACGATCTCGGCGAGGAGGTCGGTGGCGTCGTCGCGGGTCATGCGGCCGCGGCGGACGGCGTCGTCGAGCGTGTCCTGGAGCCGTTCGCGGGTGATCACCATCACGTCGAGCGGGTTCAGGACGCTGCGGGACGACTCATCCTCGGGCGGCGTCTTCTTGGCCTGCGGCATGGCCGCGGACACCTACCCGTCCTGCCCGTCGGCCGAAACGAGAAGCTCGAGGAGCGCTTTCTGTGCATGGCGCCGGTTTTCGGCCTGATCCCAGATGCGCTGGCGGGAGCCGTACAGCACGGACTCCGTGATCTCCTCGCCCGGGTGGGCCGGAAGGCAGTGCAGGGCGAAGACGTCCCCGCCCGCGGCGTCGAGCAGCGCGTCGTCGATCACATATGGGGCGAGCGCCACGCGGCGCGTGGCGGCGGAGTCCTCGGAGTCGCTCATCGAGACCCACACGTCGGTGTAGACGGCGTCGGCGCCGGCGACCGCCTCGTAGGGATCCTCGAACAGGATCGCGGGTGTCTCCCCGACGGGCAGCTGGTAGCCGGACGGCGCCGCCACGCGCACCTCCACACCCGCCAACGCACCCACGACCGCCAGCGAGCGGGCGACGTTGTTGCCGTCGCCGACGTAGGTCACGACGCGGCCGTCCAGCGAGCCGAGCGCCTCCTGCATGGTCTGCAAATCGGCGAGCGCCTGGCATGGATGGTGCAGCGGGGAAAGCATGTTCACAACGGGAACAGTGGCATGTTCGGCAAAGCCATTGATCTCGTCTTCGTCGCCGGTGCGCAACCCGATCACCGACGAATGGCGCGAGAGGATGTAGGCGGTGTCGCGGATCGACTCGCCGCGGGTCAGCTGCATCTCGTCGGGGCGCAGGACCATCGGATGCCCGCCGAGCTCGAAGACGCCCGACTCGAAGGACGTGCGCGTGCGGGTGGACGGCTTGTTGAACACGAGCGCCATCGTGCGGCCCTCGAGCGCCCGCGAGGAGAGCGGTGCCTGCTTGAGCGCGACGGCGCGACGAAGCAGCGCCGCGAGCCGGTCCGCGTCGAGTTCAGCGCCAGTGATGAAATGTTGAGGTGCGGGCATTGACCTGGAACCTCTACCACGGACGGAGCCCGAACCCCTCCGGGAGTTCCCTCCTCCACGAGTTCGCGCAGACGCTGGCGGGGTGGGAGTGGGACGTCGCGCTGCTGCAAGAAGTGCCGCCGTGGTGGCCGCCCCACCTCGCCGCGGCGGCCACAGCCGACCACCGCGAGGTCAACACCAGCCGCAATTTCGGCCTCGCGCTGCGTAAAGCGGTCTCCACACGAAACCCCGACATCCTCAAGTCCAACGGCGGCGGAGCGAACGCGATCCTCGTGCGCACGCACAAGATCGAAGCGCACCGCACCCAGTGCCTGACCTGGTGGCCGGAGCGTCGCTACGCGCACGCGGTGAGACTCGAACCCGGCTGGGTCGTGAACCTCCACGCGTCGACGCACAAGGACCAGTGGGCACGGCGGGACGTCGACCGGGCGCTCGAGGCCTTCCCGGACGCGTTCCTCTTCGGCGGTGATCTGAACCTCAAGGGCAAACCCGACCTACCGGGCCTGAACTGGCTCGGCGGCAACCACGTCGACCACCTCTATGGCCACGGCGCCGCCACCTACGAGGTGCTCGACCGCGGTCGGCTCTCGGACCACCCGCCGGTGCGGGTCACCCTCTGATCCCGAACCCCCGCAGCATCAGCATCGCCCGCTCCCCGGCCGTTCCCGGCTTGGGCAGCACGCCGAGCGTCATCGCGGCCGCGTAGACGTCGAAGAACGCCCGCACGCGCTTCAACAACCCGTCCTCGAGCTCCGCGTAGACCACCGCGTGGACCTCGATCGGGCGGTCGGTGGGCGAGATGCGCCCGAGCGGACCGCTGTGTGTGCCCAGCAGCCGGCACGGCGCGCACGCGAAGGTCCCGTCGCTCATCCGCGCGCCGGTGGTGTTGACCCGCGCGTCGGGTACCGCCTCCCACAGCCGCTTGGCGTGAGCGGCCAGATCGCGCGTCCCGACGAGCGGCTCGGGGGTCAGCGGGTCCTCGTAGTGGACGCCGCTCACGCACACGGCCTCGAACGCGCGCGGGTCGCGCCCCGACCACGCACGCTCCCAGGCATCGAAGAGCTCGTCCACCTCCATCGGCCAAATGATGGCTGACCCCGGCCCGACCGGCGAACCGGTCGGGCCGGGGACGATCATTCGCTTACGGCGTCGTGGTCGAGAGCGTGAACACGAGCGTCTTGCCGTACGTGCCGCTGCGCAGCCCGTCGGTCTCGGCGATCGACTGCTTGAAGTCGATCGCGACGGCCGCCTTGCCCACCGGCGCCGTCCAGCTGGTCAGCGGCGTCGAGGCCGTGACCGGCGCGAACGCCGCCGAGCCCGTCTTGACCTGCAGCGCCTGCGCCAGCGAGAAGCTGCCGTTGACCAGGTGCCCGGTCGCGTTGGCCGACGGATCGCCGACCGTCAGCACCGCCTCGGCGGCGGTCGAGGTGACCATCGCCGTGGTGGACGCCGTGTAGTCCTTCGTCAGCGCCGGCATGAACGTCGCGAACGAGACGGGACCGCCGAGCGTCAGGCTCAGCGTGCCCGGGACCTCGCCCGTGACCGGGGCGTCACCGCTGACGGCCACGCCGGTGACCGTGACGGTCACGGTCTTCGACGCCGTCAGCTCACCGTCGGAGACGGTCACCTTGGCCACGTAGGTGCCGGCCACGGTGTAGCGGTAGGTCGGGTTCTGCTGGATCGAGTCGGTCGTGCCGTCGCCGTTGAGGTCCCACGCGTACGTCAGCGCGGCACCCTCCGGGTCGGTGGCCGTGACGCCGAACTGCACCGGCAGCGGTGCGTTGCCGCCGGAAGGCGTCGCGGTCGCGGACGAGATGACCGGCGCCGAGTTCTGCGCGCCGGCCTTGAGCTCGAAGCGATCGAACGAGATCGGCTGGCCGTTGCCGTGGTAGCCGGCGAGGCCGATCTTCGGGGTGGCCAGCGTGGCGAGCGACCGGGTGAGGGTCATGTCCGTCCACGCCGTGCCGTCGAGCGAGTAGGCCGCCTTCAGCGACGTCCCGTCACTCGTCATCCGCAGCCAGATGCCGTTGGCCTCGACGCTCGCGGGCAGCGAGGCCGAGCGGTAGCCGGTCGGCGTGCTCGCCACGCCGTTGATGTCCTGCCCGAACTCCACGACCCAGCCGCTGCCCTCGGAATCCATCAGGACGGCCTTGGCGAAGTTCTTGTCGTCCTTGAACAGGATCAGCCCGCCCTGCTCGTAGGAGCCGCCCTGCGGGATCTTCACCTTCGTGATCGCCTGCCAGGGGCCGCTCGCCGGAGCGTTCTGCAGCAGCACGTTCTTGGCGGTCGACGTGCCGTTGTACTGGTCTCCGTCGATCGCGTCGATCTGCAGCTGGCCGCCCGTCACGCGCACCTCGCCCGCGACCGGACGCAGGATCGTCGACCAGCGGCAGTCGTTGAGCGCGTTGCCGTCGAACTCGTCGTCGGAGCCCGAGAGGTTGAACCACTCGAAGCTCGCCGGCGTGCCGGCCGTGCCGTTGTAGGCGGAGATGCCGATCAGCGGGCTGGTCATGCGATCGAGCGCCTTCGGCGTCCCGACCGTCGTGAACGTCACGCCGTCCAGCGAGTACGCCGCCGACACCGTGGTGCCGTTGGACGTCATCCGCAGGTACACCGTGTTGGGCGCGCTCGTCGCGAAGATCGCCGAACGCTCGACCGTGGGCTCAGAGCCTGCCCGCAGGCCGACCAGCTCGATGTTGCGGCCCTCGGCGGTGCGGATGTACGCCGCCTTGAGGAACTCGGTGTCGCTCTGGCGGAGGATGACCGCCGCCTGCTCGCCGTTGGCGACCTGCGCCAGCGTCACCTTCGTCGTCGCGGTCCACGGGCCCTTGGGCACGGGGCGCGAGATGATGTTCTTGGCCGTCGTGGCGCCGGTCCACATGTCACCGGCGACGGCGTTGATCTTCAGGAACCCGTTCTCGACCTTGTAGTTGGCCGCGTCCTCGCGGACGATCGTCGGCCAGACCGTGCGGTCAAGCGTCGTGCCGGTGAACAGGTCCGTGCCGGGGCACGTGCCGAGCACCTCGACCGTGAACGTGCGGGTCGCGCTGCGCCCGTCCGCGTCCTTGACCGTCAGCGTGGCGGTGTAGAGGCCGCGCTGCGTGTAGGTGTAGGAGGCGTCCTTGGTCGTCGCGGCAGGCACGCCCGCGACGCCGAAGTCCCACGAGTAGGAGACCGCGGTGCCCTCGGGATCGGTGGCGTTCGCCGTGAAGTCGACCTTCAGCGGCGAGGCGCCGGACAGCGGCGTGGCGCTCGCGGCCGAGATGACCGGTGTCGCGTTGCCGTTGGCGCCCGGACCGTTGAACGTGAACTCGTCGAGGTCCATGTTGGACTGCGGGAACACGGCGTAGAGGTCGTGCGTCCCGCCCGGGTCGGTGACCGCGGCGGGGTCCTGGGTCTTGTAGATCTCCCAGTCGCCGGAGGAGACCACCGGGATCGAGGCGACCAGCGGACCGGTCGGCGAGTCCACGCGCAGCTCGAAGCGGCTGTTCGCCACGCCCGTCGTGCGCGCGGTGACGCTGGTGATGCCCGTCAGGTTGATGTCCTTGAACTTCAGCCAGTCGCCCGGATCGGTGTAGCCCATCCGGCCGCCGCCCGCGGCCGCCGTGGCACGCGTCTCCTGCATGCCGGAGTTCTCGTCGAACATCTCGGCCTGCTGCGTGCTCCACTCGAGGATGACCTGGTTCGTGCCGGTGAGCTCGAGACCCGTGGTCTTGTCGGTGTAGCTGGCGCCGAGGATGTACCAGGTGTGCTGGGTCTTGTCCTCCCACGCCTGCGGGATCGTGAACTGGCCGCTGCAGCCGGTCATCGACTGATCGCCGTGCGAGTGGTCGTTGTGACCGAGCGCGGTGTTCAGCAGGACCTTGGAGCAGTCGATCGTCCCGTCCTCGGGGTCGGTGACGGTGATCGTGTACTTGATCGTGTCGCCGTAGTTGTAGATCGCGCCGTTGGCCGGCAGGTTGATCTTGACCGTCGGCATCGTGTTGCCGGAGACGATGTTCACCGACGAGTGCGCCTCCTTGCCGGAGGGATCCTTGACCGTCAGCGCGGCGATGTACCGGCCCGCGGCGAAGGTGTGCGCCGGGTTGGGAGCGGTCGAGTCGACCGTGCCGTCGTTGTCGAAGTCCCACGCGTAGGTGAGGTCGCCGCCGTCGGGGTCGATCGAGCCCGCGGAGGAGAACTGCACCGCCAGCGGGGCGGGGCCGGACGTCTTGTCGGCCTTGGCGACGGCGACCGGGCTGCGCTGCCCCGAGACGTAGTCGATCCGGTAGACGGCCGAGTTCTCGTCGCCCTGGAAGAAGCCGCCGGAGCCGTAGTCGAGGACGTACAGCGAGCCGTCAGGGCCGAACTCCAGGTCGATCAGCTGCTTGAAGCCGAAGTTGCCGAAGTAGGTCTCGATGGCGGGGAAGCTGCCGTCGGCGCCGCCGGTGAACGTCTTGATCCACGCGCGGCCGAACTCGTAGGCGAAGTTCTTGCCGTCGAAGTAGGCGGGGAACTTCGTCGTCGACGGGTTGCTGGCGTCGAAGTGGTACGTCGGGCCGCCCATCGGCGACTCCGAGCCCGAGCCGAACGCCGGGATGCTGCCGCCGTCGTAGGCGATCCACGCCGGGACCGCCGGCGGGAGGTCAGTGAGGCCCGTGTTGTTGGGCGAGGTGTTCTTCGGCGCGTTGCAGTCGAACTTCGCGCCGCCCGTGTTGGTGGCGAAGTCCCACTGGTTGTAGGCGTCGTTCTTGCCCGTGCAGTAAGGCCAGCCGTAGTTGCCGGGCTGCTTGATCAGGTTGAACTCGACCTGGCCACCCGGGCCGCGGTTCGCCTGCGCGGCGCCGGCGTCGGGGCCGTACTCGCCGAGATAGACATAGCCCGTGGCGCGGTCGACCGCGAAGCGGAACGGGTTGCGGAAGCCCATGGCGTAGATCTCGGGCTTGGTGCCCATCGTGCCGGGCGTGAACAGGTTGCCGGCCGGGATCGTGTAGGTGCCGTCAGGCCCGACCTTGATCCGCAGCAGCTTGCCGCGCAGGTCGTTGGTGTTGGCCGCCGTGCGCTGCGCGTCGAAGACCGGGTTGCGGCCGGCGCGCGTGTCGATCGGCGCGAAGCCGTCGGAGGAGAACGGGTTGGAGTCGTCGCCCGTGACCATGTACAGGTTGCCCTGGGCGTCGAAGTCGATGTCGCCGCCGACGTGGCAGCACATGCCGCGGTCGGTCGGGACCTGCAGGATCGTCTGCTCGCTCGCGAGGTCGAGCTTGCCGTCGGCGCCGAGCTTGAAGCGCGACAGGTTGTTGTGGCCCTTGTACGGCGCGAAGGCCGCGGCGTCGCCGGTCTCCGGCGCGTCCGTGAGCGGCGTCGACAGGCGCGGCGCGTAGTACAGGTAGACCCACTGGTTGGTCGCGAAGTCGGGGTCGACCGCGACGCCCTGCAGGCCGTCCTCGTCATGCGAGTAGACGTTCAGCTGGGCCGCCAGCGAGGTGGTCGAGTTCGGCGTCGTCAGCCAGACGCGACCGTCGCGCGAGGTGTGCAGGACGCGGCGGTCCGGCAGCACGGCCAGCGAGATCGGCTCGCCGGTCTTGTCGACGCCCTTGGCCAGCGTCGCCAGCTCGAAGTCGTTGCTCGTGGGCGGGGAGGTGCGCATCGGGCCGCAGTCGGCGTCCGTGGCGCCCGCCGCGGTCTTCAGGCCGCCGAGCAGGCTCTTGAGGAAGTCAGGCTCCGAGTAGGAGGCCTGGGTGTGGCCCAGCGCCGTGTACCAGACGCGGCCGCCGTCGAAGTTCGAGCACCAGACGACCGGGTGGTCGTCAGCGTCGGCGGAGTCGTCGACCTCGTCGTACGTGGACTCGTCGACCGTGGCGAGGACGTGGACGCCGCTCGTGCGCGGCGAGTAGTCCGGGATGCCCGCCTGGTTGCCGCCGACCACCGGGTCGTTCGGCTTCTGGAAGTTGTACCACTCGTCCGCGCGCGTCCAGGAGGCCGGAATCCCCGTAGTGGAGGGCTCGTCGGCGTCCTCGATCTTGACCGTCGCGGTCGGCGTGCCGTTCGGGTGGTTGCGGAAGTAGGCGCCGAGCATCTGGCCGTACCACGGCCACGTGTACTCGGTGTCGGAAGCGGCGTGAACGCCCGCGTAGCCGCCGCCGGCCTTCATGTAGCGCTCGAACGCGGCCTGCTGCGTGTCGTTGAGGACGTCGCCCGTCGTGGACAGGAAGACGACGACGTCGTACTGCGCGAGGTTCGCGTCGGTGAATTTCGTCGAGTCCTCGGTCGCGTCGACCGTGAAGCCGTTCTGCGTCCCAAGCGTCTGGATCGCGGCGATCCCCTGCGGGATCGAGTCGTGACGGAACTGGACCGTCTTCGAGAACACGAGCACCTTCTCGAGCGGCCCGGCCGCCCGTGCGGTGCCCACACCAAAGACGCACGTGAGCAGCGCAACGAGCAGGCCAAGGCCCGCTCCCCTCCTGGAACGCATGGAACTCCCCCTCTCATTCAACTTTCAAGCGGCGCGGGAAGCTATCAGCCTTTTGTCATCTGTCACGCAAATCTTGATCGACCATCCGTCGAATGACACGAGTAACCGGTTCTTGGAGTGCCGGGTTCTGGATCTCGGGCAAAAAATCGGCCGTCCCATTAGGGTCGAGAGCACCTATGCGCTCCCGTGTCATCGTCGCCGCACTCGCTCTCAGCCTCCTCACGGCCTCGCCCGCGGCGGCCGAGACCTACTTCGTCACCGGCACCGGCGACACGGGCGATCCAGTGGGTTGCGTGACCCCGGCGAGTTGCCCGACCCTGCGCGACGCCGTGCTCGAGGCCGGGCGCGACCCGAATGAGGACGCCATCTCGCTCCCCCCCGGGACCATCACGCTCACCGCCGGGCAGTTCCAGCTGACCTCGAATGTCGGCATCGTCGGCGCGGGTGCTCGCGCGACGACGATTCAGGGTGCGAGCCCGGCCCGGGTATTCGACGTCGAGGGACCGGTCACCGTGAGCTTCTCGAACATGACGATCGCCGGCGGAGCCCCGGTCTCCGGCGACGGCGGGAACATCCTCGTCGGTCAGGGCTCGCACGTCGGGCTCGTGTTCGCCCGCGTCACGGGCGGCACCGCCATCAGCGGCGGCGGCATCGCGAACTCCGGCACGCTGACGATCGCCAACAGCCTGATCGACCACAACACCGCGAGCACCGGCGGAGGCATCTACAACAACGGCTCGCAGGGTGCGGCCGAGCTGGTCGTGGCCGACTCCACCGTCTTCTCCAACACGGTCAACGAGCAGGGCGGCGGAATCCTGTCCAGCGGCACCGGCAGCAACTCCGTCTCGATCCTGGCGTCGACGGTGGCGGGCAACACGCAGGGCGGGCTGTTGCTGCAAGGCGGGAGCTCGTCGGTCAACGCGTCGATCATCGCCAACAATCCGCAAGGCAACTGCTCCGGGACGATCGGCAGCGGGAGCCAGAACGTCGAGAACGCGGACAGTTGCGGCTTCGACCACGGCACCAACCGCGTCGGCATCGGCACGGGTCTGTCGGCGGCTCTCGTCAACGCGGGCGGCGGGACGGACGTGCTGACGATCCCCGCCGCGAGCCCGGCGGTCGACTACGTGACGCCGTGCCTCGTGACGATCGACCAGCGCGGCTACAACCGGGTTCCCAACGGGGAGTCCGCCTGCGACGCGGGCGCGTACGAGCTGTCGGGGGTCCCGCCACAGGCTCCGCCGGAGCCGACCCCGACGCCCGAACCGCCGGTCCCCACCCCGGAGCCTCCGGTCGCGACTCCGATCGCCACGCCGGTGGCCACCCCCGTGACGAACAAGTCCGTTGCCGCGGACGTGACCGGTGACGTGAAGATCAAGGACCCGAAGACGAAGAAGTTCATCCCGCTCAAGGACGGCGTGGTGCCCAACGGCTCGGAGATCGACGCGCGCGACGGCGAGATCACAATCACGACCACGACGCCGGGCGAGAAGGCCACGTTCTACGACGGCATCTTCAAGATCCAGCAGACGAAGAAGCTCACGACACTCACGCTGACGGAGGAGCTCACAGGCTGCAAGCAGGCCAAGGGCAAGGCGAGCGCGGCGGCGAAGAAGCCCAAGACCCGCAAGCTCTGGGGCGACGGCAAGGGCAAATTCCGCACCAAGGGCCAATACAGCGCCGCCACCGTCCGTGGCACCAAGTGGCTCGTCCAGGACGCGTGCACCACGACGACCACCAGGGTCAGCACGGGCACCGTCCAGGTCGAGGACTTCGTCACGCACAAGCGGGTCCTGGTGACCAAGCGCAAGCCGTACGTCGCCCGGGCGAAGAAGAAGTAGCCGCCGCAACTTCCAACGCGCCCGTGGTTTTTCACAGCGCCTTGACCGCCAAGCTCGCTCTCGCGACGGTCGTCCTCGCGCTGTTTCCGGCCGCGGCGAGCGCGGACACGTTCACGGTCACCGGGCCCGCCGACACCATCGGCGCCTCCGGCTGCACCGCGGCGCTGTGCACGCTCCGGAGCGCCATCAGCGCCGCCGCGGACAATGGGAACACGACCGATGACGTGATCGTGCTTCCTGCCGGGCAATACGCGGTCAGCACGCAGCTCGGGCAGTTGGCCATTCCCACCGGCGCGACGCGGATCACGATCCAAGGCGCAGGCGCGAATTCGACGACGATCCAACCTCCGGCGTCGATCCGCACGCTCACGATCAACAGCAACGCGAGCGTCACGATCACCGGCGTCACCTTGCGCGGCGGGTCGGGGGCCAGCGGCCAGGGCGGGAACCTGCTGCTGTCGAGCCAGGCTTCGGCGACGCTCGACCGCGTGCGGATCACCGGTGGCAACGCGGCCCAAGGTGGCGGGGTCGCCGCGCTCGGCGCGACCGCGCTGACGATCCAGTCCAGCCTGATCGACGCCAACATCGCGACCGGAACCGCGCTCACCGCGGCGGGCGGCGGCGTCTACGTCCAGGGCCAGACCTTCACGACGGCACTGACCGTCCAGGACTCGACGATCGTGTCCAACTCGGCGCGCAACGGCGGCGGGATCGCGATCGAGAACAACTCGGGCAAGCCGCCGGTGCTGCGCGGCGTGACCCTGACGCGCAACAACGCCCGCGCCGGCACCCCGAGCGGTGGGGCGGGCGGGATCTCGTCCGCCGCCACCAACGCCACCTTCCAAGGCTCGATCGTCGGCGGCAACACGTCCACCTTCAACTTCGGCCCCGGCCCGCAGGACCTGCTGTCCAACTGCTCGCTCGCCACCCCCGCCACGGATGCCGGCGGCAACGTCACGCCCGACACCGCCGACGCTTGCGGCCTCGGCGGCTCCCACGCCGATCCACACCTGGCGGCCGCGCTGGACTCCTCCGAGCCGCCCGCGCTGGCGCTCCCCGCGAACAGCCCGGCGGTGGACATCGCCGACTGCGCCGGGCGAACCGTCGATCAGCGCGGCGTTGCTCGCCCGCAGCTCAATGCGTGCGATGCCGGCGCCTACGAGTATCAGCCGCCGCCGGTGGAGCCGACACCGACGCCGACGCCCACAGAGACCCCGGCGCCGAGCCCGACCGCGACACCCACGCCCACGCCACCACCCGTGCGCAACGAGAGCGTCGGGGCCACGCCGGTGCGTGGCACGGTGCTGGTCAAGCTCCCGCGCACGTCGAAGTTCGTCCCGCTCGATGCGTCGGTGATCGGCAACGGGTCAGAGGTCGACACCCGCAAGGGCCGCGTGGAGATCACGACCTCGACCGGCGAGAAGGCCGTGTTCTACGAGGGCACCTTCAAGGTCTCCCAGTCCGGCGGTCTGACCACGTTGACCCTGACCGAGAAGCTCGCGCCGTGCCCGAAGGCGAAGTCGTCCGCGCGGGCGGCGGCGAAGAAGCCCAAGACGCGCAAGCTCTGGGGTGACGGCAAGGGCAAGTTCCGCACCAAGGGCCAATACAGCGCCGCCACGGTCCGCGGGACCAAGTGGCTCGTGCAGGACGGATGCCGCTACACCAGGACGACGGTCGCCAGCGGCGTCGTGAGCGTCCGCGACGACGTGACCAAGCGCACGATCATCCGGCGCAAGGGCACGTCGTACACCGCCCGCCCACGCCGCTGACCCAGACTTCCGTCGGTTGCAAACCACCACCAACCCGAACTAATGTCGTCGCGCCGGATGCGCCTTTCCGCTGTACCGCTCGCTCTCGTACTCGTGCTGCTCGCCGCCTGGCCGGCTTCCGCCGCGAACTTCACCGTCAATCGGACCGATGACGTGGCGGGCGCGGCTGGTTGTCCGCAGATCTGCACGCTCCGCAACGCGGTAAACGGCTCGCAGGACGCGTCGAACACGATCACGGTGCCGGCCGGCACCTACACGCTGACCAGCTCGATCACGATCCCGAAGACGATCACGATCACGGGCGCCGGCGCGTCGTCGACGACGATCACCGGCAACAACACGTTCCGGATCTTCACGGTCAGCTCGGAACATGTCCTGCAGCTGACGGGCGTGACGGTGACCGGCGGCAACGCGACGACGGACACGGCGAATCCGTACGGCGGCGGCATCCTCGTCTCCGGCAGTGCGCGCCTGATCCTCACGGGGTCGCGGATCACCGGCAACTCCGCCCCGAGCGGTGGCGGCGGGATCGCGCTGCGAGGCGGGTTGATCGCCGGGGCCGTCTCCAGCGTCATCGACAACAACAGCACGACCGGCTCCGGTGGCGGCATCCTCGCGCAGCCGCTGCAGGCGGGCGGCAACGCCGGAACGCTCGCGCTCGTCGACTCCACGGTCGCCTTCAACTCCGCGGCGAGCGGCGGCGGCATCGCGTCGCGCGACAACGCGAGCGCGGTCTCGCTCGAGCGCGTCACGGTCGCCGACAACCGCTCCACCACCGCCCCCGGCGGCGGGCTCTACATCACGCCGGCCCAGGCCAACTTCACCGTCAAGTCCTCGATCGTCGCGCGCAACAGCGCGACCGCGCCGCGCACGGGCGTCACCGCGCCGTCGGACTGCGCCCCCTTCGCGCCGGCGAACTCCGGCCAGAACGTCGAGTCCGGCAGCGACTGCGGATTCACCAACGGCAGCCAGAACGCCGACGCCGGGCTCGCGCCGCAACTCGTCACGATCAACGGGACCTACGTGCTGCCGCTGCTCGCGGGGAGCCCGGCGATCGATCGCGCGGTCGACTGCGGCGCCGGCACGCAAGATCAGACCGGCACCGCGCGACCGGTGGGTGCCGCGTGTGATTCCGGGGCGTTCGAGTACATCCCGCCGCCCCCGGAGCCGACACCCACGGCCGCTCCCGCCCCGCAGCCGACCGTCGCACCCACGCCGGCGCCGACGGCCACCCCCACGCCCACCCCGGTCTACGGGAAGACGGTCGTCGGCGGCAGCCTCAGCGGGACGATCCTCGTGCGCGACCCAGGGAGCAAGACGTTCAAGCTGCTGCCCGCGGTGCAGGCCATCAAGGTCGGCTCGACCGTCGACGCGCGCAAGGGCGTCGTGACGCTCACGTCCGTGCCCAAGGCCGGCGGCAAGCCCGAGACCGCGAAGTTCTACGCCGGGATGTTCAAGGTCACGCAGTCGGGCGGGATCACGACGCTCACGCTCAACGAGCCACTGGCACCGTGCGCGCCGGCCAGATCGGCCCGCGCGGCGGCGAAGAAGCCCAAGACGCGCAAGCTCTGGGGTGACGGGAAAGGCAAGTTCCGGACGAAAGGCCAATACAGCGCCGCGACCGTTCGCGGTACCAAGTGGCTCGTGCAGGACGGATGCCGCTACACCAGGACGACGGTCGCAACCGGCGTGGTGGGCGTCCGCGACGACGTGACAAAGCGCACGGTTATCCTGCGCAAGGGCAAGAGCTACACCGCGAGACCGAGGCGATAAACGATGCGCTGGAACGGATTCCTGGCGACCACGATCGCCGCGCTGCTGGTTGCCGCGGCACCCGCGGCGGCCGACACCTTCACCGTGACTGGGACGGGCGACGACACCGGGTCGTGCGCGTCGGGCCAGTGCACGACGATCCGCGCGGCGCTCACCGCGGCCGCGCAGGCCGCCGGGGCCGACGAGGTCGACCTGGCGGCCGGCACGTATCAGCTCACGCAGGGCCCGCTGCTGCTCACTTCCGACATCACGCTGCGCGGCGACAGCGCACGCACCACGACCCTCTACGCGGCGCCGGTGTCGCGCGTGATCCAGATCAACGGCGGGTCCGCCTCGATCAGCAACCTGACGGTCGCCGGCGGCGTCGCGACCGACGCCGCGGGCTACTTCGGCGGGAACATCGTCGCCGCCAGCGCCACCGTGACGCTCGATCACATCCGCAGCACCGGCGGTCGCGCCTACAGCGGCGGCGGTATCGCCAACCGCAACGGCACGATGACCATCTCGAACAGCCTGATCGACCACAACTCCGCCCCGGACGGCGGCGGTGACAGCGGCGGCATCCTCAACTTCGGCGGCGACGGCCTCGCCGCGGCGAACCTGACGATCACGAACTCGACGGTCGCCTTCAACTCCGCGCGGGTGGGCGGCGGCATCATGCAGTGGGGCGGCGATCAGGACTCCGTGACGCTCCAGCGCGTGACGCTCGCGCGCAACACCGCCACCGCCGGCGCCCCGGGCGGGTTGAACATCAGCCAGGGCAGCGCACACGTGAGCGGCTCGATCGTGGCGTCCAACCAAGGACCGATCGGCGAGTCCAACTGCGCGGGCACGGGCGTGGTCAGCGACGGGTTCAACGTCGACTCGGGAGTTGACTGCAACTTCGCGCAGCAGACGGACCGCAGCGATCAGAGCCCCGGCCTCGACACCGACCTGCGCAACTACGGCGGCGAGACGGACGTGTTGCCGTTCGACACGCCGAGCCCGGCCGAGAACATCGGCGGGACGTGCTCGCCGCTCGACCAGACAGGCTTCGCCCGGTCCGCTCCGTGTGACGCGGGCGCTTGGGAGTACCGCGTCAACCAGAAGATCACCATCAGCGACCCGCCCAGCGGGCCGACGAGCAGCCAGACCGCGACGTTCTCCTTCGACTCGGACGCCGGGCCGGACTACGCCTGCCGCCTGATCCGGCCCAGCGACCCGAAGCCGGCGTTCTCCGGCTGCGACTCGGGGATCACCTACAGCAACCTGGCGGAGGGCGCGTACCGCTTCGAGGTGCGCCCGGCGGGCGCGACCGACCTCAGCCAGGGCGACTTCGCGACGTTCACGGTCGACCTGACGGCGCCGGAGACGACGATCGACTCGCCCGGGCCGACCGAGACGATCGGCACCGACCCGACGTTCTCCTTCAGCTCCAGCGAGCCGAACGCGCGCTTCGAGTGCAGCTTCGACCAGGGGCCGGTCGAGTTCACCGCCTGCGAATCGCCGCGGACGTACAACGACCTCCCGCTCGATCAGACCTACACGTTCCGCGTGCGCGCGCTCGACGCCGCGAACAATGCCGACGCCACGCCGGCCACGCGGACGTTCACCGTCGGGGCCGCCGTTCCGACGCCGACGCCGACCCCGACCCCCACGGCCGTTGCGACGACCTCGCCCACTCCGGAGCCGACCGCGACGGCGATCCCGACCGCGACCGCCACGCCGACCGCGACTCCGACACCGCCGCCGGTGGCGAACACGAGCGTCGAGGTCGAGCCGGAGAGCGGGACCGTCCTGGTCAAGCCGAAGGGCGCCAAGACCTTCGTGCCGCTGCGCGCGGGCGTCTTGCTCAACGGGGCGGAGATCGATACCCGCCACGGGGTCGTCGTCATCACCACGTCGACGGGCGAGAAGGCGACCTTCTACGCCGGCCTGTTCCTCGTCAGCCAGGCGGGTGGCATCACGACGCTGACGCTGAGCGAGAAGCTCACCGGCTGTCCGAAGGCCAAGAAGTCCTCGGCCAGCGCCGCCGCCAAGAAGCCGAAGACCCGCAAGCTGTGGGGCGACGGCAAGGGCAAGTTCCGCACCAAGGGCCAGTACAGCGCCGCGACCGTCCGCGGGACGAAGTGGCTCGTGACGGACACCTGCACCAGCACCATCACGCGGGTCGCGGAGGGGGTCGTGGACGTCCGCGACGAGGTCAAGAAGAAGACCTTCGTGCTGCGCAAGGGCAAGTCCCACACGGCGCGGGCCAAGAAATAGCCGTGAAAGTGGACGATCGTTGGCGTAGCCACGCGACGGTGCTCGGTTAACCTCGACCAGAGGCCCGAGGAAGGAACGGATGCGCTGGAAGTGGATGACGATCGGGATCGCGGCCGCCTGTCTGGCGTTCGCTCCCGCGGCGCACGCCCAGGCCGATCCCGTGGTCTTCACCGCCGGCCCGAGCGGGCCGACGAACAACCGCTCCCCGAGCTTCGGGTTCACGGCCGCGTTCCCCACGGACTGCCGCGTGGAACCGAACCCCGCGAACGTCTCGTGCACCTCGCCATACCAGCTCACTGACCTGCCCGACGGCGACTACCGGCTCGTCGTCTCGCCGTCCGACACCCACGACCCCGCGCTCAGCGCCACGCGGTCGTTCACCGTCGACACGGTCCCGCCGGCGCCGCCGGCGATCACGTCACCGGCCGACAACGCCGTGGTCGGCGCATCCGTCGTGCTCGACGGGACGCTCGCCGCGGACGCCACGTCCGTGCGCGTCTCCGACAACGACGTCGACAAGGGAGCCGCGACGCTAGGCGCCGACGGGACGTGGCAGCTGAAGCTCGACGGCCTCGCCGACGGGACGCACGTCCTCACGGCCACGGCATTCGACGCGGCGGGCAACGTCTCGGCGCCGGCGACGCGCACGGTGCGCGTCGATACGATCGCCCCCGCGGTCACGATCACTTCCGCGCCGCCGAGCCTGACCAACGCGACGCCGGTGACGATCGCCTTCACGGCGTCCGAGGCCGCGACGTTCACCTGCTCGGTCGCGCATTCGACAGACGTTCCGGCACCGCAGGACTGCTCGTCGCCCTTCGTCGTCCCCACCCCGGACGACGGCGAGTACCGCGTCGAGATCACGGCCAAGGACGCCGCCGGCCTGTCGAGCGAGCCGGTCCCGGTCACCGTCGTCGTCGACCGCTCCGCGCCGGCCGCGGTCGCCCCGGCCCGTTCGGAGACGACGTTCACCTTCGCTCCCGCGGAGAGCGGCAGCTCCTTCCAGTGCCGGCTCGAGGGGCCGTCGGGCGACAGCGGCTTCCGCGCCTGCACGTCGCCGAAGGCCTATCCCGATCTGCCACCCGGCAGCTACCGCTTCACGCTGCGAACGTTCGACGAGGCCGGCAACCACTCCGACGCTGCGCCGACCGCCTTCACGGTCGCCGCTCCGCCCGTCGTCGCGATCCCGGAAGCGGCGCCCACTCCCGCCCCGGAACCGGTCGCGATCGCCCCGCCGACCCCGACGCCGCAGGCCGGCGAGAGCGTCGTCGTGCGCGCGTCGAGCGGGACGATCCTCGTGCGCAAGCCGGGAACGACCGAGTTCGTGGCGATCTCGCGGTCGTCGGCGGTCCCGCTCGGCTCGGAGATCGATGCCCGTAAGGGCAAGGCCGTCCTCACCGTCGAGCCCGCCGACGGCAAGGCCTTCGAACGCGCGACGTTCTACGCCGGGCTCTTCGTGGTGCAGCAGGTCAGTGGCTACCTCGAGCTCACGCTCAGCGAGACGCTCGCGCCCTGCAAGAGGACGAAGGCGCCCGCGGCGAACCCCAAGTCCCGCAAGCTCTGGGGCGACGGCAAGGGCAAGTTCCGCATCAAGGGCAGGTCCGGAACGGCGACGACCGGTGGTGGCAAGTGGCTGGTCGAGGACTCCTGCGACGGGACGTTCACGCGAGCCTCGCAGGGCGTCGTATCGGTCCGCGACAGCGCGCGGCGCAAGACGGTGCTGCTCCGCGCGGGCCGCAGCTACCTCGCCAAGCCGAAGAAGTAAGCCGTGCCCGAATGATCGGACCGTTCGGCTCTTGCCCAACGGTCAATGGCCCGGTTAGGGTCGCTCGCAGATGAGCGTGCGCACCGTAGCTCTATTGGGGCTCGCCATGCTCGTGACCGCGGCACCGGCCCAGGCCGCGACGTTCACGGTGACGACGACGGCGGACACGCCGGGCGCCGCGGGATGCACCGCCACGCTCTGCACGGTCCGTACGGCGATCGCCGCGGCGGCGGCCAACGGCAACACCGCCGACGACGTGATCGTCCTCGCCGCCGGCAGCACCTACGCGGTCACCGCCGCGTCCGGCGCGCTGACCGTGCCGAACGGCGCGACGCGGATCACGATCCAGGGCGCGGGCGCGAACTCGACCGCGATCCAGTCGCCCGGGACGATCCGCGCGCTCGTCATCGGCAGCTCGGCCGGCGTCACCGTCACGGGGGTCACCCTGCGCGGCGGCACGATCACCTCCGGGCAAGGCGGCAACGTGCTGGTCTCCAGCCAGGCGACCGCGACCTTCAACCGCGTCCGGGTGACCGGCGGCAGCGCGCCGCAGGGCGGCGGGATCGGCGTGCTCGGCGCGGGTTCGCTGACGATCCAGTCGAGCCTGATCGACGCCAACACCGCGACCGGCACCGCGCTCACCGCGGCGGGCGGCGGCATCTACGTCCAGGGCCAGACGACCGCGACGCCCATCACGATCCAGGACTCGACGATCGCGTCGAACTCGGCGCGCAACGGCGGCGGGATCGCGATCGAGAACAACACCGGGCAGGCGCCGGTGCTGCGCGGTGTGACGCTGGCCCGCAACAACGCCCGCGCCGGCACGCCGAGCGGCGGGGCGGGCGGGATCTCGTCGGCGGCCACCAACGCCCGCTTCCAGGGCTCGATCGTGGCCGGCAACACGTCGACGTTCAACTTCGGCCCTGGCCCGCAGGACTTGCCTTCCAACTGCGCGCTCGCCTCCGCGGCCACGGATGACGGCGGCAACGTGACGCCCGACAGCGCCGACCAGTGCGGCCTCGGCGGCGTCCACACCGACCCGCAGCTCGCCGCGGCGCTGGACACTTCCCAGCCACCCGCGCTCACCATCCCGTCGAACAGCTCCGCGGTGGACGTCGCCGCGTGCACGCCACGCACCGTCGACCAGCGCGGCGTCACCCGCCCGCAGGGCACGGCGTGCGACGCCGGCGCCTACGAGGTCGACCAGGCGCCGACGGTGACGATCACCTCCGGCCCGACCGGGACGGTGGCGTCGGCGACCGCGTCGTTCGGGTTCTCGACGACCGAGCCGGGCGTGTCGCTGCAGTGCCGGATGACCGGTCCGGGGCAGTCCGGGGCGTTCGCCGCCTGCACGAGCCCGACGGCGCAGAGCTACAGCGGGCTCGGGAGTGGCGCCTACACGTTCTCGGTCCGCGCGCTGGACGGAACCTTCACGAACCCGCCGATCGCGTCCCGTTCGTTCACCGTCGACGTGACCGCGCCGGACACGACGCTCATACCGATCGCCTCGCCGACCAACGACACGACGCCGACCTTCAGCTTCTCCTCCGAGGCGGGAGCGACGTTCCAGTGTCGCGTCGACACCGCGGCGTTCGCGACCTGCACCTCGCCGCGGACGGTGCCGGCGCTCTCCCAGGGCACGCACACGTTCCAGGTGCGCGCGGTCGACGCGCTCGGCAACGCCGACGCCTCCCCGGCGAGCCAGACCTTCGTCGTCGACACGACCGCGCCGAACACGACGATCACCGGCAACCCTCCCGCGACGACCGGCGACAACACCCCCACCTTCACGTTCACCGCGACCGAGACCGGCGCGTTCGAGTGCGCCGTGGACGACGACGCGCTCACCGTGTGCACCTCGCCGTTCACGACCGCACCGCTCGAGCGCGGCCTGCACACCTTCACCGTCCGCGCCGTCGACACGGCCGGCAACGCCGACGCCTCCCCGGCGACCGTCTCCTTCTTCATGGACGCGACCCCACCCGAGACGACGCTCGCCGGGGACGGCCCGTTCGAGTTCACCTCGCCCGTGACCGGAGCGACGTTCGAATGCTCGCTCGACGACGCGGCCTTCGCGCCGTGTGCGTCTCCGGTCGCGTTCGACGGCCTGGCGGTGGGCGAGCACACGTTCACGGTCCGCGCCGTCGACGCCTTCGGCAACGTCGACGCGACGCCCGAGCGGCGGACGTTCACGGTGCTCCCGCCGGTCGTGCTGCCGGCGGCGACCGCGACCCCCAGCCCGACGGCCACTCCCGCGCCGAGCCCGGTCGCCGGGAAGAGCGTCGGCGCCAAGCCGGTGGGCGGCACGGTGCTCGTCAAGCTCAAGGGCGCCAAGACGTTCGAGCCGCTCAGCCCTTCCGTGATCGCCAACGGCGCCGAGGTCGACGCGCGCAAGGGGATCGTCGAGATCACGCGCTCCGACGGCGGCGTCGCCAAGTTCTACGACGGCATCTTCAAGCTCTCGCAGTCCGGCGGCATCACCACGCTCACGCTGTCGGAGAAGCTCACGGGCTGCCCGAAGGCCAAGCAGTCCTCGCCGGCGCGGGCCGCGGCCGCGAAGCCGAAGACCCGCAAGCTCTGGGGCGACGGCAAGGGCAAGTTCCGCACCAAGGGCCAGTACAGCGCCGCCACCGTCCGCGGCACCAAGTGGCTCGTCCAGGACACGTGCACCACCACGCTCACGCGCGTGGTGCGCGGCGTGGTCGCCGTCGAGGACTTCGCCAAGCGCAAGACGATCCTCCTCAAACAGGGCAAGCGCTACACCGCCAGGCCTAAGCGGTGACTGACCGTTTGGGCCTTGCTTGATGCTCCAAGTTCGGGTTAGTGTCGCTTGAGATGCGCTTGGGCGCCGCTTTCATCGCCGTGCTCGCAGCGCTGGCGCTCGCGTCCCCGGCTCGAGCCGACGTTTTCACGGTCACCAACGGCAGCAGCGATACGCCGACCGGTTGTGCGGGCACGACCTGCCCGAGCCTGCGCGCAGCGATCGCCGCGGCGGAGATCACACGGCCCGCCGACACGATCAACGTCCCCGCCGGCACGATCAACATCAACAACGATCTCGCCGTCGGGTCGGACATGACGATCG
Organism: Solirubrobacter ginsenosidimutans; assembly: GCF_027587205.1. The sequence continues at coordinate 84,269 of NZ_JAPDOD010000036.1, forward strand.
TCGGCACCAGCGCCCGCACGAACATCATCGACGGGGGCGCGAAGTACCGCGGGCTGCGGGTCGCGGCCGGGGCGACCGTCTCCCTCAGCCACTTCACGATCCGCAACGGCGCCGCGGGGCAGGCCGGCTCCAACGACGGCGGCGGCGTGCTCAATCAGGGCAGCCTGGTGCTGGACTCCGTGCACATCACGGGCAGCCAGGCGGCGCGCGGCGGCGGCGTGGCGAACCTGCAGAACGGGATCACCCAGATCGCCCACAGCCTGATCGACGGCAACACCGCGACCACGACGGGCGGCGGCCTGGTCAACGTCGGCAACACCGAGACGCAGCCGATCACCGGCATCGCGCTCACCGACTCGACGGTCTTCAACAACACCGCCGCGGCCGGGGGCACCGGCGGCATCGCCGCGGTCAACCTCGGCGGCATCCTCTCGGTGGTCCGCTCGACGGTGGCCGACAACGTCGGCGGGACCGGCGCGGCCGCCGGCGGCATCTCGAGCACCGCGGCAGGCCGGACGTCGATCGCGGGGAGCATCCTCGCGCGCAACAAGATCGGCACCGCGACGGTCAACTGCAACGCGGTCAAGCCCACCGACGCCGGCGCCAACGTCGAGGACAACGACACCTGCGGCTTCAACTTCACGGGCAATCCGCAGCTCGACACGAAGCTCGCGAGCGCGGGCGGCGACGTCGACGTCCTCCCGATCAGCGGGGCCAGCCCCGCGGTCGATCGCCTGGCGGTGGGCAGCAACTGCGCCGCGGGCACGCTCGATCAGCGCGGTCTGTACCGCCCGCAGGGCACGGCGTGCGACTCCGGCGCGTATGAGCTCGACGTGCCCGCCACCTACACCATCACGAGCGGGCCGAACGGGACGACGATCACCACCGACAGCGTCCAGTTCGACTTCAGCTCGACCGATCCGAGCGCCGACCCGGTCTGCCAGCTCACCGGACCCGGCCAGTCCGCGGGCTTCGTCACGTGTTACAAGTCCAACGCGGCGCTCTACACCGGCCTGGGCAACGGGTCCTACACGTTCTCGGTGCGCGATTCGGCGTTCCCGAGCGGTCCTGTGGCGTCCCGGTTGTTCACCGTCGCGGCACTCGACACGACGATCACCGGCGGGCCGAACGGGCCGACCAACGACACCACGCCGACGTTCACCTTCACCGGGGCGGGCGGCGCGGTGAGCTTCCAATGCCGGGTCGACGGCGCGCAGTTCGCGGCCTGCAGCACGCCGTTCACCACCGTCCCGCTCGCCCAGGGCTCGCACACCTTCGAGGTCCGCGCGCAGTCGGCCGCGGGTGGCGTGGACAACACGCCGGCGTCGCGCTCGTTCACGGTCGACACGACGCCACCCGACACGAACATCACCGGCGGACCGACGGGGACGGTCGCCTCGACCTCGGCCACGTTCACCTACACGGCGACCGAGGCGGGCTCGACCTTCCAGTGCGCCCTCGACGGCGCCGCGTTCGCCGCCTGCCCCGCCGGCTACACCGGCCTCGCACAAGGCGCGCACACCTTCCAGGTCCGCGCGACGGACGGCGTCGGCAATGTCGACGCCTCGCCCGCCACGCAATCGTGGACGGTCGACACCGTCGCGCCCAACACGACGATCAACAGCGGGCCGAGCGGGAACGTGTCCTCAACCTCGGCGACGTTCACCTTCAGCTCGACCGAGGCGGGCTCGACCTTCCAATGCGCCCTCGACGGCGCCGCCTTCGCCGCCTGCCCCGCCGGCTACACCGGCCTCGCACAAGGCGCGCACACCTTCCAGGTCCGCGCGACGGACGCCGTCGGCAATGTCGATGCCTCGCCCGCCACGCAATCGTGGACGGTCGACACCGTCGCGCCCAACACCACGATCAACAGCGGCCCGACGGGCGCGGTCGCCTCGACCTCGGCGACGTTCACCTTCAGCTCGACCGAGGCGGGCTCGACCTTCCAGTGCGCCCTCGACGGCGCAGCGTTCGCCGCCTGCCCCGCCGGATACACCGGCCTCGCACAAGGCGCGCACACCTTCCAGGTCCGCGCGACGGACGCCGTCGGCAATGTCGATGCCTCGCCCGCCACGCAATCGTGGACGGTCGACACCGTCGCGCCCAACACCACGATCAACAGCGGCCCGACGGGCGCGGTCGCCTCGACCTCGGCGACGTTCACCTTCAGCTCGACCGAGGCGGGCTCGACCTTCCAGTGCGCCCTCGACGGCGCAGCGTTCGCCGCCTGCCCCGCCGGATACACCGGCCTCGCACAAGGCGCGCACACCTTCCAGGTCCGCGCCATCGACGCGGCCGGGAACACCGACGCGTCCCCGGCCACGCAATCGTGGACGGTCGACACCGTCGCGCCCAACACCGACATCACCGGCGGGCCGACCGGCAGCGTGTCCTCCACGAGCGCGACCTTCACCTACACCTCCACCGAGGCGGGCTCGACCTTCCAGTGCTCGCTCGACAGCGCCGCTTTCGCCGCGTGCCCCGCCGGATACACCGGCCTAGCCCAGGGCTCGCACACCTTCGCCGTCCGCGCGACCGACGGCGTCGGCAACATCGACGCCTCACCCGCCACGCGTACCTGGACCGTCGACACCGTCGCGCCTAACACCGACATCACCGGCGGCCCGACCGGCACGGTCGCCTCCACCTCCGCCGCCTTCACCTACACCTCCACCGAAGCGGGCTCGACCTTCCAGTGCTCGCTCGACAGCGCCGCGTTTGCCGCGTGCCCCGCGAGCTACACCGGGCTCGCGCAGGGCGCCCATACGTTCCAGGTCAGAGCGGTCGATGCCGCCGGCAACACGGACGCCACCCCCGCCTCGCGCGGCTGGACCGTCGATACCGCGGCCCCTGACACGACGATCACTGTCGGTGCCGACAACCTCGGCAACGACCCGACACCGTCGTTCTCCTTCACCTCGAGCGAGGCCGGCTCGACGTTCCAATGCCGGATCGATGGCGCGCAGTTCGCGAGTTGCACGTCGCCGTTCACCTCCGCGCCGCTCAGCGACGGCAGTCACACGTTCAACGTCCGCGCCACCGACGCGGTCGGGAACACGGATGCCACTCCGGCCGCGCAGACGTTCGTGATCGACACCACGACGCCGAACACCGACGTGACCAGCAGTCCCGGCGCGGCGACCAACGACACCACGCCGAGCTTCTCGTTCACGGGCACCGGAGGAGCAGCGTCCTTCCAATGCCGCGTCGATGGGACCGCCTACGCCGCGTGTACCTCGCCGTTCACTGCGGGACCGCTCACTGCCGGCCAACACACGGTGGACATCCGCGCGCTCAACGCGGCGGGCACGCCCGATCCCTCGCCTGCCTCGGTCGTGTTCGTCGTCGACCTGACGGCGCCCAACACGTCCCTGACGCCGATTGCGACTCCGACGAACGATGCCACGCCGAGCTTCATGTTCAGCGCCAACGAGGCCGGCGCGACGTTCGAGTGCCGCGTCGACGGGGGAGCGTTCACGAGTTGCGACTCGCCCTTCACGACGGCAACGCTCGGCGCGGGTACGCACACGTTCGACGTGCGCGCCACCGATCCGGCCGGCAACGTCGATCCCACCCCCGCGTCGCAGACCTTCACCCTCGATACCGGCGCCCCCAGCACCACGATCAGCGCCGGCCCGTCCGGCGCGACGAACGACGCCACGCCGACGTTCACGTTCGTCTCCGACGAGCCGGGCTCCACGTTTGAGTGCCAGATCGACGCCGCGGCGTTCGTGGACTGCACCTCGCCGTTCACCTCGCCGCAGCTCACCGACGGCGTGCACACCTTCGAGGTCCGCGCGACCGATGTGGCCGGCAACCTCGACGCGACGCCGGCCAGCCGCGCCTTCACGGTCGACACCACACCCCCGGCCGCGCCCGCCGTCGTCTCCGGACCGGATGGCCCGACCACCGACAGTTCGCCGGCGTTCAGCTTCTCGGCCGCCGACGCGGTCTCGACGGCGTGCAAGCTCGACGGGCCCGGCCCGGTGACGGGCGAGTTCGGCGCGTGCACCTCGCCGAAGACGTTCGGTGCGCTCGCACCCGGCGACTACGTCTTCTCCGTCCGTTCGGTCGACGCCGCCGGCAACGCCCAGACGACGCAGCGCGCGTTCACGGTCACGGTGCCGCAGCAAGCCACGCCGGCCCCCACGCCCACGCCGTCGGTGACGCCCACCGGGACCCCGACCCCGACGCCGGTCGCGAACCAGAGCGTCGACATCACACCCGTCTCGGGCACCGTCTTGATCAAGCTCCCGGGCTCGAAGGTGTTCGTGAAACTCAGTCCCTCGCTGATCAAGAACGGCGCCGAGGTCGATGCCCGCAAGGGCGTGGTCGAGATCACCCGCTCCGACGGCGGCGTCGCCAAGTTCTACGACGGCATCTTCAAGCTCAGCCACTCCGGCGGATTCACCGTGCTCACGTTGACGGAGAAGCTCACCGGCTGCCCGAAGCCCAAGAAGTCCTCGGCGAGCGCCGCGGCCAAGAAGCCGAAGACGCGCAAGCTGTGGGGCGACGGCAAGGGGAAGTTCCGCACCAAGGGCCAGTACTCCGCTGCCACCGTCCGCGGCACCAAGTGGCTCGTCACCGACACCTGCACCACCACCGTGACCAAGGTCGCGACGGGGGTGGTCGAGGTTCAGGACTTCGCCAAGAAGAAGAAGGTCCTGATCAAGAAGGGCAAGAGCTACACCGCACGTCCGAAGAAGAAGTAGCTCAAGCATCTCCGACCCCCGCAGCACGGAGCCGCGCCAGGATGAGCGGTGGCTTGCGCATGTCCACGCTCGTCACCCGCAACACCCGCTCGCCGGCGGCCTCGAGCTCGGCCTGGCGGGCGGCGTCGTCTCGGCGGGCGAGCGGATCGTCATGCCATTCGACGCTGTCGACCTCGACGATCAACCGCAGATGTGGCCAATAGAGATCGGGGATCACCGTCCTCGTCGGCAGCCGGTATGGCGCGTTGACGAGCGGTGCTTCGAGGCCTGCCCGGACGATGAAATCGTGGACGCGATCCTCGAGCGGGCTGCTCGTCGGCACAACGCCCAGATCGAGGATCCGGGCCGGCAGCTGCTCGAGCTCGGCGCGGGTGAACTTCGCCTGCCGCAACGCGCGCTTCACGATCGCCTCGTCCTCGAAATCCGCGAGATCGATCACGGTACGCAGCTTCGGCGTCACCGGAATCCCCTTCACGAGGACACGCTCGATCGATGTGCTGCGGTGCGCCTTGATCCGCGGATGCGAGTGCGCCGATGGCGCCGTGATCTCAAACGGCCGCCCGTCCCATCTCACGAGCTCGCGCAGAGCCGCCGCCGAGTAGTGCGAGAGCACAGCGTCGGGACCGCATGCCTTGACCGCTGCGAGGAACTGGCCCTCGACCGTCAGATTGCGGTGGCCGACCGCGTACACGCCTCGGTAGAGCCGATGCAGATTGCCCCGGCGAACGCGCACGCCGACCGCGACCTTGTTGAGCCCGCACGCGCGCAACTCGTCGAGCGACAGCACGCCCCACTGCCCGGCCGCCCGCTTCGCCACGGCAAGATCGGCGACCGTGATGGCTTGGTAAGCGTGTGGCTTACTTTCTGAGCGCGGACCCCTCGGTGGCGGCATGCCGGGGAGATTCGCGCCGCCGCATGCAACCGATCTACACGCGTTTGTGAATTAACTGCACCAAGAGTGCATCAAAACTGCGCAACGCCGTCCTCCGGCGTCGAAGCCTGCGCATATAGGCGGCGTGGAATACGACCAGCGCGATAGGCCAAGCGGCCACCTTCGACCCCCAGGCGGATCGCCCGGGCCATCGTCTCCGGATCCTCGGCGCGGGAGATCGCGGTCGCGCACAGCACCGCGTCGTAGCCCAGCTCCATCGCCAGCGCGGCATCGGAGGCGGTGCCGATGCCCGCGTCGAGGATCACCGGGACGCCCGCCCGCTCGCGGATCAGGCGGAGGTTGTAGGTGTTCAGCAACCCCATCCCGGAGCCGATCGGGGAGCCGAGCGGCATGACCGCGGCACAGCCGACGTCCTCCAGCCGGCGGGCGAGGATCGGATCGTCGTTCGTGTATGGGAGCACGACGAAGCCGTCGTCGACGAGCTCCTCGGCGGCCTCGAGCAGCGCGACCGCGTCCGGCAGCAGCGTGCGCTCATCGCCGACGACCTCGAGCTTGACCCAGTCGGTCTCGAACGCCTCGCGGGCGAGCTTCGCGGTCAGCACGGCGTCGCGCGCGGTGAAGCAGCCGGCGGTGTTGGGGAGGAGCTTGACGCCGGCGCGGTCGAGCACGTCGACGATCGAGCCGCGCGAAGACGGATCGATGCGTCGCAGCGCGACCGTCACGAGCTCGGAGCCCGAGACGGCCAAGGCGCCCGCCAACGCGTCGAGCGAGCGGAACCCGCCCGTGCCGAGCAGCAGCCGGGAACCCAGCTCCACACCCGCGATGGTCAGGACATCGGTGTTCGTATCGGTGACGGCCATCTCAGCCTCCCTGGATCGCGCGCAGGATCTCCACCCGCGCCCCCTCGTGCAATTGCGTCGCTTCCCACTGTCCGCGCGGGACCACTTCGGCGTCGACGGCGACCGCCACTCCACGGCCCGCCCCGGGCAGGTCGAGCGACTCCAACGCGGTCAGCACGGTGGCGCCGGGAGAGAGCTCGGCGGTCTCGCCGTTGAGCAGGACCTTCATGCGAGTACTCCTTCGAAGCGGCGCGGATCGGCGGCGACGGCGTACGTGGGCAGGCTCTCTCCGGCCAGCGCGTCGACGACGAGCTCCGCGGTGATCGGCGTCAACAGGATCCCGTTGCGGTAATGGCCCGTGGCCCACACCAGGCCCTCGAGCGCCCCGCGGCCGATCGCCGGCAGGTTGTCGGGCGTCGCGGGACGCAGGCCCGCGATGATCTCCTCGATCTCGAGCTCGAGAATCCCGGGGACGATCTCGCTCATGTCGCGCAGCAGCTCATAGACGCCGCCCACGGTCGGCGTCGTGTCCCAACCGCGTTCCTCCATCGTCGCGCCGAGCACGTAGCGACCGTCGACGCGTGGCACCAGGTAGACCCCGTGGCCGCGGATCGTCCGCGACACGAGACCGGGTCCGTTCGGGTCGCGCAAGCGCAGGACCTGGCCCTTGACCGGGCGGACGGGAACGCGAGCATGCTCCGGGATGTCGAGGCACGCGACGTCGACGCCGGCGGCGATGACGACCTGATCGGCGACGATCGTCCCGTCCTCGAGCGTCACGCCGGTGACCCGGTCGCCCTGCCTGGTGAGACCGGTGACGCGGCCGGTCCGCTGCTCCCCGGTGAACGCACGGCGCAGCGCGGCGACGAGCTTGCGGGGGTCGATCGCGTTGTCGGAAATGACGTTCAGCGCGAGCCGGATCGTCGGCGCCAGCGCGGGCTCGCACGACCGGGCCTGCGACGGCCGCAGACGGTCCACCAGGAGCCCGAGCTCGCGCTGCAAGGCCAGGAGCCGGTCGAGCTCCTCGGCCTCGTCGCGGTCGCGCGCAACGACCAGCGTGCTGATCGAGCTGTAGCCAGGGTCGTCCAGCTCCGCGCAGAACGCGCCGTAGCGCATGGAGCTCTGCAGGCCGAGCTGCAGCAACTCGCGCTCGCCGAAGTCGGCCTCGGAGACTGGCGCCAGCATTCCGGCAGCAACGTTCCACGCGCCGGGCTCGCCCGAGTCGATCACGACGACCCGCGCGCCGCGCTGCGACGCGCGCCATGCGCAGGCGAGGCCGATCGCGCCACCACCAACGACGGCAACGTCGAAGCTCTCGGACTGGACTGGCACTGCGGTTACGGCCTCCCTACGCCGGCACGACCCGGATCAGGTTCGACGGTCGGCGCCCCGCTGGCGCCCTCTCAGCCCGATTGCGGGCTCCCGTGTTCTGCGCTTCATGGTATCCCCTGGTGGGTGACGCCACGAGAGCGCCTCGCCACGGCTCGCCTGTACCTCGTCTGCCCCGCCCGCCCACGGGAGTGGATCGCCGCCGCCGTGCGCGGAGGCGTCGACCTCATCCAGCTGCGCGACAAGTCGCTCGACGACGAGGAACTGGTGCGCGCGGCGACGGCGTTCGTCGGCCACGACGCGCTCTTCATCCTCAACGATCGGCCGGACCTGGTGCAGGCGTGCGGCGCTGACGGCATCCACGTGGGGCAGGACGACGACCCGCCGGCCATCGCGCGGGCGGCGGTCGGCCCGGACCGCATCGTCGGGCGCTCGACCCACGCGCCGGACCAGGCCGCGGCCGCCGAGGCGGACATCGACGTCGACTACCTCGCGGTCGGCCCGGTCCACGCGACGCCGACCAAGCCGGGCCGCGCGGCGGTCGGTCTGGCGTACGTCGAGCACGCGGCGGAAACGGTGCAGAAGCCCTGGTTCGCGATCGGCGGGTTGGACGCGGGCAACGTGCACGAGGTCGTCGAGCGCGGGGCGAGCCGGATCGTCGTGGTCCGCGCGATCACCGACGCCGAGGACCCCGAGGCCGCGGCGCGCGAGTTGCGCGCGGCGCTGGAAGGACGCGTCGGTGTCGAGCGCTGACCCGCGCGGAGAGGCGCCGGCGGACGAGGCCCGACCCGTCGGGGCGGCGGACGGCGAGCCGCGCCCGGACGACACTGCCGACGGGACGGCGAGACGAGACGCGGCCGGCGCAGCGCGCCCGGACGACACCGACGACGTGCCGGCGACGCGAGACGCGGCCGGCGCGGCGCCGGGCCGCGCCGGCGCAACCCCCACCGGCGCGACGGCCGATCGCGACGCGATGGCGCGCGGGTACGCGCGGTCGCGCGCCAAGACCGAGGCGATCCAGGCGCAGCTGCAGCCGCTCGGCCCGGATGAGCGCCCGCTCGGCCTCAAGCTCGCGACCGCGCTCGCGCTGTTCATCGCGGCGATCAATCTGATCGCCGCCGCGCTGGGCGCCGGGGGCGAGTCGCCCGCCACCGGCTTCGCGTTCGCGATCCTGATGGTGGCCGTCGCCGCCGGCCTGTGGACGCGCCGGTACCTCGTGATCCTGCTCTTCCAGGCGCTGCTCGCGCTCTCGATCATCGTGTCCACGCTCTCGCTCGCGTTTGCCGGCAACCTGCTCGCCGTGCTGCTCGCGCTCGCTGTGATCGGCGCCTGTTCGCCCGTGTTCTGGCTGCTCGTCCGGGTGATGGCGCGGCTGCAGGTGCCACGCGAGTGACGTTCTGGCAGGCGATCGCCGTGACCGCGGCGGGGTTCGCGGCCGGCGGCGTGAACGCGATCGTCGGGAGCGGCTCGCTGATCACCTTCCCGGTGCTGCTGGCGGTCGGCTATCCGAGCGTCGTCGCCAACGTCTCCAACACCGTCGGGCTGGTGCCGGGAGGCATCAGCGGAGTGATCGGCTACCGGCGCGAGCTCAAAGGCCAGCGGCGAAGAGCGATCACGCTCGCGTGCGGCACCAGCGTCGGCGCGCTGATCGGCGGCATCCTGCTGCTCGAACTGCCGGACGCCGTGTTCGACGCCGTCGTCCCGATCCTGATCCTGCTCGCGGTCGTGCTGATGGCGATCAAGCGCACGCCGTCCACCCACGCCGACGTCGATCACACCGCCGCGGGCACCGCCGCGGCGTTCAGCACCGGCATCTACGGCGGGTACTTCGGCGCCGCGCAGGGAATCATCCTGATGTCGCTGCTGCGGTTCTGCTTCCCGGACGACCTGCAGCGCCTCAACGCACTCAAGAACGTCCTCGCGGGGGTGGCGAACGGGGTCGCGGCGATCCTCTTCATCGCCGTCGCCGACGTGGCGTGGGAGGCGGCGGGGCTGATCGCCGTCGGCTCCGTCGTCGGCGCGCAGGTCGGCGCGCGTTACGGCCGGCACATCCCCTCCGAGGTCTTGAGATGGATCGTTGTTATCGGTGGTGCCGTCGTCGCGGTGATCCTGCTAGTTACGCGCTAACGTCACCGCCTTATGCCCGAGCAATTTGACTGCATCGTTATCGGCTCCGGGCCGGGTGGTTACGTCGCGGCGATCCGCGCCGCCCAGCTCGGGATGAACACCGCCGTCGTCGAGAAGGACACTGTCGGCGGGCGCTGCTTGAACTACGCGTGTATTCCCGCGAAGGCCGTCCTGCGCGTGGCGGACATCCTGGCCGAGGTCGACGACGCCGACGAGTTCGGCATCGAGATCCCCTCGCGCACGGTCGACTTCTCCAAGGTCTCCGCGCGCCGTGAGAAGGTCGTCAAGACCCTCACCGGCGGCGTCAGCGGCCTGTTCAAGAAGAACAAGATCTCCTACATCGAGGGCGTCGGCTCATTGGTCGATGGCGGCGTGAAGGTGGGCGACGAGACCTACACCGCGTCGAAGGCGATCATCCTCGCCACCGGGTCCGTGGCCAAGTCCGTCCCCGGCACGAGCTTCGGTGGCCGCGTGATCGGCACCGAGGAGGCATGGGCGCTGCCCGAGCTGCCCAAGACGCTCGCCGTGCTCGGTGCCGGCGCCTCCGGCTCCGAGATCGCCTCCGCCTACGGCCGCCTCGGCGTCGACGTCCAGCTCTTCGAAGCGCTCGACCGCGTGCTCCCCACCGAGGACGCCGACATCTCCAAGATCGCCGGCCGCGGTCTCTCCAAGCAGAACATCAAGGTCCACACGAACACGCTCGTCAAGGACGTCCAGTCCCACGACGACAAGGTCACGTTCTCCTACGGCGACGCGACCGGCGAGGCGGAGTGGCTGGTCATCGCCACCGGCCGCGGGCCCGACGTCGAGGCGCTCGGCCTCGAGGCGGCGGGCGTGAAGCTCGGCGAGCGCGGCCTGATCGAGGTCGACGGCAACCTGCGCACCAGCGCCGACAAGATCTACGCGATCGGCGACCTCGTCCCCGGCCCCGCGCTCGCGCACAAGGCGTCCGACGAGGGCGTCATCGCCGTCGAGCACGCCGCCGGCCTCGAGACGCACCCGATCGAGTACATCGACATTCCGCGCGCGACGTTCTGCACGCCCAACGTCGCCTCCTTCGGGCTGACCGAGGAGCAGGCGCGCGAGCAGGGCATGGACGTCGTCGTCGGCAAGGTCCAGTACGGCGCGGTGGGCGCCGGCACGGTCTACGGCGACCGCGGCGGCCTGATCAAGATCATCGGCGACAAGCGCTACGGCGAACTGGTCGGCGGGCACATCGTCGGCGCCAAGGCGACGGAGCTCATCCAGGAGCTCGTCAACGCCAAGGCGCTCGAGGGCGGCTACGCCGAGGTCGCACGGATCGTCCACGGCCACCCGACGCTGTCGGAGGGTGTCATGGAGGCTGCCCGTGCCGCCGACGGCTGGCTCATCCACGGCTGAGCAACAGCCGGAGCAGCCCCGCTTCTACTACGACTTCGCGTCACCCGAGTCCTACCTGGTCGCCGAGCGCGCGCTGCACGCGCTCGGCGAGGTGCCGGAGTGGATCCCGGTGGGCGTGGGGTCGTTCGGGTTTCGCTGCGCCGAGGAGGTCGCCTCCTACCGGGAGGACGTCGAGCGCCGCGCCGCGGAGCTCGGCCTGATGCAGATGCGCTGGCCGGAGCCGTTCCCCGCCGAGGACCAGAGCTGGGCGCTGCTCGCCGCGACGTACGCGAAGTGGATCGGCCGCGGCGTCGCCTTCTCGCTCGCCGCGCTGCGGCAGGCGTTCGCCGCCGGCCGCGATCTCGCACTGCCCGACAACGTCCTGATCGCGGCCGCCGCGTGCGAGATGCACCCCACCGCGGTGATCAAGGGCGTCGAGCTGGGCAGCACCAAGCGCGCGCTCGCCGAGGCCAACGCCCGCGCCACGGCCGACGGCGTGACTGAGTTGCCCGCCATCTGGATCGGCGGCGAGGTCCTGTCCGGCGAGCGGGCGATCCCGGTCTAGGCGCGGCGATGCGAGGCAACCGCGCCTACGAGCTGATCGTGCACCGTCAGGGCCGGTTCTTCCGCCCCAGCGACGCGATCGAGCAGGTCGAAGTGATCGAGATCGACACCGGCGAGGTCGTCCTGTTCTGGGACACCCGCCCGCGCGACACGGGCAAGCTCGCCCGCGCCCTGCGCGCCGACCTGGCGCAGCTGGAGGCGGACGAGTTCCTTGCCAAGTGGCGCCGCTATCAGGCCTGAATCACGACCTTCAGCGCGTCGTGCTCGCCGGCGGCGCCGAAGACGTTGTAGGCCTCCTCGATGTCGCCCAGCGAGAAGCGGTGGGTGCCGAGCTTCTCGGCCTCGATGCGGCCGTCGCGGGCGAGCTTGAGCAGCGTCGGGATCGTGTTGCCGCTGACCAGGCCGGTGGTGATCGTGATGTTCTTGATCCACAGCTCCTCGAGGTGCAGGGTCGTCGGCGCCCCGTGGACGCCGATGTTGGCGACGGTGCCGCCCGCCCGCACGATGCGGGTGCAGAGGTCGAACGTCGCCGGCACGCCGACGGCTTCCATCGCCACGTCGACACCCGCCCCGCCGGTGATCTCCATGATCTCGGCCTCGGCGTTCTCCCCGCCCACCACGGTGTGGGTCGCGCCGAAGGAGGCGGCGGCGTGACGCAGGCGTGACTCGGCCATGTCGACCGCGATGATCCGCCCCGCGCCGGCGATCGCCGCGGTCATCATCGCCGCCAGGCCGACCGGGCCGGCGCCGACGACGGCGATCGTGTCGCCGGGCCCGACCCGGCCGTTCTGGACGCCGATCTCGTAGCCCGTGGGCAGGATGTCGGCGAGGAACAGGACCTGCTCGTCTGAGACACCTTCCGGGACGAGATGCACGGACGTCTCGGCGAACGGGACGCGCGCGTACTCGGCCTGAACGCCGTCGATCAGGTGACCGAAGATCCACCCGATCCCGCCCACGGCCTCGCAGTGCGCCGCCATCCCGGCCTTGCACGGCCCGCAGCGCCCGCACGAGGTGATCGCGGGCACGAGCACGCGGTCGTCCTTCTTCAGCGACGTGACGGCGGCGCCCGTCTCGACCACGGTGCCGACGGCCTCATGCCCGAGGATGCGGCCCTCCGTCACCGCGGGCACGTCGCCCTTGAGGATGTGGAGGTCGGTGCCGCAGATCGTCGTCGTGTCGACCTTGACGATCACGTCGGTCGGGTCCGTGATGCCCGGATCGTCCACGTTGTCCCAGGACCGCTGCCCCGGGCCGCCGAATACGAGTGCCTTCATGGGTTCTCCTCCCGTCGGGTGTGGCGCCGTTACACCACACCACCCGAGCGTTACCGCGCCGCTTCAGAGCTCCTTGCGGAAGACGATCGACCGCGGCGCGTAGCCCGCGCCCAGCGTCCAGAACGGGATCGAGAGCGCGCTGCGGTGGTAGGTCGAAGCCTCCGCGACCGTCGCTCCGTGCTCACGTCCCCACGCTTCGGCCGCCTCGACTAGCGCGAGGCCGGCACCGCTGCGCCGGTGCTGCGCGGAGGTCGCGAGGTAGGCGATCTCCACCCGTGTCCGCGTCACGTCGCGCGGGTAGGCGTACTCGGCTCCCTCCTGCGGCGTGATCAGGCGGGCGTAGAGCGTGGCCACGATCTCGTCGCCGACCGCCGCGACGAGGTCAAGGGTCGTGTCGTCCGCCTCGGCGAGATCGCGCTCGACGAGCTCGGCGTAGCCCGTGAGGTCGGGGGTCTGGAACAGCGCGGGCTCGAGCTCCGCGTAGTAGGCGCTCGCATCCGCGTGGATGCGCACGAGCGCCTCGGCGTCCTCCGGCGTGGCGCGGCGAATATCGATCACGAACCGTAGGTTGTCAGCCGTCCCCGCCGGTGCACGGGCCGGGGTCGCAGCCCATTTTCGGTGGTTTGCGCGGATGGGCCGCGGTCGGCACCGCCGTGGCGGTCGCGACCGCGGTGGGAACGGGGGTGGGGTCGCTGTGCGGGACCGGTGTGGGCGTCGGTGGCGGGACGACCGGCGCGTGGCGGAGCGTGGGGATCGGCCGCGGGCCCGGGACGCGGATGGCGTCGCGATAGACGCTGCCGCGAACGGTGCGGCGCAGGGCGTCCTCGGCCCCGCGGGCGCGCCTGGTGGCGTTCGCGTAGGGCCCGGGTGTGCGCGCCGCGGCGAGGCCGCGGTAGGCGGCGGCGATGCGCTCCAACTGGTCGGCGAGACCGGCTCGCAGCGGCTCATCGGCCGGGCCCGTGCTGATCCGGGCGAGCTTCGAGCGGGCGGATCGATAGTCGCCGCCGACGAGACGGAAGGCCTTGGGCGTGCCCGTGGCGAGCGAGCGGGACGGCAGTTTGAGCGCGCGGTTGGCGGCGGCCGCGAACGCGGGGTTCGCGCCGAGCGGGAAGGCCGTGGCGCCTGGCACGGTGAGCGATTGGGCGATCCGCTCGCAGCCGGGCGCGGGGGACAGACACGCGACGGTCGCCACGCCCGCCGAGGTGGGCGCGGCGTAGACGGTGAGCTTGCGGCCGTTCCAGCGCAGCCCTTCATAGCGGTAGGCGGGGAAGGCGCCGAGCCGCGCCTCGGACGGCTTGCCCGCGTGGAGCCGGGGCGAGACGAGCTTCGGGTTGTGCGTGTCGCGCGGTGCCATCCCCGCCAGCACGACGCCGGCCGACTCCTTGCCGGCGGGCGCGGCCGCACGCTCGTGCGGAAGGCCGGGCACGTCGACCGGCAACGAGAGCACGCTCCAGCCGGGCGGCAGCGTGACGCCGACCTTGCCGGCGACGAGCGGCGTCGACCGCGCGACGACGGCGTGCGAGACGGGAGCGGGCGGCGGCGGGTCCTCCCCGCGGGTCGCGAGGGCGATGCCCGCGCCGGCGCTGACGACGAGCACGCCGGACGCCGCGAGGAGGCGTCCGCGGCGCCGCCGGGAAGGGGCGGCGACGCGGCCGTC
>NZ_JAPDOD010000037.1 GCF_027587205.1 Solirubrobacter ginsenosidimutans
ACGGCGGGGCGGCGTGCGGCGACGGCGCGGCGGCGTGCAGCGGCGCGGCGGCCGCCGTCACCGCGCGGGCCTTGTGGACGTCGTAGCGCCGCGATGCGCGGCCTCGGTAGTACTGCGCGCGAACCAGCGAGCGCAGTTTCGCGTCGCTGCCGGTGCGGCGGTGGTCGACGCCCGCGGCCGCCACGTAGCCGACGCGGCCGCCCGCGGCGCGCAGGCGGCGCTGCCAGTCCTCCTCGTCGCCGGCGCCGCCGAGCACCTCGTCGAAGGGGCCGATCCGCTCGATCGCGCTGCGTCGCAGGGCCATGTTCGCGCCCCACACGAACTCGGCGTCGCGGTCGTCGGGGCCGAGGTCGAGCGTGGTCACCGGGAGCGGTTCGCGCCCGCACGCCCGCAAGCGCGATCCTTCCAACCGGGGCCGGATCGGCCCGCCGAGCGCGTCGAACTCGCTCGAGGCGGCCAGCAGCGCGTCGAGCCAGCCGGGCCAGACCTCGACGTCGTCGTCGAGGAAGCACACGAGGTCGCCGCTCGACGCCGCGACCGCCGCGTTGCGCGCGACGTTGATGCCGCGCTTGCGGCCGAGCGCGAGGTAGCGGGCGCCGTGCCGGTCGGCGAGCGCGGCGGTCGCCGGGTCCGGCGCGTCGTCCTCGACGATCACGATCTCAGCTCCGTGCTTCGCAGCCTGCGGCGCGACGGAGTCCAGCGCGACGACCAGATAGTCGTAGCGATCGCGGGTGGGGAAGAGGATCGACGCGGGCGGGGCCATCGGCCGCGAAGAGGTTAGGCCGCGGCGCGAGTGAAGCCTTGATCGGGCCTAGCCCGACGAACCTTGCTCTCGATTGCCATCGACCCGCCGGTCGATCGCGTCGAGCACGCGCACGTCGGCGAACTTGCGCGCGAAGTCGGCGCCGCAGGCGAGCACCTCGTCGACGTCAGCGAGACCGAAGACGCGCGGCGACGGGGACGACGGCGGGTTGAAGACCGCGTAGCGCCGATGGTCGTTCGCGAGCCGCAGCGACGAGTTCGCGAGCACGGTGTGCACGAACGCCTCGGTCGGGATCAGCGTGTGCAGGAAGTGGTCGACCACCGTCCCGGGCGCGGCGAGGACCGTGTCGACCGCGCGCCGCGACAGCGAGAACCAGTCGGAGCCGTGGAAGACCGGCAACGGCGGCTGCGCGGGGAGCCCGACGTACGTGCCGGAGGGGAGCGTGCGGACCTGGACGAGCGGATCGAGTCGCGCGAGTCGCGCGGCGAGACGCGACGTGGGCACAGGCGCGGCGGCGTCAGGCGCCGTGGCGGCGGGCGCGGCGCCGAGTCGCGCCGCGGCCGCGACTCGCCCGCCCAGCGGGCGCCAGCGGTACGCGTAGCGGCGGGCGAACTCGCCGACGGCGCCGCGCCGCAGGACCCGCGCGACCGGCCGGAAGCGCAGGAACGCGTCGACGTCCGCCGCCAGCAGCGAGGCCTCGATCTCCGCGACCGGCCGCACCGGGTAGTCCTGGCCGGAGAGCAGCACGAGCCAGTCCCACTCGTGCTCGCGCAGCGCGCGCAGGCAGTGGAGGATCGCCGCGAGCTGCGATCCGTGGCCCCACTCGACCGGCCTCGCCGGCAACCGGATCGCGTCCACCTCGCCGAGCGCGCAGCGGCGGTCGTCGTGGTGGACGGCGACGACGCCGCCCTGCAACCGCGACACGAGACGCCGCACGAGCTCGGGTTGCGTGTAGGAGAGGATGAGGTAGGCGACCAACGAGCACTAGCCTTGCAGCCCGTGATCCTGTTGCTGCACCACCGCTATCGCCACGCGGGCGGGGAGGAGCGGGCGGTCGAGGATCTCTCATGGCTGATCCGCGAGCACCTGCACGAGGACGTCGAGGTGCTCGAGCGCGACTCCGCCCGCGTTTCGAACCGGCAGGCCGCGCGCGGGCTGCTCGCCGGCGGACTGAGCCCGGAGCAGGTCGGCGATGCCGTCAGACGGACGCAGGCGCGGGTCGTGCACGCCCACAACGTCAACCCGACGTTCGGACCGAGGGCCCTCGAAGCGGCGCGAAACGCGGGCGCCCGCGTCGTCCTGCACCTGCACAACTACCGGCTCGTCTGCGCGGTCGGCACGTGCTTCACGCAGGGCGAGGACTGCACGCGCTGCCACGGCCGCAACACGCTGCCCGGGCTCCTGCGCAACTGCCGGGAAGGCTCCAGAGCCGAGTCGGCCGCCTACGCCGCCGGCCTCGCGCTGCACCAGCAACGGCTCACCGCCGCGGCGGACGCGATCGTCGTACCGTCGGCGTTCGCGCTGCAGCGCCTGAGAGACCTGGGCGCCCCGGTCGGCGACAAGGCCACGGTGCTCAGCTCCGTCCAACGGACGTTCGCGACGGCGTCACGCGCCGGCGACGGCGAGTACGTCCTCGCCGCAGGGCGGCTCACGCCGGAGAAGGGCTTCGCCGACGTCGTCGAGGCGTGCAACCGGGCCGAGCTCCCGCTCGTCATCGCCGGAGACGGTCCGGAACGCGAGCGGCTGACCGCACAGGCCAGGACCGCCCGCTTCGTCGGCCATATCCCCGCGCACGAGCTCGCCGCGCTGCGCGAGCAGGCCGCCGTCGCGGTCGTGCCCAGCCGCTACGCGGAGATCCTCCCGCTCGCGGCGCTGGAGGCGATGGCCGCCGCGCTGCCGACCGTCGCCGCCCGCTCGGGCGGTCTCAGCGAGGCCGTCCCGGAAGAGGGCCTCTACCCGCCGGGCGACATCGCGGCGCTGCAGGAACGCCTCACCGCGTTGTTCGGAGACGGACAGGCGGGGGAGCGCGCACTGGCCGCGGCGCGTGCGCGCAGCGCCCCCGAAGTCGTGGCCGTCGACCTGCGACGTGTTTACGGTCCGAAACTTCGGCCCCATGGCTAGGTTGTGACGAACATGCTCCGCCGCGCACTCCTCCCGACGATCCTGCTCGTCCTCGTCGCGATCCCGACGACCACCGCCCACGCCGCCGTCACGACGAAGAAGGCCATTTGGGGCCCGGTCGAGATCGACTCGCAATCGCAGTTCCCGGTCTACAAGGAACTCGGCGCCGGGATCTACCAGACGACCCTCAACTGGGCCGACGTCGCCAGTCTCGAACCGCTGGACGCCAAGGACGTCGAGGACCCGTCCTACGAGTGGCCCGACGAGATCGACACCGCGATCGACGAGGCCAAGAGCGCCGGCATCGATGTCGCGCTGACCGTCACCGGCGCACCCGACTGGGCCAACGGCGGCAAGGCCCCGACGACCGGCCCGACCAAGGCCGCGGACTTCGCGACGTTCCTGAGCGTCGCCGCCCAGCGCTACCCGAGCGTGCATCTCTGGAGCATCTGGGACGGCCCGTACAAGGGCGGCGCGGGCAAGTACGCGCAGCTCCTCGACGGCGCGTACGTCAAGCTCAAGGCGGCGTCGAAGCTGAACAAGGTCATCGGCGGGCAGTCGACGACGAGCACGGCCGCCAAGTGGATCCCCAAGCTCAAGCTGCCCAACGGCAAGGCGCCGCGGATGGACTTCTACGGTCATGACCCGTCTGGGAGCAAGGCGCCGACGGCCGCGTCGCTGAAGTCGCTCGAGACGAAGGTCGCCAAGCTCGGCAAGGGCCTGAAGCTCTACCTGAGCCCGGTCAAGCTGACCCTGTCGCCGACCAAGCAGGCCGCGTGGATCAAGGCCGCGCTGAAGGCGACGAAGGCCGACAAGAACGTGGCGACGTTCGGCTATCAAGGCCTGATCGACGACTCCAACGTGCCGAGCACCTGGAAGGGCCTGCTCGACACCGACGGCACCAAGAAGGCGGCCTTCACCGCCTTCAAGAACGGCTAGAGCTGCAGCGCTCCCGTGCCGAGTGAACGCGTCGCGCCGCGCAGGTCCAGCGTGAGCGTTCGCTCGGTGATCGCGCGGTGATCGACCGTGGGGTGGGCGGTGACGATGACCGCGAGGTCCGTGCCGTCCAGCCCCGCCGGCATGTCCACGCTGCGCAGGCCGAAGTCCACGAGCTCCGGGACGTGCGGGTCGTGGTAGCTGACCTCGGCCCCGCGCTCGCGCAGCAGCTTGAGGATCTTCAGCGCCGGTGACTCGCGCATGTCGCCCACGCCCGCCTTGTAGGAGACGCCGACGACGAGGATCTTCGAGCCCTTCACGGGCTTGCTCGCGTCGTTGAGCGCCCGCTCGGCGCGCTCCAGGCAGAAGTACGGCATCTGCTGGTTGACCTTGCCCGCGAGCTCGATGAACTCGGTCGAGAGGTCGTACTCGCGCGCCTTCCACGTCAGGTAGAAGGGGTCGACCGGCAGGCAGTGCCCGCCCATCCCGGGACCGGGCTGGAAGGGCATGAAGCCGTAGGGCTTGGTCGAGGCGGCCTCGACGACCTCCCAGATGTCGATCCCCATGCGGTCGGCGAGCATCGCCATCTCGTTGACCAGCGCGATGTTGACCGAGCGGAAGATGTTCTCGAGCAGCTTCGAGAGCTCCGCGACCTCGGGCGTGGAGACCGGCACCACGTGGTCGCAGACGTGCGCGTACACGCCCGCGGCGGCCGCGGTGCAACCGGCGGTGAGTCCACCCACGACCTTCGGCGTCGTGCGCAGCGTGTAGTCGGTCCGGCCCGGGTCCACCCGCTCGGGCGAGAACGCGAGCGCGAAGTCCTCGCCCGCCCGCAGCCCGGACTCCTCGAGCAGCGGCACCATGTGCTCGCGCGTGGTGCCGGGGAAGGTCGTGGACTCGAGGATCACCGTCTGCCCGCGGCGGATGACGCCCGCGAGCGACTGCGCCGAGGCCAGCAGCGGGCCGAGATCGGGCTCGCGGTTGGGCGTCAGCGGAGTGGGGACGCAGACCAGGATCGCGTCGGCGTCATGCAGCTCGACGTAGCGCGTCGTGAACACGCAGCGCTCGAGCACGCCGGCGAGCCGCGCGTCCGGGATGTCCTCGATGTGCGAGCGACCCTCGCGCAGCGCGGAGACCTTGCCGGGATCGACGTCGAGGCCGATCACATCGCAGCCGGCTTCGGCGAAGCTGACAGAGAGAGGAAGGCCGACGTACCCCAGCCCGACGATGCCGATCTTCATCGCTACTTGGATAGCAGTTGCAGGTCGGACCGGACCATCAGGCGGATCAGCTCCTCGAACGAGGTCTTGGGCACCCACCCCAGCTCACGCTTGGCCTTCGACGGGTCGCCGACGAGCAGGTCGACCTCGGCCGGGCGCAGGAACTGCGGGTCCAGCTCGACGTGCGGCTCCCAGTCCAGGCCGGCCTCGTCGAACGCGATCTCCACGCAGCGGCGGACCGTGTTCGTCTCGCCCGTGGCGATCACGAAGTCGTCGGGCTTGTCATGCTGGAGCATCAGCCACATCGCCTCGACGTAGTCCTTCGCGTAGCCCCAGTCGCGGCGCGCGTCGAGGTTGCCGAGCGCGAGCTTGGAGCGCTGCCCGAGCTTGATCGCCGCCGCGTGCCACGTGATCTTGCGCGTGACGAACTCCAGGCCGCGGCGCTCGCTCTCGTGGTTGAAGAGGATGCCCGAGGTGGCGAAGAGGTCGTAGGACTCGCGGTAGTTGACCGTGATGTGGTGGCCGTAGACCTTGGCGACGCCGTAGGGCGAGCGCGGGTAGAAGGGCGTCGTCTCGGTCTGCGGCGTCTCGAGCACCTTGCCGAACATCTCGCTCGAGGACGCCTGGTAGAAGCGCGTGTCCGGGCAGGTGTCGCGGACGGCTTCGAGCATGCGCGTCACGCCGACGCCGGTGAATTCGGCGGTGAGCGTGGGCTGCACCCACGACACCGCGACGAACGACATCGCGGCCAGGTTGTAGACCTCGTCGGGCTTGGCCGCTCGCAACGCGTCGACCAGCGAGCGCTGGTCGAGCAGGTCCGCCTGGTGGAGGATCAGCCGATCGCGCAGATGCTCGATGCGGTCGAACTTCTCCGTCGAGGCACGGCGCACCATGCCGTGCACCTCATAGCCCTTCTCGAGCAACAGCTCGGCAAGATAGGACCCGTCCTGCCCGGTGATCCCCGTGATCAGCGCGCTAGGCATCCGAAACCACACCCTCTCGTTCGCGCAGCCACGACACCGTCGCCGCGATTCCCTCCTCCACGCCGATCTTCGCCTTCCAGCCGAGCAGCTGCTCGGCCTTCTCGACGGACGGCCAGCGGCGCACCACGTCGACCTCGAAGCTCGGCAGGTGCTCGAACTCCAGCTCGTCCGGGTCGTTGCCGCTCAATCGCCAGCAGATGCGGGCGATCTCGGCGACGGTCAGCTCGTCGCTCGCCGAGATGTTGAAGTCCTCGTTCAAAGCCGCTGCGCTGCCGGTCGCCACGACGATCCCGTCGGCGATGTCGTCGACGTGCGTCAGCGTGCGCGTGTGCTCGCCGGTGCCGAAGATCGGCAGCGGCTTCAGGCGCTGCAGCGACTTGCGGATCAGGTCCGGCACCGCGTGCGCGATCCCCGGCTCGTCGTCGGGCATCTCGCCCGGCCCGTAGGCGTTGAACGGGCGGCAGATCGTGTAGGGCAGCCCGTGCTCGTCGTGCGCGGCGCGGCAGTAGATCTCGCCGGTGAGCTTCGAGAAGCCGTAGGCCGACGTCGGCACCGGGCAATCCGGCAGGTACTCCTCGCGCGTCGGGTACTGCGTCGCGTTCTCGAAGACCATCGACGACGACACGTAGGTGAAGCGGTCGACGTCCTCGTCCAGCGCGGCCCGGAAGACCGCGTTGTAGAGCGCGTTGTTGACCTCGGTGAGCGTGTGCGGGAGCTTGTGGAAGTTCGCGATCCCGCCGACGATCGCCGCCAGATGGATCACGTGCGAGCAGCCGCGCATGGCCTTGCGCGCCTCGTCGAGGACGCGCAGGTCGCCGCGGTGCACCTCGCAGCCTTCGCGCATCCAGTCCGGCGCCTCGCGCTGATCGGAGACGCGCACCTCGAACTCGGGGTCGCGCAGCAGGCGCCGGACGACGGCGGCGCCGATCGTCCCGGCGCCGCCAGTGACGAGAACTCGACTCATGCAGGAACCACCGTGTTAGGACGCCGGCGGAACCCCGGGGGCAGACGCCCATCCGTGGAGAGCCAGGAACCGGCGAGGATCAAGAGCAGACCGGCGACGGCGCCGGTGCCCGGGCGCTCGCCGAGGATCGCGACGCCCAGCGCGACGGCGACGACCGGGTTGACGTACGTGATGACCAGCGCGCGGCTCGGGCCGGCCTCGCGAATCAGGACGCTGAAGACGACGAAGGCGAGCGCGGTGCAGATGAGCCCGAGCACGACGAGCGAGCCGAGCGCCTCCGGCGTGGGGACCTCCGACGGCACCGACAGCGCCGCGGGGATCGCCAGGACGAGCGCCGCGATGGCCAGCGAGCCGCCCATCGTCGCCCGCGCGTCGAGGTCGGCCAGCTTGCGCTTGAGGACCATCGGGCCGATCGCGTAGCCGCACGCCGCGAGCACGATCAGGCCCGTGCCGATCAGCTCGTCGGACTTGCCCGCGACGT
The DNA here is from genome assembly GCF_027587205.1 of Solirubrobacter ginsenosidimutans. The sequence continues at coordinate 7,469 of NZ_JAPDOD010000037.1, forward strand.
CGATGCCGACGAGCGCGACGACCCCGCACAGGCCGACCAGCAGGCCCACGAGGCGGATGCCGGTCGCCCGCTCGGCGTTGTCGAAGCGAATCGCCAGCAGCGCCACCAGCAGCGGCACGCAGGCGATCAGGATCGCCGCCAGCGACGAGGACACGCGCTGCTCGCCGGCCGCGATCAGCGGGAACGGGAGCGCGATCTCCGCCACCGCGTACGCGGCGACCCACACCCAGCTTCCGCGCAGGGAAGCGAGCGAGCCGGCCCGCCAGGCCAGGACCAGCAGTACGACGGCGGCCAGCGCGACGCGCGCGAACGACAGGAAGGCGGGCGAGACACCGTCGTCGACCGCGACCTTGATGAAGAGGTACGGAAGGCCCCAGATGACCGACATCGCGGCGAACGCCGCCCACGCGCGCCGCGTCATGCTTGCAGCGCCGCCACCTCGGCGACGTACGCGAACACCTGGGACGTGCCCATGGCGTTCCAGGGGTCGACCACGAGGCAGTCGCGGCCGGCCAGCTCGGCGATCGAGCGCAGGGCCTCGGGGGTCGAGTACTCGGTGTGGTTGGTCGCGACGATCACGACCTCCGCGCCGCTGACGGCCTCTTCGAAGCTCGAGGTCGGCGTCGCCACGACCGGATCGTGCACCGACACGTCGGCCAGTTCGCGCTCGAGCAGCCGGATGAGCTTGTGCGACAGCGAGTCGCGCTCGTCGTCGGTGTCTGACTTGAAGGCCAGGCCGAGCACGGCGATGCTGCGCTCGCGCAGCGAACCGCCGAGCCGGCGCTTGATGCCGTCGACGAGGAACAGCGGCACCGTCTCGTGCACGCGCGAGACCGCCAGCAGCATGCCGGGAGCGGACGAGCGCTCCTCGGAGAAGGCGAAGTCCTTGCGCAGGCAGGTCCCCGCCGTGAGACCCGGCGCCTTCATCCCGCCGCGCGGATAGTCGCGGTTGATCAGCTCGATGACGTCGAAGACGTTCGCGCCGTAGCGCTCGCAGTCCATCATCAGCAGGTTCGGCAGCGCGAACGTCGCGTAGCGCAGGATGTTCGTCCAGATCTTGGCCAGCTCGGCCTGGACCGGCGTCGTCTGCACGATCGGCGCGCCGAGCGGCTCGAAGAGCTTGGCGGCGCGCTCACCGGACGCCTCGCCGATCCCGCCCACGATGCACGGCAGCGTCCCGATCTCCGCCATGAACTGATCGGCGGCGATGCGCTCGGGCACGTGGGCGACGAACAGGTCCTCGCCGACGCGGAACCCGCGGTGCTTCTCGAGGTAGCCGGCGACGAACTCGGTCGTTCCCGGCGCGACCGTCGAGCGCAGCACGATCAGCTGATCGGTGCGTACCAGCGGCAGCAGATCGTCGAGCACGGCGCGGATCGCGCCCATGTCGATCTCGATGTGCGACATCGCCGGCGTGCCGAGCGTGAGCACGATCGCGTCTGCCTGGGCGGCGTCGGCGGCGCGCGCGGAGAGATCCAGCTGCACCCGCTCGAGCAACTCGTCGGTCCCGGGCTCCTTGAACGGCATGCGCTTGGCGCGCAGCGAATCGAGGCGCTTGGTGTCGTTGTCGACCCCGAGCACCGACAGCCCGGCGTCAGCGAAGCTGAGCGCCAGTGGGAGGCCGATGCGCCCGAGCCCGATCACGCAGACGTCGTAGGACATAGCGGTCAAGGAGGCTAGCGGCAGACGGTGTAGCGCCTGGAAACCACCTTGCGGTGGAGCTTTCCGTGCGCGGAGCGCCGGTAGTAGACGCGGGCATAGACACGGCCCGTGCTGCCCGCCGGGCGATTGATGCCGATCCGCACGACGAACGGCGCCTTGCGGTCGATCCTGATCTTGCGCCCCTTGCCCTTGGTGTAGAAGACGATCTTCGACACGCGGGGCTTGAGCTTGCCCTTGGGCTTCTTGACCGCGATGCTCACGCGCAGCTTGCCGTTGGCGGGCGTGCAGCCGAGACCGGTCACGACATTGAGCTCGCCGTCAGACGCCGGCGGGGCCGGCGGCGTGACGGGCGGTGGCGGCTGCGGGGAAGGAACGGCGACAGGCCCGAGATCCGACCACCCGGTCCAGCCGGTGCTCGCGTTCCATTCCTTGTAGAGCATCGTGTTCTTCGCGGTGCGCGCGAACAGGTACTCGCGGTCGGGCCGGTCGGACCCCACGACGGGCGTCGACGCCACGGGCGTGGAGTCGAGGAGAAACCAGTCGGTCCAGCCGGCCGCGGACCAGCTGCGCTGGTAGGTCGCGTCCGCGGCGCCGCGGACGTAGATGTTGATCACGTTCTCGGCTCGCGACACCGTGCTCGGCGCGCCGATCAGCCCGCCGCCGAGCGTCGACCAGTCCACCCAGGCCGAGCCGTTCCAGCTCTTCTGCACCATCGTCCCATCGGTGGCGCGCGACCAGATGTTCAAGAGGCCCGCGCTCTGCGAGTTGATCGCGGCCCCGCTGGTGAGCACGCCGCCGATCGCCGCGAAGCCCGACCAGCCGGTGCCCGGGACGTAGGACTGCTGGTACATCTGGCTGTCGCCGCCGCGCACCACGAGGTCGAGGTACGGGGTGCCGCGGCGGGGGGTGACGGCCGGGGCCGACAGCGTGTAGCCGCCGAGCGAGTTCCAGCTGTGGAAGCTGCCGTCGTCCTGCAACCAGGACTGATAGACGGCGCCGTCGGGCCCGCGGACGAAGACGTGGATCGTCCCGCCGTAGGCCGCCGCCGCCGGGCCTGACGTGGCGTCGCCGCCGATCGAGCGCCAGTCGCTCCAGCCGGTCGTCTGCCGATGGCGCTCGAGGACGTTGCCGTCGAGCGCGCGGGCGAAGACGTAGGTCTCGCCGGCGCTGCGTGACGCGGTCGCCGGGTTGTCGTCATAGACGTCGGCGGCGGCGGAGCCGCCCGCCAGCAGCCACAGCGTTGCGGCCGTGAGCAGCACCCGACCAATGCTTCGCATATCGCGTGCGAAGGTAGCGCGCACGACCTTCAGGAGCGCGAGCGACCGCGCGCGAATTGGCGTGCGAAGCCGATCACGAACCGCGGGTTATACGTCAGGTAGCGCTTCCACAGGCGCCGCGGCTCCTGGCGCAGGCGGTACAGCCACTCGAGCCCGCAGCGCTGCATCATCGGCGGGGCCTGGGGAATGATCCCGGCATGGAAGTCGAACGCCGCGCCCACGCCGATCAGCACGGGCGTGTCCAGGCGGTCGCGCATCCGCGCCATCCACTTCTCCTGCTTGGGCACGCCGATGCCGACCCAGACGACGTCGGCGCCCGAGCGCTTGATCTCCAGCGCGACGGCCTCGTCCTCGGCGTCGGTCAGCTCACGGAACGGCGGCGCGTAGCCGCCGACGATCTTCAGGCCCGGATGGCGCAGCCGCAGCATGCGGGTGAGCTCGACCAGCGCGCCCTGGTTGCGGCCGCCGTAGAGGAAGAAGCGCTGCCCGGTCCTCGCGGCGCGGGCGCAGGCCCGATCCATCAGCTCCGGCCCGTACACGCGGTCCTCGAGCGGGTGCCCGAGCGCGCGCAGCGCCCACACCAGCGGCTGCCCGTCGGGGACCGTGAAGTCGGCACCCTGCACGGCGGCGTGCAGCGCCGGGTCCTCCTGGCTGGCCATTACGGTGTGCACGGCCGCGACGCAGACGTAGCCGCGGTGCTCGGCCGCGACCGCGGCGTCGATCCAGTCGAGCGTCGCTTCGTAGTCCGTGATCGCCAGCGGGACGCCGAGCACGGGTTCGGTCGCCACCGTGGGAGGCGCCTCGACGTTGGTGAGCAATGGGCTGATGCCGGCGTTCATCGACTGTGTCAACGGGCGTGCAGGGCAAAAGTCGCGGTATGTGACTTCGCTAGCGTGCGGCCGTCATGAAAGCAGTCATCCTCGCCGGAGGACTTGGATCCCGCATCAGCGAGGAGACCGAGACCCGTCCGAAGCCGATGATCGAGATCGGCGGCCGGCCGATTCTGTGGCACATCATGAAGATCTACGCGGCGCATGGGATCGACGAGTTCGTGGTCTGCCTCGGCTACAAGGGCTACGTGATCAAAGAGTTCTTCGCGAACTACTACCTGCATTCCTGCGACGTCACGTTCGATCTGCGCAGCAACGCGGTGGAGGTCCACCAGAGCAAGGCCGAGCCGTGGAAGGTCACTCTCGTCGATACCGGTGAGGCAACGATGACTGGTGGGCGGCTGCGGCGTGTTCTGGACTACGTCGGCGACGAGGATTTCTGCTTCACGTACGGCGACGGTGTCGCGAACGTGGACATCGGCAAGCTGGTCGAGTTCCACCGCGCGAGCGGCACGGCGGCGACGGTCACGGCCGTCCAGCCTCCCGGGCGCTTCGGCGCGCTGGAGTCCGACGGCGAGCGGGTGACCGGGTTCGCCGAGAAGCCGCACGGCGACGGCGGCTGGATCAACGGCGGCTTCTTCGTGCTCTCGCCGCGGGTCCGCGACTACCTCACGGAGAGCGATTCGCTGGTGTGGGAGCGGGAGCCGCTCGAGGGCCTGGCGCGCGACGGCGAGCTGTCGCTGTACCGCCACGACGGGTTCTGGCAGCCGATGGACACGCGTCGCGAGTTGCTGCAACTGCAGGGACTGTGGGACTCGGGCGACGCGCCGTGGAAGTCGTGGACGTAGATCCCGCCTTCTGGCGCGGCAAGCGCGTCCTGCTCACGGGCCACACGGGCTTCAAGGGCAGCTGGCTGGCGCTGTGGCTGGCGTCGATGGGCGCCGAGGTCACCGGGTTCTCCGACATCGTGCCGACCGATCCGTCGTTGTTCGAGCTGGCGCGCGTCGGGGAGGACGTGCGTGATCTTCGCGGTGACGTGCGCGACTACGAGGCCGTCGCGCGGGCGGCGCAACGCGCCGAGATCGTGTTCCATCTCGCCGCGCAGCCGATCGTCCGGCGCTCGTTCGTCGCCCCGCGCGAGACCTACGAGGTCAACGTCATGGGCACGGTCAACGTGTTCGAGGCGGCGCGCGCGGTCGAGGGCGTGCGCGCGGTGATCAACGTCACCTCCGACAAGTGCTACGAGAACCGCGAGTGGGAGTGGGCCTACCGCGAGGACGAGCCGATGGGCGGCCACGATCCGTACTCGAGCTCCAAGGGCGCGTCGGAGCTCGTGACCAGCGCGTGGCGGCGCTCGTTCGGGCTGCCGCTGGCGTCGGCGCGGGCGGGCAACGTGATCGGCGGCGGCGACTGGGGAGAGGACCGGCTGATCCCGGACGTCATGCGCGCCGCGGTCGCGGGCGAGCCGGTCGAGATCCGCAACCCGGGCGCGACACGGCCCTGGCAGCACGTGCTCAACCCCCTGAGTGGCTACTTGGTGCTCGCGCAGACGTTGTGGTCGGATGTGGATGCCGCCACCGCCTGGAACTTCGGGCCGCCTGAGGGCGAGGCCAAGCCCGTGGCCTGGATCGTCGAGCGCCTGGACGCGCGTTGGTCCGGCGGCCTGCGCTGGGAGCACGACGCGGGCGAGCACCCGCACGAGGCGACGTATCTGAAGGTCGATTCCAGCCGCGCACGCGCACGCCTCGGGTGGGCGCCGCGCTGGGACCTCGCCCGCACGCTCGATTCGATCGTGGAGTGGTACGCCGCGCTGCGCGACGGCGCGGACATGCGCGCCGTCACGCTCGGGCAGCTCGACGCCTTCAATACCCTGACCGCCCAATGACGCTGTCCTGCCGATTCTGCGCCGCTCCGCTCGAGGCGACCTTCGCCGACCTCGGCATGTCGCCGTTCGCGAACTCCTACATCGCGCCTGAGAAGGCCAACGCGATGGAGCCGTTCTACCCGCTGCACGCGTACGTCTGCTCGCAGTGCTTCCTCGTCCAGCTCGGCGAGTTCGAGTCGCCGGAGCACATCTTCAGCGACTACCTGTACTTCTCGTCGTACTCGTCGTCGTGGCTCGAGCACTCCAAGCGCTACGTCGACGCGATGACCGAGCGCTTCGGCCTGGACGAGTCCTCGCAGGTGGTCGAGATCGCCTCCAACGACGGCTACCTGCTGCAGTACTTCGTCCAGCGCGGCATTCCGGTGCTCGGCATCGAGCCGGCGGCCAACGTGGCCGAGGTGGCGGAGACCGAGCGCGGCGTGCCGACGCTCGTGCGCTTCTTCGGCGTGGAGACCGCGACCGAGGTCGCGGCCAACGGGCAGGCCGACCTGCTCCTGGGCAACAACGTCCTCGCCCACGTCCCCGACCTCAACGACTTCGTGGGCGGCATGAAGGTGCTGCTCAAGCCGGGCGGCGTGATCACGGTCGAGTTCCCGCACCTGATGCGGCTGGTCGATGAGAACCAGTGGGACACGATCTACCACGAGCACTTCTCGTACTTCTCGTTCTCGACGGTCGCGCGGGTGTTCGCGGCGCACGGGCTGCGGCTCTTCGACGTCGAGGAACTGGCGACGCACGGCGGCTCGCTGCGGATCTTCGGCTGCCACGAGGACGACGTGGCCAAGCCGCAGACCGAGCGCGCGGCGGAGTTGCTGGAGCGCGAGGACGCCGCGGGCTACAACGCGCTCGAGACCTATCTCGCGTACGGCGAGCGGGTCATCGAGGACAAGCAGCAGATCCTCTCGACGCTGATCGAGCTCAAGCGCGCGGGCAAGCGGATCGTCGGCTACGGCGCGCCCGCCAAGGGCAACACGCTGCTCAACTACTGCGGCGTCGGGCCGGAGTTCGTCGAGTACACCGTCGACCTGAACCCGCACAAGCAGGACCATCTGCTGCCGGGCACGCACATCCCGATCCGGTCGCCCGAGTTCATCCGCACCGATCAGCCCGACGTGGTGCTGATCCTGCCGTGGAACCTCAAGGACGAGATCATGGAGCAGCTCGCGTTCATCCGTGAGTGGGGCGGGGAGTTCGCCGTGCGCACGCCGGAGCTGACGCTGGCGTCGTGAAGCTCGTCCCGACCCCGCTGGCGGGTGCGTACGTGGTGGAGCTGGAGCCGCTGCGCGACGAGCGCGGGTTCTTCGCCCGCACGTACGACGCGGCGCAGTTCGAGGCCGCGGGCCTGGACGCGCGGATCGCGCAGTGCAACACGTCGTTCAACGCCGTCGCGGGCACGCTGCGCGGCCTGCATTACCAGGCCGAGCCGCACGGCGAGGGCAAGCTCGTGCGGTGCACGCGCGGCGCGGTCTGGGACGTCGCGGTCGACCTGCGGCCGGACTCGCCGACCTACTGCGCGTGGTTCGGCGTGGAGCTGCGGGCCGGCGGCGCGGACTCGTACTACATCCCCGCGGGGCTGGCGCACGGGTTCCTCACGCTCGAGGCCGACTCCGAGGTCCACTACCAGATGACCTACCACTACGTGCCCGACGCGGCGCGTGGGGTGCGCTGGGACGACCCGGCGTTCGGGATCCGATGGCCGGGCGCGCCGGTGACGATCGCCGACCGCGACGCCACCTATCCCGACTTCGTGCGGTGAAGCGCGTCCTGGTCACGGGCTCCGGCGGCTTCATCGGCCGCGGGACGCTCGCGCCGCTGGCCGAGCGAGGCTACGAGGTGGTGCGCAACACGGCGAACCTGCTGGCGCCCGGCGAGGCCGAGCGGGTGATCGAGGAGGTGCGCCCGACGCATCTCCTGCACCTCGCGTGGAACGCCAAGCCGGGCGAGTTCTGGACGACGCCGGAGAACCTCGACTGGGTCGCGGCGTCGCTGCGGCTGCTGCGCGCGTTCACGACGGCCGGCGGCGAGCGGGCGGTGTTCGCGGGGACGTGCGCGGAGTACGCCTGGGAGAACGAGACGCACTGCGTGGAGGGCGTGACGCCGCTGGTGCCCGCGACGCTCTACGGCACGGCCAAGCACGCGCTGCACACGCTGGTGGAGCGCGCCGGCGTCAGCGCCGCCTGGGGGCGCGTGTTCTTCGTCTTCGGCCCGCACGAGCATCCCGCGCGCCTGGCGTCCTCGGTGGCGTCCGCGCTGGTGCGCGGCGAGCCGGCCGAGACCGGGCCGGGCACACAGATCCGCGACTTCCTGTACTCCGAGGACCTCGCGGCCGCGTTCGTCGCGCTGCTGGACTGCGACGCCGTCGGCGCGGTCAACCTCGCCTCCGGGGACCCGCGCCCGATCCGCGAGCTGGTCGAGTTGCTCGGCGAGGCGTCCGGCCGGCCCGAGCTGCTGCGGATCGGTGCCCGCCCCGCCAACCCGGCCGAGCCGGCGGTGCTCACCGCGGCCGTCGACCGGCTGCGCGACGAGGTGGGCTGGGCGCCGCCGCGCACGCTCGAGCAGCGCCTTGCGGACACCGTCGCCTGGTGGCGCCAGGCGACGGTATGAGCGTCGGCGACGAGCCGCCACTCGACCTGCTCTCGAGCACCGCGGCAGGTCCGGCCGCCGTGCGCGGCGGGGCGCTGCGGGCCGGCGGATATCTCGCCGGTGCGGCGCTCAGCGCGCTGTCGGCGGCGGTCCTGTTCCGTCATCTGGGGGTCGTCGACACCGGGCGCTACGGGCTGATCCTGTCGCTCGTGGCGATCGTCGGCGGCCTGTCGGATCTGGGCCTGACCGCGATCGGCGTGCGCGAGGTCACCGCTCGCCCCGCGAGCGAGGCGCGGCGGTTCCTGCAGGAGCTGCTCGGGCTGCGGATCGTGCTGACCGTGGTCGGGGTCGCGCTGGTGCTGGCGTTCTCGGTCGTGGCCGGCTACGCGCCGGTCGTGGTCGCCGGCGTGGCGATCGCCGGCGTCACGCTGCTCTTCGCGGGCCTGCAGTCGGCGCTCGGCATACCGCTGCAGACCAGCCTGCGGCTGGGCGCGCTGACGGCCGCCGAGCTGATCCGGCAGCTGATCTCGGTCGGGCTGATCATCGCGCTCGTGTCGGCCGGCGGCGGGCTGCTGGCCGCCGTCGCGGTGGGCGTGCCGGCGGGGCTCGTCGCGCTCGTCCTGACCGCCTGGCTCGTGCGTCACCTGACGTCGCTCGTGCCCCGCTTCGCCCCGGCCGCCTGGCGAGCGCTGGTGCGCAGCGTGCTGCCGTACTCGCTCGCCGTGCTGGCGACCGTGCTCTATTTCCGCTTGGCGATCGTGGCGGTGTCGCTGCTCGCGTCCCCCGACGACCTCGGGTACTTCAACGCGTCGTTCCGCGTCGTCGAGGTCCTGGTGGCGCTGCCCGGCCTGTTCGTCGGCGCGGCGCTGCCGATCTTCGTCCGCGCCGCCCACGAGGACGACGTGCGGCTGCGGTATGGCGTCGCGCGCGTCTTCGACGTGAGCCTCGTCGGCGGCGTCTGGGTCGCGGTCGTGCTGGCCGTCGCCGGGAAGGTGGCGATCGACGTCATCGGCGGCCCGAGCTTCGCCCCCGCCGCCACCCTGCTCGCGATCCAGGGCGTCGCGGTCGCGGCGGCGTTCGTGGGCACGGTGTGGGGCAACGTGCTGCTGAGCCTCGATCGCCAGCGCGACATCCTGAAGATCACGCTGTCCGCGCTCGGCTGCGGGCTGGTCCTGACCCCGGCACTGGTGGCGATCGACGGCGCGCGCGGCGGGGCGATCGCCACGGCCGTCGTGGAGGTCCTGCTCGCGCTGCTCGGCGCGTACTTCGTCCACCACGCCCGGCCTGGCCTGTTGCCGCCGATGGGCGTCGTGGCCAAGGTCGCTCTCGCGGCCGCGCTCGCGTGCCTGCCGGCGGTGCTCACGGACCTCCCGCCGCTGGTGCTGGGTGTGATCGCCACGATCATCTACACGATCGTCGTCCTCGCCCTGCGCGCCGTTCCCGCAGAGGTGTTGGACGTCGTCCGGCGTCGTGTGAGCCGCTAGCCTCTTCCGCCGTCATGGCGCTGGTCTCGACGTCGACCTGCCCGCATTGCGGGCACCCCGCCGAACTGAGCTTCCGCTCTCCGGACCGCAACCGCCGGACCTCTGCCGAGGCGTTCGACTACCACCGCTGCAGCGCGTGCGCGCTGATCTTCGTGGCCGAGGACATCGAGGATCTGTCGGCCTACTACCCGGCCGAGTACCACGTGCTGCCCTCGGAGAGCGAGATGCGGCGGATCGCCGGGCACGAGCGCTGGCGGATGGACTTCGTCCTTCCGTGGGTGCAGGGCGGGCGCCTGGTCGAGATCGGCCCGGGCTGGGGCGTGTTCGCGCTGCTCGCCCGCGACGCCGGGTTCGCCGTCACCGGGATCGAGATGGACGACCGCTGCTGCGATCACCTGCGCGACGTGCTCGGCGTCGAGGCGATCCACACCGACGAGCCCGAGCGGGCGCTGGCCGAAGGCCCGCCGGCGTCCGTAGTCGCGATGTGGCACGTGATCGAGCACGTGCGGCGGCCGTTCGAGCTGGTCGCGGTCGCGGCGGAGCGGCTCGAGCCGGGCGGCGTGCTGGTCGTCGCCACGCCCAACCCGGGCGCGCTCGGCTTCCGGCTGCTGGGCTCGCGCTGGCCGCACGTCGACGCGCCGCGCCACCAGTACCTGATCCCCGCCCGCGCGCTGACCGAGGCCGCCGCGGCACACGGGCTCGAGCGCGTGGCGCTCGACAGCGACGATCCCGGCTCGCGCGGCTGGAACACCTTCGGCTGGACGCACGCGCTGCGTCCCGGGCACGTCGGCGACGCGGGGCGCGTGCCCGAGCTGGCGGGTGCGGTCGTCGCCCGCCTCGTACGCCCGCTGGAGTCCCAGGCCGGCCGCGGCGCCGCCTACACCGCCGTCTTCCGAAAGCCCCTGTCATGACCGCACCGCGCTTCAGCGTCCTCCTGCCCACGCGCAACGGCGGGGAGCAGGTGGAGGGCGCGATCCGTTCGGTGCTCGAGTCCTCGCGCGAGGACATCGAGCTCGTCGTCTCTGACAACGCGAGCACCGACGCGACGCCCGACATCCTCGCCCAGTTCGCCGACGATCCGCGCCTAAGAGCCGTGCGCCAGACGGAGGGGCTGGACGTCACCGAGAACTGGAACGCGTGCCTCGCCCTCAGCCGCGGCGAGCGGATCATGCTGATCGGCGACGACGACCGGCTCCTGCCGGGCTACTTCGAGCGGGCGGACGAGCAGCTCGAGCGCTGGGACGCGCCGGACGTGCTGACCTACGGCGCCGTCGCGTTCGCTGCTCCCGGGTTCGTCGAGGGGTCGGTCGCGCACTACGCGGACCCGTGCTGGGAGGTCGAGAACGAGCTGCCCGACGACGGGCTGTTCACGCCGGCGCTGCGCCGGGGCGTGATCGCGGATCAGTTCCGGTTCCGCTTCCCGTTCCTGCTGAACATGCAGACCGCGCTGGTCACCCGGGAGGCGATCGGGCGGCTGCGCGACGGCGTGTTCAAGCGGCCGTTCCCCGACTTCTACGGGCTGACGGCGCTGATGCTCGTCGCCGACCGGTGGGCGCTCTCGAGCGAGCGGCTCGTCGTGATCGGGGTCTCGCCGAAGTCCTTCGGGCGGACGATCCACACACCGGACAAGCAGGCGGGCGGGAACGCCTACCTGGGCATCGCCCCGTCGTTCACCGGCCGGCTCCCCGGCAGCGAGATCTTCAACGGCCACGTCGAGACCCTGCTCGCCCTGCTGGCCGACTATCCGGACCTCCTCGCCGACACCAGGATCGACCGCCGCGAATACGTGATCTCGCAGGCCAACACCTGGTGGACGCAGTACCGCGTCGGCACGCTTCCCGGCGGGGAGGCGGCGGCGCGGCTCCGCGAGCTCTCCCGCCGCGACTGGCTGCTGCTCGGCGAGGCGTTGCTGCCGCGGCTGCGGCCCGCGGCGGTCGCCCGCCAGTTGCGAGCCGGGACCGGTGACCCCGTCCAGGAGCTGTGGCCCGGGATGCGCCCCGTGCCCGAGACCGGCGACCTCGACGAGTTCCGGGCCTGGTTCACCGCCGAGACCCGCGCGCCGGCGAAGACCGCCCGTTGAGCTCGCGGTCGGTCGCCGCCGTCGTCCTGTCCTACGACGGGCGGCACCTGCTGGAGATCGCGTTGCCGTCGCTGGCCGCGCAGACGCTCGACGACGTGCACGTGCTGGTCGTCGATAACGGCTCCTCGGACGGAACCGCGGAGTGGCTCGCCGCCGAGTGGCCCGACGTCGAGGTCGTCGCGCTGCCGGTCAATGTCGGGGTGACCGCGGCGCTCAACGCGGGGTTGAAGGCGGCGGCGGGGCACGAGTTCGTCGCGCTCTTGAACAACGACCTCGAGCTCGACCCCAATTGCCTCGCGGAGCTCGTCGGCGCGATGCGCGCCTATCCACGGGCCGGGTCGGCGGGCGCGAAGCTGCTCGACTTCCACGAGCGCGACGTGATCGACGGCACCGGGGACTTCCTGCGCTGGACGGGCATCGCCACGCGGCGCGGGCACGGCCAGCGCGACGCCGGCCGCTACGACACGCCGGAGGCGGTCTTCGGCGCGTGCGGCGGGGCGGCGGTCTACCGCGGCGCCGCGTTGGAGGACGTCGGGTTGCTCGACGCGGCCTTCTTCGCCTTCTCCGAGGACGTCGACTGGGCGCTCCGCGCGCAGCTCGCGGGCTGGGACTGCCGGTACGTCCCGACCGCGGTCGTCTACCACATGGGCAGCGCCACGCTGGGCCGCGGGCTGAGCGACTTCACCGCGTACCACCTGTGGCGCAACGCGATCTGGATGATCGCCAAGGACTTCCCGCCGTCGGCGCTGATCCGCCGGTCGCCGTTCATCGCCGCCGGGTTCGCCATGAACCTCGCCGCGGCACTGAAGGGCCGCAAGCTCGGCGTCTGGGCGCGGGCGATGCGCGACGCGGCCCGCGGGTTGCCAGGCGCGCTCAGGCGCCGCGGCACCGTTCAGCGCAAGCGTCGCCGCTCGCTCGCCGAGCTCGACACCGTCATCTCCCGCTTCTAGCGCCGCGCGAGGAACGGGCGGCCGGCCAGCTCGTAGGCCGCCGTCCGCGCTCGGTGGGCGGCGCTCGGCTTGAGTCTGCCGGGCGTGTCTCCGGGCCGCGTGAGCGGCTCGGTGCTCGTCACCCACTGCACGAGCGGCTGCGCGGCGACCGGCCACGCGAACGCCGCAGCGGCCTGCCGCAGCGGCTCGGCGTAGGCGGCGCGCCCGCGGTCCAGGACACGCTCGATCGCCGCAGCCGCCGCGTCGGCGTCGCCGGGCGCGATCGCCTCGCCGAGGCCCTGGCGCTCGACGCGGTCCGCCAGGTCGTCACCCGCCGTGCAGACGACCGGCAGGCCGGCCCAGAAGCAGTCGAGGATCCGCGTCCGGAACGCGAAGCGGGTCTCGAGGTGCTCGCGCTGCGTGGAGATCGCGCAGTCGGCCTGGGTCAGCCAGGCGGCACGTTCGGCGTAGGGGATCCACCCCGCGTGGAAATGCACCGGCGCGCGCAGCTCCTTCGCGACCGCGTGCGCCCGTTCGGTGGCCCTGCGGGCTGCCACCTGATCAGAGCTGCCCATGAACACGAGCTGGACACGGGGACGTCGCTCGGCGAGCGCGGCGACGGCCCGGATCGCGGTCTCGGCGTCGAGCCAGTTCCAGATGCCGCCGTTCCACAGCACGATCTCGGCCTCGTCGCCGACGATCGCCCGCGGGCCGGGACCGGTCGGGACCGGCGGCTGGACCGGAACGCCGAACGGCACCAGGTCGATCACCGAGCGCAGGCTGGGGTCACGGTCGTAGAGGTCTGCTCCGATCAGGCGCAGCCCCAGCATCGCGCCGAGCCAGAGGTCGCGCTGGCGCTCGCCGGCGCACATGAAGTGATGACCGGTGCGCAGCGCGTCGTGAAGCCGATCGAGCGTCGTGTCCGTCAGCGCGCGGCGGGCGAGCCGGCCGCTGCCGGCGGACAGCTCGAGCGTCTCGAGCGTCTCGGGGTCATACAGGTCGTGGACGATGCGCTTGCCGGAGCGGCGCAGCCAGCGGCCGGCGGGCGACCACACCGGGTGGGTGACGACGACGTCGGCACGCGCGATGAGCGGCCGCAGCGCCTTTGCCGCGTGCGGTTTCACCGCGACCGTCCGGAGCCCGTCCAAGACGCCCGACTCGTCGCCGCCGTGGGCGATCGTCACCTCGGCGTGGTCGGCGAGGACGCGCGCGAGCTCGAACGTGCGGATCCCAAGGCCGGCCATCCGCTCGCCGACGGGGTCGTGGCTGTAGAACAGGACGCGGGTCACTGCGAGTACACGCCGCGGCGGCGGTCGATCGCCTCGCGAAACGCGATGTCATGGTCGATCGCCTCGGGCGGCGGGAACGCGAGCTTCGGCAGGTCACGCGCGGCGCGCCAGCCGGCGATCCGGCCCTGCAGCGCGGCGAGGTCGCGGGAGATCACCGCGTCGCCGGCGACGACGATGGCCTCCGTCAGCGCGGTGCGGGCGGCCTCGCGGCGCTTGAGCAGGCCGTAGCGGCGCATGAGATAGGCGCGGCCGAAGCCGCCGTACTGGCGCTGGCGCCGGCTGCGATGCCCGTACGTGGCCGAGCCGAGATGGATGCCGACGGCGTCTGGCGCCGCGGCCGTCTTCCAGCCCGCGGCGCGGAGCCGGACGACCAGGTCGAAGTCCTCGCCGTAGGCATGGATGCGCTCGTCGAGGCCGCCCAGGGCGTCCCAGGCGCTGCGGCGATACGCGGCGGCGGTGCCGGCCGGGCCGAGCAGGACGGGACGCTCGTCGGCGGCCTCACCGATCGGGCGGCCGGTGTGGCGCGGGAACGGGCTCAGCGTGGCGTCCGCGGTCAGGCCGATCGAGTCGATGCGCTCGCCGTCGGGACGCACCATCAACGAGGCGACCGAGGCGACGTCCGCGTCGTTCTCCAGCGGCGCGACGACCCGCTCCAGGAAGTCCGGGCGACAGTCGACGTCGTTGTTCATCAGGACGAGGTAGTCGGCGGAGCCGAGGCCGACGGCCGTATTGCACGCGGTGGCGAACCCATGGTTGGTCTCCAGCCGGCTGACCTTCGCCAGCGGCCAGCGCTCGGCGACGCGCTCGGCCGTCCCGTCCGTCGAGCCGTTGTCGCACACGAGCAGATTGAACTCGCGCGTCTGCCGCTCGAGGTGCTCGAGACAGCTCTGGGTGAGCTCGAAATGGTTGTAGGCGACGACGGCGACGTCGATGGTCGGCACGGGCACGAAGATAGCCTGAGGCCCGATGCGGGTCGCACTCAACCTCGTCTACCTCGTCCCGGGGGAGACCGGTGGCATGGAGGTCTACGCCCGCGAGCTGATCCCGCGGCTCGCGGCGCTGCCAGGCCTCGAGCTGGTCTGCCTCGTCAACCGCGAGGCGGCGGCGGACGGCGACGCGCCGTGGGGGAACGCCGTGCCGCTGGAGGTCGTGCCGGTGCACGCCCGCAACCGCGTCGAGTGGGTGCGCGGCGAGCAGCAGCACGTCCCCCGGATCGCGGCGGCGGCGAGCGCCGACCTGATCCACAGCCTCGCCTCGACCGCGCCGCTGCGCAGCGCGATGAAGCGGATCACGACGATCCACGACCTCAACTACAAGCTCGTCCCCGACGCCCATTTCGGCCTGCGCGCGCTGGGCATGCGGGTGCTCGTGCCGGCGTCGGCCCGGCGCTCGGACCGGATCCTCGTCGACGCCGAGTCGACCAAGCGCGACCTCGGCTCGCTCCTGGGAACGCCGCTCGGGAAGATCGACGTGGCGCCGCTGGGCGTCACGCCCTCACCGCCCGTCACACCCACCCCCGAGGCCGAGCTGCGCGCCCGGCTCGAGCTGGGCGAGGGCGAGGTGCTGCTGACGGTGTCGGCGAAGCGCCCGCACAAGAACCTGTTGCGGCTGCTCGAGGCGGTCGCGCTGCTGGAGTCCAAGCCGACGGTCGTGCTGCCCGGCTACCCGACGCCGCACGAGGCCGAGCTGCGCGAGCGGGCGGCGGCGCTCGGCGTGCGGGCGGTCTTCCCGGCATGGGTGTCGGCGGAAGACCTCGAGGGCCTGTACGCGCTGGCGACGGCGTTCGTGTTCCCCTCGCTCGCCGAGGGCTTCGGGCTGCCGGTGCTGGAAGCGATGGCGCGGGGCGTGCCGGTCGCGTGCAGCGACCGGTCCTCGCTCCCCGAGGTGGCAGGAGACGCGGCGATCCTGTTCGACCCGTTCGACCCGCGCGCGATCGCCGACGCGCTGCGGCGGATCCCGGGCGAGGCGGAGCGGCTGCGCGAGGCGGGGCGTGCGCAGGCCGCGCGCTTCACGTGGGAGCGCTGCGCCGAGCTGACGCACGCCGCCTACGTGCGGACGCTGGCGGCGTAGCTCGACGCGACCGCGTCGATCGAGCCGGCGAGGCTCAGCCGCTGGGCGTTGCGGGCGTACCAGTCCGCGGTCGACGCCCGCAGCGCTGGGCCGGCGGCCCGGACGCGTTCGATCCCCGCGGCGAGGTCCTCCGGCGAGGCGCTGTCGACCACGAAGCCGTTGACGCCCTCGTCGATCAGCTCGGTCGCCGCGTTGTCGGGGTCGCGCACGAGCACGGACGGGGTGCCGAGCGAGGACGCCTCGACGACCACGAGACCGTAGCCCTCGCGCCGCGAGGGGAGCACCAGGCAGAGTGCACGCGCCAGGTTCTGCTCGACCTGCTCGGTCGGGACGAACCCCGGCGCCGAGACGCGATCGCCGACGCCGAGCCGCTCGATCTCGGACTTGACCAGCTCGTACTCCGGGCCGTCGCCGAGCACCAGGCCGCGCACCCCTTCGACGCGCGCCACCGCACCCACGACCGCCGGCGCCCGCTTCTCCGGGATGTGCCGTCCGGCGAACACGACCAGCGGCGCGGCGGGAACCGGCACCGGCGGCGTCTCCGGACCGCTGAACATGCCCCGCAGCACGGTCACCTCGCCGCGCAGGCCGTCCTCGCGCAAGCGCCCGGCGGTCAGGTCCGCGAAGCAGAACGCGCGCTGGGCCACGCGCAGGCACAGACCCTGCACGAACCGCCCCACGCGGCCGCCGACCGGCCCGAGGTACTCGTTCCAGTACTCCCGGCTCCAGAGCTCGAACCAGTCGACGACGATCCGGTAGCGGCCCAGCGGGCGCAGCAGCGCGGCGGCGAGCAGCGAGAAGTACGGGAAGGAAGCGGTGTGGATGACGTCGTAGGAGCGCCCATGCCGCAACAGGTGCCACAAGACGCCCGCGCCGAACACCAGCGGCGGCAGGACGCGGCGCTGTCCGCCCTCCCCGTACAACGCCATGCGCGGGCCGGCGACCACCACGCGGACGCCGGGGATCTCACCGCGCTCGCCCTTCGGCCACTGGCGCAGCGTGAGGTAGGTGACGTCGTGGCCGTCGGCCGCGAGGCGCTGCGCGACGTTGCGGTACCAGCGCTCGCCGCCACCCACGGTGTACGGGAACAGACAGTCGTAGACGATGCAGATGCGCAAGGCGCGGCAAGAGTGCCACAACCATTGGCGCCCGCCCTTGTTGTTGCGCCTGCATGGATGTGAACCGAACCCGGAGGCGAGTGCGCGCCCCGAAGCTCGTCATCGTCGTCGGGCTCGCGGTCATCGGCGTGGCCGTGGTCCTCGCCGGCTTGCGATCCGAGCGCCACCTGCAGGGAACCAACCACCTGCGCACGCTCGTGCAGGCGGTGCCGATCGCGCCCGGCCAGACCGCCTGTCAGGCGGGTGAGACGGTCCCGGCCGGGACCGGAGGCGTGCGCGTGCAGGCGCTCGCCGAGAGCCCGGCGTTCTCGGTCAGCGTCGACGGCGCCCTGCGCGGCAGCCACGCCGCGGGCTGGGCGCAAGGCGACGTGGTCGTCGACCTCCCCGAGACCACGGCGACGCGTCGCAACGTCACGGTCTGCGTCACCAACGCCGGCCCCGGCGCCCTGGCGCTGGGTGGCGAGGCCTTCGCTGCGCCCGACGCGGCGCAGATCGACGGCACGCCGCAGATCGGCCGTGCACGGCTGGACTACGTGCAGGCGCGCGCCGAGTCCTGGTGGCAGCTGGCGCCCGACGTCGCGAAGCGCATCGCCGGCGCTCGCGCCGGGCTGCCGGGCGGCGGGACGCCCTACGTCTGGGTGCTGCTCGCGTTGGGGGCGATCGCCCTCGCCACCCGCTGGTGGCGGCTGCGGCCGGCGGGCGCGGTCGCGCTCGTCGCGACGCTGAACGCGTTGGCGTGGGGAATGATCGTCCCGCCGTTCCAGGTGCCCGACGAGCCGTCGCACTTCTACTACGCCCAGTACCTGGGGGAGACCGGCAAGCTGCCGGCGCCGGGACCGGCGGCCGACGTCTACTCGGGCGACATCGAGCAGGCGCTCGCCGCGACGAGCTTCGCGTACGTGGCCGGCCAACCGCTGGGCCGGCCGAACTGGGACGTCGACATCGCCGCGCCCGATCGTGACCGGACCGGGGCGGGCAACGCCGCCACCGCCTCGACCAACCCGCCGCTGTACTACGTCGCGCAGGCCGCGGTCTACCGCGCGTCCCGCGGCCTGGGCGTCTTCGACCGGCTGGTCCTGATGCAGCTGCTGTCGGCACTGCTGGCCGGGTTGACCGTGCTCTGCGTGTTCGTCTTCCTGCGCGAGCTGTTGCCCGGCTCGCCGCTGGCCTGGGCAGCCGGTGCGCTGCTCGTGGCGCTGATGCCGATGTTCGGCTTCCTGTCGGCCGGGGTGAACAACGACGGCGGCCTCTATCTGGCGTCGGCCGCGCTCTTCCTGCTGCTGGCGCGGGTGCTGCGGCGCGGGCTCACGTCGGGCCGTGCGGCAGCGTGCGGCGCCGTGCTGGGCACCGGGGTGCTCGTCAAGACGCAGATGCTCGCGTTCGCGCCGGCGGTCGCGCTGGCGCTGGCGCTCGCCGCCGGGCCGAAAGCCCGCGCGTTCGCGGCAGCCGGCGCGGCGGCCGCGCTGCCGCTCGCGTTGTACGGCGTGCTCGGGGCGACCGTCTGGCGGCGGCCGGTGCTCGATCGCGTCGACGTGCTCCAGGCCACCTCGCCGCGCTCCGGCACGCTGCCGGATCAGCTCAGCTACCTCTGGCAGGAGTACCTCCCGAAGCTGCCGCTGATGAGCGATCTCGTGCCGGGGGTGCAGCCGTGGAGCCTGTGGTTCAAGGGCCTCGTGGGGCGCTTCGGGTGGCTCGACTACGGCTTCCCGGGCTGGGCGTACGCCGTCGCGCTCGTGATCGTCGCGGCGACCGCCGCCGCGGCCGCCCGCTTCGGGTGGCGGGCACGGCGCGGCCGTGGGCGCGAGCTTGCAGTGTTCGCGCTCGCCGCGGCTGGGCTGATGCTCGCGGTCGCGACGGTCTCCTACCACGCCGCGCCGCCCTTCGATCAGGGCCGCTATCTGCTCCCGCTCCTGCCGCTGTTCGCGCTGGTCCCGGCACTGGCGGTGCGAGGCGCGGGGCCGCGTCGCGGGCCGGTCGTGGCGGCGTCGCTGGTGATCGCCGTGGTGGGGTTCTCGGTCTTCGCCCAGCTGTTGACGATCGCTCGGTACTACGGCTGAAAGCGGGCGCCGCCGACCGGTTGGCTACTCTGGCTTCCGACTTTCTGCGCGACTTAATGGTTCCGGTCGCGTTGGCCGATGTACAGGACATCCCAGTCCTGGTCTTGCCATGAGCACACTCCAGCCCTCCCCTCCTTCGCTCGACCGCCTTGACGACTCCGATGAGCCGGAGCTCATCGTCTCGGTCGTGATCCCTTGCCTCAATGAAGAGGCGAACATCGAGCGCTGCGTCACCACCGCCCTCGCCGTCCTGTCCGAGCACGGCATCCCCGGCGAGGTCGTGGTCGCGGACAATGCTTCCGAGGACCGCAGCGCCGCGCTCGCCGCCGCCGCCGGCGCCCGCGTCATCCACGAGCCGCGCCGCGGCTACGGCAGCGCGTACCTGGCCGGCTTCGCCGCCGCGCGCGGCCGCTACATCGTGATGGGCGACGCCGACCTCACGTACGACTTCCGCGAGATCCCGCGCTTCGTGGCGCACCTCGACGAGGGCGCCGAGCTCGTGATGGGCGACCGGATGGACCAGATCCACCCGGGCGCGATGCCGTGGCTGCACCGCTACGTCGGCAACCCGGTCCTGACGGGGATTCTCAACGTCTTCTTCCGCACGGGCGTCAGCGACGCGCACTGCGGCATGCGCGCGCTGCGGCGCGACGTGCTGCCGCGCCTGGACCTGCGCACGACCGGCATGGAGTTCGCGTCGGAGATGGTGATCCGGGCTTCCAAGGAGAAGCTCAAGATCTCCGAGTTCCCGATCGAGTACCACCCGCGCGGCGGCGAGAGCAAGCTCTCGAGCTTCCGCGACGGCTGGCGCCACCTGCGCTTCCTGCTCGTGCACAGCCCGACGTACCTGTTCATGCTGCCCGGCGCGATCATGCTGCTCCTGGGCGCGCTGATCTCCGCCGTCGCGCTGCTGCAGATCAACGTCTTCGGCCGCGAGTGGGACCTGCACACGATGGTCGCGGGCTCGCTGCTGATGATCGTCGGCGTCCAGATCGTCGCGCTCGGCCTGTGTGCCCACGCCTACGGCACGTACTTCATGAACGAGAAGGACCCGTGGTTCGATCGCATGCGGGCCCGGTTCCGGCTCGAGCACGGGCTCATCCTCGGCGGCTTGACGACGTTCGTCGGCTTCGTCGTCGCGGCGGCGATCGTGATCGTGTGGATCCAGCGCGGCTTCGGCCAGCTGTCGGAGGAGCGCCTGGCGGTGCTCGCGGCGGCCCTGGTCATCACCGGCCTGCAGATCTTCTTCACCTCGTTCCTGCTGTCGATCCTCGGCCTCCGACGCCGCCTCCCGGGCGAGCACTGAGTCCTTCGGTCAGCGTCGCGATCCCCGTCCGCAACGGGGGCGCGCTGCTGGGAGAGGTGCTGGCCGCGGTTCGCGGCCAGACGGTGCAGGCGGAGCTCGTCGTCACCGACACAGGGTCGACCGACGGGTCGGCCGAGCTGGCGCGGTCGTTCGGCGCCACGGTGATCGGCGTCGAGCGCTTCTCGCACAGCGGCACCCGCAACCTGCTGATGGAGCGCACGTCGGGGGCGCACGTGGCGTTCCTGACCCAGGACGCGCTGCCGGCGTCGGAGACGTGGCTGGAGACGCTCCTAAGCGGCTTCGCGCTGGCCGAGGACGTCGCGCTCGTCTACGGGCCCTCGCGCGCCGTGCCGGGCGCGCCGCGCCCGATCGCGCGCGAGCTGGACGAGTGGTTCGGCAGCGAGCCGCGCATCGACCGCAACCGCGAGCCCACCGGCCCCGGCCTCGAGACCTTCTTCACGTCCGCCAACGCGGCGGTCGCACGCGCCGCGTGGGCGGAGGTGCCGTTCCCCGACGTGCCCTACGCGGAGGACCAGGCGCTGGCCCGCGCGATGCTCTCCGCCGGCTACGCGAAGGTCTACACGCCGGACGCGGCCGTGATCCACTCGCATGACTACGCGGCGCTCGCGCAGTTCCGGCGGACGTTCGACGAGTGGCGCGCGCTGCACGAGGTCCACGGGTGGGTGCAGCCGCTGCAGCCCGTCAACACGCTGCTCAAGCTCCAGAGCGAGGTCCGCAAGGACCTGCGAGGCCTCGCGCCGCGCGATCGTGTCCGCGAGGCGCCCCGCTCGATCCGCCACTGGACCGTCCGCGCCGCAGGCTCGATCGCCGGCTCGCGCGCCGAAAAGCTCCCGCCCCGCGTGCGCGAGTGGTGCTCGCTGGAGCGTCGCGTCTGAAGCCTTCCCGCCGCTGCCGCTTCGATAGGGTCGCGGCGTGAGCCGCCCGGTCACCAGGAAAGCGCAAGCGGCGCTCCGCCACGCCCGTCGATCCGTCGTCGCACGCGCCAGCCGTTCGCCCATCACGCTTCCGGGGGCCGAGCCCGTGAGCCGCGAGTTCGGGTCCGACCGCGGCCGGCCGATCGACCGGTTCTACATCGAGCGGTTCCTCGACCGCCATCGCGACGACGTCCGGGGCCGCGTCCTCGAAGTCGCCGAGGCGACCTACACCGGCTGGTACGGCGACGACGCCGTGACGGCTTCCGATGTCCTCTACGCCGCCGCGGGTGAGCCCGGCGCGACGGTCGTCGGCGATCTCACGACGGGTGAAGGCATCCCTCCCGGCGCCTACGACTGCTTCATCTGCACGCAGACGCTGCAGTTCATCTACGACGTCAAAGCGGCGATCGCCGGCACGCGGAACCTGCTCGCTCCAGGCGGCGTCCTGCTCTGCACGGTGCCCGCGCTGAGCCAGACGAGCCGGCTCGACCGCGAGCGTTGGGGCGATTGGTGGCGATTCACGTCGGGGAGCGTCCAGCGGCTGCTCGCGGACGTCTACGGCGCCGAGAACGTCACGGTCGCCGCGCACGGCAACGCCTACGTCGCGGCGTCCTTCCTGTACGGGCTGGCGGCTGAGGAGCTCGATCCGGCAATGCGCGAACGCGACGACGACGAGTACGAGGTCGTCATCACCGCGCGGGCGGTGCGCGCGTCGTGACGCGGAGCTCGCCCGAGATCGAGGTGTGGGTGTCCGCGGCGCCCGGCGCCCGCCTGGACGCGACCCTGGCGGCGCTCGTGGCCGCGGGTGCTGAGCCGCGGGTCTCGCTCGTCCCGCCCGGCGAGGGCCTGGCGGCCGCACGCAACGCGGCCCTCGCGAGCTGTGCGGCGCCGGTGCTCGCCCTCATCGACGGCGACGTCGAGGTCGCGCCGGGCTGGCTCGAGGCCCTGCGGGACGTATGGTCCGGCGACGCCGGCGAGGCGCTCGGCTGCGTCGCCGGCCCGCTCCGAACCGCGTTCGCGGGACCCCGCCCCGCCTGGCTCGGCGACGCGCTGCTGCCGGTGTTCGGCGCCGAAACCGCCGGCGATATCCCCGCAGAGCGGACGTTCGCCGCGGGCAACCTCTCCTTCCGGGCGGAGGCGCTGCGCGGCGTCGGCGGCTTCTGGCCCGCCCGTGGCGTGCCCGGGCTGCGCGACCGCTTCAACGAGGAGCACCGCGCCCAGCACGAGCTGGCTGAGGCGGGCTGGCAGTCGGCGTGGGCACCACGGGCCGAGGCCGTGCGGCGGATCGATCCGGATGATGTGCGCGTCCGCGACATCCTGCGGCTGCGCGCACACACCGGGGCGCGAGCCGGCGCCACGCGAACGGCCACGCGCCCCGGCACGACGCTGCGGTCGGCGGTCAAAGCCGTCGCGGGCACGACGGTGGCGGTCGCGCACCGGGACGCAGCCCTGTCCGTCGAGCGCGCCGCGCGGGCCGCCGAGTACGCCGGGGAGCTCGTCGCCCCGGTGCTCGCCGACCGCAGCCTGGGGCCCGCGACGGCGCGGACCCCGTTCCTGCACTCGGTCCCGCCGAGCCCTCCGGGCCCGCTTCGCACGGCGCTGCCGCGATCCATCGGTGCCGTGCGGCAGCTGCGAGGTGGCGCGCCGCTGGTGCTCCTCTATCACCGCGTCGTGACGGGCGGCTCCGATCCGATCGGTCTCAAGGTGTCGTCCCAGCACTTCGCCGAGCAGCTCGAGGTGTTGTGCGCTCGCCGTACCCCGGTCTCGCTCGAGGAGATCGTCGCCGGCGAGGCGCCGCGGTCCGCCGTCGCGGTATCCGTCGACGACGGGTACATCGACGCGTATACGGCGATCATGCCCGCGCTCGAGGCCGCCGGGGTTCCGGCCACGATCTTCATCAGCTCGGGCCACGTGGCGGCAGGCAAGGCCTTCTGGTGGGACTCGGTCGAGCGGCTGCTGCGCAGCGCCCCCGCTGACGCGGGGCCGTTGCGCGTGCCGATCGGCGGCCAGTTCCGCACCTGGCCCGCTCGCACTCGAGCAGAGCGGGATTTCGCGTTCCTGCGCCTGGTCGCTGCGCTTCGCGCCCAACCGCCCGAGGCCATCGACGACGCGCTGGGCGGGATCGCGCGGTGGGCGGGCGTGGACGACCCGTTCGCGCCTGACCCCGCGGACCGGCCCATGACCGTCGACGAGCTGCGGCGGCTCGCCGCGTCACCCGTCGTCACGATCGGCTCCCACGGCGTGGGCCACGCCTGTCTCGCCGAGCTGTCGCCGGAACAACGGGCCGGTGAGTTCGTCCGGTCCAAGGAGGACCTGCACGCCTGGCTCGGAGACGCGCCCGCGGGCTTCGCGTATCCCTACGGCGTGCCGGGTGTCGACGTCGACGCGGCGACCTTGAAGGCCGCAAGCGACGCGGGCTACGCCTACGGCGTGGTCAACGCCCCGGGATCGGTGTCCCGGCGGACGGATCCGATGGGCGTCCCGCGCGTGGCCGTGGCCGACACCGGCGCGGACGCCTTCGACGCCTGGCTCAGCAGCCCGGCGACCGCTAGAGCTGTTCCGCGATGAGCGGCGCGCGCTTGCTGAAGACGCGATAGCCGAGGGCGATCGCGCCCACCCAGATCGCGATCGTGCCGATGATCCACACGCCGGCGACCGCCACGGCGCTCGGATGGCTCGGCGCGATCAGCGCGTGACGCATCTGTTGCACCACCGCCGCGAACGGGTTGAGCATCATCAGCTTCGCGGCCAGTTCGCTGCGGTCGGCCACGACGTCGATCGGGTAGAAGATCGGCGAGGCGTAGAAGAGGATCTGCAGGCAGACCTCCCAGATCGGCCGGATGTCGCGGTAGCGCACGAAGAGCGCGCTGAAGAGCATCCCCAGGCCGAACGTGAAGGCGGCGAGCGCGACGATGAGGAACGGCACCTCGAGCCACGACAGCCGCACCCTGCCGCCCGAGGCCAGCAGGAAGACGATCACCGCGACGAGGTTGAGCGCGACGTTCATCAGCGCGGTCAGGATCGCCGAGAGCGGCACCGCGAGCCGCGGGAAGTCGACCTTGCGAATCAGCGCTTCGCGATCGACCAGGGAGCTCAGCGACCCACCGGTCGCCTCGCCGAAGAACGTGAACAGGACGACGCCCATCAGCAGCGCGACGGGGTAGAACTCGACGTCGCCGCCGAGCCGCACGACCTCCGTGAAGACGACGTAGAGGACGCCGAACAGCATCAGCGGGCGGACCAACTGCCAGAGGTAGCCGAGCGCGGAGCCGAAGAAGCGCAGCTTGAAGTCGCTGACCGCCATCGTCCGCGCCAGATGCCACAGGCGGCGCGGGTCAGTGCCGAGGGCCGACGGGCCCTTGATGGGCGGCCCGAGCAGGCTGGCGTCGACGCTCATGACGGAACCCCCTCACGCGTTCCAGGCGCGATCACGACGTCGTACGGGAGGTCGACCACGGCATCGGTGCGGGCGAGCCCGGAGACCAGCAGCGAGAGCATGCGCTCGCGCCGGTCGATCCACGCGATCCCGCCGCCCTGCCGGGCCACCGCCGGCGTCGCCTGATAGCGGCCGGGGGTGAGGAGGTTCGTGAAGGTGACGCGGTACTCCGCCTCACGGCCGGCGGCGAACCGGCCCGACGCGGGATTCGACCACAGGTTCGAGGCGGCGAGCACCGTCTCCTTGCGGTCGTTCTGCAGGACGATGCCGAAGAGCGGGTCGTCGGTGTCGCGGTGGAAGCGCACGCGGGCGACGAACGTCGTGCGGCCGCCCGAGGGCACCGTGCCGGTCCGCTCCCCCGCCTCGTCCTCGAACCACGCGTCGGTGATCTCCGCCGTGCCGTCGCCGATGCGCTCGGTGGACCCCAACTGCTCTTTCGCCGCGTCGTTGCGGGCCGCCTCGGAGAAGTTGAGCTCCAGGTAGCGCGTGCCGACGTCGTCGGGGTCGCCCTCGGCGACGAGGCCGCCGCGCTCGAGCAGCATCGCGCGATCGCAGAACCGGTGCACGGCGCCCATGTCGTGCGTGACGAGCAGGATCGTCTTGCCGGCTTCGCGGATGCGGACGAACTCGTCGAAGCACTTCTGCTGGAACGCGGCGTCGCCCACGGCGAGCACCTCGTCGATCAGCAGGATGTCGGCGTCGACCTGGATCATCACCGCGAACGCCAGGCGGACGAGCATCCCGGACGAGTAGTTCTTGAGCTTGAGGTCGACGAACTGGCCGAGCTCGGCGAAGTCGACGACGGTGTCCACGCGCCGGCGCGCCTCGCGCGGGCTGAGGCCGAGCATCGTCGCGTTGATGATCACGTTGTCGCGTGCCGGCAGGTCCATGCTGAACCCGACGCCGAGCTCGATGAACGCCGACAGCCGCCCGTCGAGATAGATGTTGCCGCGGTCGGCCTTGTAGATCCCCGCGAGGCACTTCAGCAGCGTCGACTTGCCCGAGCCGTTGCGCCCGACGATGCCGAAGAACTCGCCGCGCTGCACGTCCACGGAGACGTCGCGCAGGGCGTGCAGGGTGTCCGTGCGGGTGCGTCGAAGCGGGTGCAGCGCGCGCTCTTTGAGCGTCTGTACGCGCTCCTGCGGCAGCTCGAACGTCTTCGACACCCCGCGAACGGCGACGGCTGGGATGGCGGCGTTCACTGCACTGAGGGTATTAGCGCCCGAACACGCGCAGGTCGTGCAGCAGATCGCCGACGATCCGCGGCCATACCAGCGATGCCCGGTGTTGCTCGGCCTTCATGCGCCCGCGGATGCGCACTCGCTCGTACGCGTCGGGGTGCAACTTGGCCTGCATGAGGATCGTGAGCAACGAATCGCGCGAGTCGAGCTCGAGGAAGTCGATCCCCGACTCGAGCCCGCAGCTGGGGTGCAGGTGCTCGGTCAGCAGCAGCTGTCCGGCCGCGAGATGCACGAGGACCTGGGCAGGGAAGCCGTGACCGGGTTCGGCGGTCAGCGCGATCCCGATGTCGGCGTTGCGCAACTCCCGGGCGAGCGCATCGCCGGTGAGCCCGTGCGTGAAGTGCACGACCTCGTGATCGTGCTTGGCGGGGATGAGCAACCATTCACGGTGCTCGGTCGACCGGCCGACGAAGAGGGTCTTGGGCGGCCGGCGCGAGGGTGTGACGTCGCTGAAGAGCCGATCGTCGACCGGCAGCGGGCGAGAGCGCCAGACACCGGTCGCGCCCGGCAGGCCGAGCACCCGGTCGAACCCGGCGAACGCGTCCGGGCTCGCCGGAGCGCCCACGGCGAGTGTCGCGGCGCGCACGCCCTCCAGCGCCGACGGAGCGAGCAGGCCGGGCTCCAGCGCGATCACGACGTGCGGGGCGAAATCGGCGAGCGCCGCGCGCGGATCGCCTCCCGGACGCACCTCGACGAAGCGCGGCTGCAGTCCGTTGGCGGGTGCGTGCAGCGCGTGCGCTCCGGCTCCGGAGGCGCTGCCCAGGAACGCGACGCGCACCGGCGCGCCCAGCGGCGGCGACGGGTACGGGGAGAGGTCGCGGACCAGCGCCGGCGGCACCGAGGCTACGATAGCCCGCCTCGTGCGCGTCGCCTTCCTGACCCAGGACCTGCAGCTCTCGGGGGGCGTCGGCGTGATCGTGGCCCACGCCGTCCAGCTCGCCCGCCACGGGTTCGAGGTCGATCTCGTCCTCACCCGCAGCTCGCAACGGCCCGACTGGTCGCACCACGGGCTGGCCGACGTCAACGTGCTGTCGGTCGACGAGGCCCGCAAGCGCCGCTATGACGTCGCCCTCGCGACCTGGTGGGAGACGACCGAGCAGCTGCTCGAGCTCGATGCGGCGCGGCACGCCTGCTTCGTGCAATCGCTCGAGGACCGCTTCTATGACCGCGAGTCCCCCTGGCGCGTCGCGGCCGGCCTCGCTCTCGACCTCCCGGTCCGCTTCGTCACCGAAGCCCGCTGGATCGCCGACACGCTCGAAGCGCTCAACCCGGGCGAGAAGGTGTTCTACGTCCGCAACGGGATCGCGAAGGACCTGTTCCCGCCGCTGGACGCCGTGCCGATCGTCCGCGGGCCGCTGCGGATCCTGATCGAAGGCAGCGCCCGCGTCTCGTACAAGGGCGTTGGGGAGGCACTGGCGGCGACCGCCGCGATGACGGGCCCCCGGCAGGTGACGGTCGTCGCGGGCGACGGCTCGGGCGGCGACATCGCGGGCGCCGATCGCGTCGCCGGCCCGCTCACGCAGCGCGAGCTGGCGAGCCTCTACGCCGAGACCGACGTGCTGCTCAAGCTCTCGCGCGTGGAGGGGATGTTCGGGCCGCCGCTGGAAGGCTTTCATCAGGGCGCGACGTGCGTCGTCACGCCCGTCACCGGCTACGACGAGTACGTCGTCCACGGCGAGAACGGGCTGGTCGTCGACTGGGACGACCCCGCGGGTACGGCGCGCGCGCTCGACCTCCTCGCCGCGGATCCCGTGCTGCTGCACCGCTTGCGCTGCGGCGCGCTGGCCACTGCCCGCTCGTGGCCGTCGTGGGAGCAGCAGGGACAGGTGATGGCGGCGGCGCTGCTCGCGCTCCGCCGCGAACCGCCGCCTTCGGCCGCCGTCGTCGCGCGGCGACTGTCGCGTGACCTCGCCGGGGCCCGCTGCGACGGTGAACGGCTCGCCTCGGAGCTGGCCGCCGTGCGAGGCCGGGCGGCCTCCGCGCAGGCGTCACGGGCGTACCGGCTCGCGGTGCGCGGGCGGACGACGGTCGAGAACGTGCTGCGCTACCGGGAGCGACGCCGGAAGCGGCTGCGCGGGGAGATCTGAGCTGGGGTCTACCGGGTGACGGCGTGCGACGCCGCGGTGCGCTCGGTGCCGAACGCCCGCAGGTCCGCGTAGAGATCCGCGATCAGTCGCGGGTAGACGCGCGACGCGCGGAACGCCTCAGCCTTGCGGCGCCCGCGATGGCGGACCCGTTCGTAGGCCCGCGGGTGCGCGACCGCGGTCCGCAGGACCGCGAGGAACTGCTCCGGCGTGGCGAACTCGAGGTAGTCGATGTCGGGCTCCAGCCCGTGCGTCGGGCTCAGCGTCTCCGACACCACCAGTTGGCCTGCGGCGAGGTGCAGGCTGACGCGGTTCTCGAACGACGGATACGGCTCGTTGTGCAGGTTCACGGCGATGTCGTGCTCGGCCATCATCCGCGCGAGCTCGTCGGTGCCGATGCCGAACGCCGCGTGCACGAGCGTCAACTCGGCCTTGGGGCGTACGAGGAAGCGCTCGCGGTACGGCGTGGACCGGCCGACGAGGAGCACCGACGGCTGCGCGGAATACGGGCGGACGGGGGCGTAGAGGCGGTCGGCGACGGGCAGTGGGAGCGAGCGCCACACGCGCATGGTCGGATCGACGGTCCCGACGATCAGCGGGTCGAACGCGATCAGCCGGTCCACGTTGTTCGGATCGAGCTTCGACAGGGCGAAGCCGCGTTGCAGGAGATCGGGATGCGTGCGCCGGGCCGGGCGGCGCGGGATCGGCTCGGTGAGGAAGCCGATGACCGGGACGCGGAGATCGGCGAACACGCCGGGCGCCAGCAGCTCCGGGCGGAACACGACGACGACGTCCGGGGCGAACGCGGCCACCCGCGCCCGCATCGCGTCGGCGTCGGCGCCTTCGCGGAACTCGACGAACACCGTCGCCGGCGATTCGAGCACGCACGCCTCGAAGTACGTCGACTGCCCGACGAACGCGATCCGGATGGGAACCCCGGCCGAGGGCAGCGGGTAGGGGTTCTCGCCACGGCCCAGGATCGAGCCGTCGTAGTGCCCGGCAGGACGGGCGCGAAGACGCGATGCGACGGCTCTCACGTGCGTAGACAGTACCCTGCGCGGCCATGCCCGAATGGCAGGAACGCATCACCCGCGAAACGCCGCCGGCAATCCGGATCGAGCACGAAGTGCGCTACGGCGCCGTCGCGCCGCTGGCTCGCAGCGCCCCGACGTGGGTCGATCTCGGCTGCGGCGCCGGGATCGCCGCGGCCGGCGCGCTCGCCGGCGAAGGCCCGCCCCGGGCGGTACTCGTCGACGCCAGCGAAGAGGCGCTCGCGCAGGCCGCGCGGGAGATCCCCGCGGGCGAGACGATCGGCGTGCAGGCCGACCTCGCGACCGCCGACGGGCTCGCCGCGGTGCGCACGGCGCTCGGCGATGCACGCGACGGCGTGGCGACGTGCTTCGAGGTCATCGAGCACCTCGAGAGCTTCATCGGCGTGATCGAGTTGCTCGTCGAGCTCGCGACCGAGCGGGACTTCACGGTCGTGCTCAGCGTTCCCAACGACGCGTTCTGGCCGATCGAGTCACCCTGGCACAAGACGATGTGGGGCGAGGGCAGCTTCGAGGAGCTCCGGCGCCTGCTCCCCGCCGAGCACGTCGTGATCCAGCAGGTGCCGCTGCAGGGCTCGGCGCTCATCCCCGAGGGGGCGGAAGCGGCGCTCGCCGGCCCGTTCGTGGGACGCGCCGACGGCGTCCCGTCGCACTTCCTCGCCGCCTTCGGGCCCCGCTGCCGCGAGCTCGGTGCCCGCTCCGGCGTCGCTCAGGCCGACCTCGCCGAGCAGCGCCGGTGGGAGCGCCAGCGGGAGGCGAACCTCGCGATCTACGAGGACCACATCACGTGGGCGGACCGGCAGCTGGCCCAGCGGCAGGGATGAATCCGCCCCTGCGGGTCGCGTTCGTCGTCAACGACCTGCAGCTCTCGGGCGGTGTCAGCGTCGTCGTCGAACACGCACGGCGGCTCGCTCGCCACGGGATCGCCGCGGAGCTCGTGCTCGCCCGCGCGCAGGCGGAGCCCGACTGGGCCTTCCCCGGCCTCGGGGAACTGCCGGTCCACGGCATGGAGGTCGCGCGGCGGGCGGACTACGACCTCGTCGTCGCCACCTGGTGGGAGACGGTCGGGCCGGCGCTGGAGCTGTCGGCCAAACGCCACGCCTACTTCATCCAGTCGCTCGAGGACCGCTTCTACAAGCCCGGCGAGCCGGCCCGGCTCGCCGCCGCGCTGACCCACGACCTGCCGCTGCCCGTGATCACCGAGGCGCGCTGGATCGCCGAGACGCTCGAGGCGCTGCACCCGCAGCGCCGCTGCCTGCTGGTGCGCAACGGGATCGCCAAGGACGTCTTCGCGGGGCCGCGGACGCCGCCGCCGCGCCGCGACGGCCCGCTGCGGATCCTCGTCGAGGGCAGCTCGGCGTGGTTCAAGGGCGTCCCCGAGGCGCTCGCCGCGACGCGCGCGATGCAGCAGCCCCGGCACGTGACGCTCGTCGCACCCAAGGGCGAGACCCCTGAGGGCGTGGATGTCCGCGTCGGTCCTCTCCCGCAGCGCGATCTGGCCACGCTCTACGCCCAGACCGACGTCGTGCTCAAGCTCTCTCGTGTCGAGGGGATGTTCGGGCCGCCGCTGGAGGCCTTCCACTTGGGCGCGACCTGCGTCGTCTCGGCGGTGACCGGTCACGAGGAGTACGTCGAGCACGGCGAGAACGGTCTCGTGGTCGAGTGGGACGACGACCGCGGCACGAGCCGCGCGCTCGACCTGCTGGCGCGCGACCGCATGCTGCTGCACCGGCTGCGCTGGGGCGCGCTGGCGACGGCGCGCGGCTGGCCGTCGTGGGACCAGCAGGCGACGGTGATGGCCGCCGCGCTGCGCGAGGTCGCTCGCCGGCCGCCGCTGGCGGCGAACGGGTTCGACGCGCGGATGATCGCCGAGGTCCGCGGCGGGATCGAGGCCCACGCGCTCGTCGTCGCCGAGCGCGATCGCCTGCTCTGGCGTCTGCGCCCCGTCGACGCCGTGCAGCGCGCGCTGGAGACCCCGGCGCTGGCCTGGGCCGGCCGGCCGATGAAGCGCGCGTGGAGCGGCGCCCGCAGGCGGGCGGGGAGATGACCGCGCGGGGCGGTTGCGGCCTTCGGGCGGTGCCGCAGTGAGCCGGCTCAAGCAGCTCGCCGAGCACCCCGTGACCCAGCGGGCGTTCCGCAGCCCCTTCGTGCGGCGGCTCACCACCCAGCTCGTCGCGGCGCAACGCGCGCCCGAGGATCTCGTCACGCCGTATCGCTCCTGGGCGGAGCTCGATGCCCACGGGCCCGTCCCGCTCGTCGCGCGCGAGCACGGTGACGCCCTCGACATCGCCTTCGTCGTGCCCGGGTTCCGCCGCGGCAGCGGCGGGCATACGACGATCTCGAACCTGGTGCGCGGGCTCGAGGCCCGCGGGCACATGTGCTCGATCTGGATCGACGACCCGCTCGGGCACTCCGGCGGCGCGGCCAACTTCCGCGCGTTCTTCGGCCCGTTCGCCGCCACCGTCCACGACGACCTCCGCGGCTGGCGCGGGGCCGGCGTGGCGGTCGCGACCGGCTGGCAGACCGTCGCGACCGTGCTGCGGCTCGAGCGCTGCGGCGCCCGCGCCCATCTCGTCCAGGACGACGAGCCCGAGTTCTATCCGGCCTCCGCGGAGCGCCTCTGGGCCGAGCGGGCCTTCCAGCTCCCCACGATCACCGCCGGGACCTGGCTCGCGGAGCGCATGCGCGCCAAGGGCCTGGCGGCGACGCCGTTCGACCTCGGGATCGACCACGCCACCTACCACCCGCAGCCGGGCGTCACGCGCGTTCCGAACCGTGTGCTCTTCTACGCCCGCGCCGCCACGCCGCGCCGCGCTGTCCCGCTCGGGCTGCTCGCACTCGAGGCGCTGCAGGCGCGCCGGAGCGTCGAGATCGTGCTGTTCGGCGACGCCGCGCCGCTCGCCGCGCCGTTCGCGTTCACCAACCTCGGCATCCTCGATCCGCCGGCCGTCGCGCGGGCCTACAACGAGGCCGGGGCGGGCCTCGTCCTCAGCCTCACCAACCACTCGCTGGTCGCCCAGGAGATGGTCGCCTGCGGCCTTCCCGCCGTCGAGCTGCGGACCCCGAGCACCGAGGCCGCGTTCGCCGGCGCGCCGATCGCGCTCGCCGACCCGACGCCACAGGCCATCGCCGACGCCCTCGAACGCCAGCTCGACGCCCCGGCCGCCACGGGCGACTGGGCGGCGACCCGGACCTGGGCCGCCGCGGCCGCCGCGGTCGAGTCGGCGCTGCGCTGATCAGCCGGCCGGCGCCGGCTCGATGTCGTCCTCGTGCAGCAGCGTTCCGGCCTCCACCGCGCGCCGGACGCGCGCGCCGACGACGCGTCCACGCTCCGTCGCGGGGATGCCGGAGCCTGGCTTGCGCGACGCGAGGTCCCGGTCGGTGAGCGTCTCGCCGGCGGCGAGCGCGCGGGTGGTGACGAGGCTGCGCGTGAACAGCCGCCGCATCGGCGCGAGCTCGGCCGCGGCGCGATCTTTGTCCACTGGGTGCTCCAGCGCCGACGAGATGAGCCGCACCCCGGCACAGAGCTGACCCAGCTCGTCGGGAACGATCGAGGCGGGGACGTCCGGGCCGAACATCGCGCGGCTGAGGGTCACGTGCACCTCGATGACGCGTGCTCCGAGTGCGACGGCGGCCAGCGAAGGGAAGATCGTCCCGGAGTGGTCTGAAAGGCCCGCGGCGCAGTCATAGCGCCGGCCAATCTCCTCGACGACGTTCAGGCCGACCTCCTCCGGTGCCACCGGGTAGGAGGAGGTGCACTGCAGGACGGCGAGCGGACCCGCACCCGCGTCCCGGAGCTGCTCAACCGCCCGGTCGAGCTCGGCCCACGGGCTCATCCCGCTCGACAGCAGCACCGGACCGCCGGCTGCCGCCATGGCCGCCAACAGCTCGGCGTTGGGGACCTCACCGGACGCGACCTTCCAACCGGCGACACCGACGCGGCGCAGCAACTCGACGGCTTCCAGCGAGAACGGCGAGCTCAGGAACGCGAGGCCCGCCTCGACCGCGTGATCGCGCAGTCCGCGCCACTGCTCCTCGGTGAACTCCATGCGCTTCCAGTACTCGAACCGCGACGCGTCCTGCGGCGAGAACGGGATCCGCCAGGGCTCGGACGGGTGGCTCTCCGCCTCGGCGATGTGGGTCTGGAACTTGACCGCGTCGGCGCCCGCGGCGGCGATCGCGTCGATGAACGCGTGCGCCGTGCCGAGGCTGCCGTCATGCGCTTGTCCGACCTCGCCGATGACGAGCGGCCGGTCATCCCAGCGCAGCTCGCCGGGCATCAATTCCGCACTCCCGTGTGCCCTCGCATCGCGCGAAAGCCTAGATCATCGCCCTGTGAGCGCCGGCGTACGAGGATCGCCGCGACCAACAGCGCCAACAGCCCCGCGAGCGTGATCCACCCGCCGTAGCGGACCGATGCGGGGTGATACGAGAAGCGCACCTTGTGCGGGCCCGGAGGCAGAGCGATGGCCCGAAACGCCGTGTTCGCCGCGAGGATCGGCACGCGATGGCCGTCCACCTCGGCGCGCCACCCCGGGTAGTAGGTGTCGTTGAGGATGAGGTAGCCGCCGTCGGTCGCGTTCGTGCTCAGCACCACCTCGGTGTCGCTGCTGCTGACGAAGCGCGCGGGGTCGGGCGGCTCGGGGGTGCCGGTCTCGGCGCGGGGGGCGGGCGACCCCTCGATGATCGGCGCGTCCTGCAGCTGGTCGATGCTCGACGCGACCGTCGCGGTCAGCGCGGAATCCATGCCCTGCGCCGGCCGCCACGAATGTGCCACCCAGGCCCTGGGCAGGTAGCGCTGGTTGGCGAAGATCCCCTCGGGGGCGTTCGGCACCGGCTCGAACGCGCCGCTGCGCCGGAGGGGATGGTCAAGGTTCTCGAGCCGGGTGGAATGCACGGTCGAGACGGAGAACACGTCCGGGGCGCGGTCGAGCCACGGGCCGTCGGAGATCCACTCCGTCACCTGGAAGAAGGGGGTGCCGCTGAGCGCGTTCAACAGGCGTGAACGACGCTCGATGAGTGGAAGCGCGTGGACGCGCATGTCGCGGAATTCGAACCGGTTGGCGAGATTGGGAGCGATCGTCTCGTCCGCGGTCGCCCGCTGGCCGGCCGGGAGCCGGTGCAGCCACTGCACCGCTGCCGGGTCGACCTCGACCACGCTGCGCGGCACGGCCGGTTGCAGCCCGCGGCCCATGCCGACGAGGTCCAACCCGGTGAGCAGGAGGCCAAGACAGGCCACCGCGGCGAACGCGACGCGAGCGGACGCGAAGCGGTGCAGCGTCACCGCCCCCGCGACGAAGGCGAGGCCGATCACCGGCCACCGCAAGAGCGCTCCGACCTCGATCGCCTGCGCCTTGGCGACTACGGTCGTCTCCGGAACGGCAAAGGCCGGGAAGCGGCTGAGCGTGGTCCGCCAGATGTGGCCCGCGGGGTGGAAGGCGACGAACAGGACGAGCGGCGCCGCCGCCACGACGGCGCACACCGTGAGTGTCCGGCGCAGCGTCGCGCGCTCCGCCAGAGCGTCGAGACCGTGTGCTGCGAGGATCGCCACCGCCAGTGGGAGGAACACGAGCGTCCGGCGCAATTCCAGGTCGTCGATGCCGGGGACGTGGCGGACCGCCGAGGCCAGCGGGCTTTCGATCGCGATCAGAATCGTCACGACGAACAGCGCCAGGGCGAAGACCTGGTCGCGCGCGGGTCGCCGTACGGCGAGCCCGGCGAGCGCGAGCATCGCCGGGACGACGCCGAAGTACGCCGTTCGCTCATAGAAGTTCGCGGGCTCGGACGGAAGGCCGGCGGCGTCGGGTCGCCCCCACCACTCGGGTGCCACCAGGCTGGTCAGCGACTTCACCGGCAGCGGCGGTCCTCCACGTCCGAGCTCGTAGCCCTGCTGGCCGAGCTCGAGGAGCGGGAGCACCATGACGGCGCCGATCGCGAGTCCGCCGACGCCCGCCGCCAGCAGCAAGGCCGCTCGAACCAACGCTTCCCGCGACGTCAGCTCATGAGCGCGAAGACCCGCGGCGAGGAGGAACACCGCCCACGCCGCCGTGCCGAGCCCGGCGAGCAACGCGGTGCCCGGGTGCCCCCCGAGGAGCATCAGCCCAGCGGTCGCGGCGAGTCCGATCGGTCCCGCGGGGCGACCGCGGACGGTGTGCAGGGTGAAGAGGAACGCCCACGGCAGCAGCGCGAAGATGTTGCTGTGGGGGTGCGCGACCCACGCGATCAGATAGGTCGAGAACCCGAAGACCGTGCCGCCGAGCGCGGCGGCGACGGCCGACCGGCCTAACGCGCGGCACAGCATCGCCATCCCGGCTGCGGCGAGCACGAGCTTCAACGCCGCGATCCAGCCCAGGGACGTCCAGAAGTCGAGGACGAACGCCAGCCACTGCAGCGGGAACAGCGGAGCCGTCTGCTGCGTCGCCAGCATCGGCTGGCCCGCCCCGATCGACTCGCTCCACGTCGGCAGACGCCCGCTTCGGATCGACCGCCGCGCCTGCAGGAGATCAGGCTCGAAGACCTGCACGGCGTCGTATGTGAGCCCGTTGGACGGCCGCAGCAACGACTGGGGACGCGCGTCGCTGAACGGCGGGTCGAACAGCACGCTGTCGCTTCCGGTGAGGACACGCCCGCCCACCAGTGCCGATCCGAAGAGCCCGAGCGCGAGGCATGCGAAAACGGCCAAGGGGAAGAGTGACCGAAGCTTCTCTCGGCTCAACGGCGGCCAGTCTATGTCGCGCCGCTTCGTAGACTGCCGTGGCCGTGAGCTCACCCGGTGCTTCTCCTCCAACCCGTGCCGTGCGCGGGCCGCTGGCTCGGGCTGTCCTGGCCGGGCTGCGGGCCACCCACCTGATCGGCCCCGGCTTCCGCGCCTTCGAGCGGTGGCAGGCCTGGCGCTCCAATCGCGGTCGCGGCGCCGCGACGCAGGGTCCCGATGGACTCCCGCTGCCGCCGCAGCGCCTGGTGGTGCTCGTCGCCGGGCCGGTCACGCCCGAAGCGTTCTTGGCCAAGGGCCGCGTCGGCGCGGACACGGTTCGCGCCGCGCTGTCGCGTCGTGGCGTCGACATCGAGGGCGTGTCCGACATCCTGGACTTCGGCGTCGGCTGCGGTCGTGTCGCTCGTCACTGGAAGGACCTGGACGGCCCGGCGGTGCACGGCTGTGACATCAATCCGGAGCTCGTGCGCTGGACGGGGGCCAATCTCCCGTTCGTCTCCGCCCGCGTCTCTCCGCTCGCGCCGCCCTTGCCGCATGCCGACGCGGCGTTCGACGTCGTCTACGCCTTCTCGGTCTTCACGCACCTTCCGGAGGATCTGCAGCACGCCTGGGCGCGGGAAATGGGTCGGGTTCTTCGGCCGGGCGGGCACCTGATCATCTCTACTCATGGCACGGCCTATCTCGACAGGCTGTCACCTGAAGAACATGCGCAGTTCGACGCCGGCCGGCTCGTCGTGCATTTCGAGGAGGTCGCCGGGTCCAATCTGTGCTCGACGTTCCATCCCACGCCGTTCCTCGAGCGGCAGTTCGCCAGTGCCTTCACGCTCGTCGAGTCCGTCGACGAGGGCGCGCCGAGCAACGGCCGCCAGGACCTGCACGTGCTCCAGCGGAACTAGCTACCGGCGCACGAGAGCGAGCGCGCCGGCCCAGTACAGCCGCAAGAGCGCGCGCACCGCGGGGTTGCGCCCGTAGGCGCCGAACTGCGGCGAGTCGAGCTCCGCGACCAACGCGCCCGCGAACTCGCGGGCGCCGACGCGGCGCGTGGACTGCACCGCGCGTCGCTCGCCCGGGAGCGCAGGCAGCCAGCGGAGGACATCCCACCACGACTGCAGCTTCGCCCGTCCCCAGCCGGCGGCGAGCGCCACGACGAGAAGCACGGGCTCACACGCCAGCATCGCGGGCAGCACGACCGCGACTAGCGCCGGGGGATAGGAGCGCAGCACCGTCGCCCAGCGGTTGCGCTCGAGGTAGCGCCACTTGTAGCTGCCCTTGCCGAACTCGTAGTCGTGCAGCACCCGCGCGGCGGGGAGGACACCGAAGCGATGGCCCGCCAGGCGCAGACGGTGCGACAGGTCGACGTCCTCGTGATAGAGGAAGTAGTGATCGGGCATGCCGCCCAGTTCGCGCCAGACGTCCAGCCGCACGGCGAGGCACGCGCCGGAGAGAAACCCGACCGGAGCGGCGCCGGCGGGGAGCGCCGAAGCCGGCTCGCCGAGCGCGCCGGCCCAGGCGAAGCCGAGGAAGTGGGCGATGCCGCCACCGCTGTTGATGTGCTCGCCGTCGGCCAGCATGACGGCCGCCATCCACGCGTCCCAGCCGGCGGGCGGGTGCCGGAGCGCGTCCAGGCAGCCAGGCGCGGGGACGGCGTCGGGGTTCAGCAGGACGACCGCATCGCCGGCTGCCACCCGCGCTCCCTCGTTCGCCGCGGCGCCGAAGCCGGGGTTGTGGTGCAGGTCGATCCGCCGGTCGACGACCGGATGCATCGCGTCTCCCCGCGGGGCGTTGTCGACCACGATCACCTCATCGCCCGGCTGCCGTTGGGCGGCCAGCTCGTCCAGGAGCGGCGAGAGGTCGCCGCCGAACGCGACGATGACGATCGAGAGGCGCATCGCCCGCAGCGTACTTCGGTGCTTGGAGCGACTCCCGGCGCGTGTGGCAACCTCTCGGGGTGAATCCACGCCGCGTCGGCCTGAACGTCCTCTATCTCGTCCCTGGTGCCGTCGGCGGCACCGAGACCTACGCCCGCCTTCTGATCGGCGAGCTCGCCAAGGCCGCGCCCGAGACCGAGTTCTTCGTCTTCTGCGGCACGGAGGCGGAGGAGCCGCTGCGGGGACAGGGGTGGCCCGCGAACACCCGGCTCGTGTCGGTGCGGCTTCCGTCGGCGATCAAGCCGCTGCGGATCGCGACGGAGCTGAGCGTGCTGCCGGTCCTGGCCGACCGGCATCGCGTCGACATCCTGCATTCGCTCGGGACGACGAGCCCGCCGGCGTCGCGTGCCGCCCGCGTCGTGACCGTCCACGACCTCATCTACGACCGGTTCCCCGGATCGTTCTCACGCGCCGCCACCGCCGGTCTGCGCCTCACGGTCCCGCTCGGTGCCCGTCGTGCCCAGCGCGTGATCGCGGACTCCGAGGCGACGGCCACCGACGTGCGTGAGCGCCTCCGGGTCGCGCCGGAGCGCATCGACGTGGTCCCGCTCGGGCTCGGTGCGCCGCCGGCACTGGACGCGACGCCCGCCGGCGAGGTGCGAAGCCGCTTCGAGCTCGGCGACGCCGACGTGGTCCTATGCGTGTCGGCGGCGCTCCCGCACAAGAACCTCGGGCGGCTCCTGGAAGGCTTCGCCGGCCTGTCGCCGGCGCGACGGGAGACGAGCATGCTGGTCGTCGCGGGTCACGCCGGGCGCACGCTCGCGGAGCTGCAGGCGCGCGCCGCCGGGCTCGGCATCGCCGAGCGCGTGCGCTTCACCGGCTGGATCTCGGACGCCGACCTCGAGGGCCTCTACGCGCTGGCGTCGGCCTTCGTCTACCCGTCGCTGCTCGAGGGGTTCGGCCTACCCGTGCTCGAGGCGATGCGCCGCTCCGTTCCCGTCGGATGCTCCACGCGCGGGTCGCTGGAGGAGGTCGCGGGTGACGCGGCGCTCACGTTCGACCCGCTCGATCCGCGCTCGATCGCGGCGGCGATCGAACAGCTCCTGGCTGATCCCGGCTTGCGCGCGACGCTGATCGAGCGCGGGATCGCTCGCGCGGCGACCTTCCGCTGGGAGGCCACGGCGGCGGCGACGCTCGCCAGCTACGAGCGGGCGCTCACCGCGCGCCGGGGCTAGACGGCCGCGCCGCGGTCGATCAGGAACTCGGCGAACGCGAGATCCAGCGGCGTGTTGACGTCCAGCGACCGTTCCGCGGGCATCGGGTGCGCCCGCGTGTCGTCCGGGTCGACCAGCGACCCGCCGAACAGGACCTCGCGGCTGCAGACGTAGATGGAGCCGTTGCGGATCCAGAGCTCGGGCAGGGCATGGGCCGGCGCCATCGCGTCATCCTCGAGGAACGGCAGGATGCGGCCCGCCTCGATGCGCTTCAGGCGCAGCGGGTGCACCGACTGATCGGCTTGTGTAACTGAGACGGCCGAGCGGCCGCCATCGTGCGTGACCAGCTTCACCGTCGCCGCGATGTCCTCCGGGGCGGTGAACGGGGACGTGCACTGGATCAGCGCGAGCGCGGAGAACGGACCGCGGCCCTGGGCCTCCATCGCGTCGAGCGCGTGCCGCGCGACGTCGACGGCGAGCGCGCTGTCGGTCGCGAGCTCGGCCGGCCGGGCGAGCAGCTCCAGGCCGTCGATGCCCTCGCCCTCATCGAGGATCGCGGGATCGTCGCTGGACAGCACGAGACAGTCGAGCGCCCCGCTTGCGAGCCCGCAGTCAACCGCCCGCCGGACGAGCGTCCGCCCGCCCAGCACCGCGAGGTTCTTCCCCGGCGCGCGCTTGGAACCGCCGCGGGCGGGGATCAGGCCGAGCGTCGCCACGGGCTACGCCGGACGCGCGCGCGAAGTCCACACGAGGTCGAGGAGACCATCGGCATGCCGGCGCAGCGCGCCGGCATCGTGCGCGACCGGCTCGGCGGCGCGCGCCAGAAAGCCCCAATGGCCGTCGTCGGACAAGCGCTCGCTGACGACCTCGAACCCGGCGGCGGCGAGGAACGCCTCGCCGGTCGTCCGGGTCAGATAGAAGGGGTGGTCGACCTTGGCCGCGCCGTCGAGGCCGCCCTTCGCGCGGATCGCGTACTCGACGTCGAGCACATCGACGAACAGGTGCCCGCCCTCGCTCGTCAGCCGGCGCAGGCTCTCCAGGGTCGTGCGCACGTCGAGCAGGTGGTCGATCGTCTGGCAGAGCAGCACGAGCTGCCACCGGCGATCGCCGGGATCGAAGTCCTCGGCGAAGCCCGCGAAGGTCTCCATCCCGGCCGCGGCCGCGACCTCGAGCTCATCCGGAGCGGGATCGAGCACCGCCGCGGAGCAGCCCAGGCGCTCCGCGACCGCTCCGGCCACCACGCCCGTCGACCCGCCGACGTCGAGCAGGCTCTCGACCGGGTTCGGCAGGCGGGCGCCGAGGAACGCGGCGAGCTGGTCGGCATAGTCGCGCTGGTCGACCTGGACCGTCTCGGCGTCGATGCGGCGACCGTGGTACGCGGAGACCAGCGGCCGGTACGTGTCCTCGTAGAAGCGCGCGTACTCCGCCGCGGTCAGGCGCGGCGACAGCATGCCGAGGCCGCAGCAGGCGCACACGAGCGTGGGCT
Source organism: Solirubrobacter ginsenosidimutans (assembly GCF_027587205.1). The sequence goes on from NZ_JAPDOD010000037.1 coordinate 48,064, forward strand.
GACCGTAGCCGTAGCGATCGCGCCGCGCGGCTTCGACGAGGCGTGTTGCACCGCACAGGTTGCAGGCCGTGACGGCCTCGCGGTCGCGCTCCGCCGGGTCGAACCCGACGGCCGCGATGCGCTCGGCGCGGCTCACTTCAGCCCCGGCAGGCCGAGCCCGCGCGCTTCTTCGCGCAGCTGACCCGCGGTCGCGTCGTAGACCCGCCGCACCCCGCGCTTGACGCGGATGCCGGCCGCGCGCGGCCGGGTGCTCTCCTGCCGGATCCACGCCTGCCACCACGCCAGGTCGTAGCTGGGCAGGTCGCCGGCGTCCAGCCGGTCGGCGTCGGGGCGACCCGCATCGCTGCCGAGCACGAGGTCGACGTACAGCGGCGCGGTGAACGAGGGGTGGTAGTCGCGGTACAGGGTGAACGGCAGCTCGCTGTTGCGGCGCGCGAGGTCGGCGACGGCGCGCGCGGTCAGCAACTGCATGTGGAAGTTGTTGAACACCCGCTCCAGCGGCAGGATCGGGCGATAGCGCGGCGTGTTGGGCTCATGCAGGAAGACGGCGCGCCCGCCGGGGCTCAGATGCGCGGACACCCAGCGGATCAAGGCGCCGGGATCCTTGCTGTGCGTCAGGCCCTCGTAGGTGACGATCAGGTCGTATTGCTCCCGCACGGGGGCGAAGCGCTCGATCGGCGCCGCGAACGTGAACGGGCGAAGGTGCTCGATCCCGTAGACCGTGCGCGCGACGTGCTCGTCGAACTCCGAGATCGTCGCCGCTTCGACGTGCTCGACGCCACGCTCGTGCAGCAACGCGGGGAGCGCGCCTCCGTAGGTGCGCAGCTCGAGCAGCGAGCCGACGCCGTCGAGCGCCCCGATCCGGTCGAGGAACGTCAGCGCGTTCGCGGGACCCTGGAGGTAGTCCTGCGGGTTGTGCAGCAGCAGGTACTGGAACTTCGTCGCCGGTGTCGGCGCCGTCTTGGCCACTGCCTCCGTGAACCGGTCGTAGAGACGCTGGAGCGCCTCGTCGGTGGGCCGCTCATGCTGGAAGACCGCCCCGCAGTCGCCGCAGCGTGCGGCGCGCTGGAACAGGAAGAAGTCGTCTCCGAGCTTCTCGCGGAGCCGGTCCGCGCGCGCGGGGTCATGGCTGTTGAGATTCTCGACGGGAAGGGGCTCGAGCGCCGCGCTGCCGCACACGGGGCATTCACGGACGTGCTCGATCGACTCGGTCTGCTGTGCGGCGGCGACAGTCATTCGCAGGGAAACGCCTCCGGGAAGGGGGTGAGCGGGACAGGTTACCTCGGAGGCCGTGCCCGCCCGCGCTCATATCATTGCTCCGGGCCATGCGAGTGACGCCTTCAAGAACACCGGACACGCCCAAGCGCATTTGCGTGGTCGTCGCCTCCCGCGCCAACTACGCGCGGATCAAAACCGCCATGCGGGCGATCGACGATCACCCCGATCTCGAGCTGCAGGTCGTCGCCGGCGCGTCGCTCGTGCTCGAGCGCTTCGGCAACGCGATCGACGTGCTCGAGGCAGACGGGTTCAGACCCGACGCGATCGTGCGGATGATCATCGAGGGCGAGACGCCGACGACGATGGCGAAGTCCACCGGTCTCGGGCTGCTCGAGTTGCCGACGGTGTTCGAGAACCTGCAGCCGGACGCGGTGGTCACGATCGCCGACCGCTTCGAGACGCTCGCGACCGCGGTCGCCGCCGCGTACATGAACCTGCCGCTGATCCATACGCAGGGCGGCGAGGTCTCCGGGTCGATCGACGAGAGCGTCCGCCACGCGGTGACGAAACTCGCCCACGTGCACTTCCCGGCGACCGAGCTCAGCCGCCGGCGCGTGATCGCCATGGGCGAGGATGCGGCACACGTCCACAACGTCGGCTGCCCGTCGATCGACCTGGTCGCCCAGGCCGACCTCGGCGACCCGCGGTCGGCGCTCGCGGAGCTCAACGCGCGCGGCGTCGGGGCGGAGATCGACCCCGACAAGCCGTATCTGCTGATGATGCAGCACCCGGTCACCACGGAGTACGGCGAGAGCCTCGACCAGATCAATGAGACGCTCGAGGGCGTCGCCCGCCTGGGGATGCAGGCGCTCGTCTTCTGGCCGAACGTCGACGCCGGCTCCGACCACGTCGCCAAGGGCATGCGCGTGTTCCGCGACCGCGGCGAGGCGAAGGGCTTCCACTTCTTCCGCAACCTGCCGCCGGAGCTGTTCGCCAAGCTGCTGGCGCACACGGCGTGCATGGTCGGCAACTCGTCCTCGGGGCTGCGCGAGGGCGCGTTCCTCGGCACGCCGGTGGTCACGGTCGGCACGCGCCAGCAGAACCGGGAGCACGCGCGCAACGTCCTGCGCACGGGCCACGGCGCGGACGAGATCGCCGACGCCATCCGCGAGCAGGTCCGCAACGGCCGCTACGAGCGCGACGAGCTCTTCGGCGACGGCACCGCCGGCCTCCAGATCGCCGAGCAGCTCGCCCTCCCGCTCCCGCCCGCGCAGAAGCAGCTGTCCTACGCGGTCGAGGACCTGCTCGCCGAGGTCAGCGAGTGAGCGTCGCGGCGGCACTCGTCGAACGCGCGGCGAGCGCCAGCCCGCTGATCGTGCAGGACGCGATGTCGGAGCTCGCCGACGCGGACGAGCTCCAGTTCCGCGAGGAGATCGAGCGCTACCCGGATCCGCTGGTGGACATCCCGCGGTTCATCGACGGCAAGGAGCTGGTGCGCAAGCTCGCGTTCTCGCTGCATGAGGCGGGGATCTCGCCGGCGGGGGAGATCGTCGAGCTGGGGGCGGGCACGTGCTGGCTGTCGGCGGAGCTGGCCAGGCGGCCGGAGGTGCGACGGGTCCGCGCGGTGGAGTTCTCCGAGCGCCGGATCCGCTCGCTCGCGCCCGTCGCGATCGCCCACCTCGGCGCGCAGGCCGACAAGATCGAACGCCACGTCGCGGACTTCTACGCCCACGGGCTCGAGCCGGGCATCGCCGATTTCGTGTTCACGGACGCGGCCTTCCACCACGCGGCCGACCCGGCGCGCCTGGTCCGGGTCGCGTGGGACCTGCTGCGCCCCGGCGGCTGCCTGGTCCTGTTCCGCGAGCCGACGATCGCGCGGCTGCGGCGCACGCGTGATCACGGCGAGGAAGGCGAGCACGGCGACTTCGAGCGGGAGTACACGTCGCGGGAGTACCTCGAGCTCCTCAGCGACGGTGGCTTCCTCCCCGAGCGGTACACGGCCTCGGGCGGCTGGACCACGCCGCGGGCCCGCGCCATCCTGCACCCGCCGCTCTCCTGGCTGAACGGCACCCTCTTCGCCGAGTACACGTACGTGGGGCGCCGGCCCGCGATCGGCTGACACGACGTGTCCGCGCGGCTCGCGCTGCTCGTCGTGGCGCTCGCGGCCTGCGCGCTGGCGCTGGTGCCCGCGGTGCTGCGCGATCGCGTCGTGTACTCGTCGACGCCGAATCCGCCGCCGCTCTTCGACCTCACGCTGATCCGGCTCCATCGCGGCGAGACGGCGTGCACGCGCGGGTTCGTGCTGCAGTCCGACGCGGACGTCGTGCGCGTCATCCTCGGGTCCTACGACGGCCCTCCCGTACCGGTCTCGCTCCGCCTCAGCGCACCGGGCTACCGCGTGACGCGAACGCTGCGCGAGTATCCCCGCGGCGCCGGCGCGATCGAGGTCCCGATCCCGCGGCCGCCGCGCTCGGCGGTGGCGACGCTCTGCCTCGGCAACCGCGGCGACCGCGACTTCGCGCTCGGCGGCACCATCGAGGAGCGCACGCGATCGCGGACCACCACCGACGTCAACGGGAAGCCGATCGAGGGCGATCCGACGATCCAGCTGCTCGAGCGCCGGCGCCGGTCCTTCCTGGCGCTGCTGCCGACGATGTTCGACCGCGCGAGCACGTTCAAGCCCGCGTGGGCGACGCCGTGGGTCCTCTGGCTGCTGGCGATCGGGCTCTGCGTCGGGCTTCCCGCCGCGGTGGTGCTGGCGCTACGCGTAGAACCGCGCGAGGGTGAGGCCGAGCCCGCCGAGCTGGAGCGCCACCAGCGTGCCGAGGACGACCCCGGCGTAGGCGCGGCCCCAGTGCCGGGGGAGGGCGCGGCCGGCGGCGGCGACGGCGATGGCGACGAGCGCGATCAGCGGGAGTAGGTGGCGGCCGACGACGATCGGGTCGGTCCGGTCGATCAGGAGCGTCCGGTAGGCCACGAGATGCAGTGAGCCGATGGTCGCCAGCGCCAGCGCCGTCAGCGCCGCGACGACACGGATCCGGCCGCGCAGCACGTCGCGGTAGCGGACCAGCGCGACGACGAAGCCCGCGAGCACCGCCACCGCCAGCACGTCGAGGCCGCGATAGACCCACCCGGGATACTCGATCTCGAGCGAGCCGAACGTGCCCACGAACGTCCTGATCCACGCCTGCTGCACGCCGTAGTCGCCGCCGATCGAGGGGTCCATGAACCCGAGCCGCGGCAGGTAGAACTGCCACACGTAGGAGACGAACTGGCGCAGCTCGAACGGGTCCGAGATCCCGCGCGCGGTCGACGCGCCCGTCAGCGTCGTCTGCGTCAGGCGCGTGAGCGCGACCAGCGCGGCGACGCTTCCGATCGTCAAGCCGGCCGCGAGCGCCGCGAGCCTGCGCGGCGAACGATCCCGGCCGCTGCTGACGGCGAGGATCAGCACGATCGCCGCCGCGGCGAGCAGCACGACGCCGCGGGCGTGGGTCGCGGAGGCCGCAAGGGCCAGGCCGCAGAGCGCCGCCACGCGCCCGCGGCTCGTCCCCCGGTCGAGGATCCGCGCCGCGACGGCCATAAACGCGCTGAAGAGGGCCACGAGCAGGATGTCGGGATCGACGGTTCCCGACAGGAACGCGAGCTGCGGCCAGAGCGCCACGATCCCGGCAGCCAGCGGGGGCGCCCAGGGCGTCCCCGGCAGCAGCGTCCGCGCCAGGCTCCAGGTCGCGGCCACGGCCAGCAGGAAGATCGGCACGTTAACGAGCCGGATCAGATGCACCCGGTCGATGAACGATCCCGAGCTCAGCTTCCACGGGATGGCGAGGAGCGCGTAGTACAGCGGCGGATTGCGATTGGCGCCGCGCACCGGCGGGCCTTCCTGCGGATCGGCGACGAGGGCTGTGGCCTGTCCGCCGAGGCGTTGCTCGGCAAGGCGCCAGCGCGCCTGATCGATTCGCGACCAGTACGGACGTGCCCCGAGGTTGCCCACGAGCGGGCCGAAGCCCGCCTCGGACGCGGTCACGAGCAGCTCGCGCGAGAGCCCTTGATCGGCGTCGCCCGGCAAGAGGCGGCCGTGGTCGGCGATGCGCGAGACGACGGTCAGATGCGAGGACTCGTCCGGGCCCTGCAGGGCCGGTACCAGCACGCCCCAGCTGAGGGATTCGAGCGCCGCCACGGCGAGCAACACGAGCAGCGCGGCCGGCACCCTGCGGAAGCGGCGCATCGTCCGAATTAGACTAGACGGGTGGCTGGGACCATCCTTTCCGCGGGCCAGGGGACGCGGGACGTGCCGGTTACGGCCCCTGCGCGGTCGCGGACGGCCCTGCGTCTGACCGCGGCGTATCTCGCGCTCGTCGCGCTCTACGTCGCGTATTCGTGGACGCGTGCGACGCCCTTCGGGTTCGTCGACGAGCTGGTCTACGGCAAGCTCGCGCAGAACCTCGCGCACGGCCAGGGGCTCAGCTACGAAGGTCTCTCGGTCACGGCGTACAAGACGATCTATCCGTTCGTGATCGCCCCCGCCTGGGCGCTGTTCTCCGACCCGGACCGCGCGTACCACGCCGCGCTGGTCATCAACGCGCTGCTGATGCCCGCCGTCATGTTCCCGGCCTACGCGATCGCGCGGCGGGTGGCGACCCCCGGATGGGCGCTGGTGGCCGCGATCGCGGCGGCGGTCGCCCCCGCGATGGCGTGGTCGAGCCTGCTCATGACCGAGGCGCTGGCGTATCCGCTGGCCGGACTTGCGCTCTTCGCCACGGTGCGGACGATCGCCCGCCCGGGCCCGGCCACGGGCATCCAGGCCCTGCTGGCGTGTGTGGCGGCGGCGACGGCGCGCTCGCAGCTGCTCGCGCTGCTGGTCGTCCTCGCGCTCGCGGTGATGCTCGACATCGCCCGCCACGGCGGCGACGCCCGTGCCCGCCTGCGCGAGCACCGGGTGCTGGTGGCGCTCCTGGGCGCCGGCGTGGCCGTGGCGCTGGTGCTGATCCTCGGCGGCTACCGGGAATCGCTGATCGGCAACTACTCCGCCGACGTCGGGCGCGGTTCGCCGCTCGGCGACGTCCTCACGTATCTGCCGCGCTACGTCACGGTGCTCGCGGTCTCGTCGCTGTTGATGCCGCTGATCGCGCTCGGGGCGCTGGCGACGAAGCGGGATGCCTGGCGCGACCCCGCGCTGGGGCCGGTGCTGGTCGTCGCGACCACCGCCGCGGTGACGTTCCTGCTCGTCGGAGCGTGGGCGTCGGCGACGATCTCCCCGGAGCTGCGGGAGCGCTACGTCTTCTATCCCGTCCCGGTGCTCGTGGCGCTGTGGGTCGCCCTGCCCGGCCGTGCGAGCGCGCGCCGCGTGCTGGTGGTCGCCGCCATCCTCACCGCCTGGCTGCTGCCGGTCTTCCCGGGGCTCTACGGGGACGCCTCCGCCGAGTGGGTCGGCTACACGCTCAATTCGCTCGTCCAGTCGCTGCCGGTGAACCTCATCTGGCCGGCCTGGCTGCCCGGCGCCGACTTCAAGCTCTGGGCGGTGGCCGCCGCGGTGATGGGCGTGCTGACGTGGTGGGCGCTGCTCGGCGGCAAGCGGATCAGCACCCCGCTGAAGGCGCTCGCGTTCTGCATTCCTGTCGTCGCCTTCGGCGTCGGCGTGGTCACCGCGCGACAGCACGATCTCGGTGCCCAGGCCTCCGTGCAGCTCGCGCTGCGGCCGCGCCCGCCGGACTGGATCGACCGGCATGTCGACGGACCCGCCGCGTTCATCGCGACGACCGAGGACTCGCTGCGCGATCAGTGGCACTTCGAGCTCTGGAACCAGCGCCTGGACCGCGCGTGGCGGCTGTCGTCGGTGCCCGCCGTCTCGAGCATCGGGCAGCGCTGCGAGCTCGACGTCGGGCCGGACGGCACCCTCACGCCGAGCGCGGCGCAACAGCGCGTGGCGGCGGACCCCGCCAAGCCGTGCGCCGGAGCCGCATTGCCCCGGTATCTGGTCTTCTGGGACCGCGTCCACCGGATCTCGATTCCCAATGCCAAGCTCATCTACCGCGACGACGCCGCGACCCTCTGGAAGGTCCCGGAGGGCGTGGTTCCACGTCTGAAGCTGCTCCCGGCGCCTCGCTAGCATCCTCTCCCGTGCTTGCGGAGGAGACCCTGGTCTGTCACTGCCGTCAGGTCTCCCACTCCGCCGTGGAGGCCTCGATCGCGTCTGGCAAAGCCCGTTCGATCGCTGATCTCCAGCGTGAGACGACGGCCTGCACGCGCTGCTTCGGCTGCCGCTTCGAGCTGCAGCGGATGCTCAAGGAGCAGCTCGGCGACGAGTTCCAGCCGACCGCGTTCGTCGCGCCGCTCGATCAGTCGCCCGGCCTGATCGCGACCGCGCTGCGGCGGATCCGCGGTGCTCGCGCCACGCTTCCGCGCCGGATGTACATGCCGGTGCTCGACGGGTTCGCCGGGCGCGACGTGCGCACGCGCGTCGCCATGTTCAACTGGGCGGGCGACGAGGAGCATCCCGGCCGGCCGGTCACCCTGCGTGCCGACGTGCTGGGGCTCGACGGCGAGCGCCACCACGTCATCAACGAGACCGTGGCGCCCGGCGGCACGCGCGTGTTCGACGTCGCCGGGCCTCCGGACGGGATCGGCGCGCTCAAGCTGGTCGTCGACGCGGAGTCGCTCGGGTCGCTGCGGCCGTACTTCCACCTGATCACGCCGACCGGCATCACCTCGACGCACGAGAAGGCCGGTCCGGTGTCGCCGCGAAGCTTCGAAGGCCAGCGGCCGTACCACTGGATCTTCCCGGCCGGCGCCTCGGACTTCGAGGAGGAGGCGTGGCTGTTCATCACCAACACCCAGCAGCGCCCGACCTCGGGCCAGGAGCTCGTGTGGCAGGACACCGACGGCCGCGAGCAGCGCGCGCCGCTGCCTGTGCTCGAGCTCGACCAGACGGGGTGGATCCCGCTGCACGAGCACTTCCCCGACCTGCTCGGCGGGCGCGCGGGCGTCGTCCGCATCACGCCCGCGAGCCACAAGTTCGCCGGGTTCATCGTTCGCTACCAACCCGACGGTGATCTGTGGCGCGTGCAGCATCTCTAGACCAGTCTCGGTGGCTGCCGAGCTACGGGTGGTGGCCGTCCCCGTCGAAGTACGACGTGAGCGTGATCCTCAGCCCGCACCACAGCGCGACCCGCGAGAGCGCGCGCTTCCAGTTCCTGCTGCGCGGCTATGCCGGCAGCAGCGAGCCGATCTGGGAGCACGACGTCGGTGAGGCGCCGCTCGGTGAGCAGCGCGCCGTCCGGCTGCGGGATCTCGACCTCCCCGACCCGCCTGAGCGCGGCGGGATCCTCGAGGTGCACGCGATCCGGCTCGACGAGGACCCGGCGGGCATCGGCTTCAACGGCATGTGGATCGACGCGCGCGGTCCGCAAGGCGGCGGCTACATCATTCCCACGGTCCCGATCCGCGGTCAGCGCAAGAAGGTCCGCCGCGACGACATGCAGGTCGTGCCGGGCGTCATCGCGTCGCGCGACGTCGAGAGCGAGCTGCTGCTGCTCAACGTGGTCGAGGAGCCGGTGGAGGTGACGCTGATCGTGTCCAGCCAGGACGGGGTGACCGCCGAGTCGGCGCCGTTCGTCGTGGAGCCGTGGTCGGCGTGGCACGACGATCTGTCGCGCGTCGTTCCCCGCGCGCGGCGCCTGCTCGCGGACGGCGACGGCGTCGGCAGCCTGATCGTGCGCTCCAGCGGCCGCATCCTGCCGTACTTCGGCTTCCGGCAGGGCGACGGGCCGATCGTCTGCCTCGATCACACCGCGCCGGTCTTCGCATGAACGTCTCCGTCGTCGGCGCGGGCCGGCTCGGGCAGCTGCGGGCGACGGCGATCCCCGCCGATGGCTGGCAGGAGCTCACCGCGTGCCCGATCTGCGGTGAGGCCGAGCACGTCTTCGACGTCGCGCGGATCGACCCCGGCGGCCCGATCACCGCGGCGTGCGCGGCCTGCGAGCACGGCTTCCTCCGGCGCCGGCCGACGGAGAGCTGGGTCGCCGGGTACTACGCCAGCGAGTGGGACGCGGCCGGCCGCGCCCTGACCGACCGGCGGCCCGTCACCGTCAAACCCGATCCGAAGATGGCCAAGCTCGCCGGGGACCGCCTTCCCGCCGGCGCGGCGGTGCTGGACGTCGGCGCCGGCTTCGGCCAGCAGCTGCTCGGATTCCAGCAGGCGGGGCTTGCGCCGCACGGTCTCGAGGCCTCCGAGCATCGCGCCGCTTACGTGCGCGAGACGCTCGGCATCCCATGCTCGACGGTGCCCGTCGAGGAGGCGGAGGCGCCTGACGACCTGCGCCTGGTGGTCTCGCATCACGTGCTCGAGCACGTCGCCGACCCGCACTCGTTCATCGCCGCGCAGGTCCGCCTGCTCGGCGACGACGGCCTCGTCGCGGTGGCGGTCCCGTCGCTCTGGCACGAGCTGCCGCCCCAGGCGTTTCACTACGTCGGGCACCTCTCCCTCTTCACGCCACGCTCGCTGACGCTCCTGCTCGCCGCCCACGGACTGCGCGTGGTGTCGCTGACCGAGACGTTCGAGCTGCTGGTCGTGGCCGAGCGCGGAGATCCCGCGCTCCAGGCGCCGGCCGATCCGGCGTTCGCGGAGCGCGTCAGCGCCTGGGCCCGGCGCCCGTTCGGCGACTCAGGCCGCCACACGATCGCCTGGCGCAAGTCGCGCCGCCCGGCGCACATGTACGACGACGAGGTCGTCTCGACGGGGCGCGCGAGGCTCTTGGAGCTCGGGACCCGTGGCGCGCTCAAGCGTGTCGGCGATCCGTCCTTGCGGCTGCTTCCCGTCGACGTCCGCGAGACCGACGGGCTGCCCGTCGTCGTCGGGCACGAGACCTACGGTCAGGCCTGGATCAAGTAGCGATCGCGCGCTCGTGGCGCGCGCGGGCGGCGGCGTACTCGCCGGCCACCTCTTCGATCTCGCCCAGGAGCCGCACCTCGCCGCGGTCGAGCCACAGCCCGCGCGTGCAGATGTCGCGCACCAGGTCGAGCTCGTGCGACACGAAGATCACCGTGCGACCCTCGCGCACGAGGCGACGCATCTCGTCGACGCAGGTCGCCTTGAAGTGATCGTCGGCGAAGGTGAGGACCTCGTCGAAGATGTAGACGTCGGCGGGGAAGCGCAGCGCGGTCGCGAAGGTGAGCCGCGCCTTCATCCCCTCCGAGAAGCGCTTGACCGGCGTCTCCATGTGGTCCGCGTCCATCTCCGCGAACTCGGCGATCCCGGGCATGGCCTCGGCGATCTCGTCCCCGTCCAGGCCGAGGATCGTGCCGAAGAGCACCGCGTTCTCCTCGCCGGTGAGATCGGGGTGGAAGGACGACCCGACGCTCAGCACGGGCACGACGCGCCCCCTGACGTCGAGCCAGCCGTCGCTCGGGGGCGTGATCGCCGCGAGGATCGACATCATCGTCGTCTTGCCGGAGCCGTTGTGCCCGAGGATCGTGAACGCCTCGCCGCGCGCGATGTCGAAGCTCACGTCGCGCAGCGCGTGGAAGCGCTCAACCGGCGGCTGAGCGCGCCCGAGCCGCGTGATCGAGCGCAGCGTGCGCTTCAGGCTGGCCAGCTCGCCGAGCTCGTACGACTTGCTGAGCCCGCGCGCGCGGACCGCCGAGACCTCGTCGAGCACCGGTGTTTCAGACGACATCGGCGAACGAAGGCTCGAGGCGGACGAAGACCCACCAACCGACGATGGTGAGCAGCACGGTGGTGGCAAGCGCGAGCCCCAGCGCCAGCTCCGTCACCGGGGCGCCGAGCATGCACCAGCGGAAGGCCTCGATGATGCCCGTGAACGGGTTGAGGGAGAGCAGCAGCTTGAGGTTGGGCGAGACGTTGCCGATCGCGTAGCCGACCGGCGTCACGAAGATGCCGCCCTGCAGGATGACCGGGACCAACTCGCCGACGTCGTGCCGGCGGACGTTCAGCGCCGACAGGAGGTTGGTCATGCTCCAGAGGAGCAGCAGCAGCCAGGCGATCGGCAGCGGCAGCAACAGCACCTGAAGCGGGAAGAACAGGCCGGACGCGACGATCACCACGACCGCCAGCGCGAGCGTGATCAGCAGGTTCGGGATCGAGCTCAGGATCGCCGCGGTCACGAACGCGATCCGCGGGCACGCGACCAGCCGGACGAACCGCCAGTTGACGACGTGCGTGCGCACGCCCGCCGCCAGCGCGAGGTTGGCGCACGACCACACCGCGATGCCGACCACCGCGAACGGCGCGTAAGGGATGCCGTCCGTGTCGACGTGCGTCACGCCATTGAAGACGAGAACGAAGCCGAACAGGATGCCAATCGGCTGGACGAGGAGCCACAGCGGGCCGATCGCGGACTGCTTGAAGCGGATCCGCACGTCGCGCGTGGCGATCCGGCTGGCGATCGGGAAGCTCGTCCAGATGTCGGAGATCGCCACTCGGCGGCCGCCCGGCTGCAGGCGCCGGATCGACGGGTCGGCCGGCGCGGCGAGGCGTTCGGCCTCCCGTTGCGCAGCGGAGCCAGGTGCGCCCGAAGGGGTCTCAGCGGAAAGGTTCGTCATGCGTCAGACACGCGCTTGGCGCCGCTTCGATGCTAGCGGAGGCCTCAGCGCCGCCCCGGCGGCTCTCCGAGCCGCCGCTAACGTGGCGGCCATGTCGGCACCCACGATCCTGCTGTCGGCTCCGTACGGGGTCGCGGCGCGCTTTCTGCTGCGCACCGCGGTCGTTCCGCGGCTGCTCGACGCGGGCGTGAAGGTCGTCGTGCTGGTCCCCAATCCCGACGAGGAGTATCTGCGCGCGGAGTTCGACGATCCCCGGATCACGCTGGAGCTGCTGCGCACCGGCACCCAGCCGCCGGCGGACCGCTTGTGGCTCGCGACGACGACGCTGCGCGGCACCGTGCTGGCCGACGGGCATCGGAACCGCACGATCCGGGCGAAGCTGGCGAACGCCGCGGCCGGCCTTGCCCAGCAGGGCCGGCTCGGCCGGCTGGCGGCGGCGGCGCTGCGCGTGACCGTTCCAGCCTTCTGGCGCTCGCGCACGCTGCGGCGCGGGCTGCTCGCGCTCGAGACGCGCTTTCGCTCGCCCGATCCGCACGCCGACGTCTTCGAGCGTCACCGCCCGCGACTCGTCGTCACCACCAGCCCGGGGTGGTTCCTCGCCGACGCGGTGGTGCTCCGTGAGGCCCGGCGGCGCGGGATCCCGTCGGTCGCCGCCGTCCTGGGCTGGGACAATCCGACCAGCAAGGGATATCGCGGCGCGGATCCCGAGACGATCGTCGCCTGGTCGCAGCACATGGCCGATCAGGTCGCGGCGCTGCACGACTTCCCACGCGAGCGCGTGCAGGCGACCGGCGTGCCGCACTTCGATCTCTACCGGCGTCCCGGCCAGCTGCTGGACCGCGAGACGCTCTTCGCCCGGTTCGGGCTCGACCCCGCCCGCAAGCTCGTCGTCTTCGCCACCAGCACCCCGAGCGGGCTGGGCGACAACACCGCCGTGGCGCGCAGCATCGAGGAAGCGATCGCGAGCGGCACGCTCGGCGACGCGCAGCTCGTCGTGCGGGTCCACCCGTTCTACTTCCGGACGGGCGAGGACACCGGCATCGGGTCGCTACGCGCGCTGGCCGAGCGCTGCGAGCACGTGACGCTGGACGTGCCGGAGATCCTCTCCCTGCGCATGCGCTCGGATGTGCCGCACAGCGACGACGTCCGCCTCGGCTCGTTGCTGGCGCACTGCGACGTGCTCGTCAACGTGTTCTCGACCACGACCGTCGAGGCGTTTCTGCTCGACCGGCCGGTCGTGTTCGTGGGCGGGTGGCAGCGTCCGGATCGGCCGGGCGGGCCCGATCCGCGCGACTACGCGGGCTACACGCACCTGCGCGGGCTGATCGAGGCCGGGGCGGTGCGCGTGGCCGCCGATCCCGCCGCGCTCGTGGAGCACATCCGCTCCTACCTCGACGACCCGTCGCTGGAGCGCGACCTGCGGCTGCGCTTCGCGCAGCGCGAGGCGGGCCCGGCCGACGGCCACGCGGGTGACCGCCTCGCCGACCTGATCCTGGCCGCGGCGGGCACCCGGGCCCCGGCGCCCGCGCCCTCTGGCACGGTCTGAGCCCGGCTACTGTCAGAGCCCGTGCGCTTTCTGTTCACCACGCTCCAATTCGAGGAGAGCGCGGCCTATGGCCGCGTCGGCACGGCCCTCGAGGGCCTCGGCCACGAGGTCCGCCACGTCACGTTCTCACGCCAGGCGGCGCTCGACCTGCGCCAAGCGGGAGCCCAAGCCATCTGCCTCGCCGACCGGCTGCGCGACGCGGCACCCGGCGACCTCGACCTCCAGGCGCAACGGATCGAGCGCGAGTACCCGATCCCCTCGCTGCGCGACGTCTGGCTGACCGACCCGGCGTGCAAGGGGATGCCTGAGCGCCGCTGCCTCGAGCGCACCGTTCGCCATTTCCTCGCGCTGGAGGAGATCTTCGCCGAGCTCGAGCCCGACGTGGTCGTGCCCGAGGTCGGCAGCGAGACGATGCGCACCGCGGCGCACCTCATCGCCGCCCGGCGCGGCGCGACGACGCTGTTTCTCTTCTACACGATCTTCCCGCGCCCGCTGCGCCTGTACCAGGACAGCTACCACCGCCCGATCGTCGCGCCCGAGGACGTGCGCGCGCTGGACGACGACGAGCGCGCCGAGGTCGAGGGGTTCGTGCGCACGTACATCGACCGTGACAAGCCCACGCTCCCGCACCGGCGCGCGCGGATCACCCCCGCCAAGCTGCGCGACTGGGTGCGTCACCTGCGCGTGCAGCGCAGCGTCGATCACGACAACGACTACCTCGTCCCGGGCCGGTTCGTGCGCAACTTCGTCGTGCAGACCGCCCGCCGGCGCCTCAGCCGGCGGCTCTATGAGCCGCTGCCGGAGGACCGCAAGCTCGTCTACTTCCCGCTGCACGTCACCGACGACTTCAAGGTCAAGCGCGTGATCCCGCACTGCGTCGACCAGGCGTACCTGATCGAGCAGGTCGCGGACGCGCTGCCGGAGGGCTACGAGCTCGTGCTCAAGGAGCATCCGGTGTCGCTCGGGCGCAACCCGGTCTCGTTCCTGCGGCGGCTGACGCGCCGGGACAACGTCCGCATGGTGGACGCCTACACGTCCTCGCACGAGCTGATCCGGCGCTCGGAGGCGATCGTCGTCATCTCCTCGACGGTCGGCCTGGAGGCGCTGCTGCACGGCAAGCCCGTGCTGACCATGGGGCAGCCGTTCTACGCGGGCTACGGCGTGACGGTCGACGTCGACTCCTTCCGCGAGTTGCGCGAGCAGGTGCCGGCCGTGTTGCGCTTCAGCCCTGACCGCGAGCAGACCTTGCGGTTCCTGCACGCCGCCATGCGCTCGACGTATGAAGGCGCCCCGGCCGGGGTCGACGCATCGTCGGCGAACGCGCAGGCGCTCGCGCGGTCGATGACCGCCGCGCTCGAGCGAGCGCCCGCTCACTGATGCGGGTCGCGTACGACCTGACCGCGCTGCAGATCAACAGCAGCGGCGTCGCCCGCTGGATCACCGCGTTGCGGCGCGCGCTGGCCGCTCGCGACGAACCGGAGATCGTCGACATCGCGCAACCGCAGCGGGCCCGTGAAGGCCGCGTGCCGCACGCGCTCCTGCGCGAGGGCGCCTGGTTGCCGGCGGGGCTGGCGAACGCCGCCCGCCGGACCGGGGCCGATGTCCTGCACTGCCCGGCCCCGCTCGGGCCGTGGCGCCGCGGTTCGGTGCCGGTCGTCCTGAGCATCTACGACGTGATGCCGCTGCGCCGGCCGGAATGGTTCACCGCCGCCAACCGCTGGCACACGCGTCTGGTGCTTCCCCGGATCGCGCGCGGCGCCGACATCGTGCTCGTCCCGTCCGCCTTCTCGCGCGACGAATTGCTCGACGAGGTCCCCGGACTTGCGCCCGATCGCGTCGTCGTGGTCTCCGGCGGCGTCGACGCGCAGTTCTGCGCCGGGCCGCGACCGGACGCCGAGCGCCCGTACCTGCTCACCGTCGGCGAGCTGCAACCGCGCAAGAACGTCGAGACCGCCATCCGCGCCTTCGGGCAACTGGCCTCCCAGCACCCTGAGCTCGAGCTGCTGGTGGTCGGCGCGCGCGGCTGGGGCGAAGCTCCCGTCACCCACGAGATCGGCTCCGCGGCCGAGCGTGTGCGGTTCGCCGGCCACGTGTCCGATCAGCGGCTGGTCGAGCTGTATCGCGGCGCCTCGGCCTTGCTGTTTCCCTCGCGCTACGAGGGCTTCGGCCTGCCGGCGCTCGAGGCGATGGCGTGCGGAACCCCGGTCGTCGCCGCCCGGGCCGCGAGCCTTCCCGAGGTCGTCGGTGATGCGGGGCTGCTGGTCGATCCAGGCGACGCGGGCGCTTGGGCGGCGGCCACCGGCCGCCTGCTCGACGATGCCGATCTGGTCGCCGAGCTGCGCACGCGCGGGCTCGCTCGCGCCGCCCGATTCACGTGGCATCGCTGCGCGGAGCAGACGGTCGCGGCGTACCGGCAGGCCGCCGCCGCGTAGCCCTCCGGCGTGCCGGAGGGCGCCGTATCCCCTGTTACGCTGTCGGCCCCGGGTACGGCGCCGCAACTTCCCGCTGCGTCGACCGTCTTTGTTGCTGCCGCCTATGACCAAGCGAAGCGACCATCTCGTCGTCATCCCCGCGTATAACGAAGCCGCCACCGTTGCGGCCGTGACCGGTCGCGTGCACGACCTTGCGCCGTTCTGCGACGTCCTGGTGGTCAACGACGGCTCGACCGACGCCACGGCGACGCGGGCCCGCGAAGCCGGCGCGACCGTGCTCGAGCTGCCGTTCAACCTCGGCATCGGCGGGGCGGTGCAGGCCGGATTCGTGTACGCCAAGGAGAACGGCTACCGCTACATGGTCCAGGTCGACGGCGACGGTCAGCACGACCCGTCGGAGATCGAGACGTTGCAGGGCGTGATGGACTCCGATCCCGCCCTGGACATGGTCTGCGGCTCACGCTTCCTCGTGCCGGGCGAGTACCTGGCGCCGATCTCGCGCCGGACGGGCATCCACGTCTTCGCGTTCCTGCTCTCGCGGATCGTCGGCCAGCGCGTGACCGATCCGACGTCCGGCTTCAGGCTCTACAACCGGCGCGCGATCGAGCTGTTCGCGACGGACTACCCGCACGATTATCCGGAGGTCGAGGCGGTGCTGATGCTGCACACGCAGCGGCTGCGCATGGCCGAGGTGCCGGTGCGCATGTTCGAGCGTGGCGGCGGGCGGTCCTCGATCAGCACCGGCAAGTCCTTCTATTACATGATCAAGGTGCTGCTGGCGATCTTCGTCGGCATGCTTCGCCGGCGCGCGGTCCCGCGGCCCGGCGACCCTGCGCCTGTCGCAGCCGAGCACGGGATCTAGATGGATCGCAACCGGATCCAGATCGTCACGATCTTCGTCGCCGCGGTGCTGCTGGTCGGCGTCATCGACCTCGTGCGACGTCGCCGCCTGCTCGAGCGCTACGCGCTGCTGTGGCTGTTGAGCTCGGTCGTGCTGCTCGGGCTCGCGATCTGGCGCGGAGCGCTGGACAAGATCGCCGCGCAGCTCGGTGTCGCCTACCCGCCGAACGCGCTGTTCATCGTCGCCTTCGGCTTCGTGCTCTGGATGCTGCTGCACTTCTCGATCGCCGTGTCGCGCTTGAGCGATCAGTCCAAGGTCCTGGCGCAGCGAATCGCGCTCCTCGAGGAACGGATGCGCCGCCGGGAAGCGGCCGACGGCGCCCGCGAGCCCGAGGACGAAGGTGATTTCGAGGAAGTCGGTCCCCCGGGTCGCTTCGGCACGGCCCGGAAGCACTGACCAGGGAATGCCGCGCGGCATCGCGCACCCGCTGGCGCCGCTGCTCGCGGTCGCCGCGTTGTTGACGGTCGCGTGGACCTTCGCCATCGCGCCGCTGCAGGGGCCAGACGAACCGGCGCATTTCAACTACGCCCAGCACCTGGCCGAGACCGGCCACAAGCCGTCGGTCTACGGCGGGCCGCATCCCGACTCGTCGCAGACGGCCAATGCGCTGGTCCAGCTCAACCTGAGTCAGCTCGCCGGCGTCTTCGACGCCCGACCCGCGTGGTCGAAGCTCGAGGAGCGCCACTTCGACGAGACGATCAAGACACTGGGCAGGAAGGGCGCGAAGGACGGCTCGGGCCCGAACCCGCTCGCTAAGAACCCGCCGCTGTACTACGCGTTCGCGGCCGTGCCGTACTGGATCGGTTCGATCGGCTCGTTCTGGGACCGGCTCGTGGTGATGCGGCTGGCCAGCGGCCTGCTCTTCCTGCTCGCCGTGACGTGCACGTGGTTCGCGGCGGCCGAGCTCTTCGCGGCGGTCTGGCCGCGCGTGATCGCGACCGGCTCGTTCGCGCTGCTGCCGCAGATGACCGCGCTGAGCGGCGCGATCAACGCCGACAACCTGCTGATCGCGGTCTGGTCGGCGTTCACGTGGGCCGCGCTGCGCTTCGTGTGCCGCGGGCCGTCCGTGACGCGGATCCTCGCGCTCTGCGCGCTCGCCGGCGCGTCGCTGCTCACGCACGGCCGTGG
This sequence comes from Solirubrobacter ginsenosidimutans, assembly GCF_027587205.1. The sequence goes on from NZ_JAPDOD010000037.1 coordinate 65,846, forward strand.
GATCGCGATCCTCCCTGCCTTGGTCATCGTGCTCGCCGCGGGCCTCGTGCGGGCTCGCCCGGGCCTCTTGCGGACGGCGCGCCAGCTCGCCCCCGGGCTCGCGCTCCTGGCCGCCATCGCGCTCGTCTACCGCTTCCTCTTGACGCCGACCGGAGGGGCGTACGGCGGCGAGGTGACGCTCACGCATGGCGGCGCCCTGACGATCCCGGGGTTCATCAGCGACGTGTGGCAGTTCTATCTGCCGCGGTTGCCGTCGATGGCCCCGAGTGTCGGCGCCGGCTACGGGTACCGGCAGATGTACATCGAGTCGTTCTTCGGGCGCTTCGCGACGCTCGAGGTCGGCTACTCGAGCCTCGTCTACAACCTGATCCAGCTCGCGTGCGGCGTGGGGCTGATCGGGCTCGTCCTCGCCGCGGCCGGGCGCTGGAGCACCCTGCGCAGGCGCTGGCCCGAGGTGGTGACGGTCGCCGCGATCGCGCTGTCGATGATCATCCTGCTGCACGTCGCGTCCTACCGCGCGCTCGTGATCAGCGCCGACCCCCTGATCACCGGCCGCTATCTGTTGCCGATCGCCGGGGTCTTCGGCCTCGTGGTCGCGTTCGTCGTGACCTCGCTGCGGCCGCGGGTGAGCGCGCTGGCGGGGACGTTCGTGCTGTCCGGGCTGCTGGTCCTCAACCTCGGCGGCCTGTTGTTGACCTTCACGCGCTTCTATGGGTAGAGGTCCGCTCGCCGTATTCGTCGCGGTGCTGGCCATCGCGGGGCTCGCCGCGTTGGGCTACATGACCAAGTCGCGCGAGGTCATCGCCTCGACGCCCTCGGCCTACACCGGCCTGACCGTGCCGTTGCCGGTTCCCGCCAAGGGCGAGGCCTGCGCGGACGAGATCCTCTTCGACACCAACGCCGGAATCGCGCGGTTCGGGGCGACCGCGCCGGCGGGCGCGCCCGCCCCGGCGATCGAGGTCACGGCGCAGGGCTACCCCACGGGCGAGTACCGGAGCGACTACCGCTCGTCATACCGCGTCGCGGGCGGGTGGACCGGCCAGCGCCAACTCGACGTTCCGCTGCAGCCGCCGCCGAAGGCGGTCTTCGGCACGCTGTGCGTGCGGGTGCTCGACGATCGCGCGATCGATCTGGTCGGCACCGAGGACGGCCGCGCGTTCGCCCGCCCGACAGTGCGGGTCAACGGGGTGGTGTCGCCGCTCGAGCTGACGCTGCGGCTGATGGAGCCGGGCCGTCACAGCTACCTCTCCCGGCTCGGGCAGATGACGACCCACGCGTCGACGCTGAAGCCGTTCGGGGCGTGGTGGATGTGGGTGCTGGCACTCGCGCTCCTGGTCGTGGCGCCGCTCGGGGTCTGGGCGACGATCCGTACCGCCTTGGCCACGGATGCCGGTCTTGCCGAAGACCGTCCCGCCCCGATGGGCCCGATCCCGTCGGAGCGCGTGCGGCGCTGGTACGCGGCGGTCCCCGTCTGGGGGCGGATCGCCGTCGCCCTCGCGGTGGTGACGGCGTGGCTCTTCTACTGGGGCCTGAACACGCACGTGTTCCAGAACGACGAGGACCAGTACGTCTACCTGTCGCGCTGGTTGTGGACCGACTTCCCGCGATCGCTGTGGAACTTCGACGTCTACGGGCGGGGGCTCCAGCGGCTCGAGGTCTGGATGCTCGCGCTCCCGGCGGTGCTCACGGACTCGCCGTGGTCGCTGGCGCTCGGGCGGCTGCTCAACGCGGCCGCGTTCGTCTCCACGGCGATCCCCGTCTACCTCATCGGCCGGATCCTCGGGCTGCGGCCGCGCTGGGCGGCGCTGCCCGCGCTGCTGAGCGCCGTCGTGCCGTGGGCGGTCGTCACCACCGCGTTGCTGACCGAGAACCTGGCGTATCCGGCCTTCGTGTGGGTGCTCTACACCACGGTGCGGACCACGCTGCGTCCCAGCCCGGGCAACGACGTGCTCGCGCTCGTCGCCATCCTCGTCGCCGGTCTCTCGCGCAGCGCGCTGCTGGCGCTGGCGCCGATGCTGCCGCTGACCGTCCTCGCCACCAGCTGGCGCTGCGGATCGATCAGGACGGTGCTGCGCGACCACGTCGTGCTGTGGGGCACGATCGCGGTCGCGCTCGTCGCCGTCGTCCCCGGGTTGGCCGGCGTCGGCCCGACGAGCGGGCTGGCGACGCGCCTCGCGGGCGGGTACGGCACGCCGTGGAACATCGGCGTCTGGACCCTGGTCGAGAAGAGCGGGCGCTATTTCTCGCGGATCGTCACCGGGACGGGCTTCTTCGCCGCGGCGGCCGGCGTGCCGTGGCTGGCCGTCCAGCTCGCCCGGACGCGCGATCCGGCGCGGTTCGCGTTCTCGTTCGGTGCCGTCGTGAGCGCGCTGCTGCTGTTCTACGCGCTCGGGAGCGCCGGCCCGGACGAGCGCTACATCGTCTACCTGGCGCCGCTGGTGCTGCTGCCGGCGGTGACGGCGCTCGCGCTGCGCGAGCTGACGCCGCTCGGGCTCGGGATCGGCTCGGTGCTGGCGGCGGCGCTCGTGCTGGCCGAGCCCTGGCAGTCCGATCAGGGCCCGTTCATGTTCTTCATCTGGCCGGCGGAGACGTTCTACGCGCGGACGGCCGGGCTGCGCCTGGACTCGTGGCTTCCCGGCGACGCCGGGACGGCGCTGGCGATCGTCGGCCTCGCGCTCGGGCTGGCCGGGGTCGCGGTCGCGATGATGCTCAAGTGGGCGCCCGCACGCTTGGCGGGCGCGCCCGCGGTCGTGCTCGTCGCCGCGGTGGCGCTCTCGATCCCCTTGCAGGCGAACTACGCGCTGTCCAAGCACGTCGACGGCGCCGGCAGCAGGTCGGGCCCCGGCCTGCGGGCGCGCGCGTTCGTGGACAGCAACGTGCCGCACGGCGCGACCGTCGGCGAGCTCGCCCTCGGAGTGGGACAGACCGCGGACTTCACCTACACGTGGCAGGAAGTGCAGTTCTACAACCAGCGTGTCAAGACCGTCTTCGCGCCCCCCGGACCCAACGCGGCGGCCGTGCCACCGGGTGACGCGCTGGTCAGCGGCGTCGAGTACGACGACGCGACCGGGCTGGTGCGCTCGCCACGCCCGCTCACCGACTACATGGTGGTGCCGACGCAGCCTGAGGGCGCGCATCTCGCGGGCGATGTCGTCGCGTCGCTCTCGTACATCCCGGTCGCCCTGTTGAAGGTCGCCAAGCCCGCGCGCATGCTCTGGCGCGGTTCCGGGTTCGCCCTCGACGGGACGCCGCCTCCGACGGGCGGCGACGTCCGCGTCTACGGGCGAGGGACCTGCGCGGGCGTCGGACTCGCCGCGCCGGCCGGTGCCGATGCGACCTGGCGGATCGAAGGCGACGACGGGCGTGTGTCGACGGGGACGATCCCCGCCGGCAAGACCGGCTCGATCAAGGTGCCGTTGCCGCAGCTCGCCGCGCGCGGCTACGGCGATCTGAAGCTCACGGGCACGGCGCGAGTGTTCGCTGCCACGGTGTATCCCACGTGTGCCTGACAGAATGACCGCGATGCAGGTGTCCCCGGCCCGCTATCGCCAGATCGCCTACGCCGCGCTTGGCGTGTGCACCTTGATCGTCTTCACCGGCGCCGCCGTGCGGCTGACCGGCTCCGGCCTGGGCTGTCCCAGCTGGCCGCGCTGCGAGGGAACGCGACTGACGCCGGAGCTCAAGACCCACGGCATCATCGAGTTCTCCAACCGCGTGATGACATCCGTGGTGGCGATCCCGTGCCTGGCCGCGGCGATCCTGGCGTGGTTCCGGCGCCCGCTCCGGCGCGACCTGGCGTGGATCGCGCTGGCGCTGCCGCTCGGCGTGCTCGGGCAGGCCGTGATGGGCGGGCTGACCGTGATCTACGGGCTCGCGCCTGGGTGGGTGATCGGGCACTTCCTGATGTCGATGGCGCTGCTGGTCGCCGCCGTGGCCCTGGCCTGGCGGGCGACGTTCGAGCCCGGCGAGCGACCACGCTCGTCCGACAAGCTCTCGGTCTGGTCGGTGCGGCTGCTGCTGATCCCGGGCTTCATCACCTTGGCGCTGGGCACGATCGCGACCGCCGCCGGCCCGCACGCGGGCGGCGAGGGAACCGGGGACGTCGTGGTCCGGCTGAAGTGGCGCGGGGCCGACACGCTCGACTGGGCGATCCACCAGCACGGCGCGCTGGCCACGTTCCTGGGTCTCGCGGCGATCGGCGTGTGGTTCCTCGTCCGCGCGCGCAAGATGAACGCCGCGACGCAGAACGCGGTGACCGCGGTGTGCGTCCTGCTGGCGTGCCAAGGCCTCGTCGGCCTGGTGCAGTACTCGCTCGAGCTGCCGGCCGAGATCGTGTGGTTCCACGTCGTGCTGAGCGCGCTGACGTGGATCGCGCTGCTGGCCGCGACGGCGGCGGCCGGGCGGCTCGGGCAGCCCGTCGCCCCGCCGGATCGGCCCGCCGAACCGGCGGCGCGAGAGCTCGCGGCCAGCCGGTGAGAGCACTCGTCACCGGCGGGGCGGGCTTCATCGGCTCGCACCTCGTCGATGTCCTGCAGGAGGCGGGCGACGAGGTCACGGTCGTCGATCGCCTGCGCACCGAGGCCAACCTGCAGCGCGCGATCGAGCGTGGCGCGCGGCTCGTGTCCGCCGACGTGACGGACGTGCCCGCGATGCTGGAGGCCTTCGCCGAGGCGCGGCCAGAGGTCGTCTTCCACCTCGCGGCGCAGATCGACGTGCGGCGCTCGGTCGAGGATCCGTCGATGGACGCACACCAGAACGTGGGCGGGACCGCCGCGATCCTGGAGGCCGCGCGCGTGGGCGGCGCCCGGCGGGTGATCCTCGCGTCGACCGCCGCCGTCTACGGCGATCCGGTGCGACTGCCGATCGCCGAGGACACCGAGATCGCCCCACTGGCGCCGTACGGCGCCAGCAAGGCCGCCGCTGAGAGCTACCTCGCGCTCTTCAGCCGCGCGTACGGCCTCTCGACGCTCGCGCTGCGGATGTCGAACGTCTACGGGCCTCGCCAGAGCCCGCACGGCGAGGCGGGGGTGATCGCGATCTGGTGCTCCGCCGCGGCCGAGGACCGGCCGGTGACGGTGTTCGGCGACGGCGCCCAGACGCGCGACTTCGTCTACGTCGAGGACGTCGTGCGGGGCTTCTTGGCGGCCGCCCACACCGCCGACGAGGGCGCGCTCAACCTCTCCACGGGGGTCGAGACCAGCTTGGTCGACCTCGCCGCGACCTTGGGTCTGCGAACCGAGTCCGGGCCGGGCCGGCTGGGCGAGATCGCTCGCTCCAGCCTCGACCCTTCCGCCGCCGCCGCACGCCTGGGCTGGCGCGCGAGCACGCCGCTGGCCGAGGGTCTTCGGAAGACCCTCGCGTCTATGCGAGGGGAGTGACCTCGCGCAGGCGTCCCGTGTGGACGTCGTAGACGAAGCCGCGCACGGCATCGCGCTTCGGGATGAACGGGCTCGCCTTGATGCGGCCGATCGAGCTGCGGACGTCGGCGTCGAGGTCGGTGAAGGACTCCGGCGACCACGGGGGCTTGATGCCGGTGTCGCCCTGGATGTCGCCGCGGAAGCTGTCGTCGGTGAACGTCAGCATGCCGCAGTCGGTGTGATGGATCAGCACGATCTCCTCGGTGCCCAGCAGGCGCTGGGAGATCGCCAGCGAGCGGATCTCGTCGTCGGTCACGACGCCGCCCGCGTTGCGGATCACGTGCGCGTCGCCGAGCTGGAGCCCGAGCAGGCCGTGCACGTCCAGGCGCGCGTCCATGCACGCGACCACCGCGACCTTCTTCGCCGGGGGAAGCGGCAGGTCGCCCTTGTCGAAGGCCGCGGCATAGGCCTCGTTGTTGCGCAGCAGGTCGTCGGTCACGCTCATGGCACCCAAAATACCTGAAACGCGGTCGGGTTACGCTCGGCGCGGCGCGGTCTTAGACTGCGGGGGCACATGCCCGAGCTGATCGAGTCCCCCTCGCGCGTCGAGGCCGCAGGGACCAAGCCGAAGCTGATCGACGAGTACGCCGGTCGCGTCAACAACGGGGAGGAGCGCGTCAGCGTGGCGCACATGCGCTCCCCGGCGGGGTGGGTCGAGCCCGGCCAGCGCCCGGACTTCGACGAGTACACGCTCGTGATCGGTGGCGCGCTGCACGTCGAGTACGAGGGTGGGTCGATGGTCGTGGCCACCGGCCAGGCCGTGTTGACGCGCGCTGGGGAATGGGTCCGCTACTCCACGCCGGACGGCGCCGAGTACGTCGCCGTCTGTCTTCCCGCCTTCTCCCCCGACACCGTCCACCGCGACGAATCGTGAAACCCGGCGCGATCGGGGTCGTCGTCCATCCGCGGCGCGACAGCCGCGCGATGATCGAGTGCGTCGTGGCGTGGGCCGACCGGCACGGCAAGGAGGTGCGCGGGCTCGAGGAGGCGCATGAGCTGATGCCGCCCTCGGTGCGCACCGTGCCCGAGGAGCAGCTGGCGGTCGGCGCGGGCCTGGTGATCGGCCTCGGCGGCGACGGCACGATCCTGCGCGCGTTGAAGCTCGCCACCGAGCACGAGGTGCCGGTGCTCGGCGTCAACCTCGGCCGGCTCGCCTTCCTCGCCGAGGTCAACCTCGACGAGCTGCCGGGGGCGCTGGACGCGATCGATCGCGACGAGCACTGGATCGAGGAACGCGCGGTGATGACGGTCACCGGCACGTGCTTCTCGACCCTCTTCACCGCGTTCAACGACTCGGCGCTGTCGCGGATCCCGGGCAACGGCCCCGCGGCGATCGCCGTCGAGGTCGAGGACGAGATCTTCGCCCGCTACACGGCCGATGCGCTCGTCATCGCCACGCCCACCGGCTCGACGGCCTACTCGTTCGCCGCGGGCGGGCCGATCGTCTCGCCTCGTCACACCGGCCTGCTGATCACGCCGGTCGCGCCGCACGCCGCGTTCGATCGCGCCGTCTTCCTGCACCCGTCCGAGAAGCTCCGCGTGCACGTGCTGGACCGCTCGGCGCCGCTGCTGCTCGAGGCCGACGGCCAGCGCGTCGCCGAGCTCACCGCGGGCGACTGCATCCAGTTCGCGATGAGCGACACCCCGGCGCGGATCCTGCGCCTGCAACCGCAGGGCTTCTACGAGCGCGCCCGGCGCAAGCTCCAGCTGACGGACTCGAGCGAACTCGCGCCCCAGTGAAACGCCAGGGGCGAGAACGGCGTGGCCGGCCGGCTCCGGCGCCCGTCTCGCTCCGCACCGCGCGGGCGTTCGCGGAGGTGATCGCCGATCCGGGGCATCCGTCGTCGCGGATGTTGCTGCTCGACGGTCGTGAGGCGGGGCAGGTCGACCTGCGCGACCCGCGGGCGCTGGCGTTCGCGTACATGCGGCGGATCGCCGACCTCGTCGACGCGTTCCGGCCCGCGGGCGCCGGGGTGGACGTGCTGCACGTGGGCGGCGGGGCGTGCGCGCTGCCGCGCTACATCGAGGCGACGCGGCCACGGTCGCGCCAGCTCGTGTTCGAGATCGACCCGGGCGTCGTCGGGCTGGCCCGCGAGCACTTCGGGCTGCGCGCGTCGCCGCGGCTGCGGGTCAAGGTCGGTGACGCCGCGGACCTGATCGCCGCGCACGAGGACCGCTCCTTCGACCTTGTCATCGGCGATGCGTTCGACGGCCCGCACGTCCCGGCTCGGCTGTCCGGCGCGGCGTTCGCGGCCGAGGTCCGGCGGGTGCTGCGGCCGGCCGGGGTCTACGCGCTCAATGTGATCGACGTGCCGCCGCTGGAGGAGGCCCACGAGCACGCCGCGGTCGTGCACGACGCCTTCGCGCACGTGGTCTGGGTCGCGCCGCCGGGCGTCCTGCGCGGTCGCGCGCCGGGAAACGTCGTGCTGCTCGCGTCGGCGGTCGCGCTGCCCGTCGCCGCCCTGCAACGCGCCGCGGCCGCCGCCGTCCCGCGAGAGCAGGTCCAGGTTCCCGGCGCCCGCTAGCGTCTCTCGCATCAATGCTCGGCAGAAGCAGTTGGCCCTCGCGGCCGCGATCATGGGCTCGTTCGTCGCGGGCCTGGACGCCACCGTCGTCAACGTCGCACTGCCGTCGATCCGTGAGGATCTCGGCGGTGGGCTCGCCGGACAGCAGTGGGTCTCCAACGCCTACCTGCTGACGCTCGGGTCGCTGATCCTCGTCGCCGGTTCGCTCGGGGATCTCTACGGCGAGCGGCGGGTGTTCTCGATCGGCGTCGCCGGGTTCGGGGTCGTCTCGATGATCTGCGCGCTGGCGCCGACGATCGAGGTGCTGATCGCGGGGCGGGCGCTGCAGGGGGTGTTCGGCGCGCTGCTCACTCCGAGCGCGCTGGCCGTGATCATCTCGGCGTTCCCGCCTGAGGAGCGCGGCGCCGCGATCGGCTCGTGGACGGCGTGGTCGGGGATCGCGATGGTGATCGGGCCGCTGGCGGGCGGGTGGCTCGTGGACACGGCGTCATGGCGCTGGATCTTCGCGATCAACGTCCCGTTCGTGCTGGCGACGCTCGTCCTCGTCGCGATCGCGGTGCCGGGGCGGACGGGCGCGCGCCGCAACGTCCAGCTCGACTGGCTCGGCGCGGTCCTGACCGTGTTCGGCCTCGCCGGCCCGGTGCTGGCGCTGATCCGCCAGCCGGTCGTCGGCTGGAGCTCGCCCGAGGTGTGGGCGGTCGGCCTCGGCGGCATCGCGCTGCTGGTGCTCTTCGTGCTCCACGAGCGGCGGACGCCGCAGCCGATGCTCCCGCTGGAGCTCTTCAAGCGGCGCAACTTCGCCGTCGGCAACATCCAGACGTTCTCGATGTACGGGGGGCTGGGCGCGATGTTCTTCTTCCTCACGCTCTTCCTGCAGCAGGTCGCGGGCTACGAGGCGCTCGAGGCGGGGATCGCGACGCTCCCGACGACGCTCGTCATGTTCTCGCTCTCCAAACGAGCGGGGCGGCTCGCGGACCGCTACGGACCGCGGTACTTCATGGGCATCGGGCCGCTGGTCGCGGCGGTCGGCATCGCGCTGCTGCAGCGGGTTGACCAGGACATCTCCTACTGGACCGAGCTGTTCCCGGCGCTGCTGATCTTCTCGCTCGGGTTGGTGGCGACGGTCACGCCGTTGACGGCGACGGTGCTCGCGGACGCCGACGAGCGCAACGCCGGCATCGCCTCCGGCGTCAACAACGCCGTCGCACGGATCGCGGGCCTGCTCTGCGTCGCCGCGATCGGCGCGGTGGTCAGCGCCGTCTACGCGTCCGACATGACCGGCACCGACGTGACCGACACCTTGGCGGTGATCCCGGGGATGCCGCAGTCGGTGGACGCTTCGGTGCACGCGTTCCACGTCGGCGTCGGCGTGTGCGCCGTGCTGGTCGCGCTCGGCGGGGTGCTCGGCCTGGTCGGCATCCGCAACCCGCGTCGCGAGATCCGCTGCGAGGACTGCGCCTCAGGTGCGCTTTCCGTCCAGTCGCCGCATCCCACCTCCCCGATCGACCGGGAACCCGCGGCCGCGACCGGGTAATTTCGATCCCATGGCCGACGTCACCGAATCGCTGCTGGCCGCCGGCTTCGTCGAGACGGCGTTTCACTGCCCCTCGTGTGGACTGGGCGGCACCAGCCTCTCGCGCCCGGCCTCGCTGCTGGACCGCACCTGCCTGGACTGCGGCGAGCCCGTCGTGACGACGGTCTTCGAGCGCTTCTCGCGCGGCTGAGCTTCAGATCAGGCTCTCGAAGATCTCCGTGACCGTGAGTGGCGCGACCGGCTCGACGAGCGACGCGTTGAGCGAGCGGGCGTCGGGCCAGGCCGCGAGCATGCGCCGGCCGGCGGCGTGCGAGTCGTACGCGGTCTGACGCAGCTCCGGCACGCCGTCGGCGACCCACAGCCACCGTGCGGCGCCGTCGCCCTCGTAGGGCAGCCCGACGCTGCCGGCGTTGATGAAGCGGGTCGCGCCGACGGTCCGGTCGTGCTGCTGGTGGGTGTGGCCGGCGACGACCAGCGGCGCCGTCGTGGTCGAGAGCACCTCGGCCCAGCGCTCCGGCGTCGAGAGCTTCGTGACCATCTCGTCGTCTCTGCGCGGGGTCGCGTGGCAATACAGGACGCCGTCGATCTCCAGCGTGAGCGGGAGGTCGCCCAGCGGGCGCGCCGCGTCGGGGCCGATCTCGTCGAGCGTGAGCTTGGCGGTCACGCGGGCGAGGTCGTCGGGCGCGGGTTCGGGACCGTCGATCGCCTCCGCCACCTCGCGCTCGCCGTTGCCGCGCAGCCACCGGGCGTTCAGTTGCGACAGGCGCTCGAGCGTCGCCCGCGCGAACGGGCCGGGAACGACGTCGCCGCCGACCACGACGACGTCCGGATCCGCCGCCCGCGGGTCGGCGAGCACCGCCTCGAGCGCGTCGATGTTGCCGTGGATGTCGTACAGCGCCAGGACGTTCACATCGTGGATTCTATCGCAACCTATGGGTTGCATGTCCGCTGCGCGCGCGAAGCTGTGCGGATGCCATCCGTGTTCCTGATCGGCGGCGGCCGTGGCGAGGACGCCGTGCGCGCCTCCCACGCACCGTTCGTCCACGCCGTCGGTGAGAGCCGCATCGTCGTCCTCGTGCTCGACGAGGGCGAGGACACCGACACCGATCGCTGGGCGCACTCGCTGACGGACGCCGGTGCGTCCGAGGTCGTCACGGTCGTCGTCTCCAAGGATCGCCCGCCGGCGGCTGAGGACTTCGCGGGCGCGGGCGGCGTGTTCGTCGCGGGCGGGTGGACGCCGGGGTACCAGGAGGTCTTGGTGGGCGCGGGCATGGACTGGCTTCCGCGCGACGCCGTCTACGCCGGGTTCTCGGCGGGCGCGGCGATCGCGGGTGAGTGGGCGATCGTGGGCGGCCACCGCCTCGGCGAGCGCGAGGTGTGCGCCGAGGAGGCGGGTGAGGACCTCGAGCAGCTCACCGTCCGTCCCGGCCTTGGGCTCCTCCCGTTCGCGATCGACGTCCACGCCACGCAGTGGGGCACGGTCACCCGCTTGATCCACGCGGTCCGGGCGGGTCTGGCGCCGGTGGGCTGGGCGGTCGACGAGGGCACGGTGCTGATCTGCGACGGCGATCGCGTCGCGGGCGTCGAAGGCCTCGGCTCCGCCTACCGCGTCGCGGGCGGCGAAGGCGACCTGCGCCTCGAGGTGGCCACCGCGGCGCCCTGATTCATGCGCCGGTGGAGCGCGCGATGAGGTCCGCGAGGTCGGCGAACGCGGCGGCGACTTCCTCAGGGCGCTCGATCCACGGGAAGTGCCCCGCTCCGTGGACGGTGCGGTGGATCACGTGCTCGCCGGTGAAGCGCTCGTCGTCCCACAGGGTCTGTGTGACGATCCGGTCCGCTCCTCCGCTGAGGATCAGCGTCGGCAGCTCCGTCGGCCACCACGCCGAGCGATACGTGTCGTCGAAGTGCTCGGCCGACCACGCGACCGCGGCGCGGTTGTAGGGCATCCACCCGAGCAGGTCGGCGCCCGCCGCGAGGCCGGCGGGCCTGAAGTTCCACGGGGCGGACGCGACGGCGATCGCGCCAAGGTTCGCGTCGCTCCGAGCGCCGGGAGCCAGCTCGAGTCCGGGGCGGTGCTGGCGAGCGCGAGGCCAGCCAGCCGGGACTCGAGCTCCGGCACCGAGAGCTCGTGCAGGCTTTCGGAACCGATCCCGGGGCCGCCGGGCAGGAAGAGCCAGTCGAGCTCGCCGGGGCGCCGTGTCCGCTCGCGCAGCCGGACGCCGGAGGTGGTGAAGCGCTCGCTCACGCGGTCATCGTACGATCCGCGCTTCCCGCTGTTTCGGAGGAGTGCGTCGTATGTCTGAGATCGTCGTCGTGGGCTCGTTCACCACCCGCCCCGGCAAGGAAGCTGACGGCCTGGAGGCGTTCAAGGCCATCGTGGAGCCCACCCACGGCGAGGAAGGATGCATCCTCTACGCGCTGCACCAGGGCACGGACGATCCCGCCCGCCTCGCGTTCGTCGAGCGCTGGGAATCGCGGGAGCTCCTCAACGCTCACCTCGAGAGCGAGCACGTCCAGGCGGTTCTGGCGCGCGCGGACGAGTTGTTCGCCGTCGGCGACATCGTCGTCTACGACGCGGTGCCGGGCGGCGAGACCAAGAAGGGCTCGCTCGCCGAACACGCCGCGTCCTGACCATTACGGGACACCGCCCGCGAGCGCGTGGCGGTTCTCCGCCACGGCGCGGACGGTTTCCCCCATCGAGCGAAGGTCACATCTCGCGGAAGCTGTGCGGCATGGACCTCGACGCCCTTGAAACCAGCTTCGACCTCATCGCGCCCAAGGGCGACGAGCTCGTGCGGATCTTCTACGCCGACCTGTTCGCGGTCGCGCCCTCGGTGAAGCCGATGTTTGAAGGCGTCGAGATGCCCCGCCAGCGCGCGATGCTGCTCTCCGCGCTTGTGCTGCTGCGCAAGTCGCTGCGCGACCTCGAGCCCGTCGTGCCCACCCTCAAGCGCCTCGGCGCCCGCCACGTCGCCTACGGCGCCCGCCCGGAGCACTACCCGGTCGTCGGCGAGGTCCTGATCGGCGCCATGGCCCAGATCGCGGGCGACGCCTGGGAGCCGCGCCACGCCGACGCCTGGGCCACGGCCATCGGCATCGTCGCCGGCGCCATGCTCGAAGGCGCCGCCGAGGCCGAGCTCGCCCTCGCCGCCTAATCAGGACAACTTCCGCCCGCTTTCCCACCCACCACGACGCCACAGCACCAAATCCCCACCCACTCCTTTTAGCTAAAGGGACAGTCCCTTTATCTAACGGGGACAGTCCCCTTTATTTTCAACCCTGGAGCGCCGCTGGTCCCGGTGCGCGGCCGCGCCGAGACCGGTGCGCGCGTCCCGACCGGCGCGCGCCGGTCGCGTGGCGCGTTGATGAGCGGGCGAGCGAAACCGGCTAACTCACACCCTGGCCTGGGCGATAGTGTCGCGCCAGGTCACATGCTCGCTCCCCCTCCGCCCAGCGCGTCGCGCCTGCTCAGGGTCGAGCACGCGGTCGCCGAAGCCCTGCTCGACGCCGATGGTGCGGACGATGCGTTCCCGCGGTTGCTGGCCGCCGTCGGCGAAGGGCTCGGCTGGCATTACGGCGGCGTCTGGCTGCCGGTCGCCAGCGGCGCGCTGCACTGCGTCGCCACGTGGTGTGCCGGCGGGCCGCCGCTGGAGCGGTTCGCGGCCGCCTCGAAGACCTACGCGCTCGCCCCCGGGGACGGACTGCCGGGGCGGGTGCAGGCGCGACAGCGCCCCGCCTGGATCGCCAACGTGAGCGCCGACCCCAACTTCCCCCGCGCGCAGGACGCCCTCGAGGCGGGCCTGCACTCCGCCTTCGCCATCCCGCTCGCGGGCACGGGCGGGGCGATGGAGTTCCTGACCGTCCAGACGCGCGAGCCCGACGGGGACCTCGTGGCGACGCTCGCCAGCCTCGGGCGCCTGGCCGGGCAGTTCGTCGCCCACCGCCGGGCCGAGGCCGCCGTGCACGAGTCCGAGGCGCGCAAGCGGGCGATGCTCGACGCCGCGCTCGACGCGGTGATCACGATCGACGCGGGCGGGCGGATCGTCGAGGTCAACGCCACCGTCGAGGACATCTTCGGCCACACGCCCGAGTCGCTGATCGGCCGCGAGATGGCCTCCGCGCTCGTGCCGCCCTCGCTTCGCGAGGCCCACCGTCAGGGCCTCGCGAACGGCACCGGGAAACTGATCAACCGCCGCGTCGAGATCACCGCGTTGCACGCCGAAGGGCGCGAGTTCCCGGTCGAGCTGACGATCACCCGCATCGACGTCCCCGGCCCGCCGATGTACACCGGCTACGTGCGCGACATCACCGATCGCCTGCAGCGCGAGCAGGAGCTCAAGGACTCGCGCGCCCGCATCGTCGCCGCCGCCGACGAGGCCCGCCGCCGCCTCGAGCGCGACCTCCACGACGGCGCCCAGAACCGGCTGCTCGCCGTCGCGCTCGACCTCAAGGTCATGCAGGGCGCGCTCGACGACCCGAAGCAGGCCGAGCGCCTCGGCCACGTCCGCGAGGAGCTGCGCCTCGCCACGGACGAGCTGCGCGAGCTCGCGCGCGGGATCCACCCCGCGGCGCTGACCGAGCTCGGCCTCGTCGCCGCCCTGCGCACGCTCACCCGCCGCGCGCCGCTGACCGTCGGCTTCACCTACGACTCGGAGGCGCGCTGCCCGATGCCGGTCGAGGCCGCCGCCTACTTCCTCGTCGCCGAAGCCCTGACCAACGTCGTCCGCTACGCCGGCGCCACCCGCGCCGACGTCACGACCAGCCTGGAGGACAACACCCTGACCGTGACCATCCAAGACGACGGCCGCGGCGGCGCCGACCCGCGGTCGGGCTCCGGCCTGCGCGGCATGCAGGATCGCCTCGCGGCGCTCGACGGCACACTCGAGATCGTCAGCCCGGCCGGCGCCGGCACCCTCGTGAAAGGCGTGATCCCATGCGCGTCGTGATCGGCGAGGACTCGCTGCTGCTGCGCGAGGGCATCGCCCGCGTGCTCGAGGCCGCCGGCATCGACGTCGTCGGCCTCGCGGGCGACTACGACGAGCTGATCGCCGCGGTCACCGACGCCGAGCCGGACGTCGCCGTGACCGACATCCGCATGCCCCCGACCCACACGGACGAGGGCCTGCGCGCCGCCAAGCACATCCGCGCGCACCTGCCCGCCACCGGCGTCCTCGTCCTCTCGCAGTACCTCGACGAGGACTATGTCTTCGCGCTGCTCGGCGACGGCGCGGAATCGCTCGGCTACATGCTCAAGGACCGCATCACCGACGGCGACGCGTTCGTCGACGCCGTCCGCCGCGTCGCCGCCGGCGACGCCGCGCTGGACCCCGAGGTCGTCGCCCACCTGCTCGGCCGCTCCAGCGCCAACGGCCCGCTCGACGACCTCACCGAGCGCGAGCGCACCGTCCTGTCCGAGATGGCCGAAGGCCGCTCCAACCAGGCGATCGCGGCCCGCATGTTCCTCTCCGACCGCGCGGTCGAGCGCCACGTCACCGCGATCTTCTCCAAGCTCGAGCTCACCGCCACGCCCGAGAACCACCGCCGCGTCCTCGCGGTCCTCACGTACCTCCGCGCTTAGGGACGAACGTCAACTGCGCCGGGTAGGGGAGGGGGAGGTGGCGCACCCTCCGGGTCTGCCTCGCGTCGTCCGACTCGCGGCTCGGCTCCGTCGGCTCGAATTCTCGTGCTGGGATACCGACAGTTACGGGCGTGGGCTGGCCAGTGTGTCCCGCACTTGCGCTGTCCCGGTCGCCGTGGTTGACCGTGCGCGTTTGAAGGACCAATCGCGGGTTTCGATCAGGTTCGCACTGGTCGAGTTGGCGCACCGGTGGGGGTGACGCAACTAACTGCGCTCTGGGCGCAGTTAGTTACCGCACCCCCTCGCGCATGACGTCTTTGCTCGCCGAAACCGATCACCGCAAGGCCCGGCGCGGACCGGGGTGTCAGCGCCACGCCCGTAGCTGTCGGTATCCCAGCACAGCACTTCGGGCCAACAGAGCCGCGCGCCGAGCGAGTCCACGGTAGCCCGGGACGGGTGGCGCTGCCACTCCCCCTCCCCCGCGCAGTTGACTTTCGTCCCTCCGACGCGCTCGACGCTAACTGCACATGACGAAGCGCCGCGACACCGTCTTGGTGTGCAGGCGCTTGGAACCCGCGCGGCGGAAGTACACGCGGGCGTAGACGCGGCCCTTGGTGCCCGCGGCGCGGTTCATGCGCAGGTGGACGGCATAGGGACGGCGGCGGTCGGTGCGGCGCGGGCCGTTACGGACGTAGAAGACGATCCGTTGGACGCGCGGTGCGGGGCGGCCCGCGCGCTTGCGGACCTTCACGCTCACGCGCAGCAGCCCGCCCGGGGGCGTGCAGCGGATGCCCGCGTCGAGTGACACGTTGCCGTCGGGAAGCGGCGCGGCGGGCGCCGGGCCTGGCTCCGGTGGGGGCGCGGGCGTCGTCGGTGCGGCGGGTGGCGGGGAGGAAGGGGCGAGCGTGAGGAGCGACAGGCTGCTCCAGCCGGAGCCGATGAGCTCGTGGATCGGCTGCGCGAAGCCGCCGGCGCCGTCGCCGCGGTAGAGGTAGAGCTCTCCGCCGGAGGCGCGGGCGAGGATGTCGGCCTTGCCGTCGCCGCTGAAGTCGCCGCCGCTCAGCAGCGCGGTGAAGGGCGCCCAGCCGCTCCCGATCTGCTCGGCTCTGCCGGTCACCCAGCGGCCCGCGCCGTTGCCGCGGTACATGAGCAGCGCGCCGTCGGACTTGACGGCGAGGACGTCGGGCTTGCCGTCGCCGCTGAAGTCGCCGCCGGGGACGACGGCGTTGAACCCGCCCCAGCCCGTCCCGATCTCCTCGGCCTTGCCGGTCACCCACCCGCCGTCGCCGTCGCCGCGGTACATGAGCAGCCGGCCGTCGGTGGCGCGGGCGAGGACGTCCGGATGGCCGTCGCCGCTGAAGTCGCCGGGGGCGAAGAGCGCGGTGAAGCTGCCCCAGCCCGAGCCGACCACCTGCGCCGACCCCGCGAACGCTCCGGCGCCGTTGCCGCGGAACATCAGCAGTCGCCCGTCGGTGTCCCGCGCCAGCAGGTCGGGATGGCCGTCGCCGCTGAAGTCGCCCGGGGCGAGCAGCGCGGTGTACGTGCCCCAGCCCGGCGCCACGGGCTCCGCCATGCCGGTCGCCCAGGCCCCGGCGCCGTTGCCGCGGTAGAGCACGAGGCTGCCGGCGCCGTCGACGGCGAGCACGTCCCCGGGCCCGTCACCGCTCCAGTCCGCCCGCGCGACGCCCGGCACGGCGAGCAGCACCAGGACGAGAAATGCACCGACGATGCTCCGCACGACCCGGCGCAAGATAGCGCCGGGCGGGGCGCGGCGAGGCGACTGGTGCGGCGCGGGCGCGCCACGTGGTCGGGCGGCCGTGGCGGGCAGCCGCGGCGGGGCGCGCTTACGGCGCGGCCGCTCGCGGTCAGGCGGCCGCGGCGAGGGGTCGGACAGCCGAGCGCGCCACGGCGCGCCGCGCGTCGTCAGGCGGCCGCGGCGAGCAGTTCTTCGGTCGGCGCCTCGAGGGCGTCGGCGCGCGGGTCTTCGCCGAGGAGGTCCGCGGCGCGGCGGAGGTCGACGGCCGTCGAGCGGATCTGTGCGGCGATCTCGCCGCCGCCCGCCTCGCCCGCCAGCGCGCTCGCCCGCAGGGCGTGGCCGCGCACGGCGTCGGCGCGGTCCGGCTGGTCGTACGCGCCCGCCAGCGTCCAGACCGCGAGCCCGAGCTCGCGCACCGCCTCCGGCAGCGTCGGTTCGACCGGCTCGCCCGCGCGCAGCGACCGCACGGAGTGGCGCGCCAACACGCGCGTGTCCCGCACCGCGTAGTCGACCTGGGCGAAGCTCGCCCCGTAGCGCTCCAAAGCAGCGAGCGCCGTCCGCCGGCGCGGCGAGAGGCGCGCGGTGTCGCGCCCGATCGACAGCGCCTCATCGAAGTCGTCGACCAGCGCGTCGAGCGCCCGCGCCTCCGCCAGCGCCTCGCCCGCGCCGCCCGCGTCACTCGCCGCCAGCGCCGTCGCCAGGCGCTCCAGCGCCGAGCCGAGGCCCGCGAAGACCGCCTGCGCGGCGCGCCCCACGTGCAGCGCGGGATCGGGCGGGAAGACCAGGGAGGTCACGGCCAGAGCGACGCCGCCGCCGATCAGCCCTTCGAGGATGCGGTTCAAAGTGAACGAGAAGTCGCTCGTGTTGGGATCGAGCGAGACGAGCAGGATCGCCGACACCGCGGCCTCGGCGGTCAGCAGCTCGCCGCCGCGCAGCAGCACCGCGGCGCTCATGGCCAGGATCACCATCAGCCCGATCTGCAGCGAGCCGGCGCCGATCAGCGCGACGATCGCCGAGGCGACGCAGATGCCCAGCACGACGCCCGCGATCAGCTGCAGCGCCTTCGAGCCGCGCTGGCCATAGGACGCCCCGAGGCAGATCACCGCGGCGATCGATGCGAAGGACGGCCGCCCGTCCGGGAGCAGCAGAACGGCCGCGTACCAGGCGGTGGTCGCGGCCAGAGCGGTTTGCAGGATCGGCCAGAGCCGTCCGCGCAAGCGATTCATACAGAGTGGTTTAGCGAACAACCATGTTGGCGCCAGTTAGGAACGCGGACGGGGGCCGGAGCCAAAGGCTCCGACCCCCGTTGCCGCTCCTCCCAACGGCGTGCGGGCTACCAGCCGCCGCCGAGGTTCGGGACGTCCGGGGTCTGCTGCGGCTGCTGCTGGTCCTGCTGCTGCAGCTGGTCGGACGCGGTCGTGTCGGGGCGCTGCCCGAGCTTGACCGTAAGGGTCTTCTTGGCGCCGTTGCGCGTGACCTGGACCTGCACCTGGTCACCCACCTTGTGGGAGTCGACGACCGCCGACAGCGAGGTCGAGTCGGCGACGGCCTTGCCACCGATCGAGGTGATGACGTCGCCGGTCTGCAGACCGCCGGTCGCGGCGGGGCCGCCGCTGGTGATCGCGGCCACCTGCGCGCCGGCGCTCGAGCCGTCCTGCGTCTGGACGCCGAGGTAGGCGTGGGCGACCTTGCCGCTCGCGCGCAGCTGGGAGACGACGCTCTTGACCGTGTTGGACGGGATCGCGAAGCCGATGCCGACGTTGCCGGCCTGGCCGCCGTCGGACGTGTTGCTGGTCGACTCGATCTGCGAGTTCACGCCGATGACCTGGCCCTGGGCGTTGAACAGCGGGCCGCCGGAGTTGCCAGGGTTGATCGCGGCGTCGGTCTGGAGGACGTCGTCGATCGAGAAGCCGTTGGGCGAGGAGATCTGGCGCTGCAGCGCGGAGATGACGCCGGTGGTGAGCGTGCGGTCGAGGCCGAACGGGTTGCCGATCGCGTACGCCGGGTCGCCGACCTGGACGGTGCTCGAGTCGCCGAGCGCGAGCGGCTTGAGGTTGGTCGCGTCGACCTTCAGGAGCGCGAGGTCGGTGGAGGCGTCCTGGCCGACGAGCTTGGCGTCGAGCGTCTTGCCGTCGCCGATCTTGGCCTTGATCTGGCCGTTGGCGCCCTCGACGACGTGGGCGTTGGTGACGAGGTAGCCGTCGTCGGAGACGACGAAGCCTGAACCGGTGCCGACCTGGGTCGTGATGTAAGCGACTGAATCCTTGGCGTTCTGGTAGACGTCGTGCGGGCTCTCGACCGCGCTCGTGGCGGGCGCGGAGACGGTGCGCGTGTTCGTGATGGTGCGGACGGTGGTAGCGGAGTCGTCGTTGAGGGCGTTGGTAGCGACGGCGCCCGCACCGCCACCGATCACCGCGGCTGCGGCGAGGGGGAGGAGCGGCCTGTAGATCTTCATGTAGTGCAGGATCGATCCGATCGCTGAGCGTTTCCTACGCCCGCGCTAAGTCGTTCCTGGCGCATGTGTAAGAACCTCATATATGGCTCGAACCCAGTACTACGCCGCCGCGTCCCTCGACGGATACATCGCCGAGGCCGACGGCGGCCTGCAATGGCTCTTCGACGCGGCGGACAATCCGCTGGAGGGCGGGGACGCCAACTACAACGCGTTCTATGCGCGCGTGACGGCGCTCGCGGTCGGTGCGAGCACCTACGAGCTCATGGTCGGCCACGAGTGGGCGTACGGGTCCATGCCGACGTGGGTCTTCACCCACCGGGAGTTCGAGACGCCCCCGGGCGCCGACGTCCACTTCGTCCAGGGGTCCGTCGCCGACCATCGCGACGCCATGCATGCCGCGGCCGGCGACGGCGTCCTGTGGGTGGTGGGCGGCGGTGAGCTCGCCAGCCAGTTCGCGGAGGCGGGCGAGCTCGACGACGTGATCGTCTCCTACATGCCGGTGGTGCTCGGGACGGGCATCGGCCTCTTCGCCCGCCCGATCCCCGGGACGCTCGATCTCATCCGTACCGAGGAGCTGACGCGCGGCGCCGTCCAGCACGTCTACGCGGTCAAGACGCCCTCCAGGTGACCGTGCACGGCGAACCGGTCCGCGGCTTCGCCGAACGTCACCGTCGAAGGCAAAAGGATCGGCCGCTTGAACCGCACCTCGGCGGTGAAGGCGTCCGGCAGCCGCAGCGCGGCGAGACAGCGCGCCTTCGTCCACATCCCATGGGCGATCGCGCGCTCGAAGCCGAACGGCTTCGCCGCCCACCCGTGCAGATGGATCGGGTTGTGATCGCCCGAGACGGCGGCGTAGCGGCGGCCGAGGTCGTCGCGCAGCCGCCACTCGGCGGTCTCCGGCGGCGGCTCGAAGGTCCAGTCGTCACTCACCGCGTCGTCGCCCGCGCCGCGCTTGAGGTTGGTCGAGGTGCTCTCCCAGACCAGCTCCTCGCCCGCCCGCACCGACGTGAGGAACTCGAACGTGCGCCCGCGCCGGTGCGGTCGCAGCTCGCTCACGGAGACCGCGAGCGTCAGCGTCTCGCCGAGCCGCACGGGCCGGTGCTGGGTGATCGCGTTGGCGATGTGGACCACGCCCACGGCGCTGAACGGCGCCTGCGCGAGCAGCGCCATCTGCAACCCGAACGCGAGCACGTGCGGGTACGTGGGCGGAAGCTCGTCGCGCAGCGTGAAGCCGCACACGTGGGCGTACTTGGCCAGCGCGACGGGATCGACGGCGACCTCACGCTCGAGCACGTCGCCGGGCATCGTGGATCCGCGGCCGGGGAGCGCCGCGCGCAGCGTCGTCAGCATCCGAGCAGCGACTGGCCGCAGACCCGGACGACGTTGCGCTCCAGCCCCGACGAGGCGAGCCATGCGACCGTCTCGGCGACGTCGACCGGCAGCCCGCCCTGGCGCAGCGAGTTCATCCGCCGCCCCGCCTCGCGCACGCCGATCGGCATCGCCGCGGTCATCTGCGTCTCGATGAACCCGGGCGCCACCGCGTTGATCGTGATCCCGCGCTCGGTCTCCAGGTCGGCGACGAGGTCGAGCAGCCCCGCCTTCGAGGTCGCGTAGTTCGTCTGGCCCGCGTTGCCGGCGATCGCGCTCAGCGAGGACACGCAGACGATCCGGCCGTCGTCGCGCAGCAGCGGCAGCAGCGCCGAGGTGATCCGCTCGGGCGCCAGCAGGTTGACCTCCAGCAGCGACTGCCAGCGCTCCTCGGGCATCTTGGCCAGCGTGCGGTCCTTGGTCACGCCCGCGTTGTGGACGAGGATGTCGAGCCCGCCCGCGAACCGCTCGGCGAGCACCTCCGGCGCGTCAGGCGCGGTGATGTCGAGCTCCAGCTCCGCATCGCGCAGGTCGAGCCGGACGACCGTCGCGCCGTCGCGCTCGAGCACCTCGGCGATCGCCGCGCCGATCCCGCGCGAGGCGCCCGTGACGAGCGCCGTGCGACCGGAGAGCGCGACCGCGCGCCCCGCCCCGACCCGCACGACCTGCCCGGACACGTACGCCGAGCGCGGCGACAGCAGGAACCGCAGGGTCGAGTCGATCGACGCCCCCGGCGTGACCTGCATGAGGTTGACCGTCGCCCCGCGCCCGACCTCCTTGGCCAGAGACCGCGTGAACCCCTCGAGCGCCCGTCGCCCGTCGCCGATCACGACCACGCGACCGGAGGGCTCCACGCGCCGGATCGTCGGGTGGAAGAACCGCTGCAGCTCGACGAGCTCCGCCGACGAGGAGATCCCCGTCGCGTCGAAGACGAGCGCCTTGAACGTCCGGTCGGCCGGCGCCTCCGGGTTGAAGACCGCCGCGTCCAGCCCCGCCGCCGCGGCGTGCTCGCGCACCGGATCGTCGAGCGCGGTCGCGGCATCGACGCCCATGTCGGCCAGCACCCGCGCGGCCGCCTCGGCGAAGCGCCCGGCGCCGCCCAGCAGCACCCGCCCGCGCACCGGACCGGGGCCGCGCTCCAACGTCACCGGCTGCGGCAGCCCGATCCGCTTGGCGACGGTCCCGGCGACCGGCAACCGCACCAGCTGCGAATAGCGATCGCTCATGCGGCACCTTCGAGGATCGCGACGACGCCCTGCCCGCCGGCGGCGCAGATCGAGATCAGGCCGGTGCCGCCGCCGCGCTCGTGCAACGCCTTGGCCAGCGAGGCCACGATCCGCCCGCCGGTCGCGGCGAACGGATGCCCCGCCGCGAGCGACCCACCGTTGACGTTGAGCTTGGAACGATCGATCGTGCCGACCGCCGCGTCGCGCCCCAGCTTCTCGCGCGCGAAGACCGGGTCGCGCCACGCCGCCAGCGTCGCCAGCACCTGCGACGCGAACGCCTCGTGGATCTCGTAGAGGTCGAAGCCGTCCAACGCCACCCCGACCCGGTCCAGCAGCCGCGGCATCGCGTACGCGGGCGCCATCAGCAACCCCTCGCCCTTGTGCACGTGATCGACGGCCGCGGTCTGGGCGTCGACCAGGTACGCGAGCACCGGCAGCCCGCGCGCCGCCGCCCACTCCTCCGACGCCAGAAGTACCGTCGAGGCGCCGTCGGTGAGCGGCGTCGAGTTGCCCGCGGTCATCGTCCCCTCGGGCCCGCCGAAGACCGGCTTGAGCTTCGCCAGCTTCTCGACCGAGGAGTCCGGCCGCAGGTTCTGGTCGCGCTCGAGCCCGAGGTACGGCGTGACGAGCCCGTCGAAGAACCCGCGCTCGTAGGCCGCCGCCATGTGCACGTGCGAGGCCGCCGCGAGCTCGTCCTGCTCGGCGCGGGTCACGCCCCACTCGACCGCCGTCCGAGCCGCGTGCTCGCCCATCGAGAGCCCGGTGCGAGGCTCCGCGTTCTGCGGCGTCTCGGGCACGATCTGCCCCGGCCGCAGCCGCGTCAAGGTCTTCGCGCGGCCCGGCAGCGACTTCGCCCGGTTGAGGTCGAGCAGGATGTGCCGCAGGTCCTCGTTGACGGCGATCGGCGCGTCGGACGCGGTGTCCGCACCGCCCGCGATCCCCACGTCGATCTGCCCCAGCGCGATCTTGTTGGCCACCGCGATCACGGTCTCCAGGCCGGTCCCGCAGGCCTGCTGCAGGTCGTAGGCGGGCGTCTCGGGAGCGAGCCGCGAGCCCAGCACCGATTCGCGCGTCAGATCGCGGTCGCGCGCGTGCTTCAAGACGGCCCCCGCGACGACCTCGCCGAGCACCTCGCCTTCGAGCGAGAAGCGCTCGATCAAGCCGTCGAGCGTCGCGGTCAGCATGTCCTGGTCGGTCGCGTGCGCGTAGGCCCCGTTGGACCGGGCGAACGGAATCCGGTTGCCGCCGAGAATGGCGACGCGTCGGGTCTCGGTTCTCATCTCATCCTCAATCCGGGTTCGATCGTGCGAATCAACAGCTCGGCGGTGCGGTCGGCCGACAGCTCGCCGGTGCGCAGCCACCAGCGTCCCAGCGCCTCGGCGGCGCCGAAGATGGCGACGGACAGCGGCTCGACGGCGCGGCTCTCGGTGTGCTCCTGCAACGCGGCGGTGACCAGCTCCTCCATGCGCGAGCGGTACTCGCCGATGCGCTCGGCGATCTCCCCGCCGCCGGGCAGCGTCTCGTCGTGCAGTACCCGCCACGCCTCGCCGTCGGCGTCCAGGAAGGCGAAGAACGCGTGGATGCCGGCGCGCAGCGCGGCGGGGGGATCGGGCGCGGCGGCGACGGCGGACACGACGGACTTCACGAGCGCGTCGGCGGCCGGCTTCATGCACGCCAGGAAGAGCCGCTCCTTGTTGCCGTAGTAGTTGTAGAGCAGGGGTTTCGTGACGCCGACGGCGGCTGCGACCTCGTCCATCGTCACGTCGCCGTACCCGCGCGCGGCGAACAGCGTCCGCGCGGTGCGCAGCATCTGCTGCTCGCGCTCGGCGCGGGGGAGCCGCGTTCTCACGCCGTCACTGGCTCGCTCGGCGTCAGCACGTTCTCCGGCACGCCGAACGCGTCGACCAGCGCGCCCACGTCGGGCCGCAGCTCGGCGCAGAGCGCGTTGACGGTCTTGACGACCTCCTTGGAGCGCCCGCCGCTCAGGCGCCCGTGCTCGAGGTAGTAGCCGCGCGCGGCCTCGATCGTGTGCAGCGCGTAGAGGCTCCGCAGCGCGTCGACGGCCGGGTCGATCGGAAACGACTCGAGCACGACGAGATCGACCCACGAGCGGGCCGCCTCGAGCACGTGGTCCTGGCAGTCGACGAGCACCGAGAACGGGTCGCGCCCGGAGTCCAGACCGCGCTTGAGCCGCCGCGCCGCGCTCTCGAGCAGGTGCTCGTGGCGCCAGCGGAAGAGGTCGAGCTGCGTGTCGCGCGAGCGCAGGTCGCCGCCGTCGACGAGCTTGCGCAGCGGCGTGCGCTCGGTCAGCACGCCCCACGCCTGCCCGGCCACGAACTGCGCCAGCCCGAGCGGGTCGAGCTCGCCGAACGCGTCCTTGTAGTCGGTCAGCAGGTTCTTGGCCGCGAGCTGCAGCAGCACCGTGTTGTCGCCCTCGAAGGTCGTGAAGACGTCGGTGTCGGCCTTCAGCGCGGCGAAGCGGCTCGCGCGCAGGTAGCCGGCGCCGCCGCACGCCTCGCGGCAGCGCTGGATCGTGTCGCTCGCATGCCAGGTGGCGACCGACTTCACGCCCGCGGCGAGCGTCTCGAGCTGGCGCCGCAGGCGGTCGTCGGCGTCGGTGGTGAAGACCACGTCCAATTCGTCCACCAGCCGTTGCTGGGCGAAGGAGAGCGCGTAGGTCGTCGCGAGCGCCGGGAGCAGCCGCCGCTGATGCGTGCGGTAGTCCATCAGCAGCGCTTCCTCCTCACCGGGCGGGCCGAACTGGCGCCGCACCAACGCGTGTCGCACGGCGAGCGTCAACGCGACCTTGGCCGCTGAGATCGACGCGCCGGAGACGCTCACGCGCCCCTGGATCAATGTCCCGAGCATCGTGAAGAAGCGCTTGGTCGGGTTCTCGATCGGACTGAAGTACGTGCCGTCGGCGGCGACCGTGGCGTAGCGGTCCAGGAGGTTCTCGCGCGGGACGCGGACGTGGTCGAACCAGATCCGGCCGTTGTCGACGCCGTTGAGGCCGAGCTTCGGGCCGCAGTCCTCGAGCCGGACGCCGGGCAGCGAGGCGCCGTCGTCGTCCCGGATCGGGACGAGCAGCGCGTGGACGCCGCGTTGCTCGCCACCCGCGATCAGCTGGGCGAAGACGACCGCCATCCGCCCATCGCGCGCGGCGTTGCCGATGTAGTCCTTGCGCGCGGCCTCATGCGGCGTGTGGACGACGAACTCCTCCGTCGCCGCGTCGTAGGACGCGGTCGTCCCGAGCGCCTGCACGTTGGAGCCGTGCCCGGTCTCGGTCATCGCGAAGCACCCGGGCAGCTCCAGCGAGGCGACGTCGCGCAGGTAACGCTCGTGGTGACGTCCGGTTCCGAGGTGCAGGATCGCCCCGCCGAAGAGGCCGAACTGCACGCCGCACTTGACCAGCAGGGACAGGTCGCCCATCGCCAGCGTCTCGAAGGCGGTGACGCTGCGGGCCGGCGAGCCCTTCCCGCCGTACTCGACCGGATAGCCGATGGCGGTGTCGCCCTGGGAGGACAGCTCCTGCGCCCACGCCAGGACACGGGCGCGGTGCTCCTCGAGCTCGAGGTCGTCGGCCGGAGCGTTCCCCGGCTCCGACAGCCACGACCGAACCCGGTCCCGGGTCTCCGGATAACGGCCGTCGAGGAGCTTCCGCAGCGTCTCAGTGGTGCCCATGACCACAAGTTACCCGGATAGAAATTTCTATACCGGTAATGTGAGAGATCGCACGCTCAAGGCCAGGCCGTTCCGTGCCGATAACGGGAAGTGGATGCGTTCACTGGTCATGGCCGCCGCGTTGCTCCTCCTGATTCCGGCTTCGGCTCGGGCCGCGGAGGGCGACATCATCGTCCAGCGCGCGCCGGGCCTGGACGGCGCGGAGCGCAAGGCGCTGCGCGCCGACGCCGGGGTCAAGCTCGTCGACACGCTCCCGCTCGAGCGCACCGAGCTCGTCCGCGCCGCCGACCCCGGCAAGGCGCTCACCGCGCTGCGCGCCGACGACGACGTCGTCTACGCCGAGCCTGACCGCCGTATGCAGGCCACCCGCACGATGGACGACCCGTACTTCGGCTCGCTCTGGGCGCTCCAGAACACCGGGCAGACCGTCTTCAGCGTGCCCGGCACCGCGGGCGCCGACATCGACGCCACGCTCGCCTGGGACCAGAGCGAGGGCGCGGGTGTGACCGTCGCCGTGGTCGACACCGGCGTGCGCACCGACCACGTCGACCTCGCCAACCAGGTCGCCGCCAACGCCGCCGAGCTCGGCGGCACCCCGGGCTCCGACGACGACCACAACGGCTTCACCGACGACGTGCACGGCTGGGACTGGGTCGAAGATGACAACGTCGCGCAGGACGGGCACGGCCACGGCACGCACGTGTCCGGGACGATCGCCGCCGAGGGGGAGAACCACTTCGGCGTCGTCGGTGTCGCGCCGCTGGCCAAGATCCTGCCCTTGCGCGTGCTCGGCAACGGCGGCAGCGGCTGGACGAGCGACATCGCCTCTGCCTTCGATTACGCCGGCGACGCGGGGGTGCGGATCGTCAATGCCTCGCTCGGCGGCGGGTACTCGCAGGCGATCGAGGACGCGGTCGCCGCCCACCCGGACACGCTCTACGTCGTCGCCGCGGGGAACGACAACGCCGACTCCGACACGGCCGGCGACGCCTACCCGTGCGCGCTGCCGGAGGCCAACCTGATCTGCGTCGGCGCCAGTGACAACCAGGACGCGATCGCCGGCTTCTCCAACTACGGCGACACGAGCGTCGACCTGTTCGCTCCCGGCGTCGGCATCTACTCGACGTTCAACAGCACGACGAACTCGTACCGCTACCTCGACGGCACCTCGATGGCGTCACCGCAGGTCGCCGGCGTGGCCGCGCTCGCACTGTCCATGCGCCCCGGCGCGTCGACGGCCTTCCTGCGCTGGGCGGTGCTGACCTCCGTCGACCACTTGCCGGCGATGGCCGGCAAGTCCGTCACCGGCGGGCGGTTGAACGCGAACTCGGCCGTGACCGCGATCCAGGGCTCCGAGCCGTCGCCGACGCCCACTCCGACGCCGGCGCCGCCCGCCCCGACCCCGACCCCGACACCGGCGCCGCCCGCCCCGACCACGACCCCGACGCCCGTCCCGCCCGTCGCCTCGCCGGCACCGGAGTCCGCGCCGGCACTGACGAAGCTGACCGTCGGTGGGTCGCTGCGCACCAAGGCGGGCAAGTTGCGCGTGTCGTTCCGGCTCTCGCGCGCTGCCTGGGTGCGGTTCACCGTTCAGGCGAAGGGCTCCAAGCGCGTGGTCGCGAGCTGGAGCAAGCTGGCGCGCCCCGGCACGAACGCCTACGTGCTCAAGCGCACGCTGCCCAGCGGCACCAAGCTCAAGCGCGGCTCCTACACGCTTGCCGTCGCGGTCAGCCCGACCGCCGCCGGCTCCAAAGTGATCCGCGTCTCCTGAACGTCACGCTCACTAAGTTCACACCAGAAATTTAGGTATGCCACAATTCGTGGCGTGTCAGAGCTAACTCGACGTCGACTGATCGCCGGAGGACTGCCGTTGCTCGGCGCCGGCGCACTGCTGCACGCGGGGGCTGCCGGCGGGCATTCCGCCGGGATGCACAACCATGCGGGACATGACGGCGGGCATGCGAACTTCGCCCGCGGGGTCGCCGTCGACCACGCGGGCAACGGCTTCGACCCGCACGAGATCGTGCGCGACTTCGACTGGGGCACGACCACGCAGGTCGGCGGCCGCGTCGTGCGCACGTGGGAACTGACCGCGCTCGACAAGGAGATCGAGCTGATGCCGGGCGTGAAGTTCACCGCCTGGACCTACAACGGGCGCATCCCGGGGCCGACGCTGCGGGCGCGCGAGGGCGAGCGGCTGCAGATCCGCTTCAACAACGGCTCCCAGCACCCACACACGATCCACTTCCACGGCATCCACCCGGCGGAGATGGACGGCGTGCCCGGGCTGGGCGCGGGGCAGATCGAGCCGGGCGGGTCGACCGTCTACGAGTTCGACGCCCTGCCCGCGGGTCTGCACCTCTACCACTGCCACGTCCGGCCGCTCGCCGAGCACATCGCCAAGGGGCTCTACGGCGCGTTCATCATCGACCCGGCCGAGCCGCGCGAGGAGGCGGACGAGCTGGTGATGGTCATGAACGGGTTCGACACGAACTTCGACCGCGCCAACGAGGTCTACGCCGCCAACACGATCGGCTTCGCGTACATGGACCGGCCGATCACGGTGCGCCTTGGCGATCTCGTCCGCATCTACCTGGTCAACGTGCTCGAGTACGACCTGATCAACTCGTTCCACCTGCACGGGAACCTGTTCGAGTACTTCCCGACGGGAACGTCGAAGACGCCCAGCGAGCTGACCGACACGGTGATGCTCTGCCAGGGGCAGCGCGGGATCCTCGAATGGCGCTTCGCGCATCCCGGCAAGTACATGTTCCACGCCCACCAGTCCGAGTTCACCGAGCTTGGCTGGCAGGGCTTCTTCGAGGTCGCGTGATGGGGACCGTGACGCGTGGGGTCCGGGTGCCGGTGTGGGTGCTGGGGCTCGTCCCGCTGCTGCTGATCGTGGGTGGTCTCGCGCTGTTCGCGCTGCTGGACGCGCCGGGGCTGGGGGAGCGACGCGGGCCGCCCGCCGAGGAGCTCGTGGTCGAGCGGACGGTTCTCTCCCCCGGCGAGATCGCGCTGACCGTGCGCAACGACGGGCCGGACGCGGTCTCGATCGCGCAGGTCGTCGTCAACGACGCGTTCGCGGAGTTCACGGGTCCTGCGGAGGCTGTGGGCCGGTTGGAGACGGCAACGGTGCGGGTGGTGCAGCCGTGGGTCGAGGGCGAGGCGTACGAGGTCGCGCTCGTGACGTCGACCGGCGGGACGATCGTGCACGAGATCCCGGTCGCGGTCGAGACGCCGTCGGCCGACCTCGGCTTCTTCGGGCTGATGGCGCTGCTCGGGCTCTATGTGGGGGTGATCCCGGTCGCGCTGGGGATGCTCTGGCTGCCGTGGCTGCGGCGCGTGCCGGCGGCGTGGCTGCGCGGGTTGATGGCGCTGACCGTCGGGCTCCTGGGGTTCCTGGCGGTGGACGCGACCTTGGAGGGGCTCGAGCTGGCGGGCGAGGGCTCGCAGGCGTTCGGCGGCGCGGCGCTGGTGTTCCTCGGCGCAGGCGTGGCGTATCTGTTCTTGAGCGGCGTGTCGTCGTGGCTGCGCGGGCGCTCGGGGTCGTCGGCGATGCTCGTCGCCGCGGGGATCGGGTTGCACAACCTCGGCGAGGGGGTGGCGATCGGGGCGGCCTACGCGGCGGGCGCGCTCGCCCTCGGTGCGTTCCTCGTGATCGGGTTCGCGATCCACAACACGACCGAGGGGCTGGCGATCGTCGCGCCGCTCGCCCGGACGCGGGCCTCGCTGGGGCGGCTGGCCGGTCTCGGGCTGCTGGCGGGCGGGCCCGCGGTGCTCGGCGCGTGGATCGGCTCGGCCGCGTACAACGCCTCGATTGCGGCGTTCCTGTTCGGCTTCGGCGCCGGAGCGATCGTGCAGGTGATCGTCACGCTGATGCCGTCTTTGCGCGACGAAACGGGGCGGACGCTGCATCCGACGGCCGTGACGGGCATCCTTGGGGGCATGGCGCTGATGTTCGCGACCGGTCTCCTGGTGGCCGCCTGATGGCGGCGGCCGAACGGGAGCGCCCGTCGGAAGCAATCGAGGACTACGCGAAGGCGATCTACTCCCTGGCCCGCCAGGGAGACGGGACCGTCGCGACCAACGCCCTGGCCGAGCGGCTCGGGGTGACCCCGGCGTCAGTGTCGGCGATGGTGAAGAAGCTCGACGAGCGTGGGCTCGTGCGACATGTGCGCTACAAGGGCGTCGCGCTGACGCCCGACGGCGAGCGGGTGGCGCTGGAGGTCATGCGCCACCACCGGCTGCTGGAGACCTATCTGGCCGAGCACCTCGGCGTGCCGTGGGACCGCGTGCACGAGGAGGCCGAGGCGCTCGAGCACGTGCTCAGCGAGTACCTCGAGGGACGGATCGCCGCCAAGCTCGGCCACCCGACCCACGACCCGCACGGCGACCCGATCCCGACGGCCGACCTCGAGATCCTCGAGGAGGACTCGTGCCGGCTCTCGGATCTGGAGGCGGGTGATCGCGGGCGCTTCGTGCGCGTCTCGGACTCCGATCCGGCGATGCTCCGTTACCTCGACGAGCGCGGCGTCCGCCTGGGCGACACGCTCGAGGTGCTCGAACGCCAGCCGTTCGACGGGCCCTTGACGGTGCGTTTCGGTGAAGACCTGCACGTGCTCGGTGGCACGTTGGCGCGTGCGATGCGCGTCGAACGGCAACC
Organism: Solirubrobacter ginsenosidimutans; assembly: GCF_027587205.1. The sequence continues at coordinate 96,052 of NZ_JAPDOD010000037.1, forward strand.
CTAGTCAGCGTGCGCCTGCCGATTCTCACGCTGCTGCTGTTCTTGGCGTTCGCTTCTGTCGCGTCGGCCGCCCGGCCGGCGACCCCCGACGAGGCGAACGTCGTCGCGGCGGGGCTGGACGGTGCCCGCGGGGAGTGCGGAGACATCACGATGTCGACCGTCGACGGGACGTGGGCGCTCGCGCTCGCCAAGGACGTCGAGGGCTGCGAGTTCGACATCATCTCCGACAAGCTGCACGTGATGCACCTGGCGGACGGGGCCTGGAGCGAGCTCGCGTCGCTGGACTTCCCGACCGGCTGCCCGGCGGGCGTGCCGCCCGCGGTCGCGTCCGACCTCGGGTTCTGCAAGACGCAGCGCGGCTACATGGTCTGCGCCAATTCGCGCGCGACGTCGATCCACCGGGTCTTCGACCGCCCGCGCACGTGCAACACGCTGCGGCCGCACCAGCCGTTCGCGCAGGCCGTGAACCTCGCGAAGCTGCACTGGAGCGGGTGGGGCAAGGCGACCGCCACCGCGCGCGGCATCGATCGCGGCTTCCGCAAGACCGACCGGGACACGCCGGTGACGGTGCGAGCGTCCGGTCGGACGGTCGCGTGCAAGGGCGACTGGGTCTACACGATCCTGAAGGTCCACTCGCGCTACGGGACCGACGTGGTCTTCCAGATCACCGACTGCCCGACCGCGCACTCGAGCTAGCCGCACTTCACGACGTGTACCCCTGGGGGGTATAGTCATGCGGACACCGGCCGATACCCCTAGGCCGTATACTTGGTCCCGACGTGAAGGACGCTCCCATGACTTTGATCTACCGCGTTGACGGCATGAGCTGCGAGCACTGCGTGGTGGCGGTGACCGGCGAGGTCGGCGACGTCGCCGGCGTCGCGACGGTCGACGTCGACCTCGGCGCGAAGCTCGTGCGCGTGTCCGGTGCCGGCATCGACGACACCGCGGTGGTTGCGGCGATCGACGAGGCCGGCTACGACGCGGTGCCGGCGTGAGCGTCGCGGCGAAGCTCGCGGGGTTCGCGGCGGTGCTGGTCGTCGCGTTCGGCGTGGCCGCGGTGGCCGGCCGCGCCGTCGGCCCGGACCGTGAGGGCGCCGCGAAGGAGCGGGCGGAGAAGGGCGGCGCGATGGGTGCGCACGGCGGCGACGCGATGGCCGATGGCGGCAATGCCGCCGGCAACGGCGCGGGCGACACCGCGGCGGGCGGCCACGGCGCGGCCGACGCGGCGACGGGCGGCCACGGC
>NZ_JAPDOD010000038.1 GCF_027587205.1 Solirubrobacter ginsenosidimutans
TACGATCCGACTTCCCCCGCCGCGCCGCCCGCCCCGCGCCGCGCGTGCCGGCGCGGCGCCGTGACCGCCGGGTCGCGCGACGCGCGCCACCCCAGCGCTGTGGCGACGAGCGCGGCGAGCAGGGCCTCGCGGGCGAGCCAGAGCTCGCCCCAGCGGGTTCGCAGGACATCCCCCACGCTCGCGCCCGGAGCGACCGTGGAGCCGATGCGAGCGACTTCGCGCGCGAGCAGGACGAGCCCGAGCGCCGCCCCGGCCGCAGCCGCGATCGCGGCCGCGGCGCGCAGGCGGCGCAGCGGTTCGTGTGCGATCGGCGATGCCACCCGACCGAGCAACGCGGACATCGCCAGCGCGCCGATCAGCCCCACCAGCAGCGTCAGGTCGAGCCAGCGCAACGCCGCTTCGAGCGGGGCGGGCGCCGCTCCGGGGCCGCCGGCCGCACGGGCGGCGATCGGCCTCGTCCCGATCCCGAACGCGAGCGCGCCGCCGGTGACGTGCCCGTCGTCGGCGGCGAGCACCTCCCAGGTCACCTGGTAGGCGCCGCGCGGGAGCCGTGGAAGCGTCACGATCACGCCTCGCGAGCCGCCGGCGCGCACCCGTGTGCCGGCGACGCTCCGGCCGCGCGCGTCAAGCAGCCGAACGACGCGAAAGCGCGGCGCGAGCGGCTCGCTGAACTCCAGCCGGAGCTCGTGCGGAGGCCGCGCCAGGCGCGCGCCGTCAGCCGGGGTCGCGCGGGTCAGGACCGCGTGGGCGCTCGCGTCGGAGGCCAGCGCGGCGAAGGCGAGCGTGAGGACGGCGAGGAAGCGGCGCGCCATCGACCGTCACCGCACGGCCACGTGCGCCACCCGCGCCGCTCCGAGTTGCACGGTGACGCGGCTGCCACGGCGCACGAGGCCTCCGGGGTTGTCGAACACGAGGTAGTACGTCTGCGCCGCCGTCAGCCGTCCCTTGTGGCTGTGGTCCATGAACAGCGCGTCGACCAGGACGCCCGTGCGCTCCTCGACGAGGGTCGGCGGCGTCGCCAGGTCGTGGATCGACGCCGCCGCGTCGGGGTCGAGCACCTGATAGCGCAGATCCACCAGCCCGCCGCCGCCCGAGACCGCGACGCGCACGATCCGGACGCCGCTGCGGCGCTCGAACCCCGCGTTCGACACCAGCGGCGCGGCGGCCGCCCTCGCCCCCGCCGGCGACGCGGCCACCGCTCTCTCCCCTCGGTCACGCGACGTCTCATAACCCGCGATCGCGACCAGCATCAGCACCGCGCCGGTCACCCCGCCGAGAACCCGAGCGCGCGATCGGGTGGCCGAAGGGAGTCCGGGCACGGCGTCCGCTCACGGAGACTGGATGAAGGTCAGCATGCCCCCCGGCGACGGCGGCGAACCGTTGCCGAGCTGCAGCTGGCGGTTGTACAACGGGAACCCGTGGGTCAGCCCCGAGGTGCCTGGCGGCACGGTCGCCACGGTGTCTTCGGTCGCGCCCGCGGGGATCGTCTCGGCATGCGCGTCGAACGGGTTGCCGAGCACCTGCGCATCCCTGGCGATCACGCGCTCGTCCATCCCGAGCAGCACCATCGTCGTGTTGTCGTGACCGGCGTTGAGGTAGCGCAGCAGCACCCGCTGGCCGGGCGCGGCGTGGATGACGTCCGTGTCCGGGTGCGCCTTGCCGTTGATCAGCCAGTACGTCGCCCGGTAGCCGCGCATGTCGAAGCCGTCCGGATCGGCGTTGAACGCGGGATCGATGGCGCTCAGCAGCAGCCGCGCCTCGACGTCATACGCGCTCGCCGCGGTGCCATACGCCTGCCCCGCGGTCGCGGAGCGGACGATCAGCGCGCCGTAGAGCCCCATCGCCGTCTGCCGCTCTCCACCGCCGACGCTCTCGTAGAGGTAGGAGCCGGGCGCGCCGGCGGTGAAGGTCCGTGTGACGGTGCTCCCCACGGCGGCGTCGGTGGGCCCGGGATCGAAGCTCAGCCCGGGCGCCTCGACGGAGATCGTGTGCCCTGGCGGGAGCGCGTTGGTGACATTGAGCGTCACCACGTCGCCCTGGTCCACCGTGAGCACGGGACCGGGGATCGTCGCCGTACCGGCCACGTCGCTGCAATTCGCGGCGACGCCCTTGGGGACGAAGCCCCAGATGTCGACGACGAGGTTGCCCGGCAGCGTCACGGTCCCGGTCGTCGCGCAGAGGTTGATCGTCTGGTTGGCCGGTGACGCCGATGTCACTCCCACGGCCAGCGTTGCCGCCGTGAGGAGGACGAGGACCAGCGGGACCCGCGTGTACGCTCGTGTGCGCATCGGTGCCTCTCCTCCTTACGGCGCGTCGTAGACGAGCTGCATGACATTGCCCCAGGTCGAGAACGGGGTCGGATTCGCCGCCGACCACCGCTGCGAGTGCACGAGCACGCGCACCTGGCCCTTGTAGGCACCCGTGCCGACGTAGGCGCTCGCCGAGCCGGGCAGCGTCCAGGTCGTCGGCGCCGGGTCCTCGGTCGACCCGACAGCACGTGGCTGAGCGGGCGGCGGCGGCAGCGTCACCCAGCCGCTCGAAGTTGCCGTCGCACAGCCGGTCGCGCCGGCGATCGTCCAGTTGCAGATCCTGAGCGTCTGCTGCGGCACGTTGGTCGTCAGCGCCGCGCACCCCGTGCCGGTGGTGTTCGCGCAGTTCTTGCCTCTGAAGCTCACCTTCAGGTTCTGCGCACCCGCCGGGAGCCCGCTGAAGCCCGCGTACCAGTCGTCGGCCAGCGCGGTGATGACGGCGCCGGCGGCGTGCGTGGCCGCGGTCGTGCCGAGCTGCCCGCGCGCGACCGTCCAGGTCGTCGTGCCCTGGCCGCCCGTGACCTGCAGGACCTCGTTGTCGATGCGGACGAAGTACGCACCGGCCGCCGGGAAGCCGGAGGCGGACGCGACGGTGACCGTCGTCTGCGCCGCGGTCGTCGCCGTCGGGCGTGTCGTCGTCTTCGGGTTCACCGCGTAGTAGTCGGCGTCGTCGACGCTGAGATCGGTGACGCTGCCGCTCTTGAGCGCGCCACCCAGGATCGTGGTCGCGCTCGGGTACGCGGAGCAGCCGCCGCGCGGGTCGACGCGCATCAGCGTCGCCATGCCGCCGAAGCCTTCGTCGAAGTTCGCGAACTCGTTCAGCGCGTGGCTGTGCCACGGGAAGTACCACTCACCGCAGAGGTTCTGTGACACGACGCCTGTGGGCAACGTGCCCTTGCGGCCCAGGTAGGCGTTGCCGCTGAAGAACGTGTTGCCGTCCTTGAAGGTCAGGTTGCGGTAGTCGATGCCCGCGACCCCGCCCGGGAACGGCCGCGCCGTCACGTCCCAGAAGTCCTGGTCGGCCCAGGTCAGCAGGTAGTCCTCGCTCTGCCCGGAGCCGATCGTCTCGCCGAAGTGCTCCGAGGACGCACCGCTCGCGAACGGCCTGCCGTCCTGCGCGATCTGCCGCAGGTGGTTGCCGTGCGGGTGGAACGGGTGGTTGAGCTCGCCGACGTTGATCATCCGGATGAGTGCCGGCAGCCGGTTCGCGGGCGACGCCGCGGTGCACCCCGGCGGGTTCAGCGGGTCCGCGGGGTTCGACGGGTTGCAGTACGGCTGCACGCGGACGAGCGCGCCGTACGGCTGGTTCGGCAGCCACGACACGCCGTTGTCCTGGACCGTGTCGGGGAACTCGCGCCCATTGACGTTGAAGTAGCGGTTGTGCAGCGTCGTGAAGTCGTAGGTCCCATTCGTCTCGACGGCGTGGTGCAGGTCGGGGTCGAGCTCGTTGAGCATGATCAGGAACTCGCGGTTGGGATCGAACTGCGTCGAGGCATCGCCGTATGCCCTGTCGGGGAAGCCGGCCGGGCGCACGACGAGCGCGCCGTAGAGCCCCATCTCGAGCTGCTTGGGCGTGTCGGTGCCGCTCTCGTAGAGGTACGTTCCCGGCCGTGTGGCGACGAAGGAGTAGGTGACATCGCCGCCGGGCACCGCCTCGCGCGTGAACAATCCGGCGCTGCCGCCGGACGCGGCGACGCTCTCCTGGCCGGGGAACACCATCGAGACGTTCTCCGGCAGGGTGTTGTGGAGGTGGATCGTGACCGTCTGACCCTGATTGACGCACAGCACCGGGCCCGGCGTCTGGAATTGCCCGCTCGCGTTCGCGTAGCTCCACATGAAGACGCTGTTGCCGTCCGGCGTCGCGATGTCACCCGTGTTCGCCACCAGGTCGAAGGCCGGGCCGCCCCCGTTGCAGACCATCCCGATCTTCGGCGTCGCCGCCTGCGCCGTGCACGTCCAGACGAGCAACACCGCGAGCCCTGCGAGTCGTCCAGCTGTCTTGAGCATCGTCATCACCGGACGTAGGTCAGGTTGGGTGAGATCCGTCCCGCCGAGTCGGTGGCCGGGGCGGGGACGGCGCTCGCCGGCGCGTAGACGCGCACCTCGGTCGCCATCCCGCCGAGGCCGGTCACGGCCTCGTTGGGACCGCCCGCCCCCGGGGCGCCGTCGTTGGCGAGCTTGCGGTAGTCCCGGTTGCGGAAGAAGTAGCGGTTGTACGTCCCCCAGGCATCGCTGAACACCGGCGAGGAGGCGCTGTAGGGCGGCGCGGTGAACAGCACGTCGCGCGCTTCGCCCGGACCGAGATACAGCGTGTTGGTCGTGACCCGCCGGTCACCGTAGGTGACGCCGAGGCTGGTGCCCGCGCCGAGGAACGTCGCGTCCTGCCCGACCACGAACAGCGGGATGCCGGGCAACTCCATCGCGTGCTGCTGGTAGCCGAGGTTGGCGAGCCGCAGGAGGACCCGCTCGCCCGGATTGACCTGGATCAGCGCCGAGATCGGCTGGCTCGCCTCCTCGTCGCCGTTGTTGGCGTTCAGCGTCCGGATCCGCAGCGCGTCCGGCAGCGACGGGTCGTCGTTGGGCAGCACGGTCTGCGGATAGCAGCGGCCGTTGAGGGTGAACCACTGCGGGTCATAGTCGGTCGCGATGCTCTCCTGGATGTCGCGGTCGCCGTCGTGGAAGCGGTTCCAGACCTCGTTGAGCAGGATCGCGAAGTGGCGGTCGAACGCGGTCGAAGCGTCGTTGTAGGCCCAGTTCGGGTGACCCGCCGGGCGGACGAAGACGATCGACGTCATCCCCATCTGGACGTGCTCGACGTCCTCGAAGTGGCAGTGGTACATGTACGTGCCGGCGTTGTGGGGCCGGTAGAAGTAGGTGAACTGGCGGCTGATCGGCACGGCGACCGAGACCTCGGGGACGCCGTCGAAGAGCGCCGTCGGCGTGCGGAAGCCATGCCAGTGCAGCGTGTGCGAGTCGGTGAGGTCGGGCCGCTGGACCAGCCCGAGGTTGGTCAGCTTGACGTAGACGTCGGCGCCCTCGGTCGTGTCGAGGATCGGCGCGATGTGCTGGGCGCGGCCCTTGAAGTCGTGCTCGAGGTTCGCGACCGTGTCCTCGATGACCGGGATGAAGCCGAAGATGTAGAGCGGGTCGTCCTCGCGGCCCGGCACGGTCATGTAGCCGTCGGTCGCCGCGAGCAGGATGTTCCCCCCGGTCAGCACGACGCGATCGCGGGCGCTCACCGCGGTCACTTGCGCCGCGGCCGGGACGGCGCCGCGGGTGGCAGCGAGCACGCCGCCGCCCACGGCCACCGTCGCGGCTCCGAGACCCGCGGCCTGCAGGAACTGCCGGCGCGTCGAGGAGTGCACCATTGCCTTATCCATCTCGCTCACCCCACCGTGGGCCGCTCGTCGGCGCCGAAGTCCCAGGGGGTTCGGGCGCGGAGGGTGCGCAACTGCGGTCGCAGCTGCCCGTCGATGTCAGTCGCGAGGTTCGGTGCCTCGATCCCGCCCGCCGGGCAGGCGCCGAGCGGGTTCAGCGGCGGCGGGACGGGCGTGTTGGAGCAGTGCACGCCGCGGTCGACGGCGCCCGAGATCTGGTTGGACCCCAAGGCCGGCTGCAGGTGGTAGTCGCCCGGCAGCCCGACCGGCGGATCCGCGCCGGTCAGCGTCACCGCGGCCACCTGCGGGTCCAGCCGCGAACCGGTGACCGTGAGCTCGAGCAGCACGGGCGCGACGAACAGCGGATCGACGCCCGTGACGTTGCCGTTCTGGCCGGCGTTGGTCGGGAAGCCCACGATCGGCGCGCCGCCGCCGGGGATCGTCACCGAAGAGCCGTCGCCCGCGAGCTGCTCGCCGTTGGTCATCAGCGAGTAGCGCGGCTCGAACCGGTCGGCCGCGTTCAGCGTGCCGCGCACCTCGAAGTCCAGGAACCCCGCGTTGACCAGCGTGGCTCCTGGCCCCGGCTGGGACAGGGTGAACGCCTGGTTGTTCCAGAAGATGTTGTTGAACAGGGCGACCGGCCGCGAGAACCGCGGTCCGCCCGGGATCGTCGCCTGGAACAGCGGGTCATTGGCCTCGGAGGCCAGGCCCGCGGAGTGGCGGTTGCCGTCGGAGTTCTCCGACGACGCGGTCGAGACGTTGTTCGCGATCGTGTTGTTGACGATCGCCACGTTCGTGCTGTCGTCGAGCATCACGGCGCCGCCGATGTCGGCCGCCCCGTTGGCGACGATCAGGTTGGTGCGAAGGTTGATCCGCGCGCCCTGGGCGTTCATGATGAACAGGCCCCCGCCGTCGTCGCCGGAGTAGTTGCTCTGGATCCGGTTGCGGTCGATGTCGACCGCGCCCGACCCGGTGCCGAGCACGTTCTGCCCGTTGACGGGGAGCGGCGTCTCCTCGGAGATCGCGATGCCCGCGCCGGAGTCGACGGCTTCGTTGTAGTAGATCTGGTTGTCGTGGATGGACCCGCCGGGGCTGCGGCCCCAGTGCGAGATGCCGGCGCCGTACTCGACGCCGAAGTTCGAGCAGATGACGCTGTTGGCGATCTCGTAGTTGTTCGAGCTGCGGAAGATGCCGAGCCCGCCTGAGCGGGTCAGCCCGCCGTTGCCGAGCACGCGGTCATACAGGACCTTCACGCCCTGGTTGTTGGCGTCGTAGTACGGCTGGCCGATGCCGATGCCACCGCCGAACACGCCGCCGTTGTGCTCGAGCACGTCGTTGGTCAGTTGGAGGTTGCTCGTGGCGGCCTGCAGCTGGATGCCACCCGCTCCCTCGCCGTGCCCGTTGAAGATGCCGATGCCGTCGATGCGAGCCGCTCCGAGGCCGCTCGGGTAGGCGCCGGTCGCTGCACTGGCGGCGACCGTGAGCGCCGCGCCCTTGAGCACCGGGTGGGCGGTGTTGACGCCGGTCATCGTCCCGGCGGCGGTGAGTGCGGCGTTCCAGCTGGTCTGGTTGTCCGCGAAGAAGGCGCCGTTGATCGCGGAGCCCGTGATCAGGAACCGCGGGTCCTCGGCGGGCGGCCCGCCGGGCTCGACCGTGCCGACGGCGCCGCCGACCCCGAGACCCTGCAGCTTGAGCGGCTTCCACATCAGCACGTTCTCGCGATAGGTGCCCTCGCCGAGGACCACGAGGCTGTTGGCCGGCGCCGCGTTGATCGCGGTCTGGAGCTGGGTGCCGTTGGCGGTCGCCGGCGGGACCTTCACGACCGGCGGGTCGTAGCCGGAACCGAGCACGTGGACCGTGATGCCGTTGACGGTGGTCAGTGCGCCGTCGCCGCCCTGCTTGCGGATCAGCAGCTGCCGCGGGCCGGCCTGGAACAGCAGCGCCTGCACCGCCGGCACCTGGAGCACGATCGAGGTGTCGCTCCAGCTGACGATGCCGCCGACGTTGAGGTTCGCGAGCTGCGCCGCCGTGGCGAGCCCGGTGAACGTCCTCGACTGCAGCGCGCGGGAGTCTGAGAGCGTGACCTGGCCCGCGTTGCCGCCGGTGCCGATCGTCCCGAAGTTGACGCCGTGCAGCGTGATCCGCCGGTTGGCCGCCGTCGCGTCGCCCGAGCGGACGAACGGGCCCTGCTCCCCGAGCGCGCGCCCTGGCTTGTCGACCTGCAGCAGCTCGGGCGTGCCCGTCGCCGGCTCGCAGCCTGTGCCCGAGATCGGGTCCAGCGGCGTGTCGAGCTGGTCGGTCTGGCCGGGCCAGACGTCCCACGCCGAAGACGCCGTCAGGTAGTCCGGGTTGTAGTTCGGGTTCGGGTGGTCCTTGTCGCCGGGGTCGTTGACGACGACGACGTACATGCCCGGGCAGGGACCCTGCGGGATCGGGCAGTTGAAGGTCTCGGTCGAGGGCAGCAGCGCCTCATAGGCGCCGTTCTCGCTCGTGTCGACCGTCGTCAGCAGCCGCATGTTGTAGTCGCGGATGCCGATGGGGAGGTTGGCCAGCGGGCGCGGCTCGCCGTACCAGATCGAGTGCTTGTCGGTGTCGAAGTAGATGTCGTCGCTGACGAGGCCCACGATCCGCCCGGGCTCCGCGACGTCCTTGCCGTTCGCGAAGTTCGTCTGCATGAAGAAGTCCGCGTTCGCGTTCTGGTTGTTCTGCAGGACGATCAGGCGCTTGTCGCACAGCGGCCGGTCCTGGCCGTCATACGGGCTTCCGCGTGGCATCACGACCGGGTCGATGTGCACGGTGTGCGGGTCGCCGGCGCACGGCGGCGGCGGGATCGCCGGCACGAACGTGGATCCGAGGTCGACGTTGACGTCCTCCTCGCGCACGATGTGGTAGAGCGGGCGTCCGCCGGCGTCCTGTGGCATCAGGACGTGCGTGACGTACGTCCCCGCCACGAGGTCCTGCGGGCCTTGGCCGTCATGGCAGACGGTGTCGCCGTTGTCGTCGAAGTGATCGAAGCCGCCGCGCGCCACCGGGCAGTAGTCGGCGAAGGCGTACCCGCCGTCGAACGCGCCGTCCTTGGTCTCGTTGCCGGCGAGCGGCACCTCGACGCAGTGCGGGCCGACCAGCGGGTTCAGCTCGCCGCTGAGGTCGGCGCCGAGCGAGTCCAGGACGTCGCACGACTGGCCGTCACCGTCGGAGGGCTGGAGCCAGTGGTCGGTGACGTACTCGTTGAGCACCGTGCCGTTCGGGGCCTCCAGGCGCACGGTGACGTCCGGGATCCCCGGCTCGTAGTTCTCGTGGGCCTGGAAGCGCGCGTCGAACTCGTTGCGGGTCGTCGCGAAGTAGGTGATGCCGACGATCTGTCCCGGCTTGCCGGGGTCGTACTGCTGCTTGCCCCAGTCGACGGTGGCGCGATGGCCCTCGGTGATCAGCTGGTTGGTCAGCAGCGCGCCGCCGAGGTCGGTCGGCACGTGATGGACGATGTTCGGGTCGTACTCGTCGTGGACGAAGGCGCCGGGCAGCGCCGAGAAGCGCGCGAACCCCTGCTCGCCGATGAACCACTTGCCGAGCGGGCCGCCCTCCGCGGTCGGGTACTCGTAGTGCCCGGTGCCGTCGGTGAACGTCTCTTCCTTGATCGACCCGTCGCGCCAGCGCTGGTCGACGTCGGTGTTGCCGATCCCGGGCTCGCCGTCGTCGCGCACGCCGTTCTTGTTGGTGTCCATGAACACGTCGCCGTCCAGCCAGCCGAACCAGCGCGAGACCCCCAGCTGGCCCACGTCGACCTGCTCGCCGGCGGCGACGGTCACCGGGAGGAAGCGGATGATGTAGCTCAGCTGCTCGTCCCAGACCGCCATGTTGTAGGTGCCGGGCGGCACGCCCTGCACCGCGAAGTTGCCGGCGCTGTCGCCCCGGCCGACGAACACCGTGCGGTCGGTCGTGCTGTCGCTCAGCGCGATGTACGGTTCCTCGACGGGCTCGGACGCGTCCGGGACGAGGACGTCGAACGGCGGCCAGCCGACCCAGTTGAGCGCCTGGCCCGAGATCGAGCCCGTGCCCGCGGTCGCGAAGCCCATCGACGAGCAGACGAAGCCGAACCAGTACGCGGTGCGCCGGTTGGGCGGCTCCCAGAGCTGCTCCCCGGGCGCGCCGGTGCCGTCGCTGTTCTCCTCGACGCCGGCCTGCAGTCCGAGCCCGCCGTCGATCGTCGTCGTCTGCGTCCAGCGGCTGTTGGGGTTGGCGCTGTCACACGGGGTGTTCGGCGGCGTGACGTAGATGAAGTAGGTCGCCGGCCCGAGGTTGTCGATCTGCACGAACCCGTCGTTCTCGGTCAGGCACGTGCCGCCGCACAACGGGTGGTTGAAGTAGTCGACGCTGACCTGGGAGTTGGTCTGCTCCTCGAGCGTGACGTGGAAGCCCTGCAGCCCGCCTTCCTCGGTGTCCGGGGCGCCGTTGGTCCACGCGTTGTCCGCGAACACGAACACGCGGATCTTGCCGAGCGGCAGGGGCGTGTTGCGCAGGGCCACCGTGACGTCGGTCGACGGCGGGTCGCTCGCCGGGATCGTCACGTGCTTGCCCCACAGCTTGTGATCGGGCGAGCGGACGCTGACCAGGTACCGCCCCGGCGCGAGGTTCGGCGTCGTCGGGCTGCTCTGGTCGCCTTCGGCGACGATCGGGCTGTTGCTCTCGGTCGGGGCGACGCCGGTGCGGTCGAGCACGTTGGCGGCATGCGGGTCGCGCGTGTTGTCGACGTTGACCAGGTACGTGAACTGGCCCAGGACCGCATTGGTGGCGAGATCGCGCGCGTGGACGGTCATCGCCGAGCCGTGCGCCGCCGCCGGCGCGAGGAGCGCAAGGAACAGCGTCAGCGCGGGCAGGAAGCGTGCGCGCCGGCTCCCGCTCGACAACGCGTGAACCGTGTTGACCATCGACCGGCCGTGATGCATGGTCGCCCTCCGTGGGGTGAGCGGGACCGGCCATTCATCTCAGATCGGAGACCGCGGAATCCAGCTTCCTTGCAACGACGTCATACACCGTCATCCAGCGTCATCCGGGCGACGGCAGGTCTACGGATCGAGCGCGAGCTCCGGGTCGCTCGGCGCCGGCTCGAGTACGGGCTCTGCCACCAGGCCGGGCAGGCGGATCGCGACCGTCGTGCTGTCGCCCGGGACGCTGCGCGCCGAGATCGCACCGCCGTGGGCTTCGACGATCGCCTTCGCGATCGGCAGGCCGAGTCCGGTGCCGTGCTTGCCGGGCATCGGGCGGCCGCGCGAGAAGCGGTCGAAGATGCGCGGCAGCAGGTCCGCCGGGATGCCGACGCCGGTGTCGGTCACCTCGATGATGGCGTCGGTTCCGGCCGCGAACGCGCGCACGGCGACCAGGTCGGACTCGCCCGTCGCCTGGATGGCGTTCTCGACGATCGCATCCAGCGCCGCATCCAGCCGTTCGCGATCGCCGGCGAGCGTGCCCTCCAGCGTGACGTCGACGCGCCACGCGCGCTGCACTCCGCGACTCCAGCGCCGGACCGCCGACACGACCAGGTCCTCGACGTCGATGTCGGCGCGCACCAGGGAGTCGGGTTGCTCGGCCACCTCGAGGATGACCAGGCTCCTCGCGATGGTGCCGAGGCGGTCGAGCTCCTCGACGAGATCGCCGATGTCGCGCCGGCGCGAGTGGGAGGGCTCGGATTCGCGCAGGAGGTCCGCAAGCCCGCGGGCGACGGCCAGCGGCGTCTTGAGCTGGTGCGACGCGTCGCGGATGAACTCACGCTCGCGATCGGCCGCCCGCCGCGCCTGGTCGAGCGCGGCTTCACGCCGGCGGGCGTACCACACCATCACCAGGAACATCGCGCTCATCAGCGGGATCTCGGTGAGCTCGTCGGCGGACACGACGTCCTGGGAGACCGCGTAGCCGAGCGTGACGGCGCTCGCCGCGCACACGGCGCTGAGTACCGCGAGGGTCATGCCCATGCCCCACACTCGCGCGCCGTACAACAGCGTCAGGCTCACCCACACGAAGTGGAAGGGCACCGTCTGGTAGTCGATGAGCGTGAACAGCACCACGAAGTTCGCGACGGCGAAGACGCCCCACGCGACCTCGAGCTTGTGCTCACGCGTCCACGAAGCGATATCCGACATTGCGCTCCGTCACCAGGCAGTCGCCGCCCAGCTTGTGCCGCAGCCGGCCGACGCAAACGTCCACCACGTTCGTCCCGGGGTCGAACGTGTATCCCCAGACGTGTTCCAGCAATTCGTCCCGACTGCAGGTGTCGCCCGAGTGCTCCATCAGGTACTCGAGCAGCACGAACTCGCGCGTCGTGAGCTGGACGTCGCCGCCGCCGTTGTGCACCACCCGGCGCTGCCGGTCGAGGACGTGGTCACCGCGCGTCAGCCGGCGGCCGATCCCGTTCTCCGGGCGGCGGATGCGCAACCGGACGCGCGCGACGAGCTCCGGGAGGTCACACGGCTTCGCCACGTAGTCGCACGCTCCCAACTCGAGGCATACGACCTTGGAGCGCACGTCCGTAACCGCCGAGAGGACGAGGATCGGAACCTCCGGCGCGACCGCCTTCGCCCTCGCCAGCACCGCGACGCCGTCCACGTCGGGCAGGAGCAGGTCGAGGATCACGAGCGCGTAGGGCGCATCATTGAGCGCGGCGAGACCGCGCTCCCCGGTGCCCACGGCGGTGACACAGAACCCAGCCAACCCCAACGCCCGATCCAGGACCGACGCCATCTTGCGTTCGTCCTCGATGACGAGAACGTGTTGGGGCAGCTCAGCGGCCGGCCTTGGCGCATCCAGGAGACTCGCCTCCTTCTTGCCGGGTTATCAATCAGACGTCGATCTATCAGAGCCTGGTGCAGCACGTCAACCGAGCGATCATCGCCCATTCAACGATCGTCTCCCACTCAGGCCGTGTTTGACCCGCACAGGCGCAGCCGCCTTCTGGCACGCAGCCGCGCGCGAACGCGGAATGTCATTTGTCTGACCGTACGGGGAAGCGGTGGTCCGATTCGGCAAGCTGCCTGGATGACCGGGATCCGAGAGCGTTCGGTCGCCGAGGCGCAAGCGCTGTGGCACGCCGAGACGATTTACCTGAACACCGCGAGCTTCGGGCTCCCTCCCGATCCCGTGTGGGACGCGCTCCAGCAGGCCCAGGGGGATTGGCGCGCGGGGCGGGTGAGCTGGGAGCACTGGACGGCGGTGACCGGGCGGGCGCGGGCGCAGTACGCCACGCTCGTCGGCGCCGACGTCGACCGCGTGGCGGTCGGCTCGACGGTCTCCGGGCTGATCGCGCAGGTCGCGGCGGCGCTCCCCGCCGGGTCACGGGTCCTCTCCACCGAGCCGGAGTTCGTGTCGCTGCTGTTCCCGTTCCTCGCCCAAGAGGGGCGCGGGGTGACCGTCGAGGTCGTGCCGGTGGACCGGCTGGCCGAGGCGATCGACGCCACGACCGACGTCGTCGCCGTGTCGGCCGTGCAGTCGTCCACCGGCGAGGTCGCGGCGCTGGACGACATCGCGGCCGCGGCGGCGCACCACGGGGCGATGACCGTGGTCGACGCGACGCACGCGATCGGCTGGCTGCCGCTGGACGCGTCGCGCTTCGACGCGGTGGCGTGCGCGTGTTACAAGTGGCTGATGTGCCCGCGCGGCACGGCGTTCCTGGTCCTCAGCGAGCGGTTGAGCGAGACGATGACCCCGCATCAGGCCGGCTGGTTCGCCGCCAACGACCCGCTGACGGACCAGTTCGGCCCGCCGCTGCGGCTCCCCGAGACCGCCCGCCGCTTCGACACGTCGCCCGCGTGGTTCTCGTGGGTGGGGACGGAGCCGGCGCTGGCGCTGATCAACGAGATCGGCGTTGGGGCGATCCACGATCACGACCTGGCGCTCGCCAACCGGTTCCGCGCCGGCCTCGGCCTCGAGCCGTCGAACTCCGCGATCGTCTCGACCGCCTTCGAAGGCGCGACGGACAAGCTCGCGCGGGCGGGGATCATGGCCGCCGCCCGCGCAGGCAAGCTCCGCGCCTCGTTCCACCTCTACAACACCGAGGCGGACGTCGACGCGGCCTTGTCAGCTCTACTGGAACCCGGTCAGGCTTAGCGAGACCGCCCGGATCGAGCCGGTGTCACGGGAGGCGTCGTCGGTGACATGGAACGTCCAGGTGCCGTCGGCGGCGCCGTTGAGCAGCCCATCGAGCGGCTGCTCCGGCTTCCACGTGCCGGTGAACGGGTTCGCGGACGCCGGCGCGCTCGCCAGCAACTTGGCCGCGCCGTCGTCGAAGACCACCTGGCAGAGGTTGTTGCCGTTCCCGCCCACCCCGGTGAACAGCCGCGCGGTCGTGCCGTCCGGCGCCGCCAGCGTGGCCGTGAGGTCGGCGACGAAGGGGTGGTCGATGCCGACCGTCGTCGACGGCGTCGTGGTCGTGCACGTGGCGCCGTCGATCGAGAACGTCAGCTTGGACGCGTAGCCGACGCCGGTGACCGGAACGGGCACCGAGGCACCGAGCGCGCTATCGTCGGGGATCGCGACCGGCGGGCCGGCATAGGCGAAGCGCTGCGCGGTGGTCGCCGGTTGCCCGGTCGCGATGCTGAACGTCGCCGTCGTCGGCGAGAGGACGCCGGCGAACGTGACGCGGACGGTGAGCCGGACCCGCTTGCCGAGCGGGTAGGTGGGCGCGAGGGCGAGCGTGAAGTCACGCGCGGTGTTCGCGCCCGTCGGCAGATCGCCGTAGGCGCGCGAGCGCGGCGTGACCGTCGCCAGCGGGTCGCCGGTGCTCACGGTGACGCTGATGCCGGTCGCGGTCCCGTCGCCCGCGTTGGTCACCGGCACGCGGAGCGTCCCGGTCTCCCCCGCCTCGAGGTAGGCGTCGCCGTCGCCGGTGGCGGGCGTGACCGCGGGCGCCTGCGCCTGCACGAGCGGTTGTGGCGTCGCGCCCGTGTAGGCCAGCACCTGGTCGGCGCGCAGCAGACCGTGGCCGGTGCGGGTGTCGACGCCGGCGGGTGCGAGATCGAGCGCGGTGGCGTTGAACGCGTCGCGGACGTCCGCGGTCGTCGCGCCCGGATTGCCTGAGAGCACGAGGCCCGCGATCGCAGCCGCGTGCGGCGCGGCGGCGGAGGTGCCGAAGAACGGGTCGAAGCCTCCAACCGACGTGTTGACGCCGTCGGCGGCGGTGATGTCCGGCTTGGCGCGGGTCACCGGCGCGGGGAAGAACATCCGCCGCGGGCCGTCGGAGGTGAAGATCTCCGGCGCCTGCAGCGCGGTGAAGACACCGGGGAACGGGCCCGACGGGTGCGGCGGGTCACCGGGCACGAGCACGACGTCGAACGGCGTCGCGGCGGGTGCGGCGGCGGTGGCGAAGGCGTCAGCGGCCGCGGCGTGTCCACGCAGCGTGCCTGAGGTCGCCCACGCGGGAACGCCGGCCGTCGACGAGCGGAACCGCGCCCGCAGCGCGCTCAGCTGGAAGTAGCGCGGCTCCCCGCCGTACTTGACCACGGCGAGGCGCAGGCCGGTGGCGTTGGGCGTGCCGAGGATCTCGTACGGGTCGTCGTCACCGTCTTGGACGTCCTGGGAGAAGTCGACGACGCCTCCGGAGGCATTGAGGAGGTAGAGGTCGTAGTCCGACGTGGCATGGCCGAGCGGCTCCGCCCAGAACAGCGTCACGACTGCGCCGCCGCTGGGCACCGCGATCGGGTCGACGATCTGCGTCGCCGGCCCAGGGTCGAAGTCGTGCGCGTCGCCGGCGAACTTGCCGATCCCACGGCCGGACGGCCGGAAGTCGCCCTCGTACGTGCCGGAGGTGCCGTCGACCATGTTGCCCTCGTTGCCGGCGGCGCTGAAGTACAGCGCGCCGTCGGCGGTGACGGCGTTGACCGACTGGGCGATCGGGCCGTCCTCGAACGGGCTCTCGTTGTAGTAGAGGACGTCGTCGACGAGTACGTCGCAGTGCGCGGTGAAGCGCAGGGCTTCGATGTTGTCGGCGAAGCTGGCGTCGCTGGTGAACGCCGTGGCGAAGCCGAGCTCGGCGCCGGGCGCGAGGTCGTGGAGGATCTCGAGCATCGCGGTGCCCTCGTCGCCGTCGCCGGCCTGGTCGGCGAGGATGTCGACCGCGGGCAGCTCGCCCGCCGCCTGGGAGTCGGCGAGCGAGTCCACGCCGTCGCTGAGGACGCATAGCTTCGTCCCGATGCCGGTGACGTGGTCGCGGGCGCGGACGAGGTCGGCGCCGTGGGTGACATCGCCCTCGGAGGTGACCACTGCCGCGGCCGCTCGGATGGCCGCGGCGCGGCGGGCGGCGCGCACGTCCTTGGATTCGGGCGGGCGCAGGCTCGCGGTCATCGCGCGCGCCGCCTCGTGGACGCGCTCGACCTCGCTCCAGCCGGCGACGGTCGCGAGCTTGCTCATCGGCACCGCGGCGCGGATCGCCCCGGTGCGCGGCGAGGCGTAGCGGACGTTGGCGCCGAGCGCCTGCAGGCGCGCGACGAGGCCCGAGCCCGGCGCGGCCTCGATGTCGACCTCGGCGGTGCCGGCCTTCACCCGGTTGTGGAGGTCGACCGCGAGCCGGCTGTCGACCTTGCGCTCAGGGGGTGTGAGGTCGTGTTTGATCGCCTGCAGGCGGGCGATCTGCTCACCCGGGTCCGCGGCACGCGCCGTCGCCGCCCCGCCGGCCACGGCCAGTCCACCGATCGTCAGCACGATCGTTCCCGCCCTGCGCAAGTGCATTGCACCAGTCCTTCCCGTCTCCGGGAGCCCTCCCGAGGCTCCCATGAGACGGAACGTACACCTCAGGTCAACCCTTGATGCCGGGCACCTTGACGATGATGAAATCGCTGTAATCCGGCAGATTCGGGTTGCGGCCGGTCGACCCGAAATTGGTGTCGTTGACGAATGCCAGCTCGTTGTTCGAGAGCGGGAGCACGGCCTCGACGGTCTGGTACGGGAACTTGAACGGGTTGCCGAGGCCGAAGTCGCCGGGGCGGATCGGGTTCTCCGAGATGCCGTCCTTGTCGTTGACGTTGAGCAGGTCGACGATCTCGTGCTTCTGGAGGTTCGGCTTGTTGGCCGGGACGTCGATCACGAAGGCCTTCTTCCAGGCGGCGGCCGGGCCCTGGCCGTTGTCGCGCTCGGTGATGATCAGCTGGTCCTTGCTGTAGGCGACGGCGTCCGAGACGAGCGTGCCCGGGATGCTCATGCGGTAGATCCAGTTGCGGCCGGTGTAGCGGCGTTCGGAGACGTCGAACTCATAGACGTGGCGGACGAGCGGGTCGTCGCCGACCAGCGGGCCCTCGAGGAACGGGTAGAGCGTCTTGCCGTCCTTGGAGAGCGCCATGCCCTCGAAGCCGTTGCTCGACGCCAGGTTCGGCGTGCGGCCGAGCAGGAACGGGTTGTCGGGCGAGAAGACGCGCGGCAGCGGCACCGGGGCGTCGAGCACGCGGCCCTTGCCGTCGACGTGGACGATGAACGGGCCGAACTCCTCCCCGAAGTAGAACGTGCCGTCCGGCGCCTGGCGGACCGACTCGATGTCGAAGTCGCCGCCGGTCAGGATCCGCTCGGGCGTGTTCTCGTTGACGATCGGGAACGGCACCTTGGCGTCGGGATCGCTCAGCGTCAGCGCGTCGAGGATCTTCACGTCGCCCTTGCCGCTCCACTCGGTCTTCCACTTCGGGCGGACCGTGTAGAGGCGCAGGATGAAGCTGCGGCTGTTGGCCTTGGAGCCGAAGCCGTTGTCGGGCATGGCGTAGAAGTCGCCGTTGCCGGCGTCCAGCAGCGCCGAGAACCCACCGACCGGCTGGCTGGAGCCGGGCACGAACACCGGGTCGGTGTTGACGACGCCGTTGAACGGCGCGGGGAACGACGCGTCGGCGGGCAGGATCGCCCGGGCCTCGAGCTTCGGCTCGGCGGCGTGCGCGGAGCCCGCGAGCAGGGCGGTCAGAGCCGCGGTGGCGGCGAGGAGTCGCTTCATGCCCCGCACATGACCACTTCATGGTGCACTCGAAGTCAACCCCGTGTGAAACTGCGGTCATGGCACTTGGGCTCATCGCCGCCTTCTGGCTGCTCGTCGCACTGTTCCTGCTGTTCGCGCCGGAGCATGTGCTCAGCGCGAGCCTCGCCGCGCGCCGCTACGGCGCCGCCGGCTGCCTGATCTTCGCGCTCTCGTGCATGCTGGCCCTCTTGGCCTGACGCGCGTCATGAAATTGACATGAGAAGTCCATGAGGGTAATTTGCCGCCTCACCCAACAAACGCAACGGCGTCCAGCCACGCGTGCAGTGGAGAGGAGAGGCGATGGGGAGGGGAAGCATCGGCCTGGCTCTGTTGAGCCTGGCCCTGGTCGTGCCGGCCACGGCGTCCGCGAAGCCCAAGGCGCAAGCCGCGGAGGCGCCGAAGGTGCTCGTGGTCACGAGTACGCAGGACGCACTCACGACGGCCGGACTGGCGGCGATCAACACGGCGGGTTCGGGCGGGGCGTTCACCGTCACGGCGCCCGCGCCGGCCGCCGTCGGCGCTGAATTCACGCCGGCGAACCTGGAGATCTACCGCGCGGTCGTGTTCCTCAACACGGGCGTAGCCAGCCCGCTGACCGACGCGCAGCGCACGGTCTTCGAGGCGTACTTCCGCAAGGGCGGCGGGTTCGTCGGGATCGGCTCGGCGATCGAGACCGATCCGGCGTGGCAGTTCCTGTCCAACGCCCTCGGCACCCGCGCGGCGAGCCGCACCGCGGCGCAGTCGGGCACGGTCAAGGTCTTCGACCGCGTCCATGACGCGAGCAAGCCGCTGCCGCTCTACTGGGAGCGGACCGACCATTGGTACAACCTCGCGACGAATGTCCGCGGCGTCTCGCACGTCCTGGCGTCGGTCGTCGAGGACCCGTTCGGCCCGCAGCCGCAGGGCGCGGTGCTCGACGGCATCGCGGGCGGCACGATGGGCGCGAACCATCCCGTCTCGTTCTGCAAGGACTACCAGGGCGGGCGCTCGTTCTACACGGCACTCGGGAACACGCCCGAGGCGTTCGACGCGACCCTCACGGCGCACCTCAAGGGCGCGATCAACTGGGCCGCCGGGGTAAGCGATCCGGTCTACAGCGACTGCGGCGCCACCGTGCTCAAGAACTACCAGCAGACGAAGATCTCGGCTCCGCCGAACCTCAACGAGCCGGTCGGCTTCGACCAGCTCCCGGACGGCCGCGTGATCCAGACCGCGCGCCTGGGAACCCTGCGCCTGCACGATCCGGTCGCCGGCACCAGCACCGTGATCGCCGACTTCACGAGCACCAGCCTGCCTACCACGCAGCGGATCTACACCAACGGCGAGGACGGCCTCTACGGCCCGGCCGTCGACGCGAACTTCGCCACCAACAAGTGGGTGTACCTCTTCTACTCGCCGATGACGGTCCAGGACGTCAAGCTCTCCGACGGCTCGATCGTCACGCAGACCACGCCGACGACGAACCCGCCCGCGACGGCGGCCTCGAAGACCGCGTGGGATCCCTACGTCGGCTACTTCCAGCTCTCGCGCTTCAAGTTCGTCGAGGACGCAGCCGGTCCGCGGCTGGACCTGAGCACCGAGCAGCAGATCATGCGGGTCACCAACAACCGCCAGGAGTGCTGCCACGTCGCGGGTGACATCGACTTCGACAAGCACGGCAACATGTGGATGGTCACCGGCGATGACACGCCCGCGGGCGGCGTCAACGCGGGCGGCTACGGCCCGTTCAACGACCAGCTCACCGACGAGCAGCAGACCGTCCGCGCCACCAACGCGACCGGCGGCACGTTCACGCTGAGCTTCAACGGCTCCACGACGGCGCCGATCGCCTACAACGCGACGAGCGCCCAGATCGACGCGGCGCTGGAGGCGCTGCCCAACGTCGGCGCCGACGATATCCAGACCAGTGGCGGGCCGGTGAACACGGCCAACGTCAACGTGTTCTTCCGCCGGGCGCTGCAGCAGTCCGACCAGGCGCAGATCACCGGTGACGGCGCGGCGCTCACGGGCACGTCGCCGACGCTCACCACGGCGACCGCCGCTCCCGGCGGCTGGTATCAGCGGCTGACCGGCGACGCGCGGCGCACGTCGCAGAACACCAACGACCTGCGCGGCAAGATCCTGCGCGTCAAGGTCAAGGACACGATCACCGCGGCCGACCAGAACAAGGCCGACCTCGGCGCGGGTGGCGCGTACACGATCCCGAGCGGCAACCTGTTCCCGCTCGTCGCGGGCGCGCCGCAGGCCAAGACGCGGCCCGAGGTCTACGCCATGGGCTTCCGCAACCCGTTCCGCATCCAGGTCGACGAGAACGACGTCGCGTACATCAGCGACTACTCGCCGGACGCGAACGCGCAGCAGCGCTCGCGCGGCCCGTCGGGCACCGGCCGCTACGAGATCGTGCGCAAGCCGTCCAACTACGGCTGGCCGACCTGTTACAAGCGCGATCTCCCCTACTACAAGTGGAACTTCCACGAGTTCGCGCCGAACACCACCTCGGCGGGCACGCCGCTGAACACCCCGGCGCAAGTGCACGAGTGCGACGGCCCTGCGCAGCACAACGACTCGCGCTGGAACCTCGAGGGCGGCCCGTCCGTGGAGCCCGGCCTGGTCGACGTGCCGCCGGTCACCGACCCGGACATCTGGTACTCGTACCGCGACAACCTGGCCGCGGCGCCGCTGGGCACGCCCTGCTTCGCCTACTACTCGCCCACCCCGGGGGCGATCGCGCCCGGCTCGACGACCGAGTGCCCGCGGCTGTTCCCGGAGCTCTACACCGGGGGCGTCGGCCCGCACGGCATGACGAAGTACAACTACGAGCCGAGCAACCCGAACCCGAAGAAGTTCCCGCCGTACTACGACGACTCGGTGATCTTCGGCGAGTGGACGCAGGACACGCTGCGTGAGGCCAAGCTCGACGACCAGAACCGGATCTTCAAGATCAACGGGTTCCTGGACTGCGGCAGCCGCGCGAACACCGCGGCGGGCACGTTCCAGTTCGAGTGCGACAACCCCATGGACATGCAGTGGGGCGCGGACGGCGCGTTCTACCTGCTCACCTACGGCAACGGGTTCAACGTCATCAGCCCGGACGCCGGCATGTACAAGTGGGAGTACGTCAAGGGCAAGCGGCCGCCAAAGGCGGTGCTCACCACGGATCGCACGGATGGCGCGTCGCCGCTGACGGTCAACTTCTCGAGCGCGGGGTCGCTCGACGAGGATCCGGGTGACTCGATCCGCTTCGAATGGGACTTCGGCGACGGCACGGCGAAGTCGACCGAGCCGAATCCGACGCATGTCTACACGGCGCGCGGGCGGTTCACCGCCACGCTGACGGTGCTCGACTCCTCCGGTGAGAAGACCACCACCAGCACGGTCATCACGTCGGGCAACACGACGCCGAAGGTGGAGGTCGTCGCGCCGCTGGACGGCGGGCTGTTCTCCTTCGGGGACGAGCTGCAGTTCAAGGTCGTCGTCACCGACCCGGAGGACGCCTCGATCGACTGCAAGGACATCCAGGTGACGTTCGTCCTCGGGCATGACACCCATGGCCACGCGGAGGCGTCCACCACCGGCTGCACCGGGTTCCTGCCGACCGAGGCCGACGACGTGGCGCACGGCGGCAACGTGTTCGGCGTCATCAGCGCGACGTACGCCGACAAGGGCGCGGCCGGCGGCGTCCCGTCGCTGACGGGCACCGGCCAGATCCAGACGCGGCAGAAGCGCCAGGAGGTCGAGCACGTCGTGGCCCAGTCGGGCACCAACACGGCCACCAACACCGACGGCGGCGCCGGTGTGCACCGCTCCGGTCTCGGCGCGGGCGACTGGGTGCAGCTCAACGGCCCGTTCAACCTGTTCGGGATCGAGTCGGTCACGTTCCGCTACGCGGACGCGGCGGGTGGGCGCACGGCCGGCTCGCCGCTCGCGGCGATCGAGGTCCGCCAGGACTCGATCACCGGCCCGATCCTGACGACGGCGAGTCTGGTGTCGACGGGCGGGACGGCCACGTGGGCGAGCCAGACGTTCCCGATCGCGATGACCGGCAAGCACGAGCTGTTCTTCGTGTTCCGCACGGTGAGTGGCGGTGCGACCGGCGCCAACCTGTTCAACCTGAACTGGGCCGGGTTCAACGGCAACGGCGTCACCGTGGTCAAGACCACCGCGCCGGGGACCGTCGGTGCCACCGTGCCGGCGACCTTGGCGCTGTCACTCGGCACCCCCGCCGCGTTTGGCGCGTTCACGCCGGGCGTGGCGCGGACGTACACCGCCGGGACGACGGCGAACGTCGTCTCGAGCGCGGGTGACGCTGTGTTGAGCGTCTCCGATCCCAGCTCGAACGCGACCGGCCGCCTGGTCAACGGGACGTTCTCGCTGCCCACGCCGCTGTCCGTGCGGGCTGTCAGCCCGGGCGGGACGGGCGGCGCGTTCGCTCCGGTCGGCGGCTCCGCGGCGCCGACGGCGGTGCTCACCTACGCCGCCCCGGTGGCCAACGACGCCGTGGCCGTGACGTTCCAACAGGCGATCGCGGCCGCCGACGCGTTGCGCACGGGCAGCTACGGCAAGACGCTGACGTTCACGCTGGCGACCACGACACCGTGAGCTAGCGAAACCTAAAGCCCACCTAAGGGGTCTGACCCCTTAGGTGGCGTTTAGGTAGGCGCTCGCCGCGGAACCCACGCCGTGACGCCGAAAGCGATCTAAAGCCCACCTAAGGGGCCAGGCCCCTTAGGTGGGCTTTAGGAGGGAGGCGAGGTCGGATTCGAAGCCCGGGTAGGACACGGCGGCCGCGTCCATGCCGACGACTTCGACGCCGTCGCGGGAGGCGAGGCCGGCGACCGCGCCGAGCATCGCGAGGCGGTGGTCGCCGTGGGCTTCGAGGGTGCCGCCGCGCAGGCCGCCGTTGCCGGTGACGACGAAGCCGTCCTCGGTGGCCTCGATGTGGGCGCCGAGGCCGCGCAGGCCGTCGACGACGGTCGCGATCCGGTCGGACTCCTTGACCCGCAGCTCCTGGGCGCCGGTGACGACGGTCTCGCCCTCGGCGAAGCACCCGAGCAAGGCGACCAGCGGCAGCTCGTCGATCGCGAGCGGGACCTCGTGCGGCTCGACGGTCGTGCCCTTCAGCGGGCCGGAGGCGACGTCGACCTCGCACACGGGCTCGTCGCGGGCGATCGTGCCCGGGTTGGGCTTCTCGAGGTCGCCGATGACGACCGCGCCCATCCGCTCGGCGATCCGCACGAACCCCGTCCGCGTCCAGTTCGCGCTCATGTCGGTGATGACGATCCGCGAGCCCTTGACGAGGATCGCCGCTGCGATGTGGAACGCGGCCGAGGACGGGTCGCCCGGCACGTGGATGTCGCCCAGCTCGAGCTCGTCGTGCTGGGTCAGCTCGATCCGGTCGCCGTCGCGGGTGATGCGCACACCCGCGCGGGCGAGCAGGCGCTCGGTGTGGTCGCGGCTCGGCTCGGACTCGATCACGGTCGTCGTGCCGGACGCGAGCAGGCCCGCCATCAGCACGCACGACTTGATCTGCGCCGAAGCGACGGGCAGCTCGTACTCGATGCCACGCAGCGGCATGCCGTGCACCGTGAACGGGGCGAAGCGGTCGTCGGTCGTCTCGATCCAGGCACCCATCTGCCGCAGCGGGATCGCCACGCGGTCGACGGGGCGCCGGCGGATCGACGCGTCGCCGTCGAACGACCACTCGCCGCCGGGCTGGCCCGCGAGCCAGCCGGGCGCGAGCCGCATCAGCGTGCCGGCATTGCCGACGTCGATGTGCGCCTCGGCCGCCGCGCGCAGGCCGGCGCCGCGGATCGTCAGCGTGCCGCGGTCGGCGCCCTCCTCGACCAGCGCACCGCACGCGCGCACGGCGTTGAGCGTCGAGTAGGTGTCAGCGGCCTCGAGGTAGCCGGTGACCCGTACGGGCTCGTCGCACATCGCGCCGAACAGCGCCGCGCGATGTGACATCGACTTGTCGCCGGGCGCACGCAGCGACCCGCGGAGTGGACCGGATGGATCGAAACGGCGGTTCACGCGGCACCTCGCGGCGGGTCATCGGGCGGCAGCACAGGCCGCGACGGCGGGACAAGACGGAGCGACGGAACGGCGCGCAGCGGCGCGGTCTCGTCTAGGGGCTGATCGTCCGGCGGCGGCGGAACGACACGCAGCCGCGCCCGTCCGCGCGGGGGATCGGTGGAATCAGCGCCGGTCACGACGGAGCCCCCACGGCCCGGGAGGTCGCCCCCTGGGCGACGTCCCAACAACGCGAGGCCGAAGGCCGAGTCGTTGTCATGCGCGAGCCACCTCCAATCCGAGGTCCCGGACCAATCGTTCAGCTTGCTCGGCGACCACGCCGCCTCGTATCCACAAGGCGACCGTACCGTGCGAGCCTGAAGAGGGATAGAGGCCCATGTCGACGATGTCGATGGTGGCACGCCCCAGGGCCAAGGCGATCTCGGCCACGATGCCCGGGCGGTTGGGGACGAGCACCCGCAGTTCGTGGACCTCGCCGCCCGCCAGGTCGGACTCGAGCAGGCGCCGGCGGTCCTCGCGGGCGGACTCGTTCCACTCGCGGATGCCGGCGTCGTCGCCGGAGGCGAGCTGGTCGCGGAAGCTGGTCAACCGCCCGACCATGTCGTCGATCGCGGCCACCAGGGCGTCGGCGTTGGCGCGGTAGATCCCGCCCCACACGACGGAGTTGGCGCCCGCCACGCGGGTCACGTCGCGGAAGGACGGGCCGGTGGCGGGCAGGCGCTCGCCCTCGGCGCTCAGCACCCGCGCGGCCTGCGCCACCAGCACGTTGGCCAATACGTGCGGGAGGTGCGAGACCGAGGCCATGACGACGTCGTGGGTGTCGGGCTCGATCGCCGTCGGCCACGCGCCGATGCGGGTGATCAGCCGGTGCAGCCGCTCGTAGGCCACGCCGCGGGTCACCGTGGTGGGCGTCAGGTACCAGGTGGCGTCCTGGAAGAGATCGGCGCGGGCGTGTTCGACGCCGGAGGTCTCCGCACCCGCCAGTGGATGCCCGCCGATGAAGCGCGGGTCCTCGATCGCACCCGCGACCGCCCGCTTGACCGACCCGACGTCCGTGACGACGCACGAGTCGGCCGCCACCTCCAGCACCGAGGAGACCATCGCGGCCAGCGACTGCACCGGCGCCGCGACAAAGGCGAAGTCCGCGCCCTCGACCGCCGCCTCGACGGAGCCGTGGGCCTCGATCACGGCTCCGCGGGCGATCGCGGTCTCACGCGCCGCCGCCGACGGGTCGTAGCCGCTCACGTGCGCCCCGAGGCGCTGGCGGGCGGCCAAGCCGATCGAGCCACCGATCAGCCCCACGCCGACGACGGCGACCTTCACGCGGCGGCGCTCAGGACCTTGCCGGCCACCGCCGCCGCCCGCTCGACCTGTTCCAGGTACGCGCCGAACGCGTCGCTGTAGATCTGCTGCGGTCCGTCGCAGATGGCCTCTTCGGGGTTCGGGTGCACCTCGACGATGATGCCGTCCGCGCCCGCGGCGGCCGCGGCGAGCGACAGCGGGAGGACCATGTCGCGCCGGCCCGGGGCGTGCGACGGGTCGACGATCACCGGGAGATGCGAGAGCTCCTTGAGCATCGGGATGGCCATGATGTCGAGCGTGAAGCGGTACGCGGTCTCGAAGGTGCGGATGCCGCGCTCGCACAGCATCACGTTCGGGTTGCCCTCCTTCAAGACGTATTCCGCCGCCATCAGCAGCTCTTCGAGCGTCGAGGAGAGCCCGCGCTTGATCAGGACCGGTTTGCCGGTGCGCCCGATCTCGGCCAGCAGCGGGTAGTTCTGCATGTTGCGCGCGCCGACCTGGATGACGTCGGCGACCTCGAGGATCGCCTCGACGTCACGCGCGTCCATCAGCTCGGTGACGATCGGCAGGCCGGTTTGTGCCTTGGCCTCGGCGAGGATCCGCAGGCCCTCTTGACCGAGCCCCTGGAAGCTGTACGGCGACGAGCGCGGCTTGTACGCGCCGCCGCGGAACATCGAGGCGCCCGCCTCGGCGACGGCGTGCGCGGTGGTCAACGTCTGATCGCGCGACTCGACCGTGCACGGCCCGGCGATCATCGAGAAGTGGTCGCCGCCGATGAGTCGCCCGTCGATCTCGATCACCGTGCGCTCGCCATGAGCCGCGAACTGCCGCGAGGAGAGCTTGTAGGGCTTCAGGATCGGGACGACCTGCTCGACGCCCGCGTGCTGCTCGAGGTTGAGCCGCTGCACGTGCTCACGGTCACCGACGGCGCCGATCACGGTCACCTCTTCGCCGCGCGACGGGTGCGCCTTGGCACCGCAGCTCTCGATGCGGTCGATGACGGAGAGGATGTCCTCCTCGGTGGCCGTCGGCTTCATGACGATCATCATTTGCGTACTCCTGGGAAAGGCCTGGCTAGAACATACGACGTGAGAGCTCCGGCGCTCGACCCTTGGGCCTTGATGCGGCGGCGATCACACGCCGGCCGAGCGCCTAGCTAAATCGCCAGGTGGAATACGCGTAGGTACGACCGAACGCCCGGTTCCGGTGTGAAAGAGCGGAGATGGCGGGCGTCGAAGCCATGCGCGAGCCGCGAGGTTACAACAGCGCGCCCAGAGTTTCCAGGAAGCGCTCGTTCTCGGCCTGCGTCCCGACCGTCACCCGCAGCGCGCCTTCGCGCCCGAGCGCCCCGCCGGCGCGGACGAGGATGCCGCGCTCGGCCAGCCCGCGCATGACGTCGGCCTCCACACGTTCCTCGCCGAGGTCGAACCAGACGAAGTTGGCCTGCGACTCCGCGGGCTCGAGGCCGAGCTCGCGCAGCCCGTCGATCAGCCCGATCCGCTCGGCCAGGTTGCGCTCCACCCGCCGCGTGACCTCGTCGGTGTGGTTCAAGGACTCAAGCGCCGCGGCCTGCGCGGCGGCGTTGCAGAAGAACGGCTGGCGGACCTGGTCGACCGCCGTCCGGAAGTCCTCAGACCCGCACAGCGCGTAGCCGACCCGCAGCCCGCAGAGCCCGTAGACCTTCGAGAAGGTCCGCAGCAGCACCAGGTTCGGGTGCTTGTCGAGCAGGTCGATCGACTCGTCCGGGTCCTGCAGGACGTTGAACTCGATGTAGGCCTCGTCGAGGATCACCGCGACGTGGCGCGGCACGGACTTCACGAAGTCGGTGATCTCGTCCAGCGGCAGCGCCGTCGAGGTCGGGTTGTTCGGGTTGCAGACGATCACCAGGCGCGTGGCCACGGTGATCTCCTCGGCCATCTTGTCGAGCTGGTGGTAGTGCTTGGCGTCCAGCGGCACCTCGATCGCGCGAGCGCCGGAAGCCGCCGCGAGGTGCGGGTAGACGCTGAAGGACGGCCACGCGTAGACGAGCTCCGCGCCCGGCTCAAGCAGGGCGTCGCCGGCGGCGAGCAGGATGTCGCAGGAACCGTTGCCGACCGCGATCCGCTGCGCGGGGACGCCGGTGCGCTCGCTGAGCCGCTTGCGCAACGCCGCGTTGGTCGGGTCCGGATAGCGATTGAGGCCGGTGAGCGCCTTCGTGACCGCGTCGATCACGGCCGGGATCGGCGGGTAGGGCGACTCGTTGGACGCGAGCTTGGCGATCGGCCCCTCCGACGCGTACCCGTCGGCGGCCGGATAGACGGGGATGCGGCGGACCTTCTCGGCGTACTCGATGGCCATCGCAGAAGAGGTTATCGGCGCAACGAGGCCTCGAAGCCGTCCAGCAGCCAGTTCAGGCCGACCTCGAACGGCTGCGTGATCAGCGGCTGGCCCATGCTGACGAAGCGTTCGAGCATCGGGAACTCGCCGCTCTCGAGCAGGTAGCGCACGTGCGGCTGGTCGTAGGCGTCGCGGAACTGCTTCGCCATCCTCCGCCCGCGGTCGTCGCTGCCGCCGCCCTCGAGCTCCCGGTACGTGTAGCCGATCGTGTAGTCGTCGACGGCGATCACGATGCCGCTGAGCAGCTCCGGCGGGTGCCCCTGCTCCCCGAGTTGGGTCACCGACTGGGCGGACTGCTCGATGTGGCGCAGCAGGTTCGGGCTCACGCGCGGCCGGTCCTGCAGGGTCGTGAGCAGCCAACGGTGATTGAGGAACGCCGAGCGGCTCTGCATCGCGATGGCGTGCAGCGCCTCGCGCCAGTCGGCCGGCAGCTCGGGTACGAGCATCTCCGCGGCGACCGAGTCCCCCATCAGGTCGAGGATCTCGTCGCGCGAGTCGAAGTAGTGATAGAGCGACATCGCGCCCGCTCGTAGCTCGCGGGCGAGCCGCCGGATCGACACCTCCGCCAGGCCCTCCGAGTCGGCGATCTTCAGCGCGGTCTGGACGATCTCGGCCCGCGAGAGCCCGCCGCGCTGGCCGCGGCCGCGCGGCTCCGGGCGGGCCCAGATCGGCGCCTTCGGCTCAACGTCTCTTGACACACGTACAGTGTACTCCTATCGTACGCCGTACTATGTCGTACAACGTACGAGACTCTGCGGTCCTCACCGAGGACCTGGGCAAGCGCTTCGGGGAGACCGAGGCGCTGAGCGGGTTGGACCTGACCGTCGAGCCGGGCACCGTGCTCGGCCTGCTCGGCCACAACGGGGCCGGCAAGACGACCGCGGTGCGCATCCTCACCACGCTCCTCGCCCCCACCTCCGGCCGCGCGCTGGTCGCCGGCCACGACGTCGCCCGCGAGCCACGCGCCGTGCGCGAGAGCATCTCGCTCGCCGGTCAGCAGGCCTCGCTCGACGAGCGCCTGACCGGGCGCGAGAACCTGACGCTGCTCGGGCGTCTGCAGAAGCTGTCCAAGGGCGATGCCGTCGCCCGCACCAAGGCCCTGCTCGCCCGCTTCGGCATCGAGCACGCCGCCGACCGCCAGGTCGGGACCTACTCCGGCGGGATGCGGCGCAGGCTCGACCTGGCGGCCTGCCTGGTCGTGCATCGCCCGGTCGTGTTCCTCGACGAGCCCACGACGGGCCTCGACCCGGGGAGCCGAGCCGAGATGTGGGGCGCGATCGAAGGCCTGGTGCAGGACGGCGCCGCGCTGCTGCTCACCACGCAGTACCTCGACGAGGCCGATCGCCTGGCCGACGAGATCGTGGTGCTCCGCGGCGGGAAGACCGTCGCCGCCGGCACGCCCGCCCAGCTGAAGGCGCGCGTCGGCGACCGCCGCGTGCACCTGACGATCCCCGCCGACGGGGCGCTGGCCGGCGCCGCGCGCGTCTTCGAGCGCCTCGATCCGGAGCTGGACGTCCGCGCCCGCACGCTCTCGATCCCCGCTCCCGACGGGCCGAAGGACCTGAAGGCGGCGCTGGACATGCTCGAGGAAGCGGGCCTGACGGTCGAGGAGGCGTCGCTGAGCCAGCCGACGCTCGACGACGCGTTCTTCGCGCTGGCCGGCGAACGCGCGGCATGACTCGCGCTGCGCGCTCGCATGCCGTGGAGGACGCTCGCCTGGCGGCTCACGTCCTCCGCGCACCACGTATCAGCCATTCCTTTCACGAGGTCCGGCTGCTGGCCGGCCGCAGCCTGCGCCACATCCCGCGCATCCCCGAGAAGGCGTTCGGCGCGGTGCTGCTGCCGCTCGTCTTCGTCCTGCTCTTCGCCTACGTCTTCGGCTCCGCGATCCAGGTCCCAGGCGGCGGGAACTACCACGCCTACCTGGTCAGCGGGATCTTCGCCCAGACGATGATCGGCACGCTGCCGGGGATCGCGGTCGGCGTCGCCTCCGACAACCGTTCGGGCCTGATGGACCGGCTCCGGACGCTCCCGATCGCCCGCGGCAGCGTGATCGCCGGCCGCACGGTGGCCGAGTTGGTCGAGCTGTGCGGGGGGCTGCTCGTGGTCGCGCTCTGCGGCCTGATCGTCGGCTGGTCGCCGGACGGCAGCGTGGTCGAGACCGCCGGCGCCTTCGCGCTGCTGCTCTTCATGGCCTTCGCCGTGACCTGGGCCGGCGTGTGGGTGGGGTTGATGGTGCGCGACCCCGACGGTGCCGACGGCATCGTCATGTCGATCATCTTCCCCGCGATGTTCCTGAGCGGGATCTTCGTGCCGGTCGCCGGCCTGCCGGACGGTCTGCGCCAGATCGCGGAGCTCAACCCGCTGACCTCGCTGGCCACGGCGATGCGCCAGCTCTTCCACTCGCCCACCGGCCCGCTGCCGGACGTCTTCACGCTCCAGCACCCGGTGATCACGTCGCTGATCTGGGCCGTGGTGCTGATGGCGATCTTCGTGCCGCTGGCGATCCGCCGCTATCAGCGGATGGGTCGATGACTCACTGCGCGCCCTGGAGGTCCAGGCGCAGCTTGGCCGCGTCGCCGAGGTAGACGTGTTCGGGCGTCGTCCCGTCGGGCTTGTAGCCATGGATCAGCACACGGATCACCTGCGGCAGCGCGCCCGGCACTGGGATCTCGCGGGCGCACAGCAGGGGGACGGACGAGAGACCCATCTCGCGCGCCGCCACCGCGGGGAACTGCGCGTCAAGGTCCGGCGTGAGCGTGAAGATGCAGCTCACGAGGTCGTCGGCGCCGAGGCCGTTGCGGGACAGGATCTCGCGCATCAGCGCGTCCGTCGCCGAGAGGATCGCCTCGGCGGTGTTCTCGGTGACGGTGTTGGCACCTCGGAGCGCGACCAGCCGCATGTCCGCCATTCAACCAAGCTCGCGCAGGTGCTCGATCTCCACCCTGCTCAACTCGCGCCAGGCGCCCATCTCCAACTCGCCCAGACGCAGCGGCCCGAAGGCGACGCGCTCAAGCGAGAGGACCGGGTGGCCGACCTCCTCGAGCATGCGCTTGACCTGGCGCTTGCGGCCTTCGCGGATGGTCAGCTCGAGGTGGTTCGAGGCGATCTTGCGGACCTTGGCGGGCGCGGTCACGCCATCCTCGAGCTCGACGCCCTCGCGCAGCGCGCGCATCGCGGGCTCGTGCACCGGCGAGTTCGCGACGCGGGCGCGGTAGGTCCGCGGCACCTCGAAGGAGGGGTGCGTGAGCCGGTGGGCGAGGTCGCCGTCGTTGGTGAGCAGGATCAGGCCGGTCGTGTCGTAGTCGAGGCGGCCCACCGGGTACAGGCGCTCCTTGCTCGGGATCAGCGACACGATCGTGCGGCGCCCCTCAGGGTCCTTGACCGTCGAGACGACGTTCGGCGGCTTGTGCAGGAGGTAGACGACCCGGTCGTGGCCTTCGGTCTTGACCCGCTTGCCGTCGACCTTGACGATGTTGAGGTCGTCCACGTCGCGAGCGGGATCGGTGATGACGGCGCCGTCGACGGTCACGCGGCCGTCGAAGATGATCGTCTCGGAGGCGCGCCGCGAGGCGACCCCCGAATGGGCTAGGTATTTGGCGAGGCGCATTCGAGTGGCCTGCCACGATAGGTGGCGTGGATCTCGAGTTGCTCGATCGGACCCTCGCCGAGGCGGGCGAGCCGGCGTTCCGCTCGCGCCAGGTGTGGCGCTGGGCGGCCAACGGCGCGCACGGCTACGACGAGATGACGGACCTGCCGGCGGCGCTGCGCGCCCGCCTGCACGAAGCCGTCCCCTTCTCCACGCTGGAGTTGGTCAAGGAAGCGCACGCGTCAGACGGCACCGTCAAGGCGCTCTTCCACACCCACGACGGCCGCGCCGTCGAGGCCGTGCTGATGCGCTACCGCGACGGCCGCCGCTCGATCTGCGTCTCCTCGCAGTCCGGCTGCCCGCTCACGTGCACGTTCTGCGCCACCGGGACGATGAAGTTCGGCCGCAACCTGACCGCGGCCGAGATCCTCGACCAGGTGCTGCACTTCCGCCGCATCGAGCCGGTCGACCACCTCGTCTTCATGGGGATGGGCGAGCCGATGATGAACCTGGACAACGTGCTCGCCGCGTCGAGCAAGCTGCCCGACGTCGGCATCACCCACCGCCGCACCGGCATCTCGACCGTCGGCTGGGTCCCCGGCATCCAGCGCCTCACCGAGAGCGACATGCCGATCCGCCTCGCGCTCTCCCTGCACGCTCCCGAGGACGCGCTGCGCTCGAAGATCATGCCCGTCAACGAGCGCTTCTCCATCCGCGAAGTTCTCGATGCCTGCGAGGCCCATTACGTAAAAAAGCGCCGTCAGATCTTCATCGAGTACGTGATGCTTGCGGGTGTCAACGACGGCTACGCGCAGGCCGTCCAGCTCGCCCAGCTGCTGGACCCGAAGATCTACAAGCTCAACCTGATCCCGTACAACCCGACCGACAGCATCTACGACGGGTCGTCCCGGAACTCGATCGACGCGTTCAAGGCCGCGCTCGAGGAGCACGGGCTCCGTGCGACGGTCCGCCTGACCCGCGGGCGCGACATCGACGCCGCGTGCGGCCAGCTCGCCGCTAAGACCGATCAGCCGTCAGCAGCGCCTGCACCTGCTCCAGCAACGCACTCGGCGTGAACGGCTTGGCGAGGAAGCGCTCGCCGTCCTGGAGCCGCGTGTCCTTGCCCGTATAGCCCGAGATGAACAGCACGTGCGTCTCCGGAGCGCGCTCGGTGATGCGCGTGGCCAGTTCGCGCCCGTTCATGCCGGGCATCAGGATGTCCGTGATCAACAGGTCGGCGTCGGCGCCGTTGAGCGCCTCCTCCCCCCCGGCCGCCAGCCGCACCTCGTAGCCCGCCGGCTCCAGCACGGCCCGCATCAGCGCGCGGATCGAGTCGTCGTCCTCGACGACGAGCACCGAACCTGAGCCGCGCTCGGGCGTCTCGGCGGGCTGCGCCGCGTCGGCCTCCCCCAGCGCTTCGCCGCCGCGCGGGAGGAAGATCGTGAACGTCGTGCCGCGCTCGAGACGGCTGTCGACGGCGATCCGCCCGCCGCTCTGGTGGACGATCCCGAAGACCGTCGACAGGCCGAGGCCCGTGCCCTTGCCCTCCTCCTTGGTGGTGAAGAAGGGCTCGAAGATCTTCGTCTGGGTCTCGGCGTCCATGCCCGTCCCGGTGTCGGTCACGCTCAGGCGCACGTGGCCCTCGTCGTTCGCCACGGTGGCGATCCGCAGCTTTCCGCGGCCGTCCATCGCGTCGCGGGCGTTGATCGCGAGGTTCATCACGACCTGTTCGAGCTGGCTGCGATCGGCCACGAGCGGGCACGGTGCGGGATCGAGCTCGAGCGCCATGTCGATCTGCTCGCCGATCAGCCGCGCCAGCAGCGTCTCCATCTCCGCCACGACGGTGTTGAGGTCCATCGGCTTGGGCCGCAGGGTCTGCCGGCGCCCGAAGGCCAGCAGCCGCTGGGTGAGCTCGGTCGCCCGCTCGCCCGCCCGCTTGGCCTCCTCGATGAAGGTCCGCTGCGGTTCGTCGAGCTGTGGCAGGGCGAGCTCGGAGAACCCGATCACGCCGGTCATCAGGTTGTTGAAGTCGTGCGCGATGCCGCCCGCGAGCCGCCCGACCGAATCGAGCTTCTGGGATTGCAGCAGCGCCCGCTCGAGCTCCTTACGGGCGGTGATGTCGCGGGCGATCTCCGCGATCGCCACGACCGCGCCGTCGGCGTCGCGGACCGGGGAGAGCGTCAGGCTGACCTCGATCTCCTTCCCGTCGCGCGTCAGGCGCACCATCTCGTGCCCCACGACCGACTCGCCCCACGCGACGCGGGAGATGATCGAGCGCAGCTCGTCGACCTCGTCGGGTGAGGCCACGAGCTCGATCGAGTTGCCGACCGCCTCGTCGCCCACGTAGCCGTACATCCGCGCGGCGCCGCGGTTCCAGGTCTGGATCCGGCCGTCGGTGCCGAGCCGCACCATCCCGTCGTCGGCGGACTCGACGATCGCCGCCATCGCGCGCACGGCCTCCTCCGCCCGCTGGCGCGCCGCGACCTCGGCCGAGAGCTCGGCGGTGCGCTCCTGCACCCGCCGCTCGAGGTGCTCCTGCAGCAGCGCGCGATCCAGCGCCGCGCCGACCTGGATGCCGAACGCGTCCAGCGTGCGCAGCTCGTCGTCGTCCAGCAGGCGCTCGTCGGGGCCGACGAGCTGGAGCCGGCCGAGCCCGCCGCCGCCGCTGCGCAGCTCGACCGTGAAGTCCACCGGCGGCGCCTGGTCGAGCGAGGTCATCCGCGAGCACGTCCCCGCCCCGCCCGCGAGGCGGTCGCCCTCGACCTCCATCCACGCGCCGCGCACGCCGGGCAGCTCGAGCGCCCGTGCCAGCGCCTCGAGCACCACCTCGTGCTGCGTCGAGGAGCGGTTCAGGCCCTCGGCGAGGCGGTAGAGGAGGTCCAGCGACTGGTAGGAGCGGGTCAGCTCGTCGTCGAGGTGAACCGTCTCCTCGAACGTGGAGAAGAGGAACTCGAGCACCTGCTCGCGCTCGGCGCCCACCGTCGCGGCGGCGGGCACGCGGCTGCGCTCGACGCCGTCGGCCAGGCAGCGCTGGACGCGCGCGAGCAGCGACGCGCTCTCGTACGGCTTGCGGACGAAGTTGTCGGCGCCGCAGGCGAGGCCCTCGATCACGTCCTGCGGGCTGGTGAGCGAGGTGAGCAGGATCACCGGGGTGTCGTGCAGCACCGGGTCGGCCTTGATCGCGCGGCACAGCGTGTAGCCGTCCATCCGCGGCATCACGACGTCGGTCAGCACGAGCGCTGGATGGCGCGAATGCGCGATGTCCAGGGCGGCCGCACCGTCGGGCGCCGCGATCGTCTCGTAGCCGGCGCGCTGCAGGAGGAACAGCAGCTGCTCGCGCTGGGTCGGGCTGTCCTCGACGACCAGGATCTCGCTCATCGCACCCGCTCCATCTCGACGGCCCATAGCGCCTCCGCGATCGCGGCGGGAGGAAGCACCTCGCACGCCGCCTTGAGGCGGACGGCCTCGCCGGGCATGCCGAAGATGACGCTCGACGCCTCGTCCTGGGCGATCGTCAGGCCGCCGGCGTCGCGCATCTGCCGCAGGCCGTCGGCGCCGTCGCGGCCCATGCCGGTCAACAGGATGCCGACCGCCTCACGCCCGCAGGTCGACGCGACCGAGCTGAAGAGCCTGCTGATCGATGGCCGGAACCCGTTCATCGGGGGTCCATGGTCGAGGTTGAGGCGCCCGTCGCGCGTGACCGTCATGTGACGGCCGCCGCCCGCGACGTGCACGGTCCCCGCCCGCAACGCCTCGCCCTGGCTCGCGACCACCACCTCCATCGGCGTCCGCGTGCCCAGCCATTCGACGAACCCATCGATGAACCCGTCGGAGATGTGCTGGACGAGCAGCACCGGGACGCCGAGCGTGCCCGGCAGCGCGGCCAGGATCGCGGAGATCGCCTGCGGGCCGCCGGTCGAGGCGCCGATCGCGACCACCTTCGCCTCGTGCGGGCGCGGGAAGCGGTTGGACGGATGCGTGCCGTTCACCTGGCGCCCGTTCCAGCGGCGGACGACCTTGACCTCGGCCATCAGCTTCAGCGTGCGCAGGAGCTCCGCGGCCGACTCCTCATGCCCCTCGTCCCACAGTGCCGGTGGCTTCGAGAGCAGGATCAGCGCGCCCGCCTCAAGCGCCGTGAAGCCGCCGCGGGTCTCGGACTGGCTGGAGCTCGCGGTCGCCATCACGATCGGCGTGGGCGTGCTCGCCATGATCTGGCGCGTCGCCTCGTAGCCGTCCACGTTGGGCATGTGGACGTCCATCAGGATCACGTCCGGGCGCAGGCTGGCGGCCAGCTCGACCGCTTCGCGCCCGTCCTTGGCGGCGCCGACGACCTCGATGCCCGGGTCGTCCTCCAGCAGGTAGCTGAGGTAGGCGCGGGTGACCGCGGAGTCCTCGGCCAGCAGCACCCGGATCATGGCCTGACCCCGAGCCGGTTGATGATCTCGAGCAGGTTGGACTGCTCGAAGCTCGACTTGACGACGTAGGCGTTCGCGCCCACCTCGATCCCGCGCTCCTTGTCCTCGCGCGCCTCGAGCGCGCTGACGAGCACCACCGGAAGGTCCTGCAGGCGCTCGTCGGCGCGGATGCGCTGGGTGAGCTCGAAGCCGTTCATGCGCGGCATGTCGACGTCGGAGACGACGAGATCGAAGCGCTCGCTCTTGAGCGTCGTCCACGCGTCGAGCCCGTCGACGGCGACCTTGACCTGGTAGCCGGCGAGCTCGAGCAGGCCGCGCTCCATCGCGCGGGTGGTGACGGCGTCGTCGACGACGAGCACCCACGGCGGGCCGTCGGGCTCCGGCGCGGGCTCGGCGATCTCGGGGCTCGTGTCAGCGATCGTCCGCGCCTCGGCCGCACCCGCGACGAGGTCGGCCGGGCGCAGGACGAGGACCAGCTCGCCGGCGCCGAGCAACCCCGCGGCGGCGACGTTGCGCACGCGGATCAGCGGCGGCTCGAAGTCCTTCACGAGCACCTCGCGGTCGCCGACGATCTCGTCGACGAGGACGCCGGCCCGCTGTCCGCCAGCATTGAGGATCGCGCACGCGAGTCGCTCGCTCGGAGCGTGCGACGCCTCGATCCCGAGCAGGTTCGCCAGCGGCGCGCACGGCAGCAGCTCGCCCTCGTAGCGGATCTTCAGCTGCCCGCCCTGGGTCAGCGGCTCGGGGGCGATCGCGCGGTCGACGTTCTCGATCGGCAGGAGGAAGCGCTGCTCGCCGGCGCGCACCAGCAGGCCGCGGAAGGTCGCGATCGTCGCGGGCGCGATCAGCCGGATCGTCGTGCCCTCGCCCGGGCGGGTGTCGAGCTGGACCTCGCCGCCGAGCTTGGTGACCTGCTCCTTGACGATCGCCAGCCCGAGCCCGTGGCCGGACACGTCGGTGATGACGAAGCTCGTGCTCAACCCCGAGCGGAAGACGAGCGCCAGCGCCTCCTCCTCGGACGCCGGAACCGCGATCCGCGCGCGGCGGGCGGCGTCCTGGACGCGCTGCGCGTCGATCCCGCGGCCGTCGTCGGTGAGGACGAACTCGACGCGGCCGCGTTCGAGGGGGCGGACCGTGGCCGTGAGGCGGCCGATCGCGGGCTTGCCCAGCGCGGTGCGCTCGTCTGCGGGCTCAAGGCCGTGGTCGACGGCGTTGCGCACCATGTGGATGAGCGGGCCCTTGATCGCCTCCAGCACCCGCCGGTCGACCCGCAGCTCGCCGCCGGTGGCGGAGAACTCGACGCGCTTGTCCTGGCTCTGCGCGAGGTCGCGGACCATCAGCGGCAGCAGGTCGAGCACGCTGGAGGCGGGCATCATGCGCACGCGCTGGGCCTGCTCGAGCAGGCCGTCTACGGCGCCCGCGATCGAGCGCCGGTCGCGCCGCAGCCCGGTGACCATCGCGCGCGCGGTCGCTTCCAGCGCGCGGATCTCGGCCAGCGGGTCCTCGGCGCGATGGGCGTGGCGCAGCCGCTCGTGGAACGCCTCGGCGCCGGTGACCCACTCGTCCGCGGCGAGCTTGATCGCCAGCAACTCCTCGCCCCGCCGCAGGAGGACGTCGAGGTCGTCGGTCGCCATCCGGATCGTCGCGGCGCGCTTGGCCGCGACCGCGGGCCCGGGGACGGCAACCGGCGCATCCGGCTCCGCCGCCGGCTCGGGCTCGGGTTCGGGTTCCGGTGCACGCTTCGGCTGCGGCGCGATGTCATCCGGGTCGATCACCGCGCGGTCCAGGCGCTCCAGAAGGTCCGGCGGCACGGGCGTCCCCGGGCCGCTCGCGACGAGCACCGCGATCGCCGCGACCGCCTCGTCGAGCAGGGAGATCACCGCCTCGCCCGGCAGGGTTTCCGAGCGCTTGAGGACGCTCAGCAGCGCCTCACAGCTCGCGCAGAGGCGCTCGACGTCGCGCTGACCCACGGACCGCGCCGCGCCCTTGAGCGTGTGCATGTCGCGAAAGGTCGACTCGACCAGCGCCCGGGCCTCCTCCTCCGGCCGCTCGGCGGACAGCTCCAGCAGGTGGCGGCGGAGCGCGACCAGGTGCTCGTCGGCCTCGACGGCGAACGTCGCAAGCAGCCGCGCCATCAGCTCCGAGTCACGCCTCGGCATACGCCCCCGCGAGCGTGCGGTCGCGGCGACCGTTCGGCGAGACGAGGTCGGTGAGGCGCTTGGAGAGGTTGTCGAGCTCGCGCGCGGCCTGCTCGACCTGGCGGGTCGCGGCCATGTTCTGCGACGACGCCTCGCGGATGTTCTGCATCGCCAGCGCGACCTGGTCGACCCCGGTCATCTGCTGCTGGGAGGACGCGAGGATCTGCTGGGCGGAGTCCGCGGCCTGCGCGAGCCGGTCGCCCAGCTGGCGGATCGCCTCGCCCGCCTCGGTCGTGATCGCCTCGCCCGCCTCACTGGCCTTGACGCCCTGCTCGGCGGCCATCACGGCGGCCTGCGTCGCACCCTGGATCTCGCTCAGGATGTCGCGGATCTGCGACGTCGCCTGGCGCGACTGCTCGGCCAGCGACTTCACCTCGGAGGCGACGACGGCGAAGCCGCGCCCCGCGTCCCCCGCCTTGGCGGCTTCGATGCCCGCGTTGACGCTGAGCAGGTTCGACTGCTCCGCGAGCCCGTTGACGGTGCGGACGATCTCGCCGATCGCCTGCGCCTGGTCGGAGAGCGTGAGGATGCGCTCCGCCAGCGCCTCCATCCGCGCCCGCGCCTCTTGCGTGCCGCGCACGCTCTCGTCGACGGCGCGCCGGCCGTCGCGCGAGATCTCCGCCGTCTCGCGCACGTCCTTGGCTACGAGCCGCGCCTTCTCGGTCGTCAGCGCCACGGTCTGTCTGACCTCGTCGGCGGTCGCGGTCGTCTGGTGGATCGCGGTCTCCTCCTCCGCCGCGCCGCTGGCCTGCTGCGCGGTGGCGGCGAGGATGCCGGTGGAGGCCGACGCGATCGTGGCGACCGCGTCGTGCAGGTGGCGGGTGACCGCGCGCCCGAGCCCCCAGGCGATCAGGACCCCGAGGATCATCGCCGCGGCGGCCACTGCGACGAGCAGCCAGATCGAGCGCAGCGCGTCGTCGGCCGCCTCCGTGGCGGTCGTCCCTGACCGCTTGCGCTCCGCCGCGACGAGGTCGACGGCCAGGTTGCGCATCGACGAGCGGACCGGGATGACGTTCTCGTTGTAGGCCTTCAGCGCCCCGGCGTCGTCACCTGACCGCTTGAGGTCGACAGCGTTTTGGACGGCGGTGTGCCACTGGTCGAGCTGGCGGACGACCTCCGACCAGCCGGAGACCTGCGCGGGCGTCGTGCTGGACTCGCGCACGCCGACCGCGGCCGCGCGGGCCACCTTGAAGCGCTCCTCGAGCGTGTCGATCGTCGCGGCGCGGCCGGTCAGGAGGTAGCTCGTCATCGCGACCGACGACGCGTCCAGGCCCTGAAGCGACTCAGTTCCGCCGAGGGCGCGGTCCTGCAGCGTCGCGACCGCGGAGGTGAAGTTCTCGCGGGAGGAGCGCAACGAGAGGATCGCGAACACCGCGGTCCCGAGCATCAGCACGAGCACCACGCCGTATCCGGCGGCGATCCGCCGGCCGATCGTCTGGTTGCGCATCACGGCATCTCTTTCATTCGTCGTCGATGCGCAGCCGCGGGTCCGCGGCGAGCGCTTCCAGGTCCAATACGGTCACGAGGTCGCGGTCGAGGTCCTGCACCCGCTCGCGCGTGGTCTGCTCCACGGTTTCGGCCGCGATCCCGAACGTCATGCCGTCGACGGCCACCGCGACGGTCTGGGTCAGCTCGGCGCTTGGGTCGCCGTGCGGGACGAGCTGGCGGCGCAGATCCATCACCGGCAGCACGCGCCCGCGATGGTTGACCACGCCCAGGAGGAAGCCGGGCGTGCCGGGCACCGGCGTCGGGCTTCCCAACGGCGTCGCTTCGAGCACGTGCTCCGCCGCGAGCGCGAAGCGGTCGCCGCAGAGCGTGATCCGCACGTAGTCACGGCCGGCGTCGCCGGTGTCGGCGGCGGGGGGAATCGCGAGCAGGCGCGCGCGCTCGGCCAGCACAGCGCGCTCCTCCTCGGGCGTCTGAGTCTCGACGAGGGCGC
This sequence comes from Solirubrobacter ginsenosidimutans, assembly GCF_027587205.1. The sequence goes on from NZ_JAPDOD010000038.1 coordinate 39,507, forward strand.
GGCGCGCCGCCGCCAGGCGCTCGCGGGCCAGGTCCCAATCGAACGTCTGCGTCATCGCTCGACCCGGGCCAGGAGCGAGGCGGGCGCGTGCTCGCCGAAGAGCTCGGCGGCGGTCGTGAGGCTGCGGCGGCCGGACTCCTCGTCGCCGCGACGCAACAGCAGCGAGCCGAGCCGGAAGTGGGCATTGGCCGAGTCGGGCTCGCTGTAGATCGCGCGTCGGACGGCGGCGATCGCGGCGGGCAGATCCCCGCGCTCCTCCTCGACGGCGGCGGTCAGCAGGTGCGCCTCGGCGTCGAGCGGGTCGTCGCGGAGCGCCTGCAGGCAGAGGGCGATGGCGTCGTCGAGCTGGCCGCGGTCGGCGGCCGCGCGGGCGCGCTGGAGCGCGGACTCGAGCGGGGGCGCGGCGGGCGTCTTGCGCTGGTCCGGTTGGGCTTGGGTGGGCACCGGTGGAGCGCTGTCGCGCCGGCGCAGCAGCCGGACACCGGCGAGCTCCACCGGCGCCAGCAGGTTCGCCTCGGACGCGGGCGTGGAGTCCAGCGGGCTCACCACCAGCCAGCCCTCGGGCGCGAGCGCCCGCCCGAGCCGCACCACGGCCTCGTGGCGGATGTCGTCGGCCAGGTACATCAGGACGTTGCGGCAGACGATCAGGTCCAGCGAGCCGGGGTAGGCCTCGGTCGCGAGGTTCAGCGGCGCGAACTGCACCATCGCGCGGATCCGCTCGTCGACGACGTGGCGCCTGGGATCGCGCGAGTCGAAGTGGCCGCGCGCCCAGACGGGCAGGTCGCGCAGCGCCCAGTCGCCGTAGACGCCGGAGCGGGCGACCTCGAGCGCGTGCGTGTCGAGGTCTGAGGCCTGGATCGACACCCGCCAGCCGGTGCGATCGGGGAGCAGGCGGTCGACCACCATCGCGAGCGAGTACGGCTCCTGTCCCGCGGCGCAACCCGCGCTCCAGAGCGACAGGCGCAGGTCGCCCGCCGCGCGGCGCTGGGCGATCAGGTCGGGCAGCACGCGCTCGACCAGGGCGGCGTACAGCGCCGCGTCGCGGAAGAAGTAGCTCTCCTGGATCGTCAATGCGCGGATCAGCGCGCGCCAGCGCGGATCGGTGGTCGGCTGCGCGCGCAGCGCGTCCAGCAGCTCGCGCGGCGCGTCGGTGGCGCCGTCGAGCGCGCGCTCGAGATCCGCCTCACGGCGCGCGGGGAAGTCGAGCCCGAGCCGGTCGCGCACGAGCGTCCGGGCCTCGTCCATGACGTCGCCCGGGAGCGTCAGCGCGCTGCTCCCGTGAGCGCCGCGTCGAGCGCGACCTCGTCGTCGGCGGTGAGGAAGGCATCGAGGTCGTAGATCGCGAGCACGCCGTCCTCGAGTGACGCCACGCCCGCCATCGGCGCCGGTGACTGCTCGACCGGCGGGCCGATCCGGCCGCGCTCGATGGAGATCACGCCGAGGACGTCGTCGACCGGCAGGGCGACGCGGCGCGTGTTCGTGCGTGCCAGGACGAGGCGTGCGCTCGGACCGCGCTCAGTGGTGGGACGCCCGATGCGCAGATCGAGATCGAGGACCGGCACGATCTCTCCGCCGACATTGACCGCCCCTCGGATCCCCATCGGCGACTCAGGCAGCGGGGACACCGCGACCATGCCGACGACCCGCGCGACGGCCGCCAGCGGAAATGCCCAACTTTGCCCGCCGACGACCACGGCGACGAGCTCGACATCGTCTCCAGCGCTGCGTTCGCGCCCCATTCCGCGGTCGGTATAGCGCGGTCCGAGACACCGCGGAGCCGGTTCATCGCGGCGCGCGCGCGAATCCCGCATGAGAGCACAGCGCGCCGGATTTCGGCTGGGGTATATCCCCAAGTCAGCGCGCGGACTTACGCGTCCGCGCGCTGAGCAATGAGTCAGGCTCGGGTGGGTGTGATCGCCGGGCTCGTGCCGAGCACGTTGCCGGCGGCGTCGTAGGCGCGCAGGGCGACGACGGCGGCGGTGGACTTCGCGGTGATCGAGGTCTCGAAGCCGGCGCGGTTGGCCGACCCGATCGGGGCGAGCGTGTTCGCGTCGGCGCCGGCGAGCAGCTCCCAGCGGGCCACGCCGGTGGCGCCGTTCCAGCTCACCGTCGCGGTGATGCTGCCGCTCTTGGTGCTCGCGATGGCCTTCGGCGGCGTGGTCGGGCGGCCGCTCCACTCGTACCGGAAGGCGCGGTAGTTGTCGTTGCCCTTGGCGAGGTGGCCGTCGAAGAGCACCTCACCCGTCGGGCTGAACTCGGTGAAGTAGCGCTGCGAGCCCCAGCCGACGAACTCGTCGCCGTTGGGCAGGCGCTCGTTGTTGCCTTGGCTGGAGGAGAGCAGCTTGTCCGGGTGGGTGAACGCGTTGACGAGCGTCGCGGTCTTGGCCTGCTCGTCGAGGCGGATGGTGATCGCGCGCGAGGCCTTCTTCGTCGGCGGGGCCGCGGAGTTGTCGAACAGCGTCAGCGTGCCGTCGGCCTGACGGCGGATGTTGTGCTGGTAATCGAACCGCACGCCCTTGCCGAGCTTGAAGTCGGAGTGCTTGCCGCCGAGCCGCCACATGATCTTGCCGGTCGCGCGGTTGATCTTGTAGATCGTCGACACGTTGCGGCCGGAGACGAGGAAGTTGCCGTCCGTGTCGATGGTGACCGCGTTGGCGTGGAAGTACTCCCACTCGAACCCGTTCTCCTTCGGGGGCGGCGTGTAGGAGTCGGCGGGCGAGACGTTGCCGAAGCTGTGCCACTCGAACAGCACGAGGCCGGTCTTGAGGTCGATCTCCTGGATGATGTTGTCGACGACGCGCGCGTCCTTGCGACCGCCCCACTTGCGCAGGTCGCGCTTGTCGCGCTCGTAGGCGATCACCAGCGCGGTGTTCTGCGGCGTGATCGTGAACTCGTGGATGTCGAACGAGTAGCCGTTGCCGGCGTGGACCTGCGCGATCGGCGTGTAGGACGAGTCGAGGATCTGGCCGACGCCGTCGCCGTCGCCGCCGTAGAGCACGCCCTCCCACCACGTCAGCACCGGCTGGCCGTTGTAGGTCTGCACGCGGAAGTCAGCCGCGAGCTTGCCCTCCATCGGCTTGAACCAGATCAGCTTGCCGCTGTTGTCGACGATCATCGGGCCGTCCTGGCCACGTCCGCCCTTCGGGGCCAGGAAGATCAGCCCGGGTGCGGTGCCGGGCTTGTTGGTGGTCACCGTGAGCGACGGCGGCGCGAGGTCGCGGCGGGTCTTGAAGCCCTGGACGGTGCCGTTGCCGACCATCGCGCCCTCGACGGGGCGGTTCTTGCGCCCGGTGCTCTCGCCGATCGAGAACGAGTAGTCGCCGGCGGCGGTCCCGACGATCTGGTCGTCCGTCGTGACGGTGACCTTCTCGTTCGCCGTGAACGGCTTGGTGGGCACGAAGCTGGCGCCGAGCCCGTCGGAGTGCGGCTTCAGCGTCCCGGCGTGGGTGCCGCTCTTCGATCCCTTCACGGTGATCGTCCCGAGCGTCGCCGGGTCGCCGCCGCGGAAGCTGATCTGGGTCTTGGCGGACGCCGTGAGCGTCCCGGGGACCGGATAGACCGAGAAGGTCACCGGGGGTGTCTGCGCCTGGGCCAGGCCGATGAATGAGAGGCAGCACACGGCCGCCATCGCGCCGAGCGCGAGGATCAGTTTCCGCACGACCGCTCGCAACCCGCCAAGCGCAGAGAAGTTGCGCATCGCGCTCAACGGCCTACCGCGCGGCGGCGGCTTCGCCGCGGGCCTCACCCGCGCGGAGCAGGCGATCTCTGAGCGCGGTGGCCTCCTCGGGCGAGGGGTCCCACTGCGCGATATCCGGCAGCTCCTCCGGCGAGTCCAGCCCGAAGAGCTTGAGGAAGAGCGCGGTCGTGCGATAGAGGACCGCGCCGAACTGCGAGCGCCCCGCCTCCTCGATCAGGCCGCGCTCGACCAGCGCGGAGGTCGCGGACTCCGAGGCGACGCCGCGGATGCGGGCGACCTCGGGGCGGCTCACCGGCTGCAGGTAGGCGACGATCGCGAGCGTCTCCGCCTGGGCGGGTGTGAGGGCGGGCGTGCGCGGGCGGGCGAGCAGGCGCCGGGCGGCCTCCTCGGCGTCCGGGTGCGAGGCGAGCGCCAGGCCGCCGGCGATCCGGCGGATGACGAGCCCGCGACCCTCGAGGTCGGCCTCGAGCTCCTTGCACGCCTGCGTCACCGCGTCCTCACCGACCTGCAGCGCATCGGCGAGCTCCTCGATCGAGACCGGGTCGGGCGCGAGGAAGAGCAGCGCCTCGAGGTGCGCGGAGAGGTTCATCGGCGCGCCTCGCCGGGCGAGGTGGCGGTGCGCGCGCTCACGCCGCCGCCCGCTGCGGCGCGTCGGCGGTGACCATGATCGGGCCGAAGGGCTCATCCTGCTCCCACGCGGCCTCGCCGCGCTTGTAGAGCTCCAGCAGCGCCCAGACGGTCACGCAGACCGTGACGCGATCGGCGTCCTTGACGGCCTCGTCGAAGCTGAAGCGGCCGCGGCGCAGGAGGTCGCGCAGGATCTGCAGGCGCTCACCGACCGTCACGCGCGCGGTCGCCATGTGGGTGACGTCGATCGGCGCCGGCACGCGCAGCAGCGCGCCGAGCGAGGCGCCCAGCACCGCCGGGTCGTACGCCGCCTGGGCGCTGGCCACCGGGACCTTGCGCAGGCCCTCGGGCAGGCGGGCGGAGCGCAGCAGGAAGGACTGGCCGTAGGCGTGACGTTCGGCCAGGTGGGCGCCCGCGCCGCGGAAGCGCGCGTACTGCAGCATCCGCTCGACCAGCTCCTCGGCGGCCTCGGCGGGCTGCAGCTCGTCGAGCTCCTCGACCTCCTCGCCGGGCAGCATCAGGCGCGACTTCAGCTCCAGCAGCGCCGCGATCAGCACCAGGAACTCGGTCGCGGACTCCAGGTCGAGCTCTTCCAGTGACTCGAGGTGGTCGAGGTAGGCGATCACGACCTCGGCGAGGTCGACCTCGAGCAGGTCCAGCTCCTCGCGCAGGATCAGTGAGAGGAGCAGGTCGAAGGGACCGGCGAAGACGTCGAGGTCCAGCTCGAGGTGGGCGATCCGCACGCCCCGAAGGCTAGGTGGCGCTTCGGACGGGCTTACCGACGCCCATCGCGTCGCGCACGTCCGCGACCACCGGTGCCGCGATCGCCGTAGCCTTCGCGGCCCCGGCCTCGAAGATCTCCTCGATCGCCGCCGTGTCCTGGCGCAGCTCGAGGTAGCGCTCGCGCACCGGGGACAGCCAGGCCGCGACCTCTTCGCCGACGGCGGTCTTGAAGTCGCCGTAGCCCTTGCCCTCGAAGTCGTGCTCGATCGCGTTTGGCGCCGTGCCGCGCACGACGGCGAGGATCTCGATCAGGTTCGAGATGCCGGGCTTGTCGTCGGCGCGCACGATCTCGCGCCCCGAGTCGGTCTCCGCCCGCTTGAACTTCTTGACGATGCTGGCGGGCTCCTCGTCGACGTAGACCGTGCCCGCGGGCGTGCCGCCGGTGGTCGACATCTTCTTGTCGGGCTCCTTGAGGTCGCGCACGCGGGCGCCGACCGTGGGGATGTTGCCCTCTGGGACGACCAGCGTCTCGCCGAAGCGCTTGTTGAACGCTTCCGCGACGTCGCGCATCAGCTCGATGTGCTCGCGCTGATCCTCCCCCACCGGCACCTCGTGGGCGCGGTAGGCGAGCACGTCGGCGGCCATCAGGACCGGGTAATACAGCAGCCCCGCCGACACCCGGTCGCGCGCGGTGCCGGCCTTGTCGCGGAACTGGTGCATGCGGTTGAGCTGCCCGACCGACGTCACGCTCGACAGCAGCCACGTGAGCTCGGTGTGCTGGGGAACGTCGCTCTGGCGGAAGAGCACGCAGCGCTCCGGATCGAGCCCCGCGGCGACCAGCAACGCCGCCGTGTCCCGCGAGCGCTCGCGCAGCTCGGCGGGCTCGTACGCCACCGTCGTGCCGTGCAGGTCGACGATGCAGTAGATCGCGGGATCCGCTCGATCCTGGCCCTCCACGTACTGCAGGATGGCCCCGATGTAGTTGCCGAGATGCTTGCGCCCGGTGGGCTGGATGCCAGAGAAGATCACCATCGCTGGCGGCTCAGAGTACCGGGCGGCTCTTGCATGCAAGTCGTATACCGGGGTCTGACCCCGGTATACGAGCGGTATGCATGGTTCGAGTCTGGCTCGCTGGAGTCGGTTGGCGAATGGCCGGTCCGACCGATGTGGTGCAGCCGCCAGTGCGTCGGGCCGCCCGCGCTCGCGATGCGTGCCTCTGGCACGTGAGCAGCGTGGGTGGCGCGAGGCGCCGCGGATGCGCCGCAGCGGGCGCACCGGAATTCGTCAACCGGCTGCTATGCGGTGCGGGGCGAGAGGGCGAGCAGCGCGTTGAGGATCTGGGCGAGCTGGCCGAGCGGCGTGTTGGCGAGGGTGCCGGAGGGGTTGAGGATTCCGGTGATGCCGCAGAGCAGGTTGCCGAGCAGGTTGCCCGGGCCCTGGACGGCGTCGATGCGCAGCTGGATCTGATCGGTGCGGACGACGAGGCCGAGCAGGTTGAGGTTGATCGGGCCGAGGTCGAGGCTAAGGATCGAGCAGGCGTTGCCGGCGGGCAGCGGCGGGAGCGGGACCGGCGGGACCTGGGCGGCCTTCGCGGGCGCGGTCGCGTTGGCGACGGCGGCGGGCGCCTGGACGTTGTCCTTGGTCACCTTCTTGGAGCCGAGCTTGCCCTTGACGGTGCCGACGGAGTAGAGCTTGCCGCCCTTGGCGATGAACTTCTGGATCGTGTACGTGCCGGTGAAGGTCTTGCCGCCCTTGGCCTTGCCGGTCATCGGCACCACCTGCGTGAGCCGCGCCGGACCATCCTGCGCGCTGGCAATACCGGTGCCGCCGAGCAGCATCAGGCCGCACGCGAGCGTGGCCGCCGTGGCGGCCTTGAACATCCTGGACATGAGGGTTCCTCCCCTACGAGGTTTGAATTGCCTTGCCAGGGAGGCTCCCCAGGCCGCTCGGGGCGCGAAAAGGCGCGCGACGCTTTCAGGACCGCGACGTCAGAAGCAATTGACGCGGACGGCCCGCGATCCGCGCGGTGCGGCCGAAACCGCGATGTCATGTCACCCGACGGCAGGGCCGCCGGGTGTCACGAACGTTGACGCTGCTTACAGCGGCTGGCGGATGACCGGCCGCTTGGCCGCACCCGCCTCGTCGAGGCGCCGGACCGGCGTCCCGTACGGCGCGTTGCGCGCGATCTCCGGATCCTCGGCGCCCTCGCGCAGGATGTTCGCCAGCGCCTCGGCGAACAGGTCGAGGGTCTCCATCGTCTCGGTCTCGGTCGGCTCGATCAGCAGCGCCTCGTCGACCAGCAGCGGGAAGTAGACCGTCGGCGGGTGGAAGCCGTGGTCGAGCAGGCGCTTGGCCAGGTCCAGCGTGCGCAGGTCGAGCTCCTTCTTCATCGGCGCGCCGGACAGCACGAACTCGTGCATGCAGAGGCGGTCGTAGGCCGGCGGGAGGTACTCCGTCACGCCGAGCGCGCGCAGCTTCGCGAGCAGGTAGTTGGCGTTGAGGACCGCGGTCTCCGACGCCTCCTGCAGGCCGTCGGAGCCGAGGCTGAGGATGTACGCGTACGAGCGCACGAAGACGCCGTAGTTGCCCTGGAAGCCGCGCAGGCGGCCGATCGACTTCGGCCGGTCGTAGTCCAGGTCGAAGGTGCCGTCGTCGCGCTTGACCACCTGCGGCTTGGTCAGGTACGGCTCCATGCGATCGGAGACCGCGATCGGCCCGGCGCCCGGACCGCCGCCGCCGTGGGGCTGCGTGAACGTCTTGTGCAGGTTGAAGTGCACGATGTCGAAGCCCATGTCACCCGGCCGCGTGCGACCCATGACCGCGTTGAGGTTGGCGCCGTCGTAGTACAGCGTCGCGCCGACGCCGTGGACGATCTTGGCGATCTCCTCGATGTTGCGGTCGAACACGCCGAGCGTGTTCGGGTTGGTGAGCATCAGGCAGGCGACCTGCTCGTCGGCCTTCGCCCGCAGGTCCTCGACGTCGACGCCGCCGTGCTCGTCGGTGCCGACCTTGACGACCTCGTAGCCGCCCATCGTCACCGTCGCCGGGTTGGTCCCGTGCGAGGTGTCCGGCGTGAGGATCTTCGTCCGCTGGTCCCCGCGGTCCTCGAAGTAGGCGCGGGTGAGCAGGACGCCGGCGAGCTCGCCGTGCGAGCCCGCACTCGGCTGGAGACTGACGTGGGGGAGCCCGGCGACCTCCGACAGCGCGCCCTGCAACTCGTGCATCAGCTGCAGCGCGCCCTGAGCGCGCTTGGGGTTCTGCAGCGGGTGCAACCTCGAGTTGCCCGGCAGCGCGGCCACGCGCTCATGCAGCTTCGGGTTGTGCTTCATCGTGCACGACCCGAGCGGGTAGAAGCCGGTGTCGAGGTCGAAGTTGCGCTTCGACAGCCGGTTGTAGTGGCGGACGATCTCCGGCTCGGCGATCTCCGGCAGCTTCGGCGGCTCCGCGCGGCGGAACTTCTCCGGGAGCGCGTGCGACGGCACGTCGAGTTCCGGCGCCACGAACGCGCGGCGGCCCGGCTTGGACTTCTCGTAGATCGTCTTCGCGCGGTCGCGCTGCATGTCGGTCTCGACCAGCGCGCTGCGGCGCGGATGCGGGTCGTGACCCTCGATGCTCGGGTCCGCGTGCAGGCGGTTCTCGGTGATGCTGCTCATGCGAGCGCCTCCGTCAGGACTTCCGCCAGGCGGTCGATGTCGGCCTTGGACCGCTGCTCGGTGATCGCCACCAGCAGGACGTCCTCGCCCACCGGGTGACCCGGGTTGACGCCGCGCTCGGCGCAGAACTCGACGACCTCGGCCGCCGGCTTGGCGAGCTTGAGCGCGAACTCGCGTACCACCGGCTGGTCGTGGAGGGCTTCGACGCCGTCCAGCGCCGTCAGCGTCTCCCGCGCGTAGTGGGTGCGGGAGACGAGCAGCTCGCCGAGCTCGACGATCCCCTCGCGGCCCAGCCAGCTCAGGTAGATCACGCCCGCGAGCGCGTTCAGCGCCTGTGAGGTGCAGATGTTGTGCGTCGCCTTCTCGCGGCGGATGTGCTGCTCGCGCGTCTGCAGCGTCAGGACGAAGCCGCGGCGGCCGTCGACGTCGGTCGTCTCCCCCGCGATCCGGCCCGGCATCCGGCGGATGTAGTCCTGCTTGGCGGCGAAGAAGCCGAACGACGGGCCGCCGAAGTCCAGCCGGTTGCCCAGCGTCTGGCCCTCGCCGACGGCGATGTCGACGTCGAAGTCGCCCGGAGGCCGCAGCACGCCGAGCGTGAGCGGGTCGCACTGGACGATCAGCAGCGCGCCGGTGGCGCGGGCGATCGGGCTCAGCGTCTCGAGGTCCTCGATCGCGCCGTAGAAGTTCGGCTGGCCGAGGAAGACCGCCGCGACGTCGTCGCCGACGTCCTGCAGGTCCGTGAGCCCGTTGGCGAGCGGGATCGTCTCGATCGTCGTCCCCCAGCCGGCGGACGTCGTCTCGAGCGTCTCGCGGCTGTGCGGGTGCAGGCCCTCGGAGACCAGGAACCGGGTCTTCTTGGTGTGGGTGTGCGCGAGCCAGCCGGCGGCCGCGATCGCGCTCGGCCCCTCATAGACGGACGCGTTGGAGACCGGCAGGCCGGTCAGCTCGCTGATCGCCGTCTGGTACTCGAACATCACCTGCAGCCCGCCCTGGCTGATCTCGGGCTGGTAGGGCGTGTAGGGCGTCAGGAACTCCGACCGCTGCAGGATCGAGTCGATCAGCGCCGGCACGTAGTGGTCGTACATGCCCGCGCCGAGGAAGCTCAGCTCGTCCTCGGCGGACACGTTCTTGGCGGCGAGGTCGCGCAGCTTCGCGTAGACCTCCTGCTCCGGCTTACCCGGTGGGAGATCGAGCGCGCGGCCGAGCCTGACGCCCTCGGGGACGTCGGCGAAGAGGTCGTCGATCGTTTCAACACCGACCGCCGCCAGCATCTCCTGCCGGTCGGCCTCAGTGGCGGATGTGTAGCGGCTCATAGTGAGCCGCTCAGCTTATGACAGCGACTCCTGGTACTTGTCGGAGTCCATCAGGGCGTCGATCTCGGACGGATCGGAAAGCTTGACCTTGACCAGCCAGCCTTCGCCGTAGGAGTCGTCATTGATCTGCTCAGGGGAGTCCTTGAGCGCCTCGTTGACCTCGACGATCTCGCCGCTGACCGGCGCGATGACGTCCGACACGGCCTTAACGGACTCGACCTCGGCGTACGGGGAGTCCTTGGTGATCGTCGCGCCGACCTCCGGCGGATCGAAGAACACGACCTCGCCGAGCTGGTCCTGGGCGTACCAGGTGATGCCCAGCGTGGCGGTGTCGCCGTCGACGCGCGCCCAGTCGTGCTCGGCGTGGTACTTGAGGTCGTCGGGGTAGCTGGCCTCGGCCACGGGTCAGTTCTCCTTCTTGTACAGGGGCTTTTCGCGAACCTCGGCGGAGCGCGTCCTGCCGCGGACGTCGATCTCGAAGGCGGTTCCGGGCTCGGCCTTGTCCACGGGGACATAGGCCATGCCGATGCCGATGTTCAGGCTGGGGCTCAGGGTGCCGGACGTGACCTCGCCGCCGCCGATGATGCCGTTGCCCTGGCGGGCGATGCCGGGGCCGGTGATCACGAACGGGACGAGCTTCTCGGAGGGACCGTTGGCGCGGGCGACCTTGATCGCCTCGGCGCCGATGAAGCCGGTGTCCTCCTTCACGCACCAGCCCAGACCCGCCTCGATCGGCCCGCGGGTCTCCATCAGGTCGTTGCCGTAGAGGTGGAAGCAGACCTCCAGGCGCAGCGTGTCGCGCGCGCCGAGGCCGGCGGGCTTGGCGCCCGCGGCGACCACCGCGTCCCAGACCTTGGGCGCGTCGCCCGGGGCGACCAGGAGCTCGACCCCGTCCTCGCCGGTGTAACCCGTCCCGCACACGAGGACGTCCTTCGCGCCCGCGACGGTCAGCGTCGCCGTCTTGAAGCGCTTGGGCAGCTCGCCCTCGGTGAGGCCCGCGACGATCGTTCTGGCCTCAGGCCCCTGGACGGCGAGCATCGCGTAGTCGTGCAGGCGGTCGATGAGCGTCACGTCGAAGCCCTCGGAGTGGTTCTGGAACCACGCGAGGTCCTTCTCGTGGTTGGCCGCGTTGGTGACCGTCAGGTACCGATACGGCGAGAGGCGGTAGGTGAACAGGTCGTCCAGGACGCCCCCGTCCTCCTTGGTCAGCACGCTGTACTGCGCGCCGCCGTCGGTGAGCTTGGAGACGTCGTTGGAGAGGATCCGCTGCAGGAACCGCTCCGCGTCCGGCCCGGTGGTCTCGATCTCGCCCATGTGCGAGACGTCGAAGATCCCCGCGTGGCCGCGGACGTTGAGGTGCTCCTCCTTGATGCCCGCGTACTGCACCGGCATCTCCCAGCCGGCGAACGGGACGAGCTTCGCCCCCGCGGCGACATGCTGGTCGTATAGCGGGGTCCGCTTGAGCGTCTCTGTACCTACGGCCATGGGGCCGGGACCCTAGCGCGAGTGGTCCGGTGTGCGTAATGCAACTATTCTGCGCCGCCAGTGTTGGCCGGATTGATGCGCAAGGACGCCGCGTTGCTGGTGGCGACGATCGTCGGACTGCTGGCCTTGCCGGCGGCCTCTGCGCGGGCAGGAACGTACGACGTCGTGGCGTGCAACACGGTCGGCGGCGACGGCGGCGGCATCAATCGTGCATGGACCGTTGAGCCGTACAACCGGGCAGGGAAGTCAACGCCGCCGGCATCGGCGTTCTCGATACCGCCGCTGGAGCGTTGCTCGACGCCGGCCGGCCTGACGATGGGCTCCGCCGCGGTCGCGCCGACCAATGTCCGCGTCGACGACGGCGCGGCGTTCGTCTTCCATGCGCCTGCCGACGCGACGGTCAAGGACGTCACCTTCTGGCGCTTCACGCAGTCGCGCGCGACGAGCGCCGCCGTCGGCGCCCCGTACTGGGTATCGGTCGCGCGGGCGGGAACGTCTGCAGGCGGTGCCGTGGTGCTCGGCGGCACCTCGGGACCCGACTATTGCTCGGGCGCAACCTTGATCTATCCGGCCTATTGCGGCCGAGGGGTCAACGGCTTCGGAACGGGCAGTGTCAGCTCGACCTACACCGCCGTCGGGCAGCCCGTCGTCTCCCTCGGCATCGAGTGTGCGGCGGCCGCGACCACCGCGACCTGCCCGACCGCGAACGCTGACGGCCCGCACGCCGGCGTGCAGTTTCAGGGTGCCAAGGTCACGGTCGAGGACACAGTCGCACCCGAGCTGGCCCTCTCGAGCCCGCTCGACGGCTGGCGACGTCCCACCGATGCGTTCACCGCCACGGGCACAGACGCCAGCGGCATTCGCCTCACCCGCATGATCCTCGATGGCGCGGAGCGGGTGTCCCAAGCCGCTGAGTGCGACTACCACCTCCCCGCCCCGTGCCCGACGCAGTCCGCTCTGGCGTACGACCTCACGGGCGTCATCGATGGTCGCCATGCGCTCACGACGATCGTGCAGGACACTGCCGGGAACGTCACCCGCGCGGACCGCACCGTCGATGTCGATGGGACGCCTCCGGTGATCGCCGAGGCTCCGGTGAGCGGGCGGACGATCACGGCGCTGCTCTCGGATGCGTCGTCCGGCGTCGCCGGCGGGACGATCGAGATCCGCGGCAAGCGCGACGCGCCGTTCCTCGCGCTTCCGACGACGCTGCGCGGCGGCAAGCTGGTTGCCACGGTGCCGAAATCGGTGAAGGGCAGCTACGGCATCCGCGTGTCGGCGACGGACAACGCCGGCAACGCGATCGCGTCGCTCGTGACCTCGATGAGCCTGAGCACCCGCATCGGGAGCGGGCACGCGCGCAAGGTCCAGGACGCCCGCGCGACCGTCGGCTACGGCCGCGCGGTCACCGTCCTCGGCCGGCTCACGTCCACCGACGGCGCTCCGGTCGCGGGTCAGCCGATCGTGCTCAACGGCATTCAGCACCGCGCCGGCGCGACCTCGTCGCAGGTGGCGACCGCGACCACCGACGCCGACGGCCGCTTCTCGGTGACGCTCCCGGCCGGCCCGAGCCAGCGGCTGACCGTCGTCTATCCGGGTGCGGCGGGGATGCTCACCCGCACCCGCGAGGTCGCACTCCGCGTCCCGGCCAGCGCGACGATCCGCGCGTCGAAGGTCCGGCTCTCCGGCGCCGGCTCGGTCCGCTTCTCCGGTCGCCTGCGCATGCTCGGCACCTCGCTGCCGCCCGGCGGCAAGATCGTCGACCTCCAGGCTTCCCAGAACGGCCGCTGGACGACGGTCGACGCCGTCCGCGCCAGCGGTCGCGACGGCGCCTGGCACGCCGTCGCCCACTTCCGCGGCAACGCGGGCCGCTTCCCGATCCGCCTGCGCATCCGCCGCGAAGCGTTGTTCCCGTATGAGCTCGGGTACTCCGCCTCCGTGGTCATCACCGTCCGCTGAACCGCGGGCGAAGCGGGTACTTCGCTCGCACGTGCGCAGGACCTTGACCTTCATCTTCGTCGTCATGGCGCTCTTCGCGCTCGCGCCTGCGCGGGCGGAGGCGGGTACGTATGACGTGGTCGCCTGCAACGCGCCGGGGGCGAATGGGGTCAATCACTCGTGGACGCCGAACCTGGACTTCGCGGCCAACCTCGGGCCCCAGCCCGGTCTGGTCGCGTTCGACACCGACTGCGCCGATGGTCTCGTGGCGGTCACCGCAACCGGCCGGCAGCGGGCGAACTACCTGTCGGGAGGCTCGTTCAACTTCGTGGCGCCATCGGGGACGACGATCGTGGCGCTGCAGGCCAGTCGTTTTCTCCACGGCGAGGCGATGGCAGACGATCCCGCAACGCCGGAGCCTGACGGCGGTCGCTGGGATCTCTACCTCCAAGACGCGACCGGGTCGCTCGTGGGTGGCGTGTTCGGGAAGGAGCAGTGCAAGCCGTCACCCGGCTTTCCGTGCACGATCGGAGTTCCTTCCGGAGCGGAGACCGGCGTCATCCAGGTCGCGACGAGCTCGCTCAAATGGGGCGTGCTCTGCGGCGGAGACACGCTGCAGTTCTGCTACACGAGCAATGGGTCATCGCCGCAGGCACAATTCGTCCTCTACGGCGCGACGGTCAAGCTTCAGGACGACTCAGCGCCCGTCGCATCGCTCGGAGGAGATCTCGTGACGTCGGACGGTTGGCGACGGCCGACGGACTCGCTGGTTTGGTCGGCCTCCGACAACGCGGGCATCCGGTCGGGACAACTCCTGGTCGACGGGGCGCCGGCGTCCAGGGCCGACTCGGCCTGCGACGCGACACGGCCGGTGCCTTGCCCCAACGTCGCGACCACGCCGATCGGTCTCGGCCCAGTCGGCGATGGGCGGCACGAGCTCAAACTCGTCGTCGATGACTCCGCCGGGAATGCGACGACGGTGACGAAGTCGATCCAACTCGATGGCACCGCCCCGACCGTCACGCTGACGCGCGCGAGCGGGAAGACGATCACGCTGGCGGTCTCGGACGCCGCGTCCGGCGTCGCCTCCGGAACGGTCTCGGTGCGCAACTCGGTCGGTGAGCCGTTCCGCGCGCTTCCGACGACGCTGGCGAACGGCCGGTTGACCGCGAAGCTCGATCGAGGGAGCGCGGCGCGGGTCGGCATCCGGGTCAGCGTGAGTGACAATGCGGGCAATGTCACCGACGGCGAGCTGAGCGAGATGTCACTCCGCGTCGGTGGACAGGCGCTGCGGGGCGGTGCGGCGTCGATCGCGTATGGCCGGACGGCGACGTTCCGCGGCCAGATCACGACCCGAGACGGGCAGCCCCTGGGCGGGCAGGCGATCGCGGTCAACCAGACGCTCCGGACGTCCGGTGCCGTGCCGACCGTCGCCGGCACGGTCGCGACCGACGCGAAGGGCCGCTTCTCCTATCGCGCCCCCGCCGGGCCGAGCCGGCAACTGCAGTTCGCCTTCGCCGGGAGCCCTGGTCTCGCGCCGCTCGCCCGCACGGCACAGCTGCGCGTGCGCGCGTCCAGCACGATCCATGCGTCGCGGCGGACGCTCGACGGCGGCGGCCGCGTGCGCTTCTCCGGCCGTCTCGGTCTGCGTGGCGCGACGGTGCCGCGGTCGGGCAAGCTCGTCGACCTGCAGGCGTTCGACGGCGGGCGCTGGCGCACGTTCGCCACCGCACGCGCCCGCGGGTCGAAGGGCGCATGGGCGTCGACGTACCGGTTCGCCGGCCGGACCGGTCGCTACCCGATCCGCCTGCGCATCCGCCGCGAGGACGTCTTCCCGTATGACCTCGGTTACTCGAGGTCCGTCGTCGTGCGCGTCAGGTGAGCGGGACTCGCCGGGTCTTCGAGGTGTGTCTCGGCGTCGCGACGCTGCTGCCGATCCCGATCTTCCTCACCTTCGTCGTCTTACTCATCGCCTCACCGCCGGCCGACGGTGAGTTCCCGGTCGCGGCGCTCATCCTGATGCTCCTGTGGACGATGGTGAACTTTGTGCCGGCGATCATCCTCGCCGTCGACGCCAACCAGGACCGTTCACTCAGTGACACCCAGCGCACGACCTGGACCATCCTGCTGGTCGTCTTCGGTGGATTCGTCACACCGGTCTATTACTGGACGCGACGCTGGCCGCGTGTGACTCACAGCTAGGAGAGCACGAAGGGCACGGCGTGCGGTGAGGCCGTGGCGGTGAAGGCGGCGACGACCCTCGGGTCGAACCGCGTACCCGCCCCGCGCTGCAGTTCCGCGAGCGCCTCGGTGGGTGTGCGGTCGGCGCTCATCGCTTCCAGCGCGTCAGCGACGGCGACGATGCGTGCGCCGAGGGGGATCTCCTCGCCCGCGCGGCCGTTCGGGAAGCCGCTCCCGTCCCAGCGCTCGTGGACGGCGCCGATCAGGTGCGCGGCGGGGGCGAGGGCGGGGGTCGCGGCGACCATGCGCTCGCTGGCGAGGGCGATGTCGTCGGGGCTCGAGCCCGACGGGAGCATCAGCCGGCCGGCCTCGTGCAGCTCCGCGGCGAGGCGGACGGTCTCGCGCTCGTCCTGGCCGAGGCCGAGGTGCTGCGCGGCGGAGTCGACGAGGGCGGCGACGGCGCGGGCGTGGCGGGTGGTCTCGGGGTCGCGGGCGGCGAGGACGCTCAGGAGCGCCTCCTTGACCTGGCGCGACGGCGAGGCGCGGCCCGCGTGCTTCTGGGCGTACATGCGCTGGTCGGCGATCCGCAGCGCCTCGGCCGCGTCGGTCGCCTCGCCCGGCACGGCGATCGAGCCGTAGGAGCAGCCGATCCAGAAGCCGTCGCCGTGCTCGCTCAGCGCGAGGGCGGCGCCGTCGAGCAGCTCGACCCGGTCCTGGCCGGCGTGGAGCGTGAACAGCGCGCAGAACTCGTCGCCGCCCATCCGGAAGACGGTGCCGCGGGTGCCGAGGTACTTGCGCAGGTTCGCGCCGAGGCGGGTGAGGAGGATGTCGCCCGCGGGATGGCCGAAGGTGTCGTTGTAGTGCTTGAAGCCGTCGAGGTCGAACATGGCGAGGACGAGCGGGGAGTCGTCGCGGGCCTCGGCGAAGGCCTCGTCCAGCGCGACCGTCAGAGCGCGGCGGTTGCCGAGACCGGTCAGCGCGTCCGTCATCGCCTCGTCGCGGGACGCGCGCAGGATCCGGACGTTCTGGCGGAACGTCATCGTCAGCCGGATCATCACGAAGACGAGCGCGGCGGCGGCGAGGCCGACGGCGAGCGGGTTGAGCGAGACGAGCGAGCCGTAGACGAGCAGCTCGAGCGCGATCGCGCCGGAGGCGAGCGGCGCCGCGATCAGGCGCAGCGAGTCACCCGCGCAGCGGACGCGGCGCAGCGGCACCGGCTGCCAGGCGGCGACGGCGATCATCACCAGCCCGCCCCACCAGCCCGCGTCGAACCAGCCGCCCGCCTCGTAGACGCCCTCCGCGGTGCGCACGAGGTACATCGAGTCGGCGAACCAGAAGAGCAGGATGCCGCCGGTCAGCAGCGCCCAGGTGCGATCGACGCGCCAGCCCGTGCTCGCGAGGGCGCCCACGGCGACGGCGGCGAGGATCAGATCCGTGACCGGATAGGCCAGCGAGGTGACGACCGAGGCGACGTCGCCGGAGGCGTGGTCGAGGACCGTCTGGAAGACGATCGCGGCGCTCAGGGCGGCGACGGCCAGCGCGGTCGCGATGCCGTCGACGAGCAGCGCCGGAGTGAACTTCGCGCGTCCGCGGACGAGGAAGATCATGCCCGCGAAGGTCGCGACCGGGAAGACGAGGTAGCCGATGTCGGCGGGCGAGGGGATCGGCGGCGCGCTCTCATCCCAGAGCACGGCCGTGTAGTAGATCTCGCCGAACGTCCAGCCGAGGACTCCGAGGCCGATCAGCAGCCACGCGGTGCGCTCGACGCGGACGGTGGCGGCGCGCAGCAGGCAGGCGCCGGCGGCGATCAGGAGCACGACGTCGTGGGCGAAGCGGGAGCTCAGCGGGCCGAGCGAGATCCCGTCGAAGCCGACCACGCGGACCTCGTGGACACCCAGCCAGACCGCGCACGCCACGAGGGCGAAGAACAGAGACCTGCGCGGCTGGACACTCACACCTCCAGGTATCGGCGTATTGGACGCCGATCCTTTAGCGGTGCGTCAGCGAAGGAACGGCGGGATGTCGAGATCGTCGTCGCGGATGACGAGCGAATCGCGCTGGCGATCGTCGATCCGCGGGCCGCGGTCGCGCGGCGGGCGGGCCCGTTCCTCGCGGGCGGCGCGCACGCCGCCGTGGTCGAAGCCGGTGGCGATCACCGTGACGCGGATGTCGTCGCCCATCGCCTCGTCGATCACGGCGCCGAAGATGATGTTGGAGTTCGCGTCGGCGGCGGAGTGGATCAGCTCGGCGGCCTCGTTGACCTCGAACAGGCCGAGGTCGCGACCACCGGTGATGTTGAGCAGGATGCCGGTGGCGCCCTCGACGGACTCCTCCAGCAGCGGACTCGAGATCGCCTGCTTGGCGGCCTCACTCGCCCGCGACTCGCCGTTGGCGGTGCCGATGCCCATCAGCGCGGACCCGGCGTTGGCCATGATCGTGCGGACGTCGGCGAAGTCGAGGTTGATCAGGCCCGGGATCGTGATCAGGTCCGTGATGCCCTGGACGCCCTGGCGCAGGACGTTGTCGGCCTCGCGGAACGCGTCGAGGATGCTCGTGCGGCGCTCGACCATCGCGAGCAGCTTCTCGTTCGGGATCACGATCAGCGTGTCGACCATCTCGCGCAGGCGGTCGATGCCCTCCTGCGCCTGGCGGCCGCGCTGGGAGCCCTCGAAGGAGAACGGGCGCGTGACCACACCCACGGTGAGCGCACCGATCTCGTTCTTGGCGATCTCGGCGATCACCGGCGCGGCGCCCGTACCGGTGCCGCCCCCCTCCCCTGCCGTGACGAACACCATGTCCGCGCCCTTGAGCGCCTCCTTGATGTCGTCGCGTGACTCGGCCGCCGCGCCTTGGCCGATCTGCGGGTTGGCGCCCGCGCCGAGCCCCTTGGTGAGGTTCGCGCCGATGTGCAGCTTGAGGTCCGCATCCGTCATCTGGAGCGCCTGCGCGTCCGTGTTGGCGGCAATGAACTCCACGCCGGACAGGCCGGCGTCGATCATCCGGTTTACGGCATTGGTTCCACCGCCGCCGACGCCGACGACCTTGATGACTGCGAGATAACCGCTGGCTTCCATGAGAGATTCCGTCCGTGCCTCTAGTTAGGGTCGAGCGTTTTAGCACGCTCACTGACCGGGCGGATTACCGCAAGGTACGGGGATTTCGTTCCCAATGTCAACGAGAACGAACCGCCGCAAAGATCGTTGCAGAATGCCAAAGTCTCTACCCTTGGTTGAGAGTTGGGCTATTCTGAGCCTCAGGTTGAGGGTTCGGGTTATCGGCCTCCGGGTCGATCGGCGCGAGCCCTCCTGCGGCCACCCGCCCCGGAATCCGGAGGTCCAAATAGGTGGCGCCTGCAGCGGAGCTCTCGGCGAGGACGCGTGCGGCGGCAATCCACTTCGCGCGCGCGTCAGAGGCTGAACCGAACACCAGTTCGGGGCCATTCTTAAGCGTCACGACGATGCCCTTCCCGTTGACGACGAGCGCATTCGAGCGTCGAAGGAGGACATCGGGTGCGGCGCCCGCGATCTTGAGCGCGCCAAGCGCGCGGTGGTCGGTGAGCTTCGGCCCGACCGCGCCGGCGTCGAGCGTGAGGCTCGGCAGGTCGCGCTCGGCGGTCACGCCACGCAGGACGATGCCGTCGCCCGTGACCGGGATCCGCTCCTCCCCCTTGGTCGCCAGAGCGGCCACGGGCTGACGCTCGATCACCTGGATCGAGAGCTTGTGCGGGAAGTCGGAGCGGACCTTCAGCGACTCGACCGAGGTCAGGTTCGCGGTCGCTTCCTTCAGCGCCTGCGGCTGCACGTGGAGCGTGGTCATATCGAGCCCCGCGCTCGTGAGCGCGGCCTTGACCTGCTCGCCGTCGGACGCGGTCACGCCCGTGATCTGCACGTCGCGGACCGCGACGAGGCTGGAATCGCGCAGCCACATCCACCCGCCGCTCGCGAACGCGAGCACGAGGATGAGGCCGACGGCGAGGCGCAACAGGCGCCGGCCGCGGCGGGTGACGGTCATGGCGACCATTGGCGCAGAGCTTCGACCCCGTTCCGCCGGTCCCTTCTATATAAGCGCCCGCCCGATGGAGTCGACGTCGCCGGCGCCCATCGTCAGCAGCACGTCACCGCTGCACAACTCGTTGCGCAGGAAGGTCTCGGCCGCGGCGTGGGTGCGCATCCAGGCGACGCGTTTTCCGTTGCCGGCGTCGGCGGTGGCCTCGGCCACGAGCAGGCCGGTCACGCCCGGGAAGTCCTCCGCGCGTTCGCGGGCGGGATACACATCGAGGATCACGGCGAGGTCGGCTCGCGCGAGTGCCCGGCCGAAGGCGGTCGCCTCGCGCTGCGTGCGCGAGAAGAGGTGCGGCTGGAAGCACGCGATCACGCGGCGGGGCTGCAGGGTGCGGGCGGCCGCGATCGTGGCGCGGACCTCGGTCGGGTGGTGCGCGTAGTCGTCGACCACCAGCGCCCCGGTGGGTGTGGTGCCGAGCCGCTCGAACCGGCGGCCGGCTCCCTCGAAGGAGGCGAGATTCTGCGCTGCTGCGGCCACGTCTCCGCCCGCGAGCTTGATCGCGGTCAGCGCGGCCGCGGCGTTGGCGGCGTTGTGGGCGCCGGGGATCTGCAGGGTGACGACGTGACCGTCGAAGTCGAAGGACGAGCCCGCGGCGCTGAGCGTGGGCTCGGCGGCGAACGTCGTCGGGTCCTCGGCGAGGCGGGTGAGGTTCTCGGGCACGACCCGCTGGGTCGCCTTGGCGAGGAACTGCGCGAAGGTGTCGTCGACGTCTCGCTGGGAGGCGTAGGTCGTGTGGTGGTCCAGCTCAGCGTTCGTCACGACCGCGATCGTGGGGCTGAGCTTGAGCAGGCTGCGATCGGACTCGTCGGCCTCGACGATCAGCCACGCGTCGTCCCCCCAACCGGCGTTTGAGCCGGTGCTGCGCACCTCCCCGCCGACGAGGTAGCTCTTGGCCTCGAGGGCGTGGACGACCATGCTCGACGTCGTGGTCTTGCCGTGGGTGCCGGAGATCGCGATCGTGGGCTTGAGCCTTGTGAGCTCACCGAGGAGGTCGGCGCGATGCATCTCGGGTGGGCGGCGCTCCGCGTTGGTCGGCGGGATCGCGCTCGAGTACACGACCTCGGCACCCTCGGGCACGTTGGCGGCGTCGTGGCCGATCGTCGGCTCGATCCCGGCCGCTTTCAGCGGGCCGCCGTAGGGCGAGCCGGCCGCGCGATCGGAGCCGGTGACGCTCGCGCCGAGCGCGTGCGCGACTACGGCGAGCCCGCTCATACCGGCGCCGCCGATCCCCACAAAGTGCAGTCTTCGTCCTGACCAGGGTTGGTCCATTCCTGTCAATCTAGGGCCCCTGGCCGACGAGTCCCCGATCGATCGTGTCGCGCGCGAGGCGTTCGGCTACCCGGAGCTGCGGCCCGGGCAGCGGGAGGCGATCGAGTCCGCGCTGGCCGGCCGCGACACGCTCGTGGTCATGTCGACCGGCTCGGGCAAGTCCGCGATCTACCAGATCGCCGGGCTGCTGACGCCCGGCGCGACCGTGGTCGTCTCGCCGCTGATCGCTCTCCAGCGCGACCAGGTGGAGACCTTGCGCGGGCTGTGCGCCGGCGGCGCGGCGCAGCTGAACTCGACGATCCCGGCGGGTGAGCGCGCGCATGCGCTGCACGAACTGGCGGAGGGAACGCTCGAGTTCCTGTTCCTCGCGCCCGAGCAGCTCGCACGGCCGCAGGTGCTCGACGAGCTCGCGGTGGCCGACATCTCGTTGTTCGTCGTCGATGAGGCGCACACGATCTCCGAGTGGGGACACGACTTCCGGCCGGAATACCTGCGCCTCGGGCCGGCGATCGACGCGCTCGGTCGCCCGCCGGTGCTCGCTTTGACCGCGACGGCCGCCCCGCCGGTGCGCGAGGAGATCGTCGAGCGGCTCGGTCTGCGCTCCCCGAACATCCTGATCCGCGGGTTCGACCGGCCCAACCTGCACTTCGCGGTCGAGCGCTTCAACGGCGAGCAGGGCGCTGACCGGAAGCTGCGCGCCTTGGAGGAGCGGGTCGCGGCGTCCGGCGGGCCCGGGATCGTCTACGTCTCCACGCGGCGCGAGGCTGAATCGCTCGCCGCGGCGGTCCCGAACGCCGCCGCCTATCACGCGGGGATGCGGCCGCACGAGCGCGATGACGTGCAGGAGCGCTTCATGGACGGGGACCTGGAGGTCGTCGTGGCGACGACCGCGTTCGGCATGGGGATCGACAAGCACGACGTCCGCTGGGTCTTTCACGCCGAGGTGGCCGAGTCGCTCGATGCCTACTACCAGGAGATCGGGCGCGCCGGTCGCGACGGGGCGCGCGCGGACATCGTCCTCTACTACCGGTCCGAGGACGTCGGGCTGCGGCGGTTCTTCGCGGGTGGGCACGTCGAGGTCGACGAGCTGGCACAGGTACTCGAGGCGGTGCGAAGCGCGGGGCATCCGGTCGGCGCCGACGTGCTGCAGCACTCCCTGTCGCTCTCGCAGACGAAGGTCGCCTCCGCGCTGGCGCGGCTGGAGGACGCGGGGGCGCTGCACGTGCGGACCGACGGCGAGGTCGAGGGCCTGGACTCCGCCCCGGCCGACGCGCTGATGCGCGCTGCCGAGGCCGAGGAGATGCGCCGCTCGTTCGACCGCTCGCGCGTGGACATGATGCGCGCCTACGCCGAATCGGGCGACTGCCGGCGAGCGTTCCTGCTGTCCTACTTCGGCGAGCCGTTCGAGCCGCCCTGCGGGTTTTGCGACAACTGCGAGGCGGGGCGGGTGCACAAGCCGCCGGCGGACCTCCCGTTCGCGGTCGGCGCCCGCGTGGTGCACGGACAGTGGGGCTCGGGTGTCGTGCAGCGCTACGACGACGACTCGATGGTCGTGCTGTTCGACGAAGCGGGCTACAAGACGCTCGCGCTCGCGGTGGTTCGCGAGCGCTCGATCCTCACGGCGTATCAGGCTGGCTGACCGCCCGCGAGCGTCGAGTTTCTCGAGCGGTACTCGAGAAACTCGACGGTCGCTCAGCCCGTGAAGTGCGGCGCGACCTTCGCGGTCGTGCAGCGCGAGAAGCGCAGCTTCAGGGTCTTCTTGGTCCCGTCGGCGAAGGTGACCTTGGCCGTCAGCGTGTGGGTGCCTGCCTTGAGGTGACCGACCGTGACCTTGGTCACGGCGAGCGTGCTGTTGACGGCGGTGACCGTGCGGAGCTTCTTGCTATCGAGCGTGAAGGCGACCGAGCGGATGTGCGTGCCCGAGACCTTGACCGTCTTCGTGGTCTTGACGCAGCCGGCGAGGCCGGTGATGCGGGCGCTCGGCTTGACCTGCGTGTCGGTGGCGGCAAGGACCTCGCCGCGGGGCTCGTCGGCGGGGCGCGGGTCGGGGGCGGAGACGGTGGGTGTGGGCTCGGGGTCGGGGGTCGAGGTCGGCGTGGGCGTGGGCGTCGGCGTGGGCGTCGGGCTCGGCGTGGGCGTCGGGGTCGGCGTCGGCGTCGGCGTCGGCGTCGGCGTCGGCGTCGGAGACGGCGTCGGCGTCGGAGACGGCGTCGGCGTCGGCGTGGGCGTCGGGCTCGGCGTCGGAGACGGCGTGGGCGTGGGCGTCGGAGACGGCGTGGGCGTGGGCGTCGGAGACGGCGTCGGCGTCGGCGTCGGAGACGGCGTCGGCGTCGGCGTCGGCTTGATCACCGTGACGCACTTGATCTCCCCCGCGAACGGCGCGCTGTGGATCTCACCGCCACCCGTGTGGCTGAAGCTCGCCGCGACGATCTGACCCTCGACGTTGCTGTGGGTGAGCAGTGACAGGGCGGCGCGCGGGGCGAGGATCGAACCCTCGACGGTGGCGCTGTCGGCGGACAGTGTCAGTGCAGTCGCGGTCGGGAAATCGATCAGGATCTGGTCAGCCTGTGCGATGCCGATGCCGGAGAAATTCGGTGCCTTCCAGGTGCCGGTCGTCCAGTCGGTGACGACGATCAGCAGCGTCGCGTTGGACGGCATCGAGCGGAAGGTGATCGTGCCGAGGCGGCGCAACTGGTCCGAAGTGAGTCGCCACACGTTCGTCCCACTCGTGGGTGTGATGTACGGGTTGACGGTCGCGGTCGTCCAGTCGAGGGTGCCACCGGTCGCGTTCTTGACGGTGAGGTCGTTGGCGTACGTCGCGTAGGTGTCGGCCTCGGCACGCAGTGAGGTGAACGCGGAGGTGAAGTTGATCGCGTTCGACGGGGCGCCGAACATGGTCGTGGTCGCCTGGCCCGTGTTGATCGCGATCGAGCCGCTGCCGGTCGTGGGAGTGATGGAGGCGGTGCTGCCGCTCTTGACGCCCTTCAACCCGGTCGAGTTGACCACGCGGGCGTATTGATTTCCGTTGACCGTGAGCTTGCCGCCATTGATGTGCGCGGTGCCGCCGATGTACAGCGCGGTCGGCGCCGAGGTGCCGGTCGCGGTGAACGTGCTCTTGGCGTTGTTGCCGACGCGGTAGTCACCACCCGCCGGGAGGACGAGGTCCCCGCCCGCCGCCATCGAGCCGTCGTTCTCGTTGGCGGTCACAGTGGCGTCGCCCGCCGTGAAGACGGTGAACCCGCGCGTGGTCGAGAGCGGGTCGGCGGCCGAAGCGGTCGCGGGCACTGCGAGGGCGAGCAGCAGCGACGCGGACGCGAGCACGCGCCTGCGCCGCCGAACAGCGGGACGAGCCAGCATGGAAACTCCTAAGAGCGAGGTTGGGGAGCGGCCGAAAGGGGGAGTCGGCCAGGGCCTACGGTAGACCCGTTTGACCTCGAACCTAAGCGAATCGGCGGTTCTGGCCGGATGTCCGATCAAGAACCAAAACGAGCCCGCCGGCGGGTGCCGGGCGGGCTCGATTTCGAAGCTGGGGGCCGCGTCGCCGCGGCATGAGCGCTAGTTGCCGGCGTTGGCGGCGTCGAGCTGCTTCTTGGCGTCGTCGAGCTGCTTCTGGACGTCCGGCGGAAGGTTGGAGCCGTTGGCCGCGTCGATCGTGTCGTCGGCCAGGTTCGTCGCGTCGTTCTGGAGCTGCTTGGCGCCTTCCTCGGCGGTGATCTTGCCGGACTTCACGTCCGCGGAGATCTGCGCGGCCTTCTGCTGCAGCGCGACGCCGCGGTCCTGAAGCTGGTCGGCCTCTTTCTGCGAGATGCCTCCGCCCCCACAGGCGGCGATGCCGACGGACGCGGCGACGAGGAGGCCGACGAGAGAGGTACGGATGATCATGGTGAGGATCGAGACTTTCGGTTCGGAGAGGACGGTGGCTGCACGAAGGACTCTCCCAACCACCGCCCCGATCCACCGTCACTCGGAGGGATGAACTCTTTCCCCTGTAACCGCGGCAAGGATCTCGTGTGCGATGTCCTGCGCCGCGTTCGGCTTGGCCAACGACAGTGCGGCATGTGACATCGGCTCGCGCGCGGCCAGCACCGCGTCGGTCGTCTCGCGCAGGCGCTCCGGCGTCAGCTCGGAGTCGGGGACGATCCGCGCCGCTCCCGCGTCGGCCATCCACTTCGCGTTGGCGCTCTGGTGGTCGGCCGAGGCGTGCGGGTACGGGATCAGCACCGACGGCAGGCCGTACTGCGCGAGCTCGAAGACCGACCCGCCCGAGCGGCCGACCGCGACGTCCGCGGCGGCCAGCGCGATCCCGAACGGCGTCAGGTAGTCGAGCAGCACGTAGTGCGGCCCAGGGCTGGAGAGATCGGCGTAGTCGCGGGTGCCTGCGACATGCACGACGCGGTACGGCGCGTCCTTGAACGCGATCGGAGCCGCGCGATTGATCGAGCGGGCACCGAGCGACCCGCCGAACACGAGCACGCACGTCTCGTCCGGCGCGATGCCGAGCTGCGCGCGGGCGAGCGCCCGATCGGTCATCTTGGGTGGCACCGGCCGGCCCGTCACCCGGTAGCGGTCGCCCGTCCGCCCCTCCAGCGGGAACGCAAGACACACCCGGCGGGCGCGCGATGCCAGTGCACGGTTGGAGATCCCGAGGTGACTGTCGGCCTCGGCGAGCACGAGCGGCGTGCCGCTCGTCGCGGCGGCCAGGCCGACCGGGCCCGCCACGTATCCCCCACCCCCGAGCACGGCGTCGGCCTGCCGGCGCTTGAGGATCTTGCGCGCCTGACCGAACGCCGCGCCCGCCTTGCCGAGGGCGCGGGCGGCCTTGAGCGGGTTCGTGCGGCTCAGGCCCTCGACGTTGAGCGTGTCGAGCTCGTAGCCGGCCTTGGGGACCAGCTCCGCCTCAGCTCGCTCGCCGCCGACGAAGCTGACCTCGGCGCCCTCAGCTCGCAGCGCGTCGGCGACCGCTATGGCCGGTACCACGTGGCCCGCCGTGCCCCCGGCCGCGATGACGATCCTCGGTGGCGCGGTCACGCGACTCCCTCGAGCGTGGCTCCGGCACGACCCGCAACTGCGTCGAGCCGCCGGCGGCCACATTGAGCAGCAGGCCCATGGCGCCGAGCAGCACGATCAGTGAAGTCGAGCCGGAGGAGATGAACGGAAGCGGAACGCCGGTCAGCGGCGCGAGGCCGAGCACGGCATACACGTTGAGCGTGGCTTGACACAGGATCAGCGAGGTCAGGCCGCCGGCGAGCAACTTGGAGTAGATGCCCACGGCGTTGCGGGCGGTCCGCAGCCCGGCGTAGCCGATGATGCCGTACAGCGACAGCAGCGCCAGGATGCCCGCCAGGCCGAGCTCCTCGCCGATCACGGCGAGGATGAAGTCGGTGTGGGCCTCGGGGACGTAGAAGATCTTCTGGATCGACGCGCCCAGCCCGTGGCCGAACAGGCCGCCCGAGCCGATCGCGATCTGCCCCTGCACCGCCTGGAAGCCCGCACCCGCGGCGTGGTCCCAGGGGTTCAAGAAGCTCGTCAGCCGGGCGCGCCGGTAGGGCTCGAGGATCGCGAAGAGCATCACCAGCGTCGCGCCGACGCCGAACGCGAGGCCGAGCTGCCGCATCGGCAGGCCCGCCGCGATCATCATCGCGGCGACGGTCGCGCAGATCACGAGGTCGGTGCCGAGGTCCGGCTGCATCGCGATCAGCAGCACCGCCGCGGCCGACACGCCGATCACCGGCCCGGTGAGCGTTCTTATCGACCGGGCGATCTTCGGCCGGTTCGCGACCACCCCTGAGATGTGCAGGACAAGCGCGATCTTCATGATCTCGCTCGGCTGGAACTGGAGTGGCCCGAAGCCCAGCCAGCGATGCGCGCCATTGACGCGCACGCCGACGCCCGGGACCTTGACCAGCACGAGCATCACGAAGCTCGCGATCAGCAGCGCGCCCGTGTAGCGCCGGATCAGCTCCAGGTTCAGGCGCGAGACGAGATACATCCCGACCAGCCCGATCGCCCCGTACGTGACGTACTTGACCAGGTACGACGTGCCGTCCCCCTGGCCCTGGAGCAGGGTTCGCGCCGACGACGCCGAGTAGACCATGACCGCTCCGCCCGCCAGCAGGCAGAACGTGGCGGTGAGCAGCAGTCGATGCTCCAGCGGCTGCTGCTTTTGACGGCCCATCGAAGGGCCATTCGACGCGGCCCGCCCGACGCCTTCCGGGATTATGTGAGCTGGGCGACCAGGTCACGGAAATGCTCACCTCGCTCCTCGTACGAGCGGTATTGGTCATAGGACGCGCAGGCCGGGCTGAGCAGGACGACGTCCCCCGGTCCCGCGGCGGCGACGGCGTGCGCGAACGCCCGCTCGAGGTTCTGCGCGTCGTCGATGGGGACGCCCGTAGACGTCAGCGCGGCGTGCAGCCGCGGCGCGGTCTCGCCGATCAGATACACGCCCTCGCAGCGCGCCTTGACGGGCTCGGCGAGGGGCGCGAAGTCCGACCCTTTCTCGCTGCCGCCCGCGATCAGGTGGACACCGCGTTCGAACGACCGGATCGCCACCTCGGCCGACGCGACGTTCGTCGCCTTGGAGTCGTTGACGAAGGCCACGCCCCCGACCGTCGCGATCTCCTCCAACCGGTGGGCGACCCCCGTGAACGTCCGCAGCGCCTCGCGGACCGCGGCGGGATCGAGCCCGCGCGCCAGGCACACCCCAGCGGCGGCCATCGCGTTCTCGCGATTGTGCGGACCACGCAGCCGGATCTCGGCGGCGGCCAGCAAGCGTTCCCCGCGCCAGTAGAGCGTGCCGTCGCGATGTGCGAGATCGGGCCCGGCACCGTCCCCGAACGTGATGCGCGTGGCGGCGCCGCCCGCGTCGTCGAGCGCGAGGCCGGCCGGGACGACGGCGAGCGCGCCGGGAGGCTGGTGGGCGAAGACCGCGAGCTTGGCGGCGCGGTAGTTCTCGAAGGTCCCGTGGCGGTCGAGGTGGTCCTCGGCGAGGTTGAGCAGCACGGCGGCGTCGGGTGCGAACGCGAACGTGTCCTCGAGTTGGAACGACGACGCCTCGCACACGACCACGGCGTCAGGGTCGAGCGTTCCGGGAAGCGAGGTCAGCGCCGTGCCGACGTTCCCGGCGACGGTGACCGGCAGACCGGCCGTCCGGTGGATGTGGCCGATCAGCTCGACGGTCGTCGTCTTGCCGTTGGAACCGGTCAGGGCGATGAACTCGTTCTCGAGCAGGCGCCACCCGAGCTCCAGCTCCCCGATGACTTCGACCCCCTGGATGAGGGCCGTGGCCACGAGCGGTGCCTCGCGCGGCACGCCGGGGCTCTTGACGACGGTCGCGATGTCGTCCAGGAGGTCGGCACCCGCCTCGCCATCGCGCACCTCGGCGCCCATCGCGAGCAGCGCCGCGCGGACCTCGTCGCTCACGGTGCGGGCGTCGGTGGCGACCACGCGCTGCCCACGATCGGTCAGCGCGCGGGCGGCCGCCACCCCCGAACGGGCGAGGCCGAGCACGAGAAACGGCCCAGGCGGAAGCGGCGGACGCTCGATCACGGGCACCCATTCAAGCGATCGGCCCGGACCACCCGGTGCCGAGGACCCGCCGTGCGGCGCGAGGGAAGACTTAGCCGTGCTGTACACGACGAACCTTTCTCTCGCCGGGCGTTCCCTTCGCGGCGGCCGGAAAGGCCGCCGCGAGGAGCGTCGCGAGGGTCAGACGGCGCGGCCCGTCGACCCGGCGCCCGCGTGAACCCGGGCGCCGAGTCGGGAGCGACGCCGCGATGTCGGCGGCGGGTCTCACGCCGCCGCGGCCGTCGAGGTCGGCGCGGCGTCCGTGCCGGTGAAGGCGCGTCCGTCCTCGTCCACGCCGCCCACGGCCGCGCCGTCGTCGCCGGCCCCGTCGCCCACGGCAGCCGCAACCTGCGCGGCGAGCGCCGCCGGTGGGCGCAGGCGGGCGGCCTTGTTGGCGCGGCCGCCGTCGAACTCGAGGCCCTCGGCTTCGAGGCGGCGGCGGACTTCGGCCGGGTCTCCCAGGGCGGTGCCGCCGACCGTGCCGTCGGACTTCAGGACGCGGTGGGCGCCCTCCAGGCCTTCACGGATGAAGCGCTGGTTGAGCGTGCGGGCGTGGATGTCCGAACCGCCGGCGGCCGCGGCGACGTCGCCGTAGCTCATCCAGGCGCCGGGCGGGATGGCGGCGACGGTCTCGCGCACGAGGTCGAGGTCCATGAGAAGGCTCCTTTTCGGGAGGGGTCGTCATTCGACCTGGGACCCCATCACGAGAACGCCCGGACAACCCCGCAGTGCGCAGAGTTGGTGCAGAAAAGGTGCAGTTACGTGATGGACTGCTGGTAAAGCGTGAAGCCGATCGCGCTGCAGACCGCGGCGACGATCCAGAAGCGCAGGATGATCTTGGTCTCCGACCACGCCTCGAGCTCGAAGTGGTGGTGGATCGGCGCCATCTTGAAGACGCGCTTGCGGAAGGTCTGGAAGGAGAAGACCTGGATCAGCACGGACAGCGCCTCGATCACGAAGATGCCGCCGAGGATGATCAGCAGCACCTCGGTCTTGGTCATCACGGCCATGCCGGCGATCGCCCCGCCCAGGCCCAAAGACCCGGTGTCGCCCATGAAGATCGACGCCGGGAACGAGTTGAACCACAGGAACCCGACGCACGCGCCCACCAGGCAGCCGGCGACCAGCGACAGCCCCAGCTGCCCCGTCGTGAACGTGATCGCGATGTACGCGAGCAGCACGATCGCCGCACAGCCTGCCGCCAGCCCGTCCAGGCCGTCGGTCAGGTTCACCGCCGAGGTCGTCCCCGCCACCACCAGGTAGATGAAGACCGGGTACAGGAACCCGAGATCGATCGAGGCGTCGACGATCCGCAGATTGACCGTGTCCGGCAGACCCGCGCCCTTGGTCGCGACCAGCCAGAGCCCGATCGAGATCAGCACCGTGACGAAGAGCTTCGTCCGCCCGCGCAAGCCAAGCGAGCGCCGCTTGACGAGCTTCGTGTAGTCGTCGGCGAAGCCGAGCAGCGCGCACGCCACCGCCACGCCGAACACGCCCACGGCGCTCCAGCCCCAGTCGGTCAACAGCAGGAACGGCACCGCGATCGCCGTGAAGATGATGATCCCGCCCATCGTCGGCGTGCCGGCCTTCGCGTGGTGCCCTTCCGGGCCGTCTTCGCGGATGTTCTGGCCGAACTCGCGCGCCCGCAGGAACGAGATGAACTTGGGCGACAGAAAGACGCAGATCAGCAGCGAGGCCGTGCCCGCGATCAGGACCTCACCCACGAGCGAGCGCCTCCGCGACGGTCTCCAGGCCGATCCCGCGCGACGCCTTCACCAGCACGACGTCGCCCGGCGCAACCAGGCCGGCGACCACCGAGGCCGCAGATGTCGCATCCGCGGCGACGTACGACTCGCCGCCGAACGATGCCGGCATGACCGACGACAAAGGCCCCACGGCGACGAGCACGTCAACCCCGGATGACGCGGCGTACGCCCCGACCGCGCGGTGCTCTTCGGCCTCACCCGCGCCCAGCTCGAGCATGTCTCCGAGAACGGCGACACGCCGCCCCCCAGCGGGCGCCTGCGTGGCGAGATCGTCAAGTGCGGCGCGCATGGAGAGCGGGTTGGCGTTGTAGCAGTCGTTGATAATCACGACGCCCGAGGGCAGCGCGATGTGCTCGCCGCGGAGCGCCCCGAACTCCACGTCCACCGCGCCTGACGGCTCTACGCCGACCGCCTGCGCCGCCGCGACGGCCGCGAGCAGATTCACGAGTTGGTGACGAGCGGTGAACGGAACCGTCAACTCGACGCGCAACTCGCGGGCGAGGATCGACACCCGCGGCGGGTCGAAGTCCTCGAGCATCACGTCCGTGCCGAAGCGAACGACGTCCAGGTCATCGCGGAGATACGGCGAGAGCAGCGGCTCGTCGGCCGGGACGACCGCGACCGGCACGTGCGCCAGCAGCTCCGCCTTCGCCCGCGCGACGCCCTCCAACGATCCGACCAGCTCGAGATGCACCGGCCCCACGTTGGTGATCACCCCCACGTCGGGCTCCGCGATCCGCGCCAGTTCGTCGATCTGCCCGAACCCGCGCATGCCCATCTCCAGGACCAGCACCTCGGTGTCGGGCGGCGCGGCGAGCACGGCCAGCGGCAGCCCGATCTCCGTGTTGAAATTGGCCGGATTGGCGGCCACGCGCCGATGCGGGGCCACGAGCGCCGCGATCAGCTGCTTCGTCGAGGTCTTCCCGACCGAGCCGGTCACGCCGATCACGGCCGCGTCGAGCGCCCGGCGCCAGGCGGTGGCGAGGCGCTGCAGCGCCAGCAGCGGATCGTCGGCGACGAGCACGACCCCGCCCGCCAGCCCGGCGGCATGCGACGGCGTGACGACGACGCCCCACGCCC
This sequence comes from Solirubrobacter ginsenosidimutans, assembly GCF_027587205.1. Next base: position 70,867 of record NZ_JAPDOD010000038.1, read on the forward strand.
CCGCGGCCAGCGCGTCGGCGGCGAACCGGCCGCCGTCCACCCGCTCGCCCACGAGCCCGAAGAACAGGTCGCCCGAAGCGATCGCGCGCGTGTCGATCGCCGCCCGCGAGGGCCCGCTCTCGGCGAAGCCGGCCACCAGCGACGCACCACCCGCCGAAGCGACCTCAGCCGCGCTCCAGGAGATCATGTGACGTACTTCGCGATCGCGTCCCGGGCGACCTGCGAGTCGTCGAACGGTTCCTTGCGGCCGTTCTCGAACTCCTGGCCCTGCTCGTGCCCCTTGCCCGCGATCACGACCACGTCGCCGGGCGACGCCAGCGAGATCGCGCGGAAGATCGACGCCCGCCGGTCGGCGTCCCGCGAGACCGACGCGTGCGGCGACGATCCGATCCCCGCGCAGATCTCGTCGATGATCGACTCCGGCGGCTCCGAGCGGGGATTGTCGGACGTGATCAGCGCGACGTCGGCCAGCCGCGCGGCGATCTCGCCCATGATCGGCCGCTTGCCGCGGTCGCGGTCTCCGCCGGCGCCGACGACCACGATCAGCCGCCCGGACGCCATCTCGCGCGCCGCGAGCAGCACCTGCTCGAGCGCGTCGGGCTTGTGGGCGTAGTCGACGACCACCCCGAACGGCTGACCCGCATCCACCGGCTGGAAGCGGCCTGGGGCGGTCACCGCACCCGCCAACGAGGCGGCCAACCCGGCCGCCGGAGCCCCCAGAGCCCGCGCCGCCCCCCACGCGCCCAGCGCGTTCAATACGTTGAAGCGCCCCGGGAGCGGCACCCGCGCCGCGAACGACCCATCCGGAGACACCACCGTGAAGTCGCACCCCGTGGCGTCCGTGCGCACGTCGACCGCGCGGTACGTCGCCTCGCGATCGATCGCGAACGTGACGCACTCGAACTCGTCGATCAGCCGCCGCCCGTAGTCGGAGTCGGCGTTGACGATCCGCGTCCCGGTCAATTCCGAAGCGAACAGCCGCCGCTTGGCCTGGAAGTACTCCTCCATCGAGGGATGGAAGTCGAGATGGTCCTGCGTGAGGTTCGTGAACACCGCGGCCGCGACGTGCATTTCGGTCGCACGCTTGAGCTCCAGCGCGTGGGAGGAGATCTCCATCGCGCACGCGACGTCGCCGGCGTCAAGCATCTCGCGGAACGTGCGCTGCAGGTCGAACGCCTCCGGCGTCGTGCGGACGACCTCGCGGTCCTCCCCGCCGACGACCGACTTGACGGTGCCGAGCAGCCCGGTCTGCAGCCCGGCACCCTCCAGCAGCGCCCGCACCAGGAACGCGGTCGTGGTCTTGCCGTTGGTGCCCGTGATCCCCGCGACGCGCAGGGTCGCGGTCGGGTCGCCGTAGAAGCGCGCCGCGGCGACGGACATCGCGGCGCGCACGTCCTCGACGAGCACTTCCGGCACGCCCAGCCCGAGCGGCCGCTGGACCACCAGCGCCACCGCGCCGCGCGCGACCGCGTCGGCGGCGAAGTCATGCCCGTCGCGGGTGAACCCTGGCACGCAGAAGAACAGGGTGCCTGGAGCGACGAGCCGATTGTCGAAAGTCAGGCCCGTTACGACCACGTCGGGGCCGTCCCCGAGCAGCTCGCGGAGCGTCATGCGTCCGGCAGTCTACGAGCGCGTCCGGCGGCGAGAATGGTCGGCATGCCGATCGTCCCCGACCCGGAACGCCCGGAACGCCACACGCTCGTCGATCCCGACGGCATCCCGCTCGCCCGCTACGTGCACGTGTTGCGCGACGGCCGCGTGGTCGCGGACCTGTTCGAGCTCGAGGTGCCGGTGCAGCGGGCGCTGCCCTACGTGTTGGCGGAGCTGCGCGACACGCGGATCGCCGGATCGCCGGAGCTCGGACGCGCCCTGGTGGCCGCCGGCGCGCGCCCGCACCGCCACTCCCACGCCTACTCGCACGACCTCCGCGACCTCCCGCCGATCCCGTCCCGCTTCGAGCTCACCCCGGTCGACCGGCCCGCGACCGAGCTGTTGCCCGTCTATCTCGCGGCCTTCGCCCCCGGGCACCCGGATCGGATGGAGCCGCCGCACGCGCTGCGCCACCTCGAAGGCATCCTGGCCGGCGGGCTCGGTGAGCTGCTGCCGGGAAGCGGGCTGGCGGTGCAGGACGGACGCGTCGTCGGCGCGATCCTGATCGCGACGATCGCCGACGCGCCGGCGCCCTTCGGCGGTCCCTGGATCCTCGAGGTGTTCCGCGCTCCAGAGGCGCGCGGCGCCGGGCGGGCGCTGCTCGCGCGGGCGTTGCAGCGCACGAGAGGCTCACTCGGGCTCGCCGTCACCCACGGCAACCCGGCGGAGCGGGTCTACCTAGAGCTGGGCTTCCGGCGGGTCTTCACGGCGTATTCAGTCGATCTCTAGTCCACGAGCCACAATCGCCGCGCCGTCCACACCTGCCGGCAGCGTTCCGTAGACCCGCCCGCCGCCGCCGAAGCGGGCGGCGCAAAACGCGTCGGAGACGAATTCGGGGGCGAACCGCACCAGCAGCGACGCCTGGAAGGCCAGCGCGAGCTCCTCGACGGCGCGGCGCGCGCCCCAGGGGTCGATCGAGCGCGGGAGCGCGTCCAGATGGTCGTCGAGGACCGCGTTGCCGCCGCGGGCGAGCTCGCATTCGGCCAGGAAGGCCGAGAGCCCGTCGGGCTCACGCGAGAGCGCGCGCAGGACGTCGAGCGCGATGACGTTCCCCGAGCCCTCCCAGATGCCGTTCAGCGGCGCGTCGCGCAGCAGGCGCGGCATCGGCGACTCCTCGACGTAGCCGTTGCCGCCGAGGCACTCCAATGCCTCGGCCGCGTGCGGCGTCGCGCGCTTGCAGACCCAGTACTTGGCGATCGCGGTGGCGAACCGGCGTAGCGCGTGGTCGCCCTCGTCGTAGGCGCGGGCGAGCCGCAGCGCGGTCGCGGTCGCCGCCTCGCTCTCCAGCGCCAGATCGGCCAGCACGTTGATCATCGCCGGCTGGTCGACGAGGCGCGCGCCGAACGCCGAGCGGTGCCGCGCGTGCCAGATCGCCTCGGCCACGCCGCGCCGCATCGACGAGGCCGAGCCGATCACGCAATCCAGGCGGGTGTGCGTGACCATCTCGATGATCGTCGCCACGCCGCGGCCCTCCTCGCCCAGCAGGCGGGCTCCTGCGGCGTGGAACTCGACCTCCGACGACGGCAGCGACCGAGTGCCGAGCTTGTCCTTCAGGCGCTGGAACTCCATGCCCGCCCCGCGTTCGAGCGCGAAGCACGAAAGACCCGAGGCGGTCTGTGCCAGCACGAGGAACAAGTCGCACGGCGGATACGAGCAGAACCACTTGTGGCCGGTGAGCTCGTACCGGCCGTCGCCGACGGGCTCGGCGCGGGTGATGTTCGCGCGCACGTCGGACCCGCCCTGCTTCTCGGTCATCGCCATCCCGCACAGCGCGCCGCCGGCGAGCCGCGGCTCCCATTCGGCCGCGATCTCCGGGTCCACCCGCAGCGCGGGCACGGCGGAGTACGTCATCGAGATCGGGCACATGACGCCCGCGTTGGCGTGCGTCCAGACGAACTCCAGCGCGGCGCGCGCGACGTGCGCGCCCGGCCGCGGATCCGCCCACGGCGAGGAGGAGATGCCCCGCGCAATGGCGCCCTCGAGCAGCCAGTGCCAGGACGGATCGAGCTCGACCTCGTCCACCCGGTAGCCGAAGCGATCGTGGGTGATCAGGCGCGGCTCGTTGCGCTCCGCGCGCCGCGAGTGGGCCTGCGCCTCGGCCGAGGCCGCCACCGCCCCGGCCTCGCGCACCCGCTCGAGCGCCCACTCCGCGCCCTCGCGCACCAGCGCCTCCCGCAGCGCGGCGTCCCCCGCGAGCAGATCGACGTCCTCGAACGGAACCGACTGATTGGAGACTTCGACAGCCACCCATCCAGCCTAACCGGGTGGGATCTTCAGATACCCCAGTGAGAAGTTCACGATTTCCTTCCACGCGGGCGCGGCGACCTGGCCGCCGTAGATGTCGCCGTTGGGCTCGTCGACCATCACCGAGACCAGCAGCTTCGGCGCCTTGGCGGGCGCGAAGCCGACGAAGGACGCCACGTACTTGTCCTTGGAGTAGGTGCCGTTGACCGGCTTCTCCGCGGTGCCGGTCTTGCCCGCGAGGTCGTAGCCCTCGATCGCGGCGCCGGAGGCGGTGCCGCCCGGGCCGAGGACGCCCTCGAGCATCGTCCGCAGCGAGGCCGCCGTCGCGGCGGAGATGACGCGGTGGCCGGCCGGCTCCTTGGTCTTCTTGCCCCCGACCGAGGCGACGATGTGGGGCGGGCGCAGGATGCCGCCGTTGGCGATCGCGGCGTAGCCCGCGGCCATCTGCATCGGCGTGACCGCGATGCCCTGGCCGATCGGCAGGTTGCCCATCGTCGCGCCCGAGTAGTCCTTGAGCGGGAGGACGATGCCCTGCTGCTCGCCCGGGAGATCGACGCCGGTCGGCTTGCCGAAGCCCCACTTGTGGATCCATGCGTCGAAGGCCGTCGTCCCGACCTGCTTAGCGATCAGCACCGCGCCGATGTTCGAGGACACCTTGAGGATGTCGCTGACCGACTTCGTCTCGTAGCCGTGCGCCTCGGCGTCCTTGATCGTGCGGTCGGCCACCTGGAGCTCCGGCGGGAGGTCGAACGTCGTGTCGGGCGTGACCTTGCCGTCCTCGAGCGCCGCGGCGACGGTGAAGGCCTTAAACGTCGAGCCGGGCTCGTAGGTGGCCCCGATCGCGCGGTTCTGGCGCGCGTACTCCGGGGCCTCCTCGAGCGCGTTGGCGTTCACCAGCGGCCAGTTCGCGAGCGCGAGGATCGCGCCGGAGTTGGGATCCATGACGATCGCGGTCGCGCCCTTGGGCTTCCACTTGGCGCCGACCTCCTTGAGCACGTCTTCCGCGCTCTCCTGGATGTTCGCGTCGAGGGTCAGACGGACGTTGTGGCCAGGCCGGACCGGCTTGGTGTCGCGCATCTCGATCGGCTGGCCCATCGCGTCCTTGACCACCCGCCGCACGCCGCCGGTGCCGGTGAGCTTCTTGTCGAGCGAGTACTCGAGCCCGCCGAGCCCCTGATCGTCGGTTCCGGTGCTGCCGAGCAGCTGCGCCGCGCTGTAGTCGTGCGGGTACTCGCGCTTGTAGCGCGGGATGAACGTCAGACCGGGGAGCTTGAGCTTCTGGATCTGGTCGGCGTTGGCCGCCGCGACGCCGCGGCCGACGTAGACGAAGTTGGTGCGCTTGGCGAGCTTGCCCAGGAGCACGGCCTCGGGCTGCCCGATCAGCGGGGCGAGCTGGGCCGCCGCCTTGGTCACGTCCGGCATCAGGTACGTGGACGCGGCGATGTCATAGGCCGGTTCGGACACGGCGAGGTCGTTGCCGTTGATGTCGCTGATCGTTCCCCGGCGCGCGGGGATCTGGATGTCCGCCTCCTGCTGCGTCACGGCGGCCCGCTTGAGCGGGCCGGCCTTGACGACGCCGAGCCAGGCGGCCTTGGTGGCACCGATCGCGAGCGCGAGCAGGAAGACCGCGAAGAGCAGGCCGATGCGACGCTCTACGAGCTGCACTCGCTATCCCTGTGGAGCCGTCGCCCCGCCCGTGCCGGGAACGGTCGTCACCGGGGGAGCGGTCGGCACGGCGGTCACGACGGGCGTGGGTGTGGCGATGGGGGTCGCGACCGGGGTGGCGACGGGCGGCACGGTCGACTGGGTGGCCGCCGGCGGGGTCGCCGTGGCTTGGGGCGTGGTCGTGCCCGTGGCGCCGGTCGCGCCGGTGGTCGGGGTCGCGCCGGTGGCGCCCCCGGTGAGCGAGGCGGCCAGCGCCGCGGCGGCCGAGCCGGGAGCCGCGAGGACGCCGGGGATCATGCCGTGGTTGGCCTCAACCGCCTTCGCCAGCGCGCTCGGCGGCTTGTAGCGCCGGGCGGCGCGGGCCGGGTCGGTGTCCGGGCGCGCCGTCAGGTAGCGAGTCTGACCCGCGGGCGGGTCGATCATCTGCCCCTGCGCCGCGCCGTTGGTGACGCGGTCGCTGGAGGTCAACTGGGCGATCGACGTCTGCAGCGCCATGTTCTGCTGCTCGAGCGTGCCCTGCGTCTGCACCGCGCGCGAGATGCCCGAGTTCAGCCGCAGCAGCGAGACCTGCATCGCGACGATCCCGCCCAGCAGGATCCCGATCAGCCAGATGCACGCGCGCCCGCGTAGGAGGCGGTCGACGACGCGATGGTCGGGGACGCGGGAGAGCTTCTCGAACGCGCTCGTCCGGCCCCGCGGGATCGCCACGGCCGGCGCCAGGCGGCGCGACGGGCCGGAGACCCGGCGCGGATGGATGGGTGCGGTGCGGCTGGCTACGCGTGCGTGCTCGGGCATGCTTTAGCGCTCCTCCCTGAGCTTGCGGACGGCCCGGAGGCGAGCCGACTTCGATCGTGGGTTCGCGGCGATCTCGCCCGGGGTGGGCACGATCGAGCGACGGTGCACGAGCTCCGCCTCGGGCGTGTTTCCGCACACGCACACGGGCAGGTCGGGCGGGCAGAGGCAGCCACGCGCCTTCTCGGCGAAGAAGCGCTTGACGCGGCGGTCCTCGAGCGACTGGAAGGTCAGCGCGCCGATGCGGCCGCCGATCTTCGTGACGCTCCAGCTGAGCGGGAGCGCCTCGTCGAGCTGCTCGAGCTCGCCGTTGACGGCGATCCGGATCGCCTGGAACGTGCGCTTGGCCGGGTGGCCGCCGGCGAAACGGGCGGGCGCCGGGATGGCGGCGGAGATCGCGTCGTTGAGCTCGAAGGTGGTCTCGAGCTCCTTCTTGGCGCGGCGACGGACGATCTCGCCCGCGATCCGGTCCGCGAAGCGCTCCTCGCCGTACTCGCGCAGCGCGCGGGTGATGCGGCGCCGGTCCCAGGTGTTGACGATCTCGAACGCCGTCAGCTCCTGGTCGGGGTCCATGCGCATGTCCAGCGGCGCGTCGTAGGCGTAGGCGAACCCGCGCTCGCGGGTGTCGACCTGCATCGAGCTCATGCCCAGATCCATGTAGACGAGGTCGGCGCGGACGCCCTCCTCGATCAGCTGTGCAAGGCCGCTGACGAAGTCGGCGCGGATGAAGCGGGTGTCGCAGGCGACCTCGGCCGCGAGCTGCGCGAAGGCGGCCTCGGCGGTCGGGTCGCGATCGATCGCGATCAGCGTTCCGGTCGGGCCGATCCGCTCGGCGACGAGCCGTGCGTGGCCGCCGGCGCCCAGCGTGCAGTCGACGGCGATCTGGCCGGCACGCGGGTCCAGCGCCTCGATCAGCTCACCGGCGAGGACCGGGACGTGCGTCTGGGGCATGTCAAGTAGTGTGGCCAAGGGACTCGGTTAGATCAGAGGCTCGCGCCGTGAGGTCGGATTCGTAGCCCTCCCAGGTGGAGCGGTCCCAGAGCTCGAGGCAGTCGCCGACGCCGGTGATCACGACCTCGCGGCCGATCCCGGCGTGCTCCAGGAACTTCGGCGTCAGCATCACGCGGCCGGCGGAATCCAGCTCCGTCTCCAACGCGTTGCCATACAGGAGCCGCCGCAGCTCCCGCCCCTGCTGTGAAAGCGGATTGCGCACCTGCGAGAGGGCTTGCTCCGCCATGTCCGTATAGGTCTGTGACGGATACAGCGAGATGCAGTTGTCCATCGCCCTCGAAAGAAACACGCCCTTGCTGAGCTCCGCCCGGAACTTCGACGGGATGGTCAGCCGATTCTTGGCGTCGAGGTTGTGGTCGAAGGTGCCGGTGAAGGCCAAGGCGCATGTCAGATCGCGAAGCGGAAGGGGAGGTCAGTCGATCCCGGGTGGCGGAGTGGGAGGAGCCCCGCCACCCGGGAACGGCTTCGCAAGAGTCAAAGTACCCCACTTCGTCCCACTCTGCAACACAGAACCCGCATCGCGCCCCACTTTGGCTCATCCGGTTGCTGGCGGTCGGCGAAAAGTGGCCCGTTTGCGGGAGTTTTGTTGTGGGACGGATTTCGTGCAGATCGACCGGCGTTTTGCACGGCGAGATGCAGCCGGCGCGTTTGCAGCGTCTGTTGCGGCTTTGACGGTGTTCTTCGCCCTCGTGGGGGGCGAAGTGGGAGGAAATGGCGTCAGCGTGTCGTGAGCGCCGGCACGAGCGCCGCGGCCACGAGCAGCAGCACCGCGGGGACGAGCAGCAGCGCCACCACGAGCTGGATCTTGGGCGCGGCCTTGGCCGCTTGCTCGCTGCGCTTGGCGGCGCGTTTGGAGCGTGCCTGGAGCGCCTGGGCTTGCAGGGTGGTGGAAAGTGGGGCGCCGTGGCGCTCCGCTCGTTTGAGCGCGGCGACGAGAGACGCGGCCGGCGGCGCGCGCTGCTCGAGGCGGTCGAGGGCGTGGGTGGCCGGCTCCCCCATGTCCGCCAGGTCGGCGGCGCGCTTGAGCTCGTGGGCGAGCAGCCCCGGGTGGCGCCGGCCCACCTCGGCGAGCGCGCGGCGCGGCGCGAGGCCCGCCGCGACGGCGACGCGGAGCAGGTCGAGCACGTCGGGCAGCTCGGCGTCCATTACGCGGGCGCGCGAGTGGGCGCGGCGGCGGATCGCGTACTCGGGCGCGAGATAGCCCGCGATCGGCGCCGTGGCGAGCAGGGCGAGCCCGAGCCGGCCGGGCGCGACGCTCGCGACCGGAAGCGTGGCGAGCGTCGTGACCACGGCGAGGCCCGCCTGGAGGGCGACGATCTCGCTGGTGGGACGGTCGATGCCCGCGGCGGCGGCTCTCGCCGAGAGTCCACCGGAGGGCTTGAACCCGAGCATCGCGCCGAGGCGGGTGAGGAGCTTGAGCGCGGCGCCGCGGTGGCGCCGCCGCGGGCGTCGCGCCTCGATCAGGTCCGTGAGCGCCGCGGCGGCGGCGAGGCCGGCGAGGGCGGCGAGAACGACGCTCACGCGGGCGCTCCGGCCGGGTGCCGCCGCGCGCGCGGCAGCCGGCGTCGCGGTTGTGGCAGCGCGGTCCCACTCGCCGTCGTCACCGGATCACGTTCCGGGCGAGGCGGCGCACCGACGCGAGGGCGATCAACTGGAGTACGACGGCGAACCCGGTCAGCCATGCCGACACCGGGTTGCCGAACAGGCCGGCGATCAGGCCGGGTTGCGCGAGCTCGGCGAGGAGCGCGGCGCCGACCGGCAGCACGAGCACGATCCGCGCCGTGAACCGGGCCTGCGCGGTGACGGCGATCGCGTCCCGGTCCTGCCGCGCGGCCGTTTCCAACGCGAGGGCGAGGTCTCTCAACAGCGCGGGCAGGTCGCCGCCCGCGTCGCGCTGGAGCAGGATGCCGGCGACCATCGCGTCCCAGGCGGGTGAGGCGGCGCGGCGCCGGAGCTTCTCGAGCACGGCTTCCGTCCCGGTGCCGAGCCGGATCGCTCGCGCCGCCGAGTCGAGCTCGTGGCCGGCGGCTCCGGGGACGCTCGAGGCGATGATCCCGAGCGCGCCGCGCACGGCGTGCCCGGCGCTGAGCGCGTCGGCGAACGCGCGTGCGACGACCGGCGCGGAGGCCGCGAGTGCGGCGCGGAAGCGTCGCCTGCGCGCGCGCACGAGCGCGGTCGCGGTCACCGGGCCGGCGACGCCGGCAAGCAGCGCGAACGGCACCCCGCCGACGAGCCATCCCGCCGCCGCGAGCGCCGCGGCGGCGAGGATCGCCAGGCGCCGCCGCTCACTGGTCGTCGGCGACACGCCTTCGCGTCCGGCGCGGATCACGGGCGCGACCGTGCGGGTGAGCGCCGCGACGACGCGCGTGCGCTCCACGGCGGCGAGCAACTCCCAGACCCCGGCGACCGCGGCCGCCGCCGCTCCGAACGCGAGCATCACCGCCACGAGTGGTCACTTCTCCCCGCTGGACGGGGCAAAGTGACCACATCGCGCGGCCGAGTGGTCGCTGAGGCACCCGTGGGGTGCTTGAGGGACCACGCCGGCCGAACGCACGCCGGGCGCCACGAGCCGCCCGCGCGCGCCACACCCGCGGCGCCACGAGCCGGCGTGGGCGACGCCCACGCGCGCCGCCGCGACGGTCACGCCGCGGCCTCCAGCCGCGCCGCCAGCTCGTCGCCGAGCGCGGAGGCCCAGTGCGGGGTGCCGTCTCGCCACGTGTAGAGCTCCCGCGCGCCCGGGCCCGCGGCGACGCGGACGACTTCGGAGACCGCGGTGACGCGGCGCGAGCCGTCGGCGCAGCGTGCCTGGCAGACCACGAGGTCGAAGGCGTCGGCGATCTGCTCGCGGATCGCGGCGTGCGGCAGGCCCACGTCGGACATCAGCGCGAGCACCTCGACGCGACGCAGGGCCTCGGCGGGCGAGCCCGCGTGGACGGTGCACAAGGAACCATCGTGGCCGGTCGACAGCGCTGTGAGCATGTCCAGCGCTTCCGCGCCGCGGACCTCGCCCACGATGATCCGGTCCGGTCGCATCCGCAGCGCGTTGCGCACCAGGCGCCGGATCGTGACCTCGCCGCGGCCCTCCAAGTTCGGCGGGCGCGCCTCGAGCCGCACCACGTGGGGCTGGCGGAGCCGCAGCTCGGCCGCGTCCTCGATCGTGACCACCCGCTCGTCATCGCCCACGAACGAGGAGAGCGCGTTCAACGTGGTCGTCTTGCCGGAGCCGGTGCCACCGCAGACGAGGATCGTGGCCCGGGCGCGGACCGCGCGGCCGAGGAAGTCCAGCAGCGGGCGGGTCAGCGTGCCGTTCTCGACCAGGTCCGCGGGCGCGAACCCGCGCCGGCGAAAGCGGCGGATCGTCAGCGCGGGGCCGTCCAGCGCCAGGGGCGGGAGCACGACGTTGACCCGCGAGCCGTCCGGCAGACGGGCATCGCACAGCGGCTCCGCCTCGTCCACCCGCCGCCCCAGCGGCGCGAGGATGCGCTCGATCGCGTCGCGCAGGTCGGCCTCACGCTCGAAGCGCACCCCCGTCGCCTCCAGCCGCCCGCGCCGCTCCACCCACACCGGCGCGACGCCGGAGACCATGATCTCGTCGACCGTCGGGTCGCTCAGCAGTGGCTCCAAAGGCCCGAGACCGAACGCCCGCTCGGCGATCCGCGCGACGAGATCCGCGCGCCGGTCCTCACTGAGCACGCCGGCCTCGCGATCCACGAGCGCGCGAATGCGCCCGGGCAGGTCTCCCTCGTCCCCCGAACCCGCGCCCGCCAGCAGGCGCTCCCGCAGGTCGGTGGCGAGGGTGTCGAGCAGGTCCATGCCCTACATAGGCGCGCGCGTCAGGACTTCGCCCCCAGCAGTTCGTCGCTGAGCGACCGCAGCCGCGCGCGGGCATCGGCGTCATACGCCTGGTCCTGCGCTCGCGCGTCCTGCAAGCCATTGAAGTAGCGACCGCTGACGTCGGTCCGACGGACCAGCGCGAGCGTCGCCTCCAGGCCCTGCTCCAGCGAGGACAGCGGGCTGATCCCGGCGTCGACGACCATCTTGGTCGGCATGAACGTCGCCGGATGCAGGGCGTTGGCGGTCGCTCCCGCCTCCGCGAGGTCGACGACGTGCATGATCTGGGCGAGCTTGCTCTGGCAATACGCGCGGTCGCCGCTGTAGCCGCGGGTGAGCATCGGGTCGTCGAAGTCGATCGGCGCCTGGCCGGCGCTGGAGACGTTGACGACGTGCGGCGGTCGCACCTCGCGCGCGAGCAGGTAGCCGGCCAGGTAGTTGACCTGGAAGCGCAGCTCGAGGCCGTCCTCGCTCTCCTCGCGGTGGTCGCCGAACCCGATCCCGGCGTTGTTGACGAGGATGTCGATCGGCGGGAGCGCTTCGGTCAGCGCGCGCACGTCATCCAGGCGCGCGAAATCGGCGAGGAAGAGCTGCGAGGCGCCGGTCGAGGCCAGCGCGTCCTCGCCACGGCGCGGGTCGCGGCCGTGGATCAGCACGGTGTCACCCGCCTGCACCAGTTCTCCAGCAAGGGCGCGGCCAAGGCCGTCGGTCGCGCCGGTCACGAGCACGGTCGTCATAGGCTGGCAAGCATGATCGATCCCGAGCGCGTCGCGCGTGACCTCTTCGGGCTGGACGGCGCGGCCACGGCGCTGCCCGGCGAGCACGACCACAACTTCCGTCTGGAGACGGACAACGCGCGCTACGTGCTCAAGCTCCACGCGCCGCGCCCCGATCTCGCGCTCGAGGACGCGGTCCTGCAGCACCTGCGCGACGAGCCCGCCGTCCCCCGGCTCGCCGGGACCGGTGCCGACAACGGCCACACGGTTCGGCTGCTGAGCTGGCTCGACGGGCGTCCGTGGGCCGACCAAGGCGGCGACCTCGCCAGCTTGGGCCGCGTCGTCGCGCGGGTGGACCGCGCGCTGCGTGACTTCACCCACCCCGACATGGAGCGCCCGCACCGGTGGGACCTGCGCCGCGCGGCGGACTTCGGGATCGCCCTGCCGCCGCTCGACGGCCTCCCCCACCAGGTCATCCACAACGACGCCAACGAGCACAACGTCCTCGTGGACGACGAGGGCGTCGTGATCGGGTTGATCGACTTCGGCGACGTGGTCTTCTCCCCCCGCGTCTGCGGGCTCGCGGTCGCGGGCGCCTACGCGATGCAGGGCCAGAAGGACCCGGCGCGGGCGGTCGTGCCTGTCGTGCGCGGCTACCACGAGGTCTCGCCGCTGCGCGAGGACGAGCTCGCGGTGCTGTTCGGGCTGATGCGAGCGCGGCTGGAGATGAGCGTCGCGATGGCCGCCCAGCAACACGCGGCGGCCCCTGACAACGACTACCTGCTGATCTCGCAGGCGGGTGTGCGCGAGGTCTTGGAGCGCCTCGAAGGCGAGGACGCGACGCTGGCGCACTTCCGCTTCAGGGATGCCTGCGGATATGAGGCGAGCCCGAACTCACGGGCCGTGCGGGCACGGCTCGCCCGCGAGCGTGCGTATCCCGTCATGGAGGGCGACCTGGCCGGGGCGCCGCTGCTGGACCTCGGCAACGGGATGCCGCCGGTCCACGGGCTGGCGATCGGCCGCTACGACGAGGAGCGCTCGATCTATACCGCGCCCGAGTTCCAGACCCCCGACGGGCGCTGGCGGACGCGGCACATGGCGGTCGACATCTTCGCCCCCGCCGGCACGCCCGTCTTCGCCCCCTTCGACGGCGTCGTCGAGGTGCGTGAGAACCGCAATCGCCAGGGTGACTACGGCGGGCTGCTCGTGCTCAAGCACGACGGCTTCTGGACGCTGCACGGGCATCTCGACCCCGAGACGCTCGCGCGCGGCGAGGTGCGCGCCGGCGAGGAGATCGCCCGGCTCGGCGCGGCCGAGGTCAACGGCGGGTGGGAGCCGCACCTGCACCTGCAGCTCTTCACCGATCTCGTGAGCGACCTGCCAGGCGTGGCGCTGAGCGACGAGGCCGACGTCTGGCGCAGCATCTGCCCCGATCCCAACCTGCTGCTCGGCCTCCCGGGCGGGACCGCGGCGCGGCCGCCGCGCACCGACATCGCCGCCCGGCGCCCCGTCGTGATGAGCCAGGCGCTCTCGCTGGCCTACGACGAGCCGCTGCACATCGTCCGCGGTGCGGGCGCGTATCTCTATGACGCGAGCGGCCGCGAGTACCTCGACCTCGTCAACAACGTCGCCCACGTCGGCCACTGCCACCCGCGCGTGGTCGAGGCGGGTGCGCGGCAGATGGCGCAGCTGAACACGAACACCCGCTACCTGCACGGGTCGGTGATCGACTACGCCCGGCGGCTCGCGGCGACGCTCCCCGACCCCTTGCACGTCTGCTTCTTCGTGAACTCCGGCTCGGAGGCCAATGACCTAGCGCTGCGCCTCGCCGCGGCGCACACGGGGCGCGACGAGGTGATCGTGCTCGATCACGCCTACCACGGGAACCTGCGCTCGCAGATCGCGTTGAGTCCGTACAAGTTCAACGGGCGTGGCGGAGAAGGACGGCCGGCGAGCACGCGGGTCGCCGCGCTGCCGACCGAGGCGGGCGCGCTGGAGTCGCTGACGGCCCAGATCGAGGAGCCCGCGGCGTTCTATGCCGAGTCGGTGCAAGGCTGCGGCGGGCAGATCGTCTATCCGCCGGGGTATCTCAGCAGCGCGTTCGCGGCCGTGCGCGAGGCGGGCGGGGTGTGCGTCGCCGACGAGGTGCAGGTCGGCTTCGGGCGCGTCGGGGAGCATTTCTGGGGCTTCGAGCTCGATGGCGCCGTGCCGGACATCGTCACGCTCGGCAAGCCGATCGGCAACGGCCACCCGCTCGGCGCGGTGGTCACGACGCCGGAGATCGCGGCCTCGTTCGTGACCGGGATGGAGTACTTCAACACGTTCGGCGGCAACCCGGTCTCCGCGGAGATCGGGCTCGCGGTGCTCGACGTGATCGCGGACGAGCGGCTCCAGGCGAACGCGCTGGCGATGGGGGCGCGGCTGGTCGATGGGCTGCGGGCGTTCGACTTCGCCGACGTGCGCGGGCGCGGGCTGTTCCTGGGCGTCCAGCTCGACAGCCGCGAAGAGGCCAAACGGATCAAGGAAGCGCTCAAGGCGCGCGGCGTCCTGATCTCGACCGACGGCCCCCTCGACGACGTGCTCAAGATCAAGCCGCCGCTCGTGCTCTCCGCCGCCGATTGCGACCGCTGCCTGGAGGCGCTGTGGGACGCGCGCTAGTCACCGGCGCGGGCAGCGCGGACGGGATCGGGTACGCGACGGCGCGGTTGCTCGCCGAACGCGGTCACGAGGTCACGATCACGTCGACGACCGCGCGCATCCACGATCGCGCCGCCGAGCTGGGTGTGACGGGCGTGGTCGCCGATCTCACGTCGATGGAAGACGCCTCGCGGCTGGTCGAGGCGGCGGGGCCGGTGAACGTGCTCGTCAACAACGCGGGCATGGTGCAGACGGGCGTCGCATCCCCGGATCGCCTGTTCAGCGAGCTGACCGAGGACGAGTGGCTGCGCGGGATCGACATCAACCTGCACACCACGTTCCGTCTGTGCCGGCTGGTGGCGCCGGCGCTGGGCGCGGGCGGGCGGATCGTCAACGTGTCCTCGGTCACGGGGCCCCACGTCGCGCTGCTGTATTCCGCCGCCTACGGGGCGGCGAAGGCGGGCGTTGACGGGCTCACCCGCGCCCTGGCTTTGGAGCTGGGACCGCGCGGCGTGACGGTGAATTCCGTCGCGCCCGGGTGGATCGCCACCGGCTCCTCGACCGAAGAAGAGCTGCGGGCGGGCGCGAACACTCCTGTTGGGCGGCCGGGGACGCCGGACGAGATCGCCGAGGTGATCGCGTTCCTCGCCTCGCCGGGCGCCTCGTACGTGACCGGCCAGTCGCTCGTCGTCGACGGCGGGAACACGCTGCAAGAGCTCAAGCTATAAGCGAACGAGGACGTCGGCCGTGTGGGCGGTGGCGGCGACGATCTGCGCGTTGCGCTCGTCGCTGCGCATGACCCACGCGCGCGCGTACTCGGGGGTCTTGCCGAACTGGATGTGGCGCTGGATGAGTCGCTGGACCCGCAGCTCCTCGTCGGTCTCGACGTACCAGGCCTCGTCGAGCAACGGCCGGATCGCGTCCCAGCCGTGGTCGCCCACCAGCAGGTAGTTGCCCTCGGTGACGACGAGCGGGACCTGGCGTGGCACGGCGATCGCGCCCGCGATCGGCTCCTCGATCTCACGCCGGAACTCGGGCGCGTAGACGACGGGTTCATCGCCCCGCAGGCGGGTGAGCAGCGCGGCGTACCCGGCGACGTCGAACGTGTCCGGCGCGCCCATCCTGTCCCGCCGCCCGAGGCGCACGAGCTCGGACTGCGCGAGGTGGAAGCCGTCCATCGGCACGAGCCGCGCGAGCTCCCCCAGCTCCGCGACCACCTGCCGCGCCGCCGTCGACTTCCCGCCCCCGGGCGGGCCGGCGATGCCGAGAATCCGCCGTCCGCCCTGTGCCGCGAGCTCGCGAGCGCGCGCGATGAGGGTGTCGGCGTCCTCGATGACCATCGCGGGACAGTAGCGTCACAGCCCGTCGTCGACGGCGAGGGCGCCGATCTTGCGCCGGTCACCGGGCGCGCGGGTGAGCAGGCGGACGTCGCGCGCGAAGGACTGCGCGGCGGCGAGGTAGACGGCCTGCGCCGCGGTGACGCGCAGCGTCGCGTCGACGCGGCCCTTCTCGGCGTCCTCAGCCTGCGCGGGCGCTCTGGCGGCGAGCACTTCAACGTCTTCGAGCGCGACCCGCGTCGCCCCGCTCGTGCGGTCGCGCCGCTCGGTGGTGACGAGCACGTCCACGTGCGCCCCGGCGACGACCGCCTGCGGGGAGCCGGTGGCGACCACGTCCACGGCGCGCTGCCCACGCGCGATCGCCGACTCCGGCGCCTGCGGGCGCTGCTGGAGCAGCTCGGCGGACACGGCGCCGCCGTTGGGCACCGCGACGGCGAGCTTGTGCCCGGCGAGCGCGGCCGCGAACACCGGCTCGCCTGGCGGGGCGTAGCGCGCGGGCAGCGTCCGGACCCCGAGGTCGGAGAGCTCGAGCGTATGACCCGCCGCCAGGTCGTCGCGCGCCACCACGACGTCCGCCACCGGCCCGAGCTGCGCGCGGAGCGCCGCCTCGCGCCGGGCCATGTGCGTCGCCGACAACGTCCCGAGCAGCAACGCCAATCCGAGCAGCACGGCCGCGCGCCGCCGCCGGGTCACGCGACGACCGGGTCGTTGGCCGCGGGCATCTCGAGCATCAACCGCGCACCGGCGTCCGACGGGGCGGCGTGCAGGCGACCGCCATGGTGCTCGGCGATCGCGGCGGCGATCGCCAGGCCGTGACCGCGCCGCCCCCGCCTCGTACGCGCCGACGCCGTCAGGGCCGTGACGCTCATCGGCAGCCCGGGACCGTCGTCGGCCACCTCGATCCGCACGTGCGCCCCGCCGGCGCGGATCCGCACCTGCACCACCCCACCCCCGTGCTCGGCGGCGTTGCCGATGAGGTTCGCGCACGCCTGCGCGATCCGGAGCGGGTCGGCGAAGACCGTCGTGGCGGCTGCGCGAGACGCGCGGGTGGAGAGCGCGGGCGGTGCGTGCGCGCTGCGCGGCGAGGTCGCGGGCGTCGTCGGCGCGCCGGACCTCGCCGGCGGCGCGGGCGCCGTGCGGCGGCGCGGCCACGCCGCCGTGAGCTCCGCCGGGTCGACCCGGGTCAGGATCAGCGGCGGCTCCACCCGCAATTCGGCGCCGTACCCCGACGCCAGCGCACGCCACGCCGGAGCGTAGGACTCGACCAGCTCGGTCAGGTCGACGAGCTCGCGGCTCGTCTCGGCGCGGGCGCCGGACGGCGCGGCGGTGAGGTCGTCCAGCGCACGCCCGGCGCGTTGGAGCTCGAGCTCGATCGCGGCCACCCGCGCGGGCTCGCCGCCCAGGCCGTGGAGGCCGAGCTGCATCGCGAACAGGGGGCCGCGGAGCTCGTGGGCGGCGCGCGCGACCAGGACGAGCCGGCGGTGCGCGCGCAGGTAGAACGCGATGAACGCGAGCGTCAGCAGCCAGCTCGACCCGATGAAGATCACGCCGCCTCGCTCTCGGCCGGGCCGTCGAGGAGGCTGTAGCCGACGCCCCAGACGTTGACGACGAACTGGTCGCCGTGCCTGCGGAGCTTCTGGCGCAGGCGACACGCGTGGGAGTCCAGCGTGCGGGTCGAGCCGTGGGTGCGAAACCCCCACACGTCGCGCAACAGCTCCTCCTTCGTAAACACGCGGGTGGGGGCCGAGGCGAGCGTCCGCAGCAACGCGTACTCCTTGGCCGCCAGCGCGACCTTGCGCCCGCGCAGCGTCGTCACGCGCGCCGCGGGGTCGATCTCCAGCTCTCCCACCCGCAGCAGCCCGCGATGCACGCGGGCCTGGGTGCGCCGGAGCACCGCCGCGATCCGCAGCTTCAGCTCACCGTAGGCGAAGGGCTTGACCACGTAGTCATCGAGCCCGCGCTCGAAGCCGCGCACGCGGTCCAGCTCGCTGCCTGAGCCCGAGAGCATCATCAGCGGCAGCGACGGGTCCAGCCGTGAGCTGACGCCGTCCGCCGCCCGGACCCGGCGGACGAGCTCGAGCCCGGAGCCATCGGGGAGCTTGAGGTCCACGATCGCGAGATCGGGGCGCTGGGTCTCGAGTTCGCGCATCGCGTCTTCGAGCGTCGCGGCGACGAGCAGCTCGTAGCCGTCGGCGGTGAGGTTGTCGGCCAGGAACGTCCGGATGACCGGGTCGTCCTCGACGAGTAGGAGCGTTTCGGCTTCGGTCATACCCCCGTGTAGGGGCGGACCGGGAAGTTTCGCCCCGGCTAGCTTTCCGGCGATGAGTCAAGATCGCGGTGAGCGCAGCGGCGCTTGCCGCGGTCGGTGAT
>NZ_JAPDOD010000039.1 GCF_027587205.1 Solirubrobacter ginsenosidimutans
GCGCGTCGCCGCGCCGCGACTCCCGGCGCCGCCGGGTTCGGCGCTCCCGGTTCGCGCCGCGCCGCCGGCTCCGGCGACGCCGGTTCGGGCCGCGCCGCCGGTTCTCGCCACGCCGCCGGTCCCCGCAGCTTCGCGCTCACCGCCTCGCGCTGGCTCGTGCTGCCCGCCATCGCGGTCGCCGCGACGATCGTCGCGCTCGCCGCGCCGGATCGCGCCCCGCAACCCCTTCGTCCCGCGCCGGCGACCGCCGCGACGGTCCTCGCGCAGCTCGGCGGCAAGGTCGCCCACGCGCCCGCGCCCGCCGGCCGCTACGCGTACGAGAAGCAGCTCTCCTACGTCTCGCACATGCGGCCCAAGCCCGGTGGCAAGGGCACGTTCGTCGTCGTGCTCCCGCACACCGACGAGCAGTGGATCACCGACGACGGCGGCGTGGCCATCACCCGCAATCAGATCGGTTGGGACCAGCCGACGTTCCCGACCCCCGAGGACAAGGCCGACTACGAGGCGGCGGGCACGAACCAGCCGCGCTGGGACGACTCGCCCCACCGGGTCGACGGCGTCACCGTCGCCGGCTTCACGCCCGCCGAGGTCCGGGCGCTCCCGACCGACCCGGTCGCCCTGCGCGCGCGGCTGATCGATCCCCACGTCCAGCTGACCGCGATCATCGGCCAATTGCTCGGCTCGGCGCTGACGCCGCAGCCCGTCAAGGTCGCGCTGTTCGCCGTGCTCAAGGGCCTGCCGGGGGCGACGCTCGTCCCCGACACGACGGACCCGAAGGGCCGCACGGGGGTCGGTGTCCGGTTCGAGAGCGACGCCTGGAACACGCTCTTCCTGTTCGATCCCCGCACCGGCGCGCTGCTCGGCACCCGCTCGATCGGGCACAGGGAGGTGCCCGGCCGTGACATCGACGACTGGAGTCTGGTGCTCGAATCCGAGCGGCGCGACGACGCGCCGGTCGCCACGGGCCGGACTCTGACAATTCCGGTTGCGTGAGTAGGACGTGTGCGCAACCATGTTCAGCAGTACATGGTTGATCCGCCGGATAGGCAGTTCATATGACCCGTCGGCGGGCAAAATAGCCCGCCACACTCGGCTCTACAGCCCCGGAGGCCCGCAAAGCGGCCACCAAAATTGATCGATGGCAGCCCGGACGGTGACAGCGGCCGGGCGCCTCGCTTTAAGGGTTGAACTCGAACGAGTCGACGACGCTGGGCTTCGTCTTCACGAGCCCGATGCGCACCTCGAAGTCCGCCCATTCCTGGAGCACGGCGCGATCGAGCACGAGGCCGTCGGCGAAGATCGGCAACACCGCGTCGAGCTCGGCGCGCACCAGCTTGGTGTCGTCGGTCTCGGCGGCCTTGGCGATCACCTTCACGGCCTCGTCCGGCCGCGCGCGGGTCTTGTCCAGGCCGGCGGTGATCGCCGCCAGCGCGGCCTCGATCCGCGGGCGCTCCTTCTCCAGCGTCTTGCGCGCCGTGACCAGCAGCACCTCGGGGTAGGCGGGCGCGCCGTAGTCCTCGACGCGGAACTCGTTCGCCTGCAGCCCGCGCTGCTTGAGCGCGACGCCCTCGGCGTTCCAGAACGCCGGGACCGCATCCACGCGCTTGGTCAGCAGGCGGGAGACGGCGTTGAAGCCGATCGTCACCTGCTTGACCTTGGAGTAATCACCGCCGTCGTCGGTCACGATCGCCTTCACGAACGCCGGGTCCGACGGCAGGCCGGAGACCCCGACGGTCCGCCCCGCGAGGTCCCGCGGGCGCTTGATGGACGGCTGCGCGATCAGCGCGGCGAGCGGCTTGGACACGAGCGCGCCGACCGCGACCACGTCGACGCCCTCCTGGCGCGCGATCGCGAGATCGTGGATGTCGAGGACGCCGAGCTCGACCTTGCCGGTCGACACGAGCTTCAGCGAGTCCGGCCCCGTGCCGGGCTTGCGGATCTGCAGCGCGTTCCCGGCCAGGTAGATCGGGGCGTGCACGGGGTTGGGGGTGAAGTCGAGCGCGATCGACACCGGCCGCACCGGCGCGGCGGGCTCCTTGTCGGTCGAGGTCGCGGTCGAGGACGAGCCGCACGCCGCGACGGCGAAGGCGACGAGGATGAGCGCGAAACGGTGCATGGCGGTCGTCACCGTAGCCTGTCTGAAAATGCTGACCGACCGCGTGCGCCTCCACTGTGCCGGTGTCGCCGCCACCGCGCGGCACGTGAGCATCGATCCCGACGCCGAGATCGCTGCCGGCGGGGTCAGCGGATTGGACGAGACGCTGCACTTCCTGGAGGGGGCGCCGGAGGACGTCGCGCGCTACGTGCTGATCCTCGACGCGATCAATTTCGGCTCGGGCTGGTTCGAGGAGCTCGGAGCGAGCACTGATGGCCTGACCGAGCGCCTCACCGCTCACGCGCGTGCTGAAGGGCCGTGGTCGGCGGCGGAGCTGCGGGAGCTCGCCGCGCGCGAGGTCGCAAGCACGCTCGGCCTCGACCCGCAGCACCAACTCACCCGCCTCTACTCCGCCGCGCTCAACCACCTCGGTGGATTCCTCGGGCACCGCCCGATCGAGCACGTCCTCGGCAACAGCGCGGAGGATCTCGCCGAGCGGCTCGCCGCGGGCATGCCCTTCTTCGACGACCGCGGCTTCTACAAACGCGCCCAGATCGCGGCCAATGACCTCCACCTGGCGCGAGTCGTCAGCTACGACGACGTCGACCGGCTGACGATCTTCGCCGACAACCTCGTCCCGCACGTGCTGCGCCTCGACGGCGTCCTTGTCTATTCCGACGAGCTCGCCGCGGACATCGACGAGGGCCGCCCGCTGCTCGCGGGCGGAGAGTTCGAGCGCGAGCTGCGCGGGTGCGCGGTCCACGCCTGCGAGGCGCTGGCCACCCGCCTGGAGGTCCCGCCCCGCCTGCTCGACAACTGGCTCTGGAACCGCGGCCAGCACCCGCCGTACAGCGAGCGTCCGGCGCACATCACCCGCACCGTCTACTACTGACGGTGGCGGCGTAGGCCGAGCAGCGCGATGTCGTCGTCGCGGGCGGCGGGCAGCTCGACCAGCAGCCGGTCGGCGATCTCCGCGACGCTTCCGGTGGCCTCCGCCGCGACGGTCGCGAGCTTTGCCAGGCCGTCGTCGAGCGGCCGCTTGCGCGATTCGACGAGGCCGTCGGTGAACAGCCACAGCGTCTCGCCCGGCGCGAGCGTGAAGTGCCCGAGCGTGCACGGCGCGGCACCGCTGAGCCCCAGCGGCGGGCAGCGCGGCGCGTCGACGTAGCCGCGGCCGGCGATCAGGGCGGGGAGGTGGCCGGCGCTCGCCAGCTCCCCCGCGCCCGTGTGCGGGTCGAGCACGACGTAGATGACGGTGACGAACGTGATCTCACCCGCCGAGACCGCGACGAGCGCGTGCAGGTCGTCGATGACCTGGGCCGCTCCCTCGCCCTTGACCGCGTAGGCGCGCAGCGCGTTGCGGATCTGGCCCATCGTGGCCGCGGCGGACACGCCGCGCCCGCCGACGTCGCCGATCACGATCCCGAAGCGCCCGTCGGGCAGCGGGAAGGCGTCGTACCAGTCGCCGCCGGCGTGGTCGCGCGCGTCCCCGGGGACGTAGCGGACCGCGAGCTCGTGTCCGGGCACCTTGGGCAGCCGTTCCGGGAGCAGGGCCCGCTGCAGCGTCGCGGCGGTCTCGTGCTCGCGGGCGAACAGGCGGGCGTGGTCGAGGGCGAGTCCGGCGCGGCGCCCGACCTCCTCCGCCAGCTCGAGCTCCCGCGTCGAGTATTGGCGCCCGGATTCGGCCCAGACGAAGGTGATCGCCCCGAGCGTGCGGTCGCGGGCGGCGAGCGGGACGACCATCACCGAGTGCATCTGCAGGTCGCGGACGAGCTGGATCTCCTCCTCGTCGAGCGCGGCGGCCTCCAGCAGGGCGCGATCGATGACGGGATAGAGCTCGGAGCGGCCGGTGCGGATGACGGCGGGGGCGCCGGTGGGTGCGTCGGGGTCGGGCGGGTAGCGGTCCTGCAGCTCGCGCGCCCAGCGGACCTTGTCGGGGTCGACGTGGGCGACCGCCACCTGCTCGTAGCGCCCGCTCCCGTCCTCTGCCGCGAGCTGCACGGCGCACCAGTCCGCGAGCGCGGGGACGGCCAGCCGCGCGACCTCCTCGAGCGTCCGGCGCGGATCCAGCGAGGCCGCGAGCACCTGGCTGGCGGCGTCGAGGAAGGCGTACGCCTCCTCGCGCTGGCGGCGGTCGGTGACGTCACTCAGCAGGCCGGTGATCCGCTCGGTGCGCCCGTCGGTGCGCACGGCCCGGGCACGCGCGTGGAGCCAGCGCAGGCCCTTGTCGGGGAGCAGGACGCGGATGTCCATCTCGTACGGCGTGCCGTGCTCGAGCGCGGCCTGGACGTGGCGGCCCATCTGCTCGCGGTCCTCGGGCTCGAGGATGCGCCCGACGAACTCCTCGACGCCGGAGGGCTGGTAGCCGCGCGGGAGGCCGTAGAGCGGGCCCATGTTGTCCGACCACTCGATGACGTCGGTGTCGACGAACCACTCCCAGTAGCCGGTCTCGGTCCCTTCCAGGGCGAGCCGGAGGCGCTCTTCGAGGCCCCGCATCCACGGAGCATATGGGCCCTACCGCAGCAGAAGGTGCAGATCTCCGAACTCGTGCCAGTGGTAGCCGCGCTCCAGGGCGGCGGCGTAGGAGCGCTCGAGCAGCGCGCGGCCGGCGAACGCCTCGAGCATCAGCAGGTGGCTGGCCTCGGGCTCATGCCAGCCGGTGAGGAGCCCGTCAACGGCGCGGACGCCCCGCTCGGGGGTGACGGTGAGGTTGGTCCACCCTGCTTGCGCGTGGACTTCGCCTTCGTCGTCGGCGGCGCTTTCGAGCGCGCGCACCACGGTCGTGCCGACGGCGATCACCCGTTGCGCGGCATTCACCCGCTGTGCCGTGTGGGCGCTCACGCGGAAGCGCTCGGGGTACGGGCGCTCGCCGCGTTCCTGCGAGCTGACCCCGGTGTGCAGGGTGATCCGCTGCACGCCGATCCCGCGCTCGCGCAGTGCCGTCAGCGCCCGCTTGGTGAACGGCCGGCCGGCGCTCGGCATCTCCGCGCTCCCGGGCTTGGTGGCGAAGATCGTCTGGTGGTCCTCGAGCGGCCGCTCGATGGGCTCGTGCGCATAGCGGATCGGCGCGCCGTGATGGTCCAGGTAGGCGAGCAGCGCCTCGGGGAGGTCGAGCTGCGCGATCCAGAGGCGGTTCGGGCTCAGGTAGGGCGCGAGCAGGGTCGCCGTGCCGCCGCCGGGCAGCGCGAGCGTCTCACCCGCCGTACCGCGAGCCCGGTGCCCGCCGCTCCGCACCTCCACCACCCACCGCGAGGGGTTCTGCGGTTCCCGCGCGTTGTATCCCACATGTATACCGGGGTCAGACCCCGGTATACCGCTGGTATGCAACGTCGGGTCGGGGGTGGAGAGGTGCAGATCGACGGCGCCGCCGTCTGCCCTGAGGGCGGGGAGTGCCGCGGGCAGCGTGGCGGAGTCGTTGACCACCAGCAGGTCGCCGGTGGTCAGGTGGGTGGGGAGGTCGAGGAAGCGGGTGTGGATCAGCGGGCGGGCGTCTTGGGCCACCATCAGGCGGACCTCGTCACGGACGGGCGGCGGTTCGGCGGCTTCAAGGCCGCGCGGGAGCTCGAAGTGCAGCGCGGTCATGCAGTCACCAGCGCCTTCGCCTGGTAGCGCCCGGACGGCAGGTCGCCTTCGATCAGCGCGAGCAGGCCGGGCACGCTGTCCTCGGGCGGTGGGCGGTCGCTGATGTCCTCGCCGGGGAACGCCTCCTGGTGCAGGCGGGTGTTCATGTCGCCGGGGTCGACCGAGTAGAAGCGCCGGCCGGGGTTCTCGGCGGCGAGGATCGCGGTCAGGTGGTCGAGCGCGGCCTTGGATGAGCCGTACCCACCCCAGCCTTCGTAGGCCTCGACGGCGGCGTCGGAGGAGACGTTGAGGACGCGAGCGGGCGCGGCGAGCTGGATCAGCGCGAGCGGCGCGAGCACATTGACCCGGTAGACGTGCTCGAGGGTGTCGAGCGGGTAGTCGGCGAGCGGTGGCTGCGGGCTCGGCCCGAGCACCGAGGCGTTGTTGACGAGCAGGTCGACGGGGCCGTTCGCGGCGGCGACCAGCGCGGCGCGGTGGGCGGGGTCGGCGACGTCGCCCGCGAGCGCGGCGACGTTCGTGGTCAGGGCGAGTTCGGTGGCGGCCGCGTCGAGCGGGCCGGCCTCGCGGGCGTCGATGACGAGCCCCCACCCTCGCTCGGCGAGGGCACGGGCCAGCGCGAGCCCGAGGCCACGGGAAGCGCCGGTGACGATGGCGATAGGCATGGCTTCGAAGCTACGCCCGGGTCCGCCCGCGCACCATCGTCAATTGGGCCTAGGACCCGAAATGCCCGCCGGTCCATACGGGAGATATTCACGAGTTGTTAAGGGGTACGTCTCCGACCCATTTCACGAGCGGAGGCCTGAATGCTGAGTGCCGAAGACACCCCTTTGGTGCAAGAAGTCGAGTTGGTTCCGGAGACCTCCGCCGCCGAGCGGGCGGTCGCCGACCTGCTGCCCATCGGCGCGGAGCGCGGCCTTGCCGAGCTCGCCCGAGACGCGGTGCCGGTCTGGTTTCACACGTTCGCGCTCGCGCCGGGGATCTACACCCCGGGGCTCGCGCGCGACCATCGCTACCGCCCGCAGGTGCTCGGGGCAGAGCGCTTCTTCGGACGGAGTGTCCTTGACATCGGGACCTTCGACGGCTTTTACGCGTTCCTCGCCGAGGCGCGCGGGGCCAGCCGCGTCGTGGGCGTCGACAACGAGCAGTACGTCGACTGGATCCGCGGGCGGTTCGGGGTCGACCTCGAGCCCGCGGCCGGCTTCGACGCGATCCACCGCCTCATCGGCTCCCAGGTCGAGTACCGGCGGCTGGACGCGCTCGACGTCGGTGAGCTCGACGAGGGCTTCGACGTGGTGCTGTGCTTCGGGATGCTCCACCGCGTGAGCGACCCGGTGGCCATCCTCAAGGCGCTCGCGGACGTCCTCGAGCCCGGCGGCGAGGTGATCCTCGAGACCTACGGGTCGACGCTCGCCTCCGACACGCCCGCGATCGAGGTGCACGCTTCCGGCGACGTCTACGCCGGCGACGACTTCGTCTACTGGGGCTTCCCGCCCGAAGGTCTACGGCGCCTGGCCGGCCTCGCCGGGTTCGGATCGGTGGAGATCGTCGACGAGGTCGAGATCGACGGTCACCCGAGGATCATCGCGGTGCTGCGCGCGGAGGCCTGATCCGCGCCGGCGCGCAGGCGCCGAGGGTCGTCGGTCGTGATCGCGTCGACGTCCAGCCGCGCCACACGGCGCGCCAGTTCGGGGTCGTTGATCGTCCCGGTCGTCACGCTGAGGTCCTCGTCGCGCAGCCGCGCGACGAGGTCGGCGTGCAGGAGGAAGTGCTCGACGCACACGCCGTGGACGCCCGCGGCACGCGCCCAGGCACCGAGGGCGTCGGGCGCGTACTCCGCCCAGACGATCAGCCGCGCCCGCTGCCCGAGCTCCGCCGCGGCCGCGCACGCCGCGCCGTGGAAGGAGATGACCTCGATCTGGTGGTCGGGGTACTGCTCGGCCACACGGCAGGCGGCCCGCGCGGTGGTCACGGCCAGCGCCGGGTCGCCGTGGGTCTTGACGTCGACCTGGATGGTGAGCCCGGCCGGGGCGGTGTCGAGCAACTCGTCGAGCAGCAGCGGAGACTCGGCGGACGGGACGCCGCGATGGTCGCGCAGGCAGAGCGTGCTGAGGGCGGGCCACGGCGTCTCGTGCGCCCAGCCGAAACCGGTCGTGCCCGTCTGCAGCCATGGGTCGTGGAGGAGCGCGAGACGCCCGTCCGCCGTCAGGCAGACGTCGGTCTCGAGCCCATCGACTCCGATCGCGAGCGTCGCGTCCAGCGCCGCTCGCGAGGAGTCGGGGCCGGGCACACGACCCAGGCGATGCGCATAGAGCGCGGGCAGATCGAGCACGCGACCAGCATCGAGCGTCCTTCGCCCTTTGGCGTTGTCGTGTGGTGAACGGCGTTCAGACGAGGCCGTGGCGCACGGCATACAGCGCGGCCTGGGTGCGGTCGGTCAGGCCGAGCTTGCCCAGGATGTGGGACACGTGGGTCTTGACCGTCTTCTCCGCCACGCCGAGCTCGAGGGCGATGACCTTGTTCGAGCGCCCGCGGGCGATCAGGATCAGGACGTCGCGTTCACGGGGCGTGAGGTCGTCGACCTGGGCGGGCGCGCCGCCGCCGTGGGCGATCTCCTCGACGACGCGGGTGGCGATCGTGGGTGAGAGCGGCGTGTTGCCGTCGGCGGCGGAGCGGATCGCGCGGACCAGCTCGGGCGGTTCGACGTCCTTCAAGAGATAGCCCGCGGCGCCCGCCCGCAGCGCGGCGAAGAGCTTGTCGTCGTCGCCGAAGGAGGTGAGGACGATGATCTTCGCGCGCGACTCGCGCAGGCGCTTCAAGGCACCCACGCCGTCCAGCCGCGGCATCACCAGGTCGAGCAGGATGACGTCCGGGTCGGTGCGGGCGGCGGCGTCGACCGCGGCCTCCCCGTCACCCGCCTCGGCGACCACCTCGATGTCGTCCTGGAGGTCGAGGAACGTGCGCAGGCCCTGCCGCACCACGGCGTGATCGTCGGCCAGCAGGACCCGGATCACGTAGGCATCTCCAGTTGCACGGTGGTTCCGGCCCCGATTTCCGAGGTCACTTTGAGCGTCCCGCCAAGCTCTGTCGCGCGCTCTTCCATCGACGTCAGCCCGAGCCGCTGCCCACGCACTTCCGGTCCGGCGGGATCGAAGCCGCAGCCGTCATCGGCGACCTTCAGGAACAGCCGGCCATCGCGGCCGCCGAGCATCACCTTGATCCGCTTGGCGGCCGAGTGGCGCATGGCGTTCCCCAGCGCCTCCTGCGCGATCCGCAGCACCTGCGTCGCCGGCCCGGGGGCGAGCCGCGGCACGTCGCACACCCGCAGTTCGATCTGCTGCCCGCTCACCCGCCGGAGCACCTCGACGTGCTTGCGCAGGACGGTCGCGAGCCCTTCCGCCTCCAAGGATCCCGGCCGCAGCTCGAAGACCACCGCGCGCAGCTCCTCCATCGCCCCGCGCGCCAGCTCGCTCACCCGCCCCAGCTCGACCGCGGCGGCGCCCGGGTCTCGCCCCAACAGCGTCGACGCGGACTCCGCCGCGAGCGCGACCCCGAACAGCCGCTGGGTGACGGAGTCGTGCAGCTCGCGCGCCAGCCGGTTGCGCTCCTCGATGATCGACAGCTCGCGCGAGCGCTGGTAGAGGCGGGCGTTCTCGATCGCGATCGCCGCGTGCGCCGCCAGCAGCTGGATCAGCTTCTGGTCGGCGGCGGAGAACATCGAACCGTCCTCCTTCTCGGTCAGGTAGACCGCGCCGAGCACCTCGTCGCGGATCACGATCGGCACGCCGAGGAAGGAGCGCATCTGCGGGTGCGCGCGCGGCCACCAGCCGCGGAAGCGCGGGTCGGCGGTGATGTCGTCGGTGAGGTGCGGCTCGGCCGATTCGAGCATCGCGCCCAGCATCCCGTGGGTGCGCGGGAGCGGACCCATCGCCTCGATCAGCTCGTCGCTCATCCCCGAGGTGATGAAGGACGCGAAGGCGCCCTCGCCGTCCGGGATGCCCAGCGCGGCGTACTTCGCGCCCGCCAGTTCGCGCGCGGAGTCGACCAGGCGCTGCAGCACCGGCTCCACTTCGTGCTCGGCAGCGATCGCCAGCACGACGTCGCTCAACGCCCTGAACGCGGTGCTGTCGGCGGCGGCCATGCACGAACAACGTTACGCGCCGCACCGCGGTTAACCCATCGGCCGCTGGATCTAGGACCATTGGCGCATGTCGCACCCCCGCGACGTCTTCCGGCGTCTGGCGATGCTCGGCCTCGCGCTCTGCGTGCTGATCGCGGGCGGGACGGTGGCGTACGCGCTGGTCGAGGACAGCACGCTGTGGAACGGGTTCGTCTGGACGATCGACACCGTCGCCACCACCGGCTCGATCCAGGCGCCGCAGGACGTTGCCGGCGAGGTGGTCAAGGTGATCCTCACGCTGCTCGGCGTCGGCACCCTCTTCTACGCCCTGGTCTCGATGACCGAGCTCGTCGTAACCGGCGAATTGGGCACACTCCTGACAGAACGGCGCGTACGCAAGATGACCGACCGACTCAGGGACCACTACATCGTCTGCGGCTTCGGCCGGGTCGGCCGGCAGGTCGCTTCAGACCTGCGCGCGGCGGGCGCGCCGTACGTGGTCATCGACGCCGACGCCGCCAACCGCGAGGCCGCCTACGCGCCCGGCGTGCGCTTCATCAACGCCCGCCCGTCCGACGACGACGCCCTGCGCGACGCCGGCATCGCCCGCGCCCGGGCGATCGTCGCGTGCGTGGACTCCGACGCCGAGAACATCTTCATCGCGCTGACCGCTCGCGAGCTACGCCCCGACATCGCGATCGTCGCCCGCGCGAGCCAGGAGGAGAACGAGAAGAAGCTGCGCCGCGCCGGGGTGGACCGCGTGATCTCGCCCTACAAGTCCTCCGGCACCGAGATGGCCCGCCTCGCACTGCACCCGAACGTCACCGGCACGATGGACGTCGCCGCCGAGTACCGGCTGGAGGAGATCACCGTGCAGCCGGGCTCGGCAGGCGACGCACAGACGGTCGGCGACGTCCGCGGCGGGTCCTACATCGTCGGCGTCCGCGCCGCCGACGGTTCCTTCCGGCCGCAGCCGGCCGCCGACGCGCTGCTCGCCGCCGGCGACGTCGTGATGGCGATCGGCACCCCCCGCACGCTCGAGCGTCTCGAGGAGCTCTTCACCGCCGGCTCAAGCGTCTCGACGGGCGACTAGCCAGATGCCGGCCGCGAGCGCCGCCGCCGCGTAGGCGCACGCGACGAGCAGTCCCACGCCTGGAGCGATCGGGATGGCGTCGTCGGCCGCCGTCGAGCGCTGGATCGCGAGGCCGGCGAGCATCGGGCAGAAGCGCCCGAGCTTGAGGCCGACGTCCATCGGCAGCATCGAGATCACGATCAGCGGGACCCACAGCACCGCGAAGACGGTCGAGATCGCCGCCGCGGTGTGGCGCAGCAGCGCGGTCACGCCGAGGCTGAACAGCGCCACCGTGGCGAGATACACGGCGGTGCCGACGACCGCGCGCAGCTCGACGCCGAAGCCCGCCACGTGGTAGCCGTTGCCCGCGGTGTAGCCGTTGCCCGCGAGGACCGTGCTCCCGATCAGGTATGCGAGGACGCTGGCCAGCAGCCCGGCGACGAACACGAGCCCGCCGACGACGACGGCCTTCGCCAGCAGCACGTGGTCGCGCCGCGGCGTGGCGGCGAACGTGGTGCGGATCATCCCGCTCGAGAACTCGCTGCCCAGCGCCAGCACGCCGAGCGAGACGGCGGCCATCTGGCCCAGGTAGGCGCCGCCGAGGGCGATCGCGACGAGGTCGTCGTGACATCCCTCGGAGATCGGGCAGCGGTTGGTGTGGGTGCTCGCGGCGATCAGCCAGCTCAACACCACGGTCGAGATCAGCAGCGCGAACAGCGACCAGGGCGTGCTTCGCAGCGCGCGCAGCTTCGTCCACTCCGCGCGAAGTGCGTCGCTCATCGGAACTCCACCGCCTCACGGGTCAGGTCCATGAACACCTCTTCGAGCGTCGTCCGCTGCGGGGCGAGCTCGTGCACCCGCAGACCGGCGTCGAACGCGAGATCGGCGATCGCCGGCGCGGACAGGCCGGTGACGCTCAGCGCGTCCCCGCCGTCGGCGCTCACCCGCCCGCCGGCGTCGGCGAGCAGCGCCATCAGCTCCTCGGCCTGCGGGCTGCGCACCGTCACCCGTCCGGTCCCGTCGTTGAGCGCGTCGCTGACGGTCGTGTCGGCGATCAGCCGCCCGCGGCCGATCACGATCAGGTGGTCGGCAGTGTCCTCGAGCTCGCTCATCAGGTGGCTGGAGACCAGGACCGCCCGCCCCTCGGCGGCGAGCGAGCGCAGCAGCCCGCGAATCCACCGGATCCCCTCGGGGTCGAGGCCGTTGACGGGCTCGTCGAACAGCAGCACCGGCGGGTCGCCGAGCAGCGCGGCCGCGATCCCGAGCCGCTGGCGCATGCCGAGCGAGTAGCTGCCGATGCGCCGGCCCGCGACACCGGAGAGGCCGACGAGCGTCAGGACCTCCGGCACGCGGCTGGGCGCGAGCGCGTTGCTGTCGGCGAGCCAGCGCAGATGATCGACGCCGCGCAGCCCGTTGTGGACGCCGCTCGCGTCGAGCAGTGCGCCGACCTCGCGCAGCGGGTGGTTGAGCTCGGCGTAGGGACGCCCGCCGATTCGCGTGCTGCCGGCGTCGGGCGTGTCGAGCCCGAGGATCGCCCGCATCGTCGTCGACTTGCCGGAGCCGTTGGGCCCGACGAACCCCGTCACCTGGCCCGGTTCGACGCTGAACGTGAGGTCGTCCACCGCCAGCGTCTCGCCGTAGCGTTTGGTCAAGCTCTCGACTTCGATCATGGTCGGCGACGGTACGTCCGCGCGGGACGCGCGTCGTCGCGCACGAGAGCCGTCTTGGACATCCCCCGTGAGAGGGATGCCATGGGCGCGCGCGGCGGCCACAATCGAGGGGTGCAGCGTCTGCGCAGCGAGTTGGAGCGCCTGGCGGGACGGCCGGACTGGCCGCTGGTCTCGGGCCTCGCGCTCGGCCTGCTCGGGCTGCTGGAGGCCTACGTCTACACGCGCGGCGGCGGCTTCGAGGACGACGCCACGACAACGTTCGTGCTGACGCTGACCGCGACGCTCCCGCTCGTGTTCCGGCGCACCCACCTCAAGACGGCGGCGGCGGTGACTAGCCTGTCGACGCTGTTCCTGGTGTCGAGCGGCGAGCCGACGCCCGAGACCGCGGCCGTGATCGTCGCGCAGGCCTGGGTGCTCTACCTGCTGGCCGAGCGGACCCGTGGCTGGGTGACGCTGCTGCTGGGCGTCGCGTTCGTGCTGCTGACGCTCTCCAGCGGGCAGGTCGTGCTCTCGAACCTGCTGCTGCTGGCGGCGGGGATCGGCGCGCTGGCGATCGGCAACGCACGCCGGCTCGGGGGCGAGGTGAGCGAGGTGCGCGCGTCGCAGGCGGCGTTGGAGGAGCGCGCGCGGATCGCACGCGAGCTGCACGACGTCGTCGCCCATCACGTCTCGACGATCGCGATCCAGGCCGACACCGCGCGGCTGACGACGCCCGGGATGCCGGCCGAGGGCGGCGAGCGGCTGGAGGCGATCGGCCAGACCGCGCGCGACGCGATGACCGAGATGCGGCGCGTGCTCGGCGTGCTGCGCACCGAGGACGGCGGCGAGCTGGCACCGCAGCCGGGGCTGGACCGGCTCGGCGAGCTGCTCGAGACCGCGCGCGAGACGGGCACACCGGTGCGCTTCGTGCTCGACGGGCGGCCCGTGCCGCTCCCGCCGAGCGTCGAGCTGACCGCGTTCCGGATCGTCCAGGAGGCGCTGACGAACGCCCGCCGCCACGCGCCCGGAGCGCCGGTCGAGGTCTCGCTGCTCTACTCCGACGACGCGCTGCTGGTCGAGGTGCGCGACCGCGGACCGGGCCCGCCGGGCGGCGGCGAGAGCGCCGGCGGCGGGCAGGGATTGGTGGGCATGCGCGAGCGGGTGACGATGGTCGGCGGCGAGCTGCGGACCGGCGCCGCCGACGGCGGCGGCTTCACGGTCGAGGCGAGGCTGCCATGGCGATGATCCGCGTGGTGGTGGCCGACGATCAGCAGATCGTGCGCGCCGGCTTCGGCGCGCTGCTCGACACGCAGCCCGACATCACGGTCGTCGCCACCGCGGCGGATGGGAGCGAGGCGGTCGAGGCGTGCCGCTCGCACCGGCCCGACGTCGTGCTGATGGACGTCCGCATGCCCGTGATGGACGGCATCGAGGCGACCCGCCGGGTCTCCGGCGACGCCCGGGTGATCGTGCTGACGACGTTCGACCTCGACGAGTACGTCTACGACTCGCTGATCGCGGGCGCCAGCGGGTTCCTGCTCAAGGACGTCCGAGCCGAGCACCTCTTCGACGCCGTCCGCGTGGTCGCGGCCGGCGAGGCGCTGCTGGCCCCGTCGGTCACGCGCCGGCTGATCGGCGAGTTCGCGCGCCGCCGTCCCGGGCGCCCGCGGTCGCTGGACGAGCTGACGCCACGCGAGGTCGACGTCCTGCGCGAGCTCGCCGAAGGCCTGTCCAACGCCGAGATCGCCGCGCGGCTCGTGGTGAGCGAGGAGACCGTCAAGACCCACGTCAGCCGCGTCCTGATGAAGCTCGGCCTGCGCGACCGCACCCAGGCGGTGATCACCGCGTACGAGACTGGGCTCGTCGTGCCGCGATCGCGGCCTGACCGTACGCGATCGCCCCGTCGTTGACGGGCAGCTGCCGCGGCGTGAGCGCCCGCGGCAGCAGCTCGAGCGTCCGCGCCAGCAGCAGCTCGTTCTGAAAGACGCCGCCCGAGAGGACGATGACCGGCTCGTCGCGCAGGGCGGCCGCGGTGGCGTTCGCGACCGCGTTGTGGAAGCGGGCGGAGACGAGCGCGACGTCGACCCCGCGCTCGACGTCCTCGACCACCGCGGCGACGGTGGGCCGCGCATCGAGCACGAGCCTTGCATCCAAGTCGTATACCGGGGTCCGACCCCGGTATACGGGTTGTGTACATGTCGTATCCAAGGGGTACGCGGCCGTCTCGTGGCGGTCGGCGCGCGCTTCGAGCTCGATCGCGGCTTGGCCTTCGTAGGTGACGGTGTCGCGGAGGCCGCAGAGCGCGGCGACGGCGTCGAACAGGCGGCCCATGCTCGACGTCAGTGGTGAGTTCAGGCCGCTGCGGACGAGCTGGGCGACGCGCGACCACTCCTCCGGGACGTCGTGGCCGATCTCCAGCAGCCAGGCGCACGCCATCCGCCACGGTGCGCGGATCGCGGCCTCGCCGCCGGGCATCCGCACGGGCCACAGGTGCCCGAGACGGGTAAAGCTCGTCAGGTCGCCGCGGAGCAGTTCGCCTCCCCACACCGTGCCGTCGGTGCCGTAGCCGGTGCCGTCGTAGATCGCGCCCGCCGCACGCTCGACGCCGTGCTCGGCCAGGCACGCGGCGAGGTGGGCGTGGTGGTGCTGGACGCCGTCCGTCGGTAGGTCGAGGTCGAGCGCGTACTTCGTCGAGAGGTACTCCGGGTGCAGGTCGCAGGCGACGAGCTCCGGGGTCACGGCGAACAAGCGCTCGAAGTGGGCGACGCCGTCGGTGAAGGAGCGCAGCGTCTCGTAGTTGCCCAGGTCGCCGATGTGATGGGAGACCCAGGCGCGGCCGTCGCGGGCGAGCGCGAACGTCGACTTGAGCTCCGCGCCGACCGCGAGCAGCGGGGGCGCGGGCGCGACCGGGAGCGTTGCCGGCACGTACCCACGAGAGCGCCGCACGATCCGCCCGCCGCGCAGCACGGAATCGTCGACCCGCGTGTGGATCGGGCGGTCGTGCAGGAGGAAGACGTCGGCGATGCCGGCCAACCGCTCGAGCGCGTCATCGTTCTCGAACGCGATCGGCTCGTCGGAGACGTTCCCGCTGGTCATGACGAGCGGGACGCCGACGTCGGCCAGCAGGAGGTGGTGGAGCGGCGAGTAGGGGAGCATCACGCCGAGCTCGGGGGTGCGCGGAGCGACGGAAGGCGCGACCGCCGCGCCGGGAAGGCGCGGCGCGATGACGATGGGGCGGGCGCGCGACGTGAGCGCGGTGGCGGGCGACGAGGGCGCGGTCTCGGGCGGCGACGGCGCCGGCTCGAGGGCGACGAGCGTCGCCGCCATCGCGGCGTCGCGCGCCATCAGCGCGAACGGGCGCTCCTCGCGGTGCTTGCGAGCGCGCAGGCGGGCGACCGCCGCCTCGTCGTCCGCGCGGCACGCCAGGTGGAAGCCGCCGATGCCCCTGACCGCGAGGATCGCGCCGCCGCGCAGGGCGCGCGCGGCGGCCGCGAGCACGTCGTCGGCCGCGCCCGCGCCGCCCGCCTCCGCGCCGGCGTCCTCCGTCAACGTCACCCGCGGCCCGCACTCCGGGCAGGCGTTCGGTTGGGCGTGGAAGCGGCGGTCGCGCGGGTCGTCGTACTCGGCCTGGCACGCCGCGCACATCACGAACGAAGCCATCGTGGTCCACGGGCGGTCGTACGGCACGCCGGTGACGATCGTGAACCGCGGGCCGCAGTCGGTGCAGTTGATGAACGGGTAGCGGTAGCGGCGGTCGAGGGGGTCGAAGAGCTCGGCCAGGCACGCGTCGCACGTCGCGGTATCCACCGAGATCGGCGCGTCCGGGGCGCCGCCACGCGGGCTCGCGCGGATCTCGAAGGAGCGCGCGCCCTCCTCCGGCACGACGACGCTCGACACGGACTCGACCGACGCCAGCGGCGGCGCCTCCGACCGCAGGCGCAACAGGAACGCATCCACCTGCGGGCCCTCGACCTCGACCACCACGCCCGACGCGTCGTTGAACACGAAGCCCGTCAGCTCCAGCTCCGACGCCAACCCGAACACGAACGGCCGGAACCCCACGCCCTGCACCACGCCCGACACCCGCGCTCGGACCCTCAAGCCAGCTCCACCAGCCGGTGATAGGCGGAAGCCTGGGCTTCCTGGATCCGCGGTATGTGCTCGGAGCGGACGACCACGACGAAGTCGGCAAGCCGCTCCGAAGCGATCCGCCCACCGTCGTAGCCGACCATCGCGATCGTGGCCAGCCCGCGCCGCCGCGCCTCCGCCAAGGCCGCCAGCACGTTCGCCGACGAGCCCGACGTCGACAGCGTCAGCAACGTGTCATCCGGGCGTCCGTACGCGATCACCTGGCGGGCGAAGATCGCCTCGACGCCGATGTCGTTGGCGATCGCGGTGAGGATCGCGGGATCGTCGGTCAGGTCCAACGCGCGGCGCCCGCGCGCCCGGAAGTCGGCCACGACGTCCATCGCGTCCGTCGCCGAGCCGCCGTTGCCCACGGCGAGCAGCCGTCCCGAGCGCAACACACCCGCGGCGGCGACGAGCACGTCCGCGTTCTCGCGCAGCGTCTGCTCGCGCAGCGCGCCGATCTCCGCCGCCTTGGCCTCGATCGAGCGCCGCACGTCCGCGCGCACCGCGTCGAGATCCTCGGCCCCGCCGCCCTCGAGGAACGGATACAAGAAGCTGGCCGCCCCCGCACCCACCCGCGACCGGTCCCGGTGCTCGAGGAACACGTGCACGAGCTCCCAGAGCATGTGGTAGAGCGTCTCGATCAGCTCCTGGCGGATGAACGGATCGTCGGTCGGCGGGATGAACGACTCGCCGTCGACCCGCACGCCGAGCTCGCTGAAGATCACGACGATGTCGTCGGGCTCGCACTCGAGCTGCAACGCGTCCAGCGTCGGCATCGCCATCGCCGGCAGCGCCCGCTTGCCCACGATCACGGGATGGACGAACTCGACGGCGATGTGGCGCGCGTCGGACTCCTCACCCACCGCCAGAAGCCGCCCGCCCCGCAGGAAGCGCTGCGCCATCTCGTCGCACAGCGCCGCCAACCGCTCCGATTCGGCGGCGAAGAAGTCGTGGTTGGCCCGCGTCCGGTCCGTCAAGCCTCCACCAGGCGCCGTTCCGGCAGCGCGGAGAGCCAGTCGCGGAACGCGTCGACGCCCTCGCCGGTGCGGGCGCTCGTGAGCAACACCGGCACGCCCGGGTGCACCGTCTCCAGATACCCCCGCCACTTCTCGACGTCGAAGTCGACATGCGGCAAGAGGTCGATCTTGTTGAGCACCACGAGCTCGCAGGCGCGGAACATCAGCGGGTACTTCAACGGCTTGTCGGCGCCCTCGGTGACGGAGGCGACCATCACCCGCGCGTCCTCACCCACGCGGAACTCCGCCGGGCACACGAGGTTGCCGACGTTCTCGATCACCAGCAGGTCGATCTCCTCGAGGGGGATCGACGGCAGCGCGGAGCGCACCATGTTCGCGTCGAGATGACACTCCCCACCGAACCCGGCCGACGTCTGCAGCTGCGTGACCGGGACGTGCAACGAGGCGAGCCGATCGGCGTCGAGCGTGCCCTGCACGTCGCCCTCCAGCACGCCCGCGCGGACGCCGCCGAGGTCGCGCAGCACCCACTCCAGCAGCGCGGTCTTCCCCGCCCCGGGCGCGCCCATCAGGTTCGCGACGCTCACCCCGGCGCGGTCGAAGTCGTCCCGGTTGGCGCGCGCGATCGTGTTGTTGGCGTCGAGCGCGTCCTCGACGATCCTCACCCGGACCCGGTGCATCTACATCGCCCGGACCTTCAGGTACCGCTTGATCTCGGGCAACATGGCCGCCGCCAGCGCACCCCCCAGGGCCACCAGTCCGCCGATCACGATGATCGCGTTCTTCATCCCAACTCCTTTCGCAGGACTTCTTCGAGCAGCTTCTCGGCCCCATCCAACGCCGCCTGCACCGGATCGCTGAGGCCGGTGAACTCCTCCACGGCGGCCGGCTCACAGCCGAGGACCAGCGTCCGCGGCAGCTCCCCGCCGAGCGTCTTGGCCAGTGCCAGCACGGAGACGGGGTGCATCGCGTGCGCGTCCACGTCGAGCGGCACGCCGTCCAGATCCGGCTCGATCAGGTAAAGCGTCCCCGGAGCCGACCCGCGCGGCGTCGCGTCGAGGAACACGACGACGTCGTAGTCGGCGAGCGCGTAGGCCAGGTCCATGCCGCGGATCCCGAAGTCCGCGACGTCGACCCCCTCGAAGGACACGCGCCGAGCGAGCTCGCACCCGAACCCGTCGTCACCGAGGAAGACGTTGCCGATCCCCGCCACGAGCACCCGCAACGGGAACACCTCGGCGGGGGTGAAGAAGAACCGGTGCCCGCGCTCACCGAGGTCGCGCCCCGGGTCGTCGTCGACGAGCACGCCGACGAACACGCGGCCCTCCATGTCGGTCTCGACCACGTCGACGACCGCGGTCTTGCCCGCCAGCGCGAGGTCGAAGACGTCGCCGCCCACACGCGGGCGCAGCTTCACCCGCGTTCCGACCGGTATCCCGACAACGTCCACAGCTGCTCCTCGGTCAGGTTCTCCGTGCGTTCCAGGACCTCGCGAGTGCGCGGATCGGCGCGCATCTCCTCCTTCTCCCAATCGGAGAGCGCGAGGATGTTCAAAGCCAGCAGGCCGTCGATCTCGCCGCCGTCGAAGAGGTCACCGGGCGACTCCGGCGCGATCCGCGGATGGTCCTCGAGGATGATCGGCGACGCCAGCATCGAGTCATCACCGACGAGCACGGGCCACAACCCGACGTGCGAGCACCCGGCGGCCTCGGTGGCCGAGACGAAGCGCCCACCGACGAGCAGCGCGTGCGTCGAGCAGAGCGCATGGCGCAGCGCCTCCTCTCGCGCGTCGCCGACCCACGGCGCCGTGTTGCGAATCGTCACCGTCAGCCGCTGCCCCGAGACGTCGACCTCGACCACACCCGCGACCCCGTCGAACGCGAACGCACCGCGCCCCACCGAGCGCTCGACGCCTTCCTCCAGGAAACGCACCGTCACATCGACGTCATGCGGATCGCTCTCCAAGAGCACCTCCGTGCGCATCAGCGAAGCGTCGTCGGGATGCAGCGCGCTCCACGCCGGCGGGAACACGCAGCCGAACGTCCACCGGCGCTGGTTCTTCAACGCGCTCGGCCGGTACGGCCAGAGCATGTAGCCCTCGTACATGACCGCGTCCGCGAGCGTGCGCAGGTCGCTCATAGGCCCAGCGCCTCCAGCGCGTCGTCCCACGACGCCAGCGCGTTGCGCGACTTGTAGGCCGAGAGGCGGTCGAAGCTCTCCTTGCTCAGGCGCACCCACGCCGTACCGCGGAAGTAGCGCTCCATCGTCTCCTTCCACACCTGGACCGGCAGTCGGTACTCCGCCTCGCTCTCCCAGGACAACCGCGTCGTCTGCAGCTCACCGGCGCCTCCCGTGTAGAACACGCTGCCGCTGAAGAGGAACTCGAGCGGCACCTCGCCGTCGCTCAACGCGTCCAAGTACCGCGACGCCGTCACCTCGAGGTCGTACGAGCACGGCACGTCGACATCGACCACCGTCGAGCCCTCGAAGGCCGGGACGACGAGCGTCGTCCGCGTCCACAGCAAAGTCCGCAGCGTCGTGCCCCAATCCGCGGTCGGCCCGAAGAGCTCGAACAGCCGGTCGTGCGCGCTCGCGTCGTACCCGCGCCGGCGCGCCGCGATCTGGATCTGCACGTCGAGCAGCACCGAGCGCACGGGCGTCTCCGACGTCACGCCGAGCGCGAAGCGCAGCGTCGGCACCGCGGTGTGCTCGACCCGCGCGGCGCCTTCGACGGAGAAGCCCAGCTCGATCACGCGGGCGAGAGATTTGGCATCCGCGGATCGATCGGCTCTCGCGCGGCGGCGTTGATGCCGGTCGAGCGCGCCTGCGTCGACGTGCCGTCCGCCTTATGCGCGGCGGCCATCTTCTCGTAGTTGCCCTTCGAGTTGCCCTGCTTGATGCCGTCCACGTGCGTGCTCACCCTCGGCTCCTTCGGTCCAGTCCCGCGAAGAACGTGTCCAGCTCGCGCCGGACCTCAGCACCGCCGGTGAGCCCGCGCCAGTGGGTGCGAACCACGCCGACGAGGGCGAAGCACACGTCGATCCCCACGATCCAGGCATGCCCGCGGTTGACGAGCAGCGCCTCGACGTCGTCGGCGAGCTCGACCCCGGGGTCGACCGCCAGCAGCGACTCGGTCGGGCCGACCGGGCTCGGATAGAACGCCTTCGTCGCGCCGTTGATCCGGACGCAGAACACGATCTCGACCGGCAGCCCGAGATCGATGTCGCCCACCCGCCGCACGTCGCCCGGGATCAGCTTCATCCGGTCCGAGCGCTCGAACAGCAGCCCGCACGGCCGGCACGCGCATTTGACGTCGCGTGTGGCGAGCTCGAGCACGTGCCGGTGGTCCGCCGGGATCGGCGTGCCGCACAGCTCGCAGTGCTCGAGCGCCGCCTCGCGCTCGACCGTCGAGCGCTGCGCGAGGCGCATCAGCCCGCTTGAGGCACCGGGCATGCGATCTCGATCTGCAGCAGTCCGGAGGGAGCCGTGGCGCCCTCCGCCTCGACCCGCTCGACGTCCGGCGCCGCCCGCGCGATCGCATCCTCGACCGCGGTCGTCAGCGTCAGCGCGGAGGACGGACAACCGTTGCACGCGCCCTCCAGTCGCAGCCGCACGACGCCGTCGGAGACATCCAGCAGCTCGACGCCGCCACCGTGCGCGACCAGGTAGGGCCGGACCTCGTCGAGCGCGCCCAGCACCCGCTCGCGCACCGGCACCGGATGCAGCCCGTGCAGGAGCAGCAGGTGCGCGACCAACTCGTCCTCGACCGGCACCGAATCGGCCGCCACGATCCGCGACAGCCCCTCGCCGTACATGTCCAGCAGCGCCTGTACCAACTCGGTCGCGACCTCGCGCTCACGCGGTGGGAACGTCTCGACCTGATCGAGCAGCGCCTCGACTTCTTCGAGCATCAGCCGTGCTCCCCGAACATCGGCGAGTGCACCTGCTTGATGGTCTTGCCGTTCCCGAGGTACATGTGCACGCCACACGGCAGGCACGGGTCGAACGAGCGGACCGCGCGCATGATGTCGATCCCGCGGAAGTTCTCGGCATCGGCCTCCTCGAAGATCGGCATGCCGTTGCACGCGTCCTCGTACGGTCCGGGGGTGCCGTAGGAGTCGGTCGGCGAGCCGTTCCACGGCGTCGGCGGGTACGGGTGGTAGTTGGCGATCTTGCCGTCGCGGACGACCATGTGATGCGAGAGCACGCCGCGCACCGCCTCGTGGAAGCCGCAGCCGATCGCGTCGTCGGGCACGTCGAAGTTCTCGAACGTCTTCGTCCGCCCCGCGCGGATCTCCTCGAACGCCTTGTCGAGGAAGTGGAACGCGCAGCCCGCGGCGTAGGCGACGAAGTAGATCCGCGCGCGGTCGCGCTCGATCGCGTTGGACCACTGCGGGATCTTCCACTCGAGCTGCATCTCAGGGGTATCCGGCGTTTTGGGGAGCGTGATCTCGACCGAGTGGCCGGTCGCGTTGACCATCGGGATGTGGACCTTGTTGGCGAGCGCCGTGGACCACAGCCGCGCGATCGCCCCGCCGCCCGTGTCCATCGCCAGGTAGTCGCCGGTGCGCTGGTCGAACCAGCGCGGGCTCATCACCCACGAGTAGTTGCCGCCGTCGAGGTCGCGCTTCTGCGGCGCCGGGGTCGTGGTCTGGTTCCACGGGTGGCGCTTGTCGACGGGGTTGCCGAGCGGGTCCTTGGGCACGAAGACCTCGCCGCTGCCCTCCCAGTCCTTGTAGTAGGACGAGCCGAGCAGGATCCGGATGCCGAGGTTGATGTCCACGAGGTTCGTGGTCACCAGCTCGCCGTCGACGACGATCCCTGGGGTGACGAACATCTCGTTGCCCCAGTCGCCCATCGTCTTGTAGTCGTACGTGCAGAAGTCGGGGTTGTTGAACGCGCCCCAGCAGTTCAACAACACCCGCCGGCGCCCGACCTCCTCATAGCCCGGCAGCGCCTCGTAGAAGAAGTCGAAGACGTCGTCGTTCATCGCGACGGCCTTCTTGATGAAGTCCAGGCAGCGCAGGAGCCGCGACTGGTAGTCGGTGAGCAGCGTGGGCGTGGCGACGGTGCCGACGCCGCCGGGATAGATCGTGGACGGGTGCACGTGGCGCCCCTCCATCAGGCAGATCATCTCGCGCCCGATCCGGCTCATGTGCAGGGCCTCGCGGTACGTCGCGCCCGTGAACGGGTTGTACGACGTCATGATGTCCGCGATCGTCTTGTAGCCGTGGTGCTCGACGCCCGGCGCGGCGGTGTTCTGCGCCTTCGCCCACACGCCCGGGTTGGTCTCCTTGACCATCTGCTCGCAGAAGTCGACGAAGACGAGATTGTCCTGGAAGATGATGTGGTCGAAGATGTACTCGGCGGCCTCGCCGAGGTTGACGATCCACTCGGCCAGCGGCGGCGGCTTGACGCTGTAGGCCATCTGCTGCGCGTAGCACGAGCAGACCGCGTGGTTGTCGCCGCAGATGCCGCAGATGCGGCTGGTGATGAAGTGGGCGTCGCGCGGATCCTTGCCCTTCATGAACACGCTGTAGCCGCGGAACAGCGATGACGTCGCCTTGCAGCTGACGACCTCGCGCCGGTCGAAGTCGATCTTCGTGTAGATGCCGAGGTTGCCGACGATGCGGGTGATCGGGTCCCACGACATGTCGACGATGCGGCCCGCCTCAGGCTTGACGGGTTCTCGTGTGGCGGCCATCGGTCAGCTCCTCCAGGTCGGCTTGAAGCCGGTCGTCAGCTCGTTGCCGTTGTGGCGCCACTTCGGCTCCTTGTTGACGGTCTTGTTGGTGATCGAGCGCAGGCGCCGGATCGCCTTGCCATAGGCGCCGATGACGTTCGAGGAGATGGCCGCGCCGGGCGGCGCGTCCATGAACGGCATGAACTTGTCGGGGAAGCCGGGCATCGTGCAGCCGATGCAGATGCCGCCCACGTTGGGGCAGCCGCCGAGGCCGTTCATCCACCCGCGCTTGGGGACGTTGCAGTTGACCACCGGCCCCCAGCAGCCGACCTTCACCAGGCACTTGGGCGAGTTGTAATCGGCGGCGAAGTCGCCCTGCTCGTAGTAGCCCGCGCGGTCGCAGCCCTCGTGCACGGTCTTGCCGAAGATCCACGTCGGGCGCAGCTGGTCGTCGAGCGGGATCACGGGCGCGAGACCGGCCGCTTCGTAGAGCAGCCAGACCAGCGTCTCCATGAAGTTCTCGGGCTGGACCGGGCAG
This sequence comes from Solirubrobacter ginsenosidimutans, assembly GCF_027587205.1. The sequence continues at coordinate 23,842 of NZ_JAPDOD010000039.1, forward strand.
CCGGGGACGTTGACGATCGGCAGGCCACCGGCGGAGCGGAAGTCCCAGCCGAGGTAGTCGGCGAGGCCCATGCAGCCGGTCGGGTTGCCCGCCATCGCGTGGATGCCGCCGTAGGTGGCGCAGGTGCCGATCGCGACGACGCCCCACGCCTTCGGCGCGAGCTGGTCGATCCACCAGTTCAGCGTCAGCGGCTCGCCGGTCGCCTCGTCGTTGCCGAACGACGTCCAGTAGCCGTCGCCGTTGATGTTCTCGTTGGGGATCGAGCCCTCGATGACGAGCACGAACGGGAGCGTGGCCTCGCCGCGGGCGGCCGCCCGGAACGGCGTCAGGAACTCCTCCCCGCCGAGCGTGGGCGAGAGCACCTTGTTGTGCAGGTTGACCTTCGGAAGCCCCGGAATGGCACCGAGGAGCACGTCCTCGATGCTCGGCTGGCCGGCGGCCGTGACCGAGACAGAGTCGCCGTCGCAGCTCATCCCCTCCGAGATCCAGAGGATGTCGACCTCCTCAACTCCGGCCACTGGGCACCTCGCCTTCCATCGTCAGTGCGTCCACGAGCAACTCCTCACCGCGGACCAGCTCGACATCCAGGCTCCCGCACGCCTCGCAGGCGAGCGGGAAGCCGGGCAGTTCACTCTCGATCCCGCAGCGCCGGCAGATCCCGGCGGCGGGAACCTCTTCCAGGAGCAGCTGCGCGCCCTGCGCCTCGGTCCCCTCCGCGACGAGGACGAACGCGAACTCCAGCGCGTCGGGCACGACCTGGCGCAGGTACCCGACCTTGACCTCGATGGTCTCGATCTGGCGGCCGCCCGCGTGGGCGGTCGCGATGCGCACGATGGCGTCGGCGATCGAGAGCTCATGCATCAGCAGATCCTCGGCAGCGGGTCGCCGACCAGCTCGTCCAGCACGCGCTTGCCGCCGAAGCTGGTCGCGACCAGGACCATGCCGGGTGGGTCGGTCTTGACCTCGCCGATGTCGACGAAGCCGGGCGCGACGAAGCCGGGTTCGACGATCGCGAGGAAGACGCCCTCGTTGGCGACGTACATCGGGTCGATGCCGAGCAGCTCGCAGGCGCCGGCGACCGCGGGCGCGACCGGCACCGCCGACTCCTGGATCAGCATCGCGACGCCGTCGTCGCGCGCGAGCTCGTTCAAGACGGACGCGACGCCGCCGCGGGTGGCGTCGCGCAGCCGGCGAACCGCGCCGAGCCCGAGGATCGCGTCGACGGCCGGCCACAGCGAGCGGGTGTCGGAGACGATCTCGTCGGAGTCGAGGTCGAACTCGCCGCGCGCGAGCATGATCGCGGTGCCGTGGGCGGCGATCGGGCCCGACAGCAGGATCCGGTCGCCGGGACGGGCGGGTTGGAACTGCGCGCGCTGGTCGCGCTGCCCGAGCCCCGTGGTCGTGATGTACATCCCGTCGGCGTGCCCGCGCTCGACGACCTTCGTGTCGCCGCCGACGATCCTCACGCCCGCTTGCGTCGCCGCTCGAGCGATGGCGTCGACCTCGGCGCGCAACACGTCGCTCCCCAGCCCCTCTTCGAGGATCAGGCTCAACGTGAGCGCGAGCGGCTTCGCTCCGCCCATCGCGAGGTCGTTGACGGTGCCGTTGACCGCGAGCTCACCGATCGACCCACCCGGGAAGCGCAGCGGCTTGACCACGAACGCGTCGGTCGTGAGGGCGAGCTCGCCGATGGTGGCGGCGTCGTCGAGCGACTTGATCCCGAACGCGGGCGCGAGCAGCCCTTCGACCAGGCTGCGGGTGGCCTTCCCGCCGGCGCCGTGGGCCATCGTGATGCGCTCGTCGCGGAACTTCGCGCGCTTGCCCCGGGCGGTCTCGATGATCCCCAGGACCCGCTGCTCGCGTTCGGAGACGGAGGACACGGCTCAGACCACTTCCCGCTCCCGCGCGAACCGTCCGTAGTTGTAATAGGCCGCGCAGGCGCCTTCGCTGCTCACCATGCACGTGCCGATCGGCCGCTCCGGCGTGCACGCCGTGCCGAACACCTTGCACTCGAACGGCTTGATGACGCCCTTGAGCACCTCGCCGCACTGGCAGGCCTTGGGGTCGGCGACGCGGATGCCGGGAACGGCGAAGCGCAGCTCGGCGTCGTAGTCCGCATAGGCGCCTGAGAGCTTGAGGCCGGAGTGGCTGATGAAGCCCAGGCCGCGCCACTCGAAGTGCGGGCGCAGCGCGAAGACCTCGGCCATCACCTCGAGCGCGCGCTGGTTGCCGTCGTAGGGGACGACACGCGCGTACTGGTTCTCGACCTCGCAGCGCCCGTCGCGCAGCTGGGTGAGGAGCATCTGGACGGCGTGCAGGATGTCCAGCGGCTCGAAGCCGGCGATCACGACCGGCTTGCCGTACGTCTGGGGGATGAACTCGAACGGCCGCGCACCCACCACCGTGCTCACGTGCCCGGGGCCGATGAAGCCGTCCAGGCGCAGGTCGGGCGAGTCCAGCAGCGCGCGCAGCGGCGGCACGATCGTCACGTGGCTGCACATCACGCTGAAGTTCCGCAGGCCCTCGGCCTTGGCGCGTTTGAGCGTGAGCGCGGTCGACGGCGCGGTGGTCTCGAAGCCGATCGCGAAGAAGACGACCTCGCGATCCGGGTTCGAGCGGGCGATCCGCAGCGCGTCCAGCGGCGAGTAGACCATCCGCACGTCGGCGCCGCCCGCCTTGGCCTCCAGCAGCGTGCCATTCGACCCCGGCACCCGCATCATGTCGCCGAAGCAGGTGAAGATGACGCCGGGAACGTTCGCCACCGCGATGCCGTCATCGACGCGGCCCATCGGGATCACGCACACCGGGCAGCCCGGCCCGTGCACGAGCTCGACGTTCTCCGGCAGCAGGTCGTCGACACCGTACTTGTAGATCGAGTGGGTGTGGCCGCCGCACACCTCCATCAGCTTGTAGTGGCGGCCCGGCTCGACGGTGGCGAGGATCTGTCCCGCCAGCACCTGGCCGAGCTCTGCGTCGCGGAACTCGTCGACGAACCTCACAGCGTCACCAGCGCCACACCCGCATGCACCAGGACCTGATCACCGGCCCCGGCGTCGACCAGTGCGAGCTCCACCGTGTGGTGCGCGCCGTCGGCGTCTTCACAGAGGGCGAGGGCGTCGTCGCGGACCCGCAGCACCCGCATCGGCACGCCGTCGTCGCCGCACGTGATGCAGTGGCCCGAGTCGCAGCTCATTCGATCACGCTCTCCGAGAGCTCGTGCAGCTCCTGCTCGAACTCGGCGCCCATCGCCTGGAGCAGTTCGAGCGTCGCGGTCGCCTCGGCCTCGTCGATCACGGAGATCGCGAACCCGACGTGGATCAGGACCCAGTCACCGGGTCCGATGTCGTCGAAGAGGCCGATGTTGACGGTGCGCCGCACTCCGGCAACGTCGACTCGGGCGAGTTGATTGGACTCGTCGACGACTTCCACGATCTGGCCGGGGATGGCCAGGCACACGTCGTCACTCTCCTCGTCTCCGACCCCGGTGCGGGTCGAGACCGAGTTGTATCACTCCTGAATCCGGCTCGCGACCTTGCCCGGATTGAACAGGCCGCTTGGATCCAAAGCAGTCTTGATCGCGCGCATCATCTCCACCGCGGCCGCGCCATGTTCGAGCTCGAGGAACGCCGATTTCCCATAGCCCACGCCGTGTTCTCCCGTGCAGGTGCCGTCGGCCGCGATCGCGCGCCTCACCAATCGGTCATTGAGATCGACGGCGCGCTGGAGCTCTTCCGGGTCGTCCGGATCGACCAGGATCGCGAGGTGGAAGTTCCCGTCGCCGACGTGGCCGACGATCGGGGCGATCAGGCCGGACGCGTCGAGGTCCTCCTTGGTCTGCTTGATCGTCTCGGCGAGGGCGGAGATCGGGACGCAGGCGTCGGTGGTGAAGCCCTGGCTGCCGGGTCGCAGCGCGCGGCCCGCCTCGTAGGCGCCGTGGCGGGCGTGCCAGAGCGCGCGGCGCTCGGCCTCGTCGGCGGTCCACTTGAAGCCGAGGACGCCGTGGGCCTCGGCGATGCCCTGCGTCTCGGCCGCCTGCGCCTCGGTCTCGGCGGCGTTGCCGTGGAACTCGAAGAAGAGCGTGGGCGCGACGTCCAGGTCGAGCTCGAAATGCTGGTTGACCGCATCGATCTGGACCTCGTCGGCGAGCTCCATCCGGGCGACCGGAATGGCGTGGGCGAGGACCTCGATCGCCGTGTCGACCGCGGCGTCGAGGGTGGGGAAGGCCGCCGTGGCGGCGGTCATCGCCTCCGGCGTCGGCTGGACGCGCAGCGTGACCTCGGTGATCAGGCCGAGCGTGCCCTCGCTGCCGACGAACAGGCGGGTGAGGTCGTAGCCGGCGCTCGACTTCCTCGCCCGTGAGCGGGTCCGCACGATCTCGCCGTCGGCGGTGACGACGGTGAGGCTGATGACGTTCTCGCGCATCGTGCCGTAGCGCACGGAGGTCGTCCCGGACGCTCCAGTCGCCGCCATCCCGCCGATCGTCGCGTCGGCGCCTGGGTCGACCGAGAAGAACACGCCCTCGGGGCGCAGCCGCTCGTCGAGCTGGCGGCGCGTCACCCCCGCCTGCACGGTCACGTCCATGTCCTCGACCGAGAGCCGCAGGATCCGGTTCATCTGCGCCGTGTCGATCGACACGCCGCCATCCAGCGCCGCGACGTGGCCTTCGAGGCTCGTGCCCGCGCCGAAGGGGACGATCGGCGCGCCGTGCTTCGCGCAGAGCTTGACGATCGCCGCCGCCTCCTCACTGTCGCGCGGAAGGACGACGATGTCGGGCGCGGCGGCCGAGTGCCAGCCCTCGTCGGTCCCGTGCCGGCGGCGCTCGTCGGCACCGGTGACGACGCGGTCGGCATCGAGTGCGGTGACCAGCTCCTCCTTCAAGCCCATCGCCTGGACCATACGTCACTCCGAGTAGAGGGTCCGCGTCACCTCCCGCCCGTCCTTCATATGCGCGGTGGCAGTGACCTTGCCGGTGGGGAAGCCGCCGTCGTAGACGGCGATGATCGCGTGCGCCAGGCCGGAGGGGACGAGCGTGCGGACGTCGCGGGGCGTGCGGATGGTGACGCTGACGACGTCCTCGTACACGCGCCCCCAGTAGACCGTCCGATTGTCGAGGACGCGGCGCTCGATGCGACCGCGCGGGTCCTCGCCGCCGACGCTCGAGCCGAGCACGTCGAGCCGCATCGGGAACGCCCGCGTGGGCGGTTTCCGGGTGTCCGGACAGTACTGCTGGAGCATCTCGAAGCCTGGGTACGCGATGCCGAGGCGGCGGTCGACGCTCGCCAGGCGGGTGCCGACGAGGCGGCCCGGCGCCGTCACGCAGATCCCGCCACGGTCGCCGCGCGTGGCGATCAGCGCCCAGGGCTGGCCTCCGGCCGGGTCGGGAGCGCGGACGGCGACCGTCTCGGTGCCCGCGACCGGCCGCTCCCCCTTGGGCCGCGGCATGCCGGTCCGGTTGAAGCGCACGCGGTGGCCGTCGCGGTACTCGGCGACGCCCGTGAGCAGCCGCCCCGGCGACGCGTCGCCGGCGACGATACGGAGCACGATGCCGTCGGCGCCGGGAGCCAGGGGCGGCTCGTCGTCGGGCACGAGGCGGGTGATCGCGGGCGCGGCGACGCCGAAGGTCACCGTCTCCAGCGGCTCCAGCGCGCCGTTCTCGGGCTGCGTGAGCGTCGTGAAGCGCTGGACGCTCACGCCCACCGCCCGCTCCTGATCGGGGTTCTTGCAGATCATCGGTGTTCCCGCGTGGCCCGGCAGCGTGGGCGCGAACGCCCCACTCGCGCCGATCCACCCGAACCGCTCGCCGTCGAGCCGGCCGACCTCGGAGCACTCCACGGTCGTGCCGTTCTTCAGCGGCGACTTGAAGCGCCGGATCGCCCACGGCGCGCCACCCTTGGCGTCCGGCGCCTGGGTCACGACGCGGACGTCGCGGGCGTCCATCGGCGGCGGCGTGGGCTCGGCGGGGGTGCTTGCCGCCGCCACGGCCGGCACCGGAGCCGGCGCACGGTCGTCGGCGAGCACGGCCGCGGCCCCGACCGCGGAACCGCCGAGCGCGGCGACGAGGGCGAGCTTGGCGATCATCGCGGCCTCCGTGCCGAGGTCGACGGCCCGTCGGCGCGCCCGCGTGCCGCCATCGCATGCGAGCCGGTCGTCATCGCGGCCTCCGGGACAAGGTCGACGGCCCGTCGGCGAGCCCGCGTGCCGCCACCTCGTGCGAGCCGGTCGTCATCTTGGCCTCCGTGACTTGACGAGGTCCGGGGTGAGGCCCTCGCCCGGTTTGCCGTGCTGGACGGCGCCGTCGGCCAGCACGACGTCGAGCGCGAGCTTCGCGGGGTCGACGGCTGCCGGCAGCACGGCGGCGAAGGCGCCCTGCTTGGACACGGCGAGCTTGCGCGGCGCACCGGCCCCGCGCAGGGTGACGCTGCGCAGCGTCTTGCCGTTGCGCGCGACACCCCAGACGACGGTGCGCGGGGGGTTGTGCTGCCACCCCCAGCGATCGAAGCCCGGGACGCCCTCGTCACCCGGCTTCAACCGGCGCGCATCGGCCACCCACGCGCGGTCGGAGGTGCGCAGGGCGAGGCACGCGGTCGGCGTGACGACCTGCCCGGTGCTGCCGTCGGCGCGGACGATCACGCCCTTCCCGCTGCGGCGCGCGGGACGGACGTGCGCGCATTGCAGCCGCGTGCCGAGCGTGTAGCGCTCGACCGCCCACGCCTGGCCGCCCTCCGGGTCGGGGATCGTGTCGCTCGCGGCGCCGAAGTTGTGGTGCTCGACCCGCCCGCCGGCGAACCGCAAGGTGACGGCCGCCGACTGGTCCTCGGGGTAGCCGCGCAGGGCGGCAACGTACGTCCCGCCCGGCCCGATCCGCAGCGGGCGGTCGCCGGTTGCCGTCCGCAGCGTCACGGCCCGTAGCCGGTCACCCGCGACGCCGTAGACGATCGAGCGCACGTCCGCCACGCGGTCGGCCGCGAGCACCCGCGCGCCCGTGAGCGTCCCGCCCTGCCCGCAGGCGTCGGAGAGCTCGGCCGGAAGCCGCCGGAACACGCCGTCGAGCCCGGTCAGGCCGAACACGCCGTCGCGCACCTGCCCGACCGTCGTGCACGTGAACCCGGTCTTGGACCGCGCCACCCGCACCGCCCACGGCAGCCCGCGACCCGGATCGGCCGCCCGCACCGCACTCACCCGTGCCGTCCCGGCCAGCGGCGTCTGCTCGTCCGGCACCTGCGACGGATCCGGCGCGCTGATCACGGCCTCGCGCAACACGACCGCGGTCGCCGCCCCGCTGGTCGCGGCGATCGGCACCGCCACACAGAACCCCAGCGCCACCCGCCGCCACCGCGCCCGCCGCCGATCCAGCCGCCGCGTCCGCGCCACCAGCCCCCGCCCGACGCGCTCGAGCACCGGCAGATCGCTTGCATACATGTCGTATACCGGGGTCTGACCCCGGTATGCATCTGGTATGCAACGCGCGTCCTCGCGGCGGGTGGCGGCGACGAGGGCCTCGCCGAAGGCGTCGAGGCCGGGGAGGTCATCGGCCACGGGCGGCCTCGGCTTCCAGGTCGGCGGCCAAGCCGCGTAGGGCTCTCGACACCCGGGCGCGGGCGGCTTGCTCGTCGACGCCCAGCGCCGCGGCGACCTCGTCGTACCCACGCTCCTCGACGACCCGCAGGCGCAGCGCGAGCTGGTGCTCGTCCGGCAGCGCGCCGAGCAGGTCCGCGACGCGGCCGCGCAGCTCGGCGAGGCCGCTGAGCTCCTCGATGCGCTCGTACTCGTCGTCGGTCAGCCCGGGCGGGTCGAGGCCGAGTCGCGCCAGCGCGCGGCGCTCCACACCCGCCCGCCGGTACCACTGCAAGAGCTGGTGGCGGGCGATGCCGTACAGCCAGGCGCCCGCGTCGTCGCCGCGGAACCGGCGGCGGTCGGCGACCGCGGACGCGAAGGTCTCGGCCATCAGCTCGGCCGCGGCCTGGGCGTCGAAGGTGCGGCGCGCGAAGTAGGCCACGAGCGCGCGGGCGTGGGTGCCGTAGAGGCGGGCGATGTCATCGGCGTCGAGCGGCAAGGCGAGAAGGTCTCGATCCTCTAAGGGAACGCAGCCGCAAAACTGTGACGATGGCCAAGCGCAGCTCGGGGATCCTCCTCTTCCGGCACACACCTGCCCTCGAGGTCCTGCTGGTGCACCCGGGCGGCCCGTTCTGGGCGAAGAAGGACCTCGAGGCGTGGTCGATCCCGAAGGGCGAGCACGACCAGGCCGAGGAGGCGCTCGCGGCCGCGCTGCGGGAGTTCGAGGAGGAGACCGGCTCCAAACCCGACGAGGGCGAGCTCACCGACCTCGGCAGCGTGCGTCAGAAATCGGGCAAGGTCGTGCAGGCGTGGGCGCTCGAAGGCGATCTCGACGCGGACGCGATCCGCTCGAACACGTTCACGATGGAGTGGCCGCCGCGCTCCGGCCGCCAGAGCGAGTTCCCCGAGGTCGACCGTGCGGCGTGGTTCGCGCTCGATGAAGCGCGTAAGCGCATTAATCCCGCTCAGGCGGCCTTTCTCGACCGGCTGGCCGAGCGGTTTGCGTCATGACGGCAAGTCGGGTGTAGTCCGGCTAGGAGTGGGCATACCCTTGGCATGAGACGGATTGCGACAGCCAATCTGCTCGATGTCGATTTGCCGGCCGAGCCCAGAAGTGCGTCGCGAGCGCGCAGCGCAGTACTGGACGCGCTCAAGGGGATCGCCGTCGACAGGGACGCCATCGGAGTGGTCGTGTCAGAGGCCGTGACCAACGCGGTGATCCACGCGTACCGCGACCGCGAGCGGCCCGGCGAGGTCCACGTGTCCACGCGACTGGATGACGAGGGCGTCGAGGTCGACGTCGTCGACGACGGCGTCGGACTGAGCCCGCGGTTGGACAGCCCGGGCGTGGGCCTCGGGATGCCGTTGATCGCCGACCTCGCCGACCGCATCGAGATCCGCCACCAGCACTCGGGCGGCACCCGCGTGACCGCCCGCTTCGTCCTGATGGGCGCCGCCGGCCCGCACGGTCGCGCCGTCGCGCGGACGGTCACGGGCCGTGCCGAACGGCACACGGCCCGCCTCGTCGCCGCGTAACCGACTACGCGTGCGCGTGCTCCCGCGCGCCCGCCATCAGGTGCTGGACGAACCAGTCGCGGGCCGCGGTGCTGGAGCGCTCGAAGTCCGCGATGTAGGCGTCGAAGTGCCCGCCGTCGAGGATCTCCAGCTTCTTCGGCTCACGCGCCCGCTCGTACGCGTCGATCGCCAGGTCCGACACCGTCAGGTGATCGCCCCGCGCGACGACCAGCAGCAGCGGCGTGGGTGAGATCCACGGCAGGTACGTGCCGGGCTCGTACTCGAGGAACATCTCGACGCTGCGCAGCGTGCACTCGTTGATCCACGACGGCGCCCGCTCCGCCCCGGACGTCGTGAACCACTCGTAGGAGTCCGCCGTCGGCAGCGCGCACGGCTCGCCCTCGGGGGCGACGACCGGGATCATCGCCGGCGCCTCGCCGCGGTAGCGCGCCTCCCGGTCGGCCTCGAACATCCCCTGCGTCGGCGCGATCAGGTCCGAGCGGATCAGCCGGCGCGCGTTCTCGTGACCGCTGATCAGCGGCACCTGGGCGACGACGCACTTCACCCGCCGGTCGATCGCGCCCACCACGAGCACGTGCGCGCCGCTGTAGCTCGAGCCCCAGACGCCGATGCGGTCGGAGTCGACCTCGTCGAGCGAGCGCGCGAACGTGATCGCGTGGCGGTAGTCGGCGATCTGCGCGTGCGGATCGATCTCCTGCCGCGGCTCGCCGTCGCTCGCCCCGAGGTTGCGGTTGTCGTAGACCAGCGCGCAGAATCCCGCGTCGCAGAACACCTCGGCGAACGCGTCGAGGAACAACTCCTTGACCGCGCTGTACCCGTGGCACATCACGATCGCCGGCGCCGGTCCCGTCGCCCCGTCCGGGAGGTACAACCACCCCCGCAGGGTCGTGCCCTCAGCGTCGAACGAGATGTCCTGCCGCATCTTCGACCTCCCTTACGCGATGGCCGGCGTGTTCGCCGGCAGCGCGGCAAGCGCCGACTCGAGATCCTCCTCCGAGAACTCGGGATCCTCAAGGGTGCCGCCGAGATAGGCGTCGTAGGCGGCGAGGTCGAAGTTGCCGTGGCCCGAGAGGCCGAACAGGATCGTGCGCTCCTCGCCCGCCTCCTTGGCCGCCAAGGCTTCGACGATCGCCCCGCGGATCGCGTGCGCGGACTCGGGCGCCGGGATTATCCCCTCGGTGCGGGCGAACTGCACGGCGGCCTCGAACGTCTCGTTCTGGCGATAGGCGCGCGCCTCGATCACGCCCGCCTTGACGAGCCCGCTGATCATCGGCGCGGCGCCGTGGTAGCGCAACCCGCCGGCGTGCAGCGGCGGCGGGACGAAGTCGTGGCCGAGCGTGTGCATCGGCATCAGCGGCGTCAGGCCGACGGTGTCGCCGAAGTCGTACGCGTAGACGCCGCGGGTCAGCGTCGGGCAGGCGGCGGGCTCGGCGGCGACGTAGCGGATCGAGTTCTCCCCGCGCAGCGTCGCGCGGATGAACGGGAAGACGAGCCCGGCGAAGTTCGAGCCGCCGCCGACGCAGCCGACGATCACGTCCGGGACCCCGGCGCCCGCGAGGTCGAGCTGCAGGATCGCCTCCTGGCCGATCACGGTCTGGTGCAGCAGCACGTGGTTGAGCACGCTGCCGAGCGCGTAGTTGGTGTCCTCGCGCTGCGCGGCGACCTCGACGGCCTCGGAGATTGCGATCCCCAGCGAGCCCGTCGGATGCGACGCCTGCCCCTTGCCGGACTCCGTCAGCGCCGACGGCGAGCGGTGCACGGTCGCGCCCCAGGTTTGCATCATCGACCGGCGATATGGCTTCTGGTCATACGACGAGCCGACCATGAAGACCTCGCACTCGAGGCCGAACAGCGAGCACGCGAACGCCAGCGACGAGCCCCACTGGCCGGCACCGGTCTCGGTGACGAGCTTGGTGATCCCGGCCTGCGCGTTCTCGTAGGCCTGCGGCACCGCGGAGTTCGGCTTGTGCGAGCCGGTGGGCGAGACGCCCTCGTACTTGTAGAAGATCTTCGCCGGGGTGCCGAGCGCCTGCTCGAGCCGGTGCGCGCGGTACAGCGGCGTCGGCCGCCACAGCCGGTACGCGTCGCGGACGGCGTCCGGGATCGCGACCTCCGGCTCGGGCGAGACCTCCTGCATGATCAGCCCCATCGGGAAGATCGGCGTCAGGTCGGGCGGGCCGGCGGGCTCACCGGTCTGCGGATTCAGCGGCGGCAGCGGCTCCCCGGGAAGGTCGGGCAGCAGGTTGACCCAGTGCGTCGGGATGGCGTCCTCGTCCAGCACGAACTTCGTCGGCTCGCTCATGGACAGAGTATTTCGCCTCCGGCGATCGCGCCTGGCAGTGACGTGGCGCGACACCGCGCCGGCGTTCGGCGCGCTCGCCTCCGGCGACGTTACAAAAAGGAGGGTGACCCGCCGCGCTGGTCAGGCGCGACGGGTCTAAGGCTCATGAACGGCCAGCAGGCGTCGGGGAGAGAAAGGAACTGCCCAGGGCCGGAGCGGAGGGAACGAGGAGAATCCTTGCAACCGAACCTTGGCGGGACCTTGAGGCAACCTTGCGATCTCATAAGGAACGCAGAGCATGTCGATTCGAGCAGTCCTTAAAGGACTGAGCCGCCGCGTTGGTCAGACGCGACGGCTCTAAGGTGCTGGCCGGCCGGCGGACGTCGGGGGGAGAGAAAGGGCGCCCTGGGGCCGGTGCGGGGAGAGAGAGGGGCCCGTCCGTGGGCCTCATGGTGTCCATTCGGGAACGATGTGGATACTTCCACGCCAAAGCAAGCGTCGGCATACGGCGAACCTGTCAGCAATGGTGTGGTCAGCCGCACCCCCCGCCCTACTACGGTACGCGCGTGACCGTCACGGAAGATGCGCCGGTGGGAGCGCGGCACCAGCCACGTGCGGCACCCGGGCGCTCGGCGGCCTGGTGGTGGCTCGTGGCGGCGTGCGCGGCGATCCTCGTCGTGGTCGCGGCGACGCTCGCGGTCTGGTGGGCGGCGTCACGCGAGACGCGCACGACCAGCTATCGCGTGCTCGGCGACCTCGCCGGCGTCCGGCTCGACCTCGGGGACGCCGACGTCGAGATCGACGGCGGCGCGACCGCGGTGGAAGTGCGGCGGGTCGACCGCTTCGCGTACGGCGCCCCCTCGGTCGAGCGCCGGTCGGTGTCCGAGGACGGCACGCTGAGCATCAGCTCGCGCTGTCCGGACCAGGTCCTCGGCTCCTGCCGCGCCTCCTACCGGCTGGCCGTCCCCGACAACGTGCCGCTCGACATCCGGACTTCGGGCGGCTCCGTCAACGTCACCGGCGTGCGCGCCTCGGTCTCGATCTCCACCGGAGCGGGGCCGATCACCGCCAGCGGCTTCTGCGGCTTCCTGCTGCGCGCGAACTCCGACGCCGGCGACGTGCGCGCGCTCTCGGAGTGCTCCGCCGACCGACTCGAGCTGCGCTCGCGCGCCGGCGACGTGCGCGCGGTCGTGCCGTCGGGGCGGTACCAGGTCGACGCCGAGAGCGAGACCGGCACGGTCCGCATCCGCGGCATCACCAACGCGCCGGACGCGCCGTTTCAGATCCAGGCGCTGAGCACGAGCGGGGACGTGTCGGTCGAGGCCGCCCGGTGACCGCCGCCATCGACCTCTCCCCGCACCTGCGCGCCGCGCGCCGCGCGCTGCTGTACCTCGTCGTCGGGTTGGGCCAGGGCCTGACCTACCTGCTGGTCATCGGCGGCGGCCTCGTCGTCGGCGTCGTGCTCGTGCCGCTGTGGGTCGGGCTGCCGATCCTCGCCGGCACCGCCCGCCTCACCTGGCGGCTGGCCGAGGGGGAGCGCCGGCAGGCCAACCGACTGCTCGAGACGCATCTCCCGCCGGTCGAGCCGGTCCGCGGCCGCGGCGTCCGTGCGCAGCTCGGCAACCGGATCTTCTGGCGCGCCGCCGGGATGCTGCTGCTCAAGCTCCCGGTCGCGCTCGTTGGCCTGGCGATCGCGGGTCTGCCGGTCGTCCTCGCGATCGCGATGGCCGGCCTGGGGGTGAGCGGCCTCGCCGGTGACGACGGGCGCCTCGTCGGCCCGTGGTCGCTCGGCCCGGCGCTCGGCATCGCGCTCTGCCTGCTCGCGCTGCCGGCCGCGATCGTCTCGATCGCCGCGCTCGAGGGCGTCGGCGCCGCGCTGCGCTCGCTCGTGCGGCGGCTGCTGCGCTCGCGGGTCGCGGAGGGTGGTCCCGTGCGCGAGATGCTCGCCGAGCGGCTCGGGGACCGCTCGCTCAACATCGCCTATTGGCTGCCCGAGCGCGAGATCTTCGTCGACGACGCCGGCCGCCCGGTCACGCTGCCCGACCCGGGCTCCGGCCGCGCCTGGACGGCGGTCGACCGCGGCGGCGTGCGCCTGGCCGCGATCGTCCACGACGCCGAGCTCGACGCGACCCCCGAGCTCGTCACCGCCGCGGCCAGCGCCGCCGCGCTGGCGATCGACAACGAACGCCTGAAGGCCGAGCTGCGCGCGCGGGTGGAGGAGCTGCGGGTGTCGCGGCTGCGCATCGTCGAGGCCGCCGACGACGCCCGCCGCCGGATCGAGCGCGACCTGCACGACGGCGCGCAGCAGCAGCTCGTCTCGCTCGCACTGGACCTGCGCATGCTCAAGGCGCGCCTGAGCGACTCCGGCCTCTCGACCACCGTCGACCAGATCGGCGAGAAGCTCGCGATCGCGCTCGCGGAGTTGCGCGAGTTCGCCCGCGGCATCCACCCCGCGTTCCTGTCCGAGCGGGGGGTCGGCGCGGCGGTCGACGCCCTGGTCGCGCGGGCGCCGTTGAACGTCGAGGCCAAGGTGGACCTCCACGAGCGCCTCCCCGCGCCGGTCGAGGCCGCCGCCTACTTCGTGATCGCGGAGGGTCTGACGAACGTCGTCCGCTACGCCGAGACCCGCAACGCGTGGGTGGAGGTGCGGCGTGAGGGCGGCGAGGTCGTCGTCGTGGTCGCCGACGACGGCAAGGGCGGCGCGATCAGCGAGGGCGGCACCGGGTTGCGCGGGCTGATCGAGCGCCTCGCGGTGCTCGACGGCCGCCTCGACGTCACCAGCCCACCCGGCCAAGGCACCCGCTTGGAGGCCCACATCCCGTGCGAACCCGGCTCACTCGTCTCCGAGGCGGCGCGCAAATGACCGCCCGCGTCTCGCTCCTGTTCGCGCTGCTCGTCCTCGTCGCCGGCTGCGGGCGGGTCACGAACGTCCGCGAGCGCGACCTCCTGGTGCGCGGCAACGCCACGGCCGCCGCACGCGAAGCACCCGACCGCCAGACCCGCGGCGTGCGCATCGCCACCGCGCGGATCGTCTTCATCACCCACGGCCAGGCCTCCGACGAGTTCTGGAAGGTCGTCCAGCGCGGGGAGGAGGAGGCCCACAAGCAGAGTGGCGCCGCGGTCTCCTACCGCTCGCCGGACTCGTTCTCGATCGAGCGCATGCGCCGCTACATCGACCTCGCCGTCGCCGATCATCCCGACGGGATGGTCATCTCGCTCCCGGATGCCAAGGCGCTGTCCCCGTCGATCAAGGCCGCGGTCAAGGCGGGCATCCCCGTGATCACGATCAACTCAGGCAGCGACGAGTTCAAGAAGCTCGGCGTGCTCGCCCATGTCGGCCAGGACGAGTACGAGGCGGGCGTGGAGGCGGGTCGCCGGATGGGCAAGGCGGGCGTCAAGCACGCGCTGTGCGTCAACCAGGAGAACGGCAACACCGGCCTGGATCAGCGTTGCCGCGGACTCGGCGACGGCCTCGCCAAGACCGGCGGCACGATGAAGCCGCTGCCCGTCCCGCTCCAAAACGCGACGGCCGCGCAGACGCGGATGGCCGAGGCGCTGGCGAGCGGGCCGGTCGACGGTGTCGTCACGCTCGGCCCGGGCGGCGCCAAGCCCGCGCTCGACGCCGTCCGCGCCAGCGGCCTGGAGTCGAAGGTGACCCTCGCGACGTTCGACCTCTCCCCCGACGTGCTCGCCGCGGTCCGCGACGGCAAGATGCTCTTCGCCGTCGACCAGCAGCCGTACCTGCAGGGCTACCTGCCGGTGATGCTGCTCGCCGAGAAGGTGCGCTACGGCGTGTTCCCGGCCGAGGGCGAGCTGATCCCGACCGGCCCGAAGTTCGTGACCAAGGCCGATGCGGCCGACGTGATCCGGCTCTCGGCCGAGGGCGTCCGCTGAACTTAAACCCCACCTAAGGGGCCAGACCCCTTAGGTGGGGTTTAGGAAACGGCGGCGCGGCGCTCGCGCGAGAAGAGCTGCGAGCGGGCCTCGCGCAACCCCATCGCCAACGCGCCTTCCAGCGCCGCCCGCTCGGCGAGGATCGAGGTCTCGATCCGCGTCGGGAGCGGCAGCAGCCGGCCGACCGTCGCCCGCACCGCCGGCAACAGATCCGCCGCGCCACCGATGCGCCCGCCGAGGACGACGAGCTCGGGGTCGATCACGGCGCAGACGGTGGCGATCGCCAGGCCGATGCGCTGCGCGGCGTTCTCGATCACCTGCGTGGCGGCGGTGTCGCCGCCTTGGGCCGCTTCGAAGACCTCGCGGGCGGAGTCCGCCGACCCGCCCGCCTCGCGGTAGGCGGTGAGGATGCCCTCGGCGCCAATCTCGTCCTCGAGGCCGCCGAGCTTGCGGTGGTGCGCGTCGAACGGGTCGCGCGCCAGCGGCAGATAGCCGATCTCGCCCGCGGCGCCGTGGAAGCCGCGGAAGAGCTCGTCCTGGATGACGATCCCCATGCCGACGCCGGCGCCGATGGAGATCACGACGAAGGTCGAGACGCCGCCCGCGAGCCCGCGCCACTTCTCGCCGACCGCGGCCATGTTGATGTCGTTGTCGACCAGCACGGGGACGTTGAAGCGGCTCTCCAGCGTCGCCAGCGAGTCGAACTCGCCGGTCGCGCTCACGTGCCACGCCAAGGAGGTCACCCGGCGGGTCTCCGGATCGACGACGCCCGGCGTCGAGACGCCCATCGCCAACAGGTCGCCGTGGCGGCCGCTGAGCTCGCGGTCGATCTGGCGGACGGCGCCGGTGATCTGCTCCTCGACCGCGCGCGGGCCTCCGCGCGAGGTCTCGAGCTCGAGCTCGCGCAGCGCGCCGCCGTAGATGTCGACCGCCGCGACGCGCAGGCGGGTGGAGCCGATGTCGATCCCGACCACGAACCCGGCGGCGGAGTTGACCGTGAACGCCAGCGGCGTGCGCCCGCGGCGGCCCGGGCGCTCGCCCGCGGTCTGGACGAGCTGGGACTGCACGAGCCGCTCGACGACGGCCGACACCGTCGGCTTGGAGATGTTGGTGCGCTCGGCGATCTCGGGCCGCGTGATCGGGCCCTCGCGGAAGATCGTCTCGAGGATGGCCTGCTCGCTGAGCTCGCGCAGCAGGTTCGGTCGCGGGCTCTCGCGCGGTAGGGACTCACTCCTGGACAGGGGAGGGAGGTTACCTATTTCAACTGGCTTGACCAAGGGGCGCGGAAGCTATAGCGTGCCGTTTTGTTAGGAAAGGCTACGAATGAATGACTTCGTCGCCGAGGGTGCAAAGAGGAAACGCGGGGCTGGTCGCCCGCATCAGATCCACGAAAGGAACTCCGTGCCCGGATCAAGATTCCGTGCGCGCGCTCTCACCGCGGTGGCCGTGGCCACCGGGTGTGCTTGCGCGATCCTCACACCGGCCGCGATGGGCGACATGACGGACCTCGCCCCGAACTGGCAGGTCTCAAGCAGCGTCTCGGTCACCGACACCGGGGGTGGCCTGTCGCAGGCCGGGTTCGACACCACCGCCTGGCTGAAGGTCAAGACCAACGACGCCAACGCCGTCGGCTCCGAAGTCGCGGCCGAGATCCAGAACGTCGCCGCCGACTCCCAGTGCGGCGACAACAACATCTTCTTCGGCGAGAACATCACCGCGTGCCAAGGCGCACAGCCCGGGGCGCACGACGCTCCTCTCGCCGCTTCGCGCTACGCGGTGCCGTGGTGGTTCCGCACCGAGTTCACGCCCGACCTGAAGGCCGGCCAGAGCGCCGAGCTCCAGATCCGCGGGATCATGGGCAAGGCCGACCTGTGGGTCAACGGCACGCAGGTCTCCACGCAGGCCGTGCTCCAGGGCTCAGAGCCCGAGTACGACTTCGACATCACGAGCCTGATCAAGCCGGGCGCCAACGCGATCGCGCTCAAGCTCTACGCGAACAACCCGGGCGCGATGCTCAACCAGGACTTCAACGACTGGACGCAGGCCGCGCGCGACCAGAACACGGGCCTGAAGTACCCGGTCCGCCTGCACGTCTCCAACACGCTCGCGCTGAGCGACGCGCACGTCAATCAGGCCAACGCCGACGATCTCTCCAGCACCGACCTGACGCTCAAGGGCACGGTCAAGAACACCTCCGCGAGCGCCCAGACGGGTGACGTCGACGCGACGATCACCGACCCCAACGGGGCGAACCCGATCAACGTCCACCAGACGGTCAGCCTGGCCGCGGGCGAGAGCAAGACGGTCACGTTCGACCCGGTCCACATCGCCAACCCGAAGCTCTGGTGGCCGTACCAGATGGGCGACCAGCCGCTCTACAAGTTCACGATGAAGACGTCGCAGACCGGGGTCACGAGTGACACGGCCGCGCGCACGTTCGGCATCCGCACGATCAAGACGTTCCTCTCCGCCAAGGGCACCAAGGCCTACAACGGCTCGCGCTGGTTCTCCATCAACGGCAAGCCGTTCGTCTTCCGCGGCGGCGGAATGATGGACTCCGACATGTTCCTGCGCTTCTCCAAGACGCGCCTGGACCATGAGGTCAGCCTGATCAAGGCGATGGGGCTCAACGGCCTGCGCCTCGAGGGCGACGACCAGCCGGACGTCTTCTACGACGAGATGGACAAGCAGGGCCTGCTCGTCTACGGCGGCTTCCTGTGCTGCAACTACTGGGAAGAGCCGAACAGCTGGACGGCCAAGGACCTCGACGTCAACTACAACACGGCGCTCACGCTCGGCCGCCAGCAGCGCAACCACCCCAGCGTGATCTTCTACAGCTGGAGTGACAACACGCCTGGCGCGGCGCAGGAGCAGGGCGTCATCAAGGGCATGAAGGACGCCGACTTCGACATCCCGCTGACGGCTTCGGCGGAGTACAAGTCGACGACGACGCTCGGCCCGTCGGGCATGAAGGAAGGCCCGTACAACTGGTTCCCGCCGAGCTACACGTACAGCCTGAACTGCTCGGGCTCGACCGGCGCCAACCCGTGCACCAGCGGCTCGTTCGTCAACCGCGGCGGCGCCTGGGGCTTCGAGACCGAGGCCAGCCCGGGCTCGACCGTGCCGACGCTCGACTCGCTCAATCGCTTCATGCCGGCGGCGGCGCAGCAGCAGATGGTCACCTCGCCCAACCTGCGCCTCTTCAACTCCGGTCGCGGCGGCCAGGACAGCGGCACGAGCTACTCGTCCTTCCAGCACATCGGCGTGCAGGCGACGGCGATCTGCCGCCGCTACGGCACCTGGACGGCCACGCCGGTCACGTGCCCGACGAACCCGCCCGGCGCGACCGGCCTCTACGCCAACAGCCCGAACATCACCGACTTCGTCAAGAAGGGCATCGCCCTCAACTACGAGTCGGTCCGGGCCCAGTTCGAGTCCTACATCGACCACTCCACGCGGACGGACTCGCCGTCCACCGGCATCGTCTATTGGATGATGAACAAGCCGATGCCGAGCTTGTTGTGGAACCTGTACAACCACGACTACGACCAGGCCGGCCCGTACTTCGGGGCCAAGAAGGCCAACACGCCGCTGCACGTCTACTACTCCTACGCGGCGCCGGAGTCAGACCCCGGCAACCGGATGGTCAACGTCGCCAACCTCACCGGCTCGACGCAGGCCGGCCTGACGGTCAACGCCCGCACCTACGACATGACGGGCAAGCTCCTGGACTCCAAGGACGCCTGGAACATCACCCTCCCGAGCCAGGGCGTGATGAACCAGCTCTTCCAGATCCCGAACCCGACGCTGCCCGACGTCAACGGCGTCCCGCAGAAGACGTACTTCCTCGAGCTGCAGCTCAAGCGCGGGAAGACGGTCGTGGACCGCAACGTGTACTGGCTGTCGACGGTCAACGACGTTCCGGCCTACACCGGCAACGCCTACCCGAACCTGACCACCTACGGCGACCTGCGCAACCTGCAGACGCCGCAGCAGGACCCGATCAACGGCCTGCTCTCGAAGACCACGCTGGCGGCCTGCGCCACCACGCACGCCCAGTCCGGGCTGCCGGACGGCCAGGACACGGCGACCGACGTCCGCCTCACCAACCAGTCGAGCACGGTGGCCTTCCTCGCCCGCGTCGACGTCCGCAAGGGCTCAGGCACCACGCCCGCCACGGGTGACAACCAGCTGCGCCCGGCCAACTACTCCGACAACTACGTGACGCTGTGGCCCGGCCAGTCGCAGACGATCACCGAGACCTACAAGGCCTCGGATCTCGGCGGCAGCGGCTCGGTGGTCAGCGTGACCGGCCACAACGTCGACACGTTCAACATCGCCTCCAACGCCGGCTGCAGCCCGCAGTCGGGCGTCGAGGACCTCGGACTCGCCGACGGCGACGTGCCGCTCGGCGGCGCGACCCCCGGCCAGGCCAACACGCCTGAGGCGATGGCGGCGGCCAGGGCGGCCGTGGTCGTCGGCAAGCGCACCGACGTCGACGGCTCCGCCGGCGGCACGGTCCCGGCGACGCTGGCGCTCACGGTCAGCGGGCCGGCGACGTTCGGGGCGTTCACGCCCGGCGTCGCGAAGGACTACACCGCGACGACGTTGGCCAACGTCATCTCGACGGCGGGCGACGCGGCGCTGACGGTGTCCGATCCAGGCCACCTGATGAACGGCACGTTCTCCCTGCCCGATCCGCTGCAGGTGCTGTTCTCGAAGTCCACCTGGTCGGCGCCGGTCTCCAACGACGCGGTGACGATCACGTTCAAGCAGCACATCAACGCGAACGACGCGCTGCGCACCGGCGCGTACAGCAAGACGCTGACGTTCACGCTGTCCACGACGACGCCCTAAGAGGGGTCTCCGCCCGGAGGGCGCGCGCGGTCAGCGCGCCCTCCGGGTCGCCTCTTGTTTGGTTAGGAAAGGTCACGAATTTGCGCTCCTTCGCAGAGGGCGTCCGCCTTCAGGCAAATCATCTTCAAGCAGGCCGGGAGGACGTGCGCGAAGCGCTCGCCGCCACCGACCTGGGCCCGGCCCGCACCGGCACGCTCATCCTGAGCGGGATCGGCGCGAGCTGGCACGCGCTGGCGCCCGCCGTCGACGCGCTGCAGGCCGCCGGCCGCCGCGCGTATGCGATCCACCCGTCGGCACTGGCGGGCGACGGCATCAGCCGGCTGGGCGACGCCTTCGTGCTGGTCTCGCAGTCGGGCAAGAGCACCGAGGTGCTCGACGTCGTGGAGCGCCTGGACGGCGCGCCGACGATCGTCATCAGCGCGTTCGGTGACAGCCCGCTCGCCCGCGCCGCGGACGCGTGGCTGCCGCTCGGTCCCGAGGCCGACACCGCGGTCTCCACGCTCGGCTACACGGCGACGCTGCAGACGCTCGGCCTGCTCACCGACGCGCTGCTGTCCGCGCCGTCGCGTGAGTGGGACGCGCTGCCGGAGCTGGTGGACGCCACGCTGGCACGCCTCGCGCCACACGCGGAGGAGCTCGCGCCCGCGTTCACGCGGATCCGCATGCTCGACGCCGTCGGCGCCGGCCCGGCCGTCGGCTCGGCCGGCGAGGCCGCGCTGCTCGCCCGCGAGGCGCTGCTCCTGCCCGCGGCCGAGTACGAGACCCGGCAGTATCTGCACGGCCCGATGGAGTCCGTCGCGGACGGCTTCGGCGCGGTGCTCTTCGGCGCCGAGCGCGAGCTGCGGCTGGCGCAGACGCTCGCGGGCTACGGGGCGACCGTCGTCACCATCGGCAAGGGCGCCGACTTCCTGGTCGAGCCCGATCCCATCCTTCAGATCCTCCCCATGCAGTTGCTGGTGCAGTTCGTCGCGGAGCTCCGCGGCCTGCGGGTCGACTCCCTCGCCCGCGAACAGGACGACACCAAGGTCGTCGCGTGATGCAGTCCGTCACCGTCATCGGGTGCGTGCAGGTGGACCTCCTGCTGGCGCCCGTCCTCGATGTCCCGCCGCCGGGTACGGCGGCGTTCGTCGACCACATGAACCTGCGGGTCGGCGGGGCGGGCGCCAACGCGGCGCTCGCGCTGATCGAGGCGGGCATGACGCCGCGCCTGGTCGGCGCGGTCGGCGACGACCACTTCGGCCGGTGGGTGCTCGAGCAGCTCGCGGACTTCGGTCTCGGCGAGGACATCGTCGTCGACGCCGAGCAGGCGACCGGCCTGACCGTCGCCGTCGAGGCGCCCGGCCGGGATCGCTCCTTCATCACCTACCTCGGCGTCACCGGCACCGCGAACGCCGACATCGTCCCGCCCTCGAGCCTGGCCTCCGACCATGTGCTCGTGTGCGACTACTTCTGCGCGCCGGCGTTGCGGGGGGAGCCGACCCGCCTGCTGCTGCAGACCGCGCGTGAGCTCGGCGCGCGGACGTACTTCGACACCGCCTGGGACACGGACGGCTTCACGGCCGCCACCCGCGAGGAGATTCACGCGATCCTCCCGCTCGTGGACGTGTTCCTGCCCAACGAGGCTGAGGCTCGGGCCTTGACGGGCACCGAATCCGTGAGCAAGGCCGGCCGGGAGCTCCAGCGGCGCTCCGGGGGTTGGGTCGTGATCAAGCTCGGCGCGGACGGTTGCATGGCGTTCGGGCCACACGGCGGGCGCCTGGCATCTCCGGCGCCCGTGATCGAGCCGACGGACACCACCGGTGCGGGCGATGCCTTCAACGCCGGGCTGGTGTCCGCCTTTGCGTCGGGCAGGGATTGGCCCGACGCGTTGCAAGCTGCGACCGGGCTGGCTTCGAACCTGCTCGCGCGGCCTTCGAATGATCGGCACACGGTGCGTCGCTAAGTGATGCGCGCACGGATGGAATCCCTGGGGGAAGGAGTGAGGATGAGGACGAATCGCAGGAGTGCGCTCGCGGTGCTCGCCGCGCTTGCGCTCAGCGCCGGAGCCGCCGCTTGCGGTGGCGACGACGGTGGGAGTTCGAGCACGAGCAGCGGTGGCGGTGGAGGGGCGAAGTCGGGCAGCAGCGACGAGGGCGGCACGATCGCCCTGCTGCTGCCGGAGACCAAGACCACGCGCTACGAGGAGCAGGACAAGCCGCTCTTTGAAGCCAAGGTCCAGGCGCTCTGCCCGAAGTGCAAGATCATCTACCAGAACGCCAATCAGGACGCCGCGCGTCAGCAGCAGCAGGCTGAGGCGGCGATCACCAACGGCGCGAAGGTGCTCGTGCTCGATGCGGTCGACGCCAAGGCGGCGACGGCGACGGTCAACCGCGCCAAGCAGTCGAAGATCCCCGTCATCGCCTACGACCGGCTGATCTCCGGCGCGCCGATCGACTACTACGTCTCCTTCGACAACGTGCGCGTCGGCAAGCTGCAGGCGCAGGCGCTGCTCGACAAGCTGGGGACGACGGACGGGAAGCAGATCGTGATGCTCAACGGCTCGCCGACGGATCCTTCCTCGGGCGACTACAAGAAGGGTGCTCACGAGGTGCTCGATCCCTCCGGGATCAAGATCGCGCGCGAGTACGACACGCCCGACTGGAGCCCGGACAAGGCCCAGCAGGAGACCGAGCAGGCGATCACCGCGCTCGGCAAGGACAAGGTCGCGGGCGTCTACAGCGCCAACGACGGCATGATCGGCGGCGCGATCGCGGCCATGAAGTCGGCCGGCATCGACCCCAAGACGGTCCCGACCACGGGCCAGGACTCCGAGGTCGCCGCGATCCAGCGGATCCTCGTCGGCGAGCAGTACATGACGATCTACCTGGCGATCAAGAAGCAGGCCGAGTCGGCCGCGGAGCTCGCCGTCGACCTCATCAAAGGCACGCAGCCGCCCGCGTCACTGGTCAACAACAAGGTCAACAACGGCTCGGGTGACGTCCCGACCGTGCTGTTGGATCCGACGGCCGTGACCAAGGACAACATCAAGGACACGATCATCGCCGACGGCTTCCACCCGGCGTCGGAGATCTGCACCGGGGAGTTCGCCAGCGCCTGCACGGAGGCGGGGATTTCGTGATCCCGCTGCTGGAGATCAGCGGCGCGTCGAAGCGATTCGGCGCCGTCGAGGCGCTCCGTGACGTCGACCTCACCGTGCACCGCGGTGAGGTCGTCGCCCTCGCGGGCGACAACGGCGCGGGCAAGTCGACGCTGATCAAGGCGATCTCGGGTGTGCAGCCCGCCGACGAGGGCGAGTTCCGCTTCGACGGGCAGCCGGTGCACATCCGGGGGCCACACGATGCGCCCGCGCTGGGCATCGCGGTCGTCTATCAGGACCTGGCGCTGTGCGACAACCTCGACGTCGTCGCGAACCTCTTCCTGGGCCATGAGGCCCGGGAGGGCGGTTTGCGCTTCATGGACGAGATCTCCATGGAGGAGCAGGCGACGACGCTGCTGCGCTCGCTTTCGGTGCGGCTGCCCAACGTGCGGGCGGAGGTCGGCACCTTGAGCGGCGGCCAGCGGCAGTCGGTCGCGATCTCGCGCGCGCTGCTGGGCGAGCCGAAGATGGTGATCCTCGACGAGCCGACGGCGGCGCTCGGCGTCGCGCAGACCCAGCAGGTGCTGGACCTCGTGCTGCGCTTGAAGGAGCGCGGGCTGGGCGTGCTGCTGGTCTCGCACAACCTGGCCGACGTCTTCCAGGTCGCGGACCGCGTCGTGATCCTGCGCCTCGGTCGCAACGCCGGCGAGTTCGAGGCCGACGTCTCCAATCACCAGGCGGTGGTCGGGGCGATCACCGGCGCCGTAGGGCTGATGGCATGAGCGCGACCATGCCAGGGCAGGCGGCTCCTTCGCCCTCGCCAGAGGCCAAGCCCGAGTCGCCGCTGCACCCTCGGGTGGTGCTGCGCAAGCTGGCGGAGGGCGAGGCGGGATCCCTGCGCGTCCTGATCACGCTGGCGATCATCTGGATCATCTTCGCGATCGCCCACGATCGCTTCCTGACCCCGATCAACCTGACCAACCTGGCGCTGCAGAGCGTCGCGGTCGGGACGATCTCCGTGGGGGTCGTGCTCGTGCTGCTGCTGGGGGAGATCGACCTGTCGGTGGGTGCGGTGAGCGGTCTCTCGGCCGCGATCGTGGCCTCGCTGTCGGTGAAGTCCGGCTGGGCGCCGGTCCCGGCGCTGCTGGTGGGCTTCGCGGCCGCGCTGGCGATCGGGTTCTTCCAGGGCTCGATCGCGACGCGGCTGTCGATCCCGACGTTCGTGGTGACGCTCGCGGGTCTCTTGACCTGGCAGGGCGCGCAGCTGAAGGTGCTCGGGACGACGGGCACGCTGAACATCACCGACCCGACCATCACCGGCCTGACGTCGACGTTCTTCTCGGACGTCGTGGGCTGGATCCTGGCCGCGGTCGGCATCGCTTGGCTGGCCCTGGCGGCGCTGCGGCGGCGTCGGCGGCGGGCGCGCAAGCAGCTGCCGACGGAATCGAACGGGCTGCTGGTCGCCCGGCTGCTCGCGCCTTCCGCGGCGATCATCGCCACGGTGGCGGTGCTGAACGCCGACCGCGGGGTCCCGCTCGCGCTGCTGATCCTCGTCGGGCTCGTGATGATCGTCAACACGGTCCTGACGCGGTCGACGTACGGCCGCCACATCTACGCGATCGGCGGCAACGCCGAGGCGGCGCGCCGCGCGGGCATCCGCGTGCAGTGGATCCAGACGTCCGTGTTCATGCTCGCGTCGCTGTTCGCGGCGGCGGGCGGGATCATGGCCGCCTCGCGGCTGCTCGCGGTCAACCAGTCCTCGGGCGGCGGCGACGTGCTGCTGATGTCGATCGCCGGGCCGGTCGTCGCGGGCGTGAGCCTGTTCGGCGGGCGCGGCTCGGTGTGGGGCGCCCTGCTGGGCAGCCTCGTGATCGTGTCGATCTCCAACGGGATGGACCTGCTGGCGCTCGACACGGCCGTGAAGTTCATGGTCACCGGCGGCGTGCTGCTGGCCGCCGTGGCGTCGGACGCGATCACGCGTTCGCGGCGCCGCTCTGCCGGGCGAGCCTGACGGCTCGCAACTTAAAGCCCACCTAAGGGGTCTGACCCCTTAGGTGGCGTTTAGAAATCCAAATTCATCGGGGGAAGTCCATGCCCGGCCGGCCAGGCCTCCTGGCAGCCGCCATCGCGACGACGCTGTTGGTCACAGCGTCGCCGGCGATGGCGGCTGCCGATCTCACGATCTCCGCGACCCATTCGCGCGGGACGCTGTTGAAGGTGGAAGGGACGAACACGACCGTCAATCCGGCGACGTTGACCTTGAAGGTCGCAAACGCCGGAGCCGACCCGACGTCCGGGGTCGTGACGGTGGCCGACGCGCTGCCGGCCGGGCTGACGGCGCTGATCAACGACGCGCCTTCGGGCGCGGGTGCGGTCGCGGCTTCCGGGGCGGGCTGGACCTGCGTGACGACGACGTGCACGCGGTCGGACGCGCTGGCGCCGGGCGCGTCGTACCCGGAGATCAAGGTGACGGTCAAGACGGCCAACACGGCACCCGCGTCGGTGACGAACGCGCCGACGGTCTCGGGTGGCGGGGACGCGGACGGCGCGTCGGCGTCGGACGTCATCCCGATCGTCACCGACGCGTGCACCAACGGGTGGGCGGCGTCGGAGAAGATCCAGTTCGCCCCGCCGGTGCCGGCGATCGACTCGGGCGTGTTGAACGTCGAGCGACTGGACGGCTGCACGGTGCTGGACAAGATCTGGGAGGCGGAGCCGTTCGCGTCGCACACGGCGTTCGTCGCGCATGTGACGTCGGTGCTGGGTGACTTCTCGCTGACGCAGGGCGAGAAGGACTCGATCGTCTCGGCCGCGACGCAGTCGCTGGTGGGGACCACGTCGGACCATCAGGTCGACAACTCCTGCACCAACCGCGTGGCGTTCACGTTCGACGACGGCCCGTCGATGTACCGCCCGCGGACGCTGCAGTACTTCCGCGACAAGCAGGTGCACGGCGACTTCTTCGACCTCGGGATGCGCGCCGAGGCCAACCCGGACATCGAGCGCTTCACGGTCGCCGAGGGCCACGTCCTGCTCTCGCACACCTACAACCACACCGACATGAACGCGCTCTCGGACGCGGCGAAGATCGAGGAGATCAAGCACAACGAGAACGTGTTCAACGCGATGGGCGCGCCGTTCACGTTCAAGGGCATCCGCACGCCCTTCGGGTCGGCCAACACCCACACGCAGGAAGTGGTCGCCGCGCAGGGCTACACGTACTTCCTGACCCGGATCGAGACCGGCAACGACTACGAGCCGGCGACGACCGCGCAGCAAACCGCCGACGGCATCATCTCCCGGTTCCGCCCGGGCGCGATCATCGGCATCCACGACGGGCCGATCGACACGCCCGCGGGCTTGGCGACGTCGGACGCCGTGCCGATGATCATCGATCGCGGGCGCGCGATGGGGTACTGCTTCGGCAAGGTGGACCGGTCCGGCCAGGTCGTGGCCGACCGCTACGTGTCCTCGGATCGCCCGATCCCGCAGGCGACCAACCCGGTGCCGTACAACTTCCTCGAGCGAGCGGGCACGCCTCCGGGGCAGTGGTTCGTCGCGCCCGACGGGCTCGCGATCGACGCCACGCACTCGCCGGCCGTGTTCGTGCGCGGCGGCAACGGGACGATCACGATCAACGTCTCGAGCCTGCTGGACGTGCCGAGCGACGCCGACCCGGTGGGCGGGTCGGCGGTCACGGTCACGGACGCGATCCCGACCGGGCTCAACGTGGTCTCGGCGACCGGGACCGGGTGGACGTGCACCGGCTCGCGGACGCGCACGTGCACGCGGGCCGACACGCTCGCCCCGCACGCGTCCTACCCGCCGATCACGATCGCGGTGACGGCGGCGACCACCGCGCCGGGCGTCGTCTCCAACGTGCCGAAGTACATCGCGCACGGGCAGAGCTGGGCGAACATCGACACCGATCCGATCTCGGTGGGTGTGCCGGCGACCGGCGACGTGGGCGGCTCCGTGCCGGCGACGCTGGCGCTGACGATGGGCCCCGCGGCGGTGTTCGCGCCGTTCACGCCGGGCGTGGCGAAGGACTACACGGCGGCGACCACCGCGTCCGTCACCACGACGGCGGGCGACGCGACGCTGAGCGTGTCCGGTCCCGACCACCTGGTCAACGGCGCGTTCGCGCTGCCCTCGGCGTTGGCGGTCGATTGGGCGCCCAAGACCTGGTCGGCTCCGGCCTCCAACGACCCGGTGGCGATCACCATCAAGCAGCACATCGGCGCCGCCGACGCGCTGCGCACCGGCGCGTACTCGACGACCCTGACCTGGACGTTGTCGACGACCACGCCCTGACCCCTCCGAAACCTAAACCCCACCTAAGGGGTCTGGCCCCTTAGGTGGGGTTTATCTTGCGATCGCGGCTGCGACCGCGTTCGTGAGCCGGATCAGGTCGGCCGGTGTGAGCTCGATCTCGAGCCCGCGCCGGCCGCCTGAGACGTGGATCGCCGGGTGGTCGAGCGCGCTCGAGTCGAGCACCGTCGGCAGCGCCTTCTTCTGGCCGAGCGGGCTGATGCCGCCCGCGACGTAGCCGGTCGTGCGCTCCGCCTGCTTGACGTCGGCCATCTGCGCCTTCTTGCCCTTGACGGCTTGGGCGAGCGCTTTCAGGTCGAGTTGGTGCTGGACCGGCACGATCGCGACGGTGAGCTTGCCGTCGACGTCGGCGACCAATGTCTTGAAGACCGTGGCGGGATCGAGGCCGAGCGCCTCCGCGGCCTCCAGCCCATAGGACTCGTGCTTCGGATCATGCTCGTAGGCGTGGGTGACGACCGGGACCTTGGCCCGTTCGAGCGCCTTCGTCGCGGGTGTCGCCTTGCTGCTCAGGCGGTCAGCTTTACACGCTCGCGCACGTAGGGTTCGAGGCCGTCCATCGCGCGGGCGATCGCCCACGTGTGGTTCCAGCGCAGGACGGGGCGCAGGAAGGGCGTGAGGAGCTTCAGCAGCCGGCGGTCGGCGTGCACCTGCCAGTCGAAGCGCACGTGGGTGCCGCCGTCGGCGTTCTCGCTCAGCGTCCAGATGCCGGTGCCGCGCAGGTCGCCGTCCGTCTCGCCCTGAAGGCGGTGCGGGCGCTCGGAGTGGATGGTCCGCGTGCGCGTGTGCAGGTGGTACGGCAGCCTGCCCTTGAAGTGCTGGTGGGTGTACTCGCCGTCCTCGGTGGCGCTGATGTAGACGCCCTTCCACCACTGCGGGTAGGTCGTGCCGTCGGCGAGCGCGTCGAAGACGTCCTCCGGCGGCGCGGCGACGTCCCACTCGTCGACGAACGTGTACTCGTCGTCGAGCAGGGCGGCGATCCGCTGCTGGGTCTTCAGGCTCGGCCGCGCCGCGTGGCCCGCCTCACCCAGCTCGCGCACGAACTTCGCCCCGGAGAGTGGCTTCGGGAAGCCGAAGCGGTTGTATTCGAGCTCGGCGAGGCGGGTGAAGAACTCGTCACTGCGCCCGCTCGGGGTCAGGCGGATGCGGATGCGACCCGGCTCGGCGCTCCCGGGCTTCTGGACGTGGGGCGTGTCGGGCGGGATCGTGATCTCGTCGCCGGCCGTCAGCACGTGGGTCTTGCCGTGCAACTTCACGATCATCGCGCCCTCGATCACGGTGTGGTGCTCGGTGACGCCCACGTGGACGTGGGCGACGGTGATGAAGCCGCGGGGCTCGCCGATGACGTCGACCTCGGTGTACTCGCCGGCGGTCGACTCCGCGGTCGCGCGGAACTCCACGCGGACTCCGAGCTCCGGCACATCGATGACGTCACCTGGCTTGGCCATTTCGATTCCCCTATACGCTCGCGGTTATGAGCGCTTATGCACGTCTTGCACCGATTTGGATCACTGCCGCGGTACTGATCTTCGCACCGTCCGCGCAGGCCCTGGTCCAGATCGATCAGGGGATCGCGGGCGCACGCCTCGAGAACACGCGCGACCAGGTGCGCGCGGCGCTCGGCAAGCCGATCAAGATCAAGTCCTCGAAGAACGACTTCGGGCCGTTCGTCGAGTACCGCTACTCCGGTGGCCTGCGCATCACGTTCCAGGGCCGGGACAAGGTGACCGCGGTCGAGACCACCGGCAAGGGCGACCGGACGACGTCGGACATCGGCGTCGGGTCGAGCGAGGCCGACGTCGTGGCGAAGGTCAAGGGCGTCAAGTGCGAAGGCGTCGGCTCGACGCGCTCCTGCCACACCGGCAACTTCGTCGCGGGCCAGAAGATCACCGACTTCCGCATCGTCAACGGGAACGTGGCGAGCGTCACCGTCGGCATCGTGGTCGACTAATCGAGGCGCCAGAACTCGCCCGTCAGGCCCACCGAGTCGAGGATCGCCTGCGACTCCGCGAGCGTGCGCGGGCGCCAGTCGGGGTCGAGGCGGTTGCCGTACCAGCGCCGGGCGAGCTCGGCCAGCGTCGTCAGGTCCACCAACTCGCCCTCCGTGACTTCCTCCTCCGACCGGAAGAGCCGCATCGTCGCTCAGGTGAAGGCGATGTCGTCCCACCAGTGCGAGGCGGGGACGAGGACGCCGAACACGGCGTCGCCGTCGCGCGGCAAGGTGACGCCCTGGGCGGTGATCGTCGCGTCCTGGAGGCCGAGCGCGGCGACGATCCCGAACGCGTCCCACGCGCAGTTGCCCCACCAGGTACGGCCCCCGCAATCCACCCGCGCGCCGGCGGTGTGGTTGGCGAACGGGTGCGCCATCAGGACCCGGCCGTCGTCGTCGAGGGCGACGACGTGCTGCGCGGCGAGCGAGCGATAGTCGGCCTCGGGCAGTGGCGCGCCGGCCGCGAAGGCCTCCAAGAGCGCTCGGCGCAGCTGGAGGTCGTGCTCGTCCATCCACTAATTCTTGACACACTTCACGTTCCGCCGGGAAAGGGAGCCCCATGGGCGATGAAGTCGCCGATATCACTTTCAGCCGCGAGAACCGTCAGCGCTATCGCGACAAGGTCAAGCTGTGCCTCGACGTCTTCGCTCGCATGCTGGCCGAGTCGCGCTTCGATCCGGACCGCCGGTCGATCGGATTGGAGATCGAGCTCAACCTGACCGAGGAGACCGGCGACCCGGCACTGGCGAACACCCACGTGCTCGAGCTGATCGCCGACGACGACTTCCAGACCGAGCTGGCGCAGTTCAACATCGAGATCAACATCCCGCCGCGCAAGCTCGAGGGCAAGGTCTTCTCCGAGCTCGAGGAGACCGTCCGGCGCGATCTCAACCACGCCGAGGAGCAGTCCTCCAAGGCGCACGCGCACATGATGATC
Organism: Solirubrobacter ginsenosidimutans; assembly: GCF_027587205.1. The sequence goes on from NZ_JAPDOD010000039.1 coordinate 54,296, forward strand.
ATCGGCATCCTGCCGACGCTCACCGAGAAGCTGCTCAACGGGTCGGCTTTGAGCGCGAACCCGCGCTACAAGCTGCTCAACGAGCAGATCTTCGCCGCCCGCGGGGAGGACTTGGAGATCAACATCTCCGGCGTCGAGCGGCTCGCGATCATGGCCGACACGATCGCCCCCGAGGCGGCCTGCACGAGCGTGCAGCTGCACCAGCTGATCGATCCGGCGCGGTTCGGCGCCCACTGGAACGCCGCGCAGGCGATCGCCGGGCTGCAGATGGCCGTGGGCGCGAACTCGCCGTTCTTCTTCGGGCGCGAGCTGTGGCGGGAGACGCGGATCGCGCTCTTCGAACAGACCACGGACACGCGGCCGGAGGAGCTCAAGGCCCAAGGCGTGCGCCCGCGAGTGTGGTTCGGCGAGCGCTGGATCACGTCGATCTTCGACCTCTTCGAGGAGAACGTCCGCTACTTCCCCGCGCTGCTGCCGGTGGTCGAGGACGAGGATCCGATGGCGGTCCTGGAGAGCGGTGGCGCGCCGAAGCTGCAGGAACTGCGGCTGCACAACGGGACGATCTACCGCTGGAACCGCCCGATCTACGACATCGCGCGCGGGCGCCCGCACCTGCGCGTGGAAAACCGCGTGCTGCCGGCGGGCCCGACGATCGTCGACACGCTGGCCAACGCCGCCTTCTACTACGGCCTCGTGCGGGTGCTGGTCGAGGACGATCGCCCCGTCTGGTCCTCGATGTCCTTCGACGCGGCGCGCGAGAACTTCTACGAGGGCGCGCGACTGGGCATCGACGCGCGGGTGTACTGGCCCAACGTGGGTGAGGCGCCGGCCACCGAGCTCGTGCTCCGTCGGCTGCTCCCGATGGCCCGCGACGGCCTCGCCCGCTGGGGTGTGGACTCCGCGGATGCCGACCGCCTGCTCGAGATCATCGAGCGCCGCTGCGTCCTCGGCGTCAATGGCGCGTCCTGGCAGGCGGCCGCGTTCCACCGCCTCTACGAGAACCTCGACCGCGCCGACGCCCTGCGCGAGATGACCGTCCGCTACCGCGAGCACATGCACTCCAACGAGCCGGTCCACACCTGGCCGCTGCCCTGAGTCACAACGCTGATCGCCGCGGTTTCCACGCGTCGGACTAAGGGCACGCCACTAGGCAATGGACGGAACGCTCGACCTGACGTTGCGGCGCGAATCTCGCTCGGTGGCCGAGGCGCGCACGCGGGTCTGCGAAGCGATCGGACCGCAGCTCTCCAACGGCATGGGCGAGACGCTCAAGCTGCTCGTCTCCGAGGTGGTCACGAACGCCGTCAGACACGGCGGCAACGACGGACCGGTGGAGCTGCACGCGAGCTGGAACTCCGAGATCCGCGTCGCGGTGCAGGACCACGGCGAGGGTTTCTCACCCGCCCCGCGCAACGGCGGGCCCGACGAGTCCGGGGGCTTCGGTCTCTACCTCGTCGGCCAGCTCGCCGATCGCTGGGGCGTCGAGACCGACGGCGGCACCACCGTCTGGTTCGTCCTGCGGCGGCACTAGTGCGGTAGCGTCCGTTGGACGAGCCCGCACGGTCCCACGCGCTGGAAGCTGACGGAGGTCGCCGACCTGCGCGGAGATCGGTTGCTCGTCCTGCACGGTGAGCTGGACATCGCCACCGCGCCCGAGCTGGTCGAGATCCTGCACCGGATGCGCCGTCAGCGCCACGCCGTGGTGCTCGACCTGGCCGAGATCACCTTCATGGACTCGACCGGGCTGACGACGCTGATGGACGCCCACCTCGCCGCCGAGGGCAACGGCTGGTCGTTCGAGATCCGGCGCGCGTCGCCGGCCGTGCGCCGCGTCTTCGACCTCGCGGGCGTCGGCCGCCTGCTCGACGAGTAGCGTTCACCCGGGATGGAGAGCCACATCGCGCCGCAGACCGAGCCGACCGTTCGGATCGACGCGCTCGAGACGTTCGTCGAGCTGCTCTCCCGCGTCGAAGCCGATCCCAGCTCGGACGCCTTCTACAGCCGCCTCTGCGAGGCGACGTGCCGGCTCGCGGACATGGATCGCGCCGTCATCTTCCGCTACGACGGCGCGCGCCGGCGCGTGCGCGCCGCGGGCAGCTTCGGCATCCCGCTCGAGGCCTTCGCCGACGCCCAGGTGACGGTCGAGACCGTCCCGGTCGCGCGCGAGTCGCTGCTCGAGGACCGCGTGATCGAGATCTCCAGCGCGATGGCCGAGGGCGTGCCCGACGAGTTCAAGGACCTGATCCGCGAGTCCACCCTCGTCTGCACGCCGATGGCCGCCGCCGGCCGCTGGCTGGGCGTGATCCTCTCCGACCGCGGCCCGGACCGCCCGCCGCTGGGGGATTCCGAGCGCTACCTGCTCTACACGCTGGGCAAGACCGCCGCGCTCGCCGCCTTCGCCCGCCTCGCGACCAACAAGCAGGCCCAGGCGCGCCAGCTGCAGGAGCGGATGGACCTCGCGCGCGAGGTGCACGAGTCGGTGATCCAGCGCCTGTTCGGCATCCAGCTCGTCTTCTCCAGCCAGGCGGAGCTCAGCCCCGCCGCCCGCGAGCGCATCGGCGCCGAGTTGCAAGCCGCGTTGCAGGACCTGCGCCGCGCGCTCCAGCGCCCGCTCGGCCGCGCCGCCGCGGAGACGGACACGACGCTGCTCGAGGAGGTCGAGCGCCTGCGCCGCGAGCATCGCGATCTGCACCTGACGCTGCGGCCCGGGTCGGAGGACGTCTTCATCCCGCACGACCTCGAGCCGCTGGCCCAGTCGGTGCTCGCCGAGGCGGTCCGCAACGCCCACAAGCACGCCGGGCCGTCCAAGGTCGAGGTCAGCCTCGAGATCAAGGATGAGGACACGCTGGTCGTCGACGTGATCAATGACGGCGTGCGCGGCAAGGCCCGCCAGCACGGCATGGGCCTCAAGCTGGCCGCGCTCGAGGCGCTCCAGGTGGGCGGGATCGTCGAGTTCGGCGAGCGCGAACCGGGGACGTGGCGGGTGCGACTGGCGGTGCCGCTTGACCGGACCTGACCTCAACCCGGCGCGGATCGCCAGCGGCACGAGCGACCGCAAGCTGCGCGTGCTCGTCGTCGATGACCACGAGGTCGTGCACTGGGGCCTGCGGATGATGCTCGGCGAGCAGCCGTGGGTGGAGCGGACGCTGAGCGCCCGCAACACGCAGGAGGCGCTGGCGCTCGCCCGCCGCTATGACCCGCACGTCGCGCTGGTGGACCTCTTCGTCGGCCAGGAGTCGGGCGCCGAGATCTGCCAGCAGCTGGTCGCGCTGAGCCCGCGGATCAACGTCCTGCTGATCTCCGGCGCGGGCCGCATCTCCCCCAACGCGGCCAAGGCCGCCGGCGCGAGCGGCTTCATCTCCAAGGACTGGCCCGCCGCCGACATCGCCGGCGCGGTCCGCATGGTCGGCCTCGGGATGACGGTCTTCAAGCCGCACGAGTCACCCGCCGGGCCGCCGCTCTCAGAGCGCGAGCGCGAGGTGCTCGAGGCGGTCGCCAGCGGGGCGACGAACCGCGAGATCGCGAGCAGCCTGTACCTGAGCCCGCACACCGTCAAGGAGCACACGTCGTCCCTCTACCGCAAGCTCGGAGTGAGAAATCGGGCCGAAGCGGTGCAGAAGGCCCAGCGTCTGGGCCTGATTTCGTGAGCTAGGGGGTTCCGCACCCCCCAACGAGGGGGTAGCGCGAAGGCATGGGTGGGACGGCGAACGCCTGTGCGTAACGGTGCAGGTGTGAGCAACGCAACACAACCCGCGGCGCTCTTCCCGGGACAGGGGAGCCATACCCCTGAGATGCGCGACCTGGTCGCCCAGCGCGCCCCCGAGCTGCTCGAGCGAGTCACCGAGCTGGTCGGCGAGGACCCCTTCGCCCGCGTAGAAGAGAACACCCGCTTCGCACAGCCCGCGATCTTCTGCGCCTCGGTGGTCGGCTGGGACGCGCTGGATCTGCACCCGTCGGCCGGTGCCGGCCACTCGCTCGGCGAGCTCGCCGCGCTGGTCGCCGCCGGCGTCCTCGAGCGCGACGACGCGCTCCGGCTCGTCGTCCTGCGCGGCAAGCTGATGGGCGAGGCCCGCAACGGCTCGATGCTCGCCCTCGTCGGCGCCAGCCTCGAGGACGCGCGCGAGATCGCGGCCGAGGGCGGCGTCACCGTCGCCAACGACAACGCGCCCGGCCAGGTGGTCCTGTCCGGCTCCCACGAGGCCCTCGACAAGACCGAGGAAGTCGCCAACGCGCGCAAGACCCGCGTGATCCGGCTCGACGTCGCCGGCGCGTTCCACTCGCCCGCGATGGAGCCGGCCACGGTGCCGTTCCGTGCCGCGCTGGACGAGGTCGAGATCTCCGAGCCGCGCTTCCCCGTCTTCTCCGGCGCCAGCGCCGCCCCGTTCAAGGACGTCCGCGAGGAGCTCGCGGGTGCCCTGACCCGGCCGGTGCGCTGGCGCGAGACCGTCATCGCCCTGCACGAGGCCGGAGCGCCCTCCTTCGTGGAGGTCGGGCCCGGCAAGGTGCTCGCCCGGATGGGGAAGCGCATCCTCAAGGGCGTCCCGTTCGAGACTCCCGCCGAAGGACTCATCCATGTCTAGCCTGACGCTCCCCCCGGAGCTGCAGCAGATCGCCCGCGACGCGGCGAAGGTCGCCAACCGCCCCGCTCCGCCGCGCACGGCGACGATCCTCGGCCTCGGCCACTACCTGCCGACCGAGATCGTGCCCAACGGGCACATCGCGGAGCGCATCGGCGTCGACGATCACTGGATCATCAAGCGCACGGGCATCCACTCGCGCCGCCGCGCCGCGGCGAACGAGGGCACCAACGACCTCGCGGTCTTCGCCGGCCGCCGTGCGCTGCAGGACTCGGGCACCGACCCGCGCGATCTCGACTTCGTGATCGTCGCGACGATGAGCCCCGACGAGATCACGCCGAACTCCGCCCCGCGCGTCGCGCACGCGCTCGGTGCCGACCGCGCCGCCGCGTTCGACATCGGCGCCGCGTGCACCGGCTTCCTGGCCGGGCTGGCGCAGGCCGCCGCCATGATCGAGGTCGGCCGCGCGCAGCGCATCCTGCTGATCGGCGCCGAGAAGCTGACCCGCATCACCGACTTCGACGACAAGAAGACCGGGATGCTGTTCGGCGACGGCGCGGGCGCCGTCGTGCTCGGCCCGACCGAGTCCGGCACCGGCATCGGCCCGATCGACCTGAGCGCCGACGGCGGCCTCGCGGACACGATCGTCGCCACGCCCGAGGATCCGTTCATCCGCATGGACGGCATCTCGACGTTCAAGATCGCGATCAAGCGCCTCAGCGAGTCCACGATCTTCGCCGTCCATGCCGCGGGCCTGGAGCTCGACGACATCGACCTCTTCGTCTACCACCAGGCCAACTCGCGGATCCTCAAGGCGGTCGGCGAGCGGCTGGAGCTGGACCCGGCGAAGGTCGCCGACTACATCGCCCAGCTCGGCAACACGAGCGCCGCGTCGATCCCGCTGACGCTCAGCCTCTCGCGCGCGGACGGTCGCCTGCGGCCGGGCCACAAGGTCCTGATCGCCGCGATCGGGGCGGGCTTCACGTGGGGCGCCGGCGTGATGGAGTGGAGCGGATCTTGAGCTCGAGACCTGAGAACGCCACGGCGCTCGTCACCGGCGCGTCCAAGGGCATCGGTTCCGCGATCGCGCGCGCCCTCGCCGCCGACGGCTGGAACGTCGCGGTCAACTACCGCTCCGATCCCGACGGCGCGAACGCGGTCATCCAGGCGATCGAGGAGGCCGGCGGCACCGCGAAGGGCTTCCAGGCCGACGTGTCCAACGGTGACTCCAAGGCGCTGATCAAGCAGGTCGAGGACGCGTTCGGCGGCCCCGTGCTGGGCTTGATCAACAACGCCGGCGTGGCGCGCGACAACATCGCGCTCCAGCTCACCGACGAGGACTGGGACGTGGTGATCGCCACCAACCTGTCGCCCGCGTTCCGCCTGACGCGCGACTCGCTGCGCTCGATGATCAAGGCGCGCTACGGGCGTGTCGTGAACATCGCCTCGGTCGTCGGCCCGCGGGCCAACGCCGGGCAGTCCAACTACGCCGCGGCCAAGGCCGGCCTGATCGGCATGACCAAGACCATCGCCGCCGAAGTCGCGCGGCGCGGGGTGACCGTCAACGCGGTCGCGCCGGGCTTCATCTCCACCGACATGACGGCCGAGCTGGCCACGGACGAGATCGTCAAGGCGATCCCGGCCCGCCGTCAGGGCACGCCGGAGGAGGTCGCGGCCGCCGTGCGGTTCCTCGCCTCCGACGACGCGTCCTACGTCACCGGAACCACCCTGTATGTCGACGGCGGCATGTCCGCTTAATCTCGAGCTTCAACCCCAAGGAGAACACACACATGGCCACCGCCATCACTGAAGAGAACGTCCAGAAGACCGTCTATGACGCGTTGCCCCAGTTCGGCGTCGACGAGTCCGCGATCACCCGCGAGGCCACGTTCGAGGATCTCGACGTCGACTCGCTCGACCTCGCCGAGCTCTCGCAGATCATCGAGGACGAGTACGGCGTCGCCCTCAAGGGCGATGACGTCGGCAAGATCAAGACCGTCGGCGACGCGATCGACCTGGTGGTGCGAAAGGGTTCATGAGCCGCGAGGTCGTCATCACCGGCGTCGGCGCCGTCTCCCCGCTGGGAGTCGGTGCCCGGACGCTGCATGAGCGCTGGAGCGCGGGCGTCGTCGGCATCGCCGACGGCAAGGGCCGCGCGAGCGAGTTCGAGCCCACCGAGCACCTCTCGGTGAAGGAGGTCCGCCGCGCGGACCGCTTCACCCAGTTCGCGCTCGTGTCGGGCGACGAAGCGCTCGCCGAGGCGGGTTGGAGCGACGAGCTGCCCTATGAGGCGGATCGCATCGCGTCCATCCTCGGCACCGGCATCGGCGGCATCGGCACGCTCGAACGCGGCAAGGAACTGCTGATCGAGTACGGCGAGAAGAAGGTCCCGCCGCTCTCGGTGCCGCTGATGATGAGCAACGCCGCGGCCGCCGCGGTCTCCATGCGCTACAAGCTGCTCGGCCCGTGTCACGGGATCGTCTCCGCCTGCTCAGGCGGCGCGGACGCCATCGGCGCCGCGAAGATGATGATCGAGTCCGGCCTGGTCGACGCCGTCGTCACCGGCGGCTCCGAGGCGGCGATCACGCCGCTCTCGCTGGCCGCGTTCGGCGCGCTCGACGCGCTGTCGACGAGCGGCATCTCGCGCCCGTTCGACAAGGACCGCGACGGCTTCGTCATGGGCGAGGGCGCCGGGATCCTGGTGCTCGAGGCCGCTGACAAGGCCGCGGAGCGCGGCGCGAAGGTGCTCGGCACGCTGAAGGGCTACGGCGCTTCGGCCGACGCGTACCACCTCACCGCCCCGGACAAGACGGGCGGCGGACCCGCCCGCGCGATGGCGGCGGCGCTCAAGGACGCCGGCATCACGCCGGAGGACGTCGTCTACGTCAACGCCCATGGCACCTCGACGGCGCTCAACGACTCGGCTGAGACCGCGGCGCTGAAGACGGCGCTCGGCGACCACGTGTACAAGATCCCGATCTCGTCGCTGAAGTCGTCGATCGGGCACACGCTCGGCGCCGCCGGCGCGGTCGAGGCCGTGGCGACGATCCTCGCCCTGCGCGACCGGATCGCCCCGCCGACGCTCGGGCTCGAGAACCCCGGTGAGGGGCTCGACCTCGATTACGTCCCCGGGTCGGCCAAGCCGCTCAACATCGACGGCAAGCCCGCGATCGCGATCTCGTCGTCGTTCGGCTTCGGCGGGCACAACGCCGTGCTCTGCCTGGAGGCCGCCTAGTACTTCCCTCCGGCCCGCCCGTCGTGGGCGGGCCGGAGGCTTTCGATCCTTTGGAGGAATGAACCCGCTGTGAGTGCTCTGCAAGGCAAGAAGCTCCTGATCACCGGAGTCATCAATCGCGAGTCGATCGCGTACGAGGTCGCCAAGCAGGCGCAGGCGGCAGGTGCGGAGATCGTCCTGACCGGGTTCGGCCGCGCCAAGCGCATGACCGACCGTTCCGCCGCCAAGCTCGACCCCGTCCCGGACGTGCTCGAGCTCGACGTCAACAACCCCGAGGACATCGCGGCGGTCGCCGAGGACCTGCGCGAGCGCTGGGGGCGCGTCGACGGCGTCCTGCACGCGATCGCGTTCGCCCCCGAGGACGCGCTCGGCGGCAACTTCCTCAACACGCCGGTGGACAGCGCGGTCACCGCGTTCAAGACGTCGGCGTTCTCGCTCAAGGCGCTGGCCGTCGGTCTGCAGGACCTGTATCCGGAGGAGGGCGCGGCGATCGTCGGCCTGGACTTCGACGCGCAGGTCGCCTGGCCGGTCTATGACTGGATGGGCGTGGCCAAGGCCGCGCTGGAGGCCACGGCGCGCTACCTGGCGCGCGATCTCGGCCCGCGCAAGGTCCGCGTTAACCTCGTCTCCGCCGGCCCGCTGGCGACGCTCGCCGCCCGCGGCATCCCGGGCTTCAGCGATCTCGCCACGGCGTGGGAGAAGCAGGCGCCGCTGCCGTGGGACGTCGAGGACCCGGCGCCGGTCGCCGAGACGATCAACTTCCTGCTCAGCGACGCCGCGCGCGCCATCACGGCCGAGATCATCCACGTCGACGGCGGCTTCCACGCGATGGGCACGCAGATCACGCCCGTCCGCGAGGAGGTCGAGGCGTGAAATCTCCCGTCTTCCTGACGGGCGCGACCGGCTTCCTCGGCATGGAGGTCATGGCGCGCCTTCTGGAAAAGGGCGACCGTGAGGTGATCGCCCTCGTCCGCGCCGCCGACGACGTGGCGGCGCAGGAGCGCCTCGACGGCATCCTGGCCAAGCTGTGGCGCGATCCGTCGCCGTATCGCGACCGCGCTCGCGCGGTGGCCGGGGACGTGACGTCGCCCGGGCTGGGAATGGACACCGGGACGCGCATGACCGTCGCCGAAGAGGCGGGCGCGGTGATGCACTGCGCGGCGTCGATCTCCTTCGACCTGCCACTCGACGAGGCCCGCAAGATCAACGTCGAGGGCACGCGCGAGATCATCGGGCTCGCCCGCCAGGCCAAGAACGCCGGCCGCCTGGATCGCTTCATCCACGTCTCCACCGCGTACGTGGCGGGCGTCACCGAGGGCACCTTCCGCGAGCGCCAGCTCGACGTGGGCCAGGCGTTCCGCAACACCTACGAGCAGACCAAGTGGGAGGCCGAGCACGTCGTCAACGACGCGTCCGACCTCGACCCGGTCATCGCGCGCCCGTCGATCGTGATGGGCGAGTCCGGCTCCGGCTGGACGCCCGCGTTCAACGTGTTGTATTGGCCGATCCGCGCGTTCTCGCGCGGGTTGTTCCCGGAGGTCCCGGCCCGGCCGGAGGCGCTGGTCGACGTCGTGCCGGTGGACTACGTCGCCGACGCCCTGGTGCACCTGCTCGAGGACTCGTCGTCCTCAGGCGTCGTGAACCTCGTGTCCGGCCGCGACGCCTGCACGGTCGACGAGCTGGTGGGGATGACGAGCGCCGCGTTCGGCAAGGATCGCCCGCGCGTCGTCGCTCCCGGCTCCACCGGCACGGGCTCCGCCCACGCCGACGACCAGGCGGCGGTCTACTTCCCGTACTTCGACATGGACATGGTCTTCGACGACTCGCGCGCCCGCGCGCTGCTCGGCTCGGCCGGCATCCAGTGCCCGCACCTCACGGACTACTTCCCGCGGCTGATCGAGTACGCCCAGACGACGCGCTGGGGCAAGACCCCGCTCACCCGCGAGGAGGCCGCGGCCGCGCACGCCGCGGCGTGAAGGCCTTCCGGATCGGCTTCCCGGCGGCGATCCTCGTCGCCGGCGTCGTCCTGATCATCATCGGCGGCGACGCCCCGCTCGGCGCCGGGATCGTCCTGATCGGCGTCGCGGGCCTGGTCGCGCTCGTCAACGTCCTGATCCAGCTCTCGCTGCAGAGCGAGGACGACCGCGCGGAGGAGGAACGGCGCCGCAACGAGCGCCGCTTCTAGACGTTCGTGCGATTTCGCTCAAGGTCCGGCGGGGACGCGCCGACAAATAGGCCATGCTCATCCTGGCGCTGATCGGCTCGGTGTGGATCTTCAGTTGCGTGATGGCGGTGGCGCTCTGCGTCGCGGCGCGTCGCGGCGACGAGCGAATCGCCGTCGCGCTCTTGCCGCCCGAGGCGGAGGCCGAGGTCGCGTTCGTCGCCACCTTCGCGGAGCCCGCGGCACAGCCGGCGCCCGCCGCCCGTCCCGCGCACAGCCGCTCGGCCCTCTAGCCCGCCGGCGCGACCAGCTCGACGACCTCGAACTCCATCAGCGCGGAGCCGTGGGCGACGGTTCCCTTGGAGTCCTTGGCCGCCTGGGCGTGCCCGCGCGTGAACGCTGAGGACTTCACCCAGTTCTGGAAGTCCTCCTCGGTCTCCCAGCGGGTGTAGACGAAGTAGCGGGTCTCGCCCTTGGCGGGGCGCAGCAGCTCGAACCCGAGGAAGCCGGGCTGGCCCTCGACTTCTCCGGCGCGCTTGGCGAAGCGGTCTTCCAGCTCGGGCCCGCGGCCCTCGCCGACCTCGATGGCATTGATCTTGACGACCATGGCCCCGAGAGTACGCTGCCGCGAATGCTGCGGGTCCTTTCAGCGGTGGTCGTGCTGGCGCTGGGCGTCGGCGCGCCCGCGTACGCGCGCGAGCGCGCGCCCGGGGCACCCGGCGGGAAAGCGGCGTGGGCTCCGGCCGACAAACAGGGCTTCGGGACGTCGGCGACCCCGGACAGCCGCGTGTGGTTCACGCTGCGCGAGGCGGGGATGACCGAGGTCTACTACCCGGATCTCTCGCACCCGTCGGCGCGCTCGCTGGACTTCATGGTCGACGGGAAGCTGGTCACGAGCGGGGCGGTGGCGCAGGACACGCTGACCTACACGCAGACGTCGGCGACGTCGAAGTGGCGCCTGGTGCGGACGTACGCGACCGATCCCGAGCGCTCGGTGGTGGTCGTCAAGGTCCGCTTCGAGGCGCTGGACGGCCAGGATCACGACGTCGAGCTCGAATACGACCCCCAGCTCTACAACGACGGGTCCGACGACGTGGGCTGGACCCGCGGCCACGCGCTGCTCTCGCACGACAGCCGGATCGCGTCCGCGCTCGTCGCCCGCCCGTCGCTCACCCGCACGAGCTCCGGCTACAAGGGGCACACGGACGACCTTCTCGAGCACACCTACGACGCGCTGCGGCCCGGCAACGTCGTTCAGCAGGCCCACACCCGCCTGACCGGCCGCGGGGAGCACCGCGACCTGCAGCTGGCGCTCGGCTTCGCCACGCTCGGCACCGCGGCGCGCGTCGCCGCCGAGGCCTCGCTCGATGACGGCTTCGAGGCCGTCGCCTCCGACTACAAGGCCGGGTGGGTGCAGTACCGCAACCAGCTCAAGCCGATCCCGGCCGCGGCCGTGCCGATCCTGGGGGAGTACGAGACGTCGCTTTTGGTCCTCAAGGCCCACGAGGACAAGGACCACCCGGGGGCGTTCGTGGCCTCGCCGAGCATGCCCTGGGGCTGGGGGGAGCTGCGGATCGACCCGGACAACCCGCGCTCGGCGCCGTACCACCTCGTCTGGGCTCGCGATCTGTACCAGATCGCCACCGCGCTGCTGGCGGCGGGCGACAAGAAATCGGCCGACCGCGCGCTGGACTTCCTCTTCGACGACCAGCAGCTCGACGACGGCTCGTTCCCGCAGAACTCGCAGGTCGATGGCACGCCGAAATGGAAGGGCGTGCAGATGGACCAGGTCGGGCTGCCGATCGTGCTCGCGTGGCAGCTCGGCCGCACCGGCGCGCGCGACTGGCGCCACATCCGCAAGGCGGCTGACTTCATCGCCGACCACGGGCCGATCTCCGAGCAGGAACGCTGGGAGAACCAGAAGGGCTACGCGCCGGGAACGATCGCGGCCGAGATCGCCGGGCTCGTCTGCGCCGCGGCGATCGCGCGCGAGAACGGCGACGACGCGCGGCTCACCACGTATCTCAAGAAGGCCGACTCCTGGGCCGCCAACGTCCAGCGGTGGACCGCGACCACGAACGGTCCGTACAGCGACGCTCCGTATTACTTGCGGCTGACCAAGGCCAAGGACCCCGACACTCCCACCAGGTACGCGATCGGGGACTCCGGGCCCTCGGACCTCGACCAGCGCCGCGTGGTCGACCCGAGCTTCCTGGAGCTCGTCCGGCTCGGCGTCAAGCGCGCCGACGATCCCGTGATCCTCAACACGCTGAAGGTCATCGACGCCCAGTTGCGCGCCGGCGACTTCTGGCACCGCTACAGCTTCGACGGCTACGGCGAGCGCCGCGACGGCAAGTCGTGGCGGATCTTCGACGACGACACCCGCCGGACGCTCGGGCGGGCGTGGCCGATCTTCGCGGGCGAGCGAGGCGAGTACGAGCTGCTCGCCGGGCGCTCCGCGAGCGAGCTGCTGCAAGACATGGCCCACACCGCCAACGGCGGCGGCATGCTGCCCGAGCAGGTCTGGGACGGCCGTCAACCGACCGGGAAATCCGGCTTCAAGCAGGGGGAAGGAACGTTCAGCGCGACGCCGCTGGCGTGGACCCACGCCCAGCTCGTCCGGCTCGCCTGGTCCGCCGAGGCGGGCGCTCCGGTCGAGCGCCCGAAGGTCGTGGCCGATCGCTATACGAGCGGCGGCAACTAGGCGCTATCCTTTCTCGCCGACCTCGCGCCGGTGCGGGGTTTTCGTTTGCCGCCCGGCGCATTCACGAACCCACGACTCTCGGAGCACGCCTCTCATGGCCCGCGGAGACGTCCGGATCGCTGTAACCCTCGCATGCGAGGACTGCAAGCGCCGGAACTACCAGACAAAGAAGTCCAAGCGCAACAACCCGGATCGCATCACCCTGCGCAAGTACTGCAAGTGGTGCCGGTGCCATACCGGGCACCGCGAGACGCGCTAGGTACCCACGATGGCCGATCGTCCAAGCCGGGGAGAGAACGACGCCGATCTCGGCGACGATGTCGTTCGCGACGATGATCTCGAGCGCGATCTCGGCGACGAGAGCGACCTCGACGAGGAACGCGTCCGCGACGACGATTACGAGCGGGATTTCGGCCAGTCCGAACCGCCGGATCCTCTCGGGCAGGCCGAGCCTGCCGTGACCGAGGCGCATCTCGCTGAGCAGGGTCCTGACCGGACCCGTCGCCGTTCCCGCGCCGAGCGGGCGGAGCGCGCCGAGCGCGCCGCCGCCGCCGGCCGTGCCGGCAACGAGCTGCAGCAGGCCGCGGTCCCCAACGGCGAGCCGGCGGCGGTCGAGGAACATCACCATTCGAACGAGCCCGCGCATCCCCGCAAGGGCCTCTTCGGTCGCGCGGCGGACTTCCTGCGCGCGTCATACGCCGAGTTGCGTCGCGTCCAGTGGCCCGATCGCCGTCAGGTGGGTCAGGGCACGGCGGTGACGATGGGGTTCGTGATCGTCGCGGGCGCCTATCTCGGGCTGCTCGACGCGATCTGGAATCCAATCATCCAGGCCATTCTCTAGGCCACCCACCCAAGGCACCTGAATGTTTCGCTGGTACGTCATCAATACCTATTCCGGGCACGAGAACAAGGTCAAGCAGAACCTTGAGCACCGTGTCTCTTCCCTGAACCAGTCGCGCGCCGTGCGCCAGGTCGTCGTTCCGACCGAGACGGTTCAGGAGATGAAGGACAACCAGAAGATCTCCGTCGAGAAGCGGACCATGCCCGGCTACGTGCTGGTGAACATGGACCTCAACGAGGACTCCTGGCAGGTCGTGAAGGGGACTCCCGGCGTCACCGGCTTCGTGGGCGCCTCCAACGAGCCGATCCCGCTGACCCAGGCCGAGGTCGACCGTCTGCTCCATCGCGAGGTGGCCCAGAAGGTCCCGAGCAGGGCACAGTTCTCGATCGGCGAATCTGTCAAGGTGATCTCCGGTCCGCTCTCGGACTTCTCGGGTGAGATCTCTGAGATCAACGAGGACGCGTCCAAGCTGAAGGTGCTCGTTTCCATCTTCGGGCGCGAGACTCCCGTCGAGGTCGGGTACGACCAGGTGAAGAAGATTTAAATGGCCAAGAAAGTTATGACGACCATCAAGCTGCAGGCACCGGGAGGCCAGGCTTCGCCTGCCCCGCCCGTGGGCCCGGCTCTTGGTCAGCACGGCATCAACATCATGGAGTTCGTGAAGGCGTTCAACGCGCAGACCTCCGGCGACATGGGGGTCACGATCCCCGTCGTCATCACGGTCTACGAGGATCGCTCGTTCACGTTCGTCACCAAGACGCCGCCGGCCGCGGTCCTGATCCGCCAGGCCATCGGTATCGACAAGGGCTCGGGTGAGCCGAACCGCACCAAGGTCGGCACGATCACCAACGAGCAGGTCCGCGCGATCGCCGAGAAGAAGCTCGCCGACCTGAACGCCCACGACGTCGACCAGGCGGCCAAGATCATCGCCGGCACGGCGCGTTCTATGGGCGTGGAGGTTGTGGCGTAATGGCCAAGCACGGGAAGACGTACGTCGAGTCGCTGGCGAAGGTGGATCGCACCCGCGAGTACACCCCTCATGAGGCCGTGAAGCTCATGAAGGAGACCAAGCGCGCCAAGTTCGACGAGTCCGTCGAAGTGCACTTCCGCACCGGCCTCAACGTCCGCCACGCGGACGAGCAGCTGCGCGGCACGATCGCGCTGCCACACGGCCTGGGCAAGGAAGTCAAGATCGCGGTCTTCGCCAAGGGCGACAAGGCCAAGGAGGCCGAGGAGGCCGGCGCCGACATCGTGGGCGCCGAGGACCTCGCCGCCAAGGTCCAGGACGGCTTCATGGACTTCGACGTCGCCATCGCGACGCCGGACATGATGCCGATCGTCGGCCGGCTCGGGCGCATCCTCGGCCCGTCGGGCAAGATGCCCAACCCGAAGGTCGGGACCGTGACGATGGACGTGGCCAAGGCCGTCCAGGAGTCCAAGTCCGGCAAGGTCGAGTACCGCACCGACCGCACGGCGATCGTCCACATGACCGTCGGCAAGACGTCGTTCTCGGACGAGCAGCTGCTCGAGAACTACCAGGCGGTGCTGGAGGAGCTCCTCCGAGCCAAGCCTTCCGCCGCCAAGGGCAAGTACATCCGCACCGTGACGCTCGCGTCGACCCAGGGCCCCGGCATCAAGGTCGACCCGACGCGGACCAAGGACCTCGTGGAATCGGAGACTGCGTCAGCCGCGTAAGCGCGCTCACACAGTCTCTCCACAGACTCCGGCCGCGCTGCGCGCGTGTAAGCCCGGGATAGGAGAATCAGCTTGAACCGAGAGCAAAAGGCTCAGGTCATCGAGGAGGTGGCCGGGCAGATCAACGAGTCCGAGGCCGTCTTCGCGGTGGACTATCGCGGCATCTCCGTGCCGCAGGCCGCTGAGCTGCGCACGAAGCTGCGCGAAGCCGACGCCACCTTCCGCGTCATCAAGAACACGCTCTCCGAGCGTGCGGCCGACCAGGTCGGCGCCGAGGGCTTGAAGGAGCTCCTCGCCGGCCCGACCGCGATGACGTTCGTCCGCGGCGATGCCGCGGCGGCCGCCAAGGCGCTGCGGGACTTCCGTCGCGGCACCGGCAACACGCTGCTGGAGTTCAAGGGCGGCTGGATGAACGGTGCCCCGTTGACGCCGGAAGACGTCGACGCCATCGCCCAGCTCCCGAGCCGCGACGTCCTCATCGGTCGCCTCGTCGGCCTCATCGCGTCGCCCCTCTCGGGCCTCGCGACCGCGCTCAACAACCTGCCCGCCGGCCTCGCGCGCCAGCTGCAGGCGATCGCGGACCAGGGCTTGATCGGCGGCACCGCCGCTCCGGCCGAAGCGGCTCCCGCCGCCGAGGCCACCGAAACCACTTCCACTGAGACCCCCACGGAGGCCTAAGAACATGGCTACTACCACCGAAGCTTGGATCGACGAGCTCAAGTCCATCTCCGTCCTCGAGCTCTCTGAGCGCATCAAGGCTCTCGAGGAGGCCTTCGGCGTCTCCGCCAACGCGGTCGCCGTTGCCGGTCCCGCCGCGGGCGGCGGCGGCGAGGCCCCGCAGGAGGAAGAGGAGCAGACGGCGTTCGACGTCGTCCTCACCGGCTCGGGCGACAAGAAGATCCAGGTCATCAAGGTCGTCCGCGCGGCCACCGGCCTGGGCCTCAAGGAGGCCAAGGCGCTCGTCGACGAGGCCCCGAAGCCCGTCAAGGAGGGCGTCGACAAGGCCGAGGCCGAGAAGCTCAAGGCCGACATCGAAGAGGCCGGCGGCTCCGTCGAGATCAAGTAACTCCGCTTCACCCGCTTCAACGCTCAAGGGCGCCCGCGAGGGCGCCCTTGAGCGTTAAACACAAGAGGGCGCCTTGACCAAGGCGCCCTCTCGTGATGTTCCCTCTAGGAATGACCGAGCGGTGACGGTGCCGGAGCGCGCCGGCGGGACAGGCCGGAAGCGGTGACGGGCCGCTTCCGGGTGAGGCTCGGTTTTGGGTGTTCGGACTGCAGGGAGATTAGGGGGGTGCGGCTACCCGCACCATCCCCTTTCCGTGGTAACCGAAATCTGGTGCGGCGGACGGTCGTCGTCACCCGGCTCGACGAAGGTTGCATTTCGCTGCCTTCCCGAACCTTGACCCCATCGCTATCCTGGGGGCCACTCGGCCGATAGTCGTAGCCGTCCACAGCGCCCTTCCCGCCACATACGGGAGCCGGGCCGGACGGGGTCCGTGAGAGCTGAGCGCCCCTCGCCGGGGGGTTCGCCTACCCCTGTGCTATCTTGGCTGGTCGCGCCCGTATGCCCTTGGCACCCCCGCGCAACCTCCGCCCGCTCCACCCGACCTCCCCGAGGAGTCGCCGTCTTGGCTTCTGTTGATGCTTCCCGCACGCGTCGTACCTTCGCGCGCCTCGATAAGTCGATCGATGTCCCCAACCTGATCGACATCCAAAAGAAGTCGTTCGCCTGGTTGGTCGATCCTGAGGGTGGGGGGTTGCGGGAAACGATCGACGACATCTCTCCGATCGAGGACTACACCGGCAACCTGGCCGTCCAGTTCGGGGAGTTCACGTTCGATCAGCCGGTCGCTTCGCTGGATGAGTGCCGTGAGAAGGACCTCACCTACGCGCGGCCGCTGACCGTCACGGTCGGCTTCATCAACCGCGAGACGGGTGAGATCCGCGAGCAGTCCGTCTTCATGGGTGACTTCCCGTGGATGACCGAGCGCGGCACCTTCATCATCAACGGCACCGAGCGCGTCGTCGTGACGCAGCTGGTCCGTTCCCCGGGCGCGTACCTGATGGAGCCCAAGGATCCGGAGAAGCAGGTCTTCGTCGCGAACCTGATGCCGGCTCGCGGCTCCTGGCTGGAGCTGGAGATCGACAAGAAGGGCCGCGTCTACGTCCGGATCGACCGCAAGCGCAAGCTGCCGGTCACCGTCCTGCTGCGCGCGATGGGCTACAGCTCCGACGAAGAGATCCTCAAGCTCTTCAACGACAGCCTCTACATCCGCAACACGATCGAGGCCGACACGGAGGTCACGCGCTCTGAGGAGGGCGCGCTGATCGAGCTGTTCAAGAAGCAGCGTCCGGGCGAGCCGCCCTCAGTGGACAACGCTCGCGCGCTGTTGAACCAGCTGTTCTTCGATCCCAAGCGCTACGACCTCACGCGCGTGGGTCGCTACAAGCTGAACTCGCGTCTGGGCCTGGACATCGACCTCGATGTCCGCACGCTCACGCATGACGACATCCTCGCGCTGGTGCGCGAGCTGGTGCGCCTGCCGAACATCCTGGGGATCTCCGAGGAGCTCGACGAGGATCTCAAGGACTACGCCGCGGAGGCGCTGAGCCGCCCGCGCGAGGCCGTCGAGGAGCACCTGGACGAGTACGAGCATTTCGGCAACCGCCGTCTGCGTACCGTCGGCGAGCTCATCCAGGAGGCCTTCCGGATCGGTCTGTACCGGATGGAGCGCGTCGTGCGCGAGCGCCTCACCACCGAGGACGCGGACACGATCACGCCGCAGACGATCATCAACATCCGCCCGGTCGTGGCCGCGCTGAAGGAGTTCTTCGGCTCCTCGCAGCTCAGCCAGTTCATGGACCAGACGAACTCGCTCTCCGGCCTCACGCACCGGCGTCGCCTCAGCGCCCTCGGCGCCGGCGGCCTGACGCGTGAGCGCGCGCCGATCGAGGTTCGCGACGTCCACCCGACGCACTACGGCCGGATGTGCCCGATCGAGACGCCGGAGGGCCCGAACATCGGCCTGATCGGCTCGCTCTCGAGCTACGCGCAGGTCTCCGAACACGGGTTCGTCACCACGCCCTACCGCGTGGTCAAGGACGGCGTCCTGACCGACGAGATCGTCCACCTGGACGCGACCGAGGAGCAGGAGCGCCTCATCGCCCAGGCCGACGAGCCGCTGGACGCCAACCGCAAGATGACGCGGGACTCGATCCTCTGCCGCACGCTCGCGGGCCAGTACGTCTACGTGACGCCGGAAGAGGTCGACCTGATCGACGTCTCGCCGGAGCAGATCTGGTCCGTCGCCACGGCGATGATCCCGTTCCTCGAGCACGACGACGCCAACCGCGCGCTCATGGGCTCGAACATGCAGCGCCAGGCGGTGCCGCTGCTCAAGACCGACGCGCCGCTGGTCGGCACGGGCATGGAGCGCCGCGCGGCGCACGACACGGGCGACGTGCTGCTGGCACGCAACGCCGGCGTCGTGGACTTCGTCGACGCGACGCGGATCGTCGTTGCCACCGAGGACGGCAACCGTGACGAGTACGAGCTGCAGAAGTTCATGCGCTCCAACCAGGGCACGCTGATCCACCAGAAGCCGTTCATCAAGGCCGGGCAGGAAGTGGCCCAGGGCCAGCTGCTGGCCGACGGTTCGAGCTCCGACAAGGGCGAGATGGCGCTGGGCAAGAACCTGCGCGTCGCCTTCATGTCCTGGGAGGGCTACAACTTCGAGGACGCGATCATCCTGTCGCGGCGCCTGGTCAAGGACGACGAGCTCACCTCGATCCACATCGAGGAATACGAGATCGACGCCCGCACGACCAAGCTGGGCGACGAGGAGATCACGCGCGACATCCCGAACCGCTCCGAGGAGTCGCTGCGCAACCTCGACGACCGCGGCATCGTCCGCATCGGCGCGGAGGTGCAGTCCGGCGACCTGCTCGTCGGCAAGGTCACGCCCAAGGGCGAGACCGAGCTGACCGCCGAGGAGAAGCTGATCCGCGCGATCTTCAAGGAGAAGGCGCGCGAGGTCCGCGACACCTCGCTCAAGGTCCCGCACGGTGAGGGCGGCGTCGTCATCGACGTCAAGACGTTCTCCCGCGCGGCCGGCGACGACCTGTCGCCGGGCGTCAACGACCTGGTCCGCGTCTTCGTCGCCAAGAAGCGCAAGATCTCCGAGGGCGACAAGCTCGCCGGGCGCCACGGCAACAAGGGCGTCATCTCCAAGATCGTTCCGGAAGAGGACATGCCGTTCCTCGAGGACGGGACCCCGGTCGACGTCATCCTGAACCCGCTCGGCGTGCCGAGCCGGATGAACATCGGCCAGATCCTGGAGACCCACCTCGGGTGGGCCGCCGCCGAGGGCTGGTACGACGACGGCACCGAGGCGTTCAAGCGCGCCCCGGAGTCCGACAACGGCCGCGTCTACGTCGCCACGCCCGTCTTCGACGGCGCGACGGTGCAGGACGTCGACCACGCGCTCGTGCAGTGGCAGAAGGAGCACAAGGGCGCCATCCGCATGGACGTCGACGAGAGTCGGCGCCCGGGCGAGAAGGCCTCCGGCAAGCTGCAGCTCTTCAACGGGCGTACCGGTGAGCCGTTCGGCCAGCAGGTGACGGTCGGCTACATGTACATCCTGAAGCTGCTCCACCTCGTGGACGACAAGATCCACGCGCGTTCCACCGGCCCGTACTCGCTCGTGACCCAGCAGCCGCTGGGTGGCAAGGCGCAGTTCGGCGGCCAGCGCTTCGGTGAGATGGAGGTGTGGGCGCTGGAGGCCTACGGCGCCGCCTACACACTGCAGGAGATGCTCACGATCAAGTCCGATGACACGGTCGGGCGTGTGAAGGCCTACGAGGCGATCGTCAAGGGCGAGAACATCGCCGAGCCGTCGATCCCGGAGTCCTTCAAGGTGCTGTTGAAGGAGATGCAGTCGTTGGCGCTGGACGTCAACGTCGTCTCCGACGACGGGGCCCGCGCCGAGATGGGCGACGAGGACGATGACCTGCTGCGCGCGGCAGAGGAGCTCGGCATCGACCTGTCGGGCGTGCGCGCGACCGACGGCCAGGCCGCCGATGAGACCGAGGCACTCGAGATCTCAGAGGGCGAAGAGGGCCAGACAGACGACGACGAGGCGACGGACGCGGGCTACATCGAGACCGCCGCCGCCCCCACTGACGGTGAGGAGACCGAGTAAGTGATCGACATCAACAACTTTGACGCCATTGAGATCGGTCTCGCGTCCTCGAAGCAGATCCGGAGCTGGAGCTCCGGTGAGGTCACGAAGCCCGAGACGATCAACTACCGCACGCTGAAGCCGGAGAAGGACGGCCTCTTCTGCGAGCGCATCTTCGGTCCGACCAAGGACTGGGAGTGCTACTGCGGTAAGTACAAGCGTGTCCGCTACAAGGGCATCGTGTGCGAGCGCTGCGGCGTCGAGGTCACGCGGTCCAAGGTGCGCCGTGAGCGCATGGGCCACATCGATCTGGCCGCCCCCGTGAGCCACATCTGGTTCTTCAAGGGCGTCCCGTCGCGCATCGGCTACCTGCTCGATATGGCTCCCAAGGAGCTTGAGAAGGTCCTCTACTTCGCGGCCTCGATGGTCACGTGGGTGGACGAGGACGCGCGCGCCGCCGACCTCGACGAACTGGCCGCCAAGGTCAACGAGTCGCTGGACGAGTACGCCGCCGAGAAGAACCTGCGCCTGCAGGAGATCGACGAGTCGCTCGAGCGCCGCGAGGCGTACCTGACGTCGGGGTCCCAGAAGGACTTCTCCGACGAGGACCACCTGTGGGCCGAGCACCTCGACATCGACACGGCCAAGCTCGAGGACGACGAGCGCGCCAAGCACATCAAGGACATGCGCAAGGCCCTCGAGGCCGACCGCACGGATACCGAGGCCTACATCGAGGACGCCATGGAGCGCCTTCGCCAGGTCTGGGATCTGTTCCAGGACATGACGCCCAAGCAGGTCGTCAACGACGAGACGCTGTTCCGTGAGCTCAAGGAGCGCTTCGGCTCGCCGTACGGCTGGGGCGAGTACTTCCGCGGCGGCATGGGCGCCGAGTCCGTCCGTGACCTGCTCGAGCAGGTCGACCTCGAGGCCGAGCGCATCGAGCTCGAGGACCAGGTCCGCACCGCCAAGGGCCAGAAGCAGCAGCGCGCCGTCAAGCGCCTGAAGGTCGTCTCGGCCTTCCTGCACTCCGGCAACAAGCCGGAGATGATGATCCTCGAGGCCGTTCCGGTGATCCCGCCGGAGCTGCGCCCGATGGTCCAGCTCGACGGTGGCCGCTTCGCGACCTCCGACCTCAACGATCTCTACCGCCGCGTCATCAACCGCAACAACCGGTTGAAGCGCCTGCTGGACCTCGGCGCGCCGGAGATCATCGTCAACAACGAGAAGCGGATGCTGCAGGAGGCCGTCGACGCGCTGTTCGACAACGGCCGCCGCGGCCGGCCCGTCACGGGCCCGGGCAACCGCGCCCTGAAGTCCCTGAGCGACATGCTCAAGGGCAAGCAGGGCCGCTTCCGCCAGAACCTGCTCGGCAAGCGCGTCGACTACTCGGGCCGCTCGGTCATCGTGGCCGGCCCGTCGCTGCGCCTGCACCAGTGCGGTCTGCCCAAGCTGATGGCGCTCGAGCTGTTCAAGCCGTTCATCATGGCCCGCCTCGTCGAGCGCAAGGCCGTCCAGAACATCAAGGCGGCCAAGAAGATGGTCGACTCGATGATCCCGGAGGTCTGGGACGTCCTCGAAGAGGTCATCCACGAGCACCCGGTGCTCCTGAACCGCGCCCCCACGCTGCACCGTCTGGGCATCCAGGCCTTCGAGCCGGTGCTCGTCGAGGGCAAGGCGATCCAGGTCCACCCGCTCGTCTGCCACGCGTTCAACGCCGACTTCGACGGCGACCAGATGGCCGTACATCTCCCGCTCTCCGCCGAGGCCCAGGCCGAGGCGCGCGTGCTGATGCTCTCGTCGAACAACATCCTGTCCCCGGCCCACGGCGCTCCGCTGGCCACGCCGGCCCAGGACATGATCCTCGGCACCTACTACCTCACCTACGGGCCCGAGGAAGAGGAGCTCGACGCGATCGATCCGGCGACGCACGAGCCGAAGATGCACGTGTTCCGCTCCGCTCAGGAGGCCGAGCTGGCCTACGAGCACAAGATCGTGGGTCTGCACGACCCGGCGCAGTACCGCGCCGAGTGGTTCGAGGCCGGGCACATCGCCACGACCGTCGGGCGCATCATCTTCAACGACAAGATCGAGCGCGCGCTGGAACAGACGATGGGCGAGGACTTCGACCGCGCCCAGTACACGTTCATCAACAAGTCCCTGCGCAAGCGCGACACGACGGCGTTCGTCGACACGCTGGTGCAGTCCTTCGGCGCCTCGGCGATCTCGCAGGTCCTGGACGCGTTCAAGGACCTCGGGTTCAAGTACGCGACGCAGGCCGGCATCACGGTCTCCAAGAACGACGTGGTCGTGCCGCCGAGCAAGCCGCAGATCCTCAAGAAGTACGAGGACCGCGTCGCGAACCTGCGCGAGCAGTACGAGGACGGCCTGATCACGCAGGAAGAGCGCCATCTGGCGGTCACGGATCAGTGGAACGCCGCGACCGACGAGGTCGCCGACGCCATGATCGAGAACATCCAGAAGACGGACGAGCTGAACTCCATCTACATGATGGCCAGCTCCGGCGCCCGTGGCTCCTTCAAGCAGATCCGCCAGCTGGCGGGCATGCGCGGCCTGATGGCCAACCCGAAGGGCGAGATCATCGAGCGCCCCGTGAAGGCCAACTTCATGGAAGGCCTCGACGTCATCGAGTACTTCACGTCCACCCACGGCGCCCGCAAGGGCCTCGCGGACACGGCGCTCCGCACGGCGGACTCGGGGTACCTGACCCGCCGCCTCGTGGACGTCGCGCAGGACGTGATCATCCGGATCGAGGACTGCGGCACCGAGGAGTACCTCGAGACGCCGCTGTTCAAGGTCACGGGTGAGCCCGAGGACCAGCTCGTCGGCCGCATGGCGGCCGCCGACGTCAAGGACGGCAAGACGGTCATCGTCTCCAAGGGCGAGGAGATCACCCTCGAGGTGCTCGCCGCGCTCGTGGCCGCCAACCAGGACGCCGCCGGCGCCAACGGCTCCGCGGTCAAGATCAAGGTCCGCTCGACGCTGAAGTGCGAGGCGACGGTGGGCGTGTGCCAGCAGTGCTACGGCCGCGCGATGGCGACCGGCAAGACGGCGATGATCGGCGACGCGGTCGGCATCGTCGCCGCCCAGTCGATCGGCGAGCCCGGCACGCAGCTGACCATGCGTACGTTCCACACCGGCGGCGTCGCCGGCGCGGACATCACGCACGGCCTCCCGCGCGTCGTGGAGCTCTTCGAGGCCCGCAAGCCGAAGGGCCTGGCGAAGATTGCCGAGGTCGACGGCGTGGTCAACATCGAGGACACCGACAAGGCCCGCACGATCGTCATCACCGACGAGGCGGGCGAGGAGCACCGGTACCCGTTCCCGCGCCGCACGCGACTGCACGTCGCCGACGGTGAGGTCGTCGAGGCCGGCAAGCAGCTCAACGAGGGCTCGCTGTACCCGCACGAGTTGCTGGACCTGCGCGGCCGCACGGCGACCGAGGTCTACCTGGTCAAGGAAGTCCAGGAGGTCTACAAGTCGCAGGGCGTGGACATCCACGACAAGCACATCGAGCTGATCGTGCGCCAGATGCTCAAGAAGATCCGCGTCGAGCAGAAGGGCGACACGGAGCTGCTCCCGGGCCAGTACGTGGACCGGCACGAGTTCCGCAAGATCAACGACAAGGTCATCGCCGCGGGCGGCGAGCCGGCCGTGCATGCCGAGATCATCCTCGGCATCACCAAGGCATCGCTGGCCACGGACTCCTTCCTCTCGGCGGCCTCCTTCCAGGAGACCACGAAGGTCCTCACCGACGCGGCGCTCGAGGGCAAGATCGACCGCCTCGCGGGCCTGAAGGAGAACGTGATCATCGGCAAGCTGATCCCGGCGGCCACCGGTCTCAAGCGCTACCGCGCGATCGAGATCGAGCCGTCGGAGCCGCTGCCCCGTGGCATCGACGACGTCGGCCTGCTCGAGGGCGACGACCTCGCCGCGGAGCTCGGCCTCTCCGACGACGAGGGTCTGCAGGGCTTCGGCCCGGCCTTCGACACGACGGAGCTGGACGAGATCAACGCGGGCTTCGGCCCGTCGGGCGGCTCGTTCGACGACATCGGCGCCGACCTCGGCGGCGACGACATCAAGCGGTAGCCAACGCGGCAGCTGAAGGTTGATGAAGGGCCCCGCTCCGGCGGGGCCCTTCGTCGTTAAAGGGGTGTGGATGCAAATCAACACGAAGCTTTCACCTCGCACCAATGATTCGTTCATATTTGGCGGCAGTGCGGGCTGTCATCTGGGTGACAGCCCGCGGAACGCACACGTATGGAGGGTCGCCCCATGGTTGGGAGAGGGTCGTTCACGACTGAGGCCGGACGCCTTGCGAGGGCCTTGCTGCTCGCGTCGGCGCTCCTGCTCGGTGCACCGGGCGCCGCCGCGTTCGCGCAGGACGACGAAGAGCTGCGGCTCGTCAAGGTCACGGCGCAGAACGCCGCGTCGATCCAGCAGCTCGAGTCACGCTTCGACGTCGGCTACATCGGCGAGCCCACGGAGGCCGCCGTCTACCTGACCCCCTCCGACGAGGCGCTGCTGCGGGCCGAGGGCTACCAGGTCGGCGCGGTCGTCGAGGACAACAGCACCTGGGAGGCGCGCAAGGCCGAGATCGCCGCCGCCGACCAGGCCGAGGCGCTGGCCCAGAAGCTCGCCGAGGAGGGCAAGGCGGGCAAGGGCGCCAAGAACGCCGTCGACGTGCCGGGCGAGACCGTGATCATGCGCGCCTACACGTTCACCAACTACGCCGGGCGCTTCCTCTACGTCGAGGCCCACAACAAGGCCCAGACGACGACCACCGGCCCGACCCTCCAGATGTCCTACGCCGGCGCGGACGGCGTGTACCGGCCTGCGGTCGGCTTCAGCCAGAGCGGCATCACGCCCGACGGCAACGACTCGACCACACAGGGCAACAAGCTCAACGACGCCGGCCAGTACATGTACCACCGCGTCCTGGTCGCGCTGCGCGGCGCTGACGCGAACCTGGCCGCGGGCGACATCACGGTCCGCGTGGCGGCGAGCACCGGCTCGACCGACACGGCCAAGGTGACGGAGTGGGCGGCCAAGGCGCTGCCCGCGCGCGTCGCCGCGTTCCAGAAGGACTTCATCACCAAGTACATGAACCCGTCGGAGGCCTACGAGCGCCTCGACGGCCTGGCCGCCGAGTTCCCGGGCATCGCCGAGATCGTCCACCTGCCGGAGAAGACCAACGGCTACCAGCGGCAGGCGATGGCGATGATGGCGGGGACGACCGCGCTCGGCTCCAACCCGAACGCCACCAACGCGCCGCTCGCGGTGCAGCTCTTCAGCAAGGCGATGGGCCACCTCGGCGGCAACCTGATCAGCGCCGAGTTCAAGAACCCGGGCGCGAACGACGCGCCGCTCAGCGTCGCCGTCACCGGCAACGACATCGTCGTCAACCTGGCGACCGGCCCGACCGGCGCGCTCACCAGCACCGCGGCCCAGGTGGTCGCCGCGATCACCGCCAGCCCGGCCGCGAGCGCGCTGGTGAACGCGTACACGTACGGCGGCAACGCGGGTGCCGGCATCGTCCCGGCCCACGCCAAGGCGCAGCTCTCGGACTTCCTCAACGGCCCGGCGGCCATCAAGGGCCCGTTCGACCAGCGGGTGCTGCGGATCGGCAAGCAGCGCGACGGCACCAAGACGGGCGTGTTCATCTACTGCAACCAGCACGCGCGTGAGTGGGTCACGACGATCACCTGCGTCGAGACCGCCGAGCGGCTGCTGCGCAACTACGCGACCGACCCGACGACCAAGGAGTACGTCGACAACCTCGACATCTTCATCCTGCCGTCGGTGAACCCGGACGGCGGGCACTACTCGTTCTTCGACGCCGCCGCCCAGCGCCGCAACCTGAAGAACCACTGCCCGATCACCGCCACCACCGGCGGCATCGGCAACCGCGGCTCCTGGGGCGTCGACCTCAACCGCAACAACAACATCGGCACGCTCTTCGACGGCTACTCGGGCGCGAGCTCGTCGTGCACCAGCGACACGTTCGCGGGTCCCAGCGAGACCTCGGAACCCGAGATCCGCAACGAGCACTGGGTCGTGGACACGTTCCCGAAGATCAAGTTCGCGATCAACATCCACACCCACGGCGGCTACTTCATGTGGGCGCCGGGCGCCTACATCTCGGCCGGACGCGTGACGCTCCCGTCGCCGAACATCGGCATCGAGAAGTACTTCTTCGACGTCGCCGACGAGATCCTGTCGCACATCCGGTCCTCCCGCGGCACGGCGATCCTGCCCCAGCGCACGGGCCCGATCGCCGACGTCCTGTACTCGGCCGCCGGCAACTCCGCGGACGACCAGTACTACCGCAAGGGCATCATCGCCTACTCGTTCGAGGCCGGCGCCCAGAAGCTCGCGGTCAACGCGACGACCGGCGCCATCTCTCGCACCGACGTCGGCTTCCAGCCCTGCTTCGCCGGGCTCGGGACCGGCGGCGGTACCGGCACCTGCAACACGGTCCAGATCAACGAGGGCCACGACTCGGCGATGGAGTTCGCCGACGGCAACTACGGCCTGCTCCAGGGTGCGCTCGAGTACTCCAAGGACGTCACCCCGCCGTCGACCACGATCGAGTACTCGGCCGCGCAGACCGGCAGCGAGCCGATCAACTTCCGGTTCAACTGGGTCAAGGAGCCGTCGGTCATCTACTACACCAAGGACGGCTCGACCCCGACCGTGATCGACTGCGACAACCCGGGGACGTCGTCGACGCGCTGCTACAGCAACCAGGGTCCGCGCCGCCCGGGCGAGGTCCTGACCATCAGCGCCCTCGGCGTCCATGACGTCAAGTGGATGTCGGTGGACATCAAGGGCAACCAGGAGGCGGTCAAGACGCAGCGCTTCCTGATCGCGGCCGACCAGGAGAACGGGACCGCCAACGGCACCGTCCCGGCCACCCTGGCCCTGTCGCTGGGCACGCCGCCGGCGTTCGGAGCGTTCACGCCGGGCATCGCGAAGGACTACACGGCGGCCACCACGGCCAACGTGATCACGACGGCCGGCGACGCGACCCTCTCGGTCGCCGATCCGAGCACGACCAACACCGGCAAGCTGGTCAACGGCACGTTCACCCTGGCCCAGCCGATCCAGGCCGCGGCGTCCAGCCTGGGCGGCACCGGCTCGGCGCTGAAGCCGGTCGGCGGTTCCGCCAGCCCGACCTCGTTGCTGACCTACACCGGCCCGAAGAGCAACGACGCGGTCACGCTGAGCTTCAAGCAGACCATCGGCGCCAACGAGGCACTGCGCACCGGGTCCTACAGCAAGGCCCTCACGTTCACGCTCTCGACCACGACCCCCTAACCACACCTAAAGCCCACCTAAGGGGTCTGACCCCTTAGGTGGCGTTTAGGTCTCGAAGGGCCGGCCAGAGCGCCGGCCCTTCGTCGTTTCGCGCCTAAAGAGCACTTAAGGGGCCAGACCCCTTAGGTGGGGTTAAGGTTGTGTGACGCGCCAGTGCTCGGCGATCTGGTCGTCGTGGATGCGTTCGATCTGCATCTGGAGGGCGTTGAAGGGGTGCACGCGGGTGTGGACGCAGACGTGGTCTCCGCCGTCGACGATGCGCAGCAGCTCGAAGCGCAGGTCCGGGGTGTCGCGGCGCATGGCGGCGACGATCGGCTTCAGGCCCTCCGGTCCGGGCTGTGGGTCGGGGAGACCCGGACTGTGGTTGACGTAGTCGGGAGCGATGAGCGCGTCGAAGGCGTCGAGGTCGCCGGTGTTCCAGGCCTCGAGGTAGCGATGCACGAGCGCGGTGTTGGTCATGGGCGGACACGATGCGCTCGCGCGGGCGCGCCGTGAATGGGAGAGTTTCTCCCATGCAGCAGGAGTTCGGCGCCTATCTGCGCTCGCGGCGCGAGCGGGTGGGTCCGCAGGAGGTTGGGCTCTCCGTGGCGGGCGCCCGGCGCACGCCGGGCCTGCGCCGCGAGGAACTCGCGCAGCTGGCGGCGGTGAGCGTCGACTACGTCGTCCGGCTCGAGCAGGGCCGGCTGCGCCCGTCGGAGAGCGTGCTCGCGGCGCTGGCGCGGGCACTGCGGTTGAGCCCCGCGGAGCGCGAGGCGCTGTTCACGCTCGGCCGCCCGCCGCTGGGGTGGGAGGAGGCGCGCGAGCCGCGGGTCGGCGGCGCGGGCGGTGCGATGGCGGACACCCGGGCCGCGGCGGGTAAGGCGCGCGGCGACGGCGCGGGCGGCAGCGCGCGTCGCGAGGGAGCGGGCGGCT
>NZ_JAPDOD010000040.1 GCF_027587205.1 Solirubrobacter ginsenosidimutans
CTGCGGCTCCCGCGGCTACGGCCCACTCCGCAGCGTGCTGCTCGGCGGCGTCTCGCGCCGGCTCGTTGACGCCTCACAGTGCCCCGTTCTCTTGCTCCCGCGCGAGGCCGGCCGCCCACTCCAGGACCTGTTCAGCGACGCCCCGAACGCGACGCGCGTCGCCGTCTAGCTCTCAGTCGGCTTCGCCGATCGCGGCCATTGCCGCGTCGACGTCGATCTCCCCGCGCGCGAGCGCCTCGAGCGTTTCGAGGCGCCGGCGCTCCTGTGAGCGCAGTCCGAGCCGGTCGATCATCGCGTCGATGCGGGCTCGGGCCGTCGGGTAACTGACGCCGAGCCGGCGCTCGACCTCCTTGAGGTTGCCGCGCGACAGCAGAAAGAGCTCCAGGAGGGCGCGGTCGGCGGCGTCCTGAGCACAGAACGGGCACGTCGTGAACGAGCCGGTGACCTCAGTACCGCACGCGGTGCACGAGAGCCGGGTGACGAGAAGCTCCGAACGACACGCCGGGCAGTCGGCCGGAGGGCGGCGATGCTCGTGGCTCATGTCGTCCTGACGACGACATCGGAGAACGCGGCCTCGATGTCGATGGCCCGGCTCCCCGATCCGAGCACCGCGTGCGTCTCTGAGCCGAGGGCGTCGACGCGCGAATGTCGGCCGGTCACCGCGACCGTCGCGTCGGCGCCCGCGTCGAGCACGAGTTCGATCGATGCGCTCTCGCTGCGGAGCCGCCAGTCCCCGTCGCGCGGTGACCCGGAGATCCCCGCGGAGCCCGCCGTCACCCGGAGGTCCAGAGCTCCCGATACGCCTTCGATCCCGGCGCTGCCGGCCTGCACGACCGCGCGCAGCGCTCCATTCATGCCGCGGACCGTGAGCAGCGCCCCGGTCACTTCGACGTCCACGTCGAGTTCCGGGTTCACGCGCACCGCGAGCCGGTCGCCGCCGTGCCACGTGCCGAAGCGAGAGCCCTCGGACGTCGCGTCGCTGACGACGAGCACGTCGCCCTGGCGCTTGACGTGGTGCGTTCCGTCCGCCACGACGAGGTCGGCGACTGCCGGATCGGCCTCCACTTCGATCGCGTGGTAGGCCGACCGTATGCGCACCCCCCGCGGGCGACCACCGGGAACGTCGAGCAGACGAACGGCATCGATCGGCTCCAGGCGGCCGGCCGCGACGTCCTCGAAGATCTGGCGGCGGCTCATGCCAGCGTCACCGCGGTCTCGAGTTCGACGTCGAACGCACCTTCGTGGAAGACCTCGAGCGAGTGTCGCCAGGTTGCACCCGGCCAGTGGTACGCCACCTCGCCGCTTTCGGGTCGATAGACGGCCGTGTACAGCGTTCCGAACCCACCTTCGTAATCGGCGCTGCGCAGCGGCGGCTGCAGCATGCCGGCGAGCACGGCCTCGGCGTCGCGGTCCAGCAGCCCATCGAGGTGGTCGAAGCGCTCGACCGTGCGCGTCCAGCGCGCGTACTCGGGCCAGTCCACGACGCCTTGGTGGTTCGTGGCCACCCGGTGCTCGGTCACGCGCGTCGCCTCGCCGGGAGCGAGCCAGACCGTCGCGTGGTCGCCGTGGCGGTCGAGGAGCGTGACGTTGTACGCCGCCTGCACCGGGATGCGTTTCAGCGCCGCGACGCCGTCGGCGACAGTCGCGCACGTCTCCAGCACGTAGCGCACAACGATCGGGATGCTGAACCCGCGACCTGCACACCGGCGCCCGCCGAACGTGAACGACATCGCCAGCCCGTGATCGTTGACGCCGTCGAGCAGGCCCCACAACTGGTCGGCCATGCCGACCACGCGCGTATTGGCGAGCTGCGTGTGCAGCACGACGGCATCGAACAGGTGCGGGTCGTAGTCGTAGTTGCGCACCAGCGCCGCGCCCCCTTCGAGCGCAGCCTGCGAGCAGCCGCTCAGCAGCGGTGGCGGGTCGTACAGCGTCAGCATCCGCGCGCCGAGCTCGTCGGCGCCGACCGCGGCGACCAGAGCAGACCACGCCGGCACGAGCTCCGGCATGTGACGCTCAAGGGCCGCTCGCGCCTCCGCCAGTGAGGGGCGGGCTGCACCGTCTTGCAGGTACCAGCGCCGATACGCGGGCCAACGCTGATCAAACAGGCGTCGCAGCCCGTCTTCGCGGACTGCGTGGAAGGCGACGTCACTCGAGCGTGGGCCCGGGTCGGCGGATCGTTCGGCGCCCCGGATCTCAGCCAGGACCAGCTCGCGCACTGCGATATCGGCGATGTACCGCGTGGCGGCGTCCTCAGCGCACTTCTGCCAATCCATTTCTGCCAAAGTAGCAACCGAGGCTTGTCATATTGCTACCCCGGCTGCTTGAGGGCGACCAGGGGCACCCGCGCGGCAGGCTCGTCCGGGGCCACCGGTGTGCCGGCGAACTGCGCCTTGAGCGCGTCGATCCACTCGTGGCACCGCTCGGTCAGCTCGCCGTCGTCGTTCTGCATGCGCCCGCGCGCGACGAGGATGCCGAGGTCGGCGCCCTTGTAGCGGTACTCCCCGCGGGTAGCGATGCTCAGATAGAACGCCTCACCCTCGTCGATCAGGCTGTGCCAGTCGTTGGCCCAGCGCCCGAACGAGATCCTCCCCCGCTCGTCGAGCCGCCACACTCCCGTCTTCGGCGCGGCGGTCAGGAGCTCGATCTCGGGGTGGGTCTCCTTGATGATGATCTGACTCCAGACGTCGTCACCGGCACTCTGCGCCCAGCGGCGGTTGATGTCAGCCACGTCGATCTCGTACGGAATGTCCATGTACTCGAGCAGGTGGAACAGGAACAGCGGCATGTCCGCATAGGCGCCGGCGGTCACGTTCGTCATCGAGCTGATGCCGCTGAGGCGCGGGTTGAGCTCGCCCAGATACAGCTCACCCGAGTCCTTGTCGACGAGGAAGTCAACCTCGAAGAACCCCCGGTAGCCCTCTTGCGAGAGCCGGTTGCCGAGCTTCTCGGTGAGGTCGCGGGCTCGCGCGCGATGCACCTTCGGCAGCGCGTCGTGATAGATGTCGTTCCCGCACCATCCGCCCTGGTACGGCGTCAGTTCGGGACAGCCGATCATGCTGGTCATGAACGGCCCGACGACGGTGCCGCAGCGGGTCAAGCACGCTTCCAGGCACACCTCGAAGTTGTTGATGCGCTTCATGATCTTCAGCTCGCCGCCGACGAGCTTCTCCGCATGGCGGTCCCAGTCACGCTGGCCGCGGATGAAGAACGTCGTCTTCCCCGAGTCGCCGTACGCCGTCTGGACGACGAGATCGTCACCCAGCGATGCCGCGCCCGCGAGCGTCTGCAGCTCCTGGTAGGTCGATGCCCACGCCATCGTGTTGGGCACGCTCGGCAGGCCGGCCTCCTCGGCGAGCCGGGTCGTCACCAGCTTTGAGTCCAGCCGGGAGCGCAGCTCGGCCGGGGGATGGATGACCTCTAGGCCGGCCTTGGCCGCCAGCGCCTCGGTCTCACCGTCGAACATGACGAACGCGGCTTTCCCGCCAGGCCCTCGCGCTGCCATCCACGCGAGGATCTCGGGGTCGCGCAGGAGGTGGTTGCAGACGTCCTCGATCGACGTGAACTCGCGGTGCGTGCGATCGGTGGGCACGACGACGCGCGGATGGCCGCCCTCGAATGAGTCAAAGAAGGTGACGTAGAAGAAATTGCGGACCCACCGGTCGATCCCCAGCAAATTGAACGCCGTTGGAGAGATGAAGTAGATCGGCGTCTCGTTGGTGCGGAAGAACTGCCGGATCTCGGCGATGCCGCGCAGCGTCGGGTCGGCGGGGGCGTGGACGACAGGGCTCTTGGACATGGTCACTTCTCCAGGGTTTCGAGTTCGGTTGGACGGGCGCTGAAGTCGACGAGTCGCTCGATGGCCTCTGCCGCCGCAAGCACGGCGCCGTCGCTCCCGCGTGGACCGAGTACCTGCACCGAGACGGGCAGGCCGTCGTCGCCGAACCCGACGGGCACCGCGCAGGCCGGCAAGCCGGCCAGATTGGCGTCATAGAGAAACCCGCACCAGTCCAGCCATGGGGCTTCGATCGGGACCCCGCCGACCCGCCGCGGGTGCGCCGACCCGTGCGCGAAGGCCTCGAGGCCGAGGGTAGGTGTCAGCAAGACGGACGCGCCCGATCGGTCGAAGAGATCGACGTAGGCGCGATGGATCGGTTCCCTCGCCATCTGCGCGCTCACGTACTGCTCGCGCGTCACACGGCCGCCGTGCGCCATGAACTCGGCGGCTGCCTCGCCGAGCAGGGCATGGTGATGCTCGAACGAGGAGGCTTCGGAATGTCTGGCCTCGGCCGTCGCGATCGTGGACCACGTCATGACGGACGACCCCAGACCGGTCGTGTCGTCGACGATCTGTGCGCCGGCGTCCTCGAGCAGCGCGACGACGGACCGGAAGGCTGCTCGCACGTCGTCGTCGAGCGGCGCGAACCCCAGATCCTCTGATGCCACGACTCGCAGTCCGTGCGGGTCGGCGACGGGGGTGTCGAGAGCGTCGACGTCGAGGCTGTGCCGGTCGCGAGGATGCCATCCGGCGAGCGCTCGGAGCATGAGCCGTGCGTCGGCCACCGAGCGCGCCATCGGGCCATAGGCGACCAGCGTCTTCCAGCCCACCGCGCACGGCTCGCGAGGGACGAGTCCGAACGTCGGCTTGAACCCGACGAGCCCGCAGAAGGCCGCCGGGATGCGAATCGAGCCGCCCCCGTCGCCGCCGAGCGCGAGCGGGCCGAGGCCGGCCGCGACTGCGGCGCCCGCTCCGCCGGAAGACCCGCCGGGCGTGCGGCCGAGGTCCCACGGGTTGCTCGTGCGTCCGTTCACCGGCGAGTCGGTAATCCCGAAGTAACAGAACTCCGGCGTCGTTGTCTTGGCGAAAATGACCGCTCCGGCCGCTTCGAGCCGCTCGACCGCGGCCGAGCTCTCAGCCGGGATGAAGGCCTCGAGAGCGCGCGACCCGGACGCCGCGCTCACGCCGGCCAGGTAGTGCGAGTCCTTGATCGTGACCGGCACGCCGCACAGTGGCCCGCCGCCCCCAAGCGTCAGGTCCGCATCCGCCGCCGAGGCGGCGCTCCTGGCTCGCTCGTCCAATCGCACGGCGAACGGGTTGATAGGCCCAGCGAGACGGTCGGCGCGGCCCAACACCGCCTCGAGCACCTCGACCGCCGAGACCTCTCCAACCGCCAGCGCGGAACGCAGCTCGACGGCCGAGCGCAAGCAGGGGTCCATCAGGTCGCCAGGGCGGGTACGCCGCGCCGCCGCCGGAGCATGTACGCCCCGCTCACGACCGCCAGTGAGATGAGGCTCAGCACCAGCTGCGAGCGGCTGCCCTCGATGAACCACATCGACCCGACAACCACCACGATGGCGACCATCGCGAGGTAGGTGAGCCCGGGAAACAACCACATCCGCACGCGGATCAGCTCCGGGCTCTCGCGTTCGAGTTGCCGGCGCATCCGGAGCTGCGCAGCGCAGATCAGGAAATAGACGAACAGCACGATCGCCCCGGACGAGTTCAGGAGGAACAGGAACACCGTGTCCGGCGAGATGTAGGCCAGCGCGATCCCCACGTAGGCCACGCCCGTGCACGAAAGGATCGCTTTGACCGGCACGCCACGCGCATTGACCGCGAGCAGCGAGTGCGGCGCGTCACCGTTGCGGCTGAGCGAGAGCAGCACGCGCGACGCGGTGTAGATCCCGGAGTTCAGACACGACAGCACGGCCGTCAGGACGACCGCGTTCATGATGTCGGCGGCGCCCGGAATGCCCATCACGTCGAACGCGGCGACGTAGGGCGAGTCGCCGAGCTTCGCGTCGTTCCACGGCAGGATCGTGACCAGCAGGACGATCGAGCCGACGAAGAAGAGCAGGATGCGTGAGACCACGGCGTTGGTCGCCTTGGCGATCGCCTTCTCCGGGTTCTTTGCCTCCGCGGCGGCGATCGTCACGATCTCCGCCCCGACCATCGAGAAGATCACCACCACGATCCCGCTGAAGATCGCGACCGCCCCTTTAGGGATGAAGCCGTCGTGCGCGGTCAGGTTGCTGAAGCTCGGGCCCTTGTCGGGCCACAGACCCAGGACGTAGGCCGCGCCGATGACCAGGAAGACGATGATCGTGACGACCTTGATCGAGGCGAACCAGAACTCGAACTCCCCGTAGGCGCGGACCGACCACATGTTGGTCGCGGTCATCAGGATCGTCAGGACGAGCGCCATCAGCCACAACGGCCCGTCGATCCAGCGCTGCAGGATGCTCGCTCCCGCCACCGCCTCGAAGCCGACGACGATCACCCAGAAGTACCAATACAGCCACCCGCTCGTGAAGCCCGCCCCTTCACCCAGTGAGCGGCGGATCAGTTCAGTGAACGAGCCCAGCGTCGGATGGGCTGCGGCCATCTCGCCGAGCATCCGCATCACCAGCACCACCAGGACGCCGGCGAGGACGTAGGAGAGGATCGCGGCCGGCCCGGTGACGCTGATCACCGCGCCCGACCCGACGAACAGCCCGGCGCCGATCACCCCGCCGAGAGCGATCATCGTCAGATGTCGCTGCTGGAGTCCGGCCTGCAGATGCGCGGCTTCGGGTTCCGGCGGCTCCGGACTACTCACACGCTGCGGTGCGGTGACGGACATTCGGGCTCCTGGCGCTTGCGTTGTACGCCGACCGTCGTCCGGTCATGCGCAACGCCGGCCAAGGGTTGGAGCCGGAACCATCGCCCCGCCGAGAGATGAAAGCGGGGCACCTTCGAGACTACCACCGCGCACCGCCTAGCAAGGTGCAGTCACGGGTAGAATCGAGTGCACAGGGCCCGTTCACCGCTCCTACGAATCGCCTCAGCGACGGAACAGCCAAACCCCTACGGAGCGTAGGGACGCCGCGATTGGCGACCCACGCTCGGGAAGGTCGCTGACATGCCGACCGAGCACTCCACCGAGCCGACCGGCTCCCCGGTCCCCGGCGTGATCCCCGAACCGGTTCGCGTCGTGCGCGATGCCGCAGTCGAAGATCAACGCGCCGCCTCCAGGGACCCCCGTGGCGAGCGAGAAGCCAGACGACAAGCCCGGGAGGACCGCCGGAACCCGAGCTCCGAGAGCCCCGGCGTGATGATCCCGAATCGCCGTAAGCGGCTGCCGCTGGAGGCGCCGCTGATGCGAGTCGTCGCCACGGCGGGCATCGTCGGCATCGCGGTGGTCATCGCCGCCATCATGGACTCGCAGGACTCTCAGGGATGGCTGATCGGCCTGGTGGCATCGATCGTGTCGCTGGTCTTGGCCGCCGTGCTCTGGTCCTCGCGACGGGTGTAATGCCCCGGCGGGTCAGGCCGGGGCGGGAGGCTGATGGAACCAGCGAGGCGCCGCTACGCGACGGGGACAGCGGCGGCGGTTGCTGAGCGCTCACGTTTGCGGGCACCCGCTGGGATAAGCGCCGCCAGGGTGAGGACGGCGAAGCCGATGCCACTGAGCAGCAGGGCGAAGCCCATGACGATCGCGAAGGTGGCCACGCGTTCGGCGAAGAAGGCGGTGTTGAGCGCGGTCGTCAGCGCGATCTCGGTGACCCAGATCTGACGCGCCTGGTTGGCGACCGGCTTCTTGGTCTGCGGGTCGACGGCCGCCAGGGCCTTGTCGTCGGTGGGGTTGCCCTTGGCGTCGAGGTACTGGCCCATCTGCGAGTAGGTCTTGCCGGCGGTGGCCTCGAGCGTGTGGTGGCGCATGATGGCCGCGAAGGCCTGCGCCTCGCTGCCCGTGTCGACCAGCTGCCCGGGGATCGTCGAGTCATCGGTACCGACGATCTGCTCGGCGGCCAGATCCGTGCGCACCTGGCTGCGCCCGTCGAACCCGGTGAAGATGGCGCCGATGCCGAAGGCGATGAGGACGATGCTGGCGGCGATGCCGCCGTACTGGAGGGGCTTGCGCATCCGATCTCGCCTTGAACCGCGTTGCCTGGTAGAGCTGGTCTTCATCTCACCGGCAAACGACAGCCCGCGCGTCCGCAATCCGGCGCTGACTCGTTGCGGGAAAGCCGCAGCGGCCGCCGCGCTGGTCAGGCGAGGGCGGGGACTGGCCCTCACGTCCCTATCGGCGCGCTCCTCGTGCGCTTAAGCTTGTGTTGGTGGGCCTCCCATGACCTATCACGACACCGATCACCTGCGGGTCCTGATCGCCAACGAGCGCAAGGATCGCCTTGCGCTCGTCGCGCCGATCGTGGCTGCCCTGGGGCATGAAGTGATCGCACGCGAGATCGATGTCGCGGACGTAGGTGCGGTAACCGCGCGAGAACGGCCCGACGTCGCGCTCGTCGGCCTCGGTGAGAGCTCACAGCACGCCTTGGACCTGATCGACAAGATCGTGCACGAGGCTGCCTGCCCGGTCGTCGTCCTTCTGCACGCGCGCGATCCGGCGTTCATCAAAGAGGCGTCCAAGCGTGGCGTCTTCGCCCACATCAGCGACGCGGACGTCGAGGACTGGCAGAGCTCGATCGACATCGTGCTGCGCCGCTTTGCCGAGTACCACGCCCTCGAAGGCGCATTCGGGCGGCGCGCGCTGATCGAACGCGCCAAGGGCATCCTCATGGAGCGCCATGGGATCGGCGAGGCGGAAGCCTTCGAACTGCTGCGCGAGCACTCCCGGATCTCCAACCGCAAGCTGATCGACCTGGCTACGGCCATCGTCGACGGGCACCGGCTGCTACCCAAACGGTCGGTCGGCGTGCCGCAGTGACAAGGTCGCCCGCGTAGAACGCCGGCGACGGCGGCGGACAACTACCGACGGCCGCCGCGGACCTGGCTGACAGGGTTGCGGGCCGTACTCGCCTAGGAGACTGCATGAAGTGCTGGAACCTGAACCACCTGGACTTGAAGCCACATGCGCCACGGATCCTTTCCTCGACGAAGGACGGCCGCGCGATCGCGCTGGTGTCCCGGCGGGTGAGAGCCTCCAAGACCACCAGGTGCATGAGCGAGCGTTGGTCTCGGTCGTCAGTGGCGAGTGCGCGATAACGACCGCGACCGGAGAACTCGTTGGCGGCGTCCCGGGCATGACCGCGGAGTTCGAGCCGGGCGAGCGTCACGCCGTGCGGGCCTTGTCGGAGACACGTCTGCTCCTCCTCTTGACGCCGTGGCCCGGCGTTGGACATCCGGGGCCCATGTCCCTCGAAGCCAAAGAACGCGCTGTAGCCCAGGCCATCGAGCACGTCGCCGTGACCGGTCGTGCTCAGACCGCACCGGCCGGCAGTGCCACGCAGGCACGCGCGAACTCGTCGACCGCCGCCCAGTCGGTGAAGTCGTAGTCCCGACTCGCATCGGTCGGGTGGTCTTGGTGCTTCATCAGCAGTCGCATGAGCAGGCGTGTCGCGAAGTCGTACTCGCGATATTGCAAGGCTCCGGCGAAGGTTGCCCGCAGGCGGGGCGTCCAGCCCGTTCGCGCTTCGAAGTCCGCGAGGTAGCCGCTGGTGGCCTCACGCGACTCCTCGGTGTCGTCCGCAGCGGTGAGGCACACCGAGAAAAACGCGGAGGGCATCGCGTTCAGGACACTCGCCTGGCGCGCACACCACTCGACGAGCTGCTTCTGATGGTGACCGACGTGGATCGAGGCACCGACGACGACCGCGTCGTAGTCCCCTAGCTCGAGTCCGCCCGCCGAGGCGACGTCGCGGAGATCTCCGTCTCCGAGCACTCCGAGACGCGAGTCGCGATCTTGGCCGTGTGCCCGTGGGTGCTGGCATAGAGGACGAGGGCGCTCATGCCGGCCATGTCCACTCGCGGATGTCCGCCGGGTCGTCGCCGCACTCGCGGGTGTATGCGCGGTGGCGCAGGCGCTCGTCGACCATCGCCTGCCGCAGGCCGGCGCAGCGCGTACCGAGCGTCGGGACTCGGTCGATGACATCGATGACCAGGTGGAAGCGGTCGAGGTCGTTGAGCATCAGGATGTCGAAGGGCGTCGTCGTGGTGCCCTCCTCCTTGTAGCCGCGGACGTGGAGGTTGGGGTGGTTGTGGCGGCGGTAGGTGAGCCGGTGGATCAGCCACGGGTAGCCGTGGTAGGCGAAGATCACGGGGCGGTCGGTCGTGAACAACGCGTCGAACTGGCTGTCCGAGAGCCCGTGCGGATGCTCGCTTTCGGGCTGCAGACGCATCAGGTCGACGACGTTGATCACGCGCACTCGCAGCTCCGGGAGGTGCTGGCGCAGGAGCGCCGCGGCGGCGACGGTCTCGAGCGTCGGGATGTCCCCCGCGCAGGCCAGGACGACGTCGGGCTCGAGCCCGTCATCGTTGCTCGCCCACTCCCAGATTCCAAGACCCCGGGTGCAGTGGGCGATGGCTTCGTCGATCGTGAGGTAGTCGAGTGCCGGCTGCTTGCCGGCGACGATCACGTTGACGTAGTCGCGCGAGCGCAGGCAGTGGTCGGCCACCGAGAGCAGGCAGTTGGCGTCCGGCGGGAGGTAGACGCGGACGATCTCGGCCTTCTTGTTGACGACGTGGTCGATGAAGCCAGGATCTTGGTGGGAGAAGCCGTTGTGGTCCTGGCGCCACACGTGCGACGTGAGCAGGTAGTTCAACGACGGGATCGGACGGCGCCACGGGATGTCACGCGTGACCTTCAACCATTTGGCGTGCTGGTTGAACATCGAGTCGATGATGTGGATGAACGCCTCGTAGCACGAGAACAGCCCGTGGCGACCGGTCAGCAGATAGCCCTCCAGCCAGCCTTGGCAGAGGTGCTCGCTGAGCACCTCCATCACGCGCCCACCCGGCGCCAGGTGGTCGTCGGTGGGCAGGATCTCGGCCTCCCAGGCGCGGTCGGTCGCCTCAAAGATCGCTCCGAGCCGGTTCGAGGCCGTCTCGTCGGGGCCGAAGAGGCGGAACGTCTCGGGATTGGCCCGCATGACATCGCGCAGGAAGCCGCCGAGCACGCGCGTCGCCTCGCTCGACGTCTCTGCCGGCGAAAGCACGTCGACGGCGTGAGCGCGGAAGTCCGGCAGCTCCAGCTCGCGTGTGAGGGCGCCGCCATTGGCATGCGGGTTGGCCCCCATCCGCCGATTCCCGCGCGGCGCCTGGGCGGCGAGCTCGGGCATCAGACCGCCCGCGGCGTCAAAGAGCTCCTCGGGGCGGTAGGAGCGCATCCACTCCTCAAGCTGCGCCAGGTGCTCAGGGTCGTGAGCGAGATTCGAGAGTGGCACCTGATGCGAGCGGAACGAGCCCTCGGCCGGGAGCCCGTCGACGACCTTGGGTCCGGTCCAGCCCTTCGGCGTGCGTAGGACGATCATCGGCCACGCCGGCCGCGTCGTCTCCCCCGCGCGTGCGCGCGATTGGATGCCGGCGATGTCGTCGGCGATCTCGTCCAGCGTGGCCGCCATCAGCTGGTGCATGACCTCGGGCTCTGAGCCCTCGACGAACCGCGGCGCATAGCCGTAGCCCTCCAGCAACGCTCGCAGCTCGCGCTCTCCGATCCGCGCCAAGACCGTCGGATTGGCGATCTTGTAGCCGTTGAGGTGCAGCACCGGCAACACCGCGCCGTCGCGAGCGGCATTGAGGAACTTGTTCGAATGCCAACTCGCGGCGAGCGGGCCGGTCTCGGCCTCCCCATCGCCGATGACGCAGCACACCAACAGGTCCGGATTATCGAACGCCGCGCCGTGCGCATGGACCATCGCGTAGCCAAGCTCGCCGCCTTCATGGATCGAACCCGGCGTCTCAGGCGCGACGTGGCTCGGGATCCCGCCCGGGAACGAGAACTGCCGGAAGAGCCGGCGCAGTCCTTCCTCGTCCTGGCCGACGTGCGGGTATACCTCGCTGTAGGTCCCCTCAAGGTACGTGTTCGCGACCAGGCCAGGTCCGCCGTGACCGGGACCGGTCACGTACAGCACGCTCAGGTCACGTTCGCGGATCAGCCGGTTCAGGTGCGCGTAGACGAAGTTCAGGCCGGGTGTCGTACCCCAGTGCCCGAGCAGCCGCGGCTTGACGTGCTCCAGCGTCAGTGGCTCGCGCAACAGCGGGTTGGCGAGCAGGTAGATCTGCCCGATCGAGAGGTAGTTCGCCGCGCGCCAGTAGCCGTCCAGCGAGGACAGTTCCTCGGCCGAGAGCGGCTGCTCGAGCTGGGCGGGTGGGGTGAGAAGGTCGGTCATGCGGCTCCTGTCGGGTGGCGGCGTCGACGCGCCCACGCCGGCCAAGGGTTGGAGCCGGGACTGCATTCGCTCGCCGTGGGTTGAGGCGGAGCGAGAACCAAGCGTACACCGCGATCATCTGAGGGCCGTGCGTCAGGCGACCGTGCCGATGAGCACGCCGATGCCCGCGGTGAACGCCATGGCGAAGGCGCCCCACACGACGATCCGAATCGAAGCGTGGCGCTTCGGAGCCCCACCGAGCCGCGGCCCGAGATCCCCGAGCCACCCAAGCGCGATCAACGTCACCGCCACCGTGCCGCCGATCCGCAACGGCTGCGGAAACGCGGCGACCGCCACCAGCGGCAAGGCCGCGCCGGCCGTGAATGACAGCGCCGCCGTCCACGCGGCCTGGAACGGACGAGCCAGTCGTCGCTCGTCCAGACCAAGCTCGTCGCGCGCATGCGCCGCGAGCGCCCCCTTGCGCGAGAGTGCGTCCGCCACCTCGCTCGCCAGCTCCGGGTTGTGAGCTGACCGAGACGTACTCGCCCGGCCATCGACAACGCCCCCGCGGCCAGGCCGGCGATCCCGGCGGTGCGGATCGCGGCACCCGACGCGCCGGACGCCGCCACGCCCAGCACGAGGCATGCCGTCGACACGATGCCGTCATTCGCTCCGAGCACCGCCGCGCGCAGCCAGTTGGAACGGTGGCTGAGGTGCACCGCCGGATGAGGCGTCGAAGGGCGCACGCTGAGTCGACCGTTCACCGTCCGATCAGCCCACCCCGAGCGGTGTCGGCGGGACACTCGCCGATGGCGTTGCCCGGCGACGGAGCAGGTCCGTTCCGAGAGCGCAGAAGCCGAGCGTCGTCAGGGCCGCAAGTGTCAACGCAGCGCCCAAGGCCGGAGTGATGACGTGTTCTTGAAGGCCGATCTGGACCACCGCCGCAGGCACGCCGTCGCGATCAGACAGCTCGCCGAACGAGGCGGCGATCGCGGCAACGCCCGCCGCCAGCGCGCGGCGTCCGAGGGCGCGGCGTAGCCGCCGATCGCGCAGCGGGATGTGCATCCCCACGGTCAGCATCAGCATCGCGAAGCCCGCCTCCGCCAGAAACGACACCGTCGCGTCGTCGGCGTGGATGACATCGAAGCCGCTGCGGCCGAGGATCACGCCGGCGAGGATCTCGCCGGCCACGACCGGCACGAACCCTCGCCGGCCGGCCGCGAGCAGCGGACCGGCCAGCCCGGCGGCCACGATCAGCGCGAGGTCGCCGAGGCTCACGGGGCGAGCCTACGCTGCGCGTGCCCGGACGTTGAAGCGCGGAGCCACTCCGCGAACCGCAAGATCAGGTGGTAGCCGCGGACGCGGCGGCGGCCGGAGGGCCACCACCGCGCCGGGCTCAGGGTCCGATCAGACGGGCGGCCACGGCCGCGACTCGCGAACTCGTCTCATCGGCCGGGACCTCGGTGCCGCTCCGATTGACGCTGGCCGAGCCTCTCGACGGCGACCGCGGGCTCGAGCTCGTCGCGGGTGGCGAGGACGCGCGCCGACGCCGCGTCGGAGGCGCGCGCAGCATCGAGATCGACCACCCCGCGAACTGGCTCGGGCCCGGCTGGGTCATGTTGACGACGGGTGCGCTTGCGGCACCGTGCCGGCGCGCAACGGCAACTCGTCACCCAGCTCGCGTGTCGCGGCCCTGGGATTCGGTGTCGAGGTGGCGTTCAAGGCGATCCCGCCGGCGCTGCTCGACGAGGCGCGCACGCGCGGCTTCCCGGTCTTCTCGATCCCGGATCTGGCGCCGGCTCATGCCGGACCGCGGTCGCCGATGCGTTCGGCGTCGATCGTCATCGATCACACGCCACGCCGGCCGAGAGAGTTGGAGCCGGAACCGATTGCCTGCCGAGGTATGAGGCGCACGATCAGGCCTGAGACGGCGCGCCGGCGGGTGATGAGGACGCGCGCGTTCACGGCGCCACGTGCGGACCGCCAGAGACCGGACGGTCAGGCCCTCGAAGGCGGTTGCTGGACTCGATTAGGTACTCCGACGGGTCGAAGCGGGCCGTGCGGCGCCGGAAGCGCCACGTCCAGTCGGGCCAGAGCATCGGGTTGTTGCCCTTGGCGTCCTGGTACCAGCTCGTGCAGCCCGTGTTCCAGACGGTGCCCTGCATCCGCTGCTGCACCTCCGCGTTGTAGGCGGCCTCGACCTCCGGGCGCACCTCGACGATGTCGGCGTCGCCCAGCGCGTTCAGCGCGTCCATCACGTACGCGATCTGGGACTCGATCATGTAGACCATCGAGCTGTGCCCGAGCCCGGTGTTCGGACCGAGCAGGATGAACAGGTTCGGGAAGCCCGGCACCGTGGCGCCCAAGTGGGCGTGCGGGGAGCCGTCCCAGACGTCGGCGAGCGCGCGCCCGCCGCGCCCGCGCACGAGCCGCCCGACCGGCATGTCGACGACGTGGAAGCCCGTGCCGAAGAGCAGCGCGTCGACCTCGAGCTCGCGCCCGTCGGTGGTGACGACCGAGCGCTCGCGGATCTCCGCCACGCCTTCGGTGACCAGCTCGACGTTCTCGCGCGTGAGGGTCCGATACCAGTCATTGGACGGCAGGATGCGCTTGCAGCCGAGGGTGTAGTCGGGCGTGGTGCGCGCGATCAGGTCCGCATCGCCTTCGAGGCCTCGCCGGCGGTGCCGGCCGGCGACCTTCTCGAGCAGCTTCATCCCGCGCGGCTGCTTGACGAAGCCGAGCACCATCAGCTCGCGCGCACCATAAATCCCGCCGCGGACCGCGCGCTGCACCGCCGGGAAGCGACGGTACACGCGCTGCTCGATCGGCTTCACCGGCCGCGCGCTGTGGGGCATGATCCACGGAGCCGTGCGCTGGAAGACGTAGAGCTGCTCCGCATCGGGCGCGACCTCCGGGACGTACTGGATCGCGGAGGCGCCGGTGCCGATCGAGGCGATCCGCAGCCCGCGCAGGTCGACCGAGTGGTCCCAGCGCGCGGAATGCATCGCCGGCCCGGTGAAGCGCTCGAGGCCCGGGACGTCCGGGATCCGCGGCTCGACCAGCGGGCCGGTGCCGGAGATCAGGACCTTCGCGGTGAACCTCCCGGCCGTTGTGTCTATCTGCCAGCGGCGTGCCTCGTCATTCCATGAGGCTTCGAGTACTTCTGTGTTCAGCCGGATCTTCGGCCGCACGCCGAAGGCGTCCACGACCCGCTCGAGGTAGGCGCGGATCTCCGGCTGGCGTGAATAGGTCCGCGACCAATCCGGATTCGGCGCGAACGAGAACGAGTACAGGTTCGACGGGACGTCGCAGGCACAGCCCGGATACGTGTTGTAGTGCCAGGTGCCGCCCACGCCGGCACCACGTTCGAGGACGGCGAAGTCCTCGACGCCCTGCTTGCGCAGGTTGATCGCCAGGCCGATGCCGGAGAAGCCGCTCCCGACGACCGCGACAGAGATGTCCATGCGTGGGTTAGCGCCGCGAAGCGTCCGGATGCCGGGAAAGCAGCCGATGTCCATCGACGACCGCAACCGCAAGATCGACGAGCTTGCGATTGTCGACCCGGGATTGATCGCGCAGCATCATGAACGCCGCGGGCTCATCAATGTTGTGGCGTTCCATGAGGATGCCCTTGGCTCGCTCGATCAACGCCCGGCGCCCGAATGCCCCTTGGAGGCTGTGATATTCGGCGAAGCGGTGCAGCACGATGTCGATCGAGCTCTGCCAGTCCTCGACGTCCGTGTCGCTGATGTGAGCGAAGACGCCGCGCTTGGAAGCCTGCTTGATGAACGCGGGATCCGGCCCGTGCAGCAGGACGATCACGGGACATGCGGCTTCCTGCACGATCCGGTCGATCAAGTCCAGCGCATGCTCCGAGTCGGCGCCGAGTCCGACCAGCGCGACATCGGGTCGCTCACGCGCGGTCAGCGGCCCCACTTCTTCGACGTT
Source organism: Solirubrobacter ginsenosidimutans (assembly GCF_027587205.1). The sequence continues at coordinate 16,036 of NZ_JAPDOD010000040.1, forward strand.
GATCTCTCGTGCGATGACCTCATGGCCAAGGTTGGCGACGATCGGGGCGACGAGGTCGAGCCGGTCCCTTCGCTCATTGGCGATGAGGACGCGAAGGTGCCTGGGTAGTTGATCGCTCATCGCCGGCGCGGCGCATTGTACGGGATCCGGCGGCAACTCCTGAGTGGAGCCCTGTGGTCCACAGTGGGCGGTGGTACGGTCCGACGGCAGGCCCCGCCCTATTCCTCCCGCGGCAGTGATCCCGGCTCCATCTCCTCGGCCGGCGTTGAAACGCATCCGTCTGGAGCTGAGCTCATGGAGCGCCGCACCAACGCACACGTTCGCCCTGGCAGGTCGTCGGCATCCTTCGAAGTTGTGTGCTCGGAAGTTCATCCGACGCGCTGCCACGAGTCACTCAATGCGGCCAGTCCGGAGGGACTGGTCACGCTCGCGATGCAGCACGGCGCTCACGCTCACGGTTTCACGCCGGCAGCGCGAAAGGCGACGATGGCGGCTGCTGTCACGGTGAAGCACCGCTGAGTCAAGCGCCCGAGCTCCGAGCGAGCGCGGCCTGCGCGGCCGCGACACGCGCGATCGGCAGCCGATAGGGCGAGCATGAGACGTAGTCCAGGCCCACGCGATCGAAGAACGCGATCGAGTCCGGGTCGCCGCCGTGCTCGCCGCAGATGCCGAGCTCGATGTCCGCGCGACCGGCGCGGCCGCGGGCGACCGCCAGCTCGACAAGCGCACCCACTCCCGCTTCGTCGATCGTCTCGAACGGCGAGCGATCGAGCAGGCGGCGTTCGAGGTAGCTCGGCACGAAGCCCGCCTCGACATCGTCGCGCGAGAAGCCGAGCGCGGTCTGAGTGAGGTCGTTGGTCCCGAAGGAGAAGAAGTCCGCATGCACCGCCAACCGATCGGCGACGAAGCACGCGCGCGGGAGCTCGATCATCGTGCCCACGAGGTAGTCCTTGCCCGCCGTCAGGCCGTGGCGCGAGCCGACTTCGACGACGAGGTCGAGCAGCTCGACCAACTCGGCGTCGTAGTCGACCAGCGGGATCATGATTTCCAGGTGCGGCGGCGGTGCCGACGCGCAGGCGGCGCGCATGATCGCCTCAATCTGCATCTCGTAGATCTCGGGGTGCACGATGCCCAGCCGGCAGCCCCGCGTCCCGAGCATCGGGTTGACCTCGCCGAGACGCAGGACGAGTTCGAGCTCCTGCTCGAGCGCCGGCAGCTCCGGCGCCTGCTCGTCGCGCGCCCGCTGGACGCGCTGGGCCAGCTCCACGCGGTCCGGAAGGAACTCGTGCAGCGGCGGGTCGAGCAGGCGAATGGTGATCGGCCGCCCGGGCATCGCCGCGAACAGGCCTTCGAAATCCTGCTGCTGCAGCGGCAGGAGCTCGGCCAGGGCGGCGCGGCGTTCGGCCTCAGTGCGGGCCATGATCATCGCGCGCATCTTCGGCTGGCGGTCGGCCGCCATGAACATGTGCTCGGTCCGGCACAGGCCGATGCCCTCGGCGCCGTGCTCGAGCGCCTTCAGCGCGTCGGCCGGCGTGTCGGCGTTGGCGCGGACGCCGAGCCGCCGGAACTCATCCGCCCACGTCAGCACGCGCTCGAAGCGCGCATTGCGCCCGGGCTCCACCAGCGGGACGTCGTCGCGCGTCACGATGCCGGCGCCGCCGTCGATCGCGATCCGCTCGCCGGCGGCGACGACAACGTCGCCGATCCGGATCACTCGCGCCCGCAGGTCGATATCGAGCTCGCCGGCGCCCACCACGGCCGGTCGGCCCATGCCGCGCGCGACCAGCGCGGCGTGGGAGGCCTTGCCGCCCTCGGTGGTGAGGATGCCGCGGGCGGCGTGGAAGCCGGCAACGTCGTCGGCCTCGGTGAACGGGCGGGCGAGGATCACGTCGCGGCCCTGCGCGGCGGCCGTGACCGCCTCCTCGGCGGTGAAGACGACCTCACCCTTGGCAGCCCCGGGCGACGCCGCGACGCCGCGTGCCAGCACCTCGAAGCGGGCATCGGGGTCAAAGGTCGGATGCAGGAGCGCATCGAGCGCGCCGGCGTCGATCGTGGCGAGCGCGCGTGCGGGGGTCAGCAGTCCCTCGTCGACCGCGTCGACGGCGAATCGGACGGCGGCCTGGGCCGGGCGCTTGGCGCTGCGCGTCTGCAGCATGTAGAGGCGGCCGGCTTCGACCGTGAATTCGACGTCCTGCATGTCGCCGTAGTGCTGCTCGAGCGTGCGCAGGATCTTCACCAACCGCGCGTACGCCTCGGGCAGCTCGTCCGCCAGTTCGTGCAGCGGGCGCGGCGTGCGCACTCCGGAGACGACGTCCTCGCCTTGAGCGTCGAGCAGGAAGTCGCCGCTGGGATCGGGAGCGCCGGTGATCTCGTCGCGCGAGAACGCGACGCCGGTGGCCGAGCCCGCGCCGCGGTTGCCGAACACCATCTGCTGGACGTTGACGGCGGTGCCCCAGTCATCCGGGATGTGGTTGATGCGGCGGTACTGCACCGCGCGGTCGCCCAGCCAGGAGTCGAAGACCGCGGCGATCGCGAGCCGCAACTGCTGCTGTGGGTCCTGCGGAAACGGGTCTCCGGTGTGGGCTTCATAGAGCGTGCGAAAGCGGCGCGTAACGTCCTTGAGGGCGTCGATGCCGAGCTCACGATCCTCGCGGACTCCCGCCCGCCGGCGCGCAGCCAGCAGGATCTCCTCGAAGCGCGCCCCCGGTACGCCGCTCACGACGTTGCCGAACATCTGCACGAAGCGCCGGTAGGAGTCCCACGCGAGGCGCTCGTTGCCGGTGCTTGCCGCCAGGCCCAACACGGACTCGTCGTTGAGGCCGAGGTCCAGGATCGTCTCGAGCATCCCCGGCATCGAGTCACGCGCGCCGGAGCGCACGGACACGAGCAGCGGGTCCGCGGAGTCGCCCAGGAGGCGTCCCGCGCGGGACTCGAGGCGCGCGATGCCGTCGGCAACCTGCGCCGCCAGTCCGGCGGGCTCGGTGCGATCGTCGCGCATGAAGGCGACGCACGCCTGCGTGGAGATCGTGAAGCCGGCCGGCACGAGTTCGGGCCCGAGGACCCGGGTCATCTCCGCGATGTTGGCCCCTTTGCCCCCGAGCAGCTCACGCATGTCGCGCGAGCCCTCGGCGAAGTCGTACACATAGCGGGACTGGGTAACGATCGCGGTCATTGGCGAAGTCTCGATGACGGAGCCACGGCGCACATGCGGGAGACGGCGCAGTCATGCCGCGGCTTACTACCCGCTTCGAGCGGCGTTGTCCCGGATGCCCGGGCGCGCTCGCGCCCATAGATTGAAAGCTTCCAGACCAAGGAGAGATCGCATGCCCCGCGTAGCCATCAATGGCTTCGGCCGCATCGGACGGGCCGTGCTGCGCGCGGCCGTCGAACGCGACGCCAAGTTCGAGATCGCCGCCATCAATGACGTCGCCGACGCGGCGACGCTGGCTCACCTGCTCGCCCACGATTCCGTGTACGGCCGTTTCCCGTCCGCGGTCCGTTGCCACGACGGCCTCCTCCAGATCGACGGTCATCAGATCGTCATCAGCGCCGAGCGCGATCCGGCCGACCTCCCGTGGGACGAGCTCGGCATCGACGTCGTGATCGAGGCCAGCGGGCGCTTTCGCACCCGCGAGGAGGTCGCTCGCCATCTCGAGGCCGGGGCCCGCACGGTCATCCTGTCGGCCCCGATGAAGGGCAGTGAGCCCGCCGACGCCGACCTCGTGCTCGGCGTCAACGACGACGCGTACGACCCCGAGCGCCATCACATCCTCACCAATGCGTCATGCACGACCAACTGCCTCGCCCCGGTCGCCATGATCCTGCACGACACCGTCGGCATCCGGCACGGCCTGATGACCACGATCCACTCCTACACCTCCGATCAGAACCTGCTCGACGCGCCGCACAAGGACCTCCGCCGCGCCCGCGCGGCGGCCTTGAACCTGATCCCGACGTCCACCGGCGCCGCCAAGGCGCTCGGACTCGTCATCCCCGAGCTCGCCGGCAAGCTGCACGGCTACGCCGTGCGCGTGCCACTCCCGACGGGCTCGATCGTCGACCTGACCGTCGAGGTCCAGCGTCCGACGAGCGTCGAGGAGATCAACGGCGCCTTCGCCGGCCGGGCCGACCGTGGCCTGCTGACGGGCATCCTTGCCTACAACGAGGACCCGATCGTCTCGGCCGACATCGTCAAGTCCCCCTACTCGGCGATCTACGACGCACCGCTGACGAGCGTGATCGACGAGACCCAGGTCAAGGTCGTCGCCTGGTACGACAACGAGTGGGGCTACGCGAACCGACTCGTGGACCTCACCGCCCGCGTTCTGGCCCACGTCCCGGTCGGAGCGGGCACGGCGGCCTGATCACCGGTGGGGGCGACCGCTTTTGGCGGCCGCCCCCCCACCGCGACCGTCGCAACCACTGACCCAAAGGAACCATCATGCACGCGCCCATCGTTGCCGCCTACGACCCGTATCAGGAGGATCGGGCGCCAGTCGAGCTCGCGCTCGCGCTCGGTGAGCTGACCGGCGCGCGCGTGATCGCCGTCGCCGTGTCCGTCTTCGACGGCTTCACGGACCCCGACGACGTCAACGCCGGCGTCAACCGGCCGGTGACCGCCACGATGGAGCGGCTCCTTCAGGAGACCGGCGCCGAAGCTCAGATCGAGAACGACGAGTCCGTGTCCCGGGCGCTCCAGACGGTCGTCGAGGACGTGGACGCCGGGCTGATCGTGGTCGGCTCCACCGGGCGCGGCGTCGCCGGGCGCGTTCTGCCCGGCAGCACGGCGGAGCGGCTCCTCCACGGCGCCCCATGCCCGGTCGCGCTCGCCCCGCACGGATACCGGCAGACGCCGATACAGACCGTCGCCGTGGGCTTCGTCGACACTCCCGAGGGGCACGCCGCGCTCGCGGCCGCCCACCAGCTCTCCGCTCGGGCCGGCGCGCGGCTGCGCGTGGTCATGGCGCTCCGTCCCCCGGGCTGGTTCAACGCCGTCACCGCGCCGGGCGAGCCGCGGCTACGCGGGAGCGACCTCGAGGGTCGCCGCCGATCCGAGATCGAGGATGCGCTCAATCGCGCGCTGTGCGGCCTGGGGCCCGACGTCGACGTCGAGTCCGAGTTCCACGTCGACGACCCCGCCGACGTGCTCCTGAACGTGTCCGGACACGTCGACCTACTCGTCTGCGGTTCGCGCGGCTACGGCCCGCTGCGCAGCGTCTTGCTCGGCGGCGTCTCGCGCCGGCTGGTCGACGGCGCCCACTGCCCCGTGCTCGTCCTCCCCCGCCAGGCCAAGCACCCGCTGGAAGACCTCGTGCGCGGAGTGGCGAAACGACTGGTGGCCGTGTCATGACCGTCACGACAGACGTCCGCGCCCCGGCGCTCGAGCTCGTGCCGGTCGGCTCGCTGGCGTTGGACCGGTTTGACCGAGTGCTCCCCGCGGCGGCGATGGAGGCGGTTCGCCGAGCGCAACGGCTCGGGCGCGCAGAACTCGCCGGACGCCGGATCTGGCACCTGAACTCGACAGCGCGCGGGGGTGGCGTGGCGGAGATGCTCGTGCCACTGCTGGCCTACGCCCGCGGCGCAGGTGTCGATGCGCGATGGGCCGTGATCGCGGGCGATGGGCCGTTCTTCGCGCTCACCAAGCGGCTCCACAACCGGTTGCACGGTGTGCCGGGCGACGGCGGGCCACTGGGGGACCTGGAGCGAGCCTCTTACGAGGCAGCACTCGCCCCGAACGCGGCGGACCTGCGCGACCTCCTGCGCCCCGCCGACATCGTGATCCTGCACGACCCGCAGACCGCAGGCCTGATCGGACACGTCAAGGCCTGCGGCGCGACGGCCGTCTGGCGCTGTCACGTCGGCCTGGACACGCCGAACGATCTCGCACGCGAGGCCTGGTCGTTCCTGGAGCCGTACGTGCTGCAGGCCGACGCCTACGTCTTCTCGCGTGAGTCGTTCGTGTGGGAAGGCCTCGACCCCGCGCGCCGGGCCATCGTCGCCCCGTCGATCGATGTCTTCTCGCCCAAGAACCAGGAGCTCGAGCCGGATGCCGTCGACGGCATCCTCGAGGCTGCGGGGTTGCGTCCGGCGGGCGGTGGGCCACCGGTCTTCCAGCGGATCGACGGCAGCATCGGCGGTGTCACTCGACGAGCGGAGCTGATCGAAGAACGCCCACTCGGACGCGGCGAGCGCTACGTCCTGCAGGTCTCGCGCTGGGATGCACTCAAGGATCCGCTCGGCGTCATCGACGGCTTCGCCGAGCACGTCGCTCCGCATACGGACGCGCACCTCGTCTACGCCGGCCCCGACGTCAAGGCCGTGGCAGACGATCCCGAGGGCGCGGCCGTGTTCGACGCGGCGGTCGAGCGCTGGCGGGCTCTCCCCGCCGAGCGGCGCGAGCGGGTGCACCTGGCGCTGTTGCCGATGGTCGACTCGCAAGAGAACGCGGCGATCGTCAATGCCCTGCAGCGCGGCGCCGACGTGGTCGTCCAAAAGAGCCTCGCCGAAGGCTTCGGGCTCACCGTCGCCGAGGCGATGTGGAAGCGTCGCGTAGTCGTGGCCAGCCGCATCGGCGGGATCCAGGACCAGATCGAGCACTACAGGAGTGGCATCCTGCTCGACGACCCGTACGACCTGCGCGAGTACGGCCTCGCGGTGCGGCGGCTCCTTCAAGCTCCCGAGCGTGCCGTCGAGATGGGCGATCGGGCACATGAGCGCGTGCGCGACCGCTACCTCGGCACACACTCGATCGTCGACTACCTGGCGCTGATCGAACGCCTGCTCTGAGACGACGCAGCGGCGCTAAGGGTCTTCAGCCGGAGGCCCAGCGCCCGCTGCCCGCTTGACGATCTCGCCCGGCTGTCGCATGACCGAGATCGTGCGCTCGAACAGCTCCGCTTGGGTCTCCATCATCTCCGCGGCCTGCTCGAGCGCCCGTGCCGACTCCGTCAGCGCCTCGGCCTGCCGATGCAACGCGCCGGCGCTCTGCTCGAGCAGGTCGAAGACGGCGTCATACGGCGCGAACGCCCGCGTGATCAACTCCTGCTGAAGCCGCCGCTCACGTTCAAGGATCGCCTGGAGCACCTCCGTCTGGCGATGGAGCGGCGCGACCAGCTGCTCCGGCAGCTCAGCACGGCCGGCGACCGCGGCGGCCGACGATGCCAGCGAGCGCATGGCCTTCTGCCATTCCGCAACGAGCTCGACACCACCACGCTCGGCCATGGAGAGCATCATCCACCGTCGGGGTTGACGGTGCGGTTAGTATCCATGCAGCCTCGCCTCTACCCTCGGCAGGCATCTTTCCGGCTCTAACGCTCGGCCGGCGTGTGCGTGACTCGCCAGTCATCGCGAACCAACGCGTCAGGAGCCGGGTCCATGAGTCGTCCAGCGATATCTCCCGAGACGGGAAGCGCGGCGCAAGAAGACTTTCAGCGTGGGCTGAAGGAGCGTCACATCCAGATGATCGCGATCGGTGGCGCGATCGGCGTGGGGCTGTTCCTGGGCTCGGCGAAAGCGATCCAGCAGGCCGGACCGTCTTTGTTGGTGTCATACGTCGTCGCCGGTGTCGCCATCTTCTTGATCATGCGAGCGCTTGGTGAGTTGTTGCTCTACCGACCGGTCGCGGGCTCGTTCGCCACGTACGCGGACGAGTTCGTCGGTCCGTGGGCGGGGTTCGCGACCGCCTGGACGTACTGGTTGATGTGGGTGGTGATCGCGATGGCGGAAATCACCGCGGCCGGAATCTACGTGCAGTACTGGGTGCCTGACATGCCGCAGTGGATCCCTGCGCTGATCGCGTTGGTGGTACTGCTCGGCGTCAACCTGACCGCCGTCGGCCTGTTCGGTGAGTTCGAGTTCTGGTTCGCGATCATCAAGGTGGTCACGATCATCGGCATGATCCTGCTCGGTCTGGCGATCATCGTCTTCGGCATCAGCGCACTCGGCGACAGCGCGGGCTTCTCGAACCTCTGGTCGTCGGATGGGTTCTTCCCCAAGGGGTTCAAGGGCCCGTTCCTGGCGCTTCAGATCGTGATGTTCGCGTTCTTGGGGGTCGAGCTGATCGGCGTCACGGCGGGCGAAGCCGAGAATCCCGAGAAGACGATCCCGTCGGCGATCAACAAGGTCATCTGGCGGATCCTGATCTTCTACGTCGGCGCGCTGCTGGTCATCATGTCGCTCGTCGCCTGGAACCAGCTCAATCCCGACGACAGCCCGTTCGTGGTCGTGTTCTCCCAGGTCGGCATTCCGGCCGCTGCCGGAATCGTCAACTTCGTCGTGCTGACTGCGGCGCTGTCGTCGTGTAACAGCGGGATCTTCAGCACGGGCCGGATGCTGTACACCCTCGCCGGTTTCGGGCAGGCGCCAGCGGCGCTGCGTAAGGTGAGTCGCCAGAAGGTTCCGGCCGCGGGGATGGTCGTCTCGTTCGTGGCGATGCTGGCCGGGGTCCTACTGAACTACTTCATTCCCGCGCGCGCGTTCGCGTACATCACGAGCATCGCCACCGTGTGTGGCCTGTTCGTGTGGGGAATGGTCATGATTTCGCACTTGAACTACCGCCGAACGGTGAACGCCGGCCGGCTGCCCGAGGGTGCGTTCAAGATGCCACTCACGCCCGCCGGGAACTGGTTCGTGTTGGCCTTCCTCGCCTTGGTCCTCGTGCTGATGGCGTTCAACTCCGACACGCGGATCGCGTTGTACGTGACCCCGGTCTGGGTGCTCGCGTTGCTGATCGGATATTTCGCCTCGCGCGCCAACCACGCGCGGCTAACACCCGGGGCCAGCGACACCAGCCCTCGCAAGCCGAAGCCGCCTGCCGCCTCTGGGCCCACGGTGGGTCCCACCGCGAGTCCCGCGTGACCCTTTCCAACACATCAATTGATTGGAGGACCCGATGCGTATCGGTGTCGTGAAGGAAATCAAGCAGGCCGAGCGGAGGGTGGCGCTGACTCCGGCCGGCGCGCAGGAGCTGGTCGCACTCGGGTCCGACGTCCTGGTCGAGGCCGGAGCCGGCGTCGGGTCGGGCTTTTCCGACGATGCCTACAAAGTGGTCGGGGCGCAGGTCGTCCCGGCTGCCGAGGACGTCTGGCAGCAGAGCGAGCTGCTCCTGAAGGTCAAGGAGCCGATCGAGCAGGAATACCCGCTGATCCATGCGGACTTGACGCTGTTCACCTACTTGCATCTCGCGCCTGACCGGGCGCAGACCGAGGCGATCGTCAACTCGGGGGCGACGGCGATCGCCTACGAGACGGTCGAGACGGCGGACGGTCACCTCCCGCTGCTGGCGCCGATGAGCGAGATCGCCGGGCGGCTCGCCGCGCACGCGGGCGCCTACTTCCTGCAATCCCCGCTGGGCGGGCCCGGCGTGCTGATGGGGGGAGTCACCGGCGTGGCCCCCGCCCGCATCCTCGTGATCGGCGGCGGCGTGGTCGGGACCGGGGCGACGCGGATCGCCCTCGGCAACGAGGGGGAGGTCACCATCCTCGAGCGCTCCCTCGAACGTCTGCACGATCTGGACCAGTACTTCGGCTCGCGAGCCCGGATCCTGATGTCCGACGCGATCATCCTCGAGCAGGAACTCCGCGAAGCGGACGTGGTCATCGGCGCGGTGCTGGTCCCCGGGGCCGTCGCCCCGCACCTGGTCACCCGGGAGATGCTCGGAGTGATGAGGCCCCGCTCGGTGATCGTGGATGTCGCGATCGACCAAGGTGGCTGCTTTGAGACCTCGCACCCGACGACGCACGCCGATCCCGTGTTCGAGGTCGACGGAGTGCTCCACTACTGCGTGGCGAACATGCCCGGGGCGGTTCCCGTCACGGCGACGCGGGCGCTGACCAACGCGACGCTGCCCTACATCCGCCGGCTCGCGAGCGTCGGCGTCGACGCCGCGCTCGCCGAGGACCCCGGCTTTGCGCGGGGGCTGAACGTCAAGGACGGAGAGATCACCTACGCGCCCGTCGCCGAGGCCTTCGCGGAGGGCCCGTCAGTGGGGGCCTGGTAGCTGCTGGCGCCGACCGCGCCGCGGATCAGGTCCGCGGCGCGCTCGGCGACCATCACCGTGGGCGCGTGGATGTTGCCGCCGATGATCGTCGGCATGATCGACGCGTCGACGACCCGCAGGCCCTCAAGCCCGTGGACGCGCAGCTGGCTGTCGACCACCGCGTCAGCGGCCGTGTCGCTCATGCGGCAGGTTCCGACCGGGTGGTAGATGAGCATCAGGCGCCGGCGCACATCCGCCTCGATGTCCGCACGGCCGCTGACGGCCGGTCCCGGTTTGATCTCCCGGAGGACGATCTCCGCGAGCGGGTTCTGCGCGGCGATCTCGCGCGTGAGCTCGACACCGGCAACGAGCGACGCGACGTCGTCGGGGTCCGAGAGCGAGTTCGTGAGGATCCGCGGCTTGTCGGTCGGGTTCGCGGAGCGCAACCAGACGCGTCCGCGGGCCTTGGGTGAGATGAGCACGGGCCCGATCACGATGCAGTGGCCGTCGTAGGTCTCGGCGCCGTGGTCCTCGAAGTACGCCGCGCCCATGTGGAACTGGATGTCGGCAGCCGGAAGGCCTGGCCGCGTGCGGTGGAAGGCGACGACCTCGGCGACCGTGGAGCTCAGCGGGCCCGTCCTGCGCAACAGCCACTCCGCGAGCGCCTTGGGCTTCTCCGCGTAGCGGAGGGTGTCGACGTCTGAGACCTCGAAGATCGAGGTGACGAATGGGTGGTCCTGAAGGTTGCGTCCGACGCCCGGCAGCTCGTGGCGAACCTCGACGCCGACCGCGCGCAGGTCGTCGGGCGCGCCGATTCCCGAGAGCTGAAGCAGTTGTGGTGAGCCGATCGCTCCCGCGGAGAGGATGACCTCGCGCTGCGCGCGCAGGATCTCGACGCGCCCGCGGCGTCCCTGGACGCGCACGCCGACGGCGCGCCCGCCCTCGAACTCGACGCCGAGCACCGTCGCGTCCTTGCGGACCTCCAGGTTCGGCCGATCAGAGACCGGCCGCAGGTAGGCGTCCGCGCAGCTGAACCGCTTGCCCCTGTCCTGATTGACCTGGAACATCGAGACGCCGTCCTGCTCCGGGCCGTTGTAGTCGTCGATGCGGGGGATGCCGGCCGCCACCGATGCGGCGATCAGCCGGCGGTCGAGCGGGCGCGGCGAGCGCTGCTCGCCGACGCGCAGCGGGCCGCCGGCGCCGTGGTACTCGGAAGCTCCGCGGCTGTTGTCCTCGGCCTTGATGAAGTACGGCAGGACGTCCTTGTACCCCCAGCCGGGTGCGCCCTGCTCCTCCCAGCCGTCGTAGTCCAACGGCCGCCCGCGGACGTAGAGCATCGCGTTCATCGAACTCGATCCGCCGATGCCCTTGCCGCGCGGGATGTACAGCGACCGGCCGTCGACGTGCGGCTCGGGCTCGGTCCAGTAGTCCCAGTCGAGCCTGGTGTGGAACTGCTTGGGGAACGCCGCGGGGATCTTGATGTTCGCCGAGCGGTCCGCCTTACCGGCCTCGAGCAGCAGGACGCCGACGGACGCGTCCGCCGAGAGGCGATTGGCCAGCACGCAGCCGGCCGACCCGGCCCCAACGATGATGTAGTCGGTTATCTCAGTTGGCCATGTTGGAGGCGGTGGCGCCAAAAAGCGCCCGAAGCGGCACGTCGGTGCCACGCGGCACGATGATCATCGGGCAGAACGCCATGCGCATCAGCCGATCGGTCACGCGGCCCACCAGTACCGAACGCAGTGGACCATAGCCGCGCGATCCCGCGATCATGAGGTCGAGCTCGCCACTGCGCTCGGCAAGCAGCTGGGCCGGGTCCCCCGCGAGCAGCACGCTCTCGGCCGTCACGTCTACCGGAAGCCCGGCGACCAGCGTGTCAAGGCTTTCGCGGACGTTGCGCTCAACGTCTTCGGGCCGCGCGAAATATCCCACCCCGGCCGCTGAGCTGCCGTACGATTTCGCGGTGACGACCCCGATGACCTCGAGCTCGGCACCGAAGGCGCGGGCCAGTCCTACGGCACCGGCGACCGCCGCCATTGCCTGTTCGGAACCGTCGTAGGCGACGCCGATCCGCTGCACAGGCTCGTCTGCGCGTGTCCGGTAGCCGTGCGGGACCACCGCGACGGCGCACGGAGCGCCCTGTAACAGGCACTCTCCGGTGCTACCGGGTGTGACCCGGCCCACCGAGCTCGTGTGGGAGGAACCCACGATGATGATCTCCGCCCGCTCCGTCTCCGCGAGCTCGTGCAGCGCACGCGCAGGTGACGGACTGACGACCGTTCGCACGGTCACGCGACTGGAATCGATCCCGTTGAGCGAGTCGCGTTCCGAGCTCAGGGGCCGGCAGAGCCGGCCGGCGTTCGTGATGGCTCGCGCAAGCAGAACGGGGCTATTACAGATCTCTGCGAGTCGGCGTCCGAAGGCGAGGGCGTCCGTCGAGCGCTCAGAGGCGTCAACGCCGATCAAGATGGTGCTCACGGGCTTCCTTCGTTCACTATGCCTTCAAACTAGGCGAGGCCGAGGCCACATTCATCCGGGATTTCCCGCAACCCTGAGGATGCTGGGGACTAGCAATCGCCGTGTAGCGACGTAGTAACTGCGGATGGCCGATCGCCGAGGGATGGCGACGATCAAGACATGCAGTCGTCCCCACCGACGGTCGGCGTCGTCACGGAACACGCCACAGAAGGTGAACCCGCCGACCGACGAGGAAGTCCTCCAGCTCCGCGATGGCGCAACGCTGATCGGCCTACTGACCTCGTTCGATACCGGCGGTCCGATCGCCGCCCTCGCCGCCCTCGCCGTCACAGCCTTCGCGATGGAGGCGATCCCGCGAATCTCGCGTGCCCAGGCCATGGATGCGCTTAGTTCGCAGTCGACGGTCGCCGGCTACGACGCCGCGCTGATCGCGGCGTCGTTGTCGCTTCGCTTCCCGCCGATGCTGACGAGCGCCGTGGGCACGGTCCCGCCGGCGCGCGTGCTCGTGCTCGGCGCCGCCGGCCTGCAAGCCCTGGCGACCACGCGCCGCCTGAAAGCGCGCACCACCGGCTACGACGTGCGACCGGACGTTGCCGAACAGGTTTGCTCGCTCCGCGCTCGTCCCAGGCCGGCCCGCGCATGGGGCCGGCTCTCCCCGACTTCGACGACGAGATCATCGCCGGCGCGTGTGTCGCGGGCGCGCCCGGCGCCACCGCCCCTCAGCCAAAGGTCGCACCCTGATGCTCACCACCAACCTCGCCACCCTCGTGCTCGCCGGCTTCGTCGGCTACGCGGCGGTTTCAAACATGATCATTTGTCTATCGGAAACGACATCCCGGCCGACGCTCCGTGTTCCCAGTCCCTCACCGTCGCGTCGCGTCGCAGCGTCATGTCCACCCCGACGTCGATCTCGATGCGCTGTTCCTCGAGCGGGAGCAGGTGCTCGCGGAGGTACCGCACTCGGCTCGGATGGTCGAGATAGCTCCGCAGTGCTTCCCCGTCGGCCAAATCCACGATCAACACATGGGTGAAGCCATGATCGACCTCAGCCCGGTTGCGTCCGAGCGTTACCCGCTCGACGGCGTCGATGTCCTCGAGCAGGACACGCGCGGCCTTGAACGCCTCGACGATGTCCCCCTCCGTCGTGTCCTGTCTCCATTTCACGATCACGATGTGCCGAATCACTCGGGGCCTCTTCCGTCACGCTTCAAATCCGAATCCAGAAGATCTAGACTGGGTCGAGTCGAGCGGACCATGGCACATCGCGGGACCGAGCATTTGCGCGTGCTGATCGCCAACGAGCGGAAGGATCGCCTGGCGCTCGTCGCACCACTTGTCGTCGCATTGGGCCACGAGGTCATCGCGCGTGCGATCGACGTCACCGACGTGGGTGCCGTCACGGCCAGAGAACGGCCCGATGTCGCGCTCGTCGGGCTCGGCGAGAGCTCGGGGCATGCACTGGACCTGATCGACAAGATCGTGCGCGAGGCCGCGTGTCCGGTCATCGTGCTTCTGCACGCGCGCGACCCCGAGTTCATCAAACAGGCGTCCAAGCGCGGCGTCTTCGCCCACATCAGCGACAACGATGTCGAGGACTGGCAGAGCTCGATCGACATCGTCCTGTGCCGCTTTGCCGAGTACCACGATCTCCAGGGGGCATTCGGGCGCCGCGCGTCGATCGAGCGCGCCAAGGGAATCCTGATGGAACGCCACATGATCGACGAGGCGACGGCGTTCGAGATGATGCGCGAGCGCTCACGCGTCACCAACCGCAAGCTCATCGATCTGGCGACCGCCGTCGTCGACGGACACGCGCTCCTCCCCAGGCACACGGCCGGCATCGGGGAAACCGCGGAGCGTGTGATCCCGCGCCCGTAGTCCGCCGCCTTCACGGCGGCCCTGCAGAGGTGTATGGTACAGGGGCTTCGCCCTAACCCTCGGCGGGCATCGCGTTTCCGGCTCCAATGCTCGGCCGGCGTCAAGCGGGACCTCTCATCGGTCGCGCGCCTACGGCAGCGTCTTCGGCCGCGTCGGTCCACAAGGTCCTGCTCGGTCGACAGCTCGGCCGGGCCCCTTCCTCCATAGCTAGGACGAGCCATGTCTGAAGCAGTCATTGTCGATGCCATCCGGACGCCGATCGGGCGTGCCGTCAAGGGAACCCTGAGGGATGTCCGAGCGGACGACCTCGCGGCGGTGCCACTGCGCGCGCTCGTCGAGCGCAACCCGGATGTCAATTTCAGCGAGACCAACGACATCATGATGGGCTGCGGCTTCCCCGACGGCGAGCAGGGGTACAACATCGGCCGCAACGCTCAGCTGCTGGCCGGCATCGACCATCACGTTCCCGCGGTCACGGTGAGCCGGTTCTGCGCATCTTCGCTGCAGACCCTCCGGATGGCGTTCCACGCGATCAAGGCGGGCGAAGGCGACCAGTACATCGCGGCCGGCGTGGAGTGCGTCTCGCGCGGCGCAGCGATGACGCTTCCCGCGATGAATCCTCGCATCGACGGCACCAACGGCACGGGCTACAACGTCTACATCTCGATGGGGCTCACGGCCGAGAACGTGGCCACGCGGTGCAAGGTCAGCCGCGAAGCCCAGGACGAGTGGGCGGCGCTGTCGCAACAGCGCGCGTGCGCGGCCCGCGACAGCGGGCACTTCGACCGTGAGATCGTCGGCGTGGACATCCCCGAGCTCCATGACGCCGGCGGCGACGTCATCGCAGCGCACACCGTCACCCGCGACGACGGGCCGCGCGCGGGAACGACCGTGGAGGCGCTCGGCAAGCTCAAGCCCGTCTTCAAGAAGGACGGCTCGGTGACCGCCGGCAACGCCTGCCCGCTCAACGACGGCGCGGCGGCCTTGCTGGTGATGTCCGATCAGAAGGCCCGTGATCGGGGTCTGAAGCCGCGGGCGCGCATCGTCGCGTCCTCTGTGGTGGCGATCCGTCCGGAGATCATGGGCCTCGGCCCCATCCCCGCGATCAGGGCGGTCCTCAAGGCGGCAGGCATGCGCATCGAGGACATTGACGCCTTCGAGATGAACGAGGCATTCGCGGCTCAGGTCGTGCCCTGCCGCGACGAATTCGGGATCGACCCGGAGAAGCTGAACTCTCACGGCGGCGCGATCGCGCTCGGCCATCCGTTCGGGATGACCGGAGCGCGGATCATGACGACGCTGCTCAACAACCTCGACGCCGTGGACGGCAGCCTGGGGCTCGAGACGATGTGCGTCGCGGGCGGGATGGGCCAGGCCATGATCGTCGAGCGGCTCAACTAGCCAATGGAAGGGATTCACACCATGGCCACCACAGATACGAGGCCTCAGGGCGCCCAGCGCCAGGAGAGCCTGACGGGACGGGTCGCCCTGGTGACGGGGGGAACCCGGGGGATCGGCGCGGCGATCTGCCAGGGCCTCGCGGCATCGGGCGCGGTCGTCGCGGCGGGCTTCTCGTCCAACCAAGGCCGGGCCGACGAGCTGCGCCAGTCGGTCGAGGCCGACGGGGGCACGCTGTCGCTGCATCAGGGCAACGTCGGCGACTGGGAGGACTGCCAGCGCGTGGTCGCAGAGGTGATCGAGGAGCACGGGCGCCTCGACATCCTGGTCAACAACGCGGGCATCACGGTCGACAAGCCGATCTGGAAATTGTCGATGGACGATTGGCACAAGGTGCTGCGCGTGAACCTGTCCGGGGCCTTCTACATGACCAAGCCCGCGATCGAGCACATGATCGAGCGGGGATCCGGTCGGATCCTCAACATCTCCTCGGTGACCGGCGAGATCGGCAACGTCGGCCAGGCGAACTACGCGGCGTCGAAATCGGGCCTGTTCGGGCTCACCAAGACGCTCGCCCGCGAGGCGGCACTCGCCACCAGGATGTCCGGCAAGCTCGACGCCGGGACGGGCGTGACCGTCAACTGCATCACGCCCGGTCTGATCGAGACCGACATGGTGGCCACGATCCCGCCGTTCCTGGTCAGCAAGATCGTGGAGCAGATCCCGATGCACCGCATGGGGCACCCCGATGAGATCGCTCGCGTCGTGTGCTTCCTCGCCCAGGACGCCTCGAGCTACATCACCGGGCAGATCTGGGGCGTCAACGGCGGAATCGACATGTGATGGCAACCGCGACGGCGATCCCAACCGGGCTGCGCGAACGCTTGATCGCCGTCGTCGGGCGAGATCACGTCCGGACCGACGAAGGCGCCTTGGTGACCTTCTCGACGGACGCGACGCCGCTCGAGCGTGGCCGTCCTGACGCGGTCGTCTTCGCGGCGACCGCCGAGGAGGTCGCCAGCGTGCTGCGGCTCGCGAACGCGTCCGGAATTCCGGTCGTGCCGCGCGGTTCGGGTACGAATCTCAGCGCCGGGACGGTGCCGCACCGGGGCGGGATCGTGCTCGTGCTGACACGCATGAACAAGGTCAAGGAGATCAGCGACTCGGACCTGGTCGCGGTCTGCGAGCCGGGCGTGCGCACGATCGAGTTGTCGCAGGCCGCGGCTGCGAAGGGGCTTCTGTATCCGCCCGACCCCGGGAGCCAGACGACCGCGACCATCGGCGGGAACGTGGCGGAGTGCGCGGGCGGCTTGCGGGCCCTGAAGTACGGGGTCACGCGCGACTACGTGCTCGGCGTCGAAGCGGTACTGCCGACGGGCGAGATCATCCGCAGCGGCGGGCGGCTCGTCAAGGACGTCGCCGGCTACGACCTGCGGCGCCTGCTCTGCGGCAGCGAAGGCACCCTTGCGGTGATGACGGAGCTGACGCTCCGGCTGGTGCCCGCGCCGGAGGCCTCCGGCTATGGGATGGCCTACTTCCCAGAGCTCGCTGACGCCGCCCGCGCAGTGTCGCGGGTGCTGGCCTCCGGCGTGCTCCCCGTCACGCTCGAGTTCCTGGACCAGGTGTGCATCGGCGCGGTCGAGGACTACGCGAAGATCGGGCTCGACACGTCAGCCGGCGCGCTGCTGATCTTCGGACAGGACGGGAACGCCGCGGTGATCGCGCGCGATCTGGAACGGATGGGGCAAGCATGCAGGACGGAGGGCGCGATCTCGCTGCGGATCGCCGAATCTCCGGAGGAGGCGAGCGAAGTGCTCGAGGCCCGCCGGGCCGCGCTCCCGTCGCTGTCGCGCCTGGAGCCCCTCACCCTCCTCGAGGATGCGACGGTGCCGCGTTCTCGCATCGCCGAGATGGTCGAGTACATACAGGAGGTCGCCCGCCGTTACGAGCTCAAGATCGGCACGTTCGGCCACGCCGGCGACGGCAACCTGCATCCGACCGCTGTCCTCGATCATGCGGACGAGGACGCGGTGCGCCGAGCCCGCGCCGCGTTCGATGAGATCTTCGCCCGGGCGCTCGAGCTCGACGGCACGATCACCGGCGAGCACGGGATCGGCATCGTGAAGCTGCGCTACCTCGAGCGCCAGCTCGGCGCCGACCACATGGCCCTACTGCGGCGGATCAAGGCCGCGTTCGACCCGAACGGCATCCTCAACCCCGGAAAGCTCGGCTCATGAACATCGCGGATATCAGGCGCAAGAAGCCGCCCCCCGAGGCGCCCGGGATCTTCACGCCGGAGCTGCTGGACCGCTGCATCTCATGCGGGTTCTGCCTTCCCGCCTGCCCGACGTATGAGTCGACCGGCGTCGAGACGTCATCGCCGCGTGGGCGCATCAATCTGATGCGGGCGCTCGAGACGGGGCTGCTGCCCGCCGACGATCCCACGGTCCTCGAGGAGTCCTCCTTTTGTCTGGGCTGCCGCGCGTGCGAGTCGGTCTGCCCCGCAGGCGTCCAGTACGGCGAGTTGCTCGAGGAGTGGCGCGACCATCTCTGGAACGGACGGCGCCGGCCGTGGCGATTGCGACCGCTGCTCTGGGCCGTGGACTCGCCGCGGCGCGTACGCGCGATGGGGACCGTCCGCCGGAACGCCGGCCGTGGCGGCGAAGCGCCCGGTCCGGTGAACCTGATGCTCGGCTGCTTTGAGCGGGTCCTGTATCCGCGGGTCAGCCGCGACGCGCGAGCACTTGCTCCCGAGCTCGCGGCGCCGGCCGCCCAGGGATGCTGTGGTGCGCTGCACGCGCACAACGGCGAGCTGGCGCGCGGCCGGGAGCTGGCCCTCGAGCTGGGCGAGGCGCTTCCGGGGACGATCGTCTCGACGTCCGGCGGGTGCGCCGCCCACCTGGCGGGTGTCCTCGGCCGCGAACGCGTCAAGGAGTTCTCGCAGTGGATGGTCGAGCGTTCGCCGGTGCCCACCCGTTTGGAGCCGAGCAAAAACGGCGCTGACTCGGCTACCGGCAACGGCGCGGCAGCCTCAAAGCCGGCCACCCGCCGGCTGCGGATCGGACTTCAGGACTCCTGTCACCTCCGCAACGGGATGGGCGTCTTCCGCGAGCCGCGCGAGCTGCTCGCGACGCTCGGCGAGTACATCGAGCTGCCGAGCGCCGCCATCTGCTGCGGCGCGGCGGGTTCGTACTCGGTCCTTCGCCCCAAAGACAGCGCACGCGTGCTGGACCCGCATCTCGACGAGATCGCCGCCGCGGACCTCGACGTGATCGTCGTGGTCAACGCAGGCTGCTATCGGCAGCTCGAGCAGGGCATCAAGCGCCGCAAGCTGCGAACACGCGTGATCCACATCGCCGAGTTGCTGGCCGAGAGCGACGCCGGTCCGAATGAGTCATCGAACGGCCATGGCGAGGTCGCTCCAGCGATCGTCGTGACGCAGGTCCACGCTGGGCTCGAGCAGGCGCCGCAGCTCCCGGCGCGCACCCCTTGACTGCCGGCGAATCGTTTCGCATGAAGGTCGTCTCGTAACAGCGGGACCGAGAGGAAAGCGATGTACAAGCAAGTCCTGGATCCGGTGTCCCATTCGCTGGGACTGACGGCGATCTTCGCCGTTCTGCCACTGCTGACGTTGTTCGTGCTGCTGGGCGGCTTGCGTATGAAGGCCCACTGGGCCTCGCTGATCGCCCTGGGCGTGGCGGTGATGGTGGCGATCGTGGTCTACAGCATGCCGATCGGGCAGACGCTCGACGCCGGCGCCGAGGGTGTGGCGTTCGGCTTTTTCCCGATCATGTGGATCGTCATCAACGCGCTGTGGATCTTCCACATGACGGAGAAGACCGGAGACTTCGCCGTCTTGCGCCGCGCGTTCAGCTCGGTCTCCAACGACCAGCGTGTGCAGGTGGTCATCATCGCCTTCTGCTTCGGCGCCCTGCTCGAGGCGCTCGCCGGCTTCGGCACGCCGATCGCGATCTGCTCGGTGATGTTGGTGGGCGTGGGCTTCACGCCGATTAAGGCGGTGGTGTTGGCGCTGGTGGCCGACACCGCGCCCGTCGCGTTCGGCGGCATCGCGATCCCGATCACGACGCTGGCCTCGGTGACAGGGTTGCCCAAGGAGGAGCTCAGCCAGATGATCGGACGCCAGATGCTGCCGCTGGCGATCCTCGTGCCCTTCATCCTCATCTACATGGTCGACGGCCGCCGCGGCGTGCGCGAGACCTGGCCCGCGGCACTGGTGGCCGGCGGCGTGTTCGGGGTCGTGCAGCTCGGGACCTCGAACTTCATCTCCCCTGAGCTCACGAACATCTTCGCCGCGCTCGCCGCGGCCGCCGCGCTGGTCGCCCTATTGCACGTGTGGGCGCCCAAGGTCCACGAGGGCAGCACCGTGCGCCCGGCTACACCCGTACGTCCGGTGATCGCCGGCGCCGCCCACACCGACGCCGCGCTCGAGCGACGGTTGGCCGCCGACGAAGGCCGGCCGCTGAGTACGCGCGCGACGCTTCGCGCGTTCGCGCCCTACATGATCATCATCGGCGTACTCGGCGTGAGCAGTCTGCACGCCGTCGCCCGGCAGTTCGACAAGGCCACCACGCTCTTCGCCTGGCCTGGCCTGCACGTGTTCAACGCGGGTGGCGAGCCGCTGTCGAGCGAGATCTTCAAGCTCAACTGGCTGACGGCCCCAGGCAACCAGTTGTTCGTCTGCGGGCTACTGACCGCCGCGGTTCTCGGCGTCGCTCCCCGTCAGGCGGTGGAGGTCTTCGTCTCAACGGTCGTGAAGCTTCGCTGGGCGATCGTGACCGTCTGCTCGGTGCTCGCGCTCGCCTACGTGATGAACCTCTCGGGGCAGACGATCACGCTGGGCATGTGGATGGCGGGAGCCGGCGCGGCGTTCGCGTTCCTGTCGCCGATCGTCGGCTGGTTCGGCACGGCGGTCACCGGCTCGGACACCTCGGCGAACTCGCTGTTCGGGGGCCTGCAGGTGTCCGCCGCCCACCAGTCCCATCTCTCCGCAACGCTGCTGGCCGCCGCCAATAGCTCCGGGGGCGTGATGGGCAAGATGATCTCGCCTCAGAACCTGGCCATCGGAGCGGCGGCGGTGGGCCTCACCGGCAAGGAAGGCGACATCTTCCGCAAGGTCATCGGCTGGAGCATTCTCCTTGTTCTGATCATGGCCGTGCTCGTGTGGCTGCAGTCCACGAACGTGCTGTCGTGGATGGTGCCGTAGTGGTCGCCAGGATCGCGGCTGCCGAGCCTTGTGGTCGGCGACGCATCGGCGTACTCTCAGAGACATCGGGGTCTCGTGGACTCGCCCTGCGGGCGGGGCTGCGCGGCAACGCGGCAGAGAGCAAGGTGCGCTCACGGCGGCGCCGTTCGGCGGGACGCGAGCGCGGTTGCAGCAATCGCAACGCTCTTCGAATCCGCGAGGTCGTCATGGCGAAAGCATCTTCCGGCCGAGTCCCCGTCTCCCGCTGCCGACTGACGCCGGAGCGCGAGCGATGACGTCGCTGCGACCCGACGTCGCGCAGCTGCCGGATCTCCTGCATGGGCACGCGCGCGCCGGTGCGGTGCGCGAGCGCCGTCCGGAGTACGTCGATCTGCTCCCGCCCTGCAATGCGGGCTGCCCGGCCGGAGAGGATATCCAGGGCTGGCTCGCCCACATGCAGGCGGA
The DNA here is from genome assembly GCF_027587205.1 of Solirubrobacter ginsenosidimutans. The sequence continues at coordinate 37,434 of NZ_JAPDOD010000040.1, forward strand.
CGAGCCCGAACTGGCGTGGCGCGCGCTGACGGCCGACAATCCCTTCGCCGCCATCCACGGGCGAGTCTGCTACCACCCGTGCGAGAGCGTCTGCAACCGGGCCAACCTCGACAGCGCGGTCTCGATCCATTCGGTGGAGCGGTACCTGGGCGACCTGGCGCTCGAGCGGCAATGGCGCTTCGAGCCGCCGCCCGCGCCCAGCGGCAAGCGCGTGCTCGTGATCGGCGCGGGCCCGAGCGGGCTGTCGGCGGCGTACCACCTTGCCCGGCTCGGCCACGCGGTCGAGATTCGCGATGCTGGGCCCGAGCCCGGCGGGATGATGCGCTACGGCATCCCCGCCTACCGGTTGCCGCGCGACGTGCTCAGCGGCGAGCTCGAGCGGATCGCTGCGATGGGGGTGCGCTTCACCGCCAACCACGTGGTCTCCGATCTCGACGCGGAGCGGCGCGAGGGCGCCTTCGACGCCGTGTTCGTCGCGGTCGGCGCGCATCTGTCGAAGCGGGTGGAGATTCCCGCTGTGGACGCGGGGCCAATCGTGGATGCGGTGTCGTTCCTGCGCGATGTGGCATCGGGCGAACACCCGGTGATCGGGCGTCGCGTCGCCGTCTACGGCGGCGGCAACACGGCGATGGACGCCGCGCGGACCGCACGCCGCCTCGGCGCGGAGGAGACGCTGGTCGTCTACCGCCGCACCCGTGAGCAGATGCCGGCGCTCGAGGAGGAGGCGCTAGACGCCGAGCGGGAAGGGATCCGGCTCAACTGGCTGCGGACGATCAAGACGTTCGAGGGCCCGGAACTCAGCGTCGAGGTGATGGAGCTCGACGACTCCGGCTTCCCCCAGCCGACCGGACGCTTTGAGACGCTCGCGGCTGACACGGTGATCCTGGCGCTCGGCCAGGAGACCGACACCGGCTTCATGCGAACCGTGCCCGGCGTGGAGTTCGACCGCGACGGGACCGTGCAGGTATCGAACGCGATGATGACGGGCGCTGCGGGCGTCTTCGCGGGCGGGGACATGGTGCCCAGCGAGCGCACGGTGACGATCGGCGTGGGCCATGGCAAGCGGGCGGCACGAGAGATCGACGCGTGGCTCCGCGACCTGGACGGGGAGCGGCCGCCGAAGCACCCGGTCGCCACTTACGAGATGCTGAACCTGTGGTACTTCGGCGACGCCGCCCGCCGGCGGCAGCCCGAGGTCGAGCCAGCCGACCGCGTCGCCGCCTTCGGCGAGGTGGTCGGCGGTCTCTCGGCCAAGGACGCCAAGTTCGAGTCGCACCGATGCCTGTCATGCGGAAACTGCATCGAGTGCGACGGCTGCCTCGGAGCCTGCCCCGAGGATGCCGTGATCAAGCTCGGCAAGGGCCACGGCTACGAGTTCAACTATGGCAACTGCACGGGGTGCGGGGCCTGCTACGAGCAGTGCCCGGTGCACTCGATCGAGATGACCCCGGAGCCGAAGTGATGCGCGCGACAGTCGACGGCAACGGAGCGGCAGTGTCAGTCGCCTACCGGTCAAACGAGGTCTGCTGCATCTATCCGATCACGCCCTCCTCGCCGATGGCCGAGCAGGCCGACGAGTGGTCGAGCCATTCCAAGCCCAACGTGTGGGGCACCGTGCCCTCGGTGATGGAGATGCAGAGCGAGGCAGGCGCGGCCGGCGCACTGCACGGGGCGCTCCAGGGCGGTGCGCTGGCGACGACGTTCACGTCGTCCCAGGGCCTGCTGCTGATGATCCCGAACATGTACAAGATCGCCGGTGAGCTCACCTCGATGGTGCTCCACGTAGCCGCTCGCTCGCTGGCGGCGCAGGGCCTCTCGATCTTCGGCGATCACTCCGACGTGATGGCTGCGCGCCAGACCGGCTTTGCGTTGCTGGCGTCGGCGTCGGTGCAGGAGGCTCACGATCTGGCGCTGGTGGCCCAAGCGGCGACGCTCGCGACCCGTGTTCCGTTCGCGCACTTCTTCGACGGCTTTCGCACTTCGCACGAGCTCAACACGATCGAGATGCTCTCCGACGACGACGTGCGGGCGATGCTCTCGGAGGAGTTGGTCCGCGAGCATCGCGGCCGGGGGCTGACCCCGGAGCGGCCGGTCATGCGCGGCACGGCGCAGAACCCGGATGTCTACTTCCAGGCCCGCGAGACCGTCAATCCGTTCTATGCCCGCGTTCCCAAAGCGGTGCAGGACGCGATGGACGCGCTCGCGCAGCGCACGGGCCGCCACTATGGACTCGTCGACTACACCGGCCATCCCGAGGCCGACCGAGTCCTGGTGATCATGGGTTCCGGCGGGGAGACCGCACGCGAGACCGTGGCCTTCCTGCAGGCCCAGGGTGAGCGCGTCGGGCTGGTGCAGCTCAGGCTCTATCGGCCGTTCCCGGCCTCCGAGTTGGCACAGGCGCTGCCCGCGAGCGTGCGCAGCATCGCCGTGCTCGACCGCACCAAGGAGCCGGGTTCGTTCGGTGAGCCGCTCTTCCTCGACGTGCTCGCGGCCCTCTCCGAGTCACACGCAGACGGTGAGCGTGCGGTGATGCCCAGGGTGATCGGCGGCCGCTATGGGCTCTCGTCGAAGGAGTTCACGCCGGGAATGGTCGCCGCCGTGTTCGAGGAACTGACGCGCGAGCGGCCGAAGCGGCGGTTCACGATCGGCATCAACGACGACGTCTCAGGCATGAGCCTCGCTTACGATGCCTCGCTCGACATCGAGTCTGCGGACGCCGTGCGCGCGGTGTTCTTCGGCCTCGGCTCCGACGGCACGGTCGGCGCCAACAAGAACACGATCAAGATCATCGGCGACGAAGTGGGCATGCACGCCCAGGCCTACTTCGTCTATGACTCCAAGAAGTCCGGCTCGCAGACCGTGTCGCACCTGCGCTTCGGGCCGGAGCCGATCAGCGCCCCCTATCTGATCTCACAGGCCAGCTTCGTCGGCTGCCACCAGTTCCGTTTGCTCGAGCGCGCCGAGGTCCTCGATCGAGCGGCGCCAGGGGCGACGCTGCTGCTCAACTGCAAGCACCCGCCGGACCAGGTGTGGGACGCGCTGGCACGCCCCGTTCAAGAGCAGATCCTCGCCAAGCGGATCAAGCTGTACGTGATCGACGCGGGCAAGATCGCGCGCGACGCCGGTCTCGCCGGACGCACCAACACCGTGCTTCAGACCTGCTTCTTCGCGATCTCGGGCGTGCTCGACCCCGACGTGGCGATCGAGCGGATCAAGGCGTCGATCGCCAAGACCTACGGCAAGCGCGGCGCCGACGTGGTCGAACGCAATCAGACGGCGGTCGACCGGTCGCTCGAACATCTGCACCGCGTCGAGCTGCCCGATCGGGTCACCGCTGAGCGCGAACTGGCCCCGGTGGTGCCCGCGCACGCGCCGGAGTTCGTGCGCACCGTGACCGCGGCGATGATGGCCGGCCAAGGCGATGAGCTGCCGGTCAGCGCGCTGCCGGTGGACGGCACCTACCCGACCGGCACGACGCAGTACGAGAAACGCAACGTCTCCGAGATCGTGGCGGCCTGGGATTCCGAGCTGTGCATCCAATGCGGCAACTGCAGCTTCGTGTGTCCCCACAGCGTGATCCGCACTCGTCAATACGGCGAGTCGCACCTGGAGGGCGCGCCGGACGGCTTCCGCTCGGTGCCACTCAACGCCCCGGGGCTTCCGGACACCAAATACACGCTGCAGATCTACGTCGAGGACTGCACCGGTTGCGGCCTGTGCGTCGAGGCCTGCCCGGTCGCGGCGCCCGGCGACGCGACCCACCGAGCGATCAACCTCGAGGCGATCGAGCCGATGATGCCGGCAGAGCTCGAGAACATCGCGTTCTTCGAGCAGCTTCCGCCCAACAACCGGTCGCGAGTCGATTTCGGCACCGTTCGCGGCACGCAGTTCCTGGAGCCGCTGTTCGAGTTCTCCGGCGCGTGCGCCGGATGCGGGGAGACCCCCTACCTGAAACTGGTCTCGCAGCTGTTCGGCGACCGGCTGACGATCGCCAACGCGACCGGCTGCTCCTCGATCTACGGCGGGAACCTGCCCACGACGCCCTGGACGGTCGATTCGGATGGGCACGGCCCGGCCTGGTCGAACTCGCTGTTCGAGGACAACGCCGAGTTCGGGCTCGGCCTGCGCCTCGCCGCCGACACCCACACCGAGATGGCGCGGCGGCGCCTCGACGATCTCCGCGAGGAGGTCGGCGGCGAACTGGTCGACCAGATCCTCAACGCGCCGCAGCTGTCGGAGTCCGAGCTGCGCGCGCAGCGCGAGCGGTTGGGCGAGCTGGCGCGGCGGCTCGACGGGCTCGACGATGCGGCCGTCGCCGAACTGCGCAGCGTCTCCGATCACCTGCTGCGCCGGAGCGTGTGGATCGTCGGCGGAGACGGCTGGGCGTACGACATCGGATCCGGCGGCCTGGATCACGTGCTGTCCAGTGGTCACAACGTCAACGTGCTCGTCCTGGACACCGAGATGTACTCCAACACGGGCGGGCAGATGTCGAAGGCGACGCCGCTCGGCGCGGTGGCGAAGTTCGCCTCCGCCGGCAAGACGATGCAGACCAAGGATCTCGCGCTCCAAGCGATCTCCTACGCCAACGTGTACGTCGCCCGCGTGGCCATGGGCGCCGATCCCCAGCAGACCCTGTCTGCCTTCCGCGAGGCCGAGGCCTACGAAGGGCCCTCCCTGGTGATCGCGTACAGCCACTGCATCGGGCAGGGAATCGACACGCGCAACGGCCTCGACCAACAGTACAAGGCCGTCGCGAGCGGCCACTGGCCGCTGATCCGGTACGACCCGGTGGTGCGCGCAGGGGGCGGCAATCCGTTCTTCTTGGACTCGCCCCGGCCGCGGATGCAGCTGAGCGAGTACCGGAAGGGCGAGTTGCGCTTCCGCGCGCTGTCCAAGACCGCCCCGGCCGAAGCCGAACGCCTGGGCGACCTCGCGCAACACATCGTCCGCCAGCGCTGGGACGTCTATGAGGAGATGGCCACCCGCAACGCAGCGGATTTCCCGATCGACGCCCGGAGGAGTGAGCACTGATGGACCTCTCGACCACGTACATGGGCCTCGAGCTGCGCAACCCGCTCGTGGCATCGGCGTCGCCGCTGTCACACACCGTCGACGGCATCCGGCGGCTGGCCGACGCCGGCGTCGGCGCGGTTGTGCTCTACTCGCTGTTCGAGGAGCAGCTGCGCGAGCAGGCCGAGCTCGACGCCCGCGTGGCCGACGCGGGCACCGAGAGCTTTGCCGAATCGCTCTCCTACTTTCCCTCCGCCGCCGACGAGAGCGACGGCCCTGCTCCCTATCTGAGCCTGATCGAACGGGCGGCAGCCGCCGTGGAGATACCAATCATCGCCAGTCTCAACGGCGTCACGCCGGAAGGCTGGACCGGCTACGCGCGGGCGATGCAGGACGCCGGCGCCGCCGCGATCGAACTGAACGTCTACTACTTGCCAGGCGATCCGACCATTCCCGGCCGCGAGGTCGAGCAGCGCTACGTCGACGTGCTCGGACGCGTCAAGGACGCGGTCACCGTGCCGGTGGCGGTCAAGCTCGGCCCGTACTTCAGCTCGACCGGCGAGCTCGCGCTCCGGCTGGCCGAGGCCGGGGCTGACGCGCTCGTGCTGTTCAACCGGTTCATGCAGCCCGACATCGACACGGAGAAGCTCGCGGTCGTGCCCGGCGTTGGGCTCTCGCGCCCGGTCGACGCATTGTTGGCGCGCACGTGGATCGCGCTCCTGCACGGGAGGGTGCGTTGCTCGCTGGCGGCCACGACCGGGGTCGAGGATTCCGCCGACGTCGCCAAGTACCTACTCGCGGGCGCGGACGTGGTGATGACTGCTTCTGCACTCCTTCGCCACGGTCCCGACCACGCCACCGTACTGCTCGACGGTTTGTCGGCGTGGATGCAGCGAAAGGAATTCGGAGCCGTCGACGAGTTTCGCGGTCTGCTGTCGACGCCGTCCGGCACCGACGCGGAGCAACACGAGCGTGCCGGCTACGTCGCCAATCTCCGCGCGGCCAACGTCCGCGCCTACAGCGCGTGGTGAGCTCCGATGCGAGTCGCGCTCTTCATCACCTGCTTCAACGACACGCTGTTTCCGCAGACGGGGCGCGCGATGGTGTCGCTGCTCGAGCGACTCGGTTGTGACATCGACTTTCCCGAGGCACAGACCTGCTGCGGGCAGATGCACACGAACACGGGCTATCGCGACCGGGGGCTGACGTTGGCGCGGCGGTTCGAGCGGGTGTTCGCCGACGCCGACCTGGTGGTCTCCCCCTCGTCGTCATGCGTCGCGTTCTTGCGCGAGAACGGTGCGGGGCTCGACGGTCGGCTGCTCGAGCTGACCGAGTTCCTGGTCGACCGGCTGGGACTGGAGGATGTCGGTGCCACATTCCCGCACAAGGTCACCTTGCACCCCACCTGTCACTCGGTGCGGCTGATGGCGATCGGAGACCGCCCGCGGCGGCTGCTGGAGCACGTCCGGGGGATCGACCTCGTCGAGTTGGATGACGCGGATGTCTGCTGCGGCTTCGGCGGGACCTTCGCCGTCAAGAACGCGGATACCTCGATGGCGATGCTGTCCGACAAGCTGCGCGATCTGCTCAACAGCGGTGCGGAGGTGTGCACGGCGGCGGACAACTCGTGTCTGCTGCACATCGGCGGGGCGCTCAAACATCAGCGCGCCGGGGTGCGGGTCATGCACCTGGCCGAGATCCTGGCGGCGACATGAGCCTGGCCAGCGGTCACCGCGCGTCCAGGCGCAGGTTTCAGGCGTCGCATTGTGTGGAGGATGTCCTATGAGCGGCTCCGGATTTCCCGCTGCCGCGCGTCGGGAGCTGGCCGACACGCAGATGCGCCGCAACGTGGGCAAGGCGACGAGCACGATCCGGGCAAGGCGCGCCGCGAGGGTCGCCGAGGTGCCCGATTGGCAGGAGCTGCGGGCCGCCGGCGCCGCGATCAAGACGCGCTGTATGGCCACGCTGCCCGAGCAGCTGGAGCGGTTGGAGGCATCGGTCACGCGCGCGGGCGGACGGGTACATTGGGCGAACGACGCCGCCGAGTGCCACGCGATCGTGGGCAGGATCGCCACCGGGCACGGCGCGCGCCAGGTGATCAAGGTCAAGTCGCTCGCCACCGACGAGATCGGTCTCAACGACGGGCTGGCCGCGCAGGGCATCGAGGCGATCGAAACCGACCTGGCGGAGTTGATCAACCAGCTCGCTCATGACACCTCCTCGCACATCCTCGTGCCGGCGATCCATCGTAACCGCGCGGAGATCAAGCTGCTGTTCGAGGACACCATTGCGCGTGGTGAGGACCTCGGCTGGGACATCACGGCGATCGCGGACGCCTCGCGCCGCCATCTGCGCGAGATGTTCCTCACCGTGCCGGTGGCCATCTCCGGAGCGAACTTCGCCGTGGCCGAGACCGGCACGATCGGTGTGGTGGAGTCCGAGGGCAACGGACGGATGTGCCTCACGCTCCCGCAGGTGTTGATCACGGTGATGGGGATCGAGAAGGTGCTGGCCGATTGGCGCGATCTCGAGGTGTTCGTGCAGTTGCTGCCGCGGTCGGCCACCGGCGAGCGGATGAACCCGTACACCTCGCTCTGGACCGGAGTCCATGCCGACCCGCCCGACGGACCGCAGGAGTTCCACCTGGTCCTGCTCGACAACGGCCGGAGCGACGTGCTGGCCGACGAGGTGGGCCGCCAGGCGCTGCATTGCATCCGCTGCTCGGCCTGCCTGAACTCCTGTCCGGTCTATTCGCGCGTCGGCGGCCATGCCTACGAGTCGGTCTATCCCGGGCCGATCGGGGCCATCCTGACCCCGCAGCTGCACGGGCTTGAGAACGCAAAGACGTTGCCGTGGGCGTCGACGTTGTGCGGCGCGTGCTACGAGGTTTGCCCGGTCAAGATCGACATCCCGTCGATCCTCCTTCACCTGCGCGCGCGGGTCGTCCGCGAGCACAAGAGCAAGCTGTCGCCTGAGGCGCTGGCCATGGAGGCCATCGGTCGCGTGTTCGGCTCTCAGAAGCGCTATGAGCTGGCGCAGAAGCTCGCGCGGCTGGGCCGCGGGCCGATCGTCGCGGCTTCGCTTCCGGGCTGGTCGGCGATGCGCGGGCTTCCGCAGGTACCCGATCAGACCTTCCGGGACTGGTGGCGCTCGCGTCCCCCACAGCCCATGCGCGGGGACGCGCCGGCGCCATGACCGGCAGCCGCGAGATCATGCTGTCCCGGGTGCGCACGGCGCTGGGGCCGGCGGTCGAGGCTCCCGAGGTCCCGCGCACCTATAACCAAGCGGGCGCAATGGGTGCCGGCGACGATGCCACGACGCTCGAGTTGTTCTGCGGGCGCGTCGCGGACTACCGAGCGACCGTGAAGCGCTTGCGCGACGATCAGTTGCCGGACGCACTGGCGGCCGCCTGCGCGCACCGGGGGGTGCGCCGCGTCGCGATCCCGGCCGCGGCGCCGGCATGGGTCGTCGACGGCGTCGAGTTGGTGCGCGACGAGCCCCCGCTCTCGCATCGCCGGCTGGATGAGCTGGACGGCGTGCTCTCCGGCTGCGCGCTCGCCATCGCGGAGACCGGGACGATCGTGCTCGACGGGGTGGGCGCCTCGGGCCGGCGCGCCCTCACGCTCGTGCCCGACTACCACCTGTGCGTGGTCAGATCGGAGGACATCGTCGCGTCCGTGCCGGACGGCATCGCGGCGCTGGAGCAGGTCGCCGCGATGGGGCGGCCGATCACGTTCATCTCGGGCCCGTCGGCCACCGTTGACATCGAGCTCGTCCGCGTCGAAGGCGTTCACGGACCGCGCACGCTTGACGTGTTCGTCGTCGAGTCGGTCAAGCCGCACTCGACCGGTGAATAGAAAGTGAAGGGGCGACACTTAGCGCCGGAGACCGCACCGCCAACGTGATACTATCGTTGGTGGAGTCGTCTGTCGTCGTAGGACGATTCTGGTTGGTGTTTGCCGCGAAAGTTGACTGCGTCTCCGACCCCCGGACCTCTCAGTTTTTTCGTCGAGCGTCAAGGCTCTCAGCCACACCACCGATGATGAGGGGTTTGCCATGCCTGCTGACGCTGGCTACAAGGAAGCTCGAGCGATCTCAGAGGCAGCTCGGGAGAAGGACTGGAAGCTGCCCAGCTTCGGCAAGGGCCTGTATTTGGGGAACTTCCAGCCAGAGCTGATCTCCCCGCAACCAGAGATGCCGGCCGACGCGATCGACAAGGGCGAGCTGTTCCTTGCGACGCTCGGCACGTACCTGCAGGATCACGTCGATCCGCAGGCGATCGAACGCGACAACAAGATCTCCGACGAGGTGGTCGACGGGTTGAAGCGGATCGGCGCCCTCGGCATGAAGGTGCCCGTGGACTACGGCGGCCTCGGGCTGTCGCAGGTCTACTACAACCGCGCGATGATGCTCGCCGGAACCTGGCACTCCAGCCTCTCGACGCTGCTGTCGGCGCACCAGTCGATCGGACTGGCGCAGCCGCTGCTGCTGTTCGGCTCCGAGGAGCAGAAGCGCGAGTGGCTCCCGAAGGTCTCTACCACGCACCTGTCCGCGTTCGCGCTGACCGAGCCGGGCGTGGGCTCTGACCCCGCCAGGGTGTCGACCACCGCGACCCCGACGGAGGACGGTTCGGGATATCTGCTCAACGGCCGCAAGCTGTGGACCACCAACGGCACCGTGGCCGATGTGCTCGTCGTGCTGGCGAAGGTGCCGCGCAGTGAAGGCCGCAAGGGCGGCATCACCGCCTTCATCGTTCCGAGCGTGACCGAGGGCGTGGTCGTCGAGGCGCGCTGCGAGTTCATGGGGCTGCGGGGCATCGAGAATTCCCAGACGCGCTACACCGACGCTTACGTTCCGGCCGAGAACGTGATCGGCCGTGAGGGCCTCGGGCTCAAGATCGCCCTGGCCACGCTCAACACCGGCCGTCTCGCGTTGCCGGCGATCTGCGCCGGCGTCTGCAAGTGGGCTACGAAGATCGCCCGCGAGTTCGCCAGCCAGCGCGTCCAGTGGGGCAAGCCGATCGGTGAGCACGACGAGGTCGCGCAGCGCATCGCGTTCATCGCCGGGACCGCCTACGGCCTCGAAGCCATGCTCGACGTCGCCAGCCGACTGGCGGACGAGAAGCGCAACGACGTCCGCATCGAGGCCGCGATCGCAAAGCTGTACGGGTCCGAGATGGGCTGGCGCGTCGTCGACGAACTGATGCAGGTGTGCGGCGGTCGCGGCTACGAGACCGCCGCGTCCCTGCAGGCCCGCGGCCTGCGCGGTGTCCCGGTCGAGCAGGTTCTGCGCGACATGCGCGTCAACCGCATCTTCGAGGGATCGACGGAGATCATGCACCTGATCATCGCCCGCGAGGCGATGGACCAGCACCTGCACGTCGCCGGGGAACTGATGGAACCTGACGTCCCGCTCGATCGCAAGGCGAAGGCATTCGCCAAGGCCGGCGCCTTCTACGCCGGCTGGTACCCCAAGCTGGCCGTCGGCCGCGGCCAGGCCCCCAAGGCCTACTCCGACTACGGCGAACTAGCGGGGCAGATGCGGTTCGTCGAGCGCTCGAGCCGCAAGCTCGCCCGCTCGACCTTCTACGGCATGGCACGCTGGCAGGCCGGCACCGAGAACCATGGCGCCTTCCTGGGCCGGATCGTCGACATCGGTGCCGAGCTGTTCGCGATGTCCGCAACCGTGGTCTACACCCAGACCCAGATCCGGGAGCACCCCGAGCGGGCCGCCGAAACCCAGGATCTGGCCGTCGCGTTCTGCACCCAGGCCCAGTTGCGCGCGGAACGGCTGTTCAACGACCTCTGGACCAACGCCGACGAATCCAACCATCGCCTGGCGCTGGATGTCCTCAAAGGCCGCCACACCTGGCTGGAGGCGGGCATCGTCGACCCCTCCGCGGGCGACGGCCCGATGGTCCCGTCGGCCGAGATCGACCTGGGGATCCCGGTCGCGGTCGCGGCGATGACCGAAGGGTCACGCTCATGAGCTCGACCGTACTCGAGCCCGCCTCAGCCGAAGCGCCAGCCAGCTCCAAGCCGATCACGACGGTGGGCATCGTCGGTGGCGGGTTCATGGGCGCAGGCATCGCCGAATCCGCGGCACTCGCCGGGATCGATGTCGTGCTGCGCGAACTTCCGGAGTTTCTCGACGGCACCCGCCGGCGGTTCGAGAGCTCATTGGAGCGCGCCGTCAAGCGCGGCAAGCGCGACGGGGCGGACCGCGACGCGGCGGTGGCGCGAACGACGCTGACGAGCGACCTGCAGGACCTGGCCGGCGCCGAACTCGTGATCGAGGCGGTCCCCGAGAACGCCGAGCTCAAGACGACGATCATGAAGGCGCTCGGCGGCATCGTCGCTGACGATGCCGTCATCGCGTCGAACACCTCGTCGATCCCGATCGCGCAACTGGCCGGTGCGGTGCACAACTCCGACCGCGTGGTGGGATTGCATTTCTTCTCCCCCGTGCCCGTGATGAATCTGGTGGAGATCGTGCGCGCCCTCGACACCAGCGACGTGACCATCGAAACGGCGCACACCTTTGTCACACAACTCGGCAAGCAGGCTATCGAGACCAAGGACCGATCCGGGTTCGTCGTCAACTTCCTGCTCATCCCGTATTTGATGGCAGCGGTACGGATGTATGAGGAGGATTTCGCCAGCCGCGAAGACATCGACGAGGGGATGAAACTCGGGGCCGGTCACCCCATGGGTCCGCTCGCATTGTGCGACTTCATCGGCCTCGACGTGCTGCATGCGGTGTGCAACTCCCTGTATGAGGAGTTCAAGCGCGACGAGTACGCACCCCCGCCCCTTATGAAGCGCATGATCGCCGCCGGGCGGCTCGGCAGAAAGTCGGGACGGGGTTTCTATGAGTACTAATGGCGGACCGCACTGGATGGCCCTCGAGGGCGGCGTCGACGGCTCCCCCCGAGCTGGGTCCTACACGAGCCGGTTCGCCGGCATCGGCGCATCGCTTCCGCAGCGACGCCAACGCAGTGACGAGCTGATGGCGACGACCGCGCACCCGACTGACATCGATCTCGAGCGGCTGACCGGCGTCCGCGAGCGCCACATCGCCGGCGAGGGCGAGGACTCCTACACGCTTGCGCTGGGCGCGGCGCGCGACGCCCTCAGCTACGCGGACTGTGCCGCGGAGGACCTCGACGTCATCATCGTGGCGAGCATCACCCACTTCGTCGGCGGTCTGCGGGTGCAGCTCGAGCCGCCGCTGAGCGTGTCGATCAAAGAGGCGCTCGGCGCCCGGCAGGCGTTGAGCTTTGACATCTCCAACGCCTGCGCGGGGATGATGACCGGCGTCTTCATTCTCAACGACATGATCCGATCGGGCCGGGTCCGGCGCGGGATGGTCGTCAGCGGCGAGTACATCTCGCAGCTCGGGGTCAACGCCGCGCGCGAGGTGCGCACGGTGATGGACGACCAGCTCGCCTCGCTCACGCTCGGTGACGCCGGCGCCGCGGCGATCCTCGAGCGGGCCCCCGAGGGCGCTCCCGGGATCGAGGTGGCCGGCTTCACGACGCTGGCCGAGCACAGCCGTCTCTGTCTGGCGTTCCCGGCCAAGATCGGTCGCGGAGTGTCCATGTACAGCGACGCCAGGACGCTTCAAGAGGTCGGGATCGAGGACACGGTGCCGATGCTGCGCGAGGCGCTCGACGAGGCCGGCCTCGAGTTCGACGCGATCGACTATTTCATTCCCCATCAGACGTCCGCGCGAGCGATCAAGAAGGGCGTGAAGGAGTTCTCCGAGCGCCTGGGCGCCGCGCCGAAGCATGTCGTCGTGACCGTCGACGAGTTCGGGAACACGTCGTCGACGACCCATTTCCTCGCTCTCTGGAAGTACCTGCGTGAGGGCCGCTTCCAGAAGGAAGATCGAGTTCTGCTCCTCTCCATCGCCTCGGGCCTCGAAGTGGGCATCGTGATCTTCAAAGTCGACCAGCTGGTGGGACGCTATGGGCACGATTATTGAGGCGAGCGCGACCGCGACCGCGGCCGCGCACCGGCGGACGCTGCACCCCGGGGCGCTGGAGCTTGCCGACGTCGCCGCCCAGTCGTGCCTGGAGCGAGCGGGCCGGAGTGCCGATGACCTCGACCTGTTGATCAACGCGGGCCTGTTCCACGACAAGATCATCAGCGAGCCGGCGTTCGCATCGCTGATCCAGGAGGACATCGGCGCCAACCGCAGCCGCCCCGCCGGGGCGGGGCATGGGACATTCTCCTTCGACGTCTACAACGGGGGCTGTGGCCTTCTGACCGGCATCAGCCTGGTCGACGGCATGCTGGCGTCTGGAACCGCCGAGGTCGGCATGGTGGTCGCGAGCGACATGGATCCGGAACCCGGCGTCTCGGACGGATTTACGTTCCCCGGTGTCGGCGGCGCCATCTTGCTGAGCGCGGACGACTCCCGCCCGGGGTTCACGGCCTTTCGCTTCGCCACCTTCCCCGAGTACGCGGAGCTATTCCATAGCAACGTGGATTGGCAGGATGACCCGCGCGGCGGGACAGCCGGTCACGGTCGCAACGTCCTGACGGTCGAGATGGCTGAGACCTACACCGCCCAGGCGCTCGAGTGCGCCGAGGCGACGGTCCGGGAACTGGCGGACGAGCAGACGCTCGACTTCGGCGAGATCGACCTCCTCGTTGCCACGGCGTCGGTCCCCGGTTTCGCCGAGGCGTTGGCGGCGCGACTCGGCGTGCCGGCCGACCGGGTCCCAGCCACCGTGGACGGGCTCGGTGGCGCGCACACTGCCGCGCCCGCGCTGGCACTCGAATCCGGACGCCTCGCAGCGTCGGGCACGACCCTGTTCGTCTCCGCCGGGGCGGGGATCACGGTGGCCGTCGCGCTCTATCGGACGTGACCGGGACATGAGCCGCCAGCGCGCTAACGTCGCAACGGTGGCGAGGCTTCAGGCGCTGCTTCCGGCCCCGGAGAACGGCACGCCCCGAATCCCCGCCGCCCGCCCCGGCGAGCTCCGCCCGCTGGCGCGAATCCTGTCCAAGGTGGCGGGCCGCGTAACCGGCACGGGGCCGCCGAACATCTTCACGACGCTCGGTCAATACCCGCGCCTGTTCCGCGCCTGGCTCTGGTACTCGGCACAGCTGATGCCGTTCGGGCAGCTGCCGCGATCCGACACCGAGCTGGTGATCCTGCGCGTCGCGTGGCACTGTCGCTCCGCGTACGAGTGGCACCAGCACGTGCCACTCGGGCTGCGCATGGGATTGACGCCCGACCAGATCGCGGGCGTCGCCGAGGCGACGTCGGCCGACCGCTTCACGGTCCGTCAGCAGACACTGCTGGCCGCCAGCGACGAGTTGCTCGACCAACGTCGTCTCTCGGACGCGACGTGGAGCGCCGTTCAGTCCGCTCTGGGTCACCGCGAGACGCTCGAGTTGTGCCTGCTCATCGGCAACTACCAAGGCTTGGCTTCAACGATCGGCGGACTGGGAATCCAAGTCGAACCCGGCGCGGCCGCGTTGAAAGCGAGCTGAGGATCACGATGTCCGCAGACGACCAGCTCACCGCACTCGACGCCACATTCTTGGAACTCGAGGAGGCCGATGACGGCGTGCTGATGCACATCGGCGGAGCGCTGGTGTTCGCGTCTCGTCCCGGCGGGGGGACGCCGACGATCGACGAGATCCGCGAGCACGTCGAGCAGTGCCTGGACCGGTTGCCGCGCTACCGGCAGAAGCTCGACCTGCCTCGCACCGGGGGCCTTTCCTGGCCGTCGTGGAAGCGCGACGAGCGCTTCGAGATCGCAGCGCACGTGCGTCACGCGACCCTGCCGGCGCCGGGTGACGAGCGCGACTTCCTGGACTGGGTCTCTGATTTCTACTCGCACCGTCTGGACCGCAGCCGCCCACTGTGGGAGATGGTCCTACTCGACGGTCTGGCGGACGGCTGGGCGCTGCTGTGCAAGACCCATCACTGCCTGGTCGACGGCGTCGGCTCGCTCGATTTCCTCGGATTACTGCTCGGCGCGGCGCCTGCACCGCCCCAGTCGTCGACGTCTCCCCCCGCGGACGGGTCGCACGGATGGCTCCCGAATCCCTTCGGCGCGGTCACGCTGTTGGCCGGGGCCGGCGTTGCCGCCGCCCACCTGGGGAGCCACGCGGTGCTGCATCCCCGCGACGCGTTCGAACGCTCGCGGGGCGTGGTCGAGCTGCTAATCCGTGCGGAGCTGTTCGCGGCGCCGGCGTCGAGCCTTAACGTACCGATTGGTTCCACGCGACTGTTCGCGACCGTCAACGTTGATTTCCACGAGTTGCAGGACATCCGTTCAGCACTCGGCGGCACCGTCAACGATGTAGTGCTGTGCGCCGCGACCGGTGCCCTGCGCGCGCTGCTGCTGGAGCGCGGCGAGGAGCCGCCGCGCGGGCTGCGCGCGATGGTCCCGGTCAGCGTCCGCCGTGAGGGAGACGGCGGCGAACTCGGCAATCAGGTCTCCTCGCTGTTCGTCGACCTGCCGGTGGCCGAGTCCGACCCTTTGCGCCGCTACGAGCTGGTGAGCGCCGCGACCAAGAGGCTCAAGGCAGGCGGGCAGGCGCACGCGGCCAGCGCGTTGACCGATCTGACGGAACTCGCCCCGCCGGTCCTCCACGCGGGGCTCGCCCGGTCGCTGTTCGCGAAACGCCTGTTCAACGTGACGATCACCAACGTCCCCGGCCCACCGTCCTCCCTGTCCGCCTTCGGGTCGGAGCTGCTCGAGATCCTGCCGATCGTGCCGCTGGCAGCCGATCATGCGTTGGGTATCGCCGTGGTCTCCTACGCCGGTGCGATGACGTTCGGAGTGTTCGCCGATCGCGCCAGCGTGCCTGATCTCGACGTACTCCGAGACGGCATCGTCACCGCCCTGTCCGAGCTGGAGGCACTCGCCCGAGCGGCACCGGTGCACTAGGTGGAGTTCCTGAGAACGTTGTTCGTCCGGGCCGGCTGGAGCTTGCTCGCGCGGGCACCCCCGGGGCGATCGCCGCCCAGAACCGCTGCAGATCCTCACGCCGCGCCACCGATGGGCGCTCCGGCGCCGAGCCCACCAGATCAGCGCGACGCCGCTTGACCTTGCCCATCGCAACCCCACCCTCGAGCGTTGCCAAGACCCCTTGAATCCGCCGATGTCATGCGCGCGGTTGTCGGTAACCCGGTACACCGGCACCAGAGCAGAGGCAGCGATCGCGCGGATGGTGGGCGCCAGAGACCGGCGCGTAGAGCCACTCCCCACCCTCGGCGATCTCCCCCTAGCGACCGTTCAACGTATCCCGCAGCGCCTCGAGGCTGCTGTATCTCGGCCTCCAGCCGAGTTTGTCCTTGGCTTTGCTCGCGTCCATGATCGATGGGTGTGACATCGCCTCCGCCCAGCCCGCGAAGGCGGGGGCGAAGGGCACGGCCGCAACGCCGCGCGCGGTCGCACGGAGAAGCGCACCCGGGGCGGGGATCGGCATGAACCCGAGCTCCCGCAGCAGTTGCGCACCGCTCAGTACCCCGTCGCCCGTGATGTTGTAGACGCCGGGGGCACCCGCGCCGACGATGCACAGCAGGAACGCCTGTCCGACGTCCTCCTGATGGATGAACTGAACCGGCACGGGCGGCGTCAGGACCGGAAGCGGCACGCGTCCTCTCAAGCCGTCCAGTCGGCGGAGGATCGGCGCGAGCACTCCGGGGACGATTTCCTTGGCGCCCACCGCATCCGGTCCGAGCACGACCGGCGGCCGCAGGAGATAGAGGCCGGTCCCGGGATGGCGGGCGGCTTCCTTCCCGAGGAGCCGCTCGATCTCGGCTTTCTCCCGGGCGTAGAACAGGTGGGCGGCCGGCCGAGCGGGCCAGTCCTCGGTCATCCCGACGGGGTTGTCGCCGTGGAACCCGTACGCGGCAATCGACGAGGCGTACACGAATCGCCGGGCGCCCGCCGAGGCTGCCGCCCGGAACGCGTTCAGGGTGCCCTCGACATTGATCCGCCGGATCGTCGCTCGTGACGCCCCTCCGGTGATCATGAACGCGAGGTGCACGACGACGTCGGCGCCCTGGAAGGCCTCCTCCAGCGCGGCGCGATCGCGGACGTCGCCCCGCCGATAGGTCAGCTTCGTCCAACCATGCTCCTTCGCGTCGAACGGACGGCGCGCGATCCCGACGACGCGGGCGATCCGCGCGTCATCCTGCAGCAGAGGCATGAGGCCGAAGCCGAACGTCCCAGTCGGACCGGTGACGGCAACGGTCAGATTGGAGTCGGGCACACTAACCCTCACCCCAGCCAACGATGCCGGCGATGTCGAGCGCCGAGACCATGCCCGTCGGCTGCCCGGTCTCCGTGTCGGTCACGATCAGGTGCGAGGTGCGCTGGTCACGCATGACTTCGAGTGCACGGATCAGCGTGGTCTCATCGGGAATGCCGGTCGCCCGCACGGCAAGGTCGGCTGCCGTGGCTTCGGGTCGTCCCAGCGCAGACTGCGCGACGTCGACGTCAGAGACGAGTGCCCACCGCGTCGGATCGCTGAGTGACGTCACGAGGCAGTGGATGTGATGGCTGGACATCAACCGGCCCATCTCTCTGAGTCCCGCGTCGCCTGGACACGCCACGATCCCAGTGTTCATCGCATCGCTGACACGAGCATGCTCGACGCCCGGGATGCGTTGGCTGCCGGCTGGTTCCATGACACCCTCCTGTGGTTGCGTTCTCGGTTCGAAAGCCGTGGCGATCATTCCTAGATCGCCTGTGCAGCGGCCACCCTGCGTGCGAGGTCGGCCATCGCCGCCGGGTCGCTGAGCGTCGTGACGTCGCCGAGCGGGCGGCCCTCCATGATGTCGCGAAGCAGCCGCCGCATGATCTTCGCGGAGTTCGTCTTCGGCAGCTCGTCGATCCACACGATGCATTTCGGCCGCGAGATCTTGCCGATGTAGCGCGCGACGTGCTCACGGATCTCGGCCTCCAACTCAGGCGTGCCCTCGAGTTCGCCGCGTAGGATCACGAAGGCGACGATCGCCTGGCCCGTGCTCGCGTCCGACTGCGCCACGACCGCAGCCTCGGCGACCTTGGCGTGGGTCATGATCACCGACTCGACCTCGGCGGTGGAGAGGCGATGCCCGGACACGTTGATCACGTCGTCGATGCGCCCCACGATCCACAGGGAACCGTCCTGGTCGCGGATCGCGGCGTCCCCGACCACGTACGTCTCAGGGCCGAAGCGCGACCAGTACGTCTTGACGTAGCGCTCGTCCTCTCCGTAGAGCGTGCGCAACATCGCGGGCCACGGGCGCTTGAGCACCAACAACCCCTGACCCTGGACGACGCTCTCACCGGTCTTCTCGTCCACGACGTCGGCCACCACGCCCGGCAACGCTTGACACGCCGACCCGGGCTTGGTCTCGGTGTGCCCGGGGACCGGCGAGATCATGATCTGACCGGTCTCGGTCTGCCACCACGTATCGACGATCGGACAGCGCTCGCGGCCGACGACGACGTGATACCACAACCATGCCTTGGGATTGATCGGCTCGCCGACGGATCCGAGCACGCGCAGGGTCGAGAGGTCATGGACATTGGGCTCTTCTGCCCCCCACTTCATGCAGGCACGGATCGCCGTCGGCGCCGTATAGAAGACCGTCACCCCGTAACGCTCGATCAGCTCCCACCAGATGCCCCTGTGGGGATAGTCAGGCGCACCCTCGAACATCACGCTCGTCGCGCCATTGCACAGCGGCCCGTAGACGATGTAGGAGTGACCGGTGACCCAGCCGACATCGGCCGTACACCAGAACACGTCACGCTCGGAATCGAGATCGAACACCAGCTTGTGCGTCGAGCTGACACCGGTCAGGTACCCACCGGTGGTGTGGACGATCCCCTTCGGCTTGGCCGTCGAGCCCGAGGAGTAGAGGATGAACAGCGGGTGCTCGGCCTCCATCGGATGCGCCGGGCAGACGTCGTCGGCGGCGGCGAGGATCTCGTCGTAGAAAACATCTCGACCTGGCCGCATCGGCACGTCGATGCCAACATGGCGCACGACCACGATGTGCTCGAGCGAATCGAGCTCACCGGCGGCATCGTAGGCGGCCTTGACCGGCATGGTCTTGCCCTTGCGGCGCCCACCGTCGGCGGTGACCAAAACCTTGGCGGCCGAGACCTTCATGCGGTCCTTGACCGCCTCGGGCGCGAACCCGCCGAACACGACGTTGTGCGGCGCGCCGATGCGTGCGCACGCGAGCATCGCGACCACGACCTCGGGGATCATCGGCAAGTAGATTCCTACGATGTCGCCCTTGCCTACCCCGAGCCTTTTGAGTGCGTTGGCGAACCGCTGGACATCGCGCAGCAGTTCGGCATAGGTGATCGCGCGCTGCTCGCCCTCCTCGCCGGCCCAATGAAACGCCACGCGGTCGCCGTGGCCAGCCAGTACGTGCCGGTCCAGGCAGTTATAGGAAACGTTCAGCGTCCCGTCGGCGAACCACGTGTAGAACGGCGGATTGGACTCGTCGAGCACGCTCGCGAACGGCGTGTCCCAATGCAGCGTCCGGGCCTGCTCGGCCCAGAACGCCGCCTGATCGCTCTCGGCGAGTACGTCCGGCGCCGCGCCGCGGCCGCGCGCGGTGGCGGCGAAGTGCGCGGGCGGCGAGAAACGCTTCTGTTGCAGCAGCTCCTCGAGTCGGCGATCCAGCTGCTCACCGGAGAGAAGCAGCGACGGTGCGGAGGTGGACATACTCGGTTCCTGACGCTTGCGTTCGGCGCTGACCGTTGTAGGTCAAGCCGCCCCGTTGACGATCACGGCTGCCTGTCCCTGGCCGCCGCCCACACACAACGTCGCGACACCGCGGTGAAGATGCTCGCGTTTCATCTCATGCAGCAGCGTGACGAGGATGCGCCCCCCGCTGGCGCCGATCGGGTGGCCGAGCGCGATCGCGCCGCCGTGCGGATTCACGCGCTCCTCCGCGATGCCCAACTCGTTACGGACGGCGAGCGACTGCGATGCGAATGCCTCATTGAGCTCGAACAGATCGACGTCCTCGACACGCAGGCCGATCTTCGCGAGCGCCTTGCGCGTCGCCGAGATCGGACCGATGCCCATGACGCGGGGCTCGACACCAACCGAGGCGTAGCTCTCGACCGTGCCGAGCGGGACGAGACCACGTTTGGCGGCCATGGTCTCCGACATCACGACCAGGGCCGACGCGCCGTCGTTGACCCCGGAGGCGTTGCCGGCGGTGACGGTGCCGCCGTCCTTGCGGAACGCCGTGTGCAGCTTTCCCAGCGTGGCGGTCGTCGTGCCGGCGCGCGGGTGCTCGTCGTTGTCCACGAGCCGCGGCCCACCCTTCTTCTGGGGCACCTCAATTGGAACGATCTCCTCCTTGAAGGTCCCGTCGGCGATCGCGCGCTCGGCTTTCTGCTGGCTCTTGGCCGCGAAGTCGTCCTGCTGCTCGCGCGTGATGCCGTAGTCCTCGGCGACGTTCTCGGCGGTGATTCCCATATGGCCGTTGTCGAAGGCGTCGATGAGCCCGTCATGGACCATCGAGTCGACCATCGTCGCGTCGCCCATGCGCGCTCCGAAGCGGCCGCTGGGCACCAGGTACGGCGCTCGCGTCATGTTCTCCATGCCGCCGGCGACGATGATGTCGGCGTCGCCTGCGCGAATGATCTGCGCCGCGAGTGTCACGGCCTTCAGCCCGGAGCCGCAGAGCATGTTGAGCGTCGTCGCGGGCACCTCGACCGGCAGTCCAGCTCCGATCGCCGCCTGCCGCGCGGGGTTCTGGCCGAGGCCGGCCTGCAACACGCAGCCGAGCAACACCTCGTCCACATCCTCCGGTGCAATCTGGGCGCGCTCCAGCGCCGCCCGGATCGCGTGGCTGCCCAGCTCGGTGGCGGGCACGTCCTTGAAGCAGCCGCCGAACGTCCCGACGGGCGTCCGGACGGCGCTAACGATGACTGCTTGTTCCATGGTCTGCCTCCTGCTGTTCGGCGGATGGTGACGCCATGGCGGAGAGCCCCTGCCGGATCTGCGAGAAGACCGCGTCGGCGGACGGCGCTCCGTTGACGCGCAGAAGCTGTCCGAGGCGGGCATAGCGGGCGATGAGCGGCTCGGTCGCGTCGTGGTAGGCCGCCAGCCTCCGGCGGACCGCCTCAGGGTGGTCATCGTCGCGACGCACGAGTGGCGCGCCGTCTTCGTCGCAGACACTTTCCCGCGCGGGACGGTTGTACCGGACATGGAACACGTGACCGCTCGGGCATACCCGGCGTCCCGAGATGCGGTCGATGACGACGTCGTCCGCCACGTCGACGAGGATCGCGGCGGTGAGGCAGCGGTCGCGTGCACGCAGCAGGTCGTCGAGCGCCTCCGCCTGTGCGACGGTGCGAGGGAAGCCGTCGAGCAGAAGCCCGGAGCCGGAGTCGTCGGGCAACGCATCGGTCACCATGGCGATCACAAGATCGTCCGGCACCAGTCGCCCCGCATGCATGGGCTTGGATGCCGCAAGGCCGAGGTCCGTGCCACGGCCACGGTGACGGCGGAGCATGTCGCCGGTGGCGAGGTACACCACGTCGAACTGCTCGCGTAGGATCGCCGCCTGGGTACCCTTGCCCGCCTCTGGAGGCCCTAAGAGCGTGAGGTTGAGCGGCGCTCCGTGGCGTTGCTCCGCACGAGGTGTTTCGTATCGGTGGGTGAAGCGCTGGATGGGCTCGGCTCCTGACGCGTGCGTTGAGGCGCGGACCATCGAGATCGACACGCCGACGTCGGCCGAGATGCTGGAGCCGAAAGAACATCGCTCGCCGTGGTTTGAAGCGAAGCGCACCCCTAGCTTACACCCGGCACGGCGTCCGGGCTGCCTTGTTTCCCGGGCCGCGATGGTGCGGAGGTCCGGGCGGCGTCCAGGGTCGCCTCATCGACGCCGGGCTCGCACGCAGCGTCCGCCCGATCTTGGTCGCGTCCTTGACGATCGCCGCGCCCCGGTCGTAGCCGATGAACGGGTTGAGCGCGGTCGCCACGGCGAGCGTCGACTCCGCGAAGCGGGCGCAGCCTTAGAGGTTGGCCTCGATCCCGCTTACGCACTTCTCGGTGAACAGCGCGCTCGCGGTCGAGACAAGCTGCGGCGACTGGAGCAGGTTGCGGGCGATCAGGGGGACGCGGACATTGAGCTCGAACTGGCCCTGTAGACCCGCCGATCGTGATCACCGCATCGTTGTGATCACCTGCACGCCGACCTGCATGACCACCTCGGTGATCACCGGGTTGACCTTGCCCGGCATGATCGAGGAGCCCTTCTGCAGCTCGGGCAGGAGCAACTCGCCGATCCCCACGCGCGGTCCCGAGCCATCAGCGCCAGGTCGCCCGCGATCTTGATCCGACACGGCGAGGACCTTGAGGGCACCGGAGAGCTCGACCAGCGCGTCGCGGTTGGCCGGCGCCTCGAAGGGTCCCTCCGGAGCGTCGACCGCGAAGCTCGTTTCGGCGGTGAGGCGATCGCGGACGCGCGCGGCGAATTCGGCGTGGATGTTAAAGCCTCTGCCGGTCGCTGTTGCGCCTAGCGGGACCTGCGCCACCTGTGGCAGCGCATTGCGCACACGCGGCGCGCGCCGAGGCGGACCTGCGCCGCGTAGCCGCCGAACTCAATGCCGTCATCAGTGCCGTGGTCCGCAAGGGCGAAGTCGAGCACGGCGACACCTTCGTCGGATTCCGTGACGGCTGGAAGGGCCTGACCGAGAACCTCACCCGCCGCTCGACGTCGAGCTCTGTTGCGGCATCCTGCCCAAGGGCGGAACCATCCTGGGCACGTCGCGGACCAATCCGTACAAGGTCGAAGGCGGGGTCGATGCCGTCAAAGAGACGCTGAAGCAGAACGACATCGATGCTCTCGTCGCCATCGGGGGCGACGACACGCTCGGCGTCGCGCACAGGCTGTCACAAGCTGACGTGCACGTCATCGGAGTCCCGAAGACGATCGACAACGACTTGTCGGCCACTGAGGTCACGTTCGGTTTTCATACCGCCGTACAGATCGCGACCGACGCGATCGATCGCCTGCACACGACCGCCGAGTCACACGACCGCGTCTTCGTCTGCGAGGTGATGGGCCGCCACGCCGGTTGGATCGCGATGTACCCCGGCCTGGCCGGCGGTGCCGCCGAGATCCTTATCCCCGAGCAGCCGTTCGACATCGACGAGGTTGCGGCCAAGATCAAGCAGCGTCACAGCAAGGGTCGCTACGCGTCGATCATCGTCGTGGCCGAGGGCGCCATCCCGAAGGAAGGCACCCTCTCGGTCGCCAGCGGCAAGGTCGATGCCTTCGGCCACGCTCAACTCGGGGGTATCGGCCAGTTCGTGGCCGACGCACTCGAAGAGCGCACCGGCTACGAGACACGCGCGACCGTGCTGGGCCACATCCAGCTGGGGCGGAACGCCGACCGCGTACGACCGCGTGCTGGCCACCCGCTTCGGGTTACGGGCCATCGGCGCCGTGCACGAGAACGCATTCGGCACGATGCTCGCCCTCAAGGGCGACGTCATCGACCTCGTTCCCCTCGGCGAGGCCGTCACCGAGCCAAAGACCGTCGGCCCCGCCTTTCTCGACGAGGCCGCGGCCTTCTTCGGCTAGACGAGCGCTTCGCGCTTGGCGTCGTCGTAGACCTTCACGAAGCGCAGGTAGTTGTCCGCGATCTGGTCGGAGGCGGCGGCGCGCTCGAGATCGCCGGCAAGGAAGCCCTTCAGCGCGTCCCACCAGATCGACCGCCCGATGGCGAAACCGATGAAGCCCTCGACCGGCGCCGCCTGCCGGAGCCAATGGTCGACCTTCTCGTCGGAGGCGCCGCGGCCCAGCAGGACCGAGGTCACGCCCTCACGGCCCTCGCCCGTGCGCGTCTGAGCGATCAGCATCTCAGCGTGCTCGCGGGCGTCGACGCCCTCGATCTTCCACACGTCGACGTCGATCCCGTGGTCGTGGATCTGCGCGATCGCGCGGCGCATCAGCTCCGGGCGTAGCTCGGCGTCGTAGCGGTTCGAGTCGCCGCCGACGGCCTCGAGCTGGTCGGGCTCGGCCGGGACCAGCAGCTCGAACAGGAACTTGCGGTCGTGGTCGTGCAGCCAGTCGGCCAGCCGCTTGAGGCGGTCGAGCTGGCGCTGGTTCGTGTCGGCGTCGCCGTCGGGGTTGAGGCGGACGAGAACCTTCGAGAAGTCGGCGTCGTCGGCCTCGATGTGCTCGCTGAAGGCATCCCCGTACTGGAAGTCGAACTCGCTCAGCCCGCTCTTCTCGATCGGCCTGGCGAGCTTGAGGCCAAGATCCTTCGCGAGCTCGGGGATGTCGCCGCCGAACTGCTCGTCGACCAGCACACCGGTGGCCGCGGGGTCGGCTCCGCGCTCGACGATCTTCGCCATGCCCTCGAAGATCAGCTTCTTGGCGTCAGTGATCGTCTCCGTCTCCGCGGGCGTCGGGTCCCCCTCGATCCCGAACATCTTCGTCTGGAAGGACCCCCGGTGATCGAACGCGAGGATGTAGAGCTTGCCGTCATAGCCGAGCGTCATGGGAACCGCCTTTGTCGTAGAGAACAGCAGTAGGTCACGCGGGTGCCCATCACCCTCCGAGCGCCGCCCGCGCGCCGGCGACGCGCGCGATCCCGGCGCGAGCCGAGCGCGTCGAGCGCGTGCCGCGCGGCCACAGCGACCTTGTCGCCGCCGCAACGGCGACCGGAATCCCGCGGTCTGACTCGGCCGACGAGACCATCGGGCCATCGCCGACGGACGGATCCACAGGTCGTGGAAGAGCGTGTCCGTGGACGACGTCGGCGATCAGCGCGCACAACTTCAGGACCGACGACGGGGTCGGACTGGCCGGCTTGACGATCGTGCAGTTGCCGGCCGCAAAGGCGGGCGCGATCTTCCAGGCAGTCAGCAGCGGGAAGTTGAACGGGATGATGTGTCCGACCACGCCCGGCGGCTCCTGGAAGCGGTACGCGTACGTGTGGCTGTCGATCTCGGAGGATCCGGCCCTCTTCGGCGCGGACCGCGCCGGCGAAGTAGTGGAAGTGGTCGATCGCCAGCGGCACATCGGCGCCGAGCGTCTCACGCACCGGCTTGCCGTTGTCCCAGCTCTCGACGATGGCCAGCTCCGCGAGGTTGGCCTCCATCACGTCGGCGATCGCGTTCAGCACCGACGCCCGCTCGGCGAGAGACCGCGCGGCCCACGCATCCTTGGCCGCGTGGGCGGCGTCGAGCGCGAGCTCGATGTCGCCGCGTGTGGAGTCCGCGACCTCGCAGATCACTTCGCCCGTGACGGGCGTGCGGTTCTCGCGGTATTTGCCGTGGACCTGCGCAACGAAGGCTCCGTCGATGAAGTTGCCGCACTGCGTAGCGACGGTGATCGGACTGTCAGCGGAACCCGGGGCAGGATCGGTGGTGCGCTCTCGAAGGATTGCGGTCATGGTCTTTCCCGTTCGGTGATAACGCGCTGCTGCCATGAGAGGTCATCACTGATGACACCCAGATACATCGGTAGTCCACACGCACTCGCTGCGGGCGACTACGTCCACGAGCCGGCTTTGGCCGTGACCCGTGCTACGGGACTAGTGACGCGCGGAATTCGCGGCGGACGGAAGCGGTCTCGCCCCTCGCGAGCCGCAGATCGCGCTCAACGTCTTCCAGTACGCCATTCAGCGTGGTCTGGTTTCCGTCGGCGCGCACGTCGGCGGCCGCCGTTCGTAACGTGACGGTGGAGGCGTGCAGGCGACCGAGGCGGTCGAGCAGGACGTCGACGGCGTCCCGACGCGAAGCAGCGGAGGTCGTGGAATCGGTCATGGAAGGACGGTACGGCCGGCGAGGGCTCCGGCCATCAGCGCAAGGCCGCCACTCGCCGCGGGAAACTACCCTCGATCCGTTCGATGATCGTCGGACAGGGGCAGCCGGGGACGATCACGCCGTGATGTGCTCCCGAATGCGGGTGTGCGCGCCGGCAGGCTGCGTTCTGCCCGTGCAATCTCCGGGGCAAGCGACAAGTCCGCGGCGAGAGCTCACCGACGATTCCGGGGTTCGGCGCGTGGTGGGAACGCAGAGCGGGTACTGCTCCGTGGGGAGGGCATCGAGGCCGGGGTCGCGAGTGACGTACTGGTGCCGCGCGTGCACACTGACTTCTCGGCGCGCCGCGTGCTGGTCACCGAGTACGTCGAAGGCCTGCGGGCGGACGAGATGACGCGCCTGGCGGCGCGGAGCGCGACCGCTTCGGCGAGATCGCCTTCCGCTTCTACTTCGGCCTCATGCGCGACGTCGAAGCGGACAAATCTCGACGGCGAACGCGAGATCACGCGCGCGCCCGCCGTACTTCGCGTCGATGCGCCACGTCGGAATGCCGCCCCGACGCTCCTGCTGCGTCGCAGGGAGCTTCAGATGCTCGCGCTGCTCGGCGAGCTCCATGCCGGAGCCGACTGGGGCCCGATCACCGCCGAGCACCACTCCGACGTGCTCCCCTCCACCGTCCTCGGGCGCGAGGATCACGCGTTCTTCGTGACACACACGCGCTGATAGCCGATGAGTCCGTAGTTCTCCCGGCCGCGACCCGAGAGCCCCCGGATGGCGGCCGGGGAGAACTCGCCTTACGAGGAGGACGTCGTGCCGACACCGTTGCGCGCTCCGGCGGCAGCGGCCCTCGGGATCCTCGCGGCGCGGAGAACTACAGAGCGGGGATCGCGGCGGAGACCGTAGTCCCCGTCGCTGAAGAGGCGAGCTGCAGGTCTCCGCGCAGCAGCGAGATGCGCTCGCGCATCCCGGTCAGCCCGAACCCGGCGTCGGGCGTGGCGGGATCGAAGCCCTGTCCGTCGTCGCTCACGCAGATGTGGATGACGCCGGAGGTCTCCTGGACCGCGATCCGCACGCGCGTGGGCTTGGCGTGCCGAATCGCGTTGTTCAACGCCTCTTGGATGACCCGGTAGACGGTCGTCTCGAGCTCGGGCGCGTACCGCGTCGCGGTGAGGTGCACCGCGGCGGAAACCTCGACTCGCTCGCGGTCCTTGGCGCGTCCCGCCAGCCCTTCGATCGCCGCGGCCAACCCGAGCTCGTCGAGCGCCGCGGGGCGCAGCTCGCGGATCAGCGCGCGTAGTCCGTGGATCTGCTCCTCGATGCGCTCGATCGAATCCCGGACCGCCGCGCGCAGGTGCTCTGGGTCGTTGATGCGGGCTGACGCCACGAGCAACATCTGCAACCCGCCAAGTCCTTGGAGGGTGTCGTCGTGCAGCTCGCGCGCCCAGCGCCGGCGCTCCTCTTCCGCCGCGCCGATCGCCTCGCGCAGGCGTCGCTCCTCGACGCTACGCGCGGTCGCGACGGCCGTCGCGGCGCTGGCGGCGAAGCCTTCCAGAAGCGCCTCGTCGGCGCGATCGCCCGGTGCGCCGAACGCCACGAGCATTCCGAGCGACTGTCCGCGGAAGACCAGCGGAACGAGAGTGCCGCCCGCAGCGGCGAGCCCGAGCGGGTCACGGATCGTCCCCGGGACATCCCCCGCCTCTGCCGCGACGACCATGCCGCCGGCCTCGCGCAACAGGATCACGAGCCCCTCTGCTGCGATCAGCGACCGTCCGCGCTCGGCGATCAGCTCGAGGATCCGGTCCAGGTCCGTTTCGCCACCGACCGCCCGCGCGATCGCCGTCGCCGCCTCGAGCCGGCGCACAAGGCGCTCGAGCTCGACGCGGCGTCGTTCGCTCACCTGGCAATTGCGCGCGTTCTCGATCGCGATCGCCGCCCACTCCGCGAGCCTGACCACGGCCTCCTCATCGGCATCCGTGAACGGCTCGCCGTCGGGCTTGTCGCAGAGGTAGAGGATGCCCCACGCCTCACCGCGGATCAGCACCGGCACGCCGAGGAACGTCTCCATCGCCGGGTGCCCTGGCGGAAAGCCGGCGGAGCGGGGCTCTTCGTGGAGGGCGTCGACGCGCAGCGGGCGCGGATCGGTGATGACCGCGCCGAGCAGGCCGTGACCCTCAGGCAGATGCCCGATGGCCGCGTGGTCGTCGTCGGAGAGCCCGTGGGTGACGAACCGCTCGAGGCCGTCACCCAACTCGTCCAGGACGCCGACCGCGGCGTACCGGGCACCCGTCAGCTCTGCCGCGGTCGCCAGGAGACGGTGCAGCATCGCCTCCACGTCAACTTCATGCGCGACCGCGGTCATCTCGTCAACGCAAGCCGAGGACTTCGATGCCGTCGGTGCCGTGCGTGCCGACGTCGACGCTGACCGGCAGCCCGAGGTCGCGACCGGCCTCCTCGTCGAGACCCTCCAAGTACCCCGCGAGCTCGCGGCCCGCGATCTTGGTCGGCGGCCACCACAGCGCCCGGCCGGCCACGTCGGCCTGCTCCGGTGCGTCGGCGGCGTCGTGGCGCAGGAAGCGCGCCCAACGCTCGGTGAGCAGCATCCCGCGCAGCACGGTGGTGAACGGCTTCGCCTCCACCGCCGCGCCCGCGCGGCGGGCGATGTCGGCCGCTGCCGCGTCCGCCTGCTGGCAGGCGATCCCGCCCTGCTTGATCGGGAACGCTGTGACATCGCCGGCGGCGTAGATGTCAGCGACGCCCTGCACGCGTGCGTGACCGTCGATGACGAGGAAGCCCTCGGGGTTGCTGGGAAGCCCGGGAAGGCGCGGCCCTTCGAGCCGCGGGAGCGTGACCAGACGATCGACGTCGAGCAGGTCGCCGTCCGCGCCGAGAGAGATCCGGCCGGGAGCGAGGACCTTCGCCTCCGTGGCGGCGTGGAGCACGATTCCGGCTTCGGCCAGGAGTCCAGCGAGCTCGCCTGTGGCGTCGGCGCCGAAGATCGCAAGCGGCGTCGCCTCGGGCGTCACGAAGTGCAGCTCGAGCGCGGCGCACATCTGGTACGCGCGCTCGGCCAGCATCAGCGCGAGCTCGTAGAGCGGGAGCGGCCAGGTGCTGCCGGGCGGGACGACGAAGGCGATGCGGCGGACGTAGCCCTCCTCGACGTCCTGGACGATCCCGTGCAACCGCTCCTGATCGGTCAGCGAGCCGGTGAACGTGGTCGCGCCGCTGAACGGCTCGATCGGGTGTGCGCCCGACGCGATCAGCAGCACGTCGTACGGCAGGTGCTCTCCTGCGACCGTCACGACCGCGTGCGCCGCGGCGTCGACGCGCGCAAGGCGCCCGCGATAGTGCGTGAAGTGGGCGTCGGTGGCCATCCGCTCGATCGGATAGGTCGTAGCCGACCCGGCGGCGAACGGGGCGAGCACGCTCAGCGGCCGGTAGGTGAGGTTGGACTCGGGCGCGAGCAGCGTCGTCGCGACGCGGTCTCCGGCTAGCCGGTGCAGGGCCAGCGCGGCCTCGAGGGCCGCGGGTCCGCCGCCGGCGATCAGGACGTTGGTGGGCATGCACCGAATCTTCGGTCCCATAGCCGCCTCCGCCGTCCGGGTGAACGGCGGGTTATGCGTGCGGAAAACCCGCAGTCTGCGTGTGCCATGAGGCGGATGCAGTGCCGTCCCCGCGGACATACGGTGCGTTCATGCCGGACCGCACGCCCCGCTCATCCTCGGCGGAGCACCCGCCGCGCTGGATGCAGCGCCGGCCGTGAAACGCTTGGCCGGCGACCGTCCGCGCTACCTGCGCCACGCGCCCGACGATCGCGGGCTCGCGAGCGACGATGCGCCCTGATGGCCGCCGCACAAGATCGCCGGGCGCGAGCTCGCCCCCTACCTGACTACCCACCCCGAGCTCCGGTTGGAGCCCGTCAATCCGACGTTGTGAAGGTGCACCCCATGTCCGCGTCCGTTCCCCCACTCCGCGTCCTCGTCGCCGGCGGCGGCGTCGCCGCCATCGAGACCGTGCTCGCGCTGCGAGCCCTCGCGAGCGAGCGCGTCGCGATCGAACTGCTCGCGCCGGCCGACGAATACGTCGAGAAACCATTGTCGGTCCGCTCCCCGTTCGACGGCGCCGCGGAGCCGCGGGTCCCGCTCGCGGCTCTCCCCGCGTGCGGCATCGTCCACCATCACGGAGCTCGCGGCGGTCGATGCCGTGCGGCGCGAGGTGCGCACCACCGACGGCGGGCGGCTCGCCTATGACCGGCTGGTCGTCGCCCCCGGCGCTCACGCGATCGACGGCGTCCCAGGGGCGGTGACCTTCCGCGGCCTGATCAGTTCAGGGCTGGTCGAGGCGGCGATCCGCCGCGCCGAGGACAGCCTCCTGTTCGTCGCCCCGGCGGACACCGGATGGATCCTGCCGCTCTACGAACTCGCCCTGATGACCACGCACGAGTTCCCCGACGGACCGGACATCCGGATCGTCACCCACGAGCCGCGCCCGCTCGACGTGTTCGGCCCGATCGCATCCGACGCCCTGGCCCGACTGCTCGACCGCGCCGGCATCGAGTTCATCGGCCGCACGCGAGCGATCGAGTACATCGGGAACGCGTTGCTCACCGGGGAGAGCGAGATGATCGCGGCCGACGCGGCCGTGTCGCTGCCGCGGCTGAGAGGACCGTTCATCGAAGGTCTGCCGGCCGACGCGGACGGCTTCATCCCGATCAACGCCAACGCACGCGTCGTGGGCGTGCCCCACGTGTTCGCCGCTGGCGACGCGACCGACGAGCCGATCAAGCAGGGCGGGCTCGCCATACAGCAAGCCGACGCGGCGGCGGAGACGATCGCCGCCGAGGTGGGCGCCGTCCTGTTCCCGCGCCCCTACCGGCGCATCCTGCGGGGCATCGTCCTGACCGGCGAACGGCCGCTCTACCTGCGCCGTGACCTCGATGAAGCGGCGGAGATCATCCGCCCGCTGCGCGGGATGCCGCTGGGCGTGTCGCGCGATCAGCTGTGGTGGCCGCAGGGCAAGGTCGCCGGCCGCTATCTCACCGGCTTCGTCGCAGCGCGCGGACACCCCGGCGCGCAACTGGCCGACCGGCCGCCCGCCCGCCGGTAGTCGGCGATCGCGGCGGATGCCTGGAGGCGCAGCGCCGGCCGCCGCGGACCAGGAGAAGCACTCCAGACATGCGAACGTCCGTGCCGCCCCGTCGTCATAGAACGGACACGCCGGGTTGTATCGCTCGGCATGCGCGGACGTTGTGCACAGCCGAACGACCGGCGCGGACGCCTCGCTCGAGTTGTTTGTCTTGACTTTCAGGCGTGTACTGAGAGCTGGTGGGCCGCGTTCCCAGGCGGCGGCCGGGCGAGAGGGGTCACAGTGCACGAATCTCCGCGGCGAGTCTTGCTGGTCTCCAAGGGCTGGGTGCAGGCGGTCGGGCTGGTGATGCTGATCGGGTTCTTCATCATGGGGCTGCTCGCGTATCGCACGTACACGCAGCATCCTCCGGTTCCGCGCGCCGTCGTCGACGACCGGGGACAGGTGCTCTACACGGGCCGCGACATCTCCAAAGGCCAGCAGGTCTTCCTGCACAACGGGCTGATGGAGTACGGGTCCGCGTTCGGTCACGGCGCCTACCTCGGCCCCGACTTCACCGCCGATTACCTCCGCCGAGCCGCGAACATCGTCACACGCTCCTTCGGCGGCGCTGGTGCACTCGCAGGCGAAGCACAGCGCAAGACGATCCAGGACTTCCGCACCAACCGCTACGACCAGCGCAGCAGCCGACTCACGCTCACCGCCGGCCAGGCCGCGGCGTTCCGCGCGCTGGTGCCGTACTACAGCCGCTTCTTCTCGGAACCCACCACGATCCACGGGCTGCGCCCGAAGGCCATCACCGATCGGACCGAGCTGCGCCAGCTGACCGCGTTCTTCGCCTGGACCGCGTGGGCCGCTTCGACCGAGCGCCCGGGCCACGACTACACCTACACCAACAACTGGCCGCCTGAGCCGCGCGTGGACAACAAGCCGACGGGCAACGTGGTGGTCTGGTCAGTGCTGTCGTTGATCGCACTGCTGGGCGGAATCGGCATTCTGTTCGGCGCGTTCGGGCGCTGGGGGCGAAACCTCGGCTGGCACGGGCGTGAGCAGGCCACGTTGTCGTTCCGTGCGCCCGGCGACGTCGCGCTGACGCCCGCCCAGCGCGCATGCGCGTGGTTCTTCTTCGTGATGGCCGCGCTGTTCCTGCTGCAGACGCTCGTCGGCGCCGCCTCACAGCACTACCGCGCCGACATCGACAACTTCTTCGGCTTCGATCTCGCCCAGATCTTCCCGTACAACCTGATGCGGACCTGGCACGTCCAGCTCGCGCTGTTCTGGGTCGCGACCTCCTTCGTCGCCGCGGGCATCTTCCTGGCCCCGATGATCGCCCGCCGTGAGCCCAAGCACCAGGGCAAGCTCGCCTTCGCGCTGCTCGGCGCGCTCGCCGTCGTCGTCTTCGGCACCCTGATCGGCTCCTACCTCGGCGTCCATGGCGTGCTCCAGCACGCGGCGTCGAACTGGTTCGGCCTGCAGGGCTTCGAGTACCTCGACCTCGCGCGGCTGTGGCAGGTGCTGCTGTCGATCGGGCTCTTCGTCTGGGTGTTCATGCTCTGGCGCGTGCTGCGCCGGCGCCTCGCCGCGGAGCACCCCGGCAACATGCCGTGGCTCTTCTTCCTCGCGGCCTGCGCGATCCCCGCGTTCTACGCCGTCGGCTTGATCGCCCGTACTGGCGACAACTTCACCACGACCGAGTTCTGGCGCTTCTGGGTCGTGCACCTGTGGGTCGAAGACTTCCTCGAGCTCTTCACCACCGTGATGGTCGCCTACATGTTCGTGCTGCTCGGCGTCGTGCGGGAGAAGATCGCGCTGACCGTCGTCTTCCTGGACATCGTCCTCTACTCCGCGGGCGGGATCGTGGGCACGATGCATCACCTGTACTTCTCGGGCGAGCCCGCCGAGCACATGGCGCTCGGCGCGTTCTTCTCGGCCGGCGAGGTGATCCCACTGACCTTCCTGACCGTCGAGGCATGGTCGTTCCTGCAACTCGGCGCCGCGCAGGAGTCGCGCTCGCAGACCCCGTTCCCACACCGCTGGGCCGTGATGTTCCTGGTCTCCGTCGGGTTCTGGAACTTCCTCGGGGCGGGCATCTTCGGGTTCCTCATCAACCTGCCGATCGTCTCCTACTTCGAGATCGGCACCGCGTTGACCGCCAATCACGGCCACGCGGCGATGATGGGCGTCTACGGCATGCTCGCGCTCGGGCTGGCGATGTTCTGTCTGCGCTATCTGATCCCGGCCAATCGCTGGCCGGAGAAATGGGCGCGAATCTGCTTCTGGTCGACGAACATCGGACTGGCCTGGATGTGCTTCGCGACCCTCCTGCCGCTCGGCATTCTGCAGCTCTACAAGTCCGTCGACAGCGGCTACTTCGAAGCCCGCGAGCTCAAGTTCCTGACCAACGACACCAACACGGTGCTCGAATGGCTGCGACTTCCCGGTGACATCGTCTTCATCGCCGGCGGCGCCCTGCCGGCGCTGTACATCGCCTACCTCGGCATCCGCCGCACCGTCAAGCACGTCACCTTCGACGAGCCCGACGACATTCTCTTCACCGAGATCTCCGGAGTCACCGAGCCCGGACCCGACGAGGCGACCGCGGCGCACATCGCATGACCCCCGAAGTCATCCTGGCCGCGGTCTACGCGGCGGCGCTGATCATCGGCGCGCTCGTCCTCGAGTGGCTGTCCGCCCACACCCACCGGCGCGCGCTGCGCTACCGCACCGCCGGCTTCACGTACCACAAAGACCACGACCACTGGCGCTGCCCGGAGGACGAAGATCTCTGGCCGCACGAGATCGACGAGGAGTTGCGGCTCGTCCGGTACCGGGCCAAAGCCCACGTCTGCAACGCCTGCCCGCTCAAGGCGGCGTGTACCGACTCCGACCTCGGGCGCGAAATCGTGCGCTCGATCGACCCGTGGCCGCACTCCGAAGCGGGCCGTTTCCACCGCGGCCTTTCGCTCATGCTGGTCGCCCTCGCGCTGCTGATCGTCGTCGTCGAAGCCGTGCGCAACCATCGCCCCGAGGAACTGGCGCTGCTCGCGGCGGTACTGGCCACCGGCACAGTCGCCGCGGTCCACCTCGCGCACGACTTCCGCGCGCACCCGGCCAACTTCCCCACCCCCACGCCCTCCCACGGGCTCGGGCTCCGTCAGTGACGTCGACCGGGTACTCCTGCATGCACAGGCCGGAGCCCTTGCAGTAGTCCAGGTTGGACGCGTAGGCGTAGCCTGTCGCCGCGGCGTCACGGCCGTCCCGAAAGGCGGCGATGGCCAGGAGCTCGGCGGAGGTCACGACACCCTGACCACCGCGGCCGTCGAAGCGGACTTGGAACACACCCGAACCGCCGCCATCCGTTGCGCGCCGCCGATTCACGCCGAGTGCTCCGCAGCGTTCGTCTCGGAGGCGGCGCGCCCGGCGGACCCGGGCAGCGCCGCCCGCACCCAGCTATGCCGGGCCGGGTGTGAGACGAAGATCGCCGGCGGCGATCACGCGGCAAGGATCGTGCAGAGCGGGCGCACCGGCATCCGCACTACGCCGCGCGACGGGCCGTAGTCCACCGCACGTCTTAGAGCAGCCGCTCGAACAGCGCTAGGTGATCGAGCAGCGAGTGCGTACCGAGGAAGCGGTCGCGCACCCGCTCGTGAGCGGCGGAGCACCTCGAGGCCGGGGCGAGCAAGGTGATCCTCACCGCGCCGACAAACACGTCGTGGCGCGCGCGGACGTGCATGGGACATCCGAGTCGATGCTCGCCGACGCGCTGCAATCGCTCGAGCACGTCGTCCGTTTCACCTTTAAGCGTCTGAGAGCGCACGCGAACGACTGCGGTTTTCCACGGACCGGCTCGACGGCCCGATGCGGATGGAAACCGGTGCACCTGGCCGTAGCCTCCGCGGCGGACAACCACCGCAAGGAGCCATCGTGAGCACCATCCTCATCGGCGTCGAGGCCTCGGAGCGATCCGAGGACGCGATCGCCTTCGGACGCCGCCTGGCCGACGTCGTCGGCGCGCACGTGATCGTCGTCAACGCGTACCCGTACTCGGATCTGTCGAGCCGAGCGTCGAACGCCGCCTACCGCGAAGCGCTGCGCGACGACGCGCTCGAGATCGCCCGTCGCATGCGCGACCAGCTCGAGCGCATCAACGACGACGACACCCAGATCCGCGTCGCCGCCGACCCCTCACCGCCGAGGGCGCTGCACCGCATGGCCCACGCCGAGCAGGCGTCGCTCGTCATCGTCGGCTCGTCGCACACCGGCCGCGCCGGTCGCGTGCTGCCCGGCTCCACCGCCGAGCGCCTGCTGCACGGGTCGCCGTGCGCCGTCGCCGTCGTACCCCAGGACTACCGGAAGCACGCCGATCAGCCGATCCGCCGCGTCGGCGTCGCCTACAACAACACCGACGAGGCGCGCGCGGCCGTCACGGCCGCCGCGTCGCTGGCGCGCGCGCTCGGGGCCGAGCTCGAGATCATCGGCATCGTCTCGACCGAGTACTTCACATCTTCTGGCCTGATGGGCGCCGCGGGCATCGCCTCGCTGCGCAGTGACATCGAGCGTCACGTCCAGGAGTCCCTCGACGAAGTCGCCGCGGGAGTCCCCGCGGACATCGTCACGCACACGCGCTGCGCGACCGGAGGCCCCGAGGAGCTGCTGACCGTGCAGACCGAGACGCTCGAAGTGCTGGTGATGGGATCCCGTGGCTACGGCCCGCTGCAGGCGGTGCTCACGGGCGGCATCAGCGGTCGCCTGGTCCGCACGTCGCATTGCCCGGTGATCGTCGTCCCGCGCGGCGTCGAGGCGCCGTTCGAGACGCTCTTCGGCCCGGCCACCGCGGCGACGGCCTGACATGTCCGCGACCACGCTGCCCCAACCCTGGTCCGCGGGCCGCGTGGTCGCGTACGCCGGCCTGATGACGGAGGGGTTCGGTGACCCGTACACGCTCGACGACGAGACACAACGGATCGTCAGCGGCGCGCTGCAACGCCTGCACGAAGACCTCGGCGGCGTGTCGCGACGCCTGGTCGACGAAGTGCGGTGCCCCGTGCTCGTCCTCCCGCGCGAGGTCGGGCTTGCCCTGGACGGGCGGATCGGCAACGCCGGCCCCGCGGCCGCCCGATGACCGCGGTCGGCGAACCGGCCGGCGCGGTCGACGTCGCGCTGCGCGACGGCTCCACGGTCCGCGTCCGGCCGGTCGTCGCCGGCGACTACGACCAGCTGCGCGCGCTGCTCGGATCGCTCTCGCCGGAGTCGCGCTGGCTGCGCTTCTTCTCCGCCGGCGTCGATCTCGACACGATGGCCCGCCGCGCAGCGAGCCGGGGCTCAGGCCGTGGCTACGGTGTCGTCGCCACGGTGGGCGCGCCGGAGCGCATCGTCGGTCACGCGGCGTACGTCGTGACCGCCCCCGGCAAGGCCGAGGTCGCGTTCGAGGTCTCTGAGGAGCGCCACGGACAGGGCATCGGGACGCTGCTGCTGGCACACCTGGCGGCGGTCGCACCCAGCGAAGGCATCCAACGTTTTGTGGCCACCGTCCACCCGTCGAATTCGCGGATGGCGCAAGTGTTCCGGAATTCCGGATTCCCGGTGGAGCTCGCGGTCGGCCCCGGGTTGCTCGAGTTCGAGCTGCCCGCCTCGCTCGACGCGGGAGCGATCGCGGCCTTCGAGGACCGCGACCGGGCGGCGGCCGTCGCCGCCGTAGGACACATGCTGCGGCCGAGCAGCGTCGCGCTGATCGGCGCCTCGCGTCGTGAGGGCACCGTGGGGACGGCTCTGCTGTCGAACCTGCTTGCGGCCGGCTTCACGGGACCGCTGCGCGTCGTGAATCCCAAGGCGGGCAAGATCGCCGGGATCCAGGCCTACCCGGCGATCGCCGACGTGCCGGGGCCGATCGATCTGGCAGTGATCGCGGTGCCGGCGCAAGCCGTGCCGAGCATTGCTCGTGAATGTGCCGACGCGGGCGTCCGGGCTTTGGTCGTGCTGTCGAGCGGTTTCGCCGAGGTCGGTGCCGACGGAGCGCGACTGCAGGCCGAGCTCCTGGACGCATGCCGGACCGGCGGCATGCGCCTCGTCGGCCCCAATTGCCTCGGTGTCCTCAACACCGCCCCGGACGTCAGTCTGAACGCCACCTTCGCGCCCGTCGTGCCGCGTCGCGGCCGGATCGCGTTGGCCTCTCAGAGCGGTGCGTTCGGAATCACGGCGATCGCCGAGGCCGCACGCCGCGGGCTGGGCCTCTCCTCGTTCGTCTCGACCGGCGACAAGGCCGACCTCTCGGGCAACGACTTCCTGCGCTATTGGGAGCAGGACGCGGACACGGACGTGATCCTGCTCTATCTCGAGTCGTTCGGGAATCCGCGCCGCTTCGGGCGGATCGCCCGCACGGTGGCACGCACGAAGCCGATCGTCGCGGTCAAGTCCGGCCGCTCCGCCGCCGGAGCGCGCGCCGCCGCCTCGCACACCGGCGGGCTGCTGGCCGCCTCCGACGTCACCGTGGACGCGTTGTTCGCGCATGCCGGCGTGATTCGTACGGAGACGGTGGCGGAGCAACTCGACACCGCCGCGCTGCTCGCTGCGCAGCCGCTCCCGCGTGGTAACCGCGTGGCGATCGTGACCAACGCGGGGGGCCCGGGCATCGCCGCGGCTGACGCCTGTACGGCGGCCGGACTCGCGGTCGAGCCGCTGAGCGAGCGCTGCCGCCGGCGGCTGCCCGACCACGCCGCGCTGGGAAATCCCATCGACATGATCGCGTCCGCTTCCGCGGAGGACTTCCAGCGCACGATCGAGCAGGTCGCCGAGGACCCCGACGTGGACGCGGTGATCGCGATCTTCATCCCGCCGCTGATCACGCGCGCCGCCGACGTCGCCGCCGCCATCCGCGCGGCGAGCGAGCGGGCTGCAGCGTCGGGGACGCCGCTGCTGGCCGTGTTCATGGCCGTCTCCGACGCCGAACGAGCCGAACTGTCTGCTGACGGTGCGATCCCGGTGTACGGCACGCCGGAGGAGGCGGTCCGCGCCCTCGGCCACGTCGGCCGGTACGCCGACTGGCATCGCGAGGGCCCGGACGAGCCGCCGGTCTTCGCCGACGTCGACGGCGATCTCGTCGCCGGCATCCTCGCGGATGCGCTCGGTGCTGGTGGCGCGGGCTGGCTCGACCCGGCGGACGTCGAGCGCGTGCTCGCCGCCTACGGGATCGCGCTGATCGAGTCGCGCACCGCGCACAGCGCGGCCGAAGCGGGGCGCCAGGCGGCCGACCTCGGCGGATTGGTCGCGATCAAGGCCGTCGCGCCCGGGCTCGTCCACAAGGCCGACGCCGGGGCGGTCGCGCTGGAACTCCACGGCAAGAGCGCCGTGGTGCGAGCCGCGCAGGCGATGACCCGCGACGTTGCCGCGGCGGGCCACGCGGTCGAAGGCTTCATCGTGCAACGCATGGCGCCGCCAGGGGTCGAGCTGATCGTCGGCATCGTCGGCGACCCCGACTTCGGCCCCGTCGTCGCGTGCGGCGCCGGAGGCCACGCGGTCGAACTGCTGGGTGACGTCGCGGTCCGCCTCGCCCCCCTCGGCCCTCGTGACGCGAAGGCGATGCTGCGCTCGCTGCGCACCTATCCATTGCTCGATGGCTACCGCGGTGCGGAACCGGCCGACGTCGCTGCGGTCGAGGACGTGCTCCTGCGCGTATCGGCGCTGGCTGCGGCGCACCCGGAGATCGCCGAGCTCGACTGCAATCCGTTGCGGGTCGGTCCCGCCGGGGCCCTCGTGCTCGACGCGCGCATCCGCGTCGCCGCTCCGCCGCCCTTACGTCCCTTCCCGGCGCTGGATCGGTAGTTCTCCCGCACCGCGACCGCGGCCCACACGGGAAGTCGAGCGTCGCCACGGTCTCGTCGATCACGGCCGCGAGACGAAGTGGGCCGTCGTGTACGGTGCCGGACGCCGAGCGTCTCGCCCGCGCGCACCGGCCGACCGTGCTCGTCCTCGACCTCAACATGCCGGGCGGCTCCAGCCTGGAGGCGATCCCGCGCCTCCGCGCGGATGCGCCGGACACCGCGATCGTCGTGCTCACGATGCAGGATGACCCGGCGTTCGCGCGCAAGGCGCTGCAGGCCGGTGCGCTCGGGTTCGTGCTCAAGGAGGCCGCCGACGAGGAGTTGCTCGAGGCGATCCGCCTGGCCGCCGCGGGCGACACGTATCTCAACCCGCGGCTCGGAGCACGGATGGCGGCGACGCCGGATCAACCCGCCGGTCCGCCCGACGACCGGAGCGACCGTGAGCTCGAGGTTCTGCGGCTGATCGCCCTCGCCCACACCAACAGCGAGATCGCGGACCAGCTCTTCCTGTCGACGCGGACGGTCGAGACGCACCGCGCCCACATCCAGCAGAACATCCGCCGGACCTCGCGCGCCGAGCTCGTGCGCTACGCGCTGGACCACGGCCTCCTCGACACCTGAGGCCATGCCTGGTCCCGGTGGCGCCGGCCGTGGAGCGCATGTCTGTAGTTCCCCGCAGACTTCATGTCGGAATACCGGGAGGCGCGCGCGGCCCGCACCCGCCACGCTCCCCGCAAGGCCACGATCGACACCGCGCGCTCGCTGACGGTTGAGGAGCTCGCGCGCCTCGACGCCTTCTGGCGCGCCGCGAACCACCTCTCCGTAAAGCGAGCTCTATCCGAACATCTCCCGCGACGAGGATCGTCGACGAGCGCCTGCACATCCGCGCCTACACCCGCGAACACGGCGACGACCCCGCCGTCGTGCGCGACCGGGTGTGGCCGGGCGCGTGAGTCCACGGAGAACTACCGATCCGATCGCGAAACTTCGACGGTCCGAACGCGCCTTCGGCCACGCCAAGCTTCACCTGGAGCGCTGACCGGACCCCCTCTACCAGCGTCCCTGCCGTCTGACCCACGGCATCCCGAAGCCACGGCTCGCCCCCTCCTCCATCCTCGGGCGGGCAATGGTCTTCCACATCCGAATCCGGGTTCCAGCCGGATGTCACACGGCGGAGGCAGCTCAGGTCAAGACGGGAGCGAGGCGTGATTCGAGCGCGGGCCGAGGCAGTGCGCCGACGATCCGGTCGATCTCACGCCCACCATCCAACACCACGAGCAGCGGGATCGAGCGGGCATCGAAGCGCGCGGCGAGCGCGGGCTCATCGTCGACGTTGACCTTGACGACCTTGACCTTCCCGGCGTGGCGGCCGGCGAGGTCCTCGAGCACCGGCGCGATCATGCGGCACGGGCCGCACCACGGCGCCCAGAGGTCGACGACCACCGGGACCGAGGAGGTGACCTCCGCGGCGAAGGTCTCGGAGTCCGCCTCGACGAGCCACGGGAGCATCGTCTTGCAGCGCGCGCACTGGGGCGTGCCGCGTTCGATCGGGCCCACGCGGTTGCGCGCACCGCAACTGGGACACGCGAGGATCGACACACCTCGAAGCGTAGCCCGTGAGCGTGCGGCGCACGCTCACGACGTCGCGCAGAGGGCAGGAGGTCGAGGCGCTTGGTCAGGGGGTCGAGCTCGATGATCGCGGTCATCGCGCGATCGATCGGGTCGTGGGTCACTCGGCGTCGAGACTCACGCCGTCACCGGCATCGACGCGGCGATCTTGCGCGCCCAGGAGCGGATCTCTTCCCAGTCGCGCCGGTCCCGGAACTGCGCCGGGATGCCGGAGGATGTCGAGCGACCGCCGAACACCACGTGCTCGCGGACGCCGAGGCGCTCGAGCTCGCGGATCGTGCGGCCGGGCTCGAGCCAGGCTGGATTGTCCTTCTTGGGGTCGCCGACCGGGCCGGAGCTGAACACCCAGAAGGGTCGCTGCTCGAGCTCGGCGCTGAAGTGGTGGATGAACTGGCGCGCCTCGCGGCGCCAGCGTCGCATGTAGACGGCGCTGCCGAGGATCACGGCGTCGTAGCCGTCGATGCGCTCGACGTCACCGGCGTCGACGCAGTCGACGTCCAGGCCGCGGGCGCGGAGGGTCTCGGCGACCATCTCGGCGATCTCCGCCGTGGCGCCGTGCTTGGAACCGAAGGTGACGAGAACACGTGACATGGCCGCACTTTCGCGCGCGGGCGGGCGCGCGACATCCGCAGCAGCGCACGAATGCGGTGCGGAAATCACGGACGCGATCGTGCACGACGGCGACCCGCGCCTTCGACGCGGTCATCGAGCTGCGCGGCGGCCGCCTCGCGGCGGAGAATACGGACGCGGTCCGCGGTCGGCCCCCGATGAGGTCAGCGCGATCGGTTGCGAGTGTCCTGAGTGACCCTACCGACCACTCCGAGGTGCTCAATGAAAGCCGCCGTAGTCCGCAGCTTCGACCGTCCGCTGGAGATCGAGGAACTGCCGATCCCGGTTCCGGGACCGGAGCAGGTGCTCGTCCGCATCGAGAATTCAGGTCTGTGCCATACCGACATCCACGCCGCTCGCGGCGAGTGGCCGGTCAAGCCGTCACCTCCGTTCATTCCTGGCCACGAGGGCGTTGGCACCGTCGAGCGCGTTGGACCCGGGACCTTGCATAGCATCGAGCCCCGGGATGCGCGTCGCGCTCCCATGGCTCGGTTATGCCTGCGGCACCTGCAAGTACTGCAACAGCGGGCGCGAGACGCTCTGCATGAACCAGCTCAACATGGGCTATGCGATCAACGGCAGCTTCGCCGAATACGCACTCGGCTACGCGCGCCACGTCGTCCGCGTTCCGGATGGCGTCGACCCGGCGGACGCCGCGCCGCTGACCTGCGCCGGCGTGACGACCTACAAGGCCGTGAAGGTCTCCGAGGCGCGGTCCTCGCACCTCGTGGCGGTGTTCGGCATCGGCGGCCTCGGCCACATGGCCGTCCAGTACGCGCGGATCACGGGCGCCTGGGTCGTCGCCGTCGACATCAATGAGGCGCGGCTGGAGACGGCGCGCGAACTCGGCGCCGAACCTTTCAGCAACGCTTCCGAGCAAGACCCGGTCGCCGCGATTCAGCGCCTCGGCGGCGCCGACGCCGCGATCGCCACCGCGGTCACGCCGAAGCCGTTCCAGCAGGCGTATCGCTCGCGGGCGCGCGGAGGCAAGCTCGTCTGCGTCGGCCTGCCCGCTGAGAACCACATGGAGATCCCGATCTTCGAGACCGTGCTCGGTGCGCTCGAGATCCGTGGGTCGATCGTCGGCACGCGGCACGACCTCGAGGAGGTCTTCGAGCTGCATCGCCGCGGGCTGACCACCGTCAAGTACGAGGAGCGTCACCTGCACGAGGTCAACGAAGCGATCGAGCAGGTCCTCGACGGCAGCGCCCGCACGCCGCGGCTCGTCTTCCGCATGGCGCCGGAGCTGGCGGCTCCGGTCGCGACCGGCGCTGCGGTCGTGACCGCTTGACCGGGCGGCGTTGCCGCCGCCGGGAGCTTTGCGCTCGCGGCGGCGCAGCCGTCCGACTCGCCGCCGCCGCTCAGGCCGCGGTGCGGGCGGCGAGGTCGCGCGCGACCGACCGGATGTCACCGGTCGCCGCGAACGCCTCGAGCTGCCGCGAGGCGCCGTTGCCGTTGCGCAGAATCCGCGCGATTCCGCCCAGCTCGCTCTCGCAACCGAGCGCGGCTGCCGAGGGGGCGATCGTGGCGAGCGTTCGCTCGATCACGTCGCGCAGGCGCACCGGCCCGCATGTGACTGTGTCGCTCACGGTCGTGTCCAACCCGTAGCGAGCCGCGCGCCACTTGTTCTCCTCGGCGATCACCGGATGGCAGCGGCCGGCAGGACCGGTGGCGTAGTGATGGACCAATGACTGCACGTAGGCCGCGAGCGCGATCGTGTCATCGACGCGGGTCACCGCGTCCATCGCGCGCACCTCGACGGTCCCGAAGCGCGGATGCGGTCGCACGTCCCACCATGTCCTCGTGTAGTCCTCAAGGCACCCCGAGCCGACCAGCTGCTCGATCACCGTCGCGTACTCCTCGAACGATGCGAACTCCGGGGTCGGGCCTGAGCGCGGAAACGCGGAGAAGATCATGTGCCGGCAGGAGGCGTACCCCGTCGGAGCGCCACGCCAGAACGGGGAGTTCGCCGATAGTGCGACGAACTCGCAGAGGTGGGCGC
Source organism: Solirubrobacter ginsenosidimutans (assembly GCF_027587205.1). Next base: position 80,363 of record NZ_JAPDOD010000040.1, read on the forward strand.
GGAGCGCGTTGACGACGTGAATCGCGCGGTCGGGGTCATCGACGCCGACGTGCACGTGAAGTCCGTAGATCAGCTCGCGGCGGCCCGCGTACTGGAGCTCGTCGATCAGCGCGCGGTAGCGGTCGCGGGGCATCATGCGCTGGTCCTCGAACAGGCTGAACGGGTGCGTGCCCGCGGAGCCCAGGCGAAACCGCTGGTCGCGAGCCGCGAGGACCGCGTAGTGGCGCAGGCGCCGGATCTCGTCCGCCGCCTCCGCGACCGTCGAGCACACGCCGGTGTGAAATTCGACGAGCGAATCGAAGAGCTCAGGTGCGATGTGTCCCGCGTACGGACCGTCGCGCCCAGTCTCGAGAATTCGCTCGGCTCCTGGGACAAGGTCGAACGACTCCGGGTCGAGCAGCATGTATTCCTCTTCGATGCCGACCGTGAATGGTGCTCCGGCGCCGAAGCGGTGATCGCGCACGTCGAGGGCGCCGGCGAGCTTGGACATGGTCCAACTGTCCCGCCTGGCAGGCGCGTGCGCATCCGCAACTGACACCGTGGCGACCGGGTAGTTCGCCGTAGCGACTCGGCGCCGTTTCCCGGAGGCCGAAGCAACCGCCGAGCGATCGAATGGTGGCAGTCA
>NZ_JAPDOD010000003.1 GCF_027587205.1 Solirubrobacter ginsenosidimutans
GCGGGGCAGCGCGGCGGCGCGGGGCGGCGACACGTCGCGCGGACGCGGACACGGCCGCCCGGCCGGTCGCGCCGCCGCGCGGCCCTCCGGTGCGCGCGCGGCCCTCACGTGCCTGGCCGTCGCGGCGGTCGCGCTCGTGGTGCTCTACGCGCCCTTCCTTCTCGCGGCCGGGCCGCGCACGGTGTGGGACGCGCTCGTCGTGCAGGCCACGAAGGACGGCGCGTACTGGCGGCTGCCGTTCGGATTCGGGGGCGGTGACGCGAAGGACTTCGTCACGTGGATGCTGCCGTTCGCGGCGATCGTGACGCTCGTGTTCGCCGCTCGGCGGCGCACGATCGGGTTGTTCGTGCTCGGGGTCGGTGCGGCGATCTACTTCGCATCGCGGGCGGATCTCGAGCACGCGCAAGGGCTGCTGGTGATCGCGGCGGCCGCGGCGGCGCTGATCCGGCCGAGGCTCGTCGGGGCGACGGTGCTCGCGCTGCTGATCGCCGTCGGCGGGGCGAATCGCGCCAGCGCGCTGCTCAGGCCGCCGCGGCTCGTCCCGTTCGAGCACGTCCGCGTCCCGCCGCGTGAGCGCGACGCGCTCACGGCGCTCATCGCCGGCGTCCAGCGACGGGTCCCGCCGGGGGAGCCGATCTACGTCGCGCCGAAACGCTCCGATCTCGTGACCTTCTCGAACCCGCTGCTCTATTTCCTCGCCGACCGCCCCAACGTCCTGCACCGTGACTTCCTCCTGCAGGCCAAGCCGGAGGAGCAGCGGAGGATTGTCGCGGCGCTGCACGCAGCCAAGCCGAAGGCGATCGTGCGCTGGCTCGCGCCCGAGTCCGCCAAGCCGGAGCCCAATCGCCGCGGCCGGCCGAGTGGCTCGACCGCGCTCGACGACTACCTGAACACCGCCTACCGCGAATCCGCCCGCTACGGCGACTACGCGCTGCTCGTGCCGCGCTGATCCTCGGCGAGCGACTCCGCGAGCGCCTCGAACACCGGGACGTCGGTCCCGGCGCGGAACACCTTCCCGCCGCCCAATTCGGTCATCGCGAGCAGGGTTCCCGTCGAGAGATGCACGGCGACATCCGGCACGTTCATCGTCGAGACGAGGAGGACGATCGCCGCCACCTCGGCGTCGGCGGGGTTGCTGACGCCGTGCGCGCCGTCCGGCCCGCGCACGAACGATACGACCGCGCCCGGTTCGAGCCGCCGGTCGCCCAACGGCGTCCGCAGCAGCGGCCGCCCGAAGAGCACGAACAGCAACTCCTCGTTGCCGTAGTGCAGGTGGTACGGCGAGACCGCGGTACCCGCGGGCAGCTCGTACAGCGTTGCGCCAAGCTCCTGGGCGCCGGCAGCCGCGCCGAGCCGAACGCCCCTGATCGGCATCTCCGGCGGTGTCTCCCACTCCGGAGCCAGGAAGTTCGGATCCGTCATGGGTCGCGATACTAAGCGCGTGCGCATCGTCCTGATCGTCGCCGCGCTGCTCGCGGGCACATGGCTGACCACGCAGGTCCGCGCGGCCCGCGCGGAGACCAAGCTCACGGCGATCGCGTTCGAGAAGGGCGACGCGAAGGACGCGCAGTCGCTCCTGACCGCCGACCGGCTGCTCAACCCCGACCACCGGCCGGACCTGTTCGAGGGCGTGATCAAAGGCCGGCGCGGCGACTTCCCCGGCGCGGTCGCAGCGTTCCAAAAGGTCACGAGCGCCGAGCCGGAGAACATCGAGGCGTGGGGCCTGCTCGCCTCAGCCGCCAAGCGGACCGACCCGCGGCTCGCCGCCGAGGCGAGCGCCGCCGCGCGCAGGCTCGCCCCGCCCGTCCGCTAGCGGCTCCACGACACGGTCGACCAGGTACAGCGGCCGGCGCAGCGTCTGCTCGTGCACCCGCGCCAGGTAGCGGCCGAGGATCCCGACCGAGATCAGCTGCACGCCGCCGAGGAAGAGCAGCGTGATCAGCGTCCAGACGCCGAGGCTCGCGGTCACCCACCCGAAGATCGTCGCCAGCACGAGCACGACACCGGCGAGCCCTGCGAGCGCGGCGGTGACCATCCCCGCGATCGACGCGACCGCCAGCGGCACGTCGCTGAACGCCGCCATCGCCTCGGCGGCCAGACGGAACAGGGAGCGATAGGACGCGCCGCGCCCGTTGAGCCGCCCCGCCCGCCGGTACTCGACCGGCACCTGTTCGAAGCCGACCCACGCGACCATCCCGCGCAGGAAGCGGCGGCTCTCGGGCATCTCGCGCACGATGTCGACCACGCGCCGCGACATCAGCCGGAAATCGCCCGCCTGCCCCTGGTACGGGACCCGCGCGAGGCGCTCCATCAGCTTGTAGAACGCCGTGGCCAGCACCCGCTTGTGCCACGGCTCGTCGCGGCCGATGCGGCGGGCGTAGACGACGTCGGCGCCGTCGCGGGCGATCCGCAGCATGTCCGGCAGCAGTTCGGGCGGGTCCTGCAAGTCGGCGTGGACGAGCGCGACGTAGTCGCCCCGCGCGTGGTCGATGCCCGCCGACATCGCCACCTCCATCCCGAAGTTGCGCGAGAGCTTGACGAGCACGGCCGTTCCGGTCTCCTCGCCCAACGCCTCGATCAGCGCGGCGGAGCCGTCGGTCGAGCCGTCGTCGACGTAGACGACCTCGTACGACACGTCGCGCAACGCCGCGCCGATGCGCGCGTGCAACTCCCTGAGGCCCGCTTCCTCGTTCAACACGGGCACGACAACTGAGACGTCCACCGGGGCGGATCGTATGCTCCGCGGCCCGTGTCAGCCACCGCCACGCTTCGCCGGCGGCCGTCGCTCGCCGCCGCAGCGCTCTACGCGGTGCTTGCGCTGCTGTTCGTCGCACCCGCGCTCGTCCCCGGCCGTACCCTCGCGTCGACCGACCTGCTGTGGTCGATCGCGCCGTGGACCGCGGACCGGCCCGACGGCGTGCGCGACCTCGGCGCCAACTGGGAGATGGCGGACTCGGTCGCGCAGTTCCAGCCCTTCCTGGCCTACACCCGCGAGCGGCTGCCCGACATCCCGCTGTGGAACCCGTACATCGAGGGCGGGCGGCCGTTCAACGCGAACATGCAGTCGGCGATCTTCTCGCCGTTCTCCTGGCCCGCATACGTGCTGCCGTTCTGGTGGTCGCTCGGGCTGATCGGGGCGCTGAAGCTGTGGGTGCCGGCGTTCGGGATGTTCCTGCTCGCGCGGCGGCTGGGGCAGAGCGTGGGAGCGTCGCTGCTGGCGGGCATGGTCGCCGGGTTCGGGCTCTTCCACGTGGTCTGGCTCGCCTGGCCGCTCTCGAGCGTGTGGGCGTGGCTGCCGTGGGTGCTGCTGGCGACCGACCACGTGGTACGCGGCCCGACACGCCGGGCGTTCGCGGCGCTGGCGCTGCTGGTGGCGCTGCAGTACTTCGGCGGGCACCCGGAGACGAGTTTCCACGTCCTCGCCGCGGCGTTCCTGTTCGCGCTGCTGCGCGGACCCAAGAAGATCGCGTGGTTCCTCGGGAGCGTGGCCGCGGGAACGGCGCTGGCCGCGGTCGTGCTGATTCCCTTCCTGGAGTTGCTCGCGCACTCCTCGGACCTCGCGAACCGCTCCGGGCGGGACCCGGCCAAGACGCCGCTGCGCTTCGGCCTGGCGCTCGCGCTGCCCGACTACTGGGGACGGCCGACGCAGCTCGTCTCGCAGCCGTTCATCGTCACGCGGGCGTTCTACGCGGGTGCGCTGCCGCTGATGCTCGCCGTGGTCGCGCTGCTGAAACCGACGCGCGAGCGGGTGGCGATCGCGGCGACGGGCGCGGTCGCGCTGGCGATCGTCCTCGGCGTGCAGCCGTTCTTCTTCATCGCCAACCACGTGCCGGGCTTCAGCCAGGCCCACAACACGCGGCTGGCGATCGTGACGCTGCTGTGCATCGCACTCCTGGCCGGGTGGGGAGTGGACACGGCTCGGCGCTCGCGGGCGCTGATCCTCTTCGTGGCGCTCGCGCCGGTCGTCGCCGGGCTCGCCCGCTCCGGCGCGTATCCCGTGGGCGAGGCGGTGAAGGTCGCCTGGGGCTTCGCGACGCCGAAGGACGTCGACGTGCTGCCGCTGGCGTCGATCCTGATCTGGATCCCGTTCGCGGCGATCGCGGCGGCGCTCTTGTGGAAGCGACCGCGCTGGCTCGTCCCGGCCGCCCTGGTGCTGACGTTCCTCGATCTCGCACGCGCCGGCATGGGGCAGAACCCGGCGATCCCGGTGTCGCACGCGGTGACCCCGCGCACCGGAGCGATGGACGCAATCGGCGGCCGGCGCTTCGTCGCGGTCGGCGACCCGGACTCGGGCATCACGCCGCTGACCGCGAACGTCGGGATGCGGTACGGGCTGCGCGACGGGCGCGGCTACGACTACCCGACCGACAAGCGCTACGACGACCTGTGGCGGCGGGCGGTGACCAAGCCCGACCCGCTCGGGTTCGCGCTGCCCAGCACGATGGCCAACAGCAACGAGACCGCGCTAAGGGCGATGGGCTTGCTGGCGGTGTCGCGGGTGATGAGCGACGTGCCGCTGCCGCTCCCGCCCGTCTATGACGGCCCGGATGCCCGCGTCTACGCGAACCCCCGCGCCGTGCCGCGGGCGTTCGTCGTGGGCGCGGAGACGGTCACGGACGATCAGCTGGCCGCGGTGACCGCGGCGGACTTCGACCCGCGTAAGACGGCTGTGGTCTCGCAACGGCTGAACGTGTCCGGCACCGGCGACGCCCGGATCGTGACGGACGAGCCCGAGCGGGTGGTGGTGCGCGCGACCGCGAGCGATCGCGGCCTGCTCGTGCTGGCCGACACCTGGTTCCCCGGCTGGAAGGCGACGATCGACGGCCGCTCGGCACCGATCGTCCGCACCGACCAGCTCCTGCGCGGCGTCGTGCTGCCGACGGGCACGCACACCGTCGCGTTCAACTACGTGCCGTGGAGCTGGCGGATCGGCTGGATCGTCTCGCTCCTGACGGCCGTCTCGCTGGCGGCCCTCGCGTGGCGGCGATGACCAACCTCCGCGCCGCGCTTGCGTTCCTCGTGCTCTCGCTGGCGTTCGTCTCGCCCGCGCTGGTGCCGGGCAAGGTGCTCTCCAACTCGGACATGCTGTGGTTCCAGGCGCCGTGGGCGGCCTCGAAGCCGGCGTCGCTGGCGCGCGCCGCCAACCCGGAGCTCGGCGACGCCCCGCAGCAGATGCAGCCTTTCCTGCGCGAGGTCAAGCGCAGCCTGCCGGACATCCCGCTGTGGAACCCGTGGATCACGACCGGGCGCCCGCTGCATGCGGACGCGCAGTCCGCGATCTTCTCGCCGTTCAACTGGATCGCGTACGTGATGGACGAGTGGCGCGCGCTGGCGCTGATCGCGGCGTTGAAGCTGTGGGTGGCGGCGTTCGGCGCCTTCCTGCTGGCGCGGGCGCTGTCGATGCGCTGGCCGGGCGCGTCGATGGCCGGGCTGGTCTACGGCTTCAGCCTGTGGATGATCACGTGGATCTCCTATCCGCACGCGAGCGTGTGGGCGCTGGTGCCGTGGGCGCTGCTCGCCGCGGAGGGGGTGCTGCGAAGGCCGGACCCGCGGCGGGTCGCGCTGCTCGCGCTGGTGATCGGGTTGCAGTTCCTGTGCGGGCATCCCGAGTCGAGCTTCCACCTGATCGTCGCGGTCGTGGTGTTCAGCGCGCTGCGGCTGCGGAGGAGCCCGTCGTGGCGGCGCGCTGCGATCGGGCTGGTCGGCGGCCTCGTGTGGGGCGCGCTGCTCGCGGCACTGGTCTTGCTCCCGGTGGGCGAGCTGATCTTCCGTTCGGCCGACCTGCAGCAGCGCGCGGGAGAGGCGCAGAACATCAAGACGCCGCTGAAGTTCGCGCTCGGCGTGATGGTGCCGTTCTACTGGGGCAAGCCGACCCAGACGCCGATCGACTTCTTCCTGCTGGCGCGCGCGTTCTACGGCGGGGCGCTGCCGCTGCTCCTGGCCGTCGTCGCGCTGACGAAGCCCACGCGGGAACGCGTGGCGACGGCGGTGCTCGGCGCGGTCGCGATGTGCGTCGTGCTGGGCATTCCCCCGGTGTTCTGGGTCGTCTCCCGCCTCCCGGTGTTCTCGAGCGGTCACAACACGCGCCTGGCGGTGCTGTACCTGCTGTGTTTGGCGCTGCTGGCGGGGTGGGGACTGGACGACCTCGTCAAGCGCGGCGTCTCGCGGCGCGTGCTGGCGCTCGCGGGTGGGCTGCTCGCGTTCCCGGTCCTCTACACGGTCCTGCGCAGCCGCTCGTCGTGGGATCTCGTGGGGGAGGCGCTGGCGGTCACGTTCGGGTTCGACCGCGCGCCGGCGCTCTCAGATCCCACCGTCGGCGGCGTGGTGCGCGGGGCGGCGACGCTGCAGTGGATGGTCGTCGCGGGCGTCTCGCTCGCCGTGCTGGCGCTGTTGCGACGGCGCTGGCTGGCGGTGGGCGCGCTCGTGCTCGTCGCCGCCGATCTGGCGTGGGCGGGCGTGGGCTACAACCCGGCGATCGAGCGCTCGCTGGCGGCGCAGCCGTCGACCGGCGCGATCCGCGAGTTGCAGGCCGCGGCCCCGGCGCGCTTCGTCTCGGTCGGCAACATCACCGAGAACGCGATCCCGATGGACTACAAGATCCCCGAGGCGCGCGGCTACGACCTGCCGGTCGAGGAGCGCTTCGACCGGCTCTGGCGCTCCAAGCTCTCGCCTGAGTTCCCGTCGCAGGTCGGGCCGCTGCCCGCGTTCATCCCGCTCGTGCTGCCCAAGGTCGACGAGGAGCGCCTGCACTACCTGTCGTTCCTCGGCGTCAGCCGGATCCTGCAGCCGCCGACCGACCCGCTGCTGCGGACCGAAGGGCTGCGGGTGGTCTACGCGGGCCCGGACGCGCGGATCTACGCCAACGACGCCGCCTTGCCGCGGGCCTTCGTGGTCGGGGCGCGGCGCCGCGTGGGCGACGCGTACAAGGAGATCACGTCGGTGGGCTTCGACCCGCGCCGCGACGCCGTCGTCGAGGAGGGCAAGACCGAGGGGACGCCCGGGCTCGCCGGGCCCGCCCAGATCCTGCACACCGCCAACGACCGGCAGGTCGTCGAGACGCGCACCACCCGGCCCGGGATCCTGGTCGTCTCCGACGCGTGGGCGCCCGGCTGGCACGCGGTCATGGGCGGCGAGGAGCTCAAGGTCGAGCGCGTCGACTACCTCTACCGCGGCGTCCGCGTGCCCGCCGGCACGCACATCGTCGAGTTCACCTACCGGCCGCTGAGCTGGCGGATCGGGTGGATCGTCTCGCTGGTGGCCTTCGTCGCGCTGCTCGGCGGGTTCCTGTGGCGACCGTCGGAGTGACCCCTTCGCGGCGGCGCGAGCTCGACGGCGTGCGGGCGATCGCGGCACTGCTCGTGCTGCTCTTCCACGCGGTCGGGTTCTGGGCCCGCGGGTCGGGCGAGAACGCGGCGATCCGGCCGTTCGTCGGGCGCCTCGACGTGGGCGTGGCCATCTTCTTCCTGCTCTCGGGGTACCTGCTCTACGGCCCGTTCCTGCGCGGGCGGGTGCGGATCGGCGCGTATGCGTGGCGGCGGGCGCTGCGGATCGTCCCGGCGTACTGGGTGGCGCTCACGGTGGCGGCGATCGTCCTGCCGCTGCACGAGGTGTGGGCCGATGTCCCGCTCTTCTACGGGTTCGGGCAGGTCTACCGGGAGTCGACCGCCGGCCAGGGCCTCGGGCAGGCGTGGACGCTGTGCATCGAGGTCCTCTTCTACGCGTTCCTGCCGATCTGGGCCCTGTTCCTCGCCCGCTCGCGCTCGCTCTGGCCTCTGGTCGCGCTGTTCGTCGCGAGCGTCGCGTACAACGCGCTGATCCTCACCACGTTCGACGGGAAGGTCGGGCCGCTGGAGCCCGCGCTGATCGCGCTCCCCGCCTTCTTGGACTGGTTCGCGCTGGGGATGGCCGTCGCCCTGCTGGAGGCGCGCGGCGTGCGCTTCACGCGCCCCGGGGCGTGGGCGGCGGGCGCCGTGGCGCTGTTCGTCGTCTCCGCGGTGCTGCTGTGGAACGCGCGCCTGGACGGCTACACGCACACGGAATGGCTCATCCGCCACCTCTCCTACGCCGCGATCGCGCTGTGCGTGCTGGTGACCGGCGTGGCGGGCGCGCGGGCGCTGCGCTGGCGGCCGCTCGTCTACCTCGGCGAGATCTCCTACGGGCTCTACCTCTACCACCTGCTCGTCCTGGCGCTGCTCTCGCGCTGGGGCCTGATTGCGTGGGAGCGGTATCTGCACCCGTACGCGCTCTGGACGCTCTTCGCGTTCGCGGGCTCGGTGCTGCTGGCGACGCTCAGCTGGCGTCTGGTGGAGCGTCCGCTGTGGCGAGCCTCGCGGCGAGCGTCAGCGCGACCAGCGTCAGCGCCGGCATCTCCCAGTCCCAGTCCAGCCCCGCGTGAACCGCGTAGACCGCGAGCGCCCCGATAGCCCCCGCCGCCTCCGGCGACCGCCGCGCCATCGACACGATCCCGAACAGGAAGACCGCCAGCGCCAACAGGCCGACGAGCCCCAGCTCGGCCGCGGTCTCGAAGTAGAGCGAGTGCGCGTCGCGCACGGTCTCGTCGATCGTCCGCTCGCGCAGCCACGCCGTCCGGAACGACCCTGAGCCGCCGCCCTGGAGCGGGTGGTCGGCGAAGGCGCTCGCGGCGACCCGCCAGTACTCGTAGCGGTTGGACTGCGCGGAGACGAGCCGCGACGGGTCGGCGCCCTGGGCGGGGCCGCCGCCGCTGGTGCGCTCGACCCGCGTGACGGCGACCGCGGTCACGACGAGCGCGAGGGCGAGCGCGCCGAGCGCGGCCCAGCGGAGGTGGGGGACGACGCGCGCGGGCGGGGTGGCGGGGTCGGGCGAGGCGACGCGGGGGGGTGCCCCGGGAAGGTCTCGGTCCGCGACAATTAGCCGGGGCACCCCCCGCGGCTCGGCCAGCCAAGCCGCGGCGGTGCCAAGCGCCACGAGGACCGCGAGCATCGCGGCGCCCTGGGCCGCGCTTCCCCCCGGCGCCTCGACGGCGGACAGCGGGACGGTCGCCAGGGCGGCAAGGGCGGCGCCGCCCGCGGCAACCGCCGCGCGACGTGCCTGCGCCACGGTCGGCGCCAGCGCGACGAGCACCGCGAGGCCGGCGGCGGTGGCGCCCAACGCGCCGCGGGAGAACGTCAGGTAGCACGCGAGGCCGAGGAGCGGGGCGGTCGCGATCGCCGCCCGCGAGGGGATCCACGCCGCGAGCACGAGGCCCATACCCGCCAGCGCGCCCATCGCGTTCCAGTAGGTCAGCGGCCACGCCAGCCGGTTGTCCGCCGACGGCAGGTTCTCGAGCGAGAAGACACCGGGCAGCAGCCGCTCGGACAGCCCGTAGAGCGCGGCGGCGACGATGCCCGCGAGCAGCACGGGTTCGACCAGCCGTCGCACCTCCGGCGGGCGCAGCACCGCGATGGCCGCGACGAACGCGAACAGGTAGAGCAGCACGCGCTGGAAGTCGTCGGAGGCGGCCCCGGCGATCGGGGCCCAGAGGATCGACAGCCCGGTCCAGGCGGTCAACGCCGCCAGGCCGCCCACGGCGACGTACGCGCTGCGCGGGATCGGGCGCGCGTCCCGCGCCGCGACGACGATCACCAGCGCACAGGCGACGACGCCCGCGACCAGCCGCGGGACGTCGAAATACCCGCCCTTGGCGAAGGCGAGCGCCGCCGGGCCGAGCAGGACCGGCACCGCGAGAACGAGATCGAACCGGCGCATCGAGTCCGGGGACCGTACTCGGCTCCACGTATCCTCGCGGCCTTGTCGCCGCGCCAGAGAGACCGGGCACTGCCACTCGCCCTGGCGGTGCTCGCGTTCGCCCTAGCGCTGATCCAGCGCCCCGGGAAGGCGTCGTCGGACACGAAGATCGATCTTCACGTCGATCCCGTCGGGTTCCTCGGTGACGTCGCCAACGCCTGGTCCTCGACCGGCGATCTCGGACACGTCCAGGGCGGCCAGTACGGCGGCTACCTGTTTCCGATGGGGCCGTTCTTCGCCCTCCTGCACACGCTCGGCCTCGGCCCGTGGCTCGTGCAGCGCCTCTGGCTGGGCCTGATCCTCGCGCTCGCCGCGTGGGGCGCGGTGCGGCTGATGGACGAGTTCAACGGCCGGCCGCGGGGCGTCGCCCACGCGGTGACGGGTCTGCTGATCATTCTCAATCCGTACGTCGTCGTCTTCAGCGCCCGCACGACGGTCACGCTGCTCGGCTATGCGGCGCTGCCGTGGCTGCTGATCGCGGTGCGCCGCGGGATCCGGGGCAACCCGTGGTGGTGGGCGGCGGCGTTCGCGCTGATCGTCACCGCGAGCGGGGGAGGGGTCAACGCCGCGGTCACGGCGTGGGTGCTCGTCGGCCCCCTGCTGCTCGCGCTGTATGAGCGCTGGGTCGGCGCGGTCACGTGGCGAGCGGTGCTCGCCTTCGGCTGGCGGACCGCGCTGGCGACCGGGCTGGTCTCGGCGTGGTGGGTCGTGCCGCTGCTCGTGCAGTCGCGTTTCGGCGTCGACTTCCTGCGCTTCACCGAGCAGCCGGGGACGATCTGGAGCACGACGAGCCTGCCGGAGTCGCTGCGGCTGATGGGCTACTGGATCTCCTATCTGGGCGTCGGCTACGGCGGGAACCTGCGGCCGTACTTCGGGGACGGCGGCGTCCTGCTGTTCGCGCTCCCGGTCGTGATCGCCGGGCTGCTGACGCCCGCTCTGGCGCTCACCGGGTTCGCCTGGACCCGCAAGCACCCCTACGGTCCGTTCGCGCTGCTGCTCGTCCTGGCCGGCCTGCTGATCATGACGGCCGGCTTTCCCGAGGGGACGCCGCTCCGGCGGGCGTCGAATTTCACGTACAACCACTTCTTGCCGGTGCAGTTCCTCCGCACGACGTACAAGGCGGGGCCGCTGGCGGCGCTCGGGTTGGCCGTGCTCGCTGGGCTGGCGGCCGCGCGGGTGCCGCGTCGCGTGCTGCTCGTCCCCGCGCTGGCGCTCCCGCTGATCGCCTGCTGGCCGCTGGTCCGCGGGCGCGGCGTCGACGACCAGCTGCTCTGGGACCGGATCCCGGCGGCGTGGACCGACGCGGCGCGCCACGTCGACGAGCACGCGGGCGACGGGCGGGCGGTGGTGCTCCCGGGCCAGCTCTACGCGTACTACGACTGGGGCGGGACGATCGACCCGATCCTCCCGGTGCTGGCGGACAAGCCGGTCGCGACCCGCAACGCCGTCGGCTACGCGGACCTGCGGGCGACGGATCTGCTCTGGACGGTCGATGCGCTCGTCCAGCAGCGGCGCGCGCTGCCGGGCCAGCTCGGGCCGCTGCTGGACCTGATGGGCGCGAGGACCGTGGTCGCCGGCGCCGATGACGACCGCACCCGCAGCGGCGCCGCTCCCGCCGCCGAGGCGGCCGACACGCTCGAGCAGCTCGGTCCGCCGTCAGCCGCCTGGGGCGCTCGGCGGGTGAGGCCGCGCGCCACCGGGACGAGCGGGAGACCGGTCGTGCTGCGCGACGTTCGCGCCTGGGACCGGCCGCAGGCACCGGGTCTCCTCCGCGTGGAAGCGCCGGATCCGGGGCTGGTGGTCGACGGATCCGCCGAGGGCCTGGCCGCGATCGGTGCGCCGCTCTCAGGCCTTGCCTACGCCGCCGACCTCACGCCGGAACAGCTGCGCCGTGCGCGCGCGGTCGTGATCACCGACTCCAACCGCCGGCGGGTGCTGGTGCCGTCGCGGCTCGCGCAGAATGCGGGCCCGGTGCTGGCGGCCGACGAGGCGCCGTCGGTCGACGCCGCCGTCCTGGATCCGTTCGCGAAGGGCAGCGACGCCCAGACCGTCGCCGTGTACGGCGGCGGCATCAATGGCGTGACCGCGCCGTCGTCGCCCGGCTTCCCGCAGTTCCCCGAGAACCGGCCGTTCGCGGCGCTCGACGGCGACCCCGCGACGCACTGGCAGGCCGACCGCGCGCTGACGCCGGATCGCTACGAGCTCGACGTCACGTTTCCCGCTCCGCGCGACGTCCCGTACATCGACCTGACGCCCTACGACGACCGCGGCGCGAAGGTGATCGCGGTCGTGATCGCGGGGCGGACGTATCCGGTCCGCGAGGGGATGAACCGGCTGCGGCTCGGGCTGAAGGGCGTAGCCGACCTGCGGGTGCGGATCGTCGTCGAGCAGGACCCTGGACCGACCGTCACGGCCGGCATCAGGGAGCTGCGCATCCCCGGCGTGCAGGCGACCGAGGCGCTGCGGCCGCCGGTCCTCGCCGAACGTGCGCTGCGCGCCGGCTCGACCGCCGCGCTGAGCTACGTCTTCCAGCGCACGACGGGCGACGACCCCTTCCGGCGCGACCCCTGGCACGGCAGCTCGTCCAGCGCCCTCGTGCGCGATCGCGGCGACGGCGAACGGGGGATCGAGCGCGTCTTCTCGCCCCCGGCGGCACGCAGTTGGAGCCTCGACGGGTGGGCGAGCGCCGCCGCGGACGCTTCCGACTCGGCACTCGACGCGGTCGTCGGGCTCAAGGGCGGCTTCGACTCCTCGGGTCGGTTCGAGGGCCTGCCGGGGAACCGCGCGTCACGCGCGTTCGACGGCACGAGCGACCCCTGGATCGGCTCCTGGCAGGACGGGCGGCGACCGTGGATCGCCTGGGAGGGCGCGGCGACGGTGCGCTCGCTGACGCTCGATCCGACCCCCGGCGTCCGCCAGCCGACGCGGGTGCGGCTGCGCAGCGAGAACGGCTCCTCGCCGCCGCTCGCCGTCCCGGCCGACGGTGTGGTCGTCCTGCCGAAGCCGCTCGCGGGGCGCCGGTTCCGGCTCGAGATCCTTCGCGCCGCGTTCCTGCCCGGGACGTCAGGGAGCGATCGCCGGCGCCGCGCCGTCGGCATCGCCGAGATCAAGGGGGAGGGGATCCCGCGCGTCGCCGTCCGGCGCACCGGGACGCTGGCTCACGACTGCGACGCGCTCGGCGTGACCCTCGGCGGCCGGCGGGCCGGGCTCGCCGTCGAAGGCCGCGTGGAGGATCTCGACGCGGGGCGCCCGCTGCGAGCGACCGGCTGCACGCCGGTCGACCTGCCGGCGGGGGAGACCCGTCTGTCCGCCCCGCCGGGGACGTTCGCGCCCTACGTCCTGCGCCTGCGCTCCGGCACGAGCGAGCCGGTCGCCGCGCCTGGCCGGGTCGTCTCGGCGGGCACGGCGACCCGCGGCGGCCGCAAGGACATCCGCCTCGCGCTGACCGGTCCCGCGCGTTTGATCCTCGCCGAGAGCTTCACCCGCGGCCGCCGCGCGACCTGCGACGGCAAGGACCTCGGTGCTCCCGAGGTCGGCGACGGCTTCGGCACGGCCTGGCGCGTGCCGGCGTCGTGCCGCGCGGTGACGATCGCGTTCGCCCCGAATCGGTTGGTCAACGCGGGCTACGCGCTCTCGCTGGTCGTCGCGCTGTTCCTCGTCGCGCTGTTGCTGGCGGGCCGCCGCTGCGCAGCGAAAGCAAGCTTGATCGGGCAGAGCACGGATACGTCTTCACTCGCGCCGCGCGCGCTCTCGGCTCCCCGCGCCGCGCTGATCGCCGTGCCTGTCTCGCTCGCGTTCGGGTTCGTGTTCGCCGCCCGCGGGGTGCCGCTGTTCGCGCTGGGCACGTTCTTCGTCCTCTGGCGGGGAATCGGCGCGCGCACGCTCGCGCTCGCCGGCGGCGCGATCCTCGTCGTCGCGGTGCCGGTGCTGACGCTGCTGATCCGGCCGGAGAACCGCGGTGGCTACAACCCCGAGTACGCGAGCAACGGCGTCGCGGTCCATTGGGTCGCGGTGGCGGGCATCGCGCTGTTCGTGCTGGCGCTCAGTAGGGCCATGGGGCGGCCGGGTCGAGCCCGATCCGCTCCGCCCACCGGCGGCGTCCCGCCAGCACCAGCGCCTTGATCGCCACGTTGCGGGCGAACCACGGGAGCTCGGCGAGGTGGCGCAGCAGATCGCGCGCCCGCCCGTCGCCCGCGACGCGCTTCTCGTACTCGGCGAGGCTGCCGGTCCGGCCGACGTAGCGCCACGAGCGCGAGCCCGCGCAGACGAAGAGCAGCGCCAACGTCACGCCGATCGAGGAGAACGCGTCGTGCACGAGCATCGTGCCGCCGGGGACCACGCGGCGGCCCCAGTCGACCAGGTCCGCCCGCGCCGGGTCGAAGCGGTGCGCGCCGTCGACGTACAGCAACGAGACCGATCCGGAGACGTCACCGAGCGCATCCGAGGAGAACTTGCGCACGTGAACGACCCGATCGGCGACGCCCGCGGCGGTCAGGTTGGCCAGGAACGCGGCATGGTCGGCATCGCCGCGCGAGGCCTCGGCCTCGATCTCCTGCGGCCCGCGGTCACTGCCCGCGTGCGGGTCGATCGCGATCACCGCGCCGGCCGCCGACGCCAGCACGACGGTCGAGCGGCCGCGGAACGACCCGATCTCGACCACCGCGCCCTCCGGTCGCACGCGGGCCGCGCACGCGCGCAGCCGCTCGGCCTGCGCCTCGGTCAGCCAGCCCTCGATCTCGAGCGCGTCCGTCACCGCGCCGCCGCCGCGCGCCGGCCGGGAGCGAGCCCGATCGCCAGCACCGACAGCGCCGCCGCGGCCTGCAAGGCCAGCACGCACGCGGCGAACACGACCAGCGACTTCGAGCCGATCGTCGACAGCAGCGCCAATTCGGCCACCGCGACCACGGCCAGCGCGGGGAGGAACGCCACCCGCCCGAGCGCCAGCATGTACTGCACGCCGAGGTAGCCGACCGCCAACAGCGTCATCGCGCACGCGAGCACGAAGAGGGCGTTGGAGGCCACCACGGTCTCGGGCCCGAACGCCAGCCGCAGCACGGTCGACGGGAACAGCCCGTAAACGATCAGCATCGGCACGGCGACCGCGGCCACGACCGCCAGCGCGCGCGCCAGAACGGGCCGTGGGTCCTGCCCGTGGCGGGCGGCGCGGGTCGCCTCGGGCAGCAGGTAGAGCCCGATCCCGATCGCCACCCACACGACGGCCTTCGCCGCCACGGCGGCGGCCGCGTACGCACCCGCCGCGTCGCCGCCGATCTGGCGCTTGACGAGGATCACGTCGACGTTCTGCAGCAGCGCCACCAGGAAGAGCCCCACGACGGCGGGCCAGGCGCCGCCGACCAGATCGCGCAGCCGCCGCGTCGCCATCCCCGGCGTGGGGGCACCGAGCCGCGTCCTCGAGATCCACCACAGACCGGTGGCGGTCGCGGCGAGCGACAGCGGCGTGCCCAGGTACGCGCCCGTCACGCCCATGCCGAAGCCCACGAGCACCAGGCCGAACGCCAGGCGCCCAGCCGCCTCGAGCACGATCGACCACGCCACCGGCTTGTAGAGATGGGCGCCCTGCAGCGCGCCGCGCTCGACCGACAGCAGCAGCCAGAGCACCGCGGTCGGCGCGGCGGCCGCGGCGGCCCACTCCTCCGGCACCGAGATCAGATCCGCGATCGGCTCGCGCAGCAACACGGCGCACGCCGTGACGGCGACCCCCGTCAGCAGGAGCCGTCTTCGCCACACGGAGAGGGTCGCCGCCAGCGCCGGACCTTCGCCGAGCCGCCCCAGCGCGATCTCACGCGCGACGGCCACTTGGACGGCCGACCCCGGCACGGACAAGATGACGAACATCGAGACCAGGGCGGCCAGCGAGCCGTAGTCCGTCGCGCCCAGGATCCGCGCGAACAGGACCGTGAACACGAGCGCCAGCGCGTTGTTGGCCATCGTCGCCGCGGCCATCCCGGCGGCCTTCAAGGTCTCCGACCGCGCGGCGACGTCGCGCAACCGCACCCGCTCGCTCGCCGAGGTCGCTTCCAGCAGCGTGAGCGACTCGCGCGCGGTCCGCTCCCACGTGAACGTCTCCGCCCGCGCCTTCGCCGCGGCGCCCATGCGCTCGCGCAGCTCGTCGTCGGCCACCAGGCGCTGGACCGCGGCGGTCAACCCCGGCCCGTCGTCGGCGAGCAGCCCGGTCTGGCCGTCGGCGATCGACTCCGGCAGGCCGCCGACGCGGATCGCCGCGCTCGGCGTGCCACAGGTCGCGGCCTCCATCACCGTCAGGCACCAGCCCTCGGCCGAGGAAGCGGTGAGGTTCACCCACGCCCGCGCGTACAGCTCGGCCTTGAGCTTCTCGGACACGTGCCCGTGCAGGACGACGCGATCCGCCAGCTCGCGCTCCGCGATCGCCGCCTCGAGCGCCGGCCGGTGATCGCCCTCGCCGGCGACGTCGAGCACCGCGCCGGGGACGCCCTCGAGCACGTCGAGGAGCAGCTCGATCCGCTTGTAGCGCTTCAACCGTCCCAGGTACAGCAGCCGTGGCGTCTCAGAGCGGGCGGGCTGCTCCGAGGCGAACGGGACGACGCCCAGGTAACCGACGTGCACGTCGTCCGGCGGGATGCCCACGTCGACGATGTCGCGCTTGGCCGACTCGGAGATCGTCAGGAACGGCGCGCCCGCGTAGAGGAGCTTGAGCGGCAGCGTCTCGGCCACCATCGCCGCCACCGCGCCCTTGCGGCCGAGCTCGGTGACGTAGTGGTCGCGGTGGATGTGGTGCACGAGCGTCACCCGCGGCGTCTTGCACCACAAAGGGGTCAGAAAGGTGATCCCGTTGACGACCTCGAGCACGACGTCGGCGTCGCGCGCGAGCCCGCGCCGCACCGCCCACGCCGCGCGCGGGAAGACCGTCACGCGCGAGCCCATGTGGTGCAGCTCGAGGCCGGGGGCCGGATGGGAGACCGGCTCCGCGCCCTCGTAGGCGCCCGCGACGACGGTCACGCGATAGCCCCACTCGAGCCAGAACGCGACCTGCCCGAAGAGGTTCGCGCCGGTGCCGCCGCCCTGCGGGTGCGTCCAATCGCGGTCGGTCAACAGCAGGATGTGCCGCATAGCCGCGGTGACCGTAGCCGATGGGGCGGTCTACACTCACCCGCTCATGCCGCTCGGACCGCGACTCCGGCGAGGGCTCGCCGCAGGCGCAGCCATCGTCGCCCTCACGCCCGCGAGCGCCTTCGCGCAGGGCGCCGGCGACGACCAGTACTCCGACCCGTTCGGTTCAGACCAG
The DNA here is from genome assembly GCF_027587205.1 of Solirubrobacter ginsenosidimutans. The sequence goes on from NZ_JAPDOD010000003.1 coordinate 17,048, forward strand.
GAGAAGGCGACGCCGACGGCGACTCCGCGCGCGCCCACCGCCACGGCGACGCCCGTGCCCGCACAGGCCGCCGCGACCCCGGTGCCGAGCCAACCCGGGCCCGCCGCGACGCCCGCGCCCCCGGGCCCGCGTCTGCCGTACACGGGCGTCGAGGACTGGCTGACCGGCGGTGGCGGAGCGCTCCTGCTGGGCGCCGGCCTGATTCTGCGCGCGCGCCTCCGTGAGCCCAGCTGAGCTGACGACGGGACCTGACGGCACCGAGGCAGCGGGAGCGGCGCTGGCCGCCCGCCTGCGACCCGGCGACGTCGTGCTCGTCTCGGGCGACCTGGGCGCGGGGAAGACCACCTTCGTCCGCGGCGCATTGCGCAGTTTGGGTGTAACCGGTCCCATCACATCGCCCACTTTCGTGGTCGGTCACCTCCATGAGGGGGAGACCGGTCCCCTCGCACACCTCGACCTCTATAGGCTCGCCGGGATGGGAACCGAGGATCCTGGCCTGCTGGACCCGTTTTTCGGCGACGACACGATCGCGTTCGTGGAGTGGCCGGAGCACGCCATGGATGCGTTCCCGGCCTCGCGCGTCGCGCACCGGGTGCATCTCGCCCACGCGGGCGGGGATGAGCGGAGGATCGAGGTCACGTGAGCGGTGCCCTCGGCGCGATCGTCGGCATCGACACCTCCACCTCGTCGACCTCCGTCGCGGTGCTCGTTCCGGGTGGCCGCGAGGTGGAGCGGCGCGACGATCCCGGCCGCGACGAGCGGCCCCGCCACGCCGAGACGCTGCAGCCGCTCCTCGAGCAGGCGCTGGCGCAGGCCGAGGTGACCTGGGAGGGCGTCGCGCGGATCTGCGTCGGCACCGGCCCGGGCGGGTTCACCGGGCTGCGGCTCGGGATCTCCACCGCCCGCGCGCTCGCGCAGGGCAACGACCTGCCGATCGTCGGCGTCTCCAGCCTCGAGGCGCTCGCGCGCGGGATCGAGCTCGTCGGCCCGAAGGAGCTCGAGCTTCCCGGTCATCCGGACCTCCACGGCCCCGTGCTGGCCGTGATCGACGCCCGCCGCGGCGAGGTCTTCGCCTCCGCCTATCGCCACCACCGCACGACGATGGAGCCGATCGCGATCACCCCCGCCGAGCTGGCCGAGCGGGTGGCCGCGCGGCGTGAGTGGGGACGCAGCCCGATGTTGGGCATCGGGGACGGGGCGGTACGCTTTCGTTCGGAGCTCGAACGGGCCGGAGTGGCGGTACCGGCGGACGGTTCCCGCGCCCACCGCGTCAGCGCTTTGATGATCTGCAGGTTGGGACGAGCGAGGGAACCGGTCGACCGCGACGCCCTGCTCCCGGATTACCGCCGCGAGCCGGACGCCGTCCCGCCGCCCCGCAGAGAATGACCGGGGGGCTGCCGCCCCCCGGACCCCCCCGCTTAATGACAGCCCCACCCGCCGCCGCCATCGAGGTCCGCCGACTCACCTACGCCGACCTGCCCGAGGTCGTCGCCATCGAGCGGCGCGCCTTCACGAGCGCGTGGTCGCTGGCGATGTTCGTGCTCGAGCTGTCCAAGCCGTCGGGGATCTGCCTGGCGGCCGTGGTCGAGCGTGAGCTCGCCGGCTACCTCATCTGCTCCCGCTACGACACGGTGTGGCACATCATGAACGTGGCGGTGGACCCGGAACTACGGCGCCGCGGGATCGCCACCGCGTTGCTCTCGCACGTGCTCGAGCGGGTGCATCAGGACGCGCAGCTGACGCTCGAGGTGCGGCGCTCCAATGCGGGGGCGATCACGCTGTACGAGAGCTTCGGCTTTAGGTCCGCCGGGGTGCGCAGGCGCTATTACCAGGACAATGGCGAGGACGCGATCGTGATGTGGCGGACGCCCGCGACCCTGCGCGGCACCCTGGACGACGTCCCCGGCACATGATCCTCGCCCTCGAAACCTCCTGCGACGACACGTGCGCCGCCGTCGTCACGCGCGCGGGCGAGATCCGCTCCAACGTCGTGTCCTCCCAAGCAGTGCACGGGCGCTTCGGCGGCGTCGTGCCGGAATGGGCCTCGCGGCATCACCTCGAGAACGTCAACGCGATCGTCGACCTCGCGCTGCAGCAGGCGGGCGCGACGTTGGACGACGCGGAGCTGATCGCGGTCACGCAAGGGCCCGGCCTGGTCGGCGCGCTGCTGATCGGGGTCGCGACGGCGAAGGGCTTGGCCGCGTCGCGCCGGCTGCCGCTCGCGGCGGTCGACCACCTGCAGGGCCACGTGGCGGCGAACTTCCTCGAGGAGGGCTTCGAGCCGCCGTTCATCTGCCTGCTGGCCAGCGGCGGCCACACGCTGATCGCGCGGGTGACCGATCACCGCGGGTACGAGACGCTCGGCCAGACGCTTGACGACGCCGCCGGCGAGGCCTTCGACAAGGGCGCGCGGCTGCTCGGCCTCGGCTACCCCGGTGGGCCGGCGCTCTCGAAGCTGGCGTCGGAGGGAGATCCGACCGCGTTCAAGTTCCCGACCGCGGCGCGGGTCGCGGGGCTGGACTTCTCGTTCGCCGGGCTGAAGACCGCGCTCCTGTACAAGGTCCGCGACCTCGGCCCGGAGGAGACCGCCCGGCAGGCGGCAGACCTCGCCGCGTCCTACGAGTTCGCGATCGTCGAGGCGCTGATCATGCGTGTCGAACGCGCGCTGGAGGCCGAGAACGAGCCGCGGTTGGCGATCGGCGGCGGCGTCGCCGCGAACCGCCTGCTGCGCGAGCGAGCCGCCGCGATCGGCGTCCCGGTCCACGTGCCCGAACACGCGCTGTGCACCGACAACGCGGCGATGATCGCCTCCGCTGCCCGCTGGGTCGAGCCGCAGCCGTTCCCGGACTACCTCGCGCTCGACGCGTACGCGACCCGCCGCGCCGCCTGACGTGACCAAAACCCGCGCGGGTATCGGGATCGCCGTCTTGGCGGTCGTCGCGGTGCTGGTCGTGGTCCTGCTCTCTGGCGGCGCCGGGCCGATTCCCGGCGTGGTCGTGAAGCCGGAACCGTCGCTCGCCGACCCGGTGCCCTACGACGGGCGCAGCCCGATCCTCGTCGCCGAGACCGAGCAGCGGGTGCTGATCGAGCTGCAGCGGCCCGCGCTCGGCGAGCTCAAGGACGCGCGGGCGCTGGGGGCGGCCAAGCAGCTGCTCGAGATCAAGTCGCTCAAGCGCGAGCAGATCGCGCTGCGCGGAGCCCTCCAGGCGCGCGGCGTGCAGTTGCGCGACGTCGTCTCCTACTACCGCGTGTGGAACGGCTTCGCGGCGACGGTCAAGACGAGCGACATCCCGCGGTTGAGCTATCCCGGGTCGCAGGTGCGGACCGTCCGCCGTGCGTTCCCCGCCTCCAGCGAGCCGGTCCCCGTGCCCGCCAAGTCCCCGCTCACGAGGGCCGATCTCAACCAGACGCCGCCGGTCGCCGTGCTCGACACCGGGATCGACAGCAAAGCGCTCGCGGGATACGCCGACCCCGGCTACGACGCCGTCGATCGCGACCGCGACCCCAAACCCGGGAGCCTGGACGGCCGCAAGGAGACCAGCGGGACCGCCCTCGCGGGCGTCATCGCCCAGCTGCACCAGCGGGTCCTGCCGATCCGGATCGCCTCCTTCCGCGCCGTCGGCGGCGCCACCGAGGCCCAGGCGACCACCGACGAGCTGATCGCCGGCCTCGAGCACGCGGTCGACCCCAACGGGGACGGAGACACGTCCGACCACGTCCCGGTCGCGCTGATCGGCGTCAACGCGCCCTACGCCGGCTTCACCCACTCGCCTGAGGCCGAAGCCGTCAAGGGTGCGTCCGGTCTGGGGACGCTGGTGGTCGCGCCCGCCGGCAACGAGGGCGCCGCGGCGCCGGGGAGCGGGACGATCGGCTCACCCGCCTCCGCCCCCGACTCGCTGGCCGTCGGCGCGCTGGCCGGCCGCGAACCGCAACCCCGCACCAAGATCACGCTGGCCGGCGAAGCCCTCGTCGACGGCGCGGTGCTGGCCGGCGACCCGCCGCCCTCCGGCCAGACCGCGGGTCCGGTCACGGCGACCGACACGGCGGCGCTCGGCAAGTCCCTGACCCGCATCCGCGACAAGATCGTGATCGTCAAGGCGGGCGCGAACCCGAGCTTGCAGGCCGCGGCGGCGTCCGCGATCGGCGCCCGCGCCGTCGTGATCGCCGATCCGCGCGATCAGCCGTTGCCCGCGATGGCCGCCGGCCGCTCCGCGGTGCCCGTCATCGGCGTCACGGGCGAGCCCGCGAAGCAGCTCTTGAACGCCAAGCCGGGCACGGAGATCGCGTTCGCCGGCACCGCGCGCGGAGCGCAGTCCGACGCGCCGCGCGGGCAGCAGATCTCACCCAACACGTCGCAGGGACCGACGGCGAGCGGTTTGCCGAAGCCCGATCTGGCCTCGTTCGGCAGCGCGCTGACGGTCGGCGTGGGCGGCGGGACCGTCGTCGCCGGCGGCAGCGCGGTCGCCGCGGCGACCGTGGCCGGCTACGCCGCGCGGCTCGCGCAGCAGCGACCGGAGCTCAGCCCGGCCGAGCTGCGCGCGAACCTGATCGCCGGCGGCGTTCCCGAACGGCTCCCCGCGAGCCGGACGGGCGCGGGCGCCGCGCAGGACGGGTTCAGCGCGGTCACCGCGGATCCGCCCACCGCGGTCTCGGGCGCGCTGGACCCGGTCAGCACGGAGCTCTCGGGCACGGCCAGCGACGCCGTGACCCTCAAGGCCTCCGACGGCGCCGCCGCCCAGCCGGCGACCGCGCAGCTCGTCCCGGGCACACCCACGGCCGTGACCGTGCGGCTCGCGAAGCCGGGGACCGTCTTCGGCCGCCTGCAGGTCACCGACCGCAACGGGCTCGCGGCGACGGTCCCGTGGCTGGTCCGCCCGGACGCGGTCGACCCGGTCACGGTCGGCGCGCTGAAGGTCACCGGCGGTCGCCGGGTGCGCTTCACCCTCGGCTCGTTCAAACGCGGCGCGCAGACCGAGATCCAGGTGGCGGAGCGCCTGGTGCTCGATCTCGTCGACGCCCAGGGCAACGTCCGCCGCAGCCTCACGGTCAAGGGCGGTGCCCGCGATCTGATGCCCGCCGAGTACGCCTACGCGATCCCCCGAGCGAGTCTCCCCAGCGGGAGCTACGCCTTCCGCGTCCGCGCCTGGGCGCCCCGCCAGAAGGACCCGACCGTCCAGCGCAGCGCGCTGATTCGCCGATGAGCACGGTCACGCTGTACTCACGACCGGGTTGCCACCTCTGCGAAGAGGCCAAAGTGGTGCTCGAGCGCGTGCAAGCGACCGTCTTCTTCAACCTTCATGAGATCAACATCGAGGCCGACGATGCCCTGCACCTCCGGTACCTCGAGCGGATCCCGGTGATCGCCCTCGACGGTGAGGAGCTGTTCGACTACTTCGTCGACGAGGAGGCTCTCACGCGGCGCATTCTCTATCGTGAGGGCGGATGAGTTTCGGCGACGTCGCCACCAAGACCGGCGGCGGCGGCGCACAGCAGGGCGATGGCGGCTTGGGTCCGCTTTCCGACCGCCTCTCGCTCGGCGTGGCCGCCCGTCTTTCGCGTTACCTCCAAGTCCTCACCCAGGCCCGCAAGATGGGTAAGGAGACCATTTCGTCTCAGGAGCTGTCCGAGTACACGCATGTGAACTCGACCCAGATCCGGCGCGATTTGAGCGGGTTCGGCAAGTTCGGCAAGCGCGGGGTCGGCTACAACGTCGACAGCCTGGTCAGCCAGATCCGCAAGATCCTGCGCACCAGCGGCCAGCACAACATCGCGCTCTTCGGCGCCGGGCACCTCGGCAAGGCGATCGCCTCCAGCGACATCTTCGCCGACCACGGCTTCCGCGTCGTCGCGATCTTCGACCCGGATCCGGCCAAGTTGGGCGAGAAGGTCGGGCCCGCGCTGGTCCGCCATCCGGACGACCTGAAGGCGATGGTCGAGGAGGAGGACATCGTCGTCGGCGTCCTCGCCGTCCCGACGGCCGCCGCCCAGGCGCTCGCCGACAAGCTGGTCGACGCGGGTGTGAAGATCATCTTCAACTACTCCGAGGCGTTGCTGCAGGTGCCGCCCGAGGTGACGGTGCACACCTCGAGCCCGGCTGTGGACCTCCTGTACGCGCTCTACTTCTACCTGACCTGAGGCCGATGGATCTGGATGCTGCCCGGGAGGTCTTCGAGACCTCCCAGGACCTGACGGTTGGAATCGAGGAGGAGTGGGGCCTCGTCGATCCGACGACGCTCGAGCTCGTGCCGAAGTTCGAGGTGATGCGCGACGACGGCCTCGCCGACGACGTGCTCAAGGACGCGATCGCGGGCGAGCTGATCTCGTCGGAGATCGAGATCCGCTCCGGCCGCGGGGAGAACCTGCAACACGCGCTGCAACTCCAGCGCGAAGCGCGCCGGCGGCTGTTCGCCCTGGCCGACAAGCACGGCGTGACGCTGGCGAGCACCGGCACGCACCCTCTGTCGGACTACCGCCGGCAGCACATCATCGACACCGAGCACTACCGCCGCGTGCAGGACGGGCTCCAGTACGTCGCCCGGCGCAACAACACGTTCGCGCTGCAGGTCCACATCGGCGTTCAGGGTGGCGACCGCGCGATCAAGGTCTGCGACCGGCTGCGTCCCGTGCTGCCGACGCTGCTGGCCATCAGCGCGAACTCGCCCTACATCGACGGCCAGGACTCCGGCCTGCACTCGGCCCGCACGCAGACCTTCACGAAGTCCTTCCCGCGCTGCGGCATCCCGGACGTCTTCGGCACCTGGCGCAACTGGCAGAACTACGTGCAACTGCTGCTGGACACCAACTCGATCGTCGAGTTCACCCAGCTGTGGTGGTCGGTCCGCGCGCACCATTCCTTCGGGACGATCGAGGTCCGCATCTGCGATGCCCAGACCACCGGCACCGAGGCTGACGGCCTCGTCGAGCTGATCGTGGCCTGCGTCGCGCAGGCGCTGCGCGAGGTCGACGCGGGCGAGACGCCGCCCGACTTGCCCGGGCACCTGATCGAGGAGAACATGTGGCGTGCGCTGCGCTACGGCCAGGACGGCATGTTGCTCGACCTCGAAGGCCCGAAGATCGTGGAATATCCTGCAGCGGAGGCGATTGATCGCCTGAAGGCGTGGACCGGCGTCGATGTTGCGTTGCCCACGCTCAACGGCGCCCAGCGCCAGCGGCGGATGATCGACGCCGGCCATTCGCCCTACGAAGTCTTCAAGCAGTGCGTCGAAGAGACGCGCGCGACGTACCCGGCACAGGAGAAGGTCCAGTGACACAGCCCCCTCCGCAGCGTGAGTTCAGCGACGAGGAGATCGCGGCGATCGAAGCCGAGATGGAGCGGCTGACGGTCGACGATGTCCTTTTGCAGACGCTGGTGACCCTGATCAACCTCGGCGCGCGCAAGGCCGGCCTGGCCACGCAGCCGGGGGAGGAGCCCGCGAACCGCGATCTGGAGCAGACCCGTCAGGCCATCGAGGGCGCCCGCGCGCTGCTGCCGGTGCTCGAGGCGCGCCACGGTCAGGAGCTCGCGCCGATCAAGGACGCGCTCGCGCGCCTGCAGATGGCCTTTGTGCAGCTTTCCGGTGGAACGCCGCCGCCCGCCGCTCCCGTCGAGGAAAAGCCTGAGGGAGCGGGCCCGGCGCAATCCTCCGGACGCCTCTGGGTCCCCGGTCAGTAACCGCGCGGTAGACTCCGCGCCTCCTACGGCGGCCCTCTCCGGGCCGTCGTTTCGCGTTGTCTGAGTCCAGAGAGGTCCTCGTGTCCAGTTTCCTGTCCGACCACGGCGCATTGCTCGCCGTCGTCTGCGCGTTGCTCGCCGTGGCGTACGGCGTCGTGACGACGCGATCGTTGCTCGCGCTGTCGCCGGGCAACGAGACCATGCAGCGGCTCTCCGCAGCCGTTCAGGAAGGCGCCCAGGCCTACCTGAAGCGCCAGTACACGGTGATCGGCGCGGTCGGCGTGGTGCTCTTCATCGCGCTGATCCCGATCCAGAACATCGAGGTCGCGATCGGCTTCGCCGTCGGCGGCTTCGCGTCCGCGGCGGCCGGCTTCATCGGCATGAACGTCTCGGTGCGGGCCAACGCCCGCGTGGCCGAGGCGGCCCGCGGCGGCATCGGCCCGGCGCTCAACGTCGCCTTCCGCGGCGGCGCCGTCACCGGCATGCTCGTCGTCGGCCTGGCGCTGCTCGGCGTCGCCGGCTACTACGGGATCCTCACCTGGATCTTCGACGTCGACACCAAGAAGGCCGTCGACGCGCTGATCGGCCTCGGCTTCGGCGGCTCGCTGATCTCCGTGTTCGCCCGTCTGGGCGGCGGCATCTTCACCAAGGGCGCCGACGTCGGCGCCGACATCGTGGGCAAGATCGAGGCCGGCATCCCGGAGGACGATCCCCGCAACCCGGCCGTGATCGCCGACAACGTGGGCGACAATGTCGGCGACTGCGCCGGCATGGCCGCCGACCTCTTCGAGACCTACGCGGTCACCGCGGTCGCCGTGATGCTCCTCGGCGTCCTGACCTTCCCGCTGCAGACGGCCGTCGTGCTGTTCCCGTTGGTGCTCGGCGCCGTCTCGATCGTCGCGTCGATCATCGGCACCTTCTTCGTCAAGGGCGACAACGTCGAGCGCGCGCTCTACCAGGGCGTGATCGTCGCCGGCGTCATCTCCGCCGTGCTGTTCATCCCGATCACCTACTGGATGATGGACAGCCTCCGCGGCCTGCGCGCGCCCGACTGGACCGACATCTACTTCTGCGCGCTGATCGGCCTCGGCGTCACCGGCGCGCTGTTCGTCATCACCGACTACTACACGTCGACCCGCTTCAAGCCGGTCAAGTCGACCGCGGCCGCGTCGGAGACCGGCCACGCCACGAACATCATCCAGGGCCTCGCCATGGGCCTGCAGGCGACGGCCGCTCCCGCGATCGTCATCGTGCTCGCCATCTGGGGCGCCTCGGAGCTGGCCGGGACCTACGGCATCGGCGTCGCCGTCATGTCGCAGCTCTCGCTCTGCGGCCTGATCGTCGCGCTCGACGCGTTCGGCCCGATCACCGACAACGCCGGCGGCATCGCCGAGATGGCGAACATGCCGGAGTCGGTCCGCAACGTCACGGACCCCCTGGACGCCGTCGGCAACACCACCAAGGCCGTCACCAAGGGTTACGCCATCGGCTCCGCCGCGCTGGCCGCCCTCGTGCTCTTCGCCGCCTTCAAGATCGAGCTGCAGGCCGAGCTCGGCAAGCCGGTCCAGTTCCTGCTCGACGACCCGCACGTCCTCATGGGCCTGCTGATCGGCGGCATGATGGTCTGTCTCTTCGCCGCCCTGTCGATGGCGGCCGTCGGCCGCGCCGGCCAGGCCGTCGTCGAAGAGGTGCGCCGCCAGTTCCGCGAGCACCCGGGCATCATGGACGGCACCGAGCAGCCGGAGTACGGCCAGTGCGTCGACATCGTCACCAAGGCCGCCCAGCGCGAGATGATCATCCCGTCGCTGATCCCGATCGTGATCACGCTGATCGTCGGCATCCTGTCGGACACCATGCTCGGCGGCCTGCTGATCGGCGTCATCGTCGTCGGCCTCTTCTTCGCCGTTCTGATGACGTCGGGCGGTGGCGCGTGGGACAACGCCAAGAAGCTGATCGAGGACGGCGCCCACGGCGGCAAGGGCTCTGAGGCTCATGCGGCCTCCGTGACCGGCGACACCGTCGGCGACCCGTTCAAGGACACGGCCGGCCCGGCCATCAACCCGATGATCAAGGTGGCGAACATCGTCGCCCTGCTGATCATCCCGCTGATCGCGTAAAGGCACTCAGCGCGTAGTCGGTGTCCATGTACTCGCGGACGGTGACGATCTCGCCGTCCGCGAGGGTGAACACGGCGGCGCAGTGGTTCTCGTAGGGCGCGCCGTCGGCCGTCCGCGCGCGTGAGGTCCATTCGAGCGCGACGCGGTCGTCCTCGGCGGTGAGGCTCGTGATCTCGAGCGACACCGAGCCGGGCGCGTACAGCTTCCGTACCTGGCCGAAGAAGTCGTCCATGATCGCGTCGCGGCCGTTCCACGTGCCCGAGAGCGGCAGTTCGCCGTCGAGCGTCCACGTGGCGTGCTCGGCGAACGACGCACGGACGGTCGGCTGATCGCCCGTCTGGAGGGCGTGGACGTAGCGTTCGATCAGTTCGCGATTGCTCATGCCGTTGACCGTACGTCCGGCCGCGCGAGCACGGAAAGACCGGATCGGCATGAAGTCAGAGCCAGCCGAGGTCGGTCGCGATCGTCTGTGTCGCTTCGAGGAAGCGGGTGGTCGCGGGGGAGCGGTTGAGCGGGCGGACGAGCAGGTGGACGTCGAGCGTCGCGCCGATCGGGCGCCAGACGAGGCCTGGCGCTGAGGCCGACTCGCCGACGATCGCCACCGCCTCGCCTTCGGCCACGGGCGTGAACGCGAAGTCGACGGCGACGGTTCGCTCGATCACGCGCGGCGGCGTCGCGAACAGCCCGAGCAGCGCGTCGTAGTGGCCCGGGTTCTGCTCGCGCGGGTGGACGAGGACCGGGTCGGCGATTGCTTCGAGCGAGACGGTCGCCTGCCGGGCCAGCGGGTGGCCGGGCGGCAGGAGGACGCCCTGAGGCTCGCGGCGCATGACGATCCCGCCCTCGGCGCAGCGGACGATGCCGACGTCGAGCGTCCCGTCCGCGACGCCCGCGACGATCGCGGGAGTCGGGAGGACGCGGGTCGTGATGCGCAGGTCCGGGAGCCGGTCGGCGAGTTCGGCGAGCAGCCGGGGCGCGGTCTCGTAGGCGGCGCTGGACCCGTAGGCGAGCTCGATCGACCCCTTCGCACCGCTCGCGACCCGCTCGACGTCGCGCCACAGCTCGTCGGCGGCGTCGAGCAGCGCCGGCGCACGCCGGAGCAGCAGCGCGCCTGCCTCGGTCAACTCGACGTCGTGGGTGGTGCGTGTGAGCAACTCGGTCCCGAGCTCTTGCTCGAGCAGCCGGATCTGGCGGCTCAGCGCGGGCTGGGCGACGTGCAGCCGCTGCGCGGCGCGCGTGAAGTTGCGCTCCTGCGCGACCGCGACGAAGTAGCCGAGACGCCGGAGGTCAGGCGTCGAGCACCGCTTTGGTCGTCACGATCGTGGCGAACTCCCCGTCGAGGTTCGTCGCGGTCGCGTGGGTGAGCTGGTCGGCGGTCATGTCGCCGCGGTCGAACGTGTGGGTGGCGTCGATGACGAAGCGCACGTCGTAGCCGAGGTTCCCGCCCATGCGGGCGGTCGTCTCGCAGCAATGGTTCGTCGTGATCCCGCACAGCACCAGCGTCTTGATGCGGCGGTCCTGCAACCACCGGTGCAGGTCCGGGTCCCCGTAGAAGCACGAGTTGGTGTGCTTGGAGACGATCACGTCGGGGTCGCCGGTGATCATGTCCTTGAACGCGTTGCCCGGATTGTCGGGCCGCAACGGGGAACCGACCTCGGTCGAGTCGTGACGGACGAACACGATCGGGCGATCCTTCACCTGCCAGAGCGCGAGCAGTGAGGCGATGTTGGCCTCGCAGCCGGGATTGTTGCGCGGGCCCCAGTAGTCGGCGTCGTCGAACCCTTTCTGGACGTCGACGACGAGAAGGGCGGCATTCGGGTCATCGATCACGACACGTGATGGTGACGGCTTTCTCACGAACGCGCTTACGGGATCGCATCCCGGTCGTCCGCGCGGGCCGCCTAGAATCGCGCTCAGCACATGGCAAGACGCCGGTTGGAAGGACTAGAGCGGGTTCTGGGGGTCAACGCCCTCTTCTCGACGGCCTACGGGAACGTCGGTTCCTCGATCTATTACGCGCTCGGTCTGGTGGCGAGCTACGCGCTCGGCCTGACGCCGCTGGTCTTCATCATCACCGGCTTCTTCTTCCTCTGCACGGCGGCGTCGTACGCCGAGGCAACGACGATGTACCCGGAGGCCGGCGGGTCGAGCTCGTTCGCACGGCGCGCGTTCAACGAGTTCTGGTCGTTCTTCGCCGCCTGGGCGCAGATGCTCACCTATGTGGCGACGATCGCCACGAGCGCGTTCTTCGTCCCGCACTACCTCGGCGGGCTCTTCTGGGACGGCCTCAAGCACTCCCCGGGCGACGTCATCTTCACGTGCATCACGATCGCGATCCTCGGCGCGATCAACATCGTCGGCGTCAAGGAGTCCACGGGCGTCAACGTCCTGCTCGCCGTCGTGGACTTCCTCACGCAGCTGCTGCTGGTACTGATCGGCGTCTTCCTCGTCTTCGACCCGCAGGTGCTGATCGACAACGTGCATTTCGGCGTCGCGCCGACGTGGACGAACTTCGTGCTCGCGATCCCGATCGGCATGCTCGCGTACACGGGCATCGAGACCGTCTCGAACATGTCCGAGGAGGCCAAGGACGAGTCGACGACGATCCCGAAGGCGATCGCGCGCGTGCGCCTGGCCGTGTTCGCGATCTACTTCACCCTGCCCGCCGTCGCGCTCTCCGCGCTGCCGGTGAAGCTGGTCGACGGCAAGTACCAGACGCTCTTGGGCGTGCCGGACGATCAGGGCGGCTCGGCCGGGGACCCGGTGCTGGGCGTGGTGCGGGCGATGGACCTCGGCGTCCTGCAGAAGCCCGCGGAGCTCTACGTCGGCCTGCTCGCCGCCACGATCCTGTTCCTGGCGACCAACGCCGGGCTGATCGGCATCTCCCGGCTCGTGTACTCGATGGGCATCCACCGCCAGCTGCCCGACGCTCTGCGCCGGCTGCACCCGAAGTACCGCACGCCGTGGATCGGCATCATCGTCTTCAGCGGCTTCGCGATCCTCGTGACGCTGCCCGGCAAGGCGACGTTCCTCGGCAGCGTCTACTCCTTCGGCGCCCTGCTGAGCTTCACCATGGCCCATCTCGCGGTGATCCGGCTGCGGATGACCAAACCGGACTTCCCGCGCCCCTATCGCGGCCCGGGCAACGCGAAATGGCGCGGGGTCGATTGGCCGCTGTTCGCCGTCGCCGGCGGCACCTTCACCGCGATCGCGTTCGTCGTGATCGTCGTCCTGAACCCCACCGTGGCGGCGTTCGGCGTCGGCTGGCTGATCCTCGGGATGGTCGTCTACCTGCTCTTCCGCCGCCGGCAGGGCCTGGACCTCACCTCGACGCACAAGGTCGCCATTCCCCAGCCGGTGGTCGATCACGAGGCCGAGTACGACTCGGTCCTGGTCCCGATGGGCTCCGATCACTACGACGAGTCCGTCGTCGCGACGGCGGCCAAGCTCGCCGCGCGCCGCCGGCGCGGGATCCACGTGCTGGCGATGGTGACGGTGCCGAGCGCGCTGCCGATCGACGGGCCGATGCCCGAGCAGGAGGCGGCCGCGCAGTCGCTGATCGAGCAGGCGCGGGTGCAGGCGGGCGCGCGGGTGTCGGGCCACGTCGAGCGGGTCCGCACGGGACAGGCGGGGCGGCGGATCATCGAGGAGGCCATCGACATGCGCGCGGCGGCGATCGTGATGCCGCTGCCGGAGCGCGTCAACGGCGCCTCCCTGTTCGGCAAGACCCTGGAGACCGTGCTCGCCGAGCGGCCCTGCCGCGTGATAATCGAGTCCGCGCCCGCGCCCGAGAAGGCCAAGCGCCGGGCGCTAGAGAGGGCACTGACCGCATGAGGGGCCTGCTCCTGCCGATCCTGATGGTGCTCATCGGCATCGCGCTGATCATCCGCATGGCCGCGATCGGGACGATCATCGGGATCGTCCTCGGCGTGCTGTTCATCGCCGCCGGCGCCGGCCGGATCTACCTGGAGCGCCGCGCATGAAGGTCACACCGCTCAAGCGCCAGCTGGGCTCGCCCGCGCTGTTCGGGATCGTCCAGGGCTTCATCGCCGCGTCGATCTACTTCTCGACGGGGCTGGTCGCCGAGCGCGCGCTGGGGCTCACGTGGGCCGTCTTCCTGGCCGGCGGCGTCCTGTTCGCGGTGATCGTGCCGTCCTACGTCGAAGGCGCCTCGCTGCACCAGGAGCGCGGCGGCGCGACGGTGATCGCCCGCTACGCGTTCAACGAGCTGGTCAGCTTCATCGCCGGCTGGGCGATCTGCCTCGACTACCTGATCCTCGTCGCGCTGTGCGCCTTCGCCTCCACCGACTACCTCGCGCTGTTCTGGAGCGGCTTCAGCGAGGGCCTGAGCGAGTTCCTGATCGCCAGCGCGATCGTGCTCTACGTCGCGCTGATGGCGATCCGCGGGGCGGGGCCGCGGCACTTCGAACGGGCTGCCGTGTTCGTGCTGGGCGACCTGATCCTGCAGCTGCTGATCGTCGGATTCGGGATGGCGCTGATCTTCCAGCCCGAGGTGCTGACCGATCCGTCCTCGATCGCCGGCTCGCCGTCGATGGAGGACATGATCTTCGCGTTCCCGCTCGTGCTGGTGGCGTTCAGCGGGATCGACGCGTCCTCCGGCCTGGCGGGGCAGGTGGCGATCGGCCGCCGGGGGCTGCGACGGCTGATCGGCGTGCGCCTGGTCGCCGCGATGGTGCCGTACCTCGGGATCGCGCTGGTGGCCTCCGCCGCGCTGCCGCCGACCGACGGGAAGTTCGTCGAGGCGCCGATGCTGGGGATCGCCGACGCGTTCGAGCAGGCCTGGATTCGCGAGCCCGCGAAGTACCTCGTGGCGATCTCCGCGCTCGTGATCCTCATCAGCGCCGCCCAGGCGGCGATGCTGGGGCTCTCGCGGCTCGGCTACGCGCTGGCCGTCAACCGGCAGATCCCGTCGAAGGTCGGCTCACTCAGCCGCACGCGCGCCACGCCGGTGGGCATCATCGGCTTCGGCGCGGTGATGGCGATCTGCCTGCTGATCCCCGCCGACCTCGAGTTCCTGGCCGCGATCTGCGCGTTCGGGGCGACGATCGCGTTCACGATCGTGGGCGCGTCGGTCGTCTGGCTGCGTTACAAGGAGCCCGATCGCGACCGGCCGTACCGGATGCCGCTCAACGTCCGCTTCCGCGGCGGGTCGCTGCCGATCCCGGCCGTGCTGTGCGTCGTGATGTCGTCGATCGCGTTCCTGTCGCTGCTGATCGAGCACGGCAGCGCGCGCTGGGTCGGCGTCATCTGGATGGCCGCGGGCGTCTCGCTGTACGTCGGCTACCGCACGTCACAGGGCAAGCCGGTGCTCAAGCGGGTCACCGTGCCCGAGGCCGCGCTGACCCATCGCGCCGCCGAGGCCGAGTTCGGCTCGATGCTCGTCCCGATCCTCGGCACGCCGCTGGACGACGACATCATGCAGACCGCCGGCCGGCTGGCCGCCGAGGAGAACGCGGACGACGGCGAGGGCGGCGCGGTGATCGAGGCGCTGTGGATCTTCGAGGTTCCGATGGCGTTGCCCCTGGACACTCGCGTGCCCGACCCTGAGCTCAAGCGCGCCCGCGCGGCCCTGAACCGCGCGAAGGCCGTGGGCGAGGAGTACCAGGGCGTCGAGGTCGCCACGGCCGTCGTGCGCGCCCGCCGCGCCGGGCAGGCGATCGTGCGTGAGGCCAAGCGACGGGGCGTCGAGGCGATCGTTCTCGCCGCGGAGGAGCCCACGCGGGTGGGCGGCGGCCTGCGGCTGGGTGGCAAGCCGGGACTGCACGACACGAGCGTGGGGGAGACGACGCGCTACGTCGTCAACAAGGCGCATTGCAGGGTGATTCTCACCGCGCCGCCCGCCAAGAAGGCGCTCGATCCGATGGGTCCGGTGCCCTCGGAGCCGCCGCTCCCGCTCGGCCACGCGCTCGGCGTGTCCGAATCCAACGGCGCTCGCTAGGGTTCTGACCGTGTTCGTACTCGTGGTCGGGGCGGGGCGCGTAGGAGCTGCCCTTGCAACCTCAGCGCTGGGAAATGGTCACATCGTGTCGGTCCTCGACGAGGATCCGCTTTCGCACGAGCGCCTGGACGTCGAGCTCGGGCGCTCCTGGGAAGAGGCGGGTGGCCGCTTCACGATCGGGACGGCCATGGAGGTCGATGCGTTGATCGAGGCCGGAGTCGAGGAGGCTGACGTGTTCATCGCCTCCACCAACGGCGACAACACCAACCTCGTCGTCTCGCAGATCGCGCAGCGGCGGTTCGGCGTCGACCGGGTGATCGCCCGCGTGCTCGACCCGCGCCGCGCCGCGTGGTACTCCGAGCAGGGCCTGCAGACGATCTGCCCGACCCAGATCGCCATCGAGCAGCTGCAGCAGGCGGCGTTCAGCGCGTAATGGACACCGATCTCTACGTCATCATCGCCGGCGCGGGCAAGGTCGGCTGGAATCTCGCGCGCGAGCTGCTCGAGAAGGGGCACGAGGTCACCTGCATCGAGCAGGACCGGCGCCGCTACCTGACCGTCGAGCAGGAGCTCGAGCACGCAGTCCAGTACGGCGACGCCACCGAGCTGTGGGTCCTCGAGCGCGCCGGCATCCAGCGCGCCGACCTCGTGGTCGCGGTCACCGGCGACGACGAGGACAACCTCCTGATCTGCCAGGTCGCGAAAGAGAAGTATTTGTGCGAGCGGATCATCGCCCGCGTCAACAACCCCCGCAACCTCGACCACTTCAAGCTGCTCGGCATCCAGCCTGCGGTGTCGGCGACCGACCTGATCCTGCGCCTGATCGAGCACGAGGTCCCGCGCTACGGGCTCGTGCACCTGCTCGACCTGCCGGAGGAGCGGCTCGAGATCATCGAGCTCGTGGTCTCTGACGACGCGCCCGCGGCGGGCCAGGCGATCGCCCAGATGGGCCTTCCCGACGGCGCGCTGGTGATCTCCGTACTGCGCGGAGGCTCGGGTTTCGTGCCCAAGGCGGACACGGTCGTGGAGGCCGGCGACGAGGTTCTGGTCGTGCTCGATCCGGGGATCGAGGACGACATCACGGCCAAGTTCGTCGGACAGAACGGGCTCGGCTGAGCACAAATGCTGCGGCTAAGGCCGCATTCCCGTACCATTCGTCACAACAGAGTCTCGACGTCGCCGGAGCGCCTTACCCCGCGCTCTGCCTGCGAACAAGGGCACCCCTCCGCCCTGGGCCCAGTGGGCGATGGCGACGCGAGCGGCAGGCGGTCCGCCCCTACCCCGGGGCGGGCCGCCACACCGCCGTTCGTTCTGGCGTGGCGGAGCGGCCGGCCTCGGGTGAGGCCGGCGCTGCGCGAATTTCGCTCTGCTAGGCGGAGTGGCGCTCGAACGCGACGCTGGTGCGCTCCACCACGGGGCGCTGGCGCGCCTCAGGCGGGTCACCGAGCAGGAGCCAGCCACCGTCGGGACGGCGCTCGACCTCGCCGCGGCTGATCAGCTGGCCGAGCGCGGTCGTGACGGACGGGCGACGCGCGCCGACCATGCCGGCGAGCGTGCGGTGCGGCAGACGGAGCGAGACGACGACGCCGTTGGGCGCCACCCGTCCCCAGCGCTCCGCCAGGCACCACAGCAGTGCAAGCAATCGGTCATCCACGCGGGTGAGGTGGGCGATCGCTTGCATCACGACCAGGCGTTCCGCCCGGCGGGCGGCGCGCTCCACCAATGAGGCGAAGATCTCCGGCCACTGCGCGGCTCGCACCGCGAGGGCCTGATCGATCACCGCGAGGCGGACCGTGCTCAGCGCACTCCACTCGACGGTGCGCGGAAGCAGGACCTCCGCGTCCCGATCCTCCCACGCCCGCAGGAGATCGCCCGGGCCGAGCAACTCGGCACAGGGATGGTCTCCGACGATCGCTTCTCTGACGAGCAGGCCGTCGAGCACGAGCAAGCCGATCGGGTTCGTCCCACCCGCAAGAGCGCGAGCGGGCGACCACGGGCCGCGCGGGACGTCGATCGCCCGGGCGAAAAGACGTTGACTGACCTCGCGTACGCGCCTCGGATCGAGCCCGCGAGCGAGCTCAGGATCTGCTTCTAGAAGCTGTACGGAGCCGTTACCGGCGTCTGGCATTACGAGCAGAACCCTCGTCGTTCGAAGGGAGCGGGCATCCCCACTGGGCCGACCTGCAATGTAGCGCTGAGAATACCTCTGGGGAAGGACAACGGGACGGGGTGGTCCGGCCGGAGGGTCCTATACTGCAGCGCCGACCCGTTGCCGGGTGGTGTAATTGGCAGCACACCAGTCTCTGGATCTGGGAGTTGGGGTTCGAGTCCCTGCCCGGCAGTTTGTCCGTATCGGTCACCATCGCGGAGCGTTTCAACGGTCCGCCCGGGACCGGTAACGGTGGTTATGTCTGCGGGCTCGTCGCGACTGCGGTCGGGACGAGCGCGCAGGTGAGCCTCTTCCTCCCGCCGCCCTTGGGCGTCCCGCTCACGCTCGAGAAGACGGTTCCGGGCAGCGTCCGGTTGCTGAACGGCGACGCCGTCATCGCCGAGGGCCGCCACGCGACTCCCACCGTCTCGCTCCCGTCGCCGCCGACGCTCGACCAAGCGCGGGACGCGGCGCGGCACTTCGCGGGCCTGGACCCGGCCGAGCACGCCTTCCCGACCTGCTTCGTCTGCGGGCCCGCGCATCCCGACGGGCTGCGGGTCTACCCGGGGCCGATCGACAGCGGCCTCGCCTGCACCTGGACGCCCCGCTCGCCCGATCCCGTCTTCGTCTGGGCCGCCTTGGACTGCCCTTCCGGGTTCGCCTGCATCCCGCCCGGCTCGGCCAGCGTGCTCGCATCGATGACCGCCCACGTCCCGGGGCCGGTCGAGGCCGGCCGCGAATACGTGATCAGTGCCTGGAAGATCTCCACCGAGGGCCGCAAGCACCGCGGCGCCTCGGCGTTGTTCGACGCCGACGGCGGGCTGGTCGCCTACGCCGAGGCGCTCTGGATCACGCTCCGGGCTCGAACCTCGTAGCGACCTCACCGCGCGGGCGGGCTTCCGGTGGCGCGGTCCCGCTACGGTCTCGGCGCTCGTGTTGCTCACCATTTCAACGACCCACCGGCCCGCGACCGACCTCGGCTTCCTGCTGCACAAGCACCCGGAGCGCGCGCAGACGTTCTCGCTGCCGTTCGGGACAGCCCACGTCTTCTACCCGGAGGCGTCCGAGGAGCGCTGCACCGCGGCGCTGCTGATGGATGTGGACCCGGTGGGGCTCGTGCGGCGTGGGCGCTCGGCGTTCGCGCTGGCCGAGTACGTCAACGATCGCCCGTACGTGGCGTCGTCCTTTCTCTCTGTCGCCCTGGTGACGGTCTTCAAGACCGCGATGGAGGGTTTGCGCCCGGAGCTGGCAGCTTCCCCGCTCCCGCTCGAGGCGACGCTTCCGGCGGTGCGTGGGTCGGAGGAGCTCGTGCGGCGCCTGTTCGATCCGCTCGGCTACGAGGTCTCGGTGTCCCGGGTCGAGGAATCGCGGTACGTGTCGCTCCGGCTCGCCGGGTCGGTGCGGCTGGCGGAGTTGCTCACACACCTCTACGTGCTCCTGCCGGTGCTCGACGACGAGAAGCACTATTGGGTGGACGACTCCGAGGTCGCCAAGCTCCTGCGCCGCGGCGCGGAGTGGCTGCCGGCGCACCCGGAGCGCGAGCTGATCACGCGCCGCTACCTCAAGCACGAGCGTCGCCTGTACAACCCGGTGCTCGCGGAGTTCCCGGCGGAGGCGGACGACGACGAGCCGGCCGAGGACGCGCTGGAGGAGCGGGTCTTGCTGCGTGACCAGCGACTGGGGACCGTGCAGGCGGTCCTGAAGGCCTCCGGCGCGCGCCGGGTGCTCGATCTCGGGTGCGGGCCTGGCGCGCTCCTGGAGCGGCTCAGGCGCGACGGCTACGAGGCCGTGACGGGCGTCGACGTCTCGCCCCGTGCGCTCGAGCAGGCGGCGCGACGGCTGAAGCTCGAACGCCAGCCCGACCCGCGCATCACGCTCTGGCAGAGCCCGCTCACCTATCGCGACCGGCGCTTCGAGGGCTATGACGCCGCCGCTCTGGTCGAGGTCATCGAGCACTTCGATCCGCCGCGGCTGGCGGCGCTGGAGGCCAACGTCTTCGGCGCCGGCCTGGCGTGCGTGGTCGTGACGACCCCCAACGCCGAGTACAACCGCATGTGGGAGACGCTCCCGGCGGGCTCGTTCCGTCACGCCGACCACCGCTTCGAGTGGACGCGGGCGGAGTTCGCTTCGTGGGCGTCCGGCGTCGCTTCGCGGTTTGGGTACCGGGTGCGGTTCCTTCCGGTGGGTCCTGAGGACGAGGCGGTCGGCCCGCCGACGCAGATGGGGGTGTTCGAGCGATGAGGATCGAGCTTCCGGACCCATGCCTGGTGGTGCTCGTCGGCGCGTCGGGCTCGGGCAAG
This sequence comes from Solirubrobacter ginsenosidimutans, assembly GCF_027587205.1. Next base: position 37,242 of record NZ_JAPDOD010000003.1, read on the forward strand.
AGCACGTTCGCCGCCACGCACTTCCTGGCCACCGAGACGATCTCGTCGGACTTCTGCCGCGGCCTGGTCGCCGACGATCCGAACGATCAGGACGCGACCGAGGACGCGTTCGCGGTCTTGCACGAGATCGCCGGACGGCGCCTGCGGCGCGGGCGGCTGACCGTCGTCGATGCCACCAACGTCCAGCGCGAGGCGCGGGCCGCGTTGTTGGCGGTCGCGCGTGCGCACGACCTGTTCGCGATCGCCGTGGTGCTCGATCTGCCCGAGGAGGTGTGCCTCGCTCGCAACGCGTTGCGGCCGGACCGCGGGTTCGGGGCGCACGTCGTGCGGCGCCAGCGCAGCTCGCTCAAGCGCTCCCTGCGTCACCTCCAGCGTGACGGGTTCCGGCGCGCCTTCGTCCTGCGGTCCGTCGAAGAGGTCGCCGACGTCGAGATCGTGCGCGCGCCGATGTGGACCGACCGGCGCGCCGAGACCGGGCCGTTCGACGTCATCGGCGACGTCCACGGCTGCCACGAGGAGCTGATGGCGCTCTTGGACTCGCTCGGCTATGTCGACGGCGTGCACCCGCTGGGGCGGCGGGCGGTGTTCGTCGGAGACCTGGTCGATCGCGGGCCGGGGGTCGTGGGTGCGTTGCGGCAGGTGATGGAGATGGTCGCCGCCGGGAGCGCGTTCTGCGTGCCGGGCAACCACGACGTCAAGCTCTCGCGCAAGCTCGCCGGGCGCGACGTCCAGATCACCCACGGGCTCGCGGAGTCGCTCGAGCAGCTGGCATCGGAGCCGGAGGAGTTCCGCGACGCCGTGGGCGCGTTCCTGCACGGGCTCGTGTCCCACCTGGTCCTCGACGGCGGGCGGCTCGTCGTCGCCCACGCCGGCATGCCGGAGCGCTACCAGGGCCGCGGGTCCCGGCGGATCCGGGAATTCGCCCTGTTCGGCGAGACGACGGGCGAGACCGACGAGTTCGGCCTCCCGGTGCGCGGCGCCTGGGCGAACGACTACCGCGGCGCCGCGACCGTCGTCTACGGCCACACCCCGGTGAACGAGCCGGAGTGGGTCAACAACACGATCAATATCGACACGGGCTGCGTGTTCGGCGGCAAGCTGACCGCGCTGCGCTGGCCGGAACGCGACCTGATCTCGGTGCCGGCGGTGCGCGAGCACTACGCCCCGGCGCGGCCGTTCCTGGACGTACCGGCGGCCGACGATCGCCCGCCGTATCTGCTCGACGTCGCCGATGTCTCCGGCAAGCGGATCGTCTCGACGCGGCTGGCCCGCCAGGTGACGGTCCGCGAGGAGAACGCGGCGGGTGCGCTCGAGGTGATGTCGCGGTTCGCGATCGACCCGCGCTGGCTCGTCTATCTCCCGCCGACGATGGCGCCGACCGCGACGTCCGCCCGTGAGGACGTGCTCGAGTACCCGGCGGAGGCGTTCGCCGAGTTCCGCTCGGAGGGCATCGCGCGGGTGGTCTGCGAGGAGAAGCACATGGGCTCGCGCGCGATCGCCGTCGTCTGCCGCGACGAGGACGTCGCGCGGGCGCGGTTCGGGGTGACCGACGGCGGGGCGGGCGCGGTGTACTCCCGCACGGGGCGCGCCTTCTTCGACGACGTGGACCCGCTGCTGGACCGGCTGCGCGCCGCCGTCTCGCGCGCCGGGCTGTGGGAGGCGCTCGACACCGGCTGGCTCGTGCTGGACTGCGAGATCCTCCCGTGGTCGGCGAAGGCGAAGGACCTGATCGAGCGCCAGTACGCCGCCGTGGGCGCGGCGGCGGGGGCGGGGCTCTCCGCCTCGGTCGCGGTGCTCGAGACGGCCCTGGCGCGCGGGCTCGACGTCGCGCCGCTGCTGGCGTCCACCCGCGATCGCCTTTCGCGTGTGGGGGCGTACCGCGCCGCCTACGAGCGCTACAACTGGCCCGTCGCCGGTGTCGACGACCTGCGGGTCGCGCCCTTCCACGTGCTCGCCGCCGAGTCCGGCGTCTTCACCGGCCGCGATCACGGCTGGCACCTGGAGCACTGCGACGCGCTCGTCGAGGCCGACCCGGCCTGGATCCGCCGCACCGAGCGGCGGGTGGTCGAGGTCACCGACCCGTCGTCGGAAGCCGCGGCGACCACGTGGTGGGAGGAGCTCACCGCCGCCGGCGGGGAGGGGATGGTCGTCAAGCCCTACGACTTCACGGTCCGCGGCCGCCGCGGGCTCGTCCAGCCGGGCATCAAGGTCCGCGGCCGCGAGTACCTCCGGATCATCTACGGCCCCGAGTACGACGCCCCGTCCCAGCTTCCACGCCTGCGTTCGCGCGGCCTCGGCCGCAAGCGCTCGATGGCGTCGCGCGAGTTCGCCTTGGGGGTCGAGGCGCTTGAGCGCTTCGTTCGTCGTGAGCCGCTGTACCGAGTCCATGAGTGCGTCTTCGCAGTATTGGCCCTCGAGTCCGAGCCAGTGGACCCGCGGCTCTGATTTGTTGCTGTTTTGGTGCAGTTTTGTAACAGGTAGGTGTTGTTCCGTTCACCTCGAGGGCTGATCCTGAGGGGGTGCCCTCGCAAAGTTTCCTGACCGGCAACATTCCGGAAGCACCCCCTGTCGATATCGCGCTCGCGGCCCTCGCCGAGCGACAGCACGGGCTCGCCACGCTCGGCCAACTGACCGCGGCGGGTCTCACCCGGCCAGCAATCACGAAGCGTGTCGCTCGGGGCGTCCTTCATCGCGTTCACCGCGGCGTCTACGCGATCGGTCACTGCGTCCTCTCGCGGGAGGCCGAGTGGCTGGCCGCGGTCCTCGCCGTCGGCGACGGCGCGGTCCTGAGCCACCATTCTGGAGCGGAACTCAACCGGCTGACATACACCCGAGGCGCGCTCGTCGATGTCACCGTGCCTCACCACCGGCGCTCACAGCCGGGCATCCGCGTCCACTGCGTACGTCGCCTCGACCCGCGCGACGTCACCCACGAGCACGGTATTCCGGTCACGACCGTCCATCGCACCTTCGTCGACCTGTCAGACCTCCTCACGCCACACGAACTCGTCGCGTTGTTCAGGGAGGCCAACTTCCATGGCCACTACGTGGAGCTCGCGATCCGTGACTCCATGGCACGAGCCAACGGGCGGCACAACTTGAAGGTTCTCGACCGGGCCATGGAGCGCTACGCCTACGGCAGCGCGGGTACCCGGAGCCGCGGCGAGGTCCTGTTCCTCCGCCTCGACCTCCCGGAACCGCTCGTCAACACGAAGCTCTTCGGTCACGAGGTCGACTTCCTGTGGCCGGAGGTCAAGCTCAACGTGGAAATCGACGGTCCGCAGCACTACACGCCTGCGGGGCGGCGCGCCGACGCGGCGAGAGACCGGATCCTCGCCTCTGCGGGCTACACGGTCCTCCGCTTCCCCGAGGAGGCGGTCAAAGAGCGCCCCGACGAGGTGCTCAGAGCGGTTTCGGCGTGGGTGTCCAGCCGAGGGTCTCGGCGTGCGGCTTGAGGACGCCGTTCACGAACCGGCCCTTGGAAGGGGCGACGAGGAACTCCTCGTAGAGCATCTCGCTGCACGGGAACGTGTAGTACTCGTCGCTGTCGGCGAAGACGATCTCCAGGGCGCCCGCGCGGTACCGGTAGCGGTCGATGGCGGCGGAAGAGCACGGCTGCCACTCCACCCGCTTCACGATACGACGCTACGCGGCGGCTTGTTCGCGCCAGTCCTCGTGCAGGCGCCAGTAGGCGCCGCGCAGGGCGAGGAGCTCGGCGTGGGTGCCCTGTTCGACGATCCGGCCGTGTTCGAGGACGACGATCTGGCCCGCGCGCTCGATGGTGGAGAGGCGGTGGGCGATGACGATCGCGGTGCGGCCGGCGAGCAGGCGGCGGAGGCCGTTCTCGATCCGGGACTCGGTGTGCACGTCGACGTTGGAGGTGGCCTCGTCGAGGACGAGGATGCGCGGGTCGGCGACGAGCGCGCGGGCGAAGGCGACGAGCTGGCGCTGGCCGGCGGAGAGCTGGATGCCGCGCTCGCCGACCGGGGTGTCGTAGCCATGCTCGAGCCCGTCGATGAACGCGTCGGCGCCGACGGCGTGGGCGGCGGCGCGGACCTCCTCCTCCGAGGCCTCGGGCCGGCCGAACGCGATGTTCTCGCCGATCGTGCCGCTGAACAGGAACGCCTCCTGCGGGACGATGCCCATCTGGGAGCGCAGGGAGTGCGCGGTGATGTCGCGGAGGTCGTGGCCGTCGACGCGGATGGTGCCGGCGGTGGGGTCGTAGAAGCGGGCGACGAGCTTGGCCAGCGTCGACTTGCCCGCGCCGGTCGTGCCCACCAGCGCGACGGTCTGGCCCGGCGGGACGACCAGGTCGATCCCGTCCAGCGCCGGGGCGCCGTCGCCGTAGGCGAAGGTCACGCCGTCGAGGACGATCTCGCCGCGCAGGCGGGGGAGATCGCGGGCGCCGGGGGCGTCGGACAGTTCCGGCTCCTCGTCGAGCAGATCGAAGATCTTGTCCAGCGCGGCCATGCCGGACTGGTAGGTCGTGTAGAGCTGGGAGAGCTGCTGGATCGGGTCGAAGAAGTTGTTCAGCGCGGCCAGGAACGCCACGAGGACGCCGATCGTGATGTCCCCCTCGACGGCCTGGATGCCGCCGTAGAGCAGGATCCCGGCGGTCGCGACCGCCGACAGCAGCTCGACGCCCGGGAAGTAGGCGGCGTTGAGGTAGACCGTCTTCATGTTCGCCTTGCGGTTCTCCTCGTTGAGGTCGGCGAACTGCTCGAGGTGCCGCGGCTCCTGGGCGAAGGACCGCACGACGCGGATGCCCGAGAGCGTCTCTTGGAGGTACGCCGTGATCAACGCGACCTTCTCGCGGGTCGCGCGGTAGGCGTCGGCGCTGACGATCCGGAAGGCGACCGAGGCGAGGCCGAGGACCGGGAAGACGGTGTAGGTGATCAGCGCGAGCTCGGGGTCGAGCAGGAACAGGATCACCGCGGTGCCGATCAGGGTCAGCGAGGCGCCGAAGAGCGTGACGATGCCGTCGGAGACGAGCGTGTCGAGCGCCTCGACGTCGTTGGAGAGCCGCGAGATCAGCACGCCCGCCCGCCGGCGCGAGTAGAAGCCCACGGACATCGTCTGCAGGTGGGCGAAGAGCTGGATGCGCAGGTCCTGCAGCGCCCGTTGCCCGACCCACCCGGTCAAGTACGTCTGGACGTAGGTCGCGCCCCAATAGATCACCGCGGTCGCCAGGAACGCGACGACGATCCAGGTCAGCGCCTGGTAGTCGCCGGGCACGATCCCGTTGTCGATCGCGAGCTTGGCCAGCGGCGGCGGCGCCAGTGCGGCGGCGGTCGCGAGCACCAGCGACACGAACATCAGCGCCACCCGCGCGCGGTAGGGCTGCAGGAGCACGGCGAGCCCGCGCAGCTTGCGCCCGCGTCCCGACGTCGCCCGCCAGCGGCGGACGAGGTCATGGCGGCGGGACAGCTCGGGCGCGCTCACAGCCCTGCCACCTTTTCGATCGGATCGCGGTTGAGGAAGACCTGGTCCGGAAGGCCCTTGGTGGCGATCTCGGCGTACAGCGCGGATTCGGTCAGGAGCTCTTCGTGACTGCCGCGCGCGATGATGCGGCCCTTCTCCAGGACGACGATGTCGTCGGCCAACGCGATCGTCGAGAGCCGGTGGGCGATGACGAAGGTCGTGCGGCCCTCCATGACCTCGCGCAGCGCGGCCTTGATCTCGCGCTCGGTCGTCGCGTCGACCGACGAGGTCGCGTCGTCGAGGATCAGGATGCGCGGGTCGGCGAGGAAGGCGCGGGCGATCGCGATCCGCTGGCGCTGTCCGCCCGAGAGCGTGAGGCCGCGCTCACCCACCCGCGTGTCGTAGCCGTCGGGGAGCTCGTCGATGAAGCCGGAGGCCTGGGCGCGCTCGGCGGCGCGCACGATCTCCTCGCGCGACGCGTCGGGCCGGGCGTAGGCGATGTTGCCCGCCACGGTGTCGGAGAAGAGGAAAGGGTCGTCGTCGACGATCGCGATCTCGCGCCGGAGGTCGACGACGTCGACGGAGCGCACGTCCGCGCCGTCGATCAGGACCGCGCCGGAACGGGTGTCGTACAACCGCGGGAGCAGCTGGACGAGGGTGGTCTTGCCGGACCCGGTCGCGCCCACCAGGGCAACGGTCGAGCCGGGCTCGACGACGAGGTCGACGTGACGCAGCGCGTCGGGCCCGTCGCCGTACCCGAACGTGACGTCACGCAGCTCCACCCGCCCGCGACCGGCGGGGAGCGGCGCGCCGCCGGACAGGATCCGCGGCTCGCGGTCGAGGATCTCCAGCAGGCGGGCGCCCGACGCCGTCGCGCGCTGCGCCAGATTCAGAGCGACGCCGAACATCCGCATCGGCCCGATCAGCATCAGCAGGTACGTGTAGAACGCGGTGAAGTCGCCCAGCGTCAACGTCCCGTTGATGACCTGGCGCCCGCCCACGAGCAGGATCACCGCGAGGCCCAGGTTCGGGAGGAACGCGAGGAACGGGTTGAAGAACGCCTGCAGGCGGGTGGCGATCATCGCCTGGTCGAAGACGCGGCCGACCTTGCCGCGGAACCGGGTCAGCTGCCGCGGCTCGGCGGCGAACGCCTTGACCACGCGGACGCCGGAGATGTTCTCCTCGACCTCGGCGGTGACCTCGCCGATGCGCTGCTGGACCTCCTGCAGCGCCGGGCGCGAGCGGCGGCCGTACTGCATGGCGACGAGGACGACGAACGGCACGGGGATCAGCGCCAGCGCGGCGAGGACGGGGTCGATCCAGAACATCGCCGCCGCGCCGAGCAGGATCGTCAGGCTGCTCTGGAGGATGAACACCAGGCCGTAGCCGAGGAAGAAGCGCACGGAGGAGAGGTCGACCGTGGCGCGCGACATGAGCTGGCCGGTCTGCTGACCGGCGAAGAACCCGAGCTCGAGCTTCTGCAGGTGGGCGTAGAGCAGCGTGCGCAGGTCGTACTCGATCGCGAGCGAGACCTGGCCGGCGACGAGCCGTCGCATGACGGACAGCCCGAGCCGCACGACCGCCACGCCCACGACGGCCAGCGCGAGCGTGCGCAGCCCGGCCTTGTCGCCGTCGGAGATCTGATCGACCGCGCGGCCGGTGAGCCACGGGATCGCGACGGTGCAGACCATCGCGAGCGCCGCGAGGACCAGCGACCAGACGACGCCCCGTTTATAGGGGCGCAGGAAAGCTAGGAGTCGACCAAAGGTGTGCACGCAACTAACACCTTAGGGCGTGGTTCGTCCGGCCCGGCTCCGCTTTTAGACCTAGGACCGGGGTACACTCGCGCATCGCATGACCGACCCGATCGTCCTCCGCAACCGCTTCGCGATGGTGAAGGGTGCCTGGGAAGAGCAGCTGCGGGGCGTCCCGTTCCCGAAGCTGGGCGAGGGCACCGCCGAACAGAAGATCGAGCGCCTCGAGCTCGCGCTCGTCGACGAGATGCGCCGCCGCGCCACGCCTGAGACCGCCGAGCAGGTCGCCGATGCCATGTGGGGCATCGTCCACGCCCGCCCTGAAGACGACCCCGTCAAGCTCCGGGTGACGCGTCACCACGAGGACCTGGCGAAGCTGGGCCATCGCCGGATCTAGCGTCCGGTTCGAATCCCGGGCAGGCCAGCACGGGCAGGCGCGGGTACTTGGCGTAGCCGGGCTCGCCCGCAAGCCCGCGCTCGCACAGCGAGAACACCGACCCGCGGGTGTTCGAGATGACGCGCTGGCGCGCGCATCCCGAACACAGGCCGGCGTCAGGGCGCGTCAGGGGCGGTCGAGCAGGATCGTCGAACCCTGCGAGGTCATGTTGAAGGTGTTGGACAGGGTGAGCGTGGCCACGGTGTCCGCTTCGCGCCCGCTGAACGCGTCGGTCGACGGCGCCTTCGGCCCGAGCGTGTTGCCGAGCGGCACCTGGAGCTGCTGCCTGAGGTCGCCGGGCCGGTAGAAGATCGCCGGGATCGCCGTGTCGGTGGGCGAGGTCTGCCCCGTGGTGGCGGCGGCCGCGGCCGCGGCCTGCGCCTCCGCGGTCTTCGGCGGCGGCGGGAGCAGCACCATCACCGACTCGGCATCCGGCAGGTAGCGGAAGGTGTACAGCGCGAGCTCGAGCGCCTCGCGCTGGACGACCTTCAGGCGCGTGGCGGAAGGCGTCCCGCCCTTGATCGAGCCGCCGGTGCCCAGGCCGTCGAGCTGGTAGATCACCCGCGTGCCGTCGATCGTCGCGAGCGGGCCGGTGGTCGGCCGGACGATCAGCTTGTAGTCCGGCGGCAGCTCGCCGCCACTGACGTCGACCAGCTGCTTGCCGTCGGGATGCTTGTACTCGGGCCCGACGTGCGCCGCGATCTCCTTGGCGCCCTTTTCGATCGAGTTGTCCTGCGGCTGCCAGCGCGACCAGTTCGCCGCGAGCCCTTCGTCTGCCGCGGCGTCTCCGCTGTTGCTGGAGATCACGATCACGGCGACGAGCGCGGCCGCGATGAACACGCCCGCGAGCGCGCCGAGCAGGAAGCCGAAGCGGTTGCGGAACTCCGACGGTCCGGGCGGCGGGCCGGCGGGACCGCTGTCGGTCGCCGCGAGTGGGGTCTCCGGCGGGAGCTCGATCAGGTTCGGGATGCCGACCCCGTCCGGCGAGGGCGGCTTGCCGGCCGGGGAGGGCGGGGGGATCAGATCACTGGCCATGCGTTCTCATCCAGGACGTCGATTTCGGGCTTGAGGAGGCGAGCCTCGTCGAGCATTTCGGTCACATCGTCGCCGTACATCTCGGTCTCGGCGATCAGGCGTTCGGCGATCCGCTCGGTGGCGTCCTTGTTGAGGCGGATCGTCGCGTAGGCGATCACGAACGACTGGCCCAGCAGGCCGGTCACGAGCTTGCGCTTGCCGGGATCGCCGACGGCGGACCCGAACATGCTGCCGTCCATGTTCGAGGAGCGGTGCAGCAGCTTGGTGCCCAGCTCTTGGAAGCGCTCGACGACCTTCTTCTCGGCCTTCTCGCGCGCTTCCTTGTCCGGGATGCGGTCGGAGAGGTCGATCGGCGCGGGCGCCATGCCCGCGGAGCCGACCATGTAGGAGGCACGCGCCGTCGCCATCCCGAGGTCGCCGCCGACGCCGTTGCCGTTCTGGCCGTAGAAGACGAGCTCCGCCGCCATCGCGCCGAGGACGGTGATCAGGCTGCCGACCTCCTCCGAGCGCCAGGAGCCGAAGCGATCCTCGATCGCCATCGCCTGATGGTGGCCGCCGGTCTCGCCGCGCTTCTTGATCGAGAGGCGGGTCGCGAGCATGTTCTCGCGGAACACGTGGCTGGTCACGGCGTGGCCGGCCTCGTGGATCGCGATCGCCCGCAGCTCGTGCTTCGGACCCTGCTGGCCGATCGCGACGCCGGTCTCGACCGTCGTCATCGCCTCGAGCAGGTCCTGGCGGCTGAACGCCACGCGGTCGTTGGAGTGCGCGTAGGTGAGGGCCAGCGAGCAGGCCTGGTCGATCATCGCGGGCGAGTAGCCGTTGGTGATCCGGGCGAGCTCGTCACGCGCCTTCGCGGTGTCCAGCGCCTCCTCGTGCCCGACCTTGCCGAGGTAGAGGTCGAAGATGTCGCGCCGGTCCTCCCACGTGGGCGTGCGGAAGTAGATGTGGCGGCCCATGCGGCCCGGGCGGGTGAGCGCCGGGTCGAGCATCTCCAGCGGCACGTTGCAGGCGCCGATGAAGTACACCTCTTCCTTGCGCGGCTTCGGCGGCTTCAGGCGCAGCTTGCGGCCGAACAGGCGCTGCGGCACGAAGTAGATCGCGTCGAGGAACGTGTTGAACTTGCGCGTGCGGAAGCGCTTCATGAAGGGCGGCTCGTCGATGCCATCCATCACGACCAGCAGCTGGTTGAGCGCGAGTCCGCCGCCGCCCATGCCCATCATGCCGCCCGGCATCATCGCCTTGTTGACGCCGGCGGCGAACTTGGTGACGATCGGCGGGTAGGGCGACGGGGTCGGCTCGGCGCGCATCGCGAAGAGCTTCTCGCGCCACGCCTCGGTCTCGTCGATCAGGTCGCCGGTCGACGTCATCGCGCCCATCGGGCCGAAGAAGTGCGAGTCGTGGATCGTGCCCGACTGGATCGGCTGGTAGCCCGATCCGAGCGAGCTGCGGCGCAGGCCCACGGCGTCGATCTCGTCGATGAAGACGATGCACTGGCCGCCCCACTTGTTGGCCATCTTCTTGGCCTTGCGCGCGAGGTAGCGCACGATCACCGCGTCCATGCCGATGAAGGTCTGCGCGAAGCCGGAGCCCGGGATCGTCACGAACGGGCAGTTGAAGGACGTGGCGATCGCCTTGGAGAGCATCGTCTTGCCGGTGCCGGGGGCGCCGAGGAAGAGGACGCCGCGCTCGCGCTTGCCGCCGGCCTTCTCGAACTCCTCGCCGGACTGCCAGAGCGAGACGACGCGGGTGATCTCGAGCTTCGCCTCGGCCTGGCCGCGGACGTCGTCGAGCTTGACGCCCCAGTCCGCGTCGCCGGGCTCGTAGGTCTTGATCTGCTGGATGCCCATGATCACCAGCGGCCCGAACAGGATCAGGAAGTTGAAGATCATGAAGACGAAGAACGTGGCGCCGAGCTGCGCCGCTTGCCCGATCCCGCTCGGGATCGAGCTGATCATGTTCGACATGGCGTCGGCGATCGACTCGTCCTTCGTGCGCGAGACGATGAAGCCGACGACGAGGAGGATCGCCCCGATCCAGAACCAGATCTTGAACTTGTGGCGCCAGTACCAGACGCGGCGCCGGGACATGACGTCCTGTTCCTTGAGCGCGTCCTCGGCGCCGTAGAGCGCGGGCGACGGGATCATCTTGTGCGCGATCACGTCCACGCCGCCGCGGAAGATCACGACGCCCGCGGCCGCGGCGAGCAGCGACCACCCGAGCGGCCAGTCGTACGTCGAATAGAAGAGGAAGAAGAGCGCTGGCGATGTGAGCAGCGCTACGGCGGATGCGGCTCGGCCGAGCATGCGCCATTCACGCGCGAGCGAGATCGCCTGATCATTGACGCGCCGCTGCAGGCGCGGGGGCTCTTCCCTCATTCCGCTGAGTGTACGCGCAAGGATTTGGCCCGGATGTCCTTGTTTAAATGCCTCTTAGGCACGGACGGATGTCCTACTCCAGAGAGCGTTGAAGCGCGAGCACTCGGGCGGCCGAGGCCCTTACCACGGCTCGAAACGACTTCGATGAACGCGCTTCGGCGAGCAGTGCGCGATAGGCCCGGATCCACGATCCCTGGCCGGTCGTGAGCACGATGTCGTTGCCCGCCCGGATCGAGCGGACGGCGATTTCCTCGGTCGGCCCGGTGGCACGGACGGCCGCGGCCTCGATGCTGTCGGTCATCACCACCCCGCGGAATCCGAGCTGGCGGCGCAGCAGCGTGGTCAGGATCGCGGGCGACTGGGCGGCGATATGGCGCGCATCCAGTCGTGGATAGACGGCGTTGGCGCTCATCACGATCGGCACGCCCGCCGCGATCGCGGCCTTGAACGGCGCGAGATCGTCCGCTGTCGGCGCGCCGCCGCCGATCGTCGCCGAGCCGCTGTCGGTGTTGACCGTCGCCCCGCCGAGGCCCGGGAAGTGCTTGACGGTGGGCTTGACGCCGCCGGCCAGCCAGCCCTTGATCGCGGCCTGCGTGGAGGTCGCCACCTGGCGCGGGTCGCGTGAGAACTCCCGCCCGCTCATCGCGGCGCCGTCCACCGAGGGGACGTCCGCGACCGGCGCGAGGCTGACGTTGATGCCGGCGCCGCGCAGCGCCACCGCGGCCGCCTTGGCGTCGCGCCCCGGAACCTGCGCGGCGGCGGGCGGACCCGGCGGCGCCCACGCCACGTTGCGAATCTCCCCACCCTCCTGGTCGGTGCAGATGATCGGCGTCGCCCCGCCCGCTTTGCCCGCCTGCTCGAGCGCGGCCGTCAGCGCCCGCAGCTGCTGCGGCGAAGCGACGTTGTCCTTGAAGAGGATCGCGCCCGACGCCCACCCGTCGCGCAGGATCTTGCGCACGTAGCTCGGCGCCTCGGTCCCGCTGAACCGCAGGACCACGAGCCGGCCGACCTGCTGCTGGAGCGACAGCGCGTCGACGGGAGCGGGCGTCGGCGCCGGGGTCCGCCGCGCGGCGGGTGACGCCGACGCCTCGACGGGGGCCGCGGACGCGCGCGGCGGTGGTGTGTCGTCGTTCCCGCCGGACGCCCCCAGCGACGCGCCGGCGACGAACGCCAGCCCCGCGGCGGCGAGCACGGCCGCGCGGCGGCGGCGGACGACGGTCGCGGGCGGCACCCGCTACATGATGGTCAAGCGTCCTGCGGCGTCTTGAACTCGCCGCCGTCGATGAGCTCGATGCGGTAGCCGTCCGGGTCCTGCACGAAGCAGATCCGGCCGATCTCGGGGCGCCCGCCCGGGGCGAACGGCGGCTTCTCCGGCTCGACGCCGATCGTCGCCAGTCCGGCCAGCAGCGCGTCGAGGTCGTCGACCGTCAGCGCGATGTGGTTGTAGCCGTCGCCGAGGTCATACGGCTCGGCACGGCCGATGTTGACCGTCAGCTCGAGCGTGTCGGCATCGCCGGGCAGGCCCATGTAGACGTTGTAGGCCGTCTCGAACTGCAGCTTTCCGCGACGTTCGTAGCCGAGCGCCTCATAGAAGGCGACGGACTTCTCCTCGTCGAACACACGGACACAGGTGTGGACATAGCGCTTCGCCATCGGCCGAACGGTAATGGGTCCGCGAGCCCGGCGGGTTTGAAGTGCTGGTTTCCGGGGATGTCAGTTTCGGGACATCCTCACGGGAGAGGGACGGAACAATGCAGGGCTTCGGCCTGACGATCGAGGAGCTGGACGGCGGTGCGATACGGATCGCGCTCCGCGGCGAGCTCGATCTCGCTCACGCGTACACGTTCGACGAGGAGTTGCGCCGTGTCGAGGAGGCGCGGCCGCCCTGCGTGGTGCTCGATCTGCGCGAGCTGCGCTTCATGGACTCGTGCGGGCTCGCCCGCCTGCTCGCGGCCCGCCGGCGCGCCCGCAGGGCAGGGCACCGGCTGCTGCTCGTCAAGGGCTCGCCGAACATCCAGCGCCTGTTCGCGCTGTCCGCGGTCGACGAGGCCTTCGAGATGGTCTCCGAGCTCCCGCTGGCGCTCAGCTCACGGTAGCCAGCGGTCGCCCGCGGGGGTGACGACGAGCTCGTGGGTGTAGGCCCGCGGGCTCTGGCCGGCGAGGTATTCGACCGCGCGGGCGATCTCGGCCTGGTCGGCGGTCTCGTTGTCGGGCTTGCCGGCGGTCATCGCCGCGGTCTTCGGCGAGTCGATCGTGGCGTCGACGATCAACAGCGCGACGTGGATGCCGTCGGCACGCAGCTCCTGCGCCGCGGCGTGCACCAGCGCGCGGGTGGCGGCGGCGCCGGCGGCCCACAGGCCGCGGCCGGCCATCGCCCGCCGGGCGCTGCCGCCCGTCACCTGGATCAGCGTCCCCGCCCCCGCCCGGACGCCCTCTGACAGGAAGACGAACGCCTGCTCGGCCACGGCACCGGTCCAGCCGCGGAAGTCCTCGATCGTGGCCTCGTTGAGCGATCCGCCGCCGAACGGGCCGGCCTTGGTCGGGCGTGCGGCGGACACCGCGTTGACGATCACGTCGATGCGGCCGAGCTCGGCCTTGGCCCGCTCCAGCGCGGCGCGCAGCTCGTCGGGATCGGACGCGTCGGCCTGCAGCGGGAGCCCACCCGCCGCGCGGACGGTCTCGAGCGTCTCCGGCGAGCGCGCGACGGAGGCGCCGCTCCAGCCGTTGTTCAGGTGATGGCCGAGGATCGCGCCCCCGAGATTGCGGGCGCCCAGGACGACTATCGATGGCATTCCGCCATCGTGTCAGGCGGGGACGCGCCGCCTGATCGGGAGCTGTGCGACAGCGATCCCCGCGACCACCAGCAGCGCGCCGCCGACCGCGAGGGCGGTGACCTCCTCGTCGCGGACCAGCGCGCCCAGCGCCAGCGCGCCGAACGGGATGATCATCGAGATGAAGGACACGGTGACGGCCGGCAGCTCGCGCAGCAGCACCGTCAGCGTCACGAACGTGAAGCCGGTCCCGAACACGGCCAGGTAGAGGATCGAGCCGATCGACGCGGCCGACCAGATCGTCGCGCCCCAGTCCTCCGTGGGCGCGGAGACGGCGAGCAGGACGAGGCCGCCGCCGAGCATCGCCCACCCGTTCATGACCAGCGGGTCGAGCTTGCCGCCGCGCTTCTTGATCGCCACGTTGCCGATCGCCGACGCCAGCGGCGAGAGGATCACCGCCAGCGCGGCGAGCGCGGTGTGCTCGCCGGAGCCGAGGTCGAGCGATTCGCTGAACGCCACGATCAGCCCGCCGAGCGCGATCCCGACGCCGGCGATCAATCGCGGCCGCAGCCGCTCCGACGGCAGCGTCGCCGCCGCGAGCAGCGCCACGTAGAGCGGCAGCACGCCGAACAGGACCGACGTCAGGCCGGACGTGACGTACTGCTCCGCCCAGTAGATCAGCCCGTACGTGGTGGCGAAGGGGAGCAGGCCGACGATCGCCGACAGCACGAAGTCGGTGCGCAGCGGGCGGCGGAGCGCGGCGGCGGCGATCAGCAGGCCGGCACCGGCGATGGAGAAGCGGATCCCGGCGCCGAAGAAGGGCGCGATGTCCTCCAGCCCGACGGCGATGACGACCCACGTGCTCGACCACACGAGCACGCACGCGGCGTAGAGAGTCCAGACGAGAGGGCGCGTCACGGCGCGAAGAGGGTATGACTCCCGCTCGTGAAGATCGCGCTGATGATCGAAGGCCAAGAAGACGTGACCTGGGACGACTGGGTCGCGCTGGCCGAAGCCTGCGAGCGCTCGGGGATCGAGGCGCTCTTCCGTTCAGACCACTACGGGTCGGTCTTGAGCGACGACGAACGCGGCTCGCTGGACGCCTGGGGGACGATCTGCGCGCTCGCCGCGCGGACGTCGACGCTGCGGCTCGGCACGATGGTCTCGCCCTCGTCGTTCCGGCATCCGTCGGTGCTGGCGAAGCTCGTCGCGACCGCCGACCATGTGTCCGGTGGGCGTGTGTCGCTCGGGCTCGGCACCGGCTGGTCGGAGACTGAGCACACCGCCTACGGCTTCCCGTTCCTCTCGATGAAGGAGCGGATGGACGTGCTCGAGGAGCAGCTCGAGATCATCCACGAGGGCCACTGGCACGGCGGCCCCTTTTCCTTCAAGGGCACCTACTACGAGCTCGAGGAGCTGCGCGCCCGCCCGCTGCCGGTGCAGCAGCCGCACCCGCCGCTGATCATGGGCGGCGGCGCCGGCCCGCGCGCCGCCCGGCTGGCGGCCCGCTACGCCGACGAGTACAACACGGTCATGCCGACGCTCGAGGAGATCGCCGAGCGCAAGGCGAGCATCGACGCGGCGTGCGCCAAGGCGGGGCGGGACCCGATCCCGTTCACCGTGATGACCGGCTGCGTGCTCGGCGCGGACCAGGCCGAGTACGAGCGCCGCGCGGCGGAGTACGAGGCCCTGACCGGCGGCGCCCCCTCAGGCCTCGTCGGGACGGTCGAGCAGGTCAAGGCGCAGTTGGCCGAGTATGCGGTCGCGGGTGTGTCCGGCGTCTACCTCCAGCACCTCGTGCATCGCGACATCGCGATGGTCGAGCTGATCGGGCGCGAGCTCGTTGGCTGACGACGACGATTGGGTCGGCGGCGAGCCGCCCGAGGGGCGCCACACGCGCGACCAGGCCGACCCGGGCTACTGGGCGCGCCAGTGGAAGGGCTCAGCCATCACCGGCGCGGTGGTGCTCGGCCTGATCCTCGTCGTCGTGCTCATCCTGCTGCTGGGCTAGGCACTCCCGCGCGGTCGGCGGTGTCGACGATCGCGCCGATGAGCTTCGGCCAGGCGCCGCGTGGGAGGCCGTGGCCCATGCCATCGATCATCACCAGGCGCGCGCCCGGGATCGCCTTCGCGGTCGCGCGACCGCCGCTGGGGCGGACCAGCTTGTCCTCGGCGCCGTGGATGACGGTCGCGGGGACGGCGAGCTTGCGCAGCTCCGCGGAGCGGTCGCGGTCGGCGATGATCGCGGCGAGCTGGCGCTGGGAGCCGGCGGCGTCGTGGCCGCGGTCGTAGCTGAGCTCGGCGATGTGGCGCAGGTCCTCGACGTCGGGCCCGTAGCCGGAGCCGCCGATCTTGGTGAACATGGCGACGGCGTGGTTGATGAAGCCCTCGCGGTCGCGCGGGGACGGCCGCAGCAGCACGGCGTACATCGTCAGCGCGGGCTGGCCGTTGAAGAAGCCGCCGGTGTTGGACATGATCGAGACGAGGCTGAGCGTTCGCTCCGGGTACCGGATCGCGATCGTCTGGGCGATCATCCCGCCCATCGAGGTGCCGACGATGTGCGCCTTCTGAACACCGAGGCAGTCGAGCACGCCGACGCTGTCTGAGGCCATGTCGGCCAGCGTGTAGGCGGCCGCGCGGCGATCGCGCCGCGCGAGCTGGACGAGCGACGGGGTGGGGGCGCCGTCGAGGTGGGTGGAGCGGCCGATGTCGCGGTTGTCGTGGCGGATGACGAAGTAGCCACGGCCCGCGAGCTCCGCGCAGAACTCGTCGTGATAGGCGACCATCTGGGTGCCCAGGCCCATGATCAGCAGCATCGCGGGATCGCCCGGATCGCCGAAGGTCTCGTACGCGATGTCGAGCTCGCCGACGCGGCAGGTGGACTCGGCCATGACGGCAGAGCGTACCTCTGCCGCCGTGGTTGGAGTGTGAGCTACGCCGTGAGGCCGATTGGGCAACTCACGCCGGTGCCGCCCAGGCCGCAGTAGCCGTTGGGCACCTTCGCGAGGTACTGCTGGTGGTAGTCCTCGGCGTAGAAGAACTCGCCGAGCGGCGCGATCTCCGTCGTGATCTCGCCGTAGCCCTTCTGCTTCAGCCGCTCACCGAAGGCGGCCTTGGTGGCCTCGACCGCGGCGACCTGCTCGGGGCTCGTCGTGTAGACGGCCGAGCGGTACTGCGTGCCGACGTCGTTGCCCTGGCGGTTGCCCTGGGTCGGGTCGTGACCCTCCCAGAAGCGCTTCAGGACCTCTTCGTAGGTGATCTTGGCGGGGTCGAACACGACGAGGACGGCCTCGGTGTGGCCGGTCTTGCCGGAGCAGGTCTCCTCGTACGTCGGGTTCGGCGTGTAGCCGCCGGCGTAGCCGACGGCGGTGCTGTAGACGCCCTCCGCCTGCCAGAAGATGCGCTCGGCGCCCCAGAAGCAGCCCATGCCGACGACGGCGGTCTGCAGGCCCTCCGGGAACGGGGGCTTCAGGGGCGTCCCGAGCACGTAGTGCTGGTCAGGGACACGGATGGGGTCGGGCCGCCCGGGGAGTGCGTCCTCCGGGGCGACCATGCGGGTCTTCGAACCAAATAGGAGCATGCCTATTGGTCCGTCGAACCCCGGTTTTGTTACTCCTCGGCGTCCTCGCCGGAAATGGCGTCCAGCAGCTCCAGCGCGGCCGCCTGGGCGGGCGTCACGAGGACCTCGCCGCCGAGGTCCTCGAGCTGCGGGAAGAAGCTCGCGTGCACCGTCACCTCGTCGCCGCCGGCGTCCTCGAGCACGATGATCGCGCGGCCGGGGCCGTTGCCGTCGGCGCCGTCCTCGTCGCCGCCCAGCGCGGCGCCCGCGGCAGAGAGCACCGTCACCGCCAGGTCATGCCAATGCGACAGCGCGTCGTTGCGCTCCGCATCGGTCATCTGCTCGAGGTGGTGGCGATTGCGCTCGGCGAGCGCGGTGACCGCCGCC
This sequence comes from Solirubrobacter ginsenosidimutans, assembly GCF_027587205.1. Next base: position 54,980 of record NZ_JAPDOD010000003.1, read on the forward strand.
TGAATGGGGGCGTCGGCCAGGAGGTCGTCGGGGGAAGGCACTCATGCAGTGTGGCACCGGGTCAGCGGGCGCTCGCCGTCAAGACCCCGAAGTCGAGCACTTCGGCCTGCTCGATCGGCCCGCCGGCCCGGTCTGGACGGAGTGGTTGAAGTACGGCCCGGCGATCAGGGCCCGCATGGAGACGTCAACGCACGCGCGGGGTGTAGCTTGCGGTCCGTGGGAGCTCGACTCGGACTTGGACTCGCGGCGCTCGGCCGCCCGGGGTACCTGAACGTGGGGCATGGCGCGGAGCTGGGCGAGGACCGCTCGGTCGACGCGCTGCGCGCCCGGACCTTCGAAGTGCTCGACTTCGCCTACGCCGCCGGCGTGCGCGACTTCGACGTCGCCCGGTCCTACGGGCGCGGCGAGGAGTTCCTCGGCGAGTGGCTGCGCGCGCACAACCCGTCGGGCGTCCACGTGTCCTCGAAGTGGGGCTACGTCTACACCGCCGGCTGGCAGGTCGACCACGACCCGCCGGAGGTCAAGCACCACGACCTCGCGACCTTCCAGCGGCAACTGAACGAGTCGCGCGAGAACCTCGGCGAGTGGCTCGGGCTCTACCAGATCCACTCGGCCACCCCCGAGAGCGGCGTGCTCGCCGACGACGCGCTGCTCTCGGCGATGCAGGAGACCGACCTCCCGCTCGGCGTCTCAGTCAGCGGTGTGTCACAGGCCGAGACGATCGACGCCGCTTTGGCCACGGGCCTGTTCGACGCGGTCCAGGCGACCTGGAACCTCCACGAGCGCGCGGCCGAGGATGCCCTCGCGCGCGCGGCCGCCCGCGGGTTGGAGGTGATCGTCAAGGAGGGCCTGGCGAACGGCCGCCTGGCCGATCGCGACGACGTCGCGCTCGCCGCCGCCCTGGCGCAGCCGTGGGCGACGGTGGTGCTGAGCGGCGCGGCCTCGGTCGACGTGCTGCGCTCGAACCTCCGTGCCCGGGAAGCCTCACCGCCGGACGATCTCGACGCGCTCGTCGAGGACAGCGAGGCCTACTGGTCTCGCCGCGCCGCACTCGCCTGGAACTAGCGCCCCTCGCGTTCGATCCTCTCGCGCAACGCCGGCCCACGCCCCGCGGAGACCGCCCGCGCCGCCCGCTCGTCCGATAGCTCGACGCCCCGCGCCGCCGCCAGTTCGACGAGCGACTGCTTCTCGTCGCTCTCGCGCGCCGCGCGCAGGAACAGCCAGCAGAACAGCAGGATCGTCACGATCGACCCCTCGACCATCATGATCGCGCCCGCCGCGCTCTGGTCGTTCGTCGGCGTGATCCCCCAGTAGCGCTCGCCTGCCGCGTAGCGCGGATACAGGACGCCGCCGGACCACAGCAGCGCGTTGGCGAGCACGCTCTGGATCAGCCGGACGGCGACGATGTAGCCGATCTTCGCCCCGTTGCCGAACCAGGCCGGCTTGGGCAAGGGCCCGAGCAGCGCCATCCACATCCCGAACCCGAACGAGACGAACAGCAGGTGCTGAAGCGCGTGGACGGCGTCGTGCTCGACCGCGCCCTGGTAGAGCGCGGGCAGGTGCCAGAGGTAGAAGTTGAGCGTCCAGGCGGTGATCGCGACGACCGGGTGGGCCATCACGCGCAGCCAGCGCAGCCCCGGGGCCGACAGCACCGGTTGCAGCAACGGGCCCGTCAGGCCGAGGACCAGCAGGAGCGCGCCGAGGTCGGCCAGCAGCAGGTGCTCGACCATGTGCGCGAAGAACAGCTCGTCCGAGAGGTGCGCGAGCGGTGAGACCAGCGTCGCGAGCATCAGCCCCAGCCCGCCGTACCAGCACCACTGCCGCCACGACGGCACCGGCGCGCCGCGCGCGGCCAGGGTGCGCGCGCGCACGAAGTACATCCCGCCCACGATCAATGCCGGTGCGAGCTGCAGGGGCGCGACCTCGAAGGTCACGTGGGCGACGTCTGACAAATGGGCTAAGGGGTACGGTGCCGGACATGTCCGATCGTACGACTCCGCCGTTCAGAGCCGACCACGTCGGCAGCCTCCTGCGTCCACAGGAGCTGTTGAAGGCACGCCAGGACTTCGCCGCCGACCGCATCTCCGCCGGCGAACTGCGCGTGGTCGAGGATGAGGCGATCCGCGACGTCGTCAAGCTCCAGGAGGACGTGGGCCTGCGCTCCGCGACCGACGGCGAGTTCCGCCGCGCCTCGTGGCACATGGACTTCATCTACCAGCTCGGCGGGATCTCGAAGTCCCCCGGCAACCTCAGCGTCAAGTTCCACAACGCCGACGGCGACATCGAGTTCACCCCCGCGGCGATGCACATCGACGGGAAGGTGACCCTCGAGAAGCCGATCTTCGCCGCCGACTTCGAGTTTCTGGAGGACGTGACGACCGGCGCCACGCCCAAGCTCACGATCCCCAGCCCGAGCATGGTCCACTACCGCGGCGGGCGCGCCGCGATCGAGCAGTCGATCTACCCCGACATGGATGAGTTCTGGAACGACCTGACCGCCGCCTACGCCGATCAGGTCGTGGCGATGGGCGAGCTCGGCTGCACCTACCTGCAGTTCGACGACACGAGCCTCGCCTACCTCAACGACCCCAACCAGCGCGCCGAGATGGCGGCCAAGGGCGATGACGCCGAGCACCTGCACGAGAACTACATCCGCCACATCAACGAGGCGCTCTCCAAGCGCCCGGACGGCATGGCGATCACGACCCACATGTGCCGCGGCAACTTCCGCTCGAGCTGGGTCGCCGAGGGCGGCTACGACTTCGTCGCCGAGGCGCTCTTCAACGAGCTCAACGTCGACGGCTTCTTCATGGAGTGGGACGACGCCCGCTCCGGCAGCTTCGAGCCGCTGCGCTTCGTCCCGAAGGGCAAGGTCGTCGTCCTCGGCCTGGTGACGACCAAGACGGGCGAGCTCGAGACCAAGAACTTCCTCAAGCGCCGGATCGAGGAGGCGACCAAGTACGTCGACCTCGACCAGCTCTGCCTCTCCCCGCAGTGCGGGTTCTCCTCGACGGTCGAGGGCAACGCGCTCAGCGTCGAGCAGGAGGCCGACAAGCTGCGCCTGATCGTGGAGACCGCGCAGGAGGTCTGGGGCTAGGTCCGTCGTTCGCGGATAGGCTGGCGCGCCATGTCCTGGACGCGCCGGCCGCCGCTGATCGTGGGCGTCCTCGTCGCCGCGGTCGGCGTCGCGCTGACCACGCTGCTGGTCTACGCGCTCAAGGGCATCGCGCCCGTCCTGTCGCTGGGCGTCGTCTATCTGCTCGTCGTGCTGGTGGTGGCGACGGTCTGGGGCGCGTGGCTGGCGCTCGCGACGGCGGTCGCCAGCGCCCTGGCGTTCAACTTCTTCCACATTCCGCCCACCGGCCGGTTCACGATCGCGACGGGGGAGAACTGGGTCGCGCTGGCGGTGTTCTTCCTCGCTGCCGCCGGGGCGAGCTCGCTGGCGGAGATCGCGCGCAAGCGGGCGCTGGAGGCCGACGAGCGCCGTCAGGAAGCCGACCTCTCGGCCGAGATGGCGCGCCTGCTGCTGCGCGGCGGGCGCCTGGAGGAGACGCTGCCGTCGGTCGGCGCGCGGCTCGCCCACGCCCTCGGGCTCGCGAGCGCGGCGATCGAGCTGCGCGCGGTCGACGCGGGCGAGCGCAGCGTCGTGTTCGCGCTGCGCGAGGGCACCCGCCAGATCGGCACGCTCGTGCTGCCGTCCGGCGCCCGCGAGGACGTGCTGCGGCGGGTGCAGGTCCGCATCGCGCCCGCGCTCGAGGCGCTCCTCGCCGCCGCGCTGGAACGGGACGCGCTCCAGGCCGAGGTCGTCGAGACCGCCGCGCTGCGCCGCAGCGACGTGATCAAGACCGCGCTCCTGCGCTCGGTCTCGCACGACCTGCGCTCGCCCCTGACCGCGATCATGACCACCGCCGAGGCCCTGCACTCGCCGAGCCTGACCGCCGACGAGCGCGCCGAGCTCGCCGCCTCCGTCACCGACGAGGCGCGGCGCTTGTCGAGGCTGATCGACGACCTGCTCGACCTCTCGCGCCTGGAGGCCGACGCCGCCGAGCCGCACCCCGAGTGGTGCTCGATCGAGGAGGTCGTGCGCGCCGCCGTCGACGATCTCAACCTGCCCGCGGACGCCTTCAAGATCGCGATCGACGCCGAGCTGCCGCCGGTGCGCGCCGACGCCGCCCAGCTGGAGCGCGCGTTCGCGAACCTGCTCGAGAACGCGTACCGGCACTCCAACGGCCACCCGGTCTCGGTCCGTGCGCGCGACGTCGGCGGCCGCATCCTGCTGCGCTTCGTCGACCGCGGGCCGGGTGTCCCGGAGGCGCAGCGGGAGCGCATCTTCGAGCCGTTCTATCGCTCAGGCACCGCCGCCACCGGCCACCGCGGCTCCGGCCTCGGCCTCGCGATCGTGCGCGGGTTCGTCGAGGCCAACGGCGGGAAGGTGTGGGTCGAGTCGCTCCCCAGCCAAGCCACGTCATTTGTCGTAGAGCTGCCCGTCGAGCCTTAACACTCGCCCACAAGGTTCCGCCGGGTCGGCGCGGAACATGAAGGCGTGGCCTCCACCGCCCCCAGCCCCGCCCCGTTGGATCACCAGTTCACGCTGCCCAAGGTCACGCCGCGGCCGTTGCCGCCGGCGAAGCCCGCAGCGGGCTGGTAACCCGCAGTGGTTGCATAGGCAACTAGAATGAAGGCATGACCTTCACGACTCTCCCGAGCCCGCCGACCGACGCCGCCCCGGCCCGGACGGCGCTCCTCGAACTTCACCGCCACCTCCTTCAAGCGCAGCGCATCCAGGCCGAGCGCTACGGCGGCCGGATGAGCGCGAGCGAGCTGCTCCAGGCCGCCACCGAGGACCTGCGCTTCAGCTGGCTGACGCAGCTCTCCGAGCTGATCGCCGAGCTCGACCAGGCGCGCACCGACGACGACGCCGACAGCGTCCAGGCCGCACTCGACCAGGCACGCGCGCTGCTCGCGCCGCCCGACCCGGACACCGCGTTCGGCACCCGCTACCTCCAGGTGCTGCAGGAGCGCCCGGAAGTCGTCTTCGCCCACCGCGACGTCAGCGCGGCGTTGACGGCGATCGCCGCCAACAAGACGATGAACGGGTCCAGCGGGGCGCGGTAGCGAGGCGTCTCGGCGGCGAGGAAGATCACGCTGAGGTACATCACGATCGGCATGGCCCAGACGAACCAGGGCACGTCGCGGGCCGCGCGCCGCGTCGCCCCGGCGAGCGCGAGCACGGCGAAGACCCAGAAGCTGATCACCCCGGCATCCGCCCAGCCAGGGCCGACGCTGATCGTCGACGCCGTGTGGCGGGACCACCGCCAGTTGGCGACATCGAACAGGCGACGGGTGTTCCAGTAGGCGACGGTCGCGAGATAGCCCGGATGGCGGCGGATGAACTCGCGGCCGGCCCGGCTGAGGTTGCGCTCCATGACGATCTCGGGGACGGTCGGGAAGTTCGCGACGAGCGGCTTGTACTCGGGGACCCGCCGCAGCGAGCGCCACGAGCCAGGGTTGACGTGATCGTTGCGGGCTTCGTCGTTGTAGGTGCCGGCCAGCGCCCACCCGAGTTGCGTGGAGACCGGGACGAACGCGTGCAGTTCGACCGCGTTGCGGATCGTCCACGGCGCGACGGTCGCCAGCGCCACCGCGACCAGCACCGCCGGCGGGCCGACCGATCGCCACGACCACCGCGGCGCGGCCCAGACGGCGAACACCAGTGGGCCGAGCAGGATCAGCCCATTGGCGCGCGTCAGGATCGCGAGCCCGGCGAGCACGCCGGCGAGGAGCGCCGTCGCGTTGGGGTGGGCCGAGCGGCGCACATGGAGCGCGGCGACCAGCGCCGCGAGCATCAGCACGACGAACAGCTGCTCGGACATCAAGGCCTCGCTGACGAGGATCGCCGGGACATAGACCGCGGCCAGCACCATCGCGGCGAGGCCCGTCGCGCGCCCCAGCAACCGGACGGCCAGCAGACCGACCAGCGCCACCCCGAGCGTCCCGAGCACGGCGCCCAGCCATCGCGCCACGCGGATGCGGTCGCCATCCGGGCGCTGCGCGACGCCGAAGACGCGGTAGGCGCCGCCGAGGAGATAGGGATATCCGGGCGGCCGGAACGCGGTCGGCTTGCCGGTCAGCCGCTTCGAGAACCCGTCGCCGATCGCGATCGAGACGGCATGGGTGTCGTAGTCGACCGCGTCGTTGACGATCCGGTAGTCCGGCGTGAGCTCCATGTAGGCGACGCGAAGGCCGAACGCCGCAAACAGGACCGCCACCACCGCGATCCCGTAGCGCACCGTCGAGGCCTGCACGCCGACAAGACTCCCAGACCAGCCATCCTGTTTCGTGATGCCGACACTGCAGATCATCATCGCCAGCACCCGGCCCGGGCGGGTGGGTCTGCCCGTGGCGGACTGGTTCGCCGCGCGGGCGCAACAGCACGGCGGCTTCGAGCTCGACGTCGTGGACCTCGCGGAGCTGGACCTGCCGTTCATGGACGAGCCCAACCACCCGCGGCTGCGGCGCTACGAGCACCAGCACACGCTGCGGCCGCTGCGGGCGGTCAGCTAGATGGAGATCGGGATCTACACGTTCGGCGAGCTGACGTCCGGCACCGCCGGGCAGCGGATGCGCGACCTGCTCGAGGAGATCGAGCTCGCCGACCAGGTCGGTCTCGACGTGTTCGGCGTGGGGGAGCACCACCGGCCGGACTTCGTCGTCTCCGCGCCCGCGATCGTGCTCGCGGCCGCCGCGCGCACCACGAAGCGCATCCGGCTCACGAGCGCGGTCTCGGTCATCAGCTCCGACGATCCGGTGCGGGTCTTCCAGGACTTCGCGACGCTCGACCTGATCAGCGCGGGCCGCGCCGAGATCATGGCCGGCCGCGGCTCGTTCGTCGAGAGCTTCGGGCTCTTCGGCTATGACCTGAAGGATTACGACGCCCTCTTCGCGTCCAAGCTCGAGCGCTTGCTCGAGGTCCGCTCGCGGGACGACCTCGGCGTCTTCCCACGGCCCGAGCAGGACCCGCTCCCGGTCTGGATCGCGGTCGGCGGCAACCCCGAGTCCGCCGCCCGCGCCGGCCTGCTCGGCCTGCCGATGGCGCTGGCGATCATCGGCGGCTACCCGGAGCGGTTCGCGCCCTTCGCGGAGCTGCATCGCCGGGCGACGACCGAGGGTGGCCACGACTACCGGCCGCTGAGCATCAACTCCCACGGCTTCATCGCGGAGACCTCGCAGGAGGCGGTGCGCACGTCGTTTCCGGCGTTCAAGGCGATGATGGACCGGATCGGCCGCGAGCGCGGCTGGTCGCCGCTCAGCCGCGAGCAGTACCTCGCCTCGCACGAGCTGCGCGGCGCGAACTTCGTCGGCAGCCCGGACCAGATCGTCGAGAAGATCCTCTTCCAGTACGAGATCTTCAATCACGACCGCTTCCTGCTGCAGATGAGCGTCGGCACGCTCCCGCACAAGGACGTGCTGCGGGCGATCGAGCTTCTCGGCACCGAGGTGGCGCCGAAGGTCCGCGAGGCGCTGGCGGCTCAGGCCGCGAACCGGTAGCCGACCCCCGGATCGGTGCGGATGTACGCCGGCGCGCCCAGCTTGCGGCGCAGGTTGGCGATGTGGACGCGGAGGACCTGCACGTCCTCCGCGTACTCCGGGCCCCAGACGTCGATCAGCAGCGCCCGGTGGGTCATCAGCCGCCCGCGGTTGACGGCCAATGAGCGCAACAGGCGGAACTCGATCGGGGTGAGGTGGACCTCGGCGCCGTCGACGCGGACGGTGTGGGCGGCGAGGTCGAGCTCGAGCCCTTCGGCCCGCAGGACCGGTTCCGACGCGTCCGGCGCCGCGCGGCGCAGCGCCGCCTGCAGGCGGGCGACGAGCTCGCGCGGCCCGAACGGCTTGGTCACGTAATCGTCGGCACCCGCCTCGAGCGCGCGGACCTTCTCGTCCTCCTCACCGACGGCGGAGAGCACGAGGATCGGCATCTTCGACCACTCGCGCAGCGACTTCGTGACCTCGATCCCGTCGCCGTCGGGCAGCACGAGGTCGATGATGGCGGCGGCGGGCGGGCGCAGCGCGGCGACGTCCAGCGCCTCCTCGACCGACCCCGCCTGCAGCACCTCGAACCCGGCGTCGCGCAGGATGATCTTCAGCGCCCGCAGGATCTGCGGCTCGTCGTCGACCACCAGCACTCGTTCATTCATGGCAGGCTGACCTTACGATGCCCGGCCGCTACCGCATCTTCCTGGGCATGGCCGCGGGCGTCGGGAAGACCTACCGCATGCTCGCCGAAGCCCAGGCGGAGGCCGAGGCGGGGCGCGACGTCGTGATCGGGCTGATCGAGACTCATCAGCGGGTGGAGACCGAGAAGCAGGCGGTCGGCCTGGAGCGGATCCCGCTGCGGCGCGTCGCCTATCGCGGCGTGACGCTCGAGGAGATGGATCTGCCCGCGATCCTCGCCCGCAGCCCCGAGCTGTGCCTGATCGACGAGCTCGCCCACACCAACGCGCCCGGGCTCGAGCACCCCAAGCGCTACGAGGACATCAAGGACGTCCTGGACGCCGGGATCGACGTCTTCTCGACGATCAACGTCCAGCATCTCGAGTCGCTCAACGACCAGGTCGCCGAGCTGACCGGCGTCAAGGTGCGCGAGACCGTCCCGGACGAGGAACTGGCCAAGGCCGACGAGATCGTGCTCGTCGACCTCCCGCCCGAGGACCTGATCGGCCGCCTCCGGGCCGGAAAGGTCTATCCCGAAGGCAGGATCGCGCCCGCGCTGAACGGGTTCTTCCGCGTCGAGAACCTCCGGTCGCTGCGCGAGGTCGCCCTGCGCCAGCTGGCCGAGAACGTCGAGGGCCTCCGGGCGGACGAGCCGCCGATCGCCGAGCGGCTGCTGGCGTTCGTCTCGCTGGACGAACGCGACGAGCGGGTGGTGCGCCGGGCCTGGCGGTCCGCGCAGCGCCTCAACAGCGACCTCGACGTGCTCGTCGTCACCGGTTCCGAGCCCAGTGCGGAGCAGCGCGCCCGGCTGGAGGCGCTGCGGCGCCTGACCGCGATGCTCGGCGCCCACCTGCTCGTCGAGGCGGGTGACGCGCTGGAGGTCCTGACCCGCGTCGCGCGCGAGCGCGGGATCACGTATCTCCTGCTCGGCCCTCCGCGTGTGAGCCGCTTCAAGGAGCCGCTGCTGCTGAAGATCCTGCGCGAGCTGCCCGACGTCGACGTCCGCGTCGTCGCTCAGCGATAGAGCGCCAGCGCGTTCTCATACAGCGCGCGCGGGCCTGCCGCCTCGCCCACGAGGTCGATGTCCGGGGTCTCGAACGGCCGCCGGGCGCGCGTGCCCGGAAGGTCTGAGCCGAACACCACGGCCGCCGGGTTGATGATCGCGATCGCGCGCAGCGCAGAGTACGCATCGACGTCGATCCGCCCAAAACCGCTGGCCTTGACGTACGCGCCCGCCTTTACGAGCTCCAGGAGCGCGGGGAGGCCCGCCTGCGACATCCCCAGGTGGTCGATCACCAGCCGGGGCGCGACCTTCAGCCGCGGCGCCAGCTCGGGCAGGTCGCGCGCATCGAGGTAGACCTCCAGGTGCCAGCCCGCCAGCTCGAACAGGCGCGGCGCCAGGGCAACCTGCGACACGTCGCCGCCGCGGACGAGGTTGACCCGGTAGGCGCGCACGCCCGCCTCGGCCAGCGTCAGCACCTCGCCGTCGGAGATGTCCGTTGGGACGTTGGCGACCCCGACGAAGCCGGACCCGAGCCGCGCGAGCGCGTCGAGCAGATAGGTCTGGTCGTACGCCTGGAAGGAGCCGGAGACGAGGGCGCCGCCGACCACCTCCAGACCCGCCACCCGCTCCAGGTAGTCCGTGACCGTGAACGCCTCCGGGAGGAAACCCTGGTTGGGGACCAGCGGGAAGCGCGGATCGATCACATGGAAATGCGCATCGAAGATCGGCACTTGAGAGAGCGTGCCACTTCGCCGATGGAGACGTCAGGACCCATTCAGACGTATGACTGCTTTCGGACACCCTCACGACCGCCCGTGGGTCCTGACGCTGGCCGAGCCGGAGGCAGCGCTGGCGTAGCATCGGGCATTAATGCCCGAAGTACTCCAGAACGCCACGCGCGGGCTGATCGGCACCGCGCGCCGCCGGCGCGACGGCCAGGCCAAGGTCCTCGGCCAGACCCGCTACGTGGGTGACATGCCGGTCCATGGCCTGCTCCACGCACGCCCCGTGCTCGCCGCCGAGGCGCACGCGAAGCTCGTCTCGATCGACGCGACCGCCGCGCTCGAGCTGCCCGGCGTCGTCGCCGTCCTGACCGCGAAGGATCTGGGCCTGAAGGGCGGCTCCGGCCGCGTGGCCGAGCCGCTCGCGCGGGAGGAGATCGTCTGGTCCGGCCAGCCGGTCGCGCTCGTGATCGCCGAGTCCGACGCCGCGGCCGAGGACGGAGCCGCGCTGGTGTGGGTCGAGGAGGAGCCGCTGCCGGCCGTGCTGGACCTCGAGTCGGCGATGGCCGAGGACGCCGACCTCGCGCGGGTGACCGAGGTCGCCGGCGGGGGTGACGGCGGCGCGGGCGCGCACGGTGCCGGCGGAGGCGAGGAGGCGGTTACCGAGGAGCTGCCGCCCAACGTCGCGGTCCGCATGCGGATCGCCGCCGGCGACGTCGACGCGGGCCTGGCGCGGGCCGATGCGGTCGTCTCCGGCCGGTTTCGCACCAACTGGATCCACCAGGCCTACATCGAGCCGCAGTCGTGCCTCGCCTGGACGGACCCCGACGGGACGCTCGCAGTGACCTCCAGCACGCAGGGCGCGTACATGGTCCGCCAGGGTCTCTGCGAGATGCTCGGGCTGCCCAACGACAAGGTCCGGGTGCAGGCCGCGCCGCTGGGCGGGGCGTTCGGCGGCAAGCTGATGATCTCCGAGCCGCTGGCCGCCGCCGCGGCTTTGAAGCTCGGTCGTCCGGTGCGGCTCGTCTTTCGCCGTAGCGAGGACTTCGCCGCCGCCAACCCGGCGCCCGGGCAGCTGATCGACCTCGAGCTCGGCGCGACGCGAGACGGCGAGCTGACGGCGATCCGCGGCCGCATCGTGGGCGATCGCGGCGGGCTGGGGGAGATGGGCGTCGAGACGATCTCGGCGATGCTCTCCGCCGGGCCGTACCGCTGGGGCGCGCACGACCTGACCGCGGTCGGCGTGGCGACCAACCGCGTCAGCGCGGGCGCCTATCGCGCGCCGGGCGCCCCGCCGGCGGCGTTCGCGGTCGAGTCGCTGCTGGACCGCGTCGCGGGCGAGCTGGGCCTCGACCCGATCGAGTTCCGGCTGCAGAACGTCCTGCTGGCCGGCGACAAGGGAATCGACGGGCAAGAGATCAAGGTGTTCGGCGCGCAGGAATGCCTGGAGCGCGTGCAGGAGCATCCGCTGTGGGTCGGCCGGGACGAGCTGCCCGAGGACGAGGGCGTCGGCATCGCGCTCGGGTTCTGGCCCGGCGGGCTGGAACCCGCGGCCGCGATCTGCAAGCTCGACGCGGACGGCAAGCTGACCGTCGTCACCGCGGCCGCCGACATGAGCGGCATCGAGAACGCGTTCATCGCGATCGCCGCCGAGACGTTCGGGCTCGACGAGGACAGCGTGCGCGTGACGACGGGGGACACCGCGAGCACGCCCTACGGCGGCGTGGCGGGCGGCTCGAAGGTCACCTACACCTACGGGCGCGCGATCGAGCGCGCCGCCTCCGAAGCGCGCGAGCGACTCTTGCGGGTGGCGTCGACCGAGCTCGAGATCGCCCCGGAGGACCTCGAGCTGGTCGACGGCGAGGTGCGCCCCCTCGGCAGTCCCGGCCGCGGCGTCAAGATCGCCGATCTCGCCGCCAAGACGTACACGTTCGGCAGCCCGCACGAGCCGATCGAGGGCTACGGCGGCGTCGCGCAGGTCAGCCGCGCGCCGGGCGCCGCCGCGCACCTCTCGCACGTCCGCGTGGACCGCGAGACCGGCGGCGTGACCGTTCTCGGCCACGTGATCGCGCAGGACGTCGGCAAGGCGCTCAACCCGGCGCTCGTCGAGGGCCAGATGCACGGCGGCACCGCGCAGGGCATCGGCTGGGCGCTGCTGGAGGAGCTCAGCCACGACGAGAACGGCCAGCTCAAGGGCGGCTCCTTCGCCGAGTACGCGCTGCCCAGCACCGACCAGGTCCCGCCGATCGAGACCCTGATCGTCGAGGTTCCGGCGCCCGACGGGCCGTTCGGGGCGAAGGGGATCGGCGAGCCGCCGGTCTGCGGCGTCCCCGCCGCGATCGCCAACGCGATCGCCGCGGCGTCCGGGGCGCGGATGCAGGAGCTGCCGATGTCCCCGATGCGGGTCTGGACCGCCTTGCAGTCCTGACCGTGAAGGTCGTCAGCGGACCTGCGCGAGCGCCACGGCGTCAGCGCCCGCGGGGAAGCGCAGCTGGCCGGTCGTGTCGTGGGCGGCACGCCACACCGCCTCGGCGACATCGGACTCGCGCGTGACGGCGGTCTGCTCCTGGAAGCCCGTCATCACGCGCTCCGCGAACGGGACGTACGGCTCGGGGATCGGGTCGATGCGCGACTCGCCGTTGCTCGCGAACCGGGTGGTGGGGCCGAGTCCGGGCTCGATCAGCTTGACCCGCACGTCGAACGCCTCGAGTTCGAGCGCGAGCGACGCGGTGAAGCCCTCGATCGCGGTCTTGCTCGCGGAGTAGGCGGCGACCAGCGGCATCCGCGCCAGCGTCGCGCTCGAGGTCACGTTGATCACGGCGCCGGACCTGCGCTCACGCAACTGGGGGATGATCGCCTGGGTCATCGCCATCACGCCGAACGTGTTGGTCTCGAAGAGCTCGCGGATCGTCGGGATGGGCGTGACCTCGAAGGCGCCGAAGGCACCGATGCCCGCGTTGTTGACCAGGACGTCGATCGGGCCGGCCGCCGCGACCGCCGCCGAGATCGACTCGGTGCTCGTGACATCGAGCGCAAGCACGCGCATCCGGTCCGACTGTGGCAGGACGTCCGTCCGCGGGGTCCGCATCGTGGCGATGACGTTCCAGCCCTGCTCGTGGAAGTGGCGGGCGGTCTCGAGGCCGTAGCCGGAGGAGCTGCCAGTGATCATCACGGTGTTCATGGCAGCGAAGATACGCCGATGCGCAGGACTGTCTATCGTGTGGAGTCCGCAATTCATTAGCGAGAGTCCGAAAATGAGCGATCCCCTGTCCGAGGTCATCACGCTGCTGCGGCCGCGCACCGTGTTTTCGAAGCGCATCAGCGGCGCCGGCCGCTGGGCGGTCCGCTACTCCAGCTACGGGGAGCCGAGCTTCTGCACGGTGCTCGAGGGCGGCTGCCGGCTGGCGGTCGACGAGCAGCCCGCCATCACGCTCGAGGCGGGCGACTTCGTGCTGCTCCCGAGCACGCCCGGCTTCGTGATGTCGGGCTTCGAGCCGGCGGTCCCGGAGCACATCGACCCGACGGTGGCGGCAACCGTCTCCGACGAGGTCCGCCACGGCCGGCTCGAGGGACCTCCGGACGTGCGGCTGCTCGGCGGCTACTTCGCGTTCGACTCGCCGGACCCGGCACTGCTGGAGTCGGTGCTCCCGCCCGTGGTCCATGTGCGCGGCGCCGAGCGGCTGGCGACACTCGTGCAGCTCGTCGGCGACGAGGCGATCGGGGCCCGGCCGGGACGCGACCTCGTGCTCACGCGCCTCGTCGAGGTGCTGCTGATCGAAGCGCTGCGAACGACGCCCGGCGAGGACGCCCCGGCCGGCCTCCTGCGCGGCCTGGCCGACGCACGGATCGCGCCCGCGCTGCGCGAGCTGCACGAGCACGTCGCGCGGTCATGGACGGTGCCCGCGCTCGCGCGGACCGCCGCGCTGTCGCGCTCGGCGTTCTTCGAGCGCTTCACGCGCATCGTCGGCCTACCGCCGATGGAGTACCTGCTCGCCTGGCGGATGGCGCTCGCCAAGGACCTCCTCCGTCGTCGCGAGCTGGCCCTCGCCGAGATCGCCGAGCGCGTCGGCTACGGCTCGGCGAGCAGCTTCAGCACCGCGTTCAGCCGGTACGTCGGGCTGCCGCCGAGCCGGTTCGCCGCCTCGGTCCTCGGCTTCTAGGATCGCGGTCGTGAAGGCTCCACGAGCGGTGATCGCCGACGACGAGCTGCTGCTCCGGCAAGGCCTCGAGCGGCTGCTCACCGACGGCGGTATCGACGTCGTCGCGACCGCCGGCGACGCACCCGACCTGATCCGCAAGACCCGCGCGCATCGGCCGGACGTGGTCATCACCGATGTGCGGATGCCGCCGGACCTGACCGACGACGGGCTGCGTGCCGCGATCGCGATCCGGCGTGCGCTGCCGGGCACCGGAGTTCTCGTGCTCTCTCAGCACCTCGCCGAGCGCTACGCGCTGCAGCTGCTCGGTGATGACGCGCGCGGTGTCGGCTACCTCCTCAAGGACCGCGTCGCCGACCTCGACGACTTCCTGGACGCCGTGCGCAAGGTCGCGGCGGGCGGGACGGCGCTCGATCCCGACGTCGTCGCGCGGATGCTCGGGCGCCGGCGGGTCGCGAACCCGCTCGAGGGCCTGACCACGCGCGAGCGGGACGTGCTCGCGCTGATGGTCGAGGGACTGTCCAACCACGGCATCGCTGAGCGCCTCAGCGTCGGGGGGCCCGCGATCGAGAAGCACGTCACCCGCATCTTCGACAAGCTCGACCTGGGCCACGACCGCGCCGACCACCGGCGGGTGCTGGCCGTGCTCGCCGTCCTCCGCGCCTCAAGCTAGGGGAAGCTTCGCGAGGAGGAGCGTCCCGCCCCCGGGCGGGCTCTTGAGCTCCAGCGTGCCGCCGATCGCGGCCAGCCGATCGGCGAGCCCGTGCAGGCCGGTGCCGCCGATCGGGTTCGCCCCGCCGCGACCGTTGTCGGAGACGGTGACGACGAGCTCTCCGTTCTGGCGGTACGCAGTGACCGCCGCCCGCGAAGCCTGCGCGTGTTTGGCGATGTTGGTCAGCGCCTCGGCGATGAGGAAGTACGCGGCGGCCTCGACGTCCGCCGAGCAGCGCCAGGGGTCGAGATCGAGCTCTACCGGCAGCACGGCGTCCGCGGTGAGGTCCTCCACCGCGGCTGCGAGGCCGTGGTCGGTGAGCACCGCGGGATGGATTCCGGCGGCAAGATCGCGCAGGTCGCGGACCGCGCGCCGCGTCTCCTCCGCCGCCGCGTCCAAGGCGGGTGAGGGAGCGACCCGGCGCGCCTCCTCGATCCGGATCAGCGCCTGCACGAGCCGCTGCTGCGCGCCGTCGTGCAGGTCGCGGCCGATCCGGCGGCGTTCGGCGGCGGCGGCGCTGACCAGGCGGGAGCGCGACGCGGCGATCTCCTCCGCCCGTGCCTCCTCGGCGACCGCGCGGGCGTGCGCGGCCTCTTCCTCCAGCCGCGCGGTGATGTCCCGGAAGACGACGACCGCGCCGTTGCCCTCCTCGGTGGAGAAGGGTGACGACGCGTACCCGACAGGGACCATCGAGCCGTCGCGGCGGACGAACCAGTCCTGCTCGACGCGCACGGTCCTGCCGCTCGTCCGCGCTCGCAGCAGCGGGCAATCCTCGGCAGGGAACGGCGAGCCGTCGGGATGCCGGAAGTGGATCGTCGAGTGGCTGTCGCGCCCGATCAGCTCCTCCGGGCGGTCGTAGCCGAGCACCGCCAATCCGGCGGGGTTGACGAAGCGCACCTCGCCACGCGCGCCGACGAGATAGATCGCGTCGGCGACGCTGGCCAGGACCGCGTCGAGCAGGTCGTCCACGGGCGAACGATACCTGCCCTCAGGAGGAGCGGACGACGAGCCAGACCGCGCGGGCGATCTCGGCCGCCGGATTGCGCCACGAGTGCGGCAGCAGCGTGCGGAAGTGGATCGAGTCGCCCTCGCCGAGCGCGTACTCGCGACCGTCCACGGTGAAGACCATCGCGCCCGCGGTGACGACCACCAGCTCCTCGCCCGGGTGGTTCATCGGCGTCGGCCCGCTGTCGGCGAGCGGCTCGACGATGGCCTCGGCGCCGGCGATCAGGAACGGGCCGTAGCGGCCCGAGAGGTTGCGGAGGTCCAGCCCCTGCTTGGACGTGTAGACCTTCGCGCGATCCTCGTGCCGGACGACGCTGACGTCCGGCGTGGCGGGCTCGTCGACGAAGAACGACACGCTGCGGCCGAGCGCCGCCGCGATCTTCATCAGGCTGGCGATCGTGGGCGTCATCCCGCTCTTCTCGATCTTGTGGACCGAGGCCGTCGACAGGCCCGCCCGCTGCGCCAGCTGCGCCAGCGACCAGCCGCGCTCGGCGCGCTCGGCCGCGACCTTCGCGCCCAGGCCCAAGACCTTGCGCTCGATCTCCGGGAGCGCGGCCGACGCGATCTCAGCGTGGTCGGAGGCGGCGCGCGGCAAGGTCACCGGGTCAATCGTATCTGCGCTCCGGCGGCTTCCAGGGCTCTCCGGGCTCCCGCGGCGGCGGGGTCCAGCCCTTGGCCGTCATCTGCAGCGAGTCCATCGCGCGCCGCTTGACCGCCCACGGCACGCGGCGATAGAGCGGGACGAAGAGCAGCCGCCACGCGCGCCCCTCGCGCCCGCGGTAGGGCTCGACCGTCCCCGGCACGCCCTTGCCGAGCCGCCGCACGGAGTCCTGGAGCAGGTAGTGCTCGGACTGCTCGCGCAGGCGCTGCTTGGCCTCCGAGAGCCGTGTCATGCCGCCGCTTTGTCCCGGAGGGCCGCGAGGCCGTTCTGGGCCGCGATCGCGACCGGCTCGAACAGCGCGCCGATCGGCGGCGAATAGATGTTCTCCATCCATGCCAGGTCGTGCAGCGTCGCGCCGCGCTTGGCCGCGAAGGCGAGGAAGTCCGCGCGCTCCTTGACGCCCTCGCCGCCGTGGATCTGGGCGCCGATGATCTTCAGCGTGTCCGGCTCCGCCAGCAGCTTGACGTTGGTGCGGGTCGCGCCCGGGAAGTAGCGCGCGCGGGAGACGCCGACGCCCTTGGCGACGACGTACGGCACGCCCATCGCCGTGGCCAGCGTCTCGCCGATCGAGAAGCCGCCGATCGTGTAGTCGCCGGCCACCATGCCCCACGGGATCCAGACCGGGTCGTACTTGAGGTCCTGGCCGGCGATGTCGAACGCCGCGGTGCGGCCCTGCGCGTAGGCGTGCGAGCCGGTGAGCCCGCGGATCGGGATCATCGAGAGCCCGTGCGGGACCTCGACCACGTCGCCCGCCGCCCAGACGTTCGGCTCCGACGCCCGCATTCGCTCGTCGACCATGATCGCGCCGGTGGTGCCGAGCTTCAGGCCCGCGGCCTCGGCCAGCTGGGCGCTCGGGATCTTGTGCAGGCAGACGATCACCGCGTCGCATTCGATCTGCCCGTCGGTGGTCGAGACCGCGCGCACGCGGCCGTTGCCGTCGCCGATGAACTCCTCGACGCGCGTGCCGAAGCGCAGCGTCACACCGCGCTTGGTCAGCGACTCGTGGACGGGCTCGGCGACGTCGGGATCGAGCAGCTCCGACAGCGCCCACGGGCCTTCGTCGATGAACTCGACCTGGAGGCCTCGGTGGGCGAGGTTGCCGGCCATCTCGACGCCGATCGGCGTGCCGCCGTAGACGACGATGCGCTTCATGGAGTCCAGTTCCTTGTCGAACTCCATCGCCGCGCGGATGTCCTTGACGTAGTGCAGGCCCTCGAGGTTCGCGCCCGGGACCTTCGGCTTCTCCCAGGTCCAGCCGGTGCAGATCGCGAGCTTGTCGAAGCCCTCGTGGGTGTTGCGCGAGGTGATCGTCCCGCGCGCGAGGTCGATGTCGGTGACCGCGGTCTCCATCCGCATGTCGAGCCCGTCCTCGACGTAGCGGTCGACCGTCGAGAGGAACAGCGACTCGAACTTGTCGATCTCACGGCCGTGGACGAACGGGATGCCGCACGGGGAATACGCGATGTCCGGGAACTCGGTGAACAGCGTGACCTTGAGCTTCGGGTTCAGCCGCTTGGCGATCGTGGCCGTGGCCGTGCCGGCGCCACCGCCCCCGATCACGATCAGTCGCTCAGACATGAGTCCTCCGTTGCTCGGTACTCGATTTCGGGTGGCTGGGACAGCGTGTTGGAGACCCAGCACAAACGTTGCGCCCGCTCGACGTGCGCGGCCAGTTCGGCGGCGGGAACCTCGGCGTGGGCGGTGACGATCAGCCGGCCGTAGCGCAGCTCGCGGCCGGCGCGTTCGGCGCGCACGTCCACGCGCAGGCCCGGCAGCTCGGCGCCGTCACGCCGGGAGACGTGGCCGAGGGCGAGCGCGAAGCAGCTCGCCAGCGACGCCGCCAGCAGCTCGGTCGGCATGACGCCGTCGTCGGCGCCGCCGGTCGACTCCGGCTCGTCGACGGCGATCGTGTGCCCACGCGCCTCGACGGTCGCCGAGTAGCCGCCGTTGAACGTCGCGGTGACCTCGAGCGCGTTCATCGCGCCACGCTCCCCATGTACGCGTAGGCCGCTTCGTGCTCGCGGCCCGAAGCGTCCCAGCCGAAGCCAGCGACGACCTCCTTCCCGCCACGGCGCAGGTGCTCGCGCAGGTCAGGGTCGCGCGCGACGCGGGTCAGGGCCGCGGCCAGCGCGGCGGCATCGCCGACCGGGTGCAGCAGGGCGCTCTCGCCGTCGGTCAGGTACCCGCGCAGGACGTCGAGATCCGACGCCACGAGCGGCAGGCCGGCGGCGAGCGCCTCCAGCGCCACCAGCCCGAAGCCCTCCTTCACCGACGGGAAGGCGAACACGTCAGCGGCGCGGAACAGCCCTTCGATCTCGTCCGGCTCGAGCGCGCCGAGCCGGCGCACGTGGCGCGTCAGGCCGAGGGCCGTGACGCGGGCGTCGAAGCGCTCGACCTCGTGGCGGTAGTCGAACAGCGTGGCGCCGCCCGCGATCAGCAGCAGCGGGTCGCGGTGGGGCAGGGTCTCGCGCAGGCGGGCGAAGGCCTCGAGCAGCGTCAGTGAGCCCTTGCGCGGCTCCACTCCGCCCACCGTCAGGACGGTCAGCCGGTCCTCCACGTCCGCGCGGCGGCGGGCGTCGTCGCGCTCGGCGGCGTCGCGCGGCGGGCGGAAGCGGTGGGTGTCGACGCCGTTGGGGACCACGGCGGCGGTCACGCCGAAGTCCGCCGACAGGCGCTCGACCCATGGCGGTGACACGCAGAGCACGCGGTCGGGCGCGGTGATCGACCGGTCCTGACACGCGATCAGCGACGGCGAGGTGAAGTCGTCGACGTGGTGCACGGTGCGCACCACGTGCTCGATCACGCCCTCGTCGCGCAGCGTCAGCGCCGCGTTGGCCGAGAGGCAGTCCTGCGCGTGGACGATGTCGTGGCGCCCACCCGCCAGCAGCGGGCGCAGGCCTTCGGTGTAGGCGTCGAGCATCGCCTGGATGCGCTCGTCGAAGGGCACGTCGGGCGGCGTGTGGCGCACGATCCGGACCGGCAGCGCGGTGTCGCGGAACAGCGCGTCGCCTGGGCGTCCGAGCGTCATCAGTTCGACGGCGTGTCCGCGCCGGGCCAGCGCCTCTGAGACCTCCAAGGCGTGCACGACGCCGCCGCGCGGCTTGACCGAGTAGGTGAGCATGGCGATCCTCATGCCGCCAGCGCCCGCCCGGCGAGCCGCGCCGCGGCCGCGTTGGTGGGGGCGACGATCACGCCCGCCTCGCGCAGGGTGCGCGCCTGGCGGCTCGCGTCCTGCGGGTCGCCGTCGGTCCCGCACACGTGGGCGATCACCGGAACGCGCCCGGCGAGCGCCCGCAGCGCCTGGGCCAGCCCGCCCGCCGGGTCGGCGTGGGAGCCGTGCCCGATCACGACGTCGAGCAGCACGCAGCCGAGCCCGTCGCTCGCGGCCGCTCGTTCGAGGAATCCGATGCGGACCTCGAGATCGACCATCGGGTGCGGGCGGCCCTGGGTGTACTCCTCCTCGCCGAGGTCGAAGATCGCGTGCCCTTCGTCGTCGTCGCCGTGACCGGCGTTGCCGCCGATCGCGCCCAGCAGCGGTTCGAGGATCGTCACCGCCTCGTGCGCGAGCGAGCCGCCGGAATACAGCCCGAGCAGCCGCCCGCCGGTACGCCGGGCGTCGATCTCCGCCTCCAGCGCGCCGACGTCGGGAGCGGCGACCCCGGCCGCGGCGAACGCGCCGGCGGCGAGCGTCGGATGGATCTCGAACGGCGCGTCGCCGCCTTCCCAGCCGACGAACGCGGCGACGACGCGCTTGCCGCGCACGTCGACCTCGCCGAGCTTCTGGACGACCTCGCGCGCGGGCGGCTTGGAGACGAGCAGGAGCGTGTCGGTGCCGTCGTCGGCGGCGAGCAGCCGCATCGCCTCGCCGAACATCAGCCCGCCCACCTCGCTGGACAGGTCGCGGCCGCCGACGCCGACGATCTGGGAGACGCCGATCTCGGCGCCGTCGAGCAGGCTGGCCGTCTCCTGGGCACCGGTGCCGGCGGCCGCGACGATGCCGACGGACCCGGCGCGGACGACGTTCGCGAACCCGAGCCCGACCTCGCCGAGCATCGCCGTGCCGCAGCCCGGGCCCATGACGAGCAGACCCAACTCGACGCCGCGGCGCTTGAGCGCGACCTCGTCAGCCTCGGAGACGTGATCGGAGAAGAGGAAGACGTGCAGGCCCTCGGTGAGCGCGCGGTGCGCCTCGAAGGCGGCGTACTCACCGGGCACCGAGATCAATGCCACATTGGCGTCCGCGAGCCCGCGGCGGGCGAGGCCGAGCGAGCGCGGTGGGGCGGCGACGGCGCCGTTGTCCGCGGCGGTCGCGGGAGCGGCGAACTCGCGCTCGGCGGCGTCGAGCGCCGACTCCGGCCCCTCGACGGCGATCACGACGTCGGTCGGGCCGGCATCGCAGGTGACACCGAGTGCCGCGAGCGTCTCGAGGTTCGCGGGCGTGCCCATCGCCACCTCGGCGCGGCCGTGGGCGCGCAGCTCCTTCGCCACCTTCATCAGCCGCACGCTGTCGACGTAGCGGTTGCGGACCACGCGGACCGCCCAGCTCATGCGGTTACCGCGGTTTTGGCCACCACCGAGGGACCGTGGGCGTCGGGCACGACCCACGTGCCGTCGTCGCCCGCGACCGCGGCCACGAGCCGGTCGGCGCTGGTGATCACCGCGCGCCCGCCGGACTCCTCGACGAAGCGTGCCGCCGACTCCATCTTCGGGCCCATGCTCCCGACCGGGAAATCGCCGTCGGAGAGCCCGCGGCCCGCGTCGGAGACCGTCAACCTCGCCAGCTCGCGCTCCCAGCGCGTCCCGAAGTCGAGCGATACCCGCCGCACGCCGGTCAGCAGCACCAGGACATCGGCGTCGATCTCGACGGCGAGGCACTCGGAGCAGCGGTCCTTGTCGATCACGCCCGCGACGCCGGTGACCTGGCTGCCGGTGATCGCGACCGGGATCCCGCCGCCTCCGCAGCAGATCACGACCGTCCCGCGCTCCAGCAGCGCGGCGACGTTGTCCTGGCCGAGCACCTTGATCGGGAACGGGCTGGGCACGACGCGACGCCACCCGCGGCCGGCGTCGGGGGCGACGTCCCAGCCGAGCTCGGCGGCGCGGCGGTCCGCCTCGTCCTCGTCGTAGAACGGGCCGACCGGCTTGGTCGGGTTGCGGAAGGCGTCGTCCTGCGCGTCGACGAGGACCCGCGTGAGCAGGACCGCGATCGGGACCGACGGGTCGACGGCGGCGAACGCGCTCTCGAGCAGGTAGCCGATCTGTCCTTGTGTCATCGCGATCAGGGCGTCCAGTGGCAGCGGCGCCGCCTCCTGTTCGCCGAGCGCGTTCTGCAGCAGCAGCGCGCCGACGTGCGGGCCGTTGCCGTGCGTGAGCACGACCTCGTGCCCCTGCGCGCGCAGCGCCAGTACGGCCTCCGCGATCTCACGCACGTTGGCCAACTGCTCGGGCCAGGTGCCGGCCTGGCCGGCCTTGATGAGGGCGTTGCCGCCGACGGCGACGACGATGCGCACGGCGCTCAGATCCTCCTGTGGAAAGTCATCCGTTTCTTATCGTATATGCCGACTTGGTGCTGGATAGGGGGGTTTTCCCACCGTTGTGACCACTCTATGTTGCGGAGCGTTCACGATCCGATACGGTCGAAACTCGTTCGTCGACCGAAGAGGAGGACACGTGGCGAAGTCCGACGTAATCCAGCTGCCGGAGAAGGGCACCGAGCTCTTCGACACCTCGGAGAAGGTCTTTCCCGACGTCAAGGCCGAGCCCGGCGAGAGCGCCTACACGTTCATGCACACCGTGCCCTACGAGGGGTCGGTCGGCCTGGTCAACCTGCTCACCACCACGCGCGTGCAGCGCAAGGGCTTCAAGACGCACCTGGTGCTCTACGGGCCTGGCGTGTTGATGGCATCGGGATCGCGCGGGTTCCCCAAGGTGGGTGATGAGGCGTTCCCGGGCCACATGGCGATCAACAACCAGCTGCAGACGTTCATGGACGAGGGCGGCACGATCTACGCCTGTCGCTTCGCCTCGGGCGCGCTGTACGGGTTCCCGGAGGACCTGATGATGAAGGGCGTCAAGCCGTTCCATCCGCTCGACGTCCTCGATGCCGCGCTGACGGCGTGGCGCGACAAGGCGTTCCAGCTCAACACCTGGACCGTCTGAGTCCATGCTCGTGCTGGACCGGGATGCCGCAATCGATCACTGGCGGCGCGCCGAGGCGCGGATCTATCCCTCCGTGATGGTCAACGCCGAGCTCTACCAGCAGTACATCGGCGTCGTGCGCGCGGTGGCCGACGAGCTTGCCGACGTGCGCTCGGAGGACGACCTGGTCGTGGCCTGGCACGAGCGGAGTGATCTGGTGCGCGAGGTCGTCTCGCGCTCCGCCCCGCCGATGTTGGCGCTGATGGACCTCGGCGCGGTGCGCGACGCGGCGTTCTGCCACCGCCACCGCGACCTCACCCGCGAGCAGGGCAAGGCGCTGGCCGCCGAGCGCCTGCTGCGGGCGAAACGCGACGGAGCCGAGTGGGTGGTCCTGTTCGAGGACGTCACGCCGCTCGGCTCGCACACCCTGGAGATGCACGTCGCCTCCGGTCGTGCGCTGCACGCCGCGGCCGAGCTGCCGCTGGACGCGGGCCGGCCGAAGTTCACGCTCGAGGTCGTCCAGCTCGACCCGGACGACGGCGCGTGGCGGCTGGACAAGGCTCCGCCGATGCCGGAGCAGACCTTCGACACCCGCGAGGAATGGGAGGCGCGCATCGACCAGGCGCGCGTCCTGTTCGGGAAGCGCTGACATGGCCACACATCCCAAGAAGATCATCGACGCGCACTGCCACATCGGCGAGATCCCGCCGTGGAAGTTCTATGACCTCGAGCACCCGGTCAAGCCGACGGTCTACGACTACGCCGACACCAAGCAGTTCGTCAAGCGCCACATGGACTACTTCAAGGTCGAGCGGGCGCTGGCGATCTCCAACTACGGCGTCCCGATCCACGAGCTGTCGTTCGACCTCAACGACGTCGTGATGGACGCGGCCACTTCGAATGACCGCATCCTGGCGGCGATCTGGGTCTCGTTCCTGCCGCGCAACGCCGAGATGACGCGCAAGGCGTTGAAGCTCGCGTCGGAGTCGCGCGTGGTGGCGTTGAAGACCACGTTCCTGCTCGGTGGCAACCCCGACCCGGGGACCTGGGACGAGGAGACCTTGGCGTTGGCCGACGAGATCTTCGACGTCTGCGAGAAGCACGATCTGATGTTCCACTTCCACACGTCACCCGGCGGGAACTCGGACATCAACAACTTCGTTCCGCTGGTCGAGAAGTACGGCAAGCGCTGCAAGATCTACCTCGTCCACTTCGGCGGCGGGGTATCGGGGCACATCAAGCTCGTCCCGAAGTTCCTGCAGTGGGTCCGTGACGGCTACAAGGTCTACACCGACACCTCGTGGGCGGTCGGGTTCGGCGCCCGCTGGCTGCTGACCGAGATCGAGAAGCAGGGCGTCGGGGGAGACCGCGTGTTCTTCGGCTCCGACGAGCCGTGGTCGGACTTCGACAGCGAGTACTGGAAGCTCAACGGGGTCCGTGACATCTCGCAGGAGCTCAAGGAACGGGTGTTCTGGCAGAACTACGAGGAGGCCTACGGGACGCATGCCTGAGCCGGTGCGCCTCAGCCTCGATGACCGGCAGCTCCTGGTCGAGCTGCAGTCGCTCGGCGTCCGTGTGGAGGATGCCACCGACGGCCCGCTACCCGGGCGCCTCGGCGGCGCGGGCCCGTCGGACGCCCTGTTCCTGTGGGTGCGCGGGCTGCCGCTGACGGTGCCCTCGCACGCGAGCTACGTCGATGCCTCGCCGTACACGGTGCGCGTCGAGGGCAAGCGGGCGACGCTGTTCCGCGACGACGAGCTGGTCGGCCCGGTGACGCTGCCGCCGCGGCCGCGGATCTACGACATGCAGACCGCCGACGGCGTCCCGTACTGGAAGATCGCGCTGCTGCACCTGGACTCGATCGCCTCGACCGTGGTCCAGAAGTGCATCTACTGGGACACGCCGGAGCAGTGCGGGTTCTGTGGCATCGAGCTCACCCGCGGCGAGCAGACGATCCCGGTCAAGACGCCCGCGCAGCTCGCCGAGGTGTGCACCGCCGCGCGCGACTACGACCACGCGGTCGACGTCACGCTGACGACGGGGTCTTTGAATCGCCGCGACCGCGGCGCGATCTACATCTCGCGCTGCGCTTCGGCCATCAAGGAGGCGTCCGGGCTGCCGATCCAGGTGCAGTTCGAGCCGCCGGACGACCTGCGGGTGCTCGACGAGGTGGCGCGCGCCGGCGTCGACGCGGTCGGCATCCACTCCGAGACGTTCGATCCGGAGGTGCTGGCGCGGGTCGCCCCGGGCAAGGCGCAGTGCGGGATCGAGGGGTACTTCCGCACGTGGGAACGCGCGGTCGACGTCTTCGGGCGCGGCAGCGTCACCACCTACGTCCTGCTCGGGATGGGCGAGCGCGAGGAGCTGATCATCGAAGGCTGCCGGCGGGCGATCGCGATGGGCGTCTACCCGTTCGTGGTGCCGTTGCGACCGGTCCCGGGGACGCTCATGGCGGACTCCCCGACGCCCGATCCGGACTACGTGGGGCGGGTGTACGGCGAGGTCGCGGCGATGCTCTCCGAGGCCGGCTTCGACCATCTGGACGCGAAGGCCGGCTGCGCCCGCTGCCAGGCGTGCTCCGGGCTCTCCGCGTGGGAACGCGTCATGCGCCGTGAGGACGGCGCCGATCTCGATGATCTCTTCGTCGGCGCACACGGCTGAGGTCGCGATCGCGGCGAGCCTCGACGAGCTGTCGGCGCACTTCGCCGTGCGCCGGCGCGTGTTCGTCGAGCAGCAGGGGCTCTTCGAGGGCTCAGATCGCGACGCGTACGACGATCTGGCCGACACGCTGCACGTCGTGGCCCTGGTCGACGGTGAGGTGGTCGGCACCGTGCGGCTCTACCCGCTCGGCGACGGCCTGTTCAAGGGCGACCGGCTGGCGGTGCTCCCGGACGCGCGGGTGCACCGGCTCGGCGGTGAGCTGGTGCAGTTCGCAGTGCGGACCGGGGGCGCTCTGGGCGGTTCGCGGATGGTCGCGCAGGTGCAGGTGCCCAACGTGCGCTTCTTCGAACGCCTCGGCTGGGTCCGTGACGGCGAGGCGGCGCGCTACCACGGGGTCATGCACCAGCCGATGGCGATCGCGCTGCGCCGTCCAGGGCAGTGAGCGGCGTGGCGGTGAGGTCCCAGGCGGTGGAGCCGGCACCGTTGATCGTCAGCGTCAGCCGCTTCGTGTCATCGAACCGCCCGCAGGGCGCGCAGGCCAGACCGCGCCTGAGGAAGACGTCGACGGCTTGCGCCGCGGTCTTCTCGGGCGCGGCGAGCAGGAAGCCGAAGCTCGGGAACGTCAGCAGCCAGCGTTCGAGGGGCACGCCGGTGGGCCGTGGGATCGCATCGACGTCCAGGGTCGCGCCGACGCCCGCGCCCTCGATCATCTGCAGCAGCGAGCCGGCGATGCCGGGCATCGAGACGTCGCGCGCCGCGTGGCAGAGGCGCTGTTCGGCGACCTCGACCAGCGCCTCGCCGTCGCTGCGCAGCAGGTTCGGGCGGCGGTCGTGCAGCGCGGTGAAGAAGTCGTTGGCGTCGCTCATGTATCGCCCGTCGATCGCGAACGCGGCCAGCAGGATGTCGCCCGGCCGGGCCGCCGAGGCGCGCAGCGGGGCTTTGGTGAACCCGGTGGCGGAGGCCGACAGCGCGGGTGCGTGGCCGATCGTGGTGTGGCCGCCGACCACCGGCACGCCGAGCTTGTCCGCCGCCCAGCGGATGCCGTCGAGGACCGCCTCGGCGTGCTCGCGGTCGGGTGAGATCAACATGTCGACGATCCCCAGCGGCCGGGCGCCCATGGCCCGCACGTCGGACACGTTCGTGACCACGGCGGCGGAGCCGGCGCCGTACGGGTCGGCGATCAGGAAGGGCGGCGAGATCGCCTCGCCACAGAGCACCAGGTATCCGTCCCCGTGTGGCACCAGCGCGGCGTCGTCGCCATCGAGCGACGGGTCCAAGCGTTTGACGACCTCGAGGTCGCGCTTGCCGAGGAGGCCCGGGGCGTTCGTGACGAGCGCGACCAGCGCATCCAGATCTGACATCGCGACCATTCAACCAGCGCGGAGAACCGCATGACCCCGAGAGCCGACGTCCTCACCCGAGTCGAGGCGGTGAACCTGGGTCTGTCGACCTTCGCGGACGCGCTGCGCGCCCAGGACGCCCCGGTGGTGCAGGTCGACTGGCGCCCACCGGCCGGCGGCGACGCGACGATGCTCGACGTGCTCACACGACTGTGGGGCCGGCATGGGCGGGTGGTGGGCGCGGCCAACGCGGACGCCGTGGCGCGGATCGAAGGGTGCTCGCCGCGGGCGGTCACCGTCGCTGCGGCGAGTTCCGTGGTCCCGGGGCTGGAGGACGGCGTGCTGCTGCACTCGGGCCCGCCGATCGCGTGGGAGCGGGTGTGTGACCCGCAGCGCCGCGCGCTCCTGGCCGCGGTCGTGTTCGAGGGCTGGGCCGCCTCGCGTGCGGAGGCGGCGTCGCTGCTGGAGCGCGGCGAGATCACGTTGGCGCCCGGCAACGAGCACGACCACGTCGGGCCGATGACCGGTGTCTGCTCGCCGTCGATGCCCGTGTGGGTGGTCGAGGACGGCGCGCGGCGCGCGTTCTCGACCTTGAACGAGGGTCCGGGGAACACGCTGTGGTTCGGGGTGGGTGACGACGAGGCCGTGTCGCGGCTACGGTTCTTCCGCGACGATCTCGGCCCGCGGCTGGCGCGGATGCTCGAGCACCGCGGGCCGATCGACGTGTTCGGTTTGGCGGCCCAGGGGCTCAACATGGGCGACGAGCTGCACATGCGCAGCCAGGCCACCGGGAACCTGCTGCTGCGCGAGCTGGCCGCGTCGATCGCGGTGGTGGGCGGGGAGGAGGCGGCGCGCTTCATCGCCGGCAACCACCACTTCTTCCTGAACCTGACCATGGCGGCTTCGAAGTGCGCCTCTTTGGCGTTGGACGGGTGTCTTGGCTCAAGCGTTGTCTCGCTGATCTCGCGCAACGGCGTGGAGGTCGGCGTGCAACTGGCCGGCATGCCGGGACGCTGGTTCGTCGCGCCGGCGGCCACGGTGGACGACGCGCTGCTCCGCGGCGGCCATACGGCGGACGACGCGGCGCGCGACATCGGCGACTCGGCCGTGATCGAGTGCATCGGTCTCGGCGGCATGGCGCTGGCCGCCGCGCCGGTCGTGGCCTCGTTCTTCGGTGGCAACGCGGCGGCCGCGGCGGCACGCACCGAGCTGATGGCGCAGATCTGCGCCGCCCGTTCGGAGCGCTTCACGCTGGCCAACCGTGACCATGTCGGGACGCCCGTCGGCATCGACGCGCGCCTCGTCGCCGAACTCGATGTCACGCCACAGATCACCACCGGCGTCCTGCACGGCCACGCGGGCACGGGCCAGATCGGCGCGGGCGTCGCCCACCAGCCGGTCGCGCCGTTCCGCGCCGCGATCACGGCCCTGGCGGCGGAGCTCGACGGTGACTAGCACCGTCGTGATGACGCGGGCGTTGTGGGCCGGTCCAGGTGCATGGCGGGTGTTGGCGCGCGGCGGGACCGGCGTCGTCGAGTTCGCGCTGCACCCGGGCGGGTACGCACGGCTGGGCGGGGAGTGGCTGCTGCTCGCGATCCCCCGCGCCCCGCGGGGACCGTTGACGCTGCTGGTCGCGGGCCTGGAGGCGACGCCTTTGGCGGCGGGCGACGACGTCGCGCTGGAGTACGACTTCGCGCTGCGCGGGAGGGGAGTGGACGGCGGATGGCCGCCGGGACGCGCCGACGCGGACCGGCGAGTGGTCGCGAAACCACCTGTGAGGTGCCTCAGTGACCACGACGCATCGCGAGCCCTCACGCCGCCCGCGCGTGTGGTCGCCGGCGACACCTCGCCGCCGGGACGCGGCAGCGGCCGCGAGCGGCCGGGTGGAGGGGTCGCCGACACGCGACACACCGCCGCGGCGCGGTGCGGCGGCACGGCGACGCTCCGTGCCGGGACATTGCACATCGATCTCGCCGGGCTCGGGCGCGCGCACTCGACGCTTGTCCCGCCGCCGCTCGCGCCGGGCTGGCGTGGCGCCGTGACCGCCGCTCTCGACGCAGCTCCTTCCCCGCCCGACGCGCTCACCGCCGGTCTCTCCGCCCTCCGGCGCGGCGACGAGAGCGAGGCTGTCGCCGAGCTCGCCGGTCGCGGCGAGGGGCTGACGCCGGCCGGCGACGACGTCCTCGCCGGGTACGCCGCGTGGTGTCACGCGCAGGGGCGCGAAACCGCCGTCGTCGCGCTCGCCGCCGAGCGGGCGGCGCCGCTCGGGCTCGCCTATCTGCGCTGTGCCACGCGAGGGGAGTTGCCGGAGCCCGCCGCCGCCGTGCTGCGGGCGATCCGTGCCGGTGACGTGGCCGCCGCGCGGCGGCGCGCGGCGGGTCTCTCACGCTGGGGCGCCAGCTCGGGCGCGGCGATCCTGTGGGGCATCGCGGCGGGAGCGTTCGCGTGAACGAGATCGGCCCGAACTTCATCGCCCGCCCGTACCGCGGCGTCAGCGTGCAGGACGTGCCGAGCCTCGAATCGGCGGCACTGCTCAATCGCATCCGCTCGCGGCGCGTGTATCGGCGCACCGAGTTCATCGTCGCGGTGTGCGGCGGCGAGCGTGCGCTGGTCCAACTCGAGCGGGCGGAGGGCGACGGCATCGTCGTCGACGTCCGCGACGCGCGCGTGCTCGCCGGACCGGAGGAGGTCGCGTTCATCACCGACGACACGGTCGACACCGGCAACGCGGGCCAGCTCGCCGGCGCCGCGCGGCGCAGCGGCCGGGATGCGCTCGTCTACGTCGTCGAGGGCCGCTACCAGCACGTCAACTTCATCTACGCGCCCGCCCCGCTGCGCATCCGCGTGGTCGAGGTGGTCCCGCCGCACCCGCCGAAGCTGCTCGACATGGCGACCACGGTCCTCGGCTACGACGAGGACCTGCCGCCGCTGGAGCTGGACTTCGTGGCGATCGACCTGCGCGAGCTCGCCGCCGCTCACCCCGCGGAGCACTATCTGTTCCCGTGCCGGTGCGCCGGGCTGGACCTTCACGCGACCGTCGACTTCCTCGACGCGGGGCCGCCCGAGGCCGCCGACTGGACGCTCGTGGGTTGTGAGCGCTCGCGCCAGATTCATGAGGCGCTGTACGGTCAGGAGCCCCACGCCCGCGTGGATTTCTGCCCGCTGCTGATCGAGGGCTCCGTGCCCGGTCCCGAACTGACGCTCCTGAAGTGCTGCCTGCGCGAACGCGGCATCGAACGCGAGGGCGCGCGCATGACCGTGCCGTGGGGCGCGAGCCTGGAAGAGGTCCGCGCGGCCCTGCGCTCGCTCGCGGGGGTGGCGGCGTGAGTGGCATCGACCTGGCCGATTCGGTCATCTACGGCCACCTGTGGGCGACCGACGAGACGCGCGCACTGCTCGGCGACGCGGGCCGGACGAGCGCGTGGGTGCGGATCATCGCCGCCCTGGCCGAAGTCCAAGGAGAGCTCGGCGTGATCCCTGAGGCGGCGGCCGCCGAGTTGGCGCGGCTCGACGGCACGGTGGACCTCGAGGCGGTGGGGGAGGAGACGCGCGCGAGCGGGCACTCGACGCTCGGCCTGATCCGTGTCCTGCGGCGCGGCCTCGGCCCGGAGGCCGCCGAGTGGATCTACTACGGCGCCACGGTCCAGGACGTCACCGACACGTGGTTCGGGCTCGTCATGCGCGACGTCCTCGACCTGGCCGAGCGCGAGTTGCTGGCGATCGAGACGGCGCTGCTGCGGCGCGCGAGCGAGCATCGCGACACGCCGATGCTCGGCCGCACGCACGGGCAGCCGGGGTTGCCGATCACGTTCGGGTTCAAGGCCGCCGTCTGGGCGGCTGAGGTGGGGCGCCACCTCGACCGCATCGGCGAGGCGCGCCCGCGCCTCGCCGTCGGGCAGCTGGCGGGCGCCGTCGGCACGCTTTCGGCGTGGGGCGACGCCGGGCCGGAGCTGCAGCGCCGGTTGATGTCACGGCTCGGCCTCGGCGTCCCCGAGACGAGCTGGCTCACCGCGCGCGACCGGATCGCCGAGTACGTCACGCTGCTGGCGCTCGTCACCGGCACGCTGGCCAAGATCGGCAACGAGGTCTACAACCTCCAGCGGCCGGAGCTCGGGGAGCTCTCGGAGGCGCCGACGCCCGGCGTCGTGGGCAGCATCACCATGCCCCAGAAGCGCAACCCGGAACGCTCGGAGCACCTCTGGACGCTCGCCCGTCTGGTCCGCTCGGATGCCGGGCTGGCGCTCGAGGGGCTCGTCGGCGAGCACGAGCGCGACGGCGCGGCCTGGAAGACCGAATGGGCGATCGTCCCGCAGGCGACCGCGGCCGCGGCGACCGCCCTGACCCTCGCACGCGAGCTCGTCGAGGGCCTGCGCGTCGACGCGCGCCGCATGCAGGCCAACCTCGACGCCCAGCGGGGCTACGTCCTCGCCGAGCCGGCGATGCTGGCGCTCGCGCAGCGCGTCGGCAAGCACCGCGCGCACGAGCTCGTGCAACGCGCCGCGCTCGCGGGCCAGGAGGCAGACGTCACGTTCGCGGAGGCACTCGCCGCGGACCCGGAGATCGCCGCGCTGCTGCCACAGACCGACTTGCGGGTCGAGCAGGCACTCGGCGCGGCCCGCACGACGGTCGACGACGTCATCGCCCGCAGGCGGTCGCGGTGACCGCGCGGCGCACGGCCACGGACGGGGCGCCGCGCGTGGTCGCGATGAGCGCGCGGCGCAGGGCCACCGACAGGGCGCCACGCGGCGGCGTCCGCGGGCGGTCGCGATGACCGCGCGCCGCGGGGGAGCGCACGCGGCGCCGCCCGGATATCTCGGGGCCGAGGCGCGCGTGCGCAGCGGGCCGGCGCCCGAGCTCGTCGCCGCCGGCTACGAGCTCGAGCTCGCCGACGCGCCGCTGCTGCATCGCGGCCTCGGGCTCGCGGATCTGGCGCACGTGATCGCGCTCGCGGAGGGCGGCGCCATTTCATCCGACGATGCCCGCGCGCTCCTAGGCGCCCTCCTCGAGCTGCACGACGGCGAGCCCGAGATCGACGACCCGCGCTACGGCGATCTCGCCAACGTCCGCGAGCGCACGCTCGAACAGCGCGCCGGCAGTGCCGCGGGCTGGTTGAACGCGGGCCGGCCGCGGCGCGAAGCGGGGCGAGTCGCGTTCCGGATCGCGCTGCGCGAGCGACTCCTCGACCTCGAGGCGGCGACATTGCGCTTCGCGGCCGCGCTGGTCGCCCTCGCCGAGCGCGAGCGCGACACGCCGATGCCGGACTACACCTACCTGCAGGTCGCCCAGCCGACGACGGTCGGGCACTGGGTGCTGTCGTTTGCGCAGCCCGCCTTGCGCGATGCCGACCGCCTCGCGCGGGACTTCGCCGCGGCCAACCTCAGCCCGGCCGGCGCGGGCGGCGTCAACGGCTCGCGCTTCCCGCTCGATCGCGAGCGCCTCGCGGGCCTGCTCGGCTTCAGCGCGCCGATCGAGCACACCCGCGACGCGATGTGGCAGACGGATCCGCTGACCGAGGCCGCGTGGCACGCGGCGACCGCGGCGATGGGCGCGAGTCGCTTCGCCGAGGACCTCGAGATCTATGGCAGCGACGAGTTCGCGCTCCTGGCGATCGACGACGCGTTCTGCCGGGCGAGCGCGCTGATGCCACAGAAGCGCAACCCGTACGCGCTCGTCGTCATCCGCGGCGGCGCGGGCACGCTGCTCGGCCGCGCCACCGGCGTCCTCGCCACGCAGCACACGCCGTCCGGCCGGACCGACAACCTGCTGTACGCGTACGGCGAGGTGTGCGGCGCCGTCGAGCTGGCGCGGCGGGTGGTCGACCTCACCGCGGCAGTGACCGAGACCCTGCGCGTCGACCGCGAGGCCTGTGCGCGCGCCCTCGACGCGAGCGCGGCGCTGGCGGCCGACGTCGCGGAGGTCCTCAGCCTCGAGTGCGGGCTGGACTATCGGTCCGCCTATCGCGTGGTCGGGCGCGCGGTCGCCGACGGGGCGCTGGACGCGAGTGGCATCGAGCGAGCCGCGCGCGACGTGCTCGGCCGTCCCGTGACGATCGACGCGGCCACGCTCGAACGAGCGCTCGACCCGGCGCAGGCGCTCGCGGCGCGGGTCGTCACCGGCGGCGCGGCACCGGCGCCGATGTCAGCGATGCTCGCCGGAGCGCATGCGGCCGTCGAAGCCGCGACCGCGCAGGTGGCGCGGGACCGCGACGCGATCACCCGTGCCGAAGCCGCGCTCGTCGCGCAGGCGCGGGCGCAGGCGCGCTGACACCACGTTCGTCGCGCAGGCCGGCGTGGGCGAGCCCCGCGGTCAGGTGCTCGCGCGCTGAGGCAACAGGTCGAGCGTGTCGAAGCGCAGGCCGCGGCGGAGCGTCTCGAGCGCGATCACGTCGTCGGTGCCGATGTTGCCGAGGTTGACGTTGGGCCCCACGCGACGCAGCAGCCACGCCTGCTGCGCGCGCTGCGGGGCCTCGAAGATCACCGTCTCCTGGCCGACGGCGTGCAGGATCGCGTCGACCAGTTCGCCGTGCACCGCGCCCGTCTCGTCGAACAGGCCGACCGTCCCGCTCTCGCGCCCTTCGGCGATCACGAGCGCGGCCCCGGCCGCCAGGTCGCTGAGCATCTCCGCACACCAGTCGCCGGCCACCGCCTCGCCGGTCTTGCTGCCGACCTCGGCGATCACGGTGAACTCGCGCGCCAGCTCGGCGATCAGCTCCGCCTTGCGCTCGCGCGCCAGCGGCAACGAGCCGTTGGACACCTCGACGCAGTCCATCCCGAGCTCCCGCAGCCACTCGACGTAGCCGTCGATGCGACCCTGGTGGGCGGCGATCTCCAGCAGCGTGCCGCCGGGGCAGATCGCGATCCCGGCGTCACGGCAGATCGCGACCTTGTCCGCGACCGCGCCGCTGACGTAGGCCGTTCCCCAACCGAGCTTGATCATGTCGATGTGCTCGCCCGCCGTCACGAGCAGCGACTCGAGCGCGAGCGGCGAGAGGCCGCGATCGATCACGTGCGTGATCCCTGCACGGCGCGGCTTGAGCGTGCGCTCGGGCAGATCCAGGAACGTCGGCACCGGGCGGCGTGGCACGTGCGGCGGACCCACTCCGTCGAGTCGCAGCGTGCGGTCGTCCACGGCATTGATGATAGGCCGCGCAGGGCGCGTCCTATCTGCGCGTCTTGCCGATTTCCTCCAGCTCGGTCAACGCGTGGGCGGCGCCTTCCAGGAACGCCCAAGCGTCGTCGATCTGCTCGCGGTCGCCCACGATCCCGAAGTCGACGCGGTCCTTGTAGGAGACGACGGTGATGTTCAGCCCGACGCCGTCGACGATCACGCTGACCGGGAAGTTGGAGACCATCTCGGCGCCCGCGCAGTAGAGCGAGGTCCGCGGCCCGGGGACGTTGGAGATCACGAGGTTCAGCGGCGGGCGGGTCCGGCTGAGGATGTCGACCGTGTTGCGCGCGGCCAGCGAAGCGACCGCGGGCGGGATGAACGCGGTCGCGTCGGTCAGCAGCGAGGCGGGCAGCGCGCTGTGGCGCTCCTTCGCGCTGCGCAGGTACTCGTGGGTGCGGCGCAGGCGCTCCGCCGGGTCCGGCTCGTTGGTCGGGATGGGCACGATCATCATCGAGATCCGGTTGCCCCACGCGCCGCGCTCGTCGCGCTTGCGGACCGACATCGGGATCAGCGCCACGAGCGGGTCCTCGGGCAGCGCGTCGCGCTCGATCAGCCAATCGCGTACCGCGCCCGCGCAGAGCGTCACCACGACGTCGTTGACCGTCGTCCCGAACTCGCGCCGCACCTGCCGGACCGAGTCCAGCGAGAGCGAGCCGAACGCGAAGCGCCGGTGCGCCGAGACGGGACCGTTGAACGGCGTCTTCGGCGGGCGCGCCTTGGTCACTTCCAGGACCCCGGCGCTCTCGTCGGCGCCGAACGTGCGCCGCACGGCCGAGTAGACGTGCGACAGCGTCGGCACGCCGGGTAGCGCGTTGGCGCCCGGGAGGTCGGTGAAGCCGGCGATGGTGGTCGGCAGCGAGCGGAGCGCTCTCAGCGGCTGGCGAGGGATGCCGCGCAGACCGCGGGCGAGCATGTCCCGGTCGCGCGGGAGCGGCGGCGCGGGCCGCGTCTTGGCGGGCTTGGGCTCGACGTACCGCCCGGTCGGCTCCGGGTCCAGCAGCACGGCCATGATCTCGTTGCCGGAGATCCCGTCCACGACCGAGTGATGGATCTTGGTCAGCAGCGCGACGCGCCCGCCCTCGAGGCCGTGGATGACGTAGAGCTCCCACAGCGGGCGGCCCCGGTCGAGCGGGCGGCCGAACACCCGCTGCACCGTCTCGGCGAGCTGCCGGTCGTCGCCGGGCGCGGGGATCGCCGTCTCACGAATGTGGAACTCCAGGTCGAAGTCGGGATCGTCGACCCAGTACGGAAGATCGAGCCCGAGCGGGACCTGCACCAGCCGCCACCGCAGCGGCGGCAGCAGATGCAACCGGTCCTCGAGGAGCTGCTTGACCTCGGCGCCGCCGAGTTTTCCGCCGGGAGCGGTCGTCGGGTCATAGATCCCGAGGAACGCCACGTGCCCGTAGATCCGCGCCGATTCGACGTTGAGGAACTGCGCGTCGAGCGTGCTCAGCTGCCGCATCACCCGCAGCTTCGCAGGTCACTTCATGCGCAGGCGCCAGCCTTCTTGGCACCGGGCGGCAGGCAGAGATAGCGGCTGAGCGGCGCCCTGTGCGAGCGGATCGTGAAGCGCGCGATCTTCGCGATCGCGTTCGGCGCCAGGATCCTGACCTCGAGCACCGCGCCGACCCGGAACCTGGCGTGGGTGAAGTGCCGCTTGCGCAGGTCGACGTCGCCGGCTAGGTCTGGGCGTGGGCGGGCGAGGCGAACCAGAGCGCGCCAACCACGGCCAGCAATGATCCGAAGACGGGTCGTTGCACGAAGAAGGAGGTGTGAAGATCGCGATCGTCGGAGCCGGCATTTCCGGGCTCGCCACCGCCCACCTCCTCCAGCAGCGGCACGAGATCACCGTGTTCGAAGCGGGTGCGACGGCGGGCGGGCA
The DNA here is from genome assembly GCF_027587205.1 of Solirubrobacter ginsenosidimutans. Next base: position 90,639 of record NZ_JAPDOD010000003.1, read on the forward strand.
CGCGAACACCGTCCGCGTCGACACCGAGGACGCGACGCATCACGTCGACACCGGGTTCATCGTCTTCAACGACCGCAACTACCCGAACTTCGAGCGGCTGCTGAGCCGGCTCGGGGTCGCGTCGCAGCCGTCGGACATGAGCTTCGGGGTCTCCGACGGCGGCGACTTCGAGTACAACGGCTCGTCGCCCAACGGGTTGTTCGCCAAGCGCGCGCACCTCGTGACGCCGTGGTTTCACCGGATGATGGCGGACCTCGTGCGCTTCAACGGGCACGCGAAGACGCTGCTCGCGCAGGGCGGCGAAGGTCCGTCGCTGGGCCACTGGCTGGATGCCGGCGGGTACTCGCGGGCGTTCGTCGAGCGGCTGATCGTGCCGCAGGCGTCGGCGGTGTGGTCCGCCGACCCGCGCCAGATGTGGACGTTCCCGGCGCGCTTCCTGGTCGAGTTCTTCGCCAACCACGGGATGCTGGGGTTCGCGAAGCGGCCGCAGTGGAAGACGGTCGTCGGCGGCTCGCGGACCTATGTCGACGCGATCACGCGACCGTTCGCCGCCCGGATGCGCCTCGACACGCCGGTCACCGCGATCGAGCGCGACGGGGACGGCGTGTCGATCACCCCGCGCGGCGGCCAGGCCGAGCGCTTCGACGAGGTCGTGCTCGCGACCCACTCCGACCAGGCGTTGCGGATGCTCGGCGCCGAGGCGACCGACCGCGAGCACGAGATCCTCGGCGCGATCCCCTACCAGCCCAACGAGGCGGTCCTGCACACCGACCGCGCGTTGTTGCCGCGACGCCGGCGGGCGTGGGCGAGCTGGAACTACCACCTGCTCCCGGAGCCGACCGGGCTGACCACGGTCACCTACCACATGAACCGCCTGCAGGCACTGAGCGCGGACCGCGAGTTCTGCGTGACGCTGAACCGCGCGGAGGCGATCGATCCGGCGAAGGTCCTGCGCACGATTCAGTACGCGCACCCGGTCTTCACGCCCGAAGGCGCCGTGGCGCAGAAACGCCACCACGAGATCAGCGGCCGCAACCGCACCCACTTCGCCGGCGCGTACTGGCACTGGGGCTTTCACGAGGACGGCGTCGCGAGCGCGGTCAAGGTCGCCGAGCGCTTCGGGGCGCGCCTGTGACGGCGACCATGTACGCGGGGACGATCCGCCACCGGCGCTTCGCCGTCCGCTCGCACGAGTTCCGCCACCGGATCGCGTTCGCCTACCTCGACCTGGACGCTCTACCGGTGCGCTTCGGGGTCCCGGAGCCGATCGCGTCCGTGAAGCTGCTCACGATGCCGCGCTCACTCGGCGTCGGCTTCAACCCCGTGTCCTTCTACTACTGCTTCGACGACGGCGGCGAGTTGACGCACCTCGTGGCGGAGGTCACCAACACACCCTGGGGAGAACGGCACGCCTACGTGCTGCCACAGGGCAAGGGATCGCCGGAGAAGGCCTTCCACGTCTCGCCGTTCATGGGCATGGACCACGAGTACGAGGTCCGTGCCACGGCGCCCGGCGAGACGCTCTCGGTCCACATCGCCAGCCACCGGGCGGGCGAGCTCGCCTTCGACGCCACGCTCAACCTGCGGCGCCGTCCGTACCGCCGATCCCGGCTCCTCGGCGCGTCCGTCCGCACGCTGCTCCTGATCTACGCGCATGCGATCGCCCTGAAGCTCAAGGGCGCGCCCTACTTCCCTCATCCTCGACCGGAGGCCTCTTGATCCACCACGTCGCCCGCGGCCTCGTCTGCGCTCTGCTGGAGCGCATCGAGTCCGGACAACTCACGCTCGTCGAGAACGGCATCCGGCGCGTCTTCGGCTCCGGGTCGCCGCAGGCCACCGTCGTCATCCGCGACCCGCGCGCGTTCATCGCGCTGCGGCGGGGCGGGAAGGGGCTCGCCGAGTCCTACGTCGACGGCTGGTGGGACTCGCCGGACGTGACCGCGGTGATCGAGGTCGCCGCGCGCAACCTCGACGGCATCGATGCGTTCCGCCGCCGGATCACGCCGGTCCGCGAGCCCTACCAGCGCGCGAAGACCTTCCTGCGGCGCAACACGCCGGTGCGCTCGCGCGAGGACATCGCCGCCCACTACGACCTCGGCAACGACCTCTTCGAGCTGATGCTCGACGAGACGATGATGTACTCGAGCGCGATCTTCGAGCGCCGTGACATGACGCTCGCCGACGCGTCGCGGGCGAAGCTGGAACGGATCTGCGAGAAGCTCGACCTGCAACCGTCCGACCACGTGCTCGAGATCGGGACCGGGTGGGGCGGGTTCGCGCTGCACGCGGCGCAGACCCGCGGCTGCCGCGTGACCACGACGACCTTGTCGCGCGAGCAGCGCGACCTGGCGCTGGAGCGGGTGCGCGAGGCCGGCATGGAGGACCGCGTCACGGTCCTGCTCGACGACTATCGCGAGCTGGAAGGCACCTACGACAAGCTCGTCTCGATCGAGATGATCGAGGCCGTCGGCTGGAAGGACTTCGGGACGTTCTTCGACCGCTGTGCTGGGTTGTTGCGGCCCGACGGCGTGATGGGACTGCAGGCGATCACGATCGACGACCGGCTCTACGAGGTCGAGAAGGCGCAGCGCTCGTTCATGAACTCGCTGATCTTCCCGAACGGCTGCCTGCCGTCGGTCGAGGTGATCGCGCGCAGCGTCGCGCGCAAGAGCGACCTGCGGATGGTCGACCTCGAGGACATCACGCCGCACTACGCGGAGACGCTGCGGCGCTGGCGGGCGAACGTCGAGGCGCACACCGCGCGGCTCGCGGACATGGGCTATGACGACCGCTTCCAGCGGCTCTGGCGCCTGTATCTGAGCTTCTGCGAGGCGGGCTTCACCGAGCGCCGGATCGGCAGCGTCCAGATCGTGCTCGCCAAGCCGCGCTGGCGCGGGCGCCTGGACACCGCCGAGGCGCTGACGGCGCCGTCGATGGTGGCGAGCCTGTGAACCGCGCCGCTGTCGCGGTCTTCGGGCTCCGCGTGGCCTACGGCGTCGCGCTGATCGCCGCGCCGGAGCGGATGGCGAAGTCCTGGCTCGGGCCCGTCGGCGACCCGGCCAAGGTCGCGCTGCGCGCCGTCGGCGGGCGCGAGATCGCGCTGCACGGCTTCGCCCTCGGCGCCGCGGCACGCGGCGCGCCCCTGCTTCCATGGTTGCTGATGAGCATCGCGGGTGACCTCGGCGACATCGCCGCGACGTTCGCGGGGCGAGACGGCATCCCGGACGGAGCGGTGGGGAAGACCGCGGCTGTCGCGGGCGGGTCGGCCGCGTTGAGCGCCGCCGTCCTCGTGGCGGAGCGCGTTTGATCGCGCAACGCCGCGTGGGCGTGGGCGAGCCGCTCGTGCTCCTGCACGCCCTCGGCACCGACCGGCACATGTGGGACCCGGTGATCGATCGCCTCGCCGCCGAACGCGACGTGATCGCACTGGACATGCCCGGCTTCGGCGCGTCGCCGACGATCGCCGAGTTGGCACGCCGCGGCCTGGCCGCGTCCGAGCGCCCAGCCTCGCCGGCCGATCTCGCCGGCGTCGACCACGCGCGCCTCGCCGCGCTCGCCGCCGGCGGCGCCGTCTCGCCGGCCGACCTCGCGGCCGCGATTCACTCCCACCTCGTCGCCCTCGGCCTCGACCGCCCGCACGTGGCCGGCAACTCGCTCGGTGGGTGGGTGGCGCTCGAACTGGCGTTGGCCGGCCGCGCCCGGTCGGTGACGGCGATCGCGCCGGCGGGGCTGTGGGCGCAGCCACTCTCGCCCAAGCGCTCCGCCGCGCGGCGGCTCGCCCGCGCGCTGCGCCCCGCGCTGCCGGCGCTGCTCAAGAGCGGCCGCGGGCGCCGGATCGCGCTCGGCGGCACGATCGCCCATCCCGAGCGGATTCCCTACGCGGCCGCGCTGGCGCTCGTGCGCGCCTACGCCGACGCGCCCGGCTTCGACGCCGCCAACGCCGGCATGCGGGCGGGGCGCTTCACCGGCCTAGCCGAGATCGACGTCCCGCTCACGCTCGCGTGGCCCGAGCACGATCGGCTCGTCGCCCGGCCGAGCACCGTTCCCGCCGTCGCGCGTGAATTTCGCCTCCGCGGGTGCGGCCACATGCCCACCTGGGACGACCCCGAGCAGGTCGCGCGCGTCCTGCTGGCGGGCAGCGCGCTTGCGCCATGCGACATTGAACTCGCCGCCGAGCAGGATCGCGATGCTCGCTAGATAGGCCCAGATCACGGTCGCGACGACGGCGTTGACCGCCTGGCCGATCAGCTCCACGTTGGCGTCTCCGCTCGCCACGCCGAGTGAGTCGCGCATCCCCGCCGTCAGCCGGAACGCGGCGGCGGCGACGATCCACAGCGCCGCGCCCACGAGCGCGCCCGGCAGGCACTCGCGGCAGCAGTGCTTGACGTTCGGGCTGAAGCGGTAAAGGAAGGCCAGGAACGCGACGACCATCGCCAGCAGCAGCGGCCAGCGCAGCAGCGACCAGGCGAGCGCGTACTCGTCGCTCAGCCCGATCCGCCGCGCCAGCCCGCCGTCGGGATCGCCGAGCGGCCCGGTGACCATCAGCTCGACGCTCGCGGCGACGATGCCCACCGAGATCAGCGCGAACGCCAGCGCGATGAAGCGCTGGACGACGGTCGTGCGGCCGTGCTCCACGTGGTAGGCGTGGTCGAGCGCGTGCGAGGTCGACATGAAGAGGTGGCTGGAGAGCCACCAGGCGACGAGCAGGCCGATCGCCGCGACGCCGCCACGCGGCTGCGCGAGTTGCGCGTGCACGAACGGCGCGATCACCTTGTCCGCCAGCTCCGGCCCCATCAGCGTGCTGACGGCCTCGACCGAGGCGTCCTCGGCCTTGGCGACCGTCCCCGAGCCGATCACGCCCTCGCTCATCCCGAGCACCGAGCCCACCGCGACCGTCGAGGGGACGAGCGTCAGGACGGCGAAGAACGCCATCTCGGCCGCGTGGCCGGTGGTGCGGTGCGCTTTGGCGGCGAGGCCGGCGCGGATCGGGACCGACCACGCCTTGTCGTCGTTCACGTTGAAATCCGGAACGTGCACGGTTTCCTCCTGGCTAAGGAGGAGTATCGCGCACGTTCCGGACTGCGGCTACGCCACGATCGCGTCGATGGTGCGGGCGCCGCGGGCGCGGGCGACCGACACGCGGTGGTGACCGTCGCGGACCGCGAACGTCTCACCCACCTGGACGACCTCGATCGGGCCGAGGCCGGGCCCGGTGTGCTCGGCCACCCACACGCGCAGCCAGCGCTTGCGCATGCGCGGGAGCGGGCGGAACTCGGAGTCGAACTCCCGCGCGCGGCCCGGCTCGAGCGTCGCCGTGATCGCGTCGAGCGGGATCTCGCGGACTCGTCCGCCGCCCGCACGCGCCGAGGTCGGCTCGTCGTGGACGAGCAGCTGGGCGCGCTCCGCGCAGCGCCGGAACAGCGTGCGCGTGATCGAGGCGCGGCGCCGCGAACGGGCCGCTCGTCCGAACTTCTTCTCACCCTCCATGTGGGCCCACGCGACGTGGTGTGCCGAATACATGCCCTCAAGGTGCCAACTCTGACCGGAACGGACGAGGGGGACTGCACACGGAACGCGGTGTGGTTGACCGCCTGCTAGTGGTTCAGATGTGAGCGAACGAACAGTACGGGTGACCGTGTGGGGCGAGAACGTCCACGAGCGTGAAGAGCCCGCTGTGCGGGCGATTTACCCCGATGGCATGCACGCGGCGATCGCGGCGGGGCTCACCGAGCTGCTCGGTGACGAGGTGCAGGTTCGAACCGCGACGCTCGAGCAGCACGAGCATGGTCTGCCTCAAGACGTCCTGGACAACACCGACGTGTTGACGTGGTGGGGTCACACCGCGCATGACCGGGTTTCCGACGAGGTGGTGGCGCGCGTCCACCAGGCCGTGCTGGGCGGCATGGGGCTGCTCGTCCTGCATTCGGCGCATTACTCGAAGATCTTCAAATCGCTGCTGGGCACGCCGTGCGATCTGCGCTGGCGCAACGACGGCGGGCGCGAGCTGGTCTGGACCGTCGACCCGGCGCACCCGATCACCGCGGGCGTACCGAACCCGATCGTCATCGACGCGCAGGAGATGTACGGCGAGCCGTTCGCGATCCCGCGCCCGGACGAGCTGATCTTCATCTCCTCCTTCGCGGGCGGCGAGGTCTTCCGCGGCGGCTGCACGTGGGTGCGCGGGGCGGGGCGGATCTTCTACTTCAGCCCGGGCGATCAGGAGTATCCGGTCTACCACCATCCGGACGTCAAGCGGGTGCTGGCCAACGGCGTCCAGTGGGCGCTGCCGCGGCTGCGGCAGGCGCCGGCGGGCTCGCCGGAGTCGCCGGTCGGATGGTGGGAATGAAGGTCGGCGTGGTGGGGGTCGGCTGGGCCGGCCAGCAGCACATCAAGGCGTATGCGGCGATGGACGGCGTGTCGCTCGTGGGTATCGCGGGCTTGGAGGAGGAGACGCGTTCGGAGCTCGCCGCGGAGTTCGGCGTCGAGCACAGCGTCGCGCGCTGGGAGGACCTTCTGGAGGTCGACGGGCTCGAGGCGATCAGCGTCGCGGTGCCGACCTTCCTGCACGCGCCGATCGCGACCGCGGCCTTGGAGCGCGGGATCCATGTCCTCTCGGAGAAGCCGATCGCGTTGGACGGCGAGCAGGCGGACGCGATGGTGGCGGCGGCGCGGTCGGCCGGCCGCGTGCTCGACGTCGCGTTCAATCACCGCCGGCGCGGCGACGTCCAGAAGCTGCGCGCGTTGATCGAGGAAGGCCGGCTCGGGCGCCCGTACTACACGAAGGCCTGGTGGCTGCGGCGCACCGGCATTCCCACGCTGGGCTCCTGGTTCACGCAGTCGTCGCTGGCGGGTGGTGGCCCGCTGGTGGACATCGGCGTGCACGTGCTCGATTTCGCGCTGTTCCTGCTCGGCAACCCGGCGGTGAAGTCGGTGTCCGCGTCCACGTACGACCTGCTCGGGTCCAACGGGTTCGGCGGGTCGCGGGAATCTTCGAAGTCAGGCGCCGACGGGGCGGCGAAGTTCGACGTCGAGGACCTCGCGACCGTTTTCATGCGCTTGGAGGACGGCGGCACGCTGCTGCTGGAGGCGTCGTGGGCGATGCATCGCGCCGACGGCGACCAGTTCGGCGCCACGCTGTATGGCACCGAGGCCGGCGCCGAGTGGTATGTCGACGACTACGTGCCGGTGGGTTCGTTGAAGCTGTTCGGTGACGTCGACGGGCACGCCACCGTGGAGTCGTTCCGGGCTGACATCGGCGGAGCGCATCCCGAGGTGGTCGCGGACTTCGTCGCGAAGATCCGTTCCGGGGACTGGTCGGCGCACGACGGGCGCGCCGCGGCGGCGCTCGCCCGCGTCGTCGACGCGGCGTATCGGTCAGCGCGCGAGGCGCGGGAGATCACGCTGTCGTGAGGTTCGTGGTGTTGGGGGCGGGTGCGATCGGCGGCGCCGTGGGCGGCGGCCTGTTTCGCGCCGGGCACGACGTCACGCTCATCGCCCGCGGCGCCGCATTGCCGGTGCTGCGGTCGTCGGGGCTGACGTTGCAGACGCCGGATGGGGACGAGGTGCTGCGGGTGCCGACGGTCGCGTCGGCGGATGGGGTGCGCGACGGCGACGTGGTCATCCTCGCGGTCAAGAGCCAGCACACCGTCGCGGCGCTCGAGTCGCTGGCCGGGCGTGACGTGACGATCGTGTGCGCGCAGAACGGGGTGGCGAACGAGGTCGAGGCGCTGCGGCGCTTCGAGCGCGTCTACGGCGTCTTCGTCTGGCTGCCGGCGCGGCACGTCGACCCGGGCGTGGTGCAGGTCTACTGCGCGCCGGTCAACGGCGTGCTCGCGGTGGGGCGCGTTCCGGTGGGCGAGGACGAGACGGCGCGCGCGCTCGCCGCGGCGTTCACCGAGGCGGGCTCCGATGGCATCGCCTCCGCCGATGTCATGCGGCTCAAGCGCGCCAAGCTGCTCGGGAACCTGATCAACGGCATCCAGGTCGTCATCGGCGACGGCGAGGAGGCCGAGGCGCTGCACGAGCGGGCGATGGCCGAAGCGCGCGCCTGCTTCGACGCCGCCGGCCTGGAGTACGAGCCACAGCTGGGGCCGCTCGGCTCGCGCATGTCCACGCCGCGCCCGGTGCACGGCGAGGGCCACGCGAACTCCTCGTCCTGGCAGAGCCTCGAACGCGGCACCGGCACGATCGAGACCGACTTCCTCAACGGCGAGATCGTGTTGCTCGGCCGCCTCCACGGCGTCCCGACCCCGGTCAACGCCGCCGTCCAGTCCCTCGCGACCCGGATGGCCCGCGAGCACCTCCCACCGGGCTCCCTCGAACTTAACGCCCACCTAAGGGGTCTGGCCCCTTAGCTCACGTTTAGGTTCCGCGTGCCCGCTGCAGAGCGAAATCGACCTAAAGGCAACCTAAGGGGTCTGACCCCTTAGGTGGTCTTTAGGGGCAGGCGGCTCCGGAGCAGCGCCGCTTTGGCGGAGCCGCGGCGGTTTCCCGCGCGGTTGAAGCGCTCGGAGAGGCCGAGGAGCGCCGCGAAGGCGAGTTCGTGGGTGCAGTGGCGGCGCAGGCTCCACGGGTCGGCGGTCGAGCCGTCCATCGTTGCGTCGACCAGCCACAGGCGCTCGCCGTCGGCGAGGCCCGCGTACCAGCCCGTGGGGGCGGAGAGGACGTGGACCGGTAGGCCGGCGCGGCGGCCGACCTCGGCCATCAGCGCGGCGAGCACCAGCGGGTGGCCGGTGCGGGCCTCCAGCGCCGCGTCGAACCACAGGCCGGCGACGCTCGAGCGGTCCGCGTCGAAGCCCGGGTCGGTGTCCAGGACGTTGGCCAGTCGCGCGGCGGCGAGACGGAGATCGCCGCCGGCGAGGCCGAAGAGGGGAAGTGCGAGCTCGTCCAATCGGCTGTCCGCGGCGTCGGTGTCGACGTCGTGGAATTCGGCCGCGAGGGCGAGCATCAGGTCGGCGATCGGCGGGCATCCGCCGCTCGCCAGGCGTGTGAAGCCGTCCATTTCCGACCAACGCTATCAGGATTTATTAGGTCGCCCTAATGCGATCGGCTCATCTCCTTCGGGTAGCGTCGGCGGCGATGCGGGTCCTCGTCGCCGCCCTCTTCGTGTTGCTGGTCGTCGCCTCGTCCGCGAGCGCTGACACGATCGTCTACCGGCGCGGGACCGACATCTGGCGGATGGCGCCGGACGGCAGCGGCCAGACGGCGCTGACCGGCGGAGAACGGCGGTACGAGTGGCCGTCGGCCGCCGACGACGGCACCATCGTCGCCTCCGACGAGGTCGGACAACTGTGGCGCATGTCGCTGGACGGTGTCGTGGCCGGACCGCCGATCCCGACGGCGGCGACGACCGCGACGCAGGATGTCCCCGCGGAGACACCCACCCACGCGCGGATCTCACCCGACGGCGCGCGGATCGCCTACGACGAGGTGATCGACGGCGACCCCACGACGCTGTGGACGCCGTCCGCGGCGACCGGCCTCGACTTCCCGGGGCAGCAGGATGGGCAGGCCGGCCTCGTCACCCCGTCCTGGATCGGCAGCGACGCGCTGCTGCTGAGCCGCGACGTCGCATCCGACGATCCCGGGGCGACGTTCTCGCTTTACGGCATCGGCGGTGAGGACGGCTCGGCGGACCCCTGGTTCAGCGATTCCGCGGCGAGGTGGGCGACCGGGTTCGACGCCGCCGCGTCGCGCTCCGGGACGCGGATCGCGGTGATGGAGGACGACGCCGCCGACCAGGACGGCGTTCCCTCCCGCGTCGTCCTACGGCTCTACACGGCCGATGCGCCCGGCGCCACGCCCGTGTTCCGCTGCGAACTCGCGCTCGAGGCCGCCGACACCTACAGCTCCGCCAGCCCGACATTCTCACCCGATGGCACCCGCCTCGCATGGGCGCAGAGCGACGGGATCCACGTCGCGAACCTCGGGGCGTTGAGCGACTGCGGGGCGATCCGCGACCAGGTCGTGACGCTGCCGGGCGCGTGGGAGCCGTACTGGACCCCGGCGACGCCTGCGGCGCCGGTCGGCGCCGCACCGCCCGCCGCCGTGCTCACGCTCGCGGTGCGCACCCGCGCGCACCCCCTCCGGGCGACGCTCCGCAAGCACGGCCTGCGGGCGCGGGTCACGCTCAGCGCCCCCGCAACCGTGCGGGTCTCGGTGCGCGTCGCGGGCAAGAAGCGCTTCGCCGGCGTGACGACCGCCCGCCTCGGCGCCGGCACGACGACCGTGTCGATCCGCCTCCGCGCCCGCGTTCTCCGTTCGGCGAAGCACTTGACCGTCCGCGCGAGCACGCCGGGCGCCAAACCGGCCGAAGCAACCCTCCGCCCGCGAACCTAAACCTAACCTAAGGGGCCAGACCCCTTAGGTTGCCTTTAGGTCGAAACGGCTCTACCCCGCGGCGTTCGAAACCTAAGCGCGAGATAAGGGGCCAGACCCCTTAGGTGGGGTTTAAGGTTCCCTCGCGGGCTCCCGAGCCCCAGGTGTCCGGGAGCTTGAAGCCGGCGGCGAGGGGGTCGGTGGGGTCGACGACGAGTTGGTGGAAGCCGGTGATCCAGGCGCGGCCGGTGATCGCCGGGATGACGGCGTCCACACCGCCGACCTGTGTGCGGCCGGTGATGCGGCCCGTGAAGCGGGTGTCGATGACGCTCTCCGCGACGTAGGTCTCGCCCATCGTCCCGCGCTTGTCGAGGACGGCGATGCGGGCGGAGGTGGCGGTGCCGGTCGGGGCGCGGTCGAGGCGGCCGGGGGAGACGATCGTGGCGTGGCGGGCGTCTCCGCCCACCCGCGGCGGGGCGACGAAGACGATGAAGGAGAGGTACGAGAGCGCGTCCTCGAGCGGGTGGGTGAGCGCGGCCGCGAGCTGCTCTGCCGCGTGCGGGCGGATGCGCTCGCCCAGCTCGCCCAGCGAGCGCGCCTCGTCTGGCACGATCGAGAAGCCCAGCGCCGTCGCGTCCACGAACGCGCACCACGCGCCGCCGTACGCCACGTCCACCCGCAACGTGCCCACCTCCGGCACCTCGACGACGGCGTCCAGCACGGTGCAGAACGACGGGACGTTCTCGAACGTGATCGGCCCGACGACGCCGTCAGCGCATTCCGCCGACACCCGCACCAGCCCCGCCGGCGCCTCCAACACCAGAGACGTCACCGGCTCGACCATTTCGACCATGCCGGTCTCGAGCAGTACGGCCGCGGTGTTGATCGTGTTCGTCCCCGACATCCCCTCGTAGGACGAGGACTCCATGATGATGAAGCCGGCGTCGGCCTCGGGATGCGCGGACGGGAGCACGAGGTCGGCCGACAGCGGCGCCGACCCGCGCGGCTCGAACAGGCACAGCCGCCGCAGCCAGTCGCCCTCGCGCTCCAGCCAGCGCGCCTTTTCGAGCATCGTCACCCCCGGGACGTCGAGGACGCCGCCGACGATGATGCGGCTCGGCTCGCCCTCGGCGTGGGCGTCGACGCAGTGGATGACCCTGGCGGTGCGCATCCGTGCCACGCTACCGGCCAATGCTTGCGGGAAAGGTTGCGGTCATCACGGGTGCCGGATCGGGGATCGGCCGCGCCACCGCGCGCCGGTTCGCCCACGAGGGAGCGACGGTGATCGCGGCTGACATCGACCTCGAAAACGCGCGCGAGACCTGCAAGGACCTGCCGAACGCCACCGCCGCCCAGGCCGACGTCACCCGCCGCGAGGACGTCGAGGCGCTCGTCGCCACCCACGACCGCATCGACGTCTACTTCAACAACGCGGGCGTCCCCGCCCGGGTGAAGCCACTCGCCGAGCTCACCCGCGAGGAGTGGGACCGGACGCTCGACGTCAACCTGACCGCCCTCTTCGTCGCCGCGCAGGTGGTCGCGCCGAAGCTGAAACCGGGCGGCCTGCTGCTCGTCACCGCCTCGATCATCGCCAACCGGCCGAGACCCGGGCTCTCCGCGTACGTCGCCTCCAAGGCCGGCGTCGTCGGGCTGGCGAAAGCCCTCGCGACCGAGCTCGCCCCAGACGTCCGCGTCAACGTCATCAACCCGGGTCCCGCCAACACGCCGATGCTCGAAGGCTTCGGCTTCGCGACCGACCCCGCGCAAGCGCTGCCGCTCAAGCGCCTGATCGAGCCGGAGGACATCGCGGGCGCCGCGGCCTATCTCGCCTCCGACGACGCCAGGGCGATCACCGGCGCGGTCTTCAACGTCGACGGCGGCCGCGACCTGTGAGCTTCGTCGCGACCGACCCGGCCACCGGGCATCAGTTCGCCGAACTGCCGGACACGAGCCGCGAGCAGGTCGCAGACATGGTCGAGGACGCGCACCGCGCGCTGCACGTCGAGCACGAGTGGCGCCACCCGCTCACCCGCGCCAAGGCACTGACGAACCTCGCCCGCCGGATCGAGGCCGAGGAGCGCGTGCTGGCCGAGCTCGAGACCCGCGACACCGGCAAGCCGCTCACCCAGTCCACCGCCGACGTCAATGCCACCGTCCGCTACCTCGACTACTACGCCGGCTCGATCGAGCGCCTCGAAGGGCGCCAGATCCCACTCGGCCCGGACATCGTCGACTACACGGTGCGCGAGCCGTGGGGCGTGTGCGCGCAGATCGTCCCCTGGAACTACCCGCTCCAGATCACCTCCCGCTGCGCCGCGCCCGCGCTCGCGGCGGGCAACGCGGTGATCGTCAAGCCGTCCGAGCTGGCCTCGGTGACGCCGCTGCGCTTCGCCGAGTTCGCGGAGGACGCGGGCGTGCCGCGCGGGATGATCCAGGTCGCCACCGGCGACGGAACGACCGGCGCCGCGCTGGCGCAACACCCCGGCGTCGACCACGTCACGTTCGTCGGCTCCGCCGCGACCGGCGCCCGCGTCGCCGAGGTCTGCGCCCGCCGCCTGGCGCCGATCGAGCTCGAGCTCGGCGGCAAGTCGCCCAACGTCGTCTTCGCCGACGCGAACCTCGACAAGGCCATCCCGGCGATCGTCAACGCGCTGATCCAGAATGCGGGTCAGAGCTGCTCGGCGGGCACGCGGCTGCTGGTCGAACGCCACGCGTTATACGACGTCACGCGGCTCCTCACCAAGGCGCTGGAGAAGGTCACCATCGGCCCCGGGATCGAGGACCACCAACTCGGCCCGCTGATCTCCCAGCGCCAGCTCGAGCGGGCGATGCGGATGCTCGAAGACGCACGCGCGGCCGGCGCGCACGTCATCGGCGGCGAGCACCGGAACGGCCTCTTCCTCACCCCCGCGCTGGTCACCAACGTCACACCGGACATGGAGATCTTCGGCGAGGAGGTCTTCGGCCCGGTCCTGACCGCGAGCGCCTTCGACAGCGACGGCGACGCGATCGCGCTCGCCAACGCCACGCCCTACGGCCTCGTGGCGGGCGTGTGGACGAGCGATCTGAGCCGCGCCCACCGCGTCGCCGCGGGCATCCGCGCCGGCCAGATCTTCGTCAACACCTACGGCGTGGGCGGCGGCGTCGAGCTGCCGTTCGGCGGGATGAAACGCTCCGGGATCGGGCGCGGGAAGGGCATCGAGGCGCTGCTCGCCTACTCGCAGGTCAAGAACGTCTGTATTGCCCTCTAGACCTGCGCTGATCGTGATCCTCGGCTCGATGGTGGCGATCGGGCCGCTGTCGATCGACATGTACCTGCCCGGGCTGCCCGAGATCACGCGCTCGCTGCACGCGAGCGCGGCCGCGGTGCAGCTCACGCTGACCGCGTGCGTGGCGGGGCTGGCGTGCGGGCAGTTGGTGGCAGGGCCGCTGAGCGATCGGCTCGGACGGCGGCGGCCGCTGTTCGCCGGGCTGATCACCTACGCGGGCGTCTCGTTGCTGTGCGCGCTTGCGCCGAACGTGATCGCACTCACCGGGCTGCGCTTCCTGCAAGGGCTGGCCGGCGGGGCGGGGATCGTGATCGGCCGCGCGGTCGTCCGCGACCTCTACCACGGCGCCGCCGCTGCAAAGCTGTTCTCGTCGCTGATGCTGGTCACCGGCCTCGCGCCGATCCTCGCGCCCGTGATCGGCGCGCAGGTGCTCAAGCTCACCGCCTGGCAGGGGATCTTCGTCGTGCAGGCCGCGCTCGCGCTCGCGATCGTCACGCTGGCGGCGCTCGCCCTGCCCGAAACGCTCGCGGCGGCCAAGCGCGACCGCGGCGGCCTCGCGGCAACCATAAGAACCATGCAGGCGCTGTTCGCGCAGCGCTCCTTCCTGCGCTACGCGCTGACCGCCGGCCTCGCGTTCGGCGCCCTGTTCGCCTACATCTCCGGCTCGCCGTTCGTGCTGCAGGACGTCTACGGACTCTCCCCGCAGGCCTTCAGCCTCGCGTTCGGCGCCAACGGCCTCGGCCTGGTCGCCGGCAGTCAGATCAACGCGCGGCTCGTGGGCCGGTACGGTCCCGGCTTCCTGCTGCGCCGCGCGCTGGCGGTGATCACGGCGGCGGCCGCGCTGCTGCTGGTGATCGTCGCCGTCGGCGGCGGAAGCGTCTGGCCGGTGATCTTCTGCACGTTCGTCGTCATGTCCAGCCTCTCGTTCGTCATGCCCAACGCCACCGCCCTCGCACTCGCCGAGCACGGCAAGGTCGCCGGGACCGCGTCCGCGCTGCTCGGGGTCACGCAGTTTCTGATCGGCGGGCTGGCGGCGCCGTTGGTCGGCATCGGCGGCACCGCCAGCGCGCTACCGATGGCGATCGTCATGTTCACGCTGGCCTCCGGCGCGGTATTGGTGGACCGATGGCGTTAGTCGCGATCTCCTCGCCCTACGGCGCAGGCGGCAGCCGCGTCGCGCCCGCACTGGCGAAGCGGCTGGACGTGCCGTTCCTGGACCGGCCCGCGGACACCGAGCCAGGGCGGGGCGGGTTGCTGTCCAAGCTCGGCTCGATCGGGATGGCGTGGGGGACGCCGCCGGGGATGGAGCTGGAGGACCTGGTGCCGGGCGATGCGCGCCGGCGCGAGATCGAGGCGGAGCTCCAGGCGCTCCAAACGACCGGAGGAGGCGTGGTCCTCGGCCGCGCGGCGGCGTTCCTGCTGCGTGAGGACCCGAACGTCCTGCGCGTGCTCTTGACCGGTCCGCCTGAGCGCCGGATCGCGCAGGGCATGGCGATCGAGGGCATCGATCGGGCGACCGCGGCGCGCCGCCTCGAACGCACCGACCGGGCGCGGCTCGCCTATCACCAGACGCTCTACTGCGTCGATCCGCGCGAGCCGACGCTCTACCACCTGGTCGTCGACTCGACGCGGGTGCCGCTGGAGACGTGCGTCGACCTGATCGCCGCGGCGGTGGAGAAGCGAGCATGACCCGCAACGAGACGATCCTCAACGCCGTCGACGAGCTCAAAGACGACCTGATCGAGCTCCTGCAGGCGCTGATCCAGATCCCCACGATCAACCCTCCCGGCGAGCGCTACGAGGACTTCGTCACCGAGCTGCGCGGCCGGCTGGACGCGCTCGGCTACACGACCGAGGTCCACACGGTCCCTGAAGCCGACCTGCCGGTGCTGGCGCCGTTCGGGCAAGGCCTCCCGCGGCCGAACCTGCTCGCGACCCTCAACCGCGGCGACGGCCCGATCGTCCACCTCAATGGCCACTACGACGTCGTGCCGGTCGGCAACGACTGGACCACCGATCCCTTCGGCGGCGAGCTGATCGACGGCTGGATCTACGGGCGCGGCGCCGCCGACATGAAGTCCGGGCTCGCGGCGCAGATCATCGCCGCGGAGGCGGTCCGCCGCGCGGGTTTCGCCGGCACGATCGTGCAGAGCGCGGTGCCCGACGAGGAGACCGTCGGCGTGCGCAACGCGGGCATGGGCTGGCTGGTGGAGCAGGGCCTGCTCGCAAACGCGGACGCCGTGATCATCACCGAGCCCTTCGGCCCCGACGGCGTCGGCATCGGCCACAAGGGCGCGATCTGGGGCGAGATCACGCTGCACGGCAAGCAGGCGCACGGGTCCAGCCCGCGCCTCGGCATCAACGCGGTCGAGGCGATGGCGCGCTACCTGACGGCGATCGACACACACGTCCGCCCGCTGCTCGAGCAGCGCTCCACGAGCTATGGCGTCACTCCGCCGGAGCCCAACGCCACGCTCTCCTTCGACACGATCCACGGCGGCGCCGCGACCAACATCGTCCCTGACCGCTGCACGGTGACGTTCAACCGCCGTCTCGTGCCGGGCGAGAACCTCGACGAGGCGAGACGCGAGCTCCTCGCGCCACTCCAAGCCCTCGGCCTGCCCTACGACTACCGCGAGACGTACTCGACGCAGCCGGTGCTCGTCGGCGAAGACGAGCCGGTCGTCCAGGCCGCCTGTCGAGCCGTCAAAGCGCTCGGCCTCACGCCGCGCATCCTGATCTCAGCCGGCAGCGACGACCAGCGCTTCGTCGTCCGCAACGCCGGCATCACCAACTCGCTCGTCTACGGCCCCGGCACCACCGCGCTGTCGCACATCAGCGACGAGCGCATCGCGGTCGAGGATCTGGTGCTGGGGACGAAGGGTCTGGCGCTGATCCTCAGCGATCTCCTGGGTCGCTGACGCCCTCTTCGAGCCAGGTGTAGCGCCCGTCCAGCAGGCCCATGGCGGTCTTGTAGCCAGCGTCGTCGGTGTTGTTCCACAGGTCGTGGAACAGCGCGTCGGCGCGGTGGCGCGCCTGCGCGCAGAACAGGTCGGCCAGCTCGCGGGCGGAGTCGCCGCGCTCCGGCGTCTCCTGCGCGATCGTCTCGGCGTAGACGACGGCGGCGGAGATCGCGAACAGCTCGGCGCCGATGTCGACGATGCGGCCGAGGAACGACTGACGCTGCTCGAGCTTGGCCTGCCAGCGGCCCATCGCGTAGAACGTCGAGCGCGCAAGCCGGCGCGACGCGCGCTCCGCGTAGCGCAGGTGCGTCGCCAGTGAGCCGAACTCGTCGTAGCCCTTCGGCTTCGTGCCCTCGCCCACGACCAGCTTCGGCAGCCACTTGCCGTAGAACGCGCCCGCCGCGACGGCGCTCTTGGCCTTCTCGCCCAGCGGCGTGTCGGCCTCGAGGATGTCGCCCGCGACCTGCAGGTGCTGATCGACGGCCTCGCGCGCGATCAGCAGGTGCATGATCTCGGTCGAGCCCTCGAAGATGCGGTTGATGCGCATGTCGCGCAGCGCCTGCTCGACCGGGATCGGCTTCTCGCCGCGCGCCTTCAACGACTCCGCCGTCTCATACCCACGCCCGCCACGGACCTGGACGAGCTCGTCGATGACCTTCCAGCCCAGCTCGGAGCCGTAGAGCTTGGCGATCGCCGCCTCGATGCGGACGTCGTTGCGCTTCTCGTCGGCCAGGCGCGAGGCGACGTCGAGCATCGCCTCCAGCCCGAACGCGGAAGCGGCGATGAACGCGTTCTTCTGCGCGACGGCGTCGTGCTTGCCCACCGGGCGGCCCCACTGGACGCGCTCGCTGGACCACTCGCGCACGATCTTCGTCGCCCACTTGGCCTGCCCGACGCAGATCGCCGGGAGCGCCAGGCGGCCGGTGTTCAAGGTGGACAGGGCGATCTTCAGGCCCCAGCCCTCCTTGCCGATCAGGTTGCCCGCCGGGACGAAGACGTTCTCGAGCCTGGTGACCGAGTTCTCGATCCCCTTCAGGCCCATGAACGCGTTGCGATGCAGGACCGCGACGCCCTCGGTCGAGCACTCCAGCACGAACGCGCTGATGCCGCCGCGGTGGCCTTCGGACTTCGGCACCCGCGCCATCACGACGACGAGGTCGGCGATCACGCCGTTGGTCGCCCACAGCTTGGTCCCGTTGAGCACGTAGCCGCCGTCGACCGGCTCGGCGCTCGTCGCCACCCGCGCGGGGTCGGAGCCGACGTCGGGCTCGGTGAGCAGGAACGCGGAGATGTCCGTGCGCGCGACGCGAGGGAGCCACGCGCGCTTCTGCTCGTCGGTGCCGAACATGCGCAGCGGCTCGGCCACGCCGATCGACTGGTGCGCGGAGACGAGCGCGCCGAGCGCGGCGTGCCACGTGCCGATCATCGACAAGGCGCGGTTGTAGTAGACCTGCGAGAGCCCCAGGCCGTCGTACTCCGGCGCGACCTTCATGCCCATCGCGCCGATGCGCTTGAGTCCCTCGACGACCTCGTCGGGGATCTTGGACTCGCGCTCGATGCGCAGCGGGTCGACCTCGCTCTCGAGGAACGCGCGCAACGTGGCGAGGAAACGCTCGCCCTTCTCGGTGGCCTCGGCGTCGAGGCGCGGCTGCGGATGGATCAGGTCGAGGCGGTAGTTACCGAGGAACAGCTCCTTGCCGAAGCTCGGCAGCTTCCATTCCTGCTCGCGCGCGGCCTCGGCGACCTGCCGTGCCTCCCGTTCAGTGACATTCGTGGTGGCCATGACCTACTCCCAGGCGTAGCTTCAGCTTTATGTTGCACATATCATCCCGTTCACGGGTGCTGGCCGTCGCGGTCACGGCACTCGCGAGTTGGGGCGCCGCGGAGTCGGCCGCGGCGCATCCGGATACCGCCACGCCCGGTGCTCCGAGTGTCGGCGACCGCCTCTTCCCTGGTCTCGGAAACGGCGGGTACGACGTCGAGCATTACACGCTCGACTTCAACTACGCCACCGCTGCCTCTGTGCAATCCGTCACAGCGCAGGCGACGATCGAGGCGCGGGCGACGCAGGCGCTCTCGCGGTTCGATCTCGACTTCGACGGCGACTCGGTCCAGGCGGTGAGCGTCAACGGCCGGCCCGCGAACTTCGCGCGCCAGGGCGAGGAACTGGTCGTCACGCCGCGCTCCTCGCTCGCCGACCATCGCGACTTCACCGTCCAGGTCGCCTACACCTCCGGGCCGCGTGAGATCCCGCCGAACGCGGACCTCAACACCGTGTTGGGCACCGCGTGGTTCGCCACTCCGTCGGGCTCGATCACGGCCGCGCAGCCGAGCCGCGCACACCGGATCTTCCCGTCCAACGACCACCCGTCCGACAAGGCGACCTACACGATCCGCGCGACGACGCCCGCGACGTCGAACTTCACCGCCAACGGCGAGCTGGCGGGCAAGTCCACCCGCAACGGCCGCACGAGCTGGGTCTTCGAAGAGCGCGAGCCGATGGCGAGCGAGCTGATCCAGCTCGCGTTCGGCAACCACACGGTCAAGGTGCGCGGCTTCCACCACGGGATCTTCGTCCGCGACCTCGCGCCGACCCCGGAGCTGGCCGCCCTGGAGCCCGCGTTCTCGCGCGAGCTCGACCACCTCGACTGGATGACCGCTCGCGCCGGGCGCTACCCGTTCCGCTCCTACGGCACCTTCGCCTCCGACGCGACGTTCCCGTTCGCGCTGGAGACGCAGACGATCTCGCTGTACCCGGACTTCCTGTTCCTGCCGCCGTTCCCGGCCTCCTTCTACGAGCCGATCATGGTCCACGAGCTCGCGCACATGTGGTACGGCGACAGCGTCGCGCCCGCCCGCTGGAGCGACGTGTGGCTCAACGAGGGCCACGCCACCTGGTACGAGTGGAACTACGGCAACGACTTCTTCGGCATCAACTTCGTGGACCGGATCCATGCCGCCTACGCCGCCGGCGATCAGCTGCGGGCGCTCTACGGGCCGGTGGCGCAGCCGATCCACGGCGCGGACGACATCGCGAACATGTTCAGCCCGAACATCTACGACAGCGGCGCGGTCGTGCTCTTCGCGCTGCGGCAGGTGATCGGTGTGCGGGCGTTCGCAACGCTCGAGAAGGCCTGGCCGACGCTCTTCGCCGGACGCTCGGCGACGACGCAGGAGTTCATCCTGCTCGCCTCGCTGATCGGCCACAAGGACCTGCGCGGGTTCCTCAACGACTGGCTGTACGGCACGAAGACACCGGTCATGCCCGGCCACCCGGAGTGGACGGTCGACCCGGTCGGCGTGCCCGCGCCGCTGCGGGCGCAGACGGTCGTCTCGCCGCTGCTCAAGCGCTGAGTCTGGCGGCGCTCCATGCCGTCCGCGGCTTCGGGACGGCATGGGGCGCTCCAACTTCCGAGCGGGGGTAGAGTTCCGCATTGGTTGGCTGTTCCGTCTGATTCCGCAACGCAACTGCGGGCGCTGGAAGCGCTGCAGAACGTCACGTCGGCGCTGTCCGGGGCGGCCACGCCGGAGCAGGTCGGCCAAGCGATCGCCGAGCACGGCGCCCGCGCGCTGGACGGGACCGGCGGCGTGGTCTTCGCGTTGGAGGCGACGGTCCTGCGGGTGATCGGCCACTGGGGCGACGCGGTCCGCTACCTCGACGGGCGCCGGTCACTCCCGCTGTCGGCGAAGACCCCGTCGGCCACCGCGGCCCGCGAGCGGCGCACGATCGCGGCCGCGACGCTGCTGGAGTTCCCCGGGCTCCCGTCGCTGATGGAGGGCGAGGCGGTGTGCGGCGTGCCGCTGCTCTCCGGCGACGAGGTGCTGGGCGCCGTGGGCGTCAGCCGGCCGTACGCGTTCACCGGCGCGGACATCGAGCTGCTCGAGGCCCTCGGGCTCCAGACCGGGTTCGCGCTCGAACGCGCGCGGCTCTATCGCCGTCAGCAACTGGTCAACGATCGCCTCCACCGGTTGCAGACGATGACCGCGGCTCTGGCGAGGGCGCTGACGCCGCAGGAGGTCGCGGCGACGGCCGCGGCGCAGGGGGCGGAAGCGCTGGGAGCGAGCAGCGCGTGGGTCGCTTTGCTGGCCGAGGACGGCCGCTCGCTCGAGCTGGCCCACGCCGCCGGGCACGAGCCGGAGACCCGGGAGCGCTTCGCGTCGCTGCCGATCGACGCCGAGTTGCCGCTCGCCGAAGCGGCGCGCACGAGCACGCCGGTCTGGCTGGAGAGCGCGGCAGCGATCTTCGGCGGCTATCCGCGCTTCGCCGAGGTCCGCCCGCAAGCTCAGTCGGCCGCGCTGCTGCCGCTCGCCGACGACGGTCGCGCGCTGGGGGCGATCGGGCTGGTCTTCGACACTCCGCACCGCTTCACGCCCGACGACCGCGACTACCTCCTGGCGCTTACGCGGCTGTGCGGGCAGGCGCTCGGGCGCGCGCGGCGCTATCAGGTCGAGCACGACCTCGCCGCGACGCTGCAGCACGCGCTGCTCCCGGAATCGCTGCCAAAGACGGACGGGCTCGAGCTGGCCGTGCGCTACCTCCCGGCGGCCGATGGCATCGCGGCGGGCGGGGACTTCTACGACGCGGTCGAGCTGCCGGGCGGGCGGGTCGGGATCGCGGTCGGTGACATCGTCGGGCACGGGCCGCACGCCGCCGCGGCGATGGGACAGCTGCGCAGCGCGCTGCGCGCCTACGCGCTCGAGGGGCGCCCGCCGGCGCGGGTGCTGCAGCTGCTGGCGCGCTACGCGGACGGCGTGGCGGGTGCGCGCGGAGCGACGGTGGCCTACGCGATCCTGGACCCCGGCGCGCACGAGGTGCGCTACGCCTGCGCGGGGCATCCGCCGCCGCTGCTGGTCAGCGCGGATGGCGAGGCGTGGTTCCTGGAGGGCGCGCGCGGGGTTCCGCTCGATCGCGCGCTCGGGCACGTCTACGCGGACACCACGGCCGCGGTGCCCGAGGGCGCGACGCTCGTCCTGTACTCGGACGGGGCGATCGAGCGCCGGCATGAACCGCTGGACGTCGGGCTCGAGCGGCTGCGCGACGCGGCGTCGGCGGCGGCACGGCTGGATCCGGAGCAGCTGTGCTCGGCGCTGGTGGGTGCGCTGTTCGCGGGCGGTGAGCAACGCCGCGACGATGTCGCGCTGCTCGCCGCGCGGGCGCTGCCGCTGAGGGTCACTCCGCTGCACCTCTGGTTCGCCGCCCGCGCGGACCAGCTGTCGGTCGTGCGCCAGGCGATGCGCACGTGGCTCGCGGGCGCGGGTGTGGAGCCGGGCGACGCCGAGCTGGTGGTGCTCGCCGGGGGCGAGCTGTGCGCGAACTCGGTCGAGCACGCGTATCCGCGCGGGGTCACCGACGCCTCGGTCGAGGTCGCCCTGGCGCGCGAGCCTGGCGGTGTCATGACGCTCCTGGTCCGCGATCACGGGCGCTGGCGTCCGCCGCCCGCCGATCCCGGGTTCCGGGGGCGGGGGTTGAGCATCGTGCGGGCGCTGATGCACGCGGTCGACGTCGACGAGGGCGCCGACGGCACGACGGTGAGCGCGCGCTATCGCCCGGGCGGGGCCGCGCCGGCGCGGGTGCCGGAGATCGGTCCGGCGGCGGTCGAGGTCGATCGTGGCGGGCGGATTCCGATCGCGCGGCTGAGCGGCGAGGTGGACGGCTTCAACGCGGATGCGATCGAAGCCGAGCTGCTCGCGCTCGCCCCCGGCCCGCTGATCGTCGACCTGTCCGAGCTCGCGTTCCTGGCCAGCGCCGGCCTGCGCGTGCTCTTCGGTCTGGCCAACCGCTGCGTCCGGCTCGCGGTCGTCGCTCCGGCCGGCGCGCCGTTCCGCCGGGCGCTCG
Source organism: Solirubrobacter ginsenosidimutans (assembly GCF_027587205.1). The sequence goes on from NZ_JAPDOD010000003.1 coordinate 113,024, forward strand.
ATGTTGCGGAGTTGTCAACGGTCGCGTTCGTGGCCGGCAGTGCTCATGAGGCGCTGGAACACTTCGCGCTTCGATGATCGTCGACTGCGCGCACTACCGCGACGGGCGCCGCCAGCACGAGGGCAAGATGGCCCCCGAGGCCGCCGCCTTGATCTGCAAGCAGGACCCCGGATTCGTGTGGCTCGGCATGGTCGAGCCGTCCGCGGAGGAACTGACGCGCGTCCAGGACATCTTCGGCCTTCATGAGCTCGCGGTCGAGGACGCGCAGAGCTTCCACCTGCGCCCCAAGGTCGAGGCCTACGAAGGCGGCGTCACGTTCGTCGTGTTGCGCACCGCCCGCTACGTCGAAGAGCTCGAGGAGGTCGAGTTCGGCGAGGTATCGATCTTCATCGGTCCCGGTTTCATCATCACCGTGCGCCAAGGAATCGCCGCGGATCTGCACGAGGCGCGCCTGAAGCTCGAGCAGCACCCGAAGCTCCTGGAAGAGGGCCCCGCTGCAGTGCTCTGGGCGATCCTCGACAAGATCGTCGACGACTACGCGCCGGTGGTCGAGGGGCTCGAATCTGACATCGAGGAGGTCGAGCACACGGTCTTCTCGGGCGCGCACGCGCCCACCCACCGGATCTACCTGCTCCGCCGCGAGGTCACCGACTTCTTCCGCGCCGTCCACCCGCTGCTCGGCCCGGCCGCCGCGATCACCCAGGGCGGCGTGCTCGCGATCTCCGACGGCCTGCGCCAGTACTTCCGTGACGTCGACGACCACCTCAAGCTCGTCAACGAGGAGATCATCGCCCAACGGGATCTCTTGAGCACCATCCTGCAGGCCAACATGGCGGTGGTCTCGGCGGAGCAGAACGAGGTCGTGCGCCGGATCTCCGCGTGGGCGGCGATCATCACCGTCCCGACCTTCGTCGCCTCCTTCTACGGCATGAACTTCGACCACATGCCGGAGCTGCACTGGCGCTTCTCCTACCCGGCGGTGATCCTCGTCATGGTGCTCTCCGGCGTGGTGCTCTGGCGCGGCTTCAAGCGCGCGCACTGGCTCTAGCCGAGATCGTGGACACCGGCTGGGAGCGACTGCGCGAGGGGAAGTGGGAGCTCGCGCGGGAGTCGTTTGCGGCCGCGGACTCTGCCGAGGCCTTCGAGGGGCTGAGCTGGGCGGCGTGGTGGCTCGACGACGCGGAGACGGTGTTCTCCGCTCGCGAGCGCGCCTACCGGCTCTATCGGGAGCGCGGTGATCCGGCCGCGGCCGCGCGGATGGCGACGTGGATCGGTTCCGACCACAACGACTTCCACGGCGCGGCGGCGGTGGCGGGTGGGTGGCTCGAGCGGGCGCGGCGGCTGCTCGAACCGCTCGCGCCCGGCCCCGCGCACGGGTGGCTCGCGTTCCACGAGGGCTACGTGCTCAGCCGGGCGGGAGAAGATGCGCGGGCACGCGCGCTGGCACTCGAGGCGGCGAACCTCGGGCGCCGCTTCGGCGTCGCCGACCTCGAGATGCTCGGCCTCGCGCTGGAGGGCTCCTCGCTCGTCGCGGGCGCGCGGGTGCAGGAAGGCATGCGGCGTCTGGACGAGGCGACGGTGACCGCGCTGGAAGGCCGCGCCGAGATCCCGATCTCACAAGCCTGGACGTGCTGCTTTCTCGTCTCCTCCTGCCTCGCCGTCTACGACTTCGAGCGCGCGTTCGCCTGGAGCGATCGCATCGCCGCCTTCGCTGACCGCTACGGCAGCCGCTGGATGCTCGCCTTCTGCCGGGCGGAGTACGGCGCCGTGCACCGCTGGCGCGGGCAATGGCTTCAAGCGGAGACCCTGCTCGAAGCCGCCGTCGAGGACTTCGCGCATTCGCGCCCCGCGTGGGCGCCCGGCCCGCTCGCCGGCCTCGCCGAGCTGCGCCGTCGCCAGGGCCGCACCGCCGAGGCGCTCGCCCTGCTCGAGCGGGCGGGCGCGAGCACCCACCTCTGCCACGCCCGCATCGCGCTCGACCGCGGCGACGCGCGCACCGCCTCCGAGCTCGCCGAACGCCTGCTCCGCCACACCCCGCCGGAACGCCGCCTCGCCCGCGTCGAACTGCTCGACCTCCTGATCCGCGCGAAACCTAAAGGGGGTCTGACCCCATTTAGGAAGGTCGAGGGTTACTTGAGGGATTTGCGTGGGCTGGCGGAGGCGGGTGGGACGGGGGCGCTGCGGGCGGTGGCCGACCGGGCGGAGGGCGTGCTGCGCTCCGATCCCGCGCTGCTCGAGGACGCGGTGGACGGCTTCGAGGCCGCCCGCGCGCCCTACGAGGCGGCTGAGGCGCGGCTCGATCTCGCGGACGTGCTCGACGCCGGCGGGCGCGGCGATGCGGCCGTCCGCGAACGGGCCGCCGGCCGAGACGCGCTGCGCGCCCTCGGTGCCGCCGAGGCGGCGCCGCCGCTCCCCGAGCTCACGCCGCGCGAGCGGGAGGTCCTGACGCTGCTCGCGCAAGGGCTGACGAACCGGGAGCTGGCGGAGCGCCTCGTCGTCAGCGAGCACACCGTCCACCGGCACGTGACGAACATCCTGCGCAAGCTCGACGCGCCGTCGCGCGCCGCGGCGGCCGCGCTCGCCGCGCGCCACGGGCTGATATAGCCAGATCGGGCGATGCGGAAGGCGCGGCGGCAGGCGTAGCGTCGAGCGGCATGAGCACCGTCTGGGCCCAAGGGGACTACCACCGCTTCGCCACCGAGCTGATCTGGCACTTCGGGCCCGAGCTGGTCGCGGACACCGGCATCGAACGCGGCATGAAGGTGCTCGACGTCGCCGCCGGCACCGGCAACGTCGCGCTCCGCGCCGCGGAGACGGGCGCGCTCGTCACCGCGACCGACATCACGCCCGAGCAACTCGCCATCGGGCGCCGCGAAGCCGAGGCTCGCGGCCTCGACATCGAGTGGGTCGAGGCGGACGCGCAAGCCCTCCCGTTCGACGACGACGCCTTCGACGTCGTCACCTCCGCGGCCGGTGCGATCTTCGCCCCCGACCATCAGGCCGTCGCGCGCGAGCTGCGGCGCGTCACCCGCCCCCGCGGCACGATCGGCATGATCAACTTCACCCCGGAAGGTCTTGCTGCGGACTTCTTCACCATCTTCGCGCCGTACGTCCCCGCCGGCCCTTCACCCACGCTGTGGGGGAGCGAGCCGTATGTGCGCCAGCTGTTCGGCGGCTGCGAGCTCGACCTCGTGCGCCGCGACTACGTCGAGCGCGTGGCGGGCGGGCCGCAGGGGTTCGCCGACTTCTACCGCGAGACGTTCGGGCCCGCCGCGGCGATCACCGACCCGCAATTCGCCCGCGACCTGCTCGCGTTCGCCGAGCGCGCCGACGAGGGCGAGAGCGACGCCGAGTTGCGCTTCGAGTACCTGCGCTTGCTCGCGCACCTCCCACCGGCGTAGTGTCGCTCTCATGCCCGGACCACTTGGACGTCGCCCCCCGAGCGACTGGAAGCACGTCGACAAGTACCCGCTGACGGCGAGCACGGCGCCCGCCAAGCCGACGCCCGTGGTCATCGGCGTCAATTGGTACGTCGAGTTCGACGAGCCCGAGAAGGACGCCGAAGGCCACTACTGGATCGCCCGCGACGCGAAGCTGACGAAGGTGCGCGGCGGGCACTGCGTGTGCCTGAAACCGAAGGGCTCCAACGATCCGGACGCCTGGTGGGACTTCTACAACCAGGGCGAGGAGGGCGCCTGCGTCGGATTCGGCATCAGTCGCTTGACGAGCCAGCTCAACCGCAAGACCTATGACGGGTTCTGGCTCTACCACGAGGCGCAGAAGGTCGACGAGTGGCCGGGGGAGGACTACGACGGCACGTCGGTCCGCGCCGGGCTGGACATCCTGCGCAAGCGCGGCCACTGTGTGGTCAAGGACGGCAAGACGGGCCTCGAGGCACTCGGCGAAGGCATCAAGGCCAACCGCTGGGCCCGCTCGGTGGACGACGTCCTGACCACGCTCGGCTACGGCGGCCTGGACTACGTCGACGTCCTCAACTCGTGGGGCCGCAGCTATCCCCACCTCACGCGGATGCCCGCGAAGGTGCTCGAGCGGCTCTGGAAGGAGGACGGCGAGGTGGGGTTGGTGACCGACCGCTGATACCCTTAGGGGGTATGCAGCACGATCACGGGCAATCCCTGAACCGGGTCGCGTTCAGCGCGACCGTGCACTGCCTGACGGGCTGCGCCATCGGCGAGATCCTGGGCATGATCATCGGCAACGCCCTCGATCTGTCGACCGGCGCGACCGTGGTGCTCTCGATCGCGCTGGCGTTCCTCTTCGGCTACGCGTTCACGTCGCTGCCGCTGCTGCGCTCAGGGATGGCCCTGAGCGCGGTCGTCCCGCTGGCACTGGCGAGCGACACGATCTCGATCACGATCATGGAGATCGTCGACAACACGATCATGGTCGCGATTCCGGGCGCGATGGACGCCGGCCTGGACGAGCTGAAGTTCTACGCGTTCCTGGCGCTCGCGCTGCTGATCGCGGGCACCGCGGCGTACCCCGTCAACCGCTGGCTGATCGCCCGCGGCAAGGGCCACGCCGTGGTTCACGCGCATCACTGAACGTCAGGCATAACGCAGATCGTGTTGAAGTCCGGATCGCTCGCGCCGTGCAGCCGCGCGCCGACGCTCTTGAGCGAACGCAGGTACGCGATCACGTCGTCGGTGATCCGCTCGCCCGGCAGCAGGACCGGGATCCCGGGCGGGTAGCCGGCGATCGCCTCGGCGCTGACGCGGCCGATCGAGTCGTCGACGGCGACGACGTCCGACGGGCCGAGGAACGCCTCCCGCGGCGCGACGACGACCTCGTTCTCAAACGTGCCCGAGGCCAGCGTGACCTCCTCGATCTCGCCTGGGCGCTCCATGTGCTCGACGATCGACGTGAGGTCGTGGACGAAGCGCTCGAGCTCGCGCACGAGCTCGTCCAGGCCGAGCACGAGCACGATCGTGGCCTGCGTGGCGAGCTCGACCTGCGTGTCGAAGTTCGAGCGCAGCGCGGCGGCCATCTCGTACCCGGTCGCGCCCGTGCCGCGGACGTCGATCACGATCCGCAGCGGGTCACGGGCGGCGACTCCCGGCCGCCCGATCTCCTCGTCGCCGACCACGCGGCAGCCGGGGATCTGGTCGATCGCCTCGGCCGTGCGGCGCGACGCGGCGATCGTGCCGCTCAGCAACGCCTCGCCGTGCAGCACGAGCTGTCGGCGCGCGCCGTCGAGCGAGAGCATCAGCAGCGAAGAGGGCGACGTCGAGCGCATCAACCGCAGCGTGCGCGCGACCGCGTCGGGATCGATCCGGCCGCTGTCTGAGACATGCAGGAGCGCGGACTGCGTGAGAGAGCCCGCGATCTTGTGCACCGACGTGAGCATCGCGTCGGCGCCCACGTGCAGCGCGTTGGGCGGCAGATCGCGGTGGAAGCCGAAGTGCGGGCCCCACGACTGGTCGACCACGAGCGGCACGCCGGCGGCGTGCGCGACCTCGGCGCAGCCCTCGACGTCCGCGGCCATCCCGTAGTACGTGGGGGAGACGATGAACGCGGCGTGCGCGCCCGGCGTGGCGTCGAGGGCGGCTTTCAGCGACTGCGGCGTGACGCCGTGCGCCATGCCGAGCTCGGGCTCGTACTCCGGCGGGACCCACGTCGGCAACCCGCCCGACAGGACCAGGCCGTCGATCACCGACGCGTGCGCGTTGCGCTGCACCACGACCGGCGCGCCGAGCGGCGCCAGCGCGAGGCAGAGCGCGTGGTTGCCCTGCGTGGCCCCGTTGGTCAGGAACCACGAGCGGGCCGCGCCGTACGCCTCGGCGGCGAGCTGCTCGGCGCGCTCGTAGGGCGTCGGCGACTCGCCGAGATCGACCCCGTGGATGTCCTGCGGGATGTCCAGCTTCAGCGTCTGCCAGCCGATCGCGGTGCGCACGCCGAGGTCGGCGCCGTTGCCCGCCTTGTGGCCGGGCACGTGGAAGCGGGTGGAGCCGCGGAACCCGTACGCGACGACGGCGTTCAGGTACGGCGCCTGGGGCTGATCGGGAGAGGCCATGTCAGCTCAAGCTTGCCATGACGTGCTTGACGACCGTGTAGTCCTCGACGCCGTACATCGAGAGGTCCTTGCCATAGCCGGACTGCTTGAAGCCGCCGTGCGGCATCTCCGAGACGAACGGCAGGTGGTCGTTGATCCAGACGCACCCGAAGCGCATGGCGTTCGCCACCCGCAGCGCGCGGCCGACATCGCGCGTCCACACGCTCCCGGCGAGCCCGTACGGCGTGCCGTTGGCCCACTCGATCGCCTTCGCCTCGTCGTCGAAGCGCTGGACGGCGATGACCGGGCCGAAGATCTCCTTCTGCACCATCTCGTCGTCCTGGCGCAGGCCGTCGACGATCGTCGGCTCCAGGAAGAACCCGGGCGAGTCCGGGCGCCGGCCGCCGGTGACGATCCGCGCGTGGTCGGGGCGGCGGTCCAGGAAGCCGGTGATGTTGCCGAGCTGGCGGGCGGAGTTGACCGGGCCGAGCGTGGTCTCGGGGTCGAACGTGTCGCCGAGCTTGAACGTCCTCGCGTGCTCGGCGAGTGCCTCGACGACGTCGTCGTGCATGCGGTCGGACGCCAGCACGCGGGTGGCCGCGGTGCAGTCCTGGCCGGCGTTGTAGTAGGCGGCGCCCGTGACGGTCTCCGCCAGCGCGTCGAGGTCGGCGTCGTCGAAGACCACGACCGGCGCCTTGCCACCGAGCTCGAGATGCACGCGCTTGAGCGTGTCGGCGGCGGCCTTGGCGATCCACTTGCCGGTGTTCACGGAGCCGGTCAGCGAGACCATGTCGACGTCGGGGTGGGTGACCATGCGCTGGCCGACCTCGCCCGCGCCGGTGACGACGTTGAGCACGCCGGGCGGCAGGATCTCGTTCGCCAGCTCGACCAGCCGCAGCGTCGAGAGCGGCGTCGTCTCGGCCGGCTTGAGCACGATCGTGTTGCCGGTCGCCAGCGCGGGCCCGATCTTCCAGATCGCCATCATCAGTGGGTAGTTCCAGGGCGTGATCTGGGCGACGACGCCGACGGCCTCGCGGCGGATGAAGGATGTGCGGCCGGTCATGTACTCGCCCGCGGACTTGCCTTCCAGGCAGCGCGCCGCGCCCGCGAAGAAGCGCAGGTTGTCGACGCAGACCGGCATCTCGTCGGCCTTCATCGCGTGCACGGGCTTGCCGGCGTTGCGCGCCTCGAGCTCCGCCAGCTCGTCGGAGTGCTGCTCGACGGCGTCGGCGAGCTTCAGCAGCGCCTGCTGGCGCTCGTACGGCGTCACGGTCGACCAGCCGCCGAACGCGGCGCGGGCGGCGGCGACGGCGCGATCGACGTCCTCCGGCGTCGACACCGGGACTTCGGCGATCGTCTCGCCGGTGGCGGGGTTGAGCACGTTCAGCATGGCTGCGGAAGCTATTGGGTCCGCGGGCGGCTGGGGGAGTGTGAGATCTCCAACATGCGAGGATGCGCGCCGTGGTCCTGACACGTGAATACGTCGACGTGCCGGTGGGCGAGCGGGCGATGCGCACCTTCGTGGCCAAGCCCGCCGCACCCGGCTCGTACCCGGGCGTCGTCTTCTACACCGACATCTTCCAGCTCACCGAGTCCAGTCTGCGCTGGGCGGTGCGGCTGGCCGGCTACGGGTTCCTCGTCGCCGTGCCCGAGATCTATCACCGCGTCGAGCCGGCGGGCACCGTGCTCGGGTTCGACGACCCGGGGAAGGTCCGCGGGCAGGCGGACGCCGAGGCGATCACGACCGCCGAGTTCGACGAGGACATCGCGGCGGCGCTGGATTGGTTCGGTGCTGCGTGTCCGACGGTCGGCGCGGCGGGGCATTGCACCGGTGGGCATCTCGCGTTCCGGGCGGCGTTCGATTCACGGGTGCGGGGGACCGCCTGCTGGTACCCGACCGGGCTGCACGACGGCAAGCTCGGCAAGGATCGCTCCGACGCGCTGGAGCGGGTGGCCGACATCGACGGTGAGCTGCTGCTGATCTTCGGCTCCCTCGATCCCCATACGCCGGCGCCTGCGCGCGAGGTGGTGCGCGCCGGTCTGGAAGGCGGGCCGACGTTCCGCTGGCTGGAGTTCGAGGCTGAGCATGCGTTCGGGCGCGACATCGGCCCGCGCTTCGACCCCGAAGCGACCGACCAGGCGTTCGCCGAGACCATCGCGTTCTTCCGGCGCGTCCTGTGATCCTCTACGACCATCCCGCATCCGCGAACTGCCTGAAGGTGCGAATCCTCCTGCGGCAGCTGGGGCTTTCGTTCGAGCGGGTGACCGTCGACTTGTTCAGCGGCGAGACGCGGCGGCCGGAGCACCTCGCGCGCAACCCGGACGGGCGGGTGCCGGTGCTGGAGCTCGACTCGGGCGACGTGCTCCCGGAGTCGGCGGCGATCCTGTTGTACCTGGCCGAGGGGACGCCGTTCCTGCCTTCTGCTCCGCTGGAGCGCGCCCGCGTGCATCAGTGGCTCTTCTTCGAGCAGAACCAGGTCGAGCCGGGATTGGCGGTGGCGCGGTTCATGGCGCTGGTCGGGCGGGTGGGGAAGCACCCCGAGGTGTTCGCGGACCGGCTGCGCCAGGGGCGGCGCTCGCTGGAGTCTTTGGAGCGGGGTCTGGTCGATCCGTTCGTCGCGGGCGCGTCGTACACCGTCGCCGATACGGCGCTGTACGGCTATGTGCACTGCGCGTCCGAGGCGGGTGCCGAACCGAGCGAATACCCGCGGATCACAGCGTGGCTGGGGCGCGTCGAGGCGACGCCGGGGTTCGTGAACGACCTCGAGCCGATCACTTGGACGGATAGCTGATCGCCCTTTCCCCCTGGAAGGTCGATTATTCGTGGCTCGAATGGGAGGACGCTGCGCGCTAGGGGTCGCGCTCGCCCTTTTGGCCTTCCCGCTGACGGGGGTAGCGCAGGCCAAGGAGCGAGCCGATCGATCCACTTTGCAACACCGCCTGGGCCGCCAGGGCGTCGTCGATCTCGATCGGCGCACCGGCACCCCGCGGGTGCTCGCGCGCCTGGACGGGACGCTGACGGGTCCGTCGGCGCGCTCGCCGGAGTCGATCGCCTCGTCGTACCTGGGCGCGAACCTGGCGGTGCTGGGGCTCGCCTCTGGTGACGTCTCGGGCGCCCCGGAGGTGTCCGCTCTCCCCGGCGGTGTCACGTCGGTCACGTGGCGGCAGTCGGTCGACGGGATTCCGTCGTCGGATGGGGTGCTGCGGGTGAACGTGGGTTCAGACGGCCGAGTGCTCAGCGTGCTCGGCGCGCCCGAGCACGGGTTGGACGTCTCGTCTGCCGTGCCCGTCCTGGACGCGGGCGAGGCGGTGCGGGCGGTGCAGGACGACGTCGGCGCCTACCGGAGCCTGGTGCGCCGGCGCGGGCCCTCGGGTGCGCAGCGCACGACCGACTACGGCCACGACACCGCCGCCTCGCTCGTGACGTCCGGCGACCGCCTGGCGTGGCGGGTGCGCTACCGCGCGGATGACGACGCGGTCTACGACGCGACCGTCGACGCCCGCACCGGCAAGGTCCTGCGGCGCGTGAACATGGTCAAGTCCGAGACGCCCGCCTTGGTCTGGGAGCGGTTCCCCGGCAGTGGCGTGGGTGGGACCGCGGCGACCGTGAACCTCGAGCAGAGCGGCTGGCTGAGCGCGAGCGCGACGAACTTGAACGGGCCGAACGCCCACGTCTACAGCGATCTCGACGACAACGGGGTCGCGGCGACGTCCGAGGAGGTCGCGCGGGTGGGCGGCGGGTTCTCGTTCCCGCTGCAGCCGGTGGCGGGGACGGGCTGTGACGCGGCGCATCTGTGCTCGTGGAGCGGCACGGCTGATCGCGTCTTGAACCGCCAGCAGGACGCGGTGCAGGCGTTCTATTTCGCCAACCGCTTCCATGACCATTTGGCGGCGGCGCCGATCGGCTTCACGGCCGCCAAGGGCGCCTTCGAGGGCGCCGACGACCTGCTGCTGGAGACGATGGACGGCGCCTCGACCGGGCCGGACGGCAACCACCTCAACAACGCCAACATGTTCACGCCGCCGGACGGGTCGCATCCGCGGATGCAGATGTACCTGTGGAGCTCGCCGTTCAGGCGGGTGTCGAGTGGCAGCGACGCGTCGGTCCTCTACCACGAGTACACGCACGGTCTCTCCAACCGGCTGGTGGTCGACGCCGACGGCTACGGCGCGCTGAACTCGGCGCAAGCGGGGGCGATGGGGGAGGCGTGGAGCGACTGGTACGCGCAGGACTTCATCGTCGACCAGTTCCCGGGGCTCGACACGGGCGCCGTGGGCGAGGTCGCGATGGGCGCGTACACGGACCTCTCCGGCTCGTCCTCGAAGCTGCGTTACTCGCCGCTGGACTGCCCGGTGACGGGCGCGGACGCGATCGCCTGTCCCGGGCGTCCCGCCTTGGGGTCCGGCGGGTTCACCTACGGCGACTTCGGGCGGGTGGCCGGCGGCGCCGAGGTGCACGCCGACGGGGAGATTTGGGCGCAGACCCTCTGGGACCTGCGCACTGCGGTGGGGTCCGCAAAGGCTCGGGCGCTGGTGACGACGGGGATGTCGTTGCTGCCGCCTGAGCCGACGTTCTTGGACGGTCGCAACGGGATCCTGCTCGCGGACCAGACGCTGTTCGGCGGGGCGGACGCGGGCGTGATCTGGGGTGTGTTCGCGGTGCGGGGGATGGGCTTCTTCGCGGCGGCCGTCGGCGGCGACGACACCGCGCCCGCGGAGAGCTTCGCTCTGCCGCCCGCGGGTGACGCGCCGCGGGGCACGATCTCCGGGCAGGTCACGAACGCGATCGGCGGCGCGGGCGTCTCCGGCGTGACCGTGGGTCTCGCGGGTGGGGTGAGCAGCGTGAGCGCCGTGACCGGCGCCGACGGCCGCTACACCATCGCCGACGTCCCGGCCGGGGCGTACTTGAAGGTGCTTGCGGGTGGTGGTGGGTGGGAGGGGTCCTCGACCTCGCTCTCGGTCACCGGCGGCACCACGATCACTTTTAGCCCGACGGTCCGGCGTGACTGGTCAGCGACGAAGGGCGGCGCGACGGTCACGGGTTCCAACGGGCGCGAGTACGTCGAGTACGGCTGCGGGCCGAACGCGGCGCTCGACCAATCCCAGTCGCTCGGCTGGTCCACCGCCGCGGGCAGCGAGAAGTACCTGATCGTGCAGTTGCCGAACGCGGTCGACGTGACCTCGTTCGCGATCGACCCGACCGAGACATGCGGCGACTCAGCCGCCGACGCAACGGGTGGATATCGCGTCGAGACCTCACCGGACGGCGCAGCCTGGACCGTCGCGCGGACCGGCACGTTCGTTTCCGCCGACCGCCACACGCTGAACGTGTTGCCGCCGACGGCGGGTGCGTCGGGTGTGCGCTACGCCCGCGTCACGCTTCTGAGCTCGCAAGGCGGGGCGAGTGCGTCCTTCCGCGACCTCTCCGAGTTCGCCGTCTACGGCACCCCGACCACCCCGGTCGCGCCCGTGCCCGACACGACGATCGCCCCGGGCGGCCCGCCCTTCACCTTCACGTCGACCCTGCCCGGCAGCACCTTCGAGTGTGCGATCGACGCGGGTGCGTTCGCCGGATGCGTGTCCCCGTTCACGCCGGGCGCATTGTCCGACGGCGACCACGTCTTCTCCGTCCGCGCGGTCGGCGACCCGACCCCGGCCACACGCACGTTCACGGTCGACACGACGGCGCCGGAGACGACGATCGATTCGGGTCCGTCGCCGTTTGTGTTCTCGTCGAACGACGCGAGCGCGACGTTCGAGTGCAAGGTCGACGACGGCGCCTTCGCGGCCTGCACCTCGCCGGACGCTCGTGCGTTCACCGACGGCACGCACACCTTCTCGGTGCGCGCGAAGGATGCGGCGGGCAATGTCGACCCGACGCCGGCGACGAAGACCTTCACGGTCGACACGACCCCGCCCGAGACGACGATCGATTCGGGTCCGTCGCCGTTTGTGTTCTCGTCGTCCGAAGCGGGTTCGACGTTTGAGTGCAAGGTCGATGACGGCGAGTTCGCGGCGTGCACCTCGCCGGACGCGCGGACATTCGCGGACGGCACGCACACGTTCTCGGTGCGGGCGAAGGATGCGGCCGGGAACGTCGACCCGACGCCGGCGACGAAGACGTTCACGGTGGATACGACTGCGCCGGAGACGACGATCGATTCGGGTCCGGGCCCGTTTGTGTTCTCGTCGAACGACGCGAGCGCGACGTTCGAGTGCAAGGTCGACGACGGCGACTTCGCCGCGTGCACCTCGCCCGACGCGCGGACATTCGCGGACGGCACGCACACCTTCTCGGTGCGCGCCAAGGATGCGGCCGGCAACGTCGATCAGACGCCGGCGAGCAAGACGTTCACGGTGGATACGACGGCGCCGGAGACGACGATCGATTCGGGTCCGGGCCCGTTCGTGTTCTCGTCGAACGACGCTGGCGCGACGTTCGAGTGCAAGGTCGATGACGGCGAGTTCGCCGCGTGTACCTCGCCCGACGCGCGCACGTTCGCGGACGGCACGCACACGTTCTCGGTGCGGGCGAAGGATGCGGCCGGGAACGTCGACTCGACGCCGGCGAGCAAGACCTTCACGGTCGACACGACTGCGCCGGAGACGACGATCGATTCGGGTCCGGGCCCGTTCGTGTTCTCCTCCAACGACGCTGGCGCGACGTTCGAGTGCAAGCTCGATGACGGCGACTTCGCGGCGTGTAGCTCGCCCGACGCGCGCACGTTCGCCGACGGCACCCACACCTTCTCGGTGCGGGCGAAGGATGCGGCCGGGAACGTCGACCCGACGCCGGCGACGAAGACGTTCACGGTGGATACGACTGCGCCGGAGACGACGATCGATTCGGGTCCGTCGCCGTTTGTGTTCTCCTCTAACGACGCGTCCGCGACGTTTGAGTGCAAGGTCGACGACGGCGACTTCGCGGCGTGCACGTCGCCGGACGCGCGGACATTCGCGGACGGTCCGCACACGTTCTTGGTGCGGGCCAAGGATGCGGCCGGCAACGTCGACCCGACGCCCGCCACGAAGACCTTCACGGTGGATACGACTGCGCCGGAGACGACGATCGATTCGGGTCCGAGTCCGTTCGTGTTCTCGTCGAACGACGCGAGCGCGACGTTCGAATGCAAGGTCGACGACGGCGACTACGCCGCGTGCACCTCGCCGGACGCGCGGACGTTCGCCGACGGCACCCACACCTTCTCGGTGCGCGCCAAGGATGCGGCCGGGAACGTCGACTCGACGCCGGCGAGCAAGACCTTCACGGTCGACACGACCCCGCCGGAGACGACGATCGATTCGGGTCCGTCGCCGTTTGTGTTCTCGTCGAACGACGCGAGCGCGACGTTCGAGTGCAAGGTCGACGACGGCGACTTCGCGGCCTGCACCTCGCCCGACGCGCGGACGTTCGCGGACGGCACGCACACGTTCACGGTGCGGGCGAAGGATGCGGCCGGGAACGTCGACCCGACGCCGGCGACGAAGACCTTCACGGTCGACACGACCCCGCCGGAGACGACGATCGATTCGGGTCCGAGCCCGTTCGTGTTCTCCTCCAACGAGGCCGGCTCGACCTTCGAGTGCAAGCTCGACGACGGCGACTTCGCGGCCTGCACCTCGCCCGACGCGCGGACATTCGCCGCCGGCACCCACACCTTCTCGGTGCGCGCCAAGGACGTCGCGGGGAATGTCGATCCCACACCCGCGGCGAAGACCTTCGACGTCGACAACACCGCCCCGCAGACGACGATCGACAGCGGCGTCAGCGGGACCACGCGGGATACGACGCCGCAGTTCCTGTTCTCTTCGAGCGAGCCCGGGTCGACGTTCGAGTGCCGGGTCAATGGCGCGCCGTTTGAGTCCTGCACCTCGCCTCGTGAGCTCGGGCCTCTTCTCGACGGGACGTACACGTTCGAGGTGCGGGCGACCGACGCCGCGGGGAACCCCGACGCCACGCCCGCCTCAAGGACGTTCACGGTTGACACCACGGCGCCGGAGACCACGCTCCAGGCGGGTGGGCCGCCGTTCCGGTTCTCTTCCAGCGAGGCCGGCTCGACGTTCGAGTGCAAGGTCGATGCGGGACCGTATGAGGCGTGCACCTCGCCACGCGACGTCGGGGCGCTCCAGGACGGCGATCACGTCTTCCTGGTGCGGGCGACGGACTCGGTGGGCAACACGGACCAGACGCCCGAGAGCAGGACGTTCACGATCGACACGACCGCGCCGCAGACGACGGTCGATGCAGGTCCGAGCCCGTTCCGGTTCTCGTCGAGCGAGGCCAATTCCACGTTCGAGTGCCGACTCGACGGCGCGGCGTTCGCGACGTGCACGTCGCCGAAGGATCTCGGGACGCTCCCCGAGGGGACGCACACGTTCGACGTCCGAGCGACGGACGCGGCCGGGAACACGGATCAGACGCCGGCGAGTCAGACGTTCGTCGTCGACCGCACCGGACCGGCTGTCGCGACCGTCTCCGGCCCGCCGAATCGCAGCAACGACAAGACGCCGACGTTCACGTTCGCCTCCGCCGAGCCGGACTCCAAGTTCGAGTGCAAGCTCACGTCGCCGGATCTCACGGCCGAGTTCGCGCCGTGCGAATCCCCGAAGGAGTACGGGCCGCTCGCCGACGACGCCCGTTACACGTTCACGGTTCGCGCGCAGGACCCGGCCGGGAACTACGGAACGCCGTCGACGTTCAGCTACACGCTCTTCACCACTGCACCCGTGACCGGGATCACCAGCGGCCCTGAGGGCCTGACCAACGACGCCAGCCCCGTGTTCCTGCTCGCATCCTCGCCGCCCGGCGCGACGTTCACGTGCACGCTGGACGGCCGGCCGATCGTGCCGTGTCCGACGCTGCTCCCGTTGCCTCCGCAGGCAGACGGCACGCATACGCTCGAGGTCGTCGCGACCGACGACGCCGGCAACACCGACGCGACCCCGTACGTCCGGACGTTCACGGTCGACACCAAGGCTCCTGAGGTGACGCTGCAGTCCGGACCCGCCTCACCGGCGCATTCCGGCCCGCTCGCCTTCGACCTGCTCTCCACCGAAGGGACGCTCGCGTGCGCGCTCGACGACGGCGAGTACGGAAGTTGCGCGCCGATCATCCAAGCGAGCACGCTCGCGGCGGGCGTCCACGTCTTCCGCGCCCGCGCGCAGGATGCCGCGGGCAACATCTCAGCCCCCGTCGAGTACACGTTCACGGTGGTCAACGCGGCTCCGACCGCGACGCTCGCGCTCGACGGCACGAGCGGCGTCGCCCCGTTGGCCGTGCGCCCGACGATCACCGGCGCCGATCCCGACCACGACCGTCTGACCTACAAGCTCGACTTCGGCGACGGCCAGATCGCGACCGGCACGCTCCCGGTCTCGCTCGTCGGCCATCGCTACGACACGCCGGGCGTCTACACGCTCAAGCTCACCGTCGACGACGGCCGCGCGACGGCGACCGCCACCGCCGACGTGACCGTCACGACGCCGCAGGCGGACGTCCCGCCCCCGCCGCCCCCGGTCGAGACGCCGCTCTCGCTCACGCTCAGCGCATCGACGCTCAGCCTCGGCACGTTCGTCCCCGGCGTCGCGCGCGACTACTCGGCGACGCTGACGGCGGCCACGACCGGCAACGGCACGCTCTCGGTGAGCGACGCGAGCGGGACGGCTCCCGGCCACCTGGTCGGCCCCGCCGGCGCGCTCGCCCAGCCACTGCAGGTGCTCGCCGCGAGCGGCGCGCTGACGCCGCTGACGGCCCCCGTGGTCGTTCCGGCGACGATGACGTTCCAGCAGTCGATCGGCGCGAGCGAGGTGCTCACGCCCGGCGCCTACACCAAGTCGCTGACCTTCACGCTCGCCGTCACGACCCCGTGAGCCGGTCGAACGCCCGCAGCACGTAGGGCCCCAGCGTCGAGGAAAACACGCCGGTCATGTGGTTGGCGTCGCGCACCACGAGCGCGCCGCCGACCACCGGGTAGCACCGCGAGTCGCAGAAGAAGGGCGTGAGGTCGAGCACTGGCGCGCCGGCGCGAGCGGCCGCCCCGACGATTGGATCGCGCGAGAGCCCGAAGGCGCGCGGGACCGCGCACCGCGTTCCCGCCTCCTGCCGGCGCCGCAGCGCCCGCTCGATGCACGTATCCGTGTCGCCGCGGAACCGTGGCGTGTCCCGCAACGCGACGACGCGTCGCGCGCCCAACGCGCGCCACGCGTCGAGATAGCCGTCGACGCCGGCGGAGTAACGCGACTGCTCCCGCCGCGGCACGACCCCCGACCCACCCGACAGCCCGGCGACGAACACCGTCCCGATCTCCGGATGCGCCGCGAACCACGCGAAGACGTCGTTCTTCCAGCGCCCGCACTGCGTCCGCCGCGGCTCGGGCAGGTCGCGCAGCGCCTGCTGGAGCGGACAGCTCGTGCGGGTGATCGAGACGCCGCCCCAGCCCTTGGCCAGCGCCAAGTGCTCGAACGCCGCCCGCCAGTGCCCCGCGTGGCTGTCGCCGACGAGCGCGAACGACGCGGGCACATCCGCGCCGAACCGGCACACCGCCGGCGACCCGCGCGAGATCGACCGGCACGGGCTGTTGGGCAACGTACGAGCGCTCGAGGGCCGCGGCGTCACGGTCTTCGACAGCGCGTCATCCACGCACGGGGTCTCCGGGTCGCGCGACGCCGCACCGAAGCAGGGTTGGCTCTGCGCCACCGCAGAGTGCCCGGGTGTCAGTACTACGGCCGCCACCGCCGCGACGAGCATCGATGTCCAGCGCGCGAACAGTCATCAAGGTGTACCCGCTCGCTCGATCGCCAGGCGCAGATACGGTCCGAGCGATCTCGAGAAGACCGTCGTGAGGTGGTTGTTGTCCTTGTAGACGAGCGCGCCGCCGATGACCGGCTGACACCGCCGCGGGTCGCAGAGGAAGTCGGTCAGGTCGACGACCCGCACCCGCCCCGTCCGCAGCCGCGACGCCGCAACCGCCTCGGCGTCGCGCGCGACCGCGCCCGAACGCGGCACCGCGCACGCGGGTCCCGCCTCGTGGTGACGCGCGAGCTCGCGCTCGACGCAGACGTCGGTGTTCCCCCGCACCCGCGGCGTGTCGCGCAGGACCACGATCCGCTGCACGGTCGCGGGGAGCCGTTCCCAGGCGCCGAGGTAGCCGCGCACCTCGGCCTCGAAGTCCTCGCGCGGAGCCGAGATCGCCGAGACGAAGACCGTCGACACCTCCGGATGGTGCGGGAACCACGCGAAGACGTGCCGGCGCCAGTCCTCGCACAGCGAGCGCTCGGGCTCCTGCAGAGCCGGCGCCGCGATCGACAGCGGACAGCCGGTATGGGTCATCGACAGCCCGTGCCACCCCGATGAGCGCGCCGCGACGTCGAGTGCCGCCCGCCAGTGCGAGGCGTGGCTGTCCCCGAGCAGCGCGACGGCGGTCCCGGTCCGCGCACCGAACGTGCACACCTGCAGCGGTCCGCGACGCTCGACGACCGGACAGGGCAGGTTGGGCAACGCGTGCGCCTCCAGCGGAGTCGGAACCACGGAGAGCCGCAGCGCCGGATTCCGGCACGGGTGCTCGCGATCGTGCGCGGCCGCGCCGAAGCACTTCGGCGCGGCGGCGAGCACGGTCTGCGAAGCATGACGGGCTTGGCGGAGCTGATCGTCGACGCTCGCGGTCGCGCCCGCGACGACGGCGAGCACGCCGAGCGTCGCCGCGCCCGCCGCGGAGAACGTCCACCACGGCGTGAGCCGCACCGACGTGCGCACCGGGTCCTCGACCAACCGCTTCGACAGCCAGGCGAGCACGAGCGTGACGGCGAGCAGCACGACCTTGACGCCGGGGTCGAGCTCGTGGGCGAGCACGAACGGTGCGAGGACCAGCAACGGCCAGTGCCACAGGTAGATCGAGTACGAGTGGTTGCCGAGGAACTGCACGGGACGGACGGCGAGGGCGCGCACCGACGGGCCGGCGTGAATCACGGCGGCCGCGCCGAGTACCGGAACCAGCGCCGCGACGCCCGGGAACGGCGTGGCGGGCGAGAAGCGCACCGCCCCCACCAGAATCGCCCCCAGACCCGCGCAGCACAGCGCCGCCGACGGCCGGGACGCGGGGCCGGCCGCGGCCAGCAGACCGCCCGCGCCGAACTCCCACGCCCGCGCCGGGGTGACGAAGTACGCGGCCGCCGGATCGCCGCCGGTCTCATACAGCGAGTAGGCGAGGCTCACCGCCGTCAGGGCGGCGATCGCGGCGACCAGCGTCCGCCGCCGCCCGGCCGCCACGGCGAGCACCGCCGGCCAGAGCACGTAGAACTGCTCTTCCACGGAGAGCGACCAGAAGTGCTGGACCGGCGAGCGGACGTGTTCGGCAACCGCGAAGTAGTCGCTCGCGTCCGCCGCGAGCTGCCAGTTCTGCACGTACACCGTGCTTGCGCGCAACTCGGCGAGGAACTGCGGCCACAAGCCGATCGGGACGACGAGGACCGTCGCGAGCGCGCAGACCAGCAGGGTCAGGAGCGCTGCGGGAAGGATGCGCCGTGCCCGCCGGGCCCAGAAGCGGGTGAGCGACACCCGGCCGCTGCGGTCGATCTCGCGCAGCAGCAGCGAGGTGATCAAGAAGCCCGAGATGACGAAGAAGACGTCGACGCCGATGTACCCGCCGGGCAGCGCGGAGGGCCACCAGTGGAAGAGGACGACCAGGACGACGGCGAGTGCTCGCAACGCCTGGATATCCGGCCGGACGCCGTCTGTCGCCATGGCGCGACGCTACGGTCGCGCTGCACCCCTCACATCGGGTGAACGCTCGATCTTCGCTGCGGCGGACGCCCTATTCGTGTTCGCAGTGCGCGGGCTGGGGCGGGACGTCGAGGGTCGGGTTGCGATCGAAGAAGCCGAACGGCTTCAGCCAGAACGAGACCGTGTCCACCGGCATGATCGGCCAGTCCTCCATGCGGGTGATGTGGTGGATGCCGAAGACGTACCAGAGCACGACGTCGGTGTCCTCGATCGAGCGGCCGGCGGCGGTCCACGCGGGCAAGCCCTCGTCGACGGAGGACTGATTCGGGAACGGCCCGCACGGCCAGCGCTCCTCGGAGGAATACGGCGTCACCCACAGCGTGTGGCGCAGCGCCTCGGCGGTGCGCAGCACGGGGGAGTCGTCGGGCAGCATGTGCGGCAGCGTCGCGCCCGGGACGAGCTTGTAGGCGACCGGCGTGCCGACGTGGTTCAGCGACGACGGATTGACGACCTTCCACCCCCGCTGCGTCTCCCACTTGTAGTCCTGGAAGCCCTCCACGCGCAGCGGCTCCGAGACCTGCTTCAGGCCCAGCCCGTGCGGGTCGGAGGAGCTGTAGCCCGCCGCGGACGTTTCGACCATGTGGACCGTGTTGTCGGGTCCGTCGACGTCCAGGTCCATCCGCGCGATCAGGAAGTGCTGGTGAAACGGCGCGTAGGTGCGTTCGTCGACCATCGTGCCGTGCTCGGCGGGCGCGCCCGGATCCAGGTGCCCGACGACCATGATCCCGGTCGCGCGCACGTGGCACTCGATCGAGCCGTCCTGGTACAGCCGCCAGTAGACGAGGTACTCGTAGTTGGCGACGGTCACGTGGACGGAGATCACCAGCCGGCGCGAGCGACGGACCTCGGCGCCCTCCTCGTGGTCGACGTGCTTCCAGAGCACGCCGTCGTCCTCCTCGTGGATGCAGACCGCGTTGCGAATCTCGTACGGCTCGCCCGCCGTGTCGTGCAGCACCGCGTCGACGTAGCGGATCTCGCCGAGGCAGTCGCAGCCGAGCTCGAGCGACTGCGTCATGAAGCCGAGGCCCCACTCGCCGATGTCGTACGCGGTGCGGCGGTAGTGGTCGGGCGAGGGGTCGCGGTAGGGGACGACCATCTCGGCGAGCGAGATCCGGTGCGCGATCGACCGCCCCGCGAAGCCGAGCGTGTGCAGCACCAGGCCCTCGCGGTGGTTGAAGCCGAGCCGCAGCGACCAGTTCTGCCACGTCAGCGCGTGCCCGTCCAGCGTGAACGAGACACCCTCGGGCTGGGTGATCTCGACCGGCTTGAGGTCATCGCGCTGCTTGAGGTTCGGCACGTGGCGCGGCACGTACTCGCCCATCACGCCGTCCGGCTTGTCGACGACGAAGGTGTCCTCGATCTCGAGCAGTTCCATCGTGTTGAGGTCGACGACGCAGTGCAGCCCGTTGACGGGGTTCGCGTACGGGTTGGAGCCGGGCGCGCTGCGGAACCACGTGTCCGTCCAGCCGACCCGCCGCCCGGCGTACTGCTCCGGCACGAGGAACCCGCGGTAGCCCCAGACGTCGAACAGGACCTTGTCCATGTCGGTGATCCCGCGCTTGCGCAGCGCCTCGATCAGCCGCGGCTCCGCGCGCATCGCCTCATCGCACTCGTGCCACTCGTCCGGCGTGAGGTTCGGCTGGATGCCCAGCAGGTCCTCCCACGAGACCACGGCGTCGTCGGTGAGCGATACGACCGCGCGGTAGGCGGCGCCGCCGTCCCGGTTCCAGCACACCACGATCGCCTCGCGCGCAGCGCTCGCGACGCCCTTCTCCGGCTCCTTCAGTTCGATCGACGCGAACCGCCAGCGGTCGCTGACGCCGTGGTCGCGCCGCAGGATCGCGGCGGCCTGGCGGAACTCGTCCGCGGAGAGGGGATCGAGGGCGTGCATGAGCGAATCCTCACACCAACGCGGCTTCGAGGATCTTCAGCCCGCGATCGAGCTCCTCGTCGGTGATCGTGAGCGGCGGCAGCAGGCGGATCACGTTGCCGTGCAGGCCGCAAGCGAGCAGCAGGAGACCTTCCTTGCGGGCCGCCGCGACCGCCGCGCCGACGACGTCCGGCGCCGGGGTCTTGGTGGTGCGGTCGCGGACGATCTCGAGCGCGAGCATCGGCCCGAGGCCGCGCACCTCGCCGATCGCTTCGACGCGCGTCGCCATGTCCTCCAGCGCGGCGCGGAGCTTGACGCCGAGCGCCTCGGACTGCGCCCGCATGGCGGGAACGGCGTCGAGCACGACGTTGGCCGCCGCGCAGGAGACCGGGTTGCCGCCGAAGGTGCCGCCGAGGCCGCCCGGGTCGACGGCGTCCATCACCGACGCCGGCCCGGTCACGGCCGCGAGTGGCAGCCCGCCGCCGAGCGACTTGCCGCTCACGAGCAGGTCCGGCTGCGCGTCCTCGTAGTGCTCGATCGCCCACACGGGGCCCGTGCGGCCGACGCCGGCCTGGACCTCGTCGTCGATCCACAGGATCCCGTGACGGTCGCAGAGCTCACGCAGGCGGGCGGGGAAGTCGGCGGGCATCTCGATGAAGCCGCCCTCGCCCTGGACGGGCTCGAGGATCACCGCGGCGACGCTCGCCGGGTCGACGTGGGCGAGGAAGAGCTGCTCGAGCGCCGCGATGCTGTCGTCGGAGGTGATGCCCCGGTACGGGTACGGGGCGGGCGCGCGATAGACCTCCGGGGCGAACGGCCCGAAGCCCTTCTTGTAGGGCTTGACCTTGGAGGTCAGCGTCATCGTCATCAGCGTGCGGCCGTGGAAGCCGCGGTCGAAGCTGACGATCGCGGGGCGGCCGGTCGCGGCGCGGGCGATCTTGACCGCGTTCTCGACGGCCTCGGCGCCGGAGTTGAAGAGGATCGACTTCTGGTCGGTGCCGCGGCAGGGGGAGAGCTCGCCGAGCTTGCGGCAGACGTCGACGTAGGGCTCGTACGCGGCGACCATGAAGCATTGGTGCAGGTACTGGTCGACCTGCGCGTGGATCGCCTCGACGACCGCCTCGGGGTTGTGGCCGAGGTTCTGGCAGCCGATGCCGCCGGCGAAGTCGAGATAGCGGACGCCGTCGGCGCCCTGGACGTGAGCGCCCTCGGCGGACACGGCGACGATGGCGGGCGCGCTGACGCCGCGCGCGACCCAGCGCTCGCGGTCGGCCAGCAGCGTCTCGGGCTGGATCTGCGATGCGGTCATGTCGACCAGTCTCCCCGCCTCGCGCGATCAGACGCACTGTGGCGCCGACAAAGCCCGTCGCCCGCTTTGGACTTCCCACCATTCCGGTGGGACCCTGCGACCAGGAGTCTGCCGAGCCATGGAGATCTGGGAGCTGGGTGCCGTCGAACTGGCCGCCGCGCTGCGAGCGCGGGAGTGCTCCGCGGTCGAGGCGCTCGCCGCCGTCCTGGAACGTGCGGAGGCCGTCGCGGACCTCAATCCGTTCGCGCTCCGGCTCGACGAGCGTGCCCTCGCGTCCGCGATCGACGCCGACGCGCAGCTCGCGGCTGGCGAGGGCGGCCCGCTCTGCGGCGTGCCGCTTACCGTCAAGGACTCCCATTACATGGCCGGCGTGCCCACCAGCCACGGCACCCGCGCCGTCCCGCCGTACGTGCCCGCCGAGACCGTGACCGCGGTGCGCCGGCTCGAGGCGGCGGGCGCCGTGATCTTCGCCAAGACCGCCACACCGGAATTCTGTTACGCGGGGACGACGCCCGGCACCCACAACCCGCACGACCCGACCCGCACGCCGGGCGGCTCCTCGGGCGGCGCGGCGGTGGCCGTCGCCGCGCACGTGGGCCCGCTGGCGCTCGGCGGCGACGGCGGCGGCTCGATCCGCATCCCCGCCGCGTTCTGCGGCATCGTCGGCTTCAAGCCCACCTTCGGCGCCGTCCCACGCGAACCGAGCTCGCAGGGGTGGAAGACCCTCGTCGCCTACGGCCCGCTCGCCCGCTGCGTCGCCGACGCCCGCCTGATGTTCGAGACGCTCGCCGGCGAGGACCCCTACGACCGCCACAGCGTCGACGTCAACCTAAAGGGGACTGTCCCCTTTACCTTCGCCGCGGGCGCGGACGGCCCCATCTCGGGCGACGGAAACCTAAAGGGGACTGTCCCCTTTAGGTTCGCGGCGTGCGACACGCTCGGGACGCTCGACGACGAGGTGCGGGCCGCGTTCCGCAACGTGTGCGCGGAGGTGGGGGCGAACGACGACGCGCCGAACCTGCCCAACAATGCGGCCACGTGGGCGGCGATCGCCACGGCGGAGGCGCGGTGGGCGGACGCGGAGGCGTTCGCGAGCCCGGAGCTCGGCCGGTACGCCCGGTCGTTCCTGGAGGCGGGTGATGCGGTGACGGCCGAGGCCTACATCCGGGCGCAGATGTACCGCGAGGAGATCCATCGCGCGTACGCGCAGCTGTTCGAGCGGTCGGGCCTGCTGCTCACACCCACCGTCGGCTGCGAGGCGTTCGACGCGAGCCTCGCCGCCCCGCCCACGGTCCCCGACTGGGGCGCCTACCTGTTCGACGCCAACCTCGCGGGGCTGCCGGCCTGCGCGATCCCCATGGGCCGCGGCCGCGACGGCTTGCCCATTTCCCTACAGATCACCGGTCCGCGGGGCGCCGACGGCGCTGTCCTCGCGGCGGCAGAGCACATCGAGGAGTTGCTCCATGTTGCGCGGTACGTCTGACCTACGCGGGTACTTCCGGACCAACCGGACCCCGATCTACTTCATCTCGCCCACCGCGTTCAACCTGCTCGGCATCGACCGGTGGGTCCGCGGCTTCTCCTACGTCAACTACTTCGACAGCTTCGCGGGCGCGCACCCGCAGGTCTTCGTCCCCCAGGAGCGCCCGTACCGTGAGTTCACGTCGATCGAGGACATCAATAACTACCTGCTGTCGCACAAGGAGGTGCTCGATCACGTCGCGGGCGGCCTTGCGCTCTTCGTCTTCTTCGACGAGGAGACGGAGAAGCTGTGTGAGGAGATCGGCCTGAAGATCGCGCTGCCCAGCGCGGAGCTGCGCCATCGGCTGGACTCGAAGATCGTCACGACGCAGCTCGGCAACGAGGCGGGTGTGCCGTCGGTGCCCAACCGGCTCGGGCGGGCGAGCAACTACGACGAGCTGCTGACGCTCGCCGACGGACTCGGCGACGACCTCGTCGTCCAGACCCCCTACGGCGACTCCGGCAAGACCACGTTCTTCATCAAGGGGCAACGCGACTGGGATGCGCACGCGGAGGACCTGGTCGACGAGGAACTGAAGGTCATGAAGCGCATCAACTGCCGCGCCGCGGCGGTCGAGGCGGTCATCACCCGTCACGGGACCGTGGTCGGGCCCGTCATGCGCGACCTCACCGGCTATCCCGAGCTGACGCCCTACCGCGGCGGCTGGTGCGGGAACGACATCTACGACGACGCGCTCGCGCCCGAGCAGCGCGACCGCGCCCGCGTGCTCACCGAGCAGCTCGGCGACCGGCTCGCGGCCGAGGGCTACCGCGGCTTCTTCGAGGTCGACTACCTGCTCGACGTCGACACCGGCGAGCTCTACCTCGGCGAGCTCAACCCGCGCCTGAGCGGCGTGACGTCGATGACGAGCGTGAGCGCCGGCGCCTACGCCGACATGCCGCTCGTGCTCCTGCACCTCGCCGAGTACCTCGACCTCGACTACGAGCTCGACGTCGCCGAGCTCAACGCCCGCTGGGCGCGCTCGGCCGCCGCCGACGAGTGGAGCCAGCTGATCATCAAGGAGACGCGCGCCGACGTCGAGCTGCTGACCGCCGCGCCGCAGACCGGCATCTGGCGCCTGAACGAGGACGGCAGCGCGACCTTCCGCGGCCGCGGCAACGACTGGCACGCGATCCACGAAGAGGCCGAGGCCTTCTACCTGCAGGTGCTGGGCGAGGGCGAGTACCGCTACCCCGGCGCCGACCTCGGCCTGCTGGTCGCCCGCTCACGGATGCAGACCGACGACAACGAACTGACGCCCAAGGCGCGTCAGTGGATCGAGGCGATCCGGGCGCAGTTCGAGGGAATCCCGCTCGCTCCGGCGGCCGTCGTCGATCGCCCGCACGACGCCCTGGCCTTCAAGGCCTAACCTCAGAGGCCGCATGGACGCGGCCTCGCTGACCTTCACCGCCATCGACGAGCCGCTCCCGAGCGCCGCGCGCATCCACGCGCTGCTGCCGGCCCTGATCGAGTGGTACCTGCGCGACGGCGACGCCGCGCGGCCGACCTTCGTCCAGTCGCGACGGGCGCTCTTGGAGCACATGCCGGAACTGGTGCCGACGTGGGAAGAGCTGGTCGTCGCCGCGGGCGGGGGAGACCTCGCCGCGCGGGTCCTGTCGCTCTACGACCCGCCCGCACTGCTGGCCGGGTGCTCGCAGGCGGTGATCGACGGTGCGCTGGTGCGCAACTACGACTACCACCCGGATCGCATCGAAGGCGTCGTGTTCAAGAGCGCGATCACCCGCCCGGTGCTCGGGATGAGCGACTGCCTGTGGGGGCTGCTCGACGGCGTCAACGACGCGGGGCTGGCGGTGGCGCTGGCGTTCGGTGGGCGCCAGGTCCGCAGCGACGGCTTCGGCATCACGCTCGTCGTCCGCTACCTGCTGGAGACCTGCGACACGGTCCAACAGGCGTGCGCGACCGTCGCGCGGCTCCCGGTCCACGCGCCGTACAACCTCACGCTGGCGGACGAGACGAGCGCCGCCACCGTGCACGTGGGGCCCGACCGTGCGGCGAGCGTCGTGTTCCCGGCCATCGCGACGAACCATCAGGAGCACGTCGACTGGCCCGAGCACGCGGCGGCGACCCGCAGCGTCGAGCGCCTCGCGGCGCTGCACCGCGCCACTGAGGACGCCTTCCTCGCGCCACCGCTCTACGCGACCGAGTTCTCCCGCGGCTTTGGCACGCTCTACACGGCGGTCTATCAGCCCTTGGCACGTGCCGTGAGCTACCGCTGGCCGGGAGAGCGGTGGGACCAGTCGCTCGCCGCCTTTACGCCCGGTAGCCGGACCGTCAGACTCTCCGAGGGTGCAGACCGCCACGTCGGCGCTGGTCCTCGGTGATCTCGTCGCCCAGGAGGACCTCGGGCTCACACTGCTGAGTGGGGGCGCGGGTGCGCTCGACCGCGAGGTCGCGGGCGCGCACAGCATCGACGTCGAGGAACCGAGCCGCTTCCTCGAGCGCCACTGGATCATGCTCACGGCGGGGTTGCGGCTGAAGGGCAGCGTCGCCGCGCAGAAGGCGCTGGTGCGCGAGCTCGACGAGGGCGGGATGGCCGCGCTGGGCATCGGGATCGATCTCGTCTTCAAGCGCGTGCCGAGCGCGCTGCTCGACGAGGCCCGCGAGCGCTCGTTCCCGGTCCTCGCGGTGCCGCTCGGCACCCCGTTCCGGGACATCGTCGGCTTCATCAACCGCTCGCTGCTCTCCAGCGACCTCCACACCTACCAGCGCCTGAATGCCATCCAGCGCCACCTCGTCGACGCGCTGCAGGAGCCGCGTCCGCGCGAGGTGATGGTCGAGCGACTGGCGCGCATGCTCGACGCGGGCGTGCTGATCCTCGGCGCCGACGGGCGCGTCGAGGCGGCGAGCGGACCGGTCCCGGACGCCGATCTCGCTGCGCGGGTCGAGGAGCGCGAGTTCGAGCACGAGGGCTGGCACGTCGTGAGCGTCCCGATCGGCGAGACGGGCTGGCTGGCGGTCGCGAGCCGCGGCCGGGTGCTGGCGGCGCGGCTGGCGCGGCCGGCGGCTCAGGCAGCGGTGCCGCTGCTGGCGGCGACTGAGCGGCTGGGCGACCTCGCGCGCGACCAGGAACGCGCGATCCGCTCGGCGCTGCTCGACGAGGCGCTGGAGGGAACGCGCGACGTGCGAGCGCTGGCGGCCCGAGCCGGGTCGTTCGGGCTCGACTTCACGACCGCGGCGAGAGTCGTGGTGGTGGGAGAGACGCGCGGGAGCGCGGGCGGTGGCGTGGCGGCGGGCGGTGGCGTGGCGGGCGGCGGCGGCGCGCGGGCGGACCTGCTCGAGCGCGCGGCCGCCGATGCGGGCGTCGCGCACCTCGTGACCACGCGCGGCGACCGTGCGGTCGCGCTCCTCCAGGGGGCGGTCGCGCTGCCCGGGTTGCGGGCCGGGATCGGGCGGCCGGTCTGCGATGTCGCCGACGTGCCGCGGTCGTTCCGCGACGCGCTGCTCGCCGTCGAGCGGGTCACCGACGGGCAACTCGCGTACGAGGACTTCGACCTCGCCACGCTGCTGCTGGCCGAGGTCGCGCCCGAACACATCCGGCCGCGGGTGGAGGAGCTGCTCGCGCCGCTGAAGGCCAACCCGCCGCTGCTCGAGGCGCTGGTCGAGTACTTCGCGCGCGACATGGACGTCAACGCCACCGCCGAGGCGATGCACGTGCACCCGAACACGTTGCGCTACCGCCTCGGACGCGTCGAGAAGCTGCTCGGCCGCAGCCTCCGGCAACCGGCGACGATCGCCGAGCTGACCCTCGCGCTGCACGCGCCCGGCGGATAACCGCACGTCGCGCGTTCCGCACGCGCACCACACGAGGAGGGTTCTCTCCCGCGAACCGGACGGTCCGCCCCGGGACCATGAAACCCATGCACATGCTCCGATGTTCAACGCTCGCCGCACTGGCGATCAGCCTGGTGGCGGCGGTACCCGCCCAGGCCGTCGTCGGCGGCGAGAAGCTCGACCCGAAAGACGTCCCGTGGTTCACCTACGTCAGCGGTTGCGGCGGCACGCTCGTGCAACCCGACCGGCTGCTCACCGCCGCGCACTGCGCCACCGGCCACACGGCATCTGACATGGGCCAGGTCGCGGTCAATGGCGAGCTGCGCACCGTCACCAAGGTCGCGCTCCATCCCGGCTGGCGCCATCGCAACGGCGAGAACTACCTGGACGATGTCGCGATCGTTCAGCTCGACGCACCGGTCACATCCGTCACGCCGGTCACGCTCGCCGACAAGCCCACCACCGGCCTCGCGCGCATCATCGGGTCCGGCCGCCCGTTCGCCCCGGGCACCCACCACAGCGAGGCCGAGATGCTCAGCGGCGGCCTGCGCCAGGCCACGCTGCGCCAGGTCAGTGACAGCGACTGCGCCAAGGTCTACGCGCGCAACCACCCCGGCACCGGCGAGCGCTTCAACCCCGCCCGCATGCTCTGCGCCGGCGACCCGGACGGCAAGCAGCCGCTCAGCTCCGGCTGCTTCGGCGACAGCGGCGGCCCGCTGATCGAAGGAACGACGCAGCTCGGGGTCGTCAGCTGGGGCGGCGACAAGTGCGGCGCGGATCACTCACCGAGCGTGTTCGCCGAGGTCGCTCGCTACCGCGACTTCATCCTCGACCCGAACCCGACCTGGGGGCCGTCGCAGCGCACGACGGTGACGCTCACCGGCAAGCGCTGCCACGCGGCCACGCGCGAGCCCGGGACCAAGCTCAGTTACACGATCACGCGGCGCGGGCACCGCGTGACCTGCAACGCCTACGCCTCAAACGACGGCGGGCAACTCCTCGTGGGCACCGACACGCAGCGGGGTTGAGCCCAGCGCGTCGGGAGCGGCGGCCTCGGGGCGGCGGCGGAAGAACTCGGCATGCCCCGCGGCCCGCCAGATGCCCATCAGCACCACGCCCAGCAGCAGGAACCCGATCCCGATGACCAGCGGCGAGCCCAGACCGAAGTAGGTCGTCGAGCCCGCGTCGGCGCGGCCGAGGTCGAAGCAGGACCGCACGAAGACGAAGGCGAGGATCGCCCCGCCCACGAACGGCGCGACGCCGGCGAGGAAGAAGCCGGAGACGCTCTTCGTCAGCGCCCGCCGGTAGTACCACGTGCACGCGAACCCGGTCAGTCCGTAGTAGAAGGCGATCATTAGGCCCAGGGCGGCGATCGAGTCGAAGAGGATGTTGGTCGAGACGGCGGTCAGGCCGACGTACCAGGCGATCGACAGACCGCCCATGATCCAGGTCGCGACGTGCGGGGTCAGGTAGCGCGGGTGGACCGCGGCCAGAGCGGCGGGCGCGGCCTTCGCGCGCGCCATCGAGAGCGCGGTGCGGCTGGTGGGCAGGATCGTCGTCTGGGTCGAGGCCGCCGCCGACGTCAGGACGGCCACGATCATCACCTTGCCGAGCACCGCGCTGCCGAACACGTCACCCGCGAGCAGGCCGAGGACGTCGCCGGAGGAATCCCCCGCCAGCCGCTCCACGCCGCCGAACGCGATCGCCGCCGTGGCGACGATGACATAGATGCCGACCAGGATCAGGACTGACATCACGGCGGCCTTGCCAGGAACGGTCTCGGCGTCCTCAGTCTCCTCGTTGACGCACACGAGCGAGTCCCAGCCCCAGTAGATGAAGACCGCGACCAGCAGGCCGGACGTCAGGGCGCCCACGGAGCCGACCGCGAACGGCGAGAACCAGTCCAGCTGCGGTGTCAGGGCGCCGTCGCCGAGCCCGACACGCACGAGCGCGACGACCGCGAATGCCGCCAGCGTCACGATCTCGGCGGCCAGCAGCCACCGCTGCGTGCGCGCGTTGACCTCGACGCCGATGACACAGACCGCGGTCATGATCGCGATCCAGACCACGCCAACCGCGGTCACGGCAAGCGTCGACGGCGCCTCGACGCCGAACAGCAGGAACGAGTACAGGCCGGCGATCTGGGCCAGGTTGGCCATCACGATCAGGTCGGCGACGATGATCGCCCACCCGCCCAGCCAGCCCGTCATCGGGCCGAAGGCACGGGTCGCCCACGCGAACGTGGTGCCCGCGTCAGGATCGGCCTTGTTGAGGTACTTGTAGCCGAGCGCGACCAGCAGCATCGGCACGAACGAGACGATCAGCACGCCCGGGGCGTGCACGCCGACGCCGGCGACGGCGACGATCAAGCCCAGCACGGCGGCCAGGCTGTAACCCGGGGCGGTCGACGCGACGCCGATGACGACGCTCGACGCGTACCCGATCGCATTGCGCTTCAGGGGCGCGTTCTCCTGCATGGCTCTCTCTCCCTCAGACGACTCGGGAGCGAAGCTAAGGCCGTGCCCGCGGGCGCGCCTTTGGAGTTCCTACGACACTGCGGGCGCTGCGTTGTCGGGCTCACCGGCGAGCAGGCGCCGGATGCGGGGTGCGACGAGGCCGCCCACGATCAGCAGCAGGGCGGAGGAGGTCAGGGCAAGGTCCCAGTTGGAGGCCAGACCGCGGCCGGCCGTCTTGGCTGTCGTGCTCATTGGCTGCAGATTGTCAACGCATTCTTGGCGGAACCTTGACGCGTGCTTGGGGCCATTACGGCGGTTAACCGCCACCTGGACACATGCTGGCTCACGAATAAACCACGGGCTCCGGGAATAGCTTGCCGCCACCATGCGTTTGCCCCGACTCCTTGTCCTCGCAGTACCTCTCCTGATCGCCACGATCGGCGCCGCGCCCGCGCAAGCGGGCCTCGGCACTTGGAACGGCCTGCCCGGCCTCAACGACGCTTCCGGCGCCAGCTGGGTCCGCGAATACGCGACCGGCACGCCTCCGACGACGATCTACGCCGCGACCGAGGACGATGGTGTCTATCGCTCGCTCACCGACGGTGCCACTTGGTCGAAGTTCTCGAGCGGCCTGGAGACCGTACCCGGCGCGATGAACGTCCGCACGGTGTTCACGAGCGGGACGACCGCCTACGCGGGCACGACCGCCGGTCTCTTCAAGTCGGTCGCCGGTGGCAGCTGGCAGCCGGTCGCGCAGGGCCCGGAGGACGATCCGAAGCATCCGACGAAGCTCAATGTCCCGGTGCAGACGGTCCTGACCGGCCTCGGCGGCCAGATGCTGGCGGGCGTGGCCAGCGGCGGCGTCTACAAGAGCTCCGACGGCGGCGCGACCTGGCAGCCGCCGGCCCCGGACAACGGGATGGCGCGCTCGGAGTCGGTGTGGAGCATGGGCACGCTCATCCCGGGCGTGATCTTCGCCGCCACCGGCAGTGGCATCTACCGCTCGATCGACTTCGGCTCGCACTGGACGCTGGCCAGCGACGGCATCTCGGGCACGACGCTGCGCGTCTTCGCCGACGATCACAACCCGAACATCTTCTACGCCGCGACGCCCGGCAGCGGCGTCTTCCGCTCGATCAACGCGGGCATCACCTGGTCGGCGATCAATGGCATCGGCTCCCACCAGCTCGGCGACTACACCGTCCGCGCGATGCATCAGTTCGCCGGCGTCAACGAGACGCGCCTGTACGTCGGCACCGCCAACGGCATGTTCGCCGGCACCACCGGCAACGGCCCGATCCCCGGCGCCGTCAACTGGCGCAAGGTCACCAACACCGGCCTCGGCAACAACACGATCTTCTGGGCGCTGACCAACTTCACTACGACCCCCGGCACGATGCTCGCCGGCACGCAGTCCGACGGCGGCTACGCGCTGACGTTCACCCCGCCGGTCCCGATCGCGGGCCAGCTGCCGACGATCGACGACACCACGCCCGTGCAGGGCCAGACGCTGCACGTCCTCTCCAACGGGGGCTGGACCGGCACGCAGACGATCGAGTTCGAGTACCAGTGGCAGCGTTGTGTCGGGGCCAGCTGCACCGACATCCCGGATGCCACGACCTCCAGCTACGTGATCCCGGAGACGGCGACGAAGTACGCCTTCCGCCTCGTCGTGACCGGCAAGAACGACTTCCCGACGTTCGGGCTCTCGAAGGCCAGCAGCGCCATCACCAGCGCATCCACCGCGAACCCGGCGACGCTTCCCGGCGCCAACCAGTCCTCGACGGCGTCGATCCTCGTCACCTCGCCGGAGCCCTCGCTGCCCCAGTCCGGGGGCAAGCTCACCGCCACCGCGTGGAGCTTCAACCCGGCGGCGACGTCGACCTCGTTCCAGTGGTACTCGTGCGACTCGGCCGGCAACAACTGCGACCCGGTCGCCGGCGCGACGGCGCAGACCTACACGCTCACCGACGCCGATGTCACGCATCGCTTCTGCGTCACCGTGACGGGCACCAACGCGGGCGGCAGCACGACCCTCGGCTGCAGTGGCATCTCCAACGAGATCTTCCCGCAGACGGCGACGCAGCTCACGCCCGCCAAGCTCAGCGGCTCCTCCTACGTGGGTGACACGCTCGTGTCCGACGTCGGCACCTGGAAGTTCCCGGGCACGACCTACACGCGCCAGTGGGAGCAGTGCGACGCCGACGGCACCGGCTGCTCGACGATCTCCGGCGCGAAGTCGGCGACCTACGTCATCAAGGCCGACGACCTCGGCCACAAGCTGCGGGTGCGCATCGGCGCCGACTCCAACGGCTCGAACAAGTTCCCGGCCGGCATCGAGGTCTTCACGAACCTCAGCGGCGTCGTGACCGACCCGCCCGCGCCGGCTCCCGATCCCACTCCGCAGGGCGGCGACAACGGCGGCGGCAACGGTGGTGGCGGCGACAACGGCGGCGGCAACGGTGGCGGCGGCGGAGGCGGCGGGAACCCGGCGTCTGACGTGACCGCTCCGGTCCTGCAGTCGCTCGGCGCCGTCTCGGCCAAGCTCAAGCCGACCGCACAGCTGAAGCTCAAGGTCGGCCTGACCGAGGGCGGCACGCTCTCAATCGACCTCCAGCGCGTCCGCGCCGGCCGCAAGGTGGGCAAGAAGTGCAAGGCCGGCGCCCACAAGGGCAAGAAGTGCACCGTGATCACGAAGCTTGCCACCGTGAAGGTCGGTGTGGGAGGGTCCGGGATCGTGGCCCTTCCCAAGCGCAAGCTCGCCGCCGGTGACTACCGCGCGGTCGTGACGCCGATCGACGCCGCCGGCAACCGCGGTGCGGCGCGGACCATCGCCTTCAAGGTGACCAAGAAGTGACGCGCAGCCGCGAGCGTGACGGCTGGCAGAACCAGCTGCAGTTCTCAGTGCTCACGAACTTCGAGCCGGCCTGGAGGTTCCTGCACTCACGCCCGCGGCTACGCCGCATCACCAACCACGCGCTGATCAACTCGGCCGTGTCGACCATGCCGGCACGGCCGAACGCCCTCAGCACGCTGGAGCCCTACACGTCGTGGTCCTCACTGACCGACCGGACGTACTCAGGCCGTCACCTTCCGCCGGTGAAGGCCTCCGGGCTTCCTGACCAAGAGCGCGTGGCGGACCTGTTCACGCGCTCCGGGGCCGGCACGCCGTGCCCCAAGTCGACGGTGCTGTTCGCCTACTTCGCGCAGTGGTTCACCGACGGCTTCCTGCGCTCCGACCGCCACGCGCCACGCGATCCGCGGCGCAACGACTCGCGCCACGAGATCGACCTGCTGCCGCTCTACGGCGTCACGCCGGCCTGGACCGAGCAGCTGCGCGCCCACGCCGGCGGGCGGCTGAAGTCCCAGCGGATCGGCGGCGCGGAGTTCCCGCCGTATCTCTACGACGGCGGCGTCAAGAAGCCCGAGTTCAGCGAGCTCACGGTCGTGCGGCCGGACCAGATCCCGGCCGACCGGCTGGACACGCTCTTCGCCGCGGGGAGTGACACGACCAACTCGCAGGTCGGCTTCACGTTGCTGAACACGCTCTTCCTGCGCGAGCACAACCGCGTGGCGGGCGTGCTGGCCGACGCGTACCCCGGCTGGGACGACGAGCGGCTGTTCCAGACGGCGCGCAACATCATGATCGTGCTCCTGATAAAGATCGTGATCGAGGAGTACATCAACCACATCACGCCCTATCACTTCCGGTTGCAGGCCGACCCGGTCCCGTTCAAGCGGGAGGCCTGGATCCGCCCCAACTGGATGGCGATCGAGTTCAACCTGCTCTATCGCTGGCATGGGCTGATCCCACCCACGCTGCACGGCGAGCCGGTGTGGAAGACGATCTTCAACCCCGCGCTGGTGGTCGAGCGCGGCGTCGGGCCGCTGATCGACGACGCTTCGCGCCACCGCGCCAACCGCGTCGGCGTGTTCAACACCGATCCGGCGCTGCGGCCGGTCGAGCTCGCCTCGATCCGCGAGGCGCGCGCCGTGCAGCTCGCGCCCTACAACGACTACCGCGCGCTGGCCTCGTTCCCGCGGGTCACCGACTTCGACCAGATCACGGGCGACGAGGCGACGCAGTCGGCGCTGAAGGACCTCTACGGCCACGTCGACCGGATCGAGTTCTTCCCGGGCCTGTTCGCGGAGGACGCGCGCCCGAACTCGGTGCTGCCGTCGCTGATCGGCCGGATGGTCGGCGTCGACGCCTTCTCGCAGGCGCTGACGAACCCGCTGCTCTCTCCGCACGTGTTCAACGAGCGCACGTTCTCGGCGGCCGGAATGGAGATCATCGGCGGCACCGGGCGGCTGGCGGACATCGTCGGACGCAACGTGCCCGAGGCACCCGGCGAGTACCTCGTGACCATGACGCGCGAAGGCTGGCAGCGCATCTGACCGAGTACGGCTCGCTCGCGGACGTCTACGAGTTCCTCACGCCCGAGCCGCTGCTCACGCCTGAGGGCAACGTGGCCGCGTTCGCGCCGTGGCTGCCGGCGGCGCCGGCGCGGGTGCTCGACTGCGCGTGCGGCATCGGGCTCCTGGCGGCCGGCCTGGCGCGCGCCGGCTACGACACCCACGCCTCCGACCTCTCGCCCGACATGGTCCGGCGCACCCGCGCGCTCGGTGTCGACGCCCGCGTGTGCGGCTGGGAGGACCTGCCGCCGACCGGGGACTTCGACACGGTCCTGTGCGTCGGCAACTCGATCAGCCACGCGCGGGACCGCCGCGCCGCGCTGTCGGCGATGGCGGGCGCGCTGCGCCCCGGCGGAACGCTGATCCTCACCTCCCGCAACTGGGAGCGCGAGCAGGCGGGGGGAGCCGAGGAGGTCGAGCGCGGCGGTCGCCGTGTCCGCGTGACCCGCGTCTGGTCGCCCGGCACGCCCACCACGCTCGAAGTGACCGTCGGCGCGGTCACCGAGCGCCTCACGGTCTGGCCGTTCACGGCCGATGAACTCCGGGATGACCTCCGCGCCGCAGGCCTCGAGCCGCGAGAGAGCACGCACACCCCAGAAGCTGAACGCTACCTGGTCACCGCGGCTTTTCCTTAGGCGGCGCGGGTAGGCTATGAAGCGAATGGACGCCGTGGCCGAGGCTTTCGAGCACGCCATCGCCGGCCTGGTCGACGCCGTCGCCGGTGTTGCACCGGCGTGGCTGGTGCTGGGCGTGGTCTTCCACCTGCTCAACCAGGTCGCGCGTGGGATCGGCTGGCACGCGGTCGTCGAGGCGGCGTGCGAGGACGGCACCGCGCCACGCAAGCGCCATTCGGTCGCCGCGTGGGTGGCGGGCGCCGGCGCCGGCGGCGTCGTCTCCGCCCGTGGCGGTGACGCCGTGCGAGTGCTCGTGCTCAACCGGCGGACGCCTGAAGCCGGCGGAGCGCTGCTGACCGGCACGCTGGTCGCCGAGTGCGTGGGGGAGACCGCGATCGGCGGGGCGCTGCTCGCGTTCGGCCTGGCGGTCGGCCTCGGGCCGAGCTTCGGCTTGTCGACCTCGACCCTCTTCTACGTGCCCGCCGTGCTGCTCGTCGCCGTCGGCGCGTACCTGCTCGCGCGCCGCTCGGTCCGGGTCCGGCGGTTCCTCGCCAAAGCGGCCCACGGCTGCGCGCTGCTGCGCTGCCCGAAGGCCTACTCGCGCCAGGTGCTGCCGTGGCAGCTGCTCAGCCGGGTCCTCCGGCTCGTCGCGCTCGGTTGCTTCCTCGCGGCGTTCGGGCTGCCCGCGACGCCCGCGGCGGTGCTGCTCGTCGTGTTCGCGCAGTCCAGCGGGCGGCTGGTGCCGTTCTCGCCCGCGAGCGTCGGCGCCGGCGCCGCGATTCTCGCCGCGACCTTCGGCCCGATCACGGGCGACACGGTCTCCGCCTCACACGTCGCCGCGTTCTTCGTCGGCACCAGCACGGTGCTGACCGTGATCGGCACCGTGTTGGCGCTGGTGATCTGCGCTCAGGCGTCGGCGAAGGCCGGGCCGAACCCGCTGACCGTGCTCGGCCGCTTGATGCGGATGCGCCCGGCCACGGCGCCCAGGCCGTAGCCCGCCGCGCTGGCGAAGACGCCGGCGACCATGTCGAACACGAAGTGGTTGCCGGTGGCGACCACGGCCAGGCCGATGACCGGGCCCCACAGCAGGGCGAGGAACTTCAGCGCGGGGTGCTCGAGGGCCGCGAAGAGCGCGAAGCCGACGGCGACCGCGAAGCCGACGTGCAGGCTCGGCACCGCCGCGAGCTCGTTGTAGAACGAGGTCGTGAAGTTCGAGTTCATCGCGAAGCTCGTGCCCTGGGTGATCGTGTCGCTGATGCCCATGTCGGCCAGCCGCGGCGGGGCGACCGGGAAGAGGCCGTACACCGGCACCGAGATCAGCCACGTCGCGAGGATCGTGTTGCGCAGCGTCGCGTAGATCGCCGGGTTGCGCTTGTAGAGGAACACCAGCACCGCCGGGATCACGCCGAGCTGGGCGATCAGGTACAGGTGGTTGAGGACCCAGATCATCCACGTGCCGGCGAACGCGTGCTGCACCGAGGCCTCGACGCCGGTGCCGGTCGAGCGCTCGAGGTTGACGATCCACTCCGCGTGATCGCGGGCAGACGGGAGGTCGCCGACCGTCACGAAGCGCGCGGCGCTGTAGACGAGGTACGCGAAGAGGAACAGCCCGATCTGGAGGCGGGCCCGGGGCGAGAACGGCAGCCGGATCGCGCTCGTCGGACGGGGGAGGGGCGTGGCGGCGATCATGGACAGCAAATTACGCTCGCCACCCTCCTCGAACCACGAGGCAGGCACCCCAGGTGCTGGTGAGGGTAAGAACCCATCGGGGGTGTGGGTAACCCCCGATGGGCGCTTAGGTTCCGGCTATGGGTTCGTCGTCGACAGCGTGAACGTCAGCGTCTTGCCGTAGGTGCCGGATCGCAGGCCTTCGGTGGCGCTGATGGTCTGCTTGAACATGACCGACACGGGGTCGCTGGCGATCGCCGCCGGGTACGTGAGCAGCACCAGCGGGGTGGCGCTGCCGGCGATGGGCGCGAACGCCGATGTGGGCTGGGCCGCGTTGGTCGCGAACGCCTGGAGCGGGTTCGCGAGGGCGCGGGTGCCGTTGACCAGGTGACCCGGGGCCTGATCGCTCGGGTCGGCGACGGTGAGCGTCGCGTCGCCGGCGGTGCTGGTGATCTGGGCGGTCATCGAGCCCGTGTAGTCCGCGGCGATGCCGGGACGCAGCGGGCCGAGGACCGGCGGGTTGCCGAGGGTGAGCGACAGCGTCGGGGAGACGTTGCCGGACACGGTGCCCGTCGTGCTCGTCGCCGTCGGGGTCGGCGTGGCCGTCACGGTGGGTGTGGCGGTCGGGGTCGCCGTGGCGGTCGGCGTGGCCGTGGCGGTCGGGGTTGCCGTCGGCGTGGCCGTGACCGTCGGGGTTGCCGTCGGCGTGGCCGTGACCGTCGGGGTTGCGGTCGGCGTGGCCGTGACCGTCGGGGTTGCCGTCGGCGTGGCCGTGACCGTCGGGGTTGCCGTCGGCGTGGGTGTGGCCACCGCCTCGACGGTGAACGCCCGCGTCGCCGGGGTGGCGTCGACGTTGCCTGCACCGTCGGTCGCGCGCACCGAGAACGTGTACGCCCCCAGCGTGGTGGTCGTGTAGGCCTGCGGCGAGGTGCACGCCGTGTATGTCCCGGCCCCGGAGGGCGTGTCGAGCTTGCACTGGAACGTGGAGCCCGGCTCGGTGCCGGTGAACGTGAACGACTGCGAGGTCGCGGTCGTCGTGCCGCTCGGGCCGCCCGTGATCGTGGTGTCGGGCGCCGCCGTGTCGACCGTGAACGCGCGTGTGGCGGGGGTCGGGTCCGGGGTGCCGAGGCTGTCGGTCGCGCGGACGGACAGCGTGTAGGCGCCGTCGGTGAGCGGGCCGACGACCCGCGGCGTGGTGCAGCTGGCGTAGGTGCCGGTGGTGGCGCCGGGGCCGTCGAGCTTGCACTCGAAGGTCGATCCGGCCTTGGTGGAGGTGAACGCGAACGTCGGTGAGGCGACGTTGGTGGTTCCGGTCGGGCCGCTGGTGATGGTGGTGTCGGGGACCGTCGTCTCGACGGTGAATGACCGGGTGGCGGGGCTGGCGTCGACGTTGCCGGCGCCGTCGGTGGCGCGGACGGAGAACGTGTAGGCGCCGTCGGTGAGCGGGCCGACGACCCGCGGCGAGGTGCAGCTCACGAACGTGCCGGTGATCGCGCCGGGGCCGTCGAGCTTGCACTCGAACGTCGACCCAGCCTCGGTGCTGGTAAAGCCGAACGAGGGCGAGGCGACGTTGGTGGTCCCGGTCGGGCCGCTGGTGATCGTGGTGTCGGGTGCGGCGGTGTCGACCGTGAAGGTCCGCGTGGCGGGGCTGGCGTCGGGGTTGCCGGCGCTGTCGGTGGCGCGGACAGAGAACGTGTAGCTGCCGTCAGCCAAGGGGCCGACGGTGCGCGGCGTGGTGCAGCTGGCGTAGGTGCCGGTGGTGGCGCCGGGGCCGTCGAGCTTGCACTCGAAGGTCGATCCGGCCTTGGTGGAGGTGAACGCGAACGTCGGTGAGGCGACGTTGGTGGTT
Organism: Solirubrobacter ginsenosidimutans; assembly: GCF_027587205.1. Next base: position 151,311 of record NZ_JAPDOD010000003.1, read on the forward strand.
CCGGTCGGGCCGCTGGTGATGGTGGTGTCGGGGACCGTCGTCTCGACGGTGAATGACCGGGTGGCGGGGCTGGCGTCGACGTTGCCGGCGCCGTCGGTGGCGCGGACGGAGAACGTGTAGGCGCCGTCGGTGAGCGGGCCGACGACCCGCGGCGAGGTGCAGCTCACGAACGTGCCGGTGGCCGCGCCGGGGCCGTCGAGCTTGCACTCGAACGTCGAACCGGCCTCGCTGCTGCTGAAGCCGAACGAGGGCGAGGCGACGTTCGTGGTCCCGGTCGGACCGCTCGTGATCGTCGTATCGGGCGCGGCGGTGTCGACCGTGAACGACCGTGTGGCCGGGCTTGGATCGACGTTGCCGGCGCCGTCGGTCGCGCGCACGGAGAACGTGTACGCGCCGTTGGCGGTGGTGGCGTAGGCCTGCGGTGAGGTACAGGCGGCGTACGTGCCGGCGCCGGCAGGCGTGTCGAGCTTGCACTCGAACGTCGAGCCCGCCTCCGTCGCGGTGAACGTGAACGACGGCGCAGTCGCGGACGTCGTGCCCGTCGGGCCGCCCGTGATCGTGGTGTCCGGCGCCGCGGTGTCAACGGTGAACGAGCGGGTCGCCGGGGTGCCGTCGACGTTGCCGGCGCCGTCCGTGGCGCGCACGGAGAACGTGTACGCGCCGTTGGCGGTCGTCGTGTACGCCCGCGGCGAGGTGCAGGTGGCGTACGTGCCGGCGCCGGCGGGCGTGTCGAGCTTGCACTCGAACGTCGAGCCCGCCTCGGTCGCGGTGAACGTGAACGACGGCGCCGTGCCGGACGTCGTGCCCGTCGGGCCGCCCGTGATGGTCGTGTCCGGCGCGGTGGTGTCAACCGTGAACGAGCGCGACGCCGAGGTCGCGTCGACGTTGCCCGCGGCATCCGTCGCGCGGACCATGAACGTGTACGCGCCGTCGGTCAGTGAGCCGAGGATGCGCGGTGAGGTGCACGGCGAGAACGAGCCGACCGCCGCGCCGGGACCGTCGAGCCGGCACTCGAACGTCGAGCCCGCCTCGGTCGCGGAGAACGTCATCTGCGGGCTGTTGGCGTTCGTGACGCCGGTCGGCCCGCCGGTGATCGTGGTGTCCGGCGCGGTCGCGTCGACCGTGAAGGACCGCGTGGCCGGGGTCGCGTCCGGCGTCCCGAGGCTGTCGGTGGCGCGCACCGTGAGGGTGTAGGCGCCGTCGGTCAGCGGGCCGAGGACCCGCGGCGAGGTGCAGGCCGCGAACGTCCCCGTGGCGGCGCCCGGGCCGTCGAGCTTGCACTCGAAGGTGGAGCCGGCCTTGGTGGACGTGAACGCGAACGACGGCGAGGCGACGTTGGTCAGGCCCGTCGGGCCGCTGGTGATCGCGGTGTCCGGCGCGGACGTCTCGACCGTGAACGAGCGCGTGGCCGGACTGGGGTCGACGTTGCCGGCGCCGTCGGTCGCGCGCACCGAGAACGTGTAGGCGCCGTCGGCGAGCGGGCCGACGGTCCGCGGCGAGGTGCAGCTGACGTAGGTGCCGGTCGTGGCGCCGGGTCCGTCAAGCTTGCACTCGAACGTCGAGCCGGCCTCGCTGCCCGTGAAGGCGAACGACGGCGAAGCGACGTTGGTCGAACCGGTCGGGCCGCTGGTGATCGTCGTGTCCGGCGCGGCCGTGTCCACGGTGAACGTGCGGGTCGCCGGGCTGGCGTCGACGTTGCCCACGCCATCGATCGCGCGGACCGAGAGCGTGTAGGCGCCGTCGGCGAGCGGGCCGAGCGCCCGCGGCGAGGTGCACAGCGCGAACGTCCCCGTCGTGGCACCCGGGCCGTCGAGCTTGCACTCGAACGTCGAGCCGGCCTCGTTCGCGGAGAACGTGTACGACGGCGTGTTGCTGTTCGTCGCGCCGGTGGGGCCGGTGTTGATCGTCGTGTCCGGAGCGACGGTGTCGACCGTGAACGACCGTGTGGCCGGGCTGGGATCGACGTTGCCGACGCTATCGGTCGCGCGGACGGAGAACGTGTACGCGCCGTTGGCGGTCGTCGTGTAGGCCCGCGGCGAGGTGCAGCTGCCGTACGTGCCGGCGCCGGACGGGGTGTCGAGCTTGCACTCGAACGTCGAGCCGGCCTCGGTGCTGGTGAACGCGAACGACGGGGATGTCGAGGCGGTCGTGCCCGTCGGGCCGCTCGTGATCGTCGTGTCCGGTGGGGCGGAGTCCACGGTGAACGATCTCGTCGCCGGGCTCAGGTCGGGGTACCCGGCCGGGAAGGTCGATCGGACCGAGAACGTGTAGGTCCCGTTCGCGGTCGTCGCGTACGCCTGCGGCGAGGTGCAGGACGCGTACGTCCCCGCGCCGGACGGGGTGTCGAGCTTGCACTCGAACGTCGCGGCCGGCGCGGTCGACGTGAAGGTGAAGGATGCCGAGGTCGTATTGGTCAATCCGCTTGGCCCGCCGGTGATCGTCGTGTCCGGCGGTGTCGGCGTGGCGGTAGGCGTGGCCGTCGCAGTGGGCGTGGCGGTGGCCGTGGGTGTGGCGGTGGGCGTCGGTGTGGCCACCGGTTCGACCACCACTGTTCCGGTCATCTCGGGATGGACGCCGCAGACGAACGCATATGTCCCTGCCGCGTCGAACTGGCAGAAGCCCTCCCAGCCCGCCGGTAGGAAGTTCTGGGGCAGCGGCGGCGCATCGTCGGGATCGATGCCGCCGCCAAGCGGCGAGGCCTTGGTCTGCGGGCAGTAGGTCGGCTTCAGCGTTCCGTTGAACGTCACGTTGTGGACGCTGCCGCCGCTCGGGTACCCGAACGTGACCCGCTGGCCGACGGTGATCGTCACGCTGTGATCACCCGAGCCCGGGGTGGCCGCGTCCTGCCAGTAGTTGGGCAGTCCGTCGTGTGCGTCGAACTTGGCCGCGGTGGGGGGTGGCGTGGCCGTGGCGGTCGCGGTCGGCGTCGCTGTCGCGGTCGGAGTGGCGGTCGCGGTCGGCGTCGGCGTCGCGGTTCCGGTGACCACGATCGTTCCCGTCATCTCGGCCGTGTGCGCCTGGCAGAAGAAGTGATAGGTGCCGGGGGTGTTGAAGGTGCAGTACCCCTCCCAGTCCGCGGGCTGCGGGTACCCCGGCATCGGCGCCTTGCCGTCCACATCGAGCTCGACGTCGGGGTTGGACCCGTCGGTCTGGTTGCACACCGACGGCTGCGTCTCGAAGTCGAAGTCGACGTTGTGCGACGCGCGATTGGTCTCGCCGTCGGTCGAGGTGAACGTCACCGTTCCGCCGACCGGGATCGTGACCTCGTTGTCGTCAGGGCTGCTGCCGCCGGCGTCCTGGAAGGCGTTGTCCCTGGTGGTGAACGCCGCGTCGGCGACGGGCTGGCCGTCGCGCGCGGGCGCGCCCCAAGCCAGCGCCGGGATCACGACGACCGCGATCACGGCGCACGCCAACCATGGCAAGAACGTCTTCCTCATTACTCCCCCTCAGAAGCCCAGGACCCGGATCCCGAACCTTATGATGAAGGGAAGCGCAAGTCAACGACCTTTTGCCCCATAAGAGGCAAAACAGATGAGCCGCGGCGGTCGTTGGACCGCCGCGGCTCAGGCCACTACGGCGTGGTCGTCGAGAGCGTGAACGTCAGCGTCTTGCTGTACGTACCCGTGCGGAGCGGGTCCGAGGAGTTCACGAGCTGGCTGAAGCCGAGCGTCACCGCGTCGTTGGACGCGGGGCCGCTATAGGTCAGCAGGTTCAGCGGCGAGGCCGAGGAACCGACGTTGTTGTACGGGGTGCCGGTGTTGGCGGCATTGCGGGCGCGGGCCTGCAGCGGCTGCGGCAGGGCGAACGCGCCGTTGACCAGATGCCCGGTGTTGTCCGAGCTCGGGTCGGCGACGCTCAGCAGCGCGTCGCCGGCGGTCGAGATCACGTTGGCGGACATCGAGGACTCGTAGGTCTTCGTGACGCCGGGCGTGAAGAACCCGAACGCGGCGGACGTGCCGAGGGTCAGCGACAGGGTGGCCGGCACCGTGCCGGTCGTGTCGCCGTTGGCGGTGGTGACGTCGAACACCGTCACCTTGAACGACTGCGGCGCCGAGGCGTTGCCGTTGGCGTCGGTCGCCGTGCAGGTGACCGTCGTGGCGCCGATCGGGAACTTCGAGCCGCTCGTCTTGTCGCAGGTCACGGTCGGAGCCGCGTCCTGCGTGTCGGTCGCGGCAGTCGAGAACGAGACGTTGGTCCCGGTCAGGTCCGTCGTGTTGGCCGTGACGTCGGCGATCGGCGCGAGCGTCGGCGCCGTGGTGTCGGCGACGAACGCGCCCGTCGCGGTCGCGGCGGCGGAACCGCCCGTGACCGGCAGGATGACCTTCGACGCCTTCGTGTCGACGGTGACGACGGCACCACGGGTGCCGGCGACGCCCATCGAGTAGTTGGCGAGCAGGATCACGCCGAGCTGGTGACCGGCGGGGATCGTGTACTCCGTCGGCAGGACCGGGAACTTGAACTCGTACTTCTGACCGGCGACGACCGGACTGGCCTGCCCGTCGATCAGCGAGTCGCGGTTCGAGGAATCCAGGATGCCCTTGGAGATGCGCCACGACGTGACCGTCTGCACGGGCTTGGTGACCGTGAGGTAGCACGCGCTGTCTGCGGCGGTGGAATCACCGACGCAGGTGCGGGTGGTGGTGTTGGTGACGCCGTCGCTGCCGCCGCGACCCACGTGGGAGCCGGGGCCGTAGTCGACGAGCAGCGCCGCCAGGTTGCTCTGCGTGGTGCTGAGCGACGCCTGGATGTCGATGATCGGCTGCCCCGAGAGGTGCAGGTCGGTCTTGAGCTTCGGCGTCAGGAACGACAGGCGGTTGGCCTGCGAACCGTTCGGCGTGTTGATCGCGTTGGTCTCGGACAGCGAGTTGTCGGTGAACGCGAGGCTGTCGGAGTCCCCACCCGAGCTGAGCAGCAGCGAGCCGGACTTGCCGGCGCCGCGGCCGCCGAGGTAGATGTTCGTCGGCGAGGTGTTCGGCAGCGGCCAGTCGGCGAACTGCGTGAACGTGTCGGCGGACGTCTCGATGTCGACCCGCGGCTGGTCCATGATGCCGTTCTGGACGCCCTGGAGCCAGTAGTCGAACCAGCGGTTCAGGGTGTCGACGAACGCGTCACGGCGGTAGTCGAACGGATCGACGTGACCCTCGAGCGAGAGCCACAGCTTGCGCGGGACGTTGTTGGCGGCGAGGCCGGTCCACCAGCGGTACATCTGATCCGGGCGGACGTTGTCGTCGTTGATGCCGTGCGACTCGAAGACGGCGGCCTTGACCTTGCTGACGTCCTTGGCGTAGTCGCGATCGTTCCAGAACGGATTGATGTCGCCTGTGGCGTCACCGTCGATCAGGTCCAGGTTGTTGAACACCGTCGTGCACGACGTCCGGTGATCGGGCGGCAGCACACCCAGCGTCGCCAGCGACTGCGTCGCGGTGATGCTGTTGTCCAGGCTGTGCGGGTAGTGGGTGTTCTCCCGGATGCCGCCCATGCGCGAGTAGTCGTACCAGTCGGAGATGGCACTGATCGGGACGATGGTCGTGAGACCGTCGACACCCGTGGCGGCGACGCCGTTGGCGAACGTGCCGTCGTAGGACTTGCCGATCATCGCGTTCTTGCCGTTGGCCCAGTCGGCCACGGCGAGCGTGTCACCCGTCGAGGACGTGTAACCCGGGATGCGGCCCTCGAGCCAGTCGATGACCGACTTGAAGCCGTTGACGTCGCCCGGGCCGCCATGAAGCGGGCAGCCCGTCGAGAAGGCGGTGCCGTCCGCGTGCGCGAGGATGACCGCGTACCCGCGCGGGACGAAGTAGTTGTCGTAGAACAGCGGGAACTTGTCCAGCACGCCATCCGCGGTCGTGTGGATGAACTGCGTCTCGTTGCCCCGCCCGACCGACGTGTAGTACGGGCTGTCGTCGATGATGGCCGGAACCTTCAGGTTCGGGCCGGACTCCTTCGGGCGGATGATGTCGATCGCGATGCGATCGATGACCCCGTCGTTGTTCTGGTCGACGCCGGTGTTGGGCACCCAGACCCGCTCACGCTTGGCGTCGGCGTAACTGAAGACCGGCGCGGTCTTCCCGTCCGCGCCGACCGTGATGACGGGATCGGCGGCGTGTGCCACGCCACCGGTGCCGAGAGCCATTGCTGCGAACGCGAACGCGCCCGCGGCAAGCCCTCTTGCCCCATTCCTCATTGAACCTCCGTATGCAGCAGACCCAGCCGCCGCGGCCCACGCGACGGCCTTGCGCGTGCAACGATATGGGCGGTTCGGAGGTCCCGGCAACCATCATTCGTCCACAGGGTGTGGATGAGAATCCACGCGATGCACCGACTATGAGAAGCCGGTGCATCGCGGGTGAGAATCAGCTGGTTTGCAGGTGAACTACGGGGTCGTCGTGCTCAGGGTGAACGTCAGCGTCTTGCTGTACGTGCCCGTGCGCAGCGGCTCGTTGGCCGCGATCGACTGCGTGAACGTGATCGGCACCGACTCGTTGGAGGTCGGGGCAGACCAGGTCTTGATCGTGCCCAGGCCCTGCAGCGCCGTGGCCAGGGCGAACGACCCGTTCACCAGGCGGCCGGTGGCCACGGAGCTGGGATCGGCGACGCTCAGCGTCGCGTCGCCCGCCGTGGAGATGACGCTCGCGGTGGTCCCCGCCGTGTAGTTCTTGGCGACGCCCGGCGTGAACGCGCCGAACTGCACCGGAGCGCCGAGCGTCAGGCTCAGCGTGGCCGGCACGGCGCCGCCGACCGTGGAGTCGATGCCGACGACGACGTTGAACGACTTCGTCGAGGTGTTGCCGTTGGTGTCCTTGGCCGTGCAGGTGACGACCGTGGAGCCGACGGTGAACTTGGTGCCCGAGGCCGGCGTGCAGGTCACCGTCGGGTTCGGGTCCTCGTTGTCGGTGGCGGTCGGCAGCGTGTAGTTGACGACCGTGCCCGTCGGGTCAGCGGTGTGCGCCGACACGTTGGGGGCGGCGCCGATGACCGGGGCGACCGTCTCCGCGTCGGTGCCCTGGGCCGAGGCGAGGGCCGCGTAGCCGCCCTGGATCGGCAGGATCACCTTCGACAGCTTCGTGTCGATCGTGATCGGCTGCGCGGGCGAGGCCGAGGTGGCCGCGGTGCCGGAGGCGTTCGCGCCGAACAGGTTGCCGACGATCACGATGCCGATCTGGTGACCGGCCTTGAAGATGTGCTCGGTCGCGAACGTCGGGAACGTGATCCGCGTCATCGCGTTCGGCGTCAGCGGGGTCGCCGCCGTGTAGAACAGCGAGTTGCGGTTGGACGAGTCCAGCGTGCCGCGGGTGACGCGCCACTGCGTGACGGACTGCGTCGGCTTGGTCACCTCGAGGTAGCAGGCGGTGTCGATCTCACGCACCGAGGCCGTGCACGGCTGGCCGACGGTGCAGTCGGGGCCGCCCGTGCTGGTGTCGCCCCAGCAGGTGCGGGTGGTCGTGTTGGAGATGCCCTCGCCGCTGCGCGTGACCTGGGTGCCGGCGCCATAGTCGACCAGCAGCGCGCCGTAGTTCTCCTGGGTGCCCGGAACCGAGGCGACGATGTCGAAGCTGGCCTGGCCGGAGAGCCGGACGTCCTTCGTCAGCGGGCGCGAGAGGAACGTGCGGCGGTTGGCCTGCGTGCCCGTCGGCGTGTTCATGATCGTCGTCTCGTTGGCGAAGCCCGCGGTGCCGGTGAAGTTCACCGTGTCGGCCGCGCCGCCCGAGGAGCCGCCCAGCGAGCCGGCCGCAGCGTTGTCGCCCGTGCCGCGCAGGAAGACGTTGACGTTCTCGGTGCCCGGGATCGGCCAGCTCGTGTAGTCCTTCCAGACGTCCTTCTCGTCCTCGATGGTCACCGACGGCTCGTTCTCGATGCCGTTGTTGACGCCGTAGAGGTAGTGGTCGAACCAGCGATGCAGCGTGTTGACCCACTCCGCGCGGCGTGACTCGAACGGGTCGGTGTGACCCGCGCGCAGCAGCCAGAGCTTCGTCTTGACGCCGTTGGCCTTCAGCGCCTGCTGCCAGTTCCACTCGTGGTCCATGCGGACGTTGTCGTCCTGGAAGCCATGGGTGGCGAAGACGGCGGCCTTGACCTTGGAGGCGTCCTTGACGTAGTCGCGGTCGTTCCAGAAGGTGTTGATGTCGCCGTGGGCGTCACCGTCTCCGGTGTCGACGTTGGCGTCGTTGGAGATGTCGGCGTTGACCGGGGCGCAGAGCGTGCGGCGCTCCGGCAGGTTCACGCCGGGCGGGTTGTTGGTGCCGCCGGCCGTCGTGACGGTCGGGTTCAGGCTCCCGCCGGGGTAGTTGGTGTTGTTGCGGATGCCGCCGGTGCGCGAGTACAGGTACCAGGAGGAGATGGCCGAGACCGGCACGATCGTCTTCAGGCCCTCGACGCCCGTCGCGGCGACGCCGTTGGAGAGCGTGCCGTCGTAGGACTTGCCGATCATCGCGGACGAGCCGTTGTGCCAGTCGGCGACGACCTCGGGCGACGTCAGGTCGGCGGCCTTGTAGGCCTTCACGCGGCCGTTGAGCCAGTCGACGATCGACTTCTCGCCGGCGATGTCGCCGGGGCCGCCGTGCATCGGGCAGCCGTTGGTCGTGTAGCCCGTGCCGTTCATCTGGCCGAGGACGTACGCGTAGCCGCGCGGGATGAAGTAGTTGTCCAGGAACAGCGGCCAGCGATCGTTGAGGCCGTCGTTGTCCCAGTCGGCCATGCACTGCGTCTCGTTGCCGCGGCAGACCGTCGTGTAGTACGGCGAAGGATCGATGATCGCCGGGATCTTGTTCGCGGCGGTTCCCTCGGCCGGGCGGATGATGTCCGCGGTGACCCAGTCCATCTGACCGTTGCGGTCCTGGTCGATCCCCGGCTGCGGGATGAACACGCGCTCGCGGATCGCCGTCTTGTAGTTGTAAACGGCCTTCGTCTTGCCGTTCTCCAGCACCGGACCGCTCTGCGCCTGTGCGACGCTGCCGCCCCCCAGAGCCAGCGCCGCCAGTGCCAGTGCACCGGCCGCGAGCCCTCTCGACCCAATCCTCATAACCCTGACCCTCCGTTGCTTGCGGCTCCACGTCGTCCAGTGACGGCAGCCTTAACGGAACCTTAGGTGCAGATGAGGATCAGATGCCTCTCATTTCCCGTGCAGATGGCTAAACGGGGGCTAGTCGTCCGCCGGGGGCGGGGCGAAGATGATCTTCTTGAGCTCCTCGATCGTGTTGCCGCCGAGGCGCAGCGAGGTCATGAAGCCCTCCTGGCCGAGCTCGCCCGCGTTGAGCGCGGTGCGCAGGTCGCCGAGCGGTTCCCGGTCGGCGTCTGAGACCTTGTCCTTGCTCGCCTCGACGAGCACGAGGTGCCGCGCCCGCCGGTGCGCGGCGGCGAGGCGCACGAAGCGCTCGCGCTCCTCGGGCGACAGCGTCTGAACCGGGACCACGACCGTCTGCCCGGCGGCGAAGCGCTTGGACGCGGCGGCGTCGAGCAGCGCGTTGGCCTTGGCGTCCAGGTCGGCCTCGGCGACCTTGCCGGCCAGCAGTGCGCGGACCTTGTCGAGCGACAGCACCGCGCTCTGCTCATCGATCACGCGCGCAACGAACCGCGCGCGCAGTTGCGCGTCCGCGCACGCGATGACCACGAGGCTCCCGGGCGAGTAGCGCATCCGGAAGGAGGGGGCGAGCACGCGCCCGCGCACGCTCACGTCGAGCTTGCGTGGCGGCCGTTCGGCCTCGCCGGGGCGACCCGGCCGGTCTGAGGACCACCCGGTCCGCTCGTTATCGGAGATCTTGACGCTGCGCGGTTCCGAGGAGGCCATGGCCATCACGATGGCAGAAGCGCCCGCGCCCGCCGGTTTAAAACGGCGGAGCGCCGGTCTGCAGACCGGCGCTCCGAGACCGCTTGCCCAGGATCACGAGCGACCGGCGGAGGCCGTCCGTGACCGTCGCATGAGCCTACCCCAATGTAAGACTGTCTGACAACCCTTGTGTGTGACTGTCAGACAATGTAGGTTGCGCGCCATGGAGGAGGAGATCGAGGTCGTCGCGTTCGCCTGCCGCGGCACCCTGCTCGATTGGTCAGGCGCGATCGAGGCGGTGGCGTACGAGTTGGCTCGCTGCAACGGCGAGAGCCCGCTCGACCGTGGCGCCGCCCTACGCCGGCGTGTGGAAACGCTGGCCGACGGTCACGGGCTGGCACGGGGGTTCGAACGCCTGGCCCGGGAACGTGGATATCGCGGGGAAGAGAGCGGCGAGGAATCGCTGGCCCGCGTGGTCGCACTGGCGCGCCCCCTCCGAGGCGCGCGCGAAATCGTCGCGCACGCGGTCCGGTCCGGGAAACGGTTGGTCGCCGTTTCCCGGGCCGAGAACCCCGGCGCCCTGTATCTGTTCGGCGGCGCGTTCGAGGCGGTCGTCTCCGACCCCCGCGAGATCGCGGTGCCGCTGGAGTCGATCCTCTACGTGAGCGCGGCCGACTGGCGCCGAGCGGAGGCCCGCCGGCGCGGCATGCGCGCGGTGGCTCCCGACGAGCTGGGGTTGGCTCTGGCCCCGCGAGCGCTAGCGGCTGTCCGCACGCCGCGGCACACGATAATGGCGGCCTGATGAGTGGGCTCGCCGTTCGACCCATCTCCACCACCGAGGCGGTTGTCGTCTCGCTGCGCGCGCGCATCCTCGACGGCAAGATCGAGGCCGGCGTGCGCCTCCCGGAGCTCGAGCTGGCGGCGGAGTTCGGCGTCGCCCGCCCGACCGTCCGCGCGGCCATCCAGACGCTCTGCCACGAAGGCCTCCTCGTGCGCGAGCCCAACCGCAGCGCCCACATCCCGGTTCTGACCCGTGACGAAATCCTCGATCTGTTTTCGGTGCGCATCCCTCTGGAGTGCCTCGTGGTGCGCGCAGTGCTCGAGCGCAGCGCTCCTCTCGCGCCGGCACGCGAGGCGATCTCGCGCCTTGAAGCCCTCCCCAACGACGCCGGCTGGAGCGAAGTCGTGGCCGGCGACGGCGCGTTTCACCAAGCGCTGGTCGTCGCCGTAGGCTCGCCGCGCCTCGAGAAGCTCTACGGCTCGCTGAGTGGCGAGATCCGCCTCTGCGTCGCCCAGTTGCGCCCGAGCTGGGCGTCTCCGGCCGAGATCGGCATCGAGCACCGCGAGGTGCTCGAGGTGCTCGAGTCGGGTGACGTCGCCGCCGCCGAGTCGCGGATGACCGCGCACCTCGAGCGCGCGGTGCGCGACCTCACCCACCCGAAGGGCTGACGCGGTGCGGGGCGCTGCCCCGCACCGCGCCTTCAAAACGACGAGGGTCGAGTTTCTCGAGTACAGCTCGAGAAAGTCGACCCTCGCGGTTGTCGTCGGTCAGGTCAGGCCGTCGCGAGCCCGACCGCGCGCAGGCGCTCCGGGTCGCCGTGCCACGCGGCGTCCAGGATCGCCTCCAGCGCGTCGACGTCGAGCGGCCGCGGGTTGTTGTCGATCAGCCGCTTGATGCCGACGCTGGCCTCGGCCATCGGGCGCAGGTCGCCCTGGTCGACGCCGATCTCCGCGAGCGAGGCCGGAAGCCCGATCTGCAGGCCCAGCGCGTGGACCTGCTCGATCGCGTCGCCGCCCATCAGCGCCGAGAGCTCGGCGATCTCGGCGGTGCGGGCCGGGCGGTTGAACTCCATCACGTAGGGGAGGAGCAGACCGGTGCCGAGGCCGTGCGAGGTGTGCGTCGCGGCGCCGACGGCGAACTGCAGCGCGTGCGCGGCGCTCACGCCGGAGTTGCCGAACGCGATGCCGGCCAGCAGCGAGCCGTAGAGCATCCCAGTGCGCGCCTCGAGGTCGGAGCCGTCCTCGACCGCGCGGGCCAGGTTGCGGGCGATGTGGCCGGCGGCGGTCAGCGCGAGCGTGTCCGACAGCAGGTTCTTGCCGACCTGCGGGCGGCCGAGGACGAGATCGACCGTCGGCTCCTCGCGCGCGGCCATGTACGCCTCGACGGCATGCGACAGCGCGTCGATGCCGGAGTGCGCGGTCACGATCGGCGGCGCGCCGATCGTCAGCAGCGGGTCGCAGATCGCGTGGCGGGGGATCAGATGCGGGCTGGCGACGCCGATCTTCATCTCGGTCGCCGGGTCGGTGATGACCGAGACCGGGGTCGCCTCCGAGCCGGTGCCGGCGGTCGTCGGCAGCGCGATCAGCGGGACGACCGGGCCCGGCACGGACTGCACGGCGTAGTAGTTCTCCAGCGGCCCGCCGTGGGCGAGCAGGAGCGCCGTGACCTTCGCCAGGTCGATCACGCTGCCGCCGCCGACGGCGACGATCACGTCGGGCTTGACCGATTCGCCGAGCGCGACCGCGGCGTCGACGGCGGAGCGCGGGACGTCGACCACCGCGTCGCTGAAGATCGTGACCTCGAGCGCGGAGAGCGAGTCGGTGACGGTGGCGAAGCCGGGCGTCGAGGCGATGACCGGGTCGGTGATGACGAGGACGCGATGCCCGTGGCTCGCGGCTACACGGCCGGCGGCCGCGGCCATCCCGGCCCCGAACAGCACCTCGGAAGGCGCGCGTAGGATGGCGAAGTCGGTCATCGGTCGGTCTCCAGGAAAGTCGTCAGCAGTCGGTTGAATTCGTCGGTGTGTTCCAGCGGCGAGGCGTGGCCGCAGCGGCCGAACACGTGGCCGCGTACGTCGGGCAGTGCCTCGATCAGGCTGAGGAAGCTGTCGCGCATGGGCACGATGCGGTCCTGTGCGCCGTGCACCAGCAGCACGGGCGCCGCGATGCCCGCGAGCTCCTCCCGTGTGAGTGCGAGGTCGTCGACCCAGCGCTGGCGCGGCGCCGGGAAGAGCTCGGAGTACCAGGGCTGAGCGCGCATCGCCGCCTCGCGGGCGACCACGGACGCGTCCGACGGCGCCAAGAACGTGATCAGGTTCGCGACGGCCTGCGCGGACTCCGCGTTCCACAGCGCGTCGAGGCCCGCGGGCAGCGGCATCGCAACGCCCATCGAGCCCACGGCGACCACCCTGGTCACGGTTCCCGGGCGCGCGCACGCGAGCGAGAGCGCGATCGCCCCGCCGGCGGAGTTGCCGACGACCGCGAACGACTCGATCGAGAGCGAGTCCACCAGCTCCAGCACCTGCTCGGTCCACGCTGACCGCAGCGACCGTCCCGGCTCGGGCTTCGGACTGGACCCGAAGCCGAGCAGATCAGGCGCGATCACCCGGTGGTGCGGAGCCAGGGCGGCGATCAGCGGCGCCCACGCCGCGGCCGTCGTCCCCGGGCCGGAGCCGTGCAGCAGCAGCACGGGCGGCCCGGAGCCTTCGGCAAGCATCGGAGGACGCTCAGGCCGGGACGGTGGCGCTCTCGAGCACGTTCATGAACGCGCGCGACCACTCGGGCATGTCCGGCCAGCCACGGCACGAGACCATGTTCCCGTCGACGACGTCGGGCGCGTCGACGAGGATCGCGCCGGCGTTCTCCATGTCGCCCCACAGCGGCGGGAAGGCCGCGGTCTTGCGCCCGCGCAGCAGGCCGTAGACGGCGGGAACCTGCGGCCCGTGGCAGATCGTGCCGACCGGGAGGTCCTTCTCGAAGAAGTACTCCGTGATCCGGCGCACGTCGGCGTCGAGGCGGATGTACTCGGGGGCGCGGCCGCCGGGAATGACGAGCGCGACGTACTCCGTCGGGTCGACTTCGGCGAACGTGATGTCGACCGGCAGCTTGCGACCGTTCTTCTCGGTGTAGGCGTCCGAGTTGGGGTCGAAGTCGTGGATCACCAACTGGACCTCGCGGCGCGTCAGCGCCGCCACGTCAGCGATGTATCCCGCCTCGCGAATGCGATAGACCGGGTACATCACGTCGAGCTCTTCGGCGGCATCGCCGACCAGCACCAGCACTTTCTGTTGCGACACGGAACCTCCCTCCTGTTGTCTCTGTAAGAACCTGAAAGCTTCGGCTAATCGAAGGCGAAGTACTTGGGCTCGAGGAACTCGAGCAGGCCGTGATGGCCGCCCTCGCGCCCGATGCCGCTCTGCTTGGTACCGCCGAACGGCGCCGCGGGGTCGGAGACGACGCCGCGGTTGAGGCCGACCATGCCGGTCTCGATCTCCTCGCCGATCGCCATCGCCCGCCGCAGGTCGCGGCTGAACACGAACGCCACGAGGCCGTACTCGGTCTCGTTGGCGAGCGCGATCGCCTCGTCCTCGTCGCTGAAGGTCATGATCGGCGCGACCGGGCCGAAGACCTCCTCGGAGAGGATCTGGCTGCCCGGCTGCACGCGGTCCAGGACCGTCGGCGCGTAGAAGTACCCGGGCCCGGGGATGCGCTGCGCGCCGGTGCGCACGCGCGCGCCGCGCTCGATCGCGTCGGCGACGAGCCGCTCGACCTTGTCGCGCGCGGCCGCGTTGATCAGCGGCCCGAGTTGCGCGGTCCTGTCGAAGCCGTTGCCCACGCGGACGGCGGACATCGCGGCGGTCAGCCGGGACGTGAAGCTCTCGGCGACCGAGTCGTGCACGAGGAACCGGTTGGCCGCGGTGCACGCCTCGCCGCCGTTGCGCATCTTGGCGGCCATGGCCCCGGCGACCGCGACATCGATGTCGGCGTCCTGGAGGACCAGGAACGGTGAGTTCCCGCCGAGCTCCATCGACGCGCTGATGACCTGCGGCGCGCACAGCTCCAGCAGCCGGCGGCCGACACCGGTCGAGCCCGTGAACGAGAGCTTCCGCACGCGCGGGTCACTGAGCACGGCCTCGGCGACGGGCGCCGGATCGTCCGTGCAGACCACGTTCACGACGCCCTCGGGCACGCCCGCCTCGGTGAGCAGGCCGGCGATCGCGAGCGCCGTCAGCGGCGTCTCCTCGGCCGGCTTGAGGACGACCGTGCAGCCGGCGGCGAGCGCCGGGCCGATCTTGCGCGTGGCCATCGCGGCCGGGAAGTTCCAGGGCGTGATGAGCAGCGCGATGCCGATCGGCGCGTGCGTGACGAGCATGCGGTTGGTGCCCGCGGGCGCGACCGCGAAGTCGCCGTTGGCGCGCACGGCCTCCTCGGAGAACCAGCGCAGGAACTCGGCGGCGTAGGACGCCTCGCCGCGGGCCTCGGCCAGCGGCTTGCCCATCTCGCGGACGATCAGCCGCGCGATGTCCTCGTTGCGCTCGGTCATCAGCTCGAAGGCGCGACGGAGAATCTCCGCGCGCTCGCGCGGTGCGCGTGAGGCCCAGTCCTCAGCGGCCTCCGCGGCAGCGTCGACGGCCGCGATCGCGTCGTCCGGACCGGCCGACTCCAGGGAGTCGATGACCGAACCGTCGGCGGGATCGAGCACGGGAAAGCGACGTCGCTCGGTGGCGATGACCATGGCCGGACAGTAGCGCGGCGGTGATAGGCAATGCAAGAAATTGCCAAAGGTGTTGACAAAGAATGCAAAGAGGGCGTAGGTTTTTGCAAGCCTCGTGCAAGGTTTGCAGTGCCGCCGGTTATCGGAGTAGGACCAACCCTCTTGGAGGAGGAGCAATGAAGGGGAGACTTCAGGTCTCGGCAGCGCTCGTCGCAGCCGCGGCGGCATTTACGGTTGCCGCCTGCGGTGGTAGTGACAGCAGTGGGGGAGGCGGAGCCACGAAGGCGGCCGTCGACGCCACGAGCAAGCTTTCAGATAAGCCCATGACGCTCACGTTCCTGTGGTTCGATTGGCCGCCGGCCAAGGCCCTCGAGGAACTGGGCAAGGAGTACACGAAGACGCGCCCGAACGTGACCGTCAAGGTCAACGTCGTGCCGAACGCGCAGTGGCATGACGCGATCTTCACGCAGTTCGCCGCACGCAAGACGAACTTCGACTTGCCGATCCTTGACTCGCAGAACATCGGCGAGGCCGTCGAGAACGGGTCGATCCTCGACATCTCGGACTTCGTCAAGAAGAACATCGACACGTCGCAGTACGACCCGTACTTCCTCGCGGCGTACGGCCAGTACCCGCAGAACCAGACGGGTGAGGCCAACCCCGACGCCAAGACCTACGGCCTGCCGCTCCTGGGCGACACGTGGCAGATGGTCTGGCGCAAGGACCTCATGGGCGACACGCCTCCCGCCACGTGGGAGGACATGATCGCCGCCGCCAAGAAGTGCCAGGACGACAACCCGGGCATGAGCGGCCTCGCGTTCCATCAGGCGGGCACCAGCGACGCCGCGGCCGTGACCTACAACGTCATGAACGCCCTCTACGGCGGCCAGCTGTGGGACGCCAAGGACCGCAAGATCGACGGCGTCATCAACGACGCCGCCGGCAAGAAGGCGATGGACGTCCTCGTCAATCAGATGGTCCCGCTCACGCCCAAGGGCTCGAGCAACTGGTTCATCGACGAGGTCAACGCCGCGATCTCGCAGGGCAAGGTCTGCGTCGGCTTCCAGTGGATGGCCGCCAGCGGCGGTCTCCTTGACCCGGCCAGCTCCAAGCTCGGCAAGACCAAGGAAGAGATCCTCAAGAAGCTCGACTTCGCGGCCCTGCCCAAGCAGGTCACGGACAAGGTGCCGCTCGGCGGCATGGGTCTCCACGTGTCGAAGTACATCCCGGCCGATCACCAGGCTGAGGCGCTGAACTTCATCAAGTGGTTCGAGACCAAGGAGGCCCAGACCAAGTGGGCCGAGCTCGGCGGCGTCCCGGCGCGTAACGACGTGCTCAACTCGCCGGCGTTCACCGACGTGCTGCCGTACAACCACGTGTTCACGGAGTCCGTCCCGCGTCTGAAGGACTTCTGGAACCTGCCCGAGTACGCGAAGCTCCTGAACGTCCACTCGACGCAGGTCAACGCGGCCATCTCCGGTACCCAGAAGCCCGATGCGGCACTGGACAAGCTCGCTTCCGAAGAGCAGGCCATCCTCGACGGGGGCCACTAACTAGCGATCTAGGACGGCCGGGCGGGCGGACAGACCCCCGCCCGCCCGGCCTCCTGACCCTCTCTCGCCACACAACCACCTCATGGCCGACACGCTCCAAACCCCACCCAAAGCGCCGCCTCGCGTCGAGAAGCTCGAAGCTCCGCCCGCGGCGAAGCGCTTCAGCTTCCTCACTGACCGCTGGCTCTCCGGGCTGTTCATCGCGCCCGCGCTCGCGCTGCTGCTGTTCCTCTCGATTTGGCCACTGATCAGGTTGGTGTGGCTGTCGTTCACCGACTACTCGGTGACGCGCGACGTACCCGCCAGCTTCATCGGGTTCGACAACTACACCGACGTGCTCACGGACCCAGTGGTCCACAAGCGCGCGATCACGACGCTGATCTTCGTCATCGGTGCGGTCGGCCTCCAGACGATCCTCGGCTTCGCGATCGCGTTCCTGATCTCGCGACGCGTCAAGGGCCGCGGCGCGCTCACCACGCTCTTCCTGATCCCGATGATGCTGTCGCCGATCGTCGTGGGCCTGTTCTGGAAGTTCATGCTCGACGTGCAGTTCGGCGTCGTGAACTCGTTCCTGAACAGCCTCGGGCTCGGCACGGTCGAATGGCTGACGAAACAGCGATTGGCGCTGTTCTCGCTGGTCATCGTCGACACGTGGCAGTGGACGCCGTTCGTCATGCTGATCGCGCTCGCGGGGCTGACGGCGGTGCCCAAATACTTGTATGAGGCGGCGGAGATCGACCGCGCCTCGGAGTGGTTCAAGTTCCGGCGGATCACGTTCCCGCTCGTCTGGCCGCTGCTGCTGATCGCGGTGATGTTCCGCGCGATCGAGGCCTTCCGGCTCTTCGACCTGGTCTACATCCTCACCGGCGGCGGCCCCGGCGGTACGACCGAGACGCTGTCCTACAACGTCTACAAGGTCGCCTTCTTCGGCTTCGACACCGGCCGCGCTTCCGCGTACGGGCTCTTGATGGTGATCGTGGTCACCCTTGCCGCGCAGTTCTACCTGCGTTACCTCAACAATCTCCAGGAGCGCTAGCGATGGCCGCGCACATCCAGCCCGCCGGCGTCGCCGACGCCGGGATCGCGGGCGAGACCGCCGGCCCGCCGCCGGCCCGCCGCCAACGCAAACTCGGCTCCGGCATCGAGATCGTGCTGCTCGCGCTCTTTGCCGTCGTGATGCTCTTCCCCGTCCTCTGGATGCTCGAGACGGCGCTGAAGGAGACCAAGGACATCTACGCCACCCCGGCGAAGGTGATCACCGGCTGGACGCCGACGCTGGACCACCTCAAGGACGTCTTCAGCTCGGACTCGCCGGTCTTCAAGGGCTTCAAGAACTCGGTGATCGTCGCCAGCGCGTCCACGATCGTCGCGACCGTGCTCGGCGTCCCCGCCGCGTGGGCCTACTCGCGCTTCAAGATCCCGGGCAAGAAGGACCAGCTGTTCTTCATCCTGTCGACGCGCTTCATGCCGCCGGTCGTCGTGGTCATCCCGATCTTCCTGATGTTCCGCGACCTCAACCTGCTGGACACGCTGCAGGGCCTGATCCTCGTGTACGCGGCCTTCAACCTGCCGTTCACGATCTGGATGATGAAGGGCTTCATCGACGACGTGCCGGCCGAGTACGAGGAGGCCGCGATGCTCGACGGCTTCTCGCGCTTTGAGGCCTTCTGGCGCGTGACGATGCCGCTGCTGATCCCGGGCATCGCCGCCACGGCCGTGTTCGCGCTGATCTTCAGCTGGAACGAGTTCGTGTTCTCGATCTTCCTGATCACCGATCCGGACACGCGCACGGCGCCGTCCGCGATCGCGGGCCTGATCGGCGGCACGACGATCGACTGGGGGCTGGTGGCCGCCTCGGCGATGGTGTTCGCCATCCCGGTGCTGCTCTTCGCCTTCCTGGTGCGCAAGCACCTCGTCGCCGGCGTCACGCTCGGGGCGGTGCGCCGCTAATGGCTCAAGTCAACGTCAAGAGCCTCAACAAGACGTTCCCCGACGGGACCGTCGCCGTCGAGCATCTCGACCTCGAGATCCGCGACGGCGAGCTGTTCGTGATGCTCGGCCCGTCGGGCTGCGGCAAGACGACGACGCTGCGGATCATCGCCGGCCTGGAGGAAGAGACCTCCGGCACGGTGACGATCGGCGACGAGGTCGTCTCCGGCCTGCGCCCGTCGCAGCGCGACATCGCGATGGTGTTCCAGTTCTACGCGCTGTATCCGCACCTGAGCGTGCGCGACAACATGGCGTTCCCGCTGCGTGCGGCGAAGGCGCCGGAGGCCGAGATCAACGAGCGGGTCCTCGAGGCGGCGAAGATGCTGCAGCTCGAGCCGTACCTGACGCGCAAGCCGAGCAAGCTCTCCGGCGGCGAGCAGCAGCGCGTCGCCCTGGGCCGCGCGATGGTGCGCCACCCCAAGGCGTTCCTGATGGACGAGCCGCTGACCAACCTCGACGCCGAGCTGCGCGCCGACATGCGCGCGGAGGTCAAGCACGTCCAGCAGCGCCTGAACACCACGATGATCTACGTCACGCACGATCAGACCGAGGCGATGGCACTGGGTCACCGGATCGCGATCCTCAACAAGGGCAAGCTCGAGCAACTCGGCGCCCCGATGGAGGTCTACGAGCGGCCGGCGTCCCTGTTCGCCGCGCGCTTCATCGGCTCGCCGCCGATGAACCTGATCGAGGCCGAGGTGACCAACGGACACCTGACGGCCGCGGGCGGGATGCAGTTGCTCGCGCCGGAAGGGCTCAAGCGTGGCCAGAAGGTGATCGCGGGCGTGCGGCCCGAGCGGCTCACCGTGGCGGCGGACGGCGACGGCGCCCGCGGGCGTGTCGTGTCCCGCGAGATGCTCGGCGACGAGACGATCTTCGTGGTCGACACGGAGGCGGGGCTGCTCAACGTGCGCATGCCGCCGACCGCCCGTTTCGCCGAGGAGCAGGCGGTGTCGGTGCGTCACATCGGCGCGGCACCGCCGGCGTATGACCCCCAGACCGAGCAGGTGGTAAGCCGATGACCTCCGCGATCGTCGCGACCGGGATCTCGAAGTCGTTCGGCGACGTCGAGGCCCTCAAGGCGCTTGAACTGGACATCCCGGAGGGCGCGTTCTTCGTGCTCCTCGGCCCGTCCGGTGCCGGGAAGACGACCACGCTGCGGGTCATCGCCGGGCTCGAGACGCCTGACACGGGCACCGTGCACCTGACCGGGATCGACGCGACCAAGGCCACCCCGGCCGAGCGCGATCTGGCGATGGTGTTCCAGTCCTACGCGCTGTATCCGAAGCAGACGGCGGCCGAGAACATCGCGTCGCCGCTGCGGGCGCGCAAGCTGCCCAAGTCCGAGATCGACGCGCAGCTCAAGCGGGTCTCGGAGCTGCTGCACATCGAGGAGCTGCTCAACCGCTACCCGACGCAGATGTCGGGCGGTCAGATGCAGCGCGTCGCGCTGGGCCGTGCGCTGGTGCGCGACCCGCGGGCGTTCCTGATGGACGAGCCGTTGACCAACCTCGACCTGAAGCTGCGAGTCGAGATGCGCACCGAGCTCACCCGCATCCACCGCTCGCTCGGAAGGACCTTCCTTTACGTAACGAACGACCAGGTGGAGGCCATGTCGATGGCCGACCAGGTCGCCGTGCTACGGGAGGGGACGGTCCAGCAGGTCGGCTCGGCGACGGAGATCTACGACCATCCGGCCAACCGCTGGGTGGCGACGTTCGTCGGCTCGCCGCGCATGAACCTGCTCAAGTGCACGGCCAACGGTCGCCTCGAGGGCGATGGCTGGACGCTGCCGAACCCGGGCTTCGGAATCCAAGGCGAGCGGCCGGCGCTGTTCGGTGTGCGCTCGGAGGATCTCTCGCTGGACGTCCGCGAGGAGTCCGCGTCGCTGGCCGGGAAGGTCTACGCGGTCGAGCCGTTGGGCGACCGGACGCTGGTCGACGTCGAGATCGGCGACCAGCGCGTGATCATCAAGGCGGCTCCGACCGCGTCGTTCAAGATCGGCGAGGAAGTACGTGCGTCGGTCGACCTTGACCGCGTCCACCTGTTCGACGCCGACACGGAGTCGGCAATCGCACGAGCATGATCGACGCCCCGCTACCGCCGGTCCTCAGGCGGGCGCGGATCCTCGAGCGTGTCCAGCGTGACGGCGGCGCCTCGCTCGCGGAGCTCGCGTCCGAGCACGCCGTCTCGCCGGTGACCGTGCACCGCGACCTGGAGCTCCTCTCTGGCGAGGGGCTCCTGGAGCGCGTGCGCGGCGGTGCTCGTTCGTTGCCGGACACCCGGCCGCGGATCGAGACGGCCTGGAACGCGCGGGTGCGCGAGGCCGCGACCGAGAAGGATTCGATCGCGGTCCGCGCGCGGGAGCTGGTCGAGGACGGGTCGACGATCTTCGTCGACGCCTCCTCGACGGGACTCGCGCTGGCGCGGGCACTGGAGCTGCGTCCGCCCACCGAGCTGACGCTGGTGACCAACTCGCCGGCGATCGCGCTGGGGCTGACCGCCGACACGATCCACGTGATCGTGCCGCCCGGTGAGCTCAATCAGCACATGCGGGTGCTGACCGGGCGCTGGACGGTCGACTTCCTGGTCGAGCTGAACATCTCGATCGCGTTCATCTCGGCCGCGGGTATCACGTTGGAGCACGGCCTGACGACGTCGCGCTCGGCGCTGGCGGACACCTTGAACGCGGCGGCGGGTGCGGCGAAGACCAAGGTCGGGTTGCTGGACTCGACGAAGTTCAAGCGCTCGTCGCTGTTGACGGTGCGCTCCGCGCAGTCGCTCGACCTCGTGATCACCGACGACGGGGTGGACCCGGCGACCGTCGCCGAGTTCCGTCAGGCGGGCGTGAACCTGGTCGTCGCCGACCGGCTCGCCTCGATGCTGGAGGACATCGACGCCGATTAGGCGTCGTTGAACGGCAGGATCGCCAGCGTCTGCGTGAGTTCGAGCAGCCGCTGCACCGGGGGTTGGAGCGGGCCTCGGAGCTTGAGCCCGGGGTACGTGCGCGCGGCACCGAGCAGCGATCGCAGCCCGGTCGAGTCCATGAAGGCCAGCTCGGAAAGATCGATCGTCGTCGGCCGGGGGCTCGCCTGCTCGAGCGCCTGATTGAGCTGCGGCTCGGACACGAGGTCCAGTTCCCCGCTCACGTGCAGGGTGATCCCGTTCGGCTCGTCCTCGATCTGGACGTCGAAGCGGGGCGGACGGAACGCTCCCGGATCCGGCTCGGCGCTCATCTCGCTGCATGATGCCAGCATGCGCAGCGCAATGGACGCGATGGAACTGGTTGGTGCACTCGTCGCGATCGATTCCGTCAACCCGTCGCTCGTCGAGGGCGGCGCGGGGGAGGGCGAGATCGCCGCGTTCGTGGCCTCATGGGCGACGGCGGCGGGGCTGGAGGTGCAGCGCTTCGAGGGAGCGCGGCCGAGCGTGGTGGTGCGGGCTCCGGGCAGCGGTGGCGGGCGGTCGCTGTTGCTGTGCGGGCATCTGGACACGGTCGGTGTGGAGGGGATGACCGACCCGTTCGTCCCGCGGGTGGACGGCGATCGCCTGTTCGGCCGTGGGGCGTACGACATGAAGGCCGGCTTGGCCGCATGTCTGCTCGCTTGCCGTGAGGCGCTCGGCCATCGTCTGCGCGGTGACGTGATCGTCGCGGCGGTCGCCGACGAGGAGCACGCCAGCCTCGGGGTGCAGGAGGTGCTGGCGTCGGTGCGCGCGGACGCGGCGATCGTCACCGAGCCCACGCACGGGGAGATCGTGGTCGCCCACAAGGGCTTCGTGTGGTCGGAGCTGACCGTGCACGGGCGGGCGGCGCACGGCTCGCGGCCGGACCTTGGCGTGGACGCGATCGTGGCCGCCGCGCCGGTGCTGACGCGATTGGGAGAGCTGGACGCGGCGCTCGGGACGGCGACGCACCCGCTGCTCGGGCGTGGGTCCGTGCACGCGTCGCTGATCTCCGGCGGTGACGAGCTCTCGACCTACCCGGCGCGCTGCGTGCTGTCTCTGGAGCGGCGGACGTTGCCGGGCGAGACGTCGTTGGACGCCGAGATCGCGGGGTTGCTCGCGGGTGTGGACGGTTCGTCGCGGACGCTGCTGGTGCGCGAGCCGTTCGCCGTCTCGCCGGACGCCGAGATCGTGTCGCTCGTGCGCGCGGCTTCGGGTGGGGCGCCGTTGGTGGGCGCGCCGTACTGGACCGACGCGGCGTTCATCGCCGCCGCCGGCATCCCGACGCTGCTCTACGGCCCGGGCGGGGAGGGCGCGCACGCCGTCGAGGAGTGGGTGTCGCTGGCGGACACCGAGGCCGTCACGCGGGTGCTGGTTGACGTGGCCGCGAAGCTGTGCGCATGAGGGCGTTCGTCAATCCCGCCTTTGCGCCGGAGGCGGTCGCGGCGCCGTCGGGTGACGCGCTCGCGTTCCATCGGGCGTTGGCGGGCTATGCGCCGTCGCCGCTGCGCGACCTCGGCGGCGGCGTGTGGCTCAAGGACGAGTCCGATCGGCTGGGGCTGCCGGCGTTCAAGGTGCTCGGCGTGTCGTGGGCGGTCGAGCGGGCGTTGCGCCTCGATCCGCAGGTCAAGACGCTGGTCGCGGCCAGCGCGGGCAACCACGGCCGCGCGGTCGCGCACGTCGCCGCTGTGCGTGGACTGTCCTGCCGGATCTACCTGCCGGCGCGCTCGGTGCCGGCGCGGCGGTCGGCGATCGAGGCCGAAGGCGCCGACGTGGTCGTCGTCGACGGGACCTACGAGGACGCGGTGCTGCTCGCGCAGCGCTACGCGGAAGGCCCGGACGCGGTCGAGCTCGCCGACGTGGGGTCGTCGCCGTCGGCGTCGTGGGTGATCGACGGCTACGCGACGCTGTTCAGCGAGATCGACCTCGGCTTCGACGCGGTGCTCGTGCCGATCGGCGTCGGCTCGCTGGGTGCCGCGGCGGCGCGCTGGGGAGCGGCCGCCGGGACGCCGGTGATCGGCGTCGAGCCGGATGTGGCGGCCTGCCTGACCGCCGCGCTGATCGCGGGCGAGCCGACCGTCATCGACACGCCCGGAACCGCGATGGCGGGTCTCGACTGCGCCGTCGTCTCCGTCGCGGCGTGGGACACGCTGCACGCCGGCATCCGCGGCACGGTCACCGTCTCGGACGCGGAGACGGGCGCGGCGATGCGCGAGCTGGCGGCGGGTGGGCTCGCGATCGGCGACTCGGGCGCGGCGCCGCTCGCAGCACTGCACGCACTGCGCGCCGACCCCGCGTGCGCCGCGTTGCGCGACGTCGTCTCGCTCGACCGCGTCCTGCTGATCGCCACCGAAGGGCCGACCGACCCGGTGGGCTACGCCGCCACCATCGCGTGACTGTGGTCCGCCGCGCACGAGGCACATGACGCCCGAGATTCCCGTCCGCCGCAACACGGTGCTGCTCGCGGCGATGATGGCCGTGTACTCGTCGGTGCTGCAGCTCGTCGCCGCGGTCTCCTCGCTCACGTTCGTGCTCGTGACCGGGGTCGAGGGGTTGCTCGGGCTCGGGCCCGCGATCTTCCTGATCTCCTCCGGGCTCGCGGCCGTGCCGGCGGGGCGGTTGATGGACCGTGTGGGCCGCAGGCCGGTCATCGCGGGCGGCTACGTGCTCGCCGCCATCGGCTGCTCGCTGACCGCGCTGGCCACCAACATCGACTCCACGCCCACGGTGATCTTCGGCTTCGCGCTGACCGGCGCGGCGAACGGCATCGCGCTGCTGATCCGCACCGCGGCGGGGGACATGTACCCGCCCGCCCGGCGCGCCCGCGGGATCTCGTACGTGCTCTTCGGCAGCGTCTTCGGCGCGATCCTCGGGCCCGCGGTGTTCGGCCCGCTGTTCTCCGGCCGCGAGGTCGACGCGGCGACGCTGACCGTGCCGTGGCTGGTCGCCGCCGGGATCAGCCTCGTTCCGCTTGCGCTGCTGTTCTTCGTCCGGCCGGACCCGAAGGAGATCGCCGAGCTGCTGGCGGTCGACGACGGCCCGGTCCCGCCCGCCGCGCCGCTGAAGGAGATCCTGCGCCGGCCGGGCGTCAAGCCCGCGATGGTCGCCGCGCTCGCCAGCTTCGGCGTGATGGTCTCGGTGATGAACCTGACCGGCTACGTCGTCGTCGAGCACCACCATCACGCGCAATCGAGCGTCTTCCCGATCATCGGTGCGCACGTGCTCGGCATGTACGCGCTGGTGTTGTTCGTGGGTGCGCTGATCGACAAGATCGGCCGCGGGCCCGCGCTCGGCGGCGGCCTGTGCGTGATGGCGCTCTCGACGATCGGGCTGACGTTCTTCGACAGCGTCTTCGCCTCGGCCGTGCTGCTGTTCGGCCTCGGCGTCGGGTGGAACCTGAGCTTCGTGGCGGCCACCGCGCAGCTCGCCGACCTCACCCGCGCGTCCGAGCGCGGGCGCCTGATGGGGTTCAACGACCTGCTCTCCGCGACGCTCGGCGCATCGCTGGCACTGCTCGGCGGCTACGCACTGGACGCGCTCGGCGTCGCCGCGCTGGCGATCGGTGCGACGGCGATCGTCGCTGCTCCGGTTTTGTGGCTGGTCCCGCGCCGGACACCCGAGCCCGCATCCACATGAGTACTCTCTGCGGCCTCCCCAGTCTCCCGCTCCCCCTGGAGAATCGATGTCTGAGCTCCTCGCGCGCCTTGCGCGCACCCTGACGCACCGCTGGAAGATGAGCGCCCTCGGCGCCTTCTTGGTGATCGTTCTACTCGGTATCGCCGCCGGCACCGGCGGAAAGGCCGCCGATGACTTCTCGGCGCCCGGAACCGAGACGCAGAAGGCGATCGACCTCTTCAAGGCGCACAGCCCGGCGTTCGCCGGCGCCGACTCGACCCTCGTCTTCAACGTCACCGAGGGCAAGATCACCGACCCTGAGCCCAAGGCGGCGATCCAGACCGCGCTGGCCAAGGTCAAGACCCTGAAGGGCGTCGTCGACGTCGGCGACCCGTTCGCCAAGGGCGGAAACGTCTCGCCCGACGGCCGCCTGGCGTCGGTCGACGTGCGCTACAGCACCGATCCCAGCGCGATCAAGAAGCCCGACGGCGAGGCGCTGATCGCCGCGGGCGAGTTGGCGGAGAAGGGCGGCGTGCAGTTCTCCGCGCGCGGCATGCTGATCGACGTCGGCTCTGAGCAGGACGCGCCGGTGGGTGAGCTGATCGGCATCTTCATCGCGATCTTCCTGCTCGCGTTCCTGTTCCGCTCGTGGGTGGCGATGGTGGCGACGCTCGTGGGCGCGCTGATCGGCGTGGCGATCGGGCAGACGCTGCTGGTCGCCCTCGCCGCGCCGCTGGATCTGCCCGCGTTCGCCTCGGTGATCGCGTCGATGCTCGGCCTCGGCGCGGGTATCGACTACTCGCTGCTGATCATCGGCCGCTACCGAGAACAGGTCGCCGCGGGGGACAGCCGGCGCGACGCGTCGGCCAAGTCGGCCGCCACCTCGGGCGCGTCCGTGGTCGCCGCCGGGCTCGTGGTGATGCTCGCGATCGCCGGCCTGCTCGTGATCGGCATCCCGTTCATCGGCAAGCTCGGCCTGGCCGCGGCGATCGCCGTGGGCTGCGTCGTCGTCTCCGCGATCACGATCCTGCCGATCATGATCGGCGCGCTCGGCCGCTGGCTGACGCCGAAGAAGCCCGAGCACGTGCAGGCGTCGCCGGCCTTCGCCCGCTGGGGCGAGATCGTCACCGCCCGCCCGTGGCTGTCGATCGGTGCCGGCGTGCTCGTCCTGCTGATCTTCGCCGCGCCGGTCACGACGCTGCGCCTCGGCCAGCCCGACGACGGCAACCAGCCGACGTCCAAGCTCCAGCGCGTCGCCTACGACCGGCTCAGCGGCGCGTTCGGTGCCGGCTCCAACGGCCCGTTCCTGCTCGCGGTCGACATTCCCAAGGGCGCCGCGGACAACCAGGCCCAGCTCGACGCGCTGCAGAAGGCCGTCGCCGGGGCATCGGGCATGGCGCAGGTCGCGCCCGCCGCGATCAGCCAGGACGGCGAGATGGCGACGATCTTCGCCATCCCGAAGACCGCCCCGCAGGACCAGGCGACGAGCGACCTGCTCGCCGATCTGCGCCAGAACGTGATCCCCAAGGCGGTCGCGGGCACGCCGCTGCAGGTCTACGTCGGCGGCAACACGGCCGGGTTCGAGGACTTCTCGGACAAGGTCGCCTCGCGCCTGCCGGTCTTCATCGCGGTCGTGATCGGCCTGTCGGTGCTGCTGCTGATCATGGCCTTCCGCTCGCTGTGGATCCCGCTCGTCTCGGCGGTCTTCAACCTGCTCTCGGTGGGCGCGGCCTACGGCGTCATCACGGCGGTGTTCCAGAAGGGCGTCGGCGCGAGCCTGCTCGGGGTCGAGTCCGGAATCCCGATCGTCTCGTTCATCCCGGTGATGATGTTCGCGATCCTCTTCGGGTTGAGCATGGACTACAACGTCTTCCTGCTCTCGCGCATCCACGAGGCCTACAACGAGGGCGACCGGCCGCGGGAGAGCGTCATCCACGGCCTCTCGCGCATCGGCAAGGTCATCCTCTTCGCGGGGCTGATCATGGCCTCGGTCTTCTTGGCCTTCGTCACCCAGCCCGACGTGATCGCGAAGATGTTCGGCCTCGGCCTCGGCCTCGCGGTGCTGATCGACGTGCTGATCGTGCGGATGGTCATCGCGCCCGCGGTGGTCACGCTGCTCGGCGACCGCGCGTGGTGGCTGCCGAAGTGGCTCGACAAGGCGCTGCCGAACGTGTCTCTGGAGGGTCACCTGGTCGAAGGGCTCGACGCCAAGGAGCGCGAGGCCGCGGTCGTCTAGTCACAGCTCCATGTCACCCGTGTGGCCGGGCCGGATGAAGCCGCTCTCGTAGGCGAGCACGACGGCCTGGACCCGGCTGCGGACGTCCAGCTTGGACAGCAGGCGGGTGACATGGGTCTTGATGGTGGCCTCTGACAGGCCGAGCTCGGTCGCCAGCGCGGCGTTGGAGAGGCCGCGGGCGAGCCGGCGGCAGATGTCGCGCTCGCGCTCGGTCAGCGTGTTGAAGCGGTGCCGCAAGGCGGGGCGGGCGCCGGTGAGCTGGGAATCGACGAGGCGCTTGGCGATCGTCGGCGCGAGCAGCGTGTCGCCCTTCGCGACGGCGCGGACGGCCTCGGCGAGGCGGTCCGCCGCCGCGTCCTTGAGGAAGAAGCCGGTGGCGCCGGCGCGCAGTGCTCTGACCACCAGGCTGTCGTCGTCGTGGGACGTGACGACGAGGATGCGGGCCTTCGAGCCCGCGGCCAGGATGCGCTTGGTGGCCTCGATGCCGTCGAGCACCGGCATCGCGAGGTCCATCAGAACGACGTCCGGGTGGGTGTTGAGCGCGAGCTCCACGCCTTCGGCGCCGTCGCTCGCCTCGCCGGTCACCTCGAAGTCGGGCTGCGCGTCCAGCAGCGCCCGCATCCCGCTGCGGACCAGGACGTGGTCATCGACGAGGACGATCCGCGTCGTCATGCGGCGGGTACGGCCTGCACGCCGCCGACCGCGAGCAGCGCGGCGCGATCGTCCGGGTCCGTCGCGGGGTCCGCGGCGATCGCCAGCAACTCCTCCAGCCCGGCGGGCGCGAGCAGCACCAGCACCCGCGCCCGCGTGATCGCCTTGAGCCGGCGCGGCACACCGCGGTCGAGGCTGCGCGTCTCCCCGGGTTTGAGGCGGTGCCGCTCGCGATCGGCGACGACCTCGACCTCACCTTCGAGGACATACAGCACCACGTCCTCCCGATGCCCCACGTGGGCGGGCACCTCCACACCCGCCTCCACCGCCGCCTCGACGAGCGCGTACTGCCCATGCGTCGCCCACCCGGCCACCGGCACCACGAGCTTGATCCGTTGCACGTTCATGGCCGCCGATCCTCACCACGCGCTCACGCCCGCGCATCAGGCATCCACCCCAACATCGACCCCAACCCAACAGGGGGGTCAGACCCCTCAACATTGCAAACGGCGGCGTAGAGCCAAAAGAATTGTTGAGGGGTCTGACCCCTATGTGGAAGGTGGTTTAGGAAAGGGCTTCGGCGAGCTGGGAGCGGCCTTTGATGCCGAGCTTGGTGTAGGCGCGGCCGAGGTGGACCTCGACGGTCTTCAGGCTCACGAAGAGGGCTTCGGCGATCTCGCGGTTGCGCAGGCCGCGGACGGCGAGCTCGGCGACGCGGCGCTCGGAGGCGGTGAGGGCGTCGACGCCGCTGAAGGCGAGGCGCTGCGGGCGGGCGCCGGCGATGACGAGCTCCTCGTGGATCCTGGCCTCGAGCGCGGTGGCGCCGCAGCGGTGGGCGCGGTCGCGGGCCTCGCGCAGGGGGACGCGGGCGTCGGTGCGCCGGCCCGCGCGGCGGAGCGTGGCGCCGAGGTCGGCGAGCGCCGTGGCGAGCACGAGCGGAAGTGCGGAGGCGCGAGCGGCGGTGACGGCGGCTTCGAGCTCGTCGAGTGGGTCGGGGAGGAGCGCGGCGCGGGCGAGGCGGCCGATGGCCTCCGCACCGCGCGCGCCGCGGGCGACCGCGGCGGAGACCTCCTGGTCGGCCAGCGCGCGGGCCTCGTCGAGCCGGCCGAGCGCGGCGAGTGCGCGGACCCGGAGGACGTGGTCGTCCTCGCGGATGCCGACCAGCCAGCCGCGGGCGGCGTCCGCGGCGTGCTGCTGATCGAGCCGCTCGAGCGCCTCCTCCGTGCGGCCCTCGGCGAGCAGGAGCCGCGCGTGGACAGCGTAGAGGCCGACGATCGCTCCCGCCGGGCCCGGCGGCGGCAGCTCGGCGCCGAGTTCGCGGGCGCCCGGCTCGTCGCCGCGATCGAGCAGCACGCCGACCAGCGTGCTCACGGACGCCATCGCCGCGATCGGCTGGTCGCCGGCGAGCTCCAGCGAGAGCCGCGCGAGGTCCTCCGCCCGCCGCAGGTTGCCGAAGCGCCGTTCCCACCGCGACTCGATCCACGCCGCCGCACCGGCGCTCGCCCGCGAGCCGGACCGGTTCGTGAGGTCGGACATCGCGCGGGTGGCGGCGAGCGCCTCGGGCGCCGCCTCGACCGCGAGCAGCGCCTCGATCGCCCACAGCACCGCGAACCGCTCGACCCCGAGCCGCGCGAAGACCCGCGTGTCGGCCAGCGCCTGCCGCGCGGGCGGGAGCACCTCCTCCTTGCGCGCGCCCGCGAGCGCGCGAGCGTGCGCGAGGTGACAGAGCAACGCGGGGGGAACGGTGGCGGGCGGCGAGGGCGCGGCGGCGGGCGAGGACGCGGCGGCGGTTTCGAGGAGGTGCAGGTACTCGTCCGTGTCCTCGTGGCTATAGGCGAGCGCTTCGACGAGTTGTTCCGCGAGCTCACCCGCGAGGTCCGGCGGGGCGGTGGCCAGCGCCGCGCGCAGGCGGGTCGCGGCGCCGCGCGGGTCGTTGCGCAGGATCAGGGCGGTCGCGGCGAGCCGGGCGGCTTCGGCGGCGATCTCGGGTGTGCCGCCCGCGGCGGCCTCGTCCAGGGTCGCCAGCGGGTCGGCGCCGGTGCGAAACTCGGCCAGGCCACGCGAGAGCAGGATGCCCGCGTCGGCCGGCGCGGCACGCTGGAGGAGCCGCAGCGCGACGTCGGGCGCGCCCTCGGCCAGCGCGCGGCGTCCGGCGGCGGCGAGCACACCGGCCGCCCACGGGTCCGGCTCTGGATCGGCGGCGAGCAGGTGGGTCGCGACGACGCCGTCGTGGGCGCCGTCCTCGGCCAGCAGGCGGGCGGCGCGGCGATGCAGCGGGGAGCGCTCGCCGCCGAGGTCGGCGTCGACGATCTCGAGCACCATCGGATGGATGAACCGGCCCTCGTTCGCGTCGATCAACTCGGCGCGGGCGAGGACCTCGAGCTCGGCCGCGGCGGCCTCCACCGACAGACCCGAGAGGGCGGCGACGCGGCGGACGCTGGTGGCGTCCCCGAGCACCGCGGTCGCCCGCGCGACCGCGAGCGCACCCGCCGACAGCCGGCGGATCCGCGCGGTGACCGTGCGCGCGACGGTGCCCGGGACGGTGGTCCGCACGTCCGCGGCCTCCGACGCGCGGCCCTCGAACGGCGCGGCGCGCAGCAGCTCGGTGACGAGCAGCGGGTTGCCGCTGGTGGTCTCGAAGCAGGCCGCGACGAACTCGGGATCGGCGTCGATGCGGCTGCGCACGAGCTCACCCACGCCATCGATCGACAGCGCCGCCGGTCGCATCAGGCGCGTGGCGGGAGCGGTGGCGAGCCCGTCGAGCAGCTCCTGTTCGGCGCCCGGCTCGGTGGGGCGGGCGGCGATCGCCAGCAGCACCGGGAGATCCTCGACCCGCCGCGCCAGCGCATCCAGGAACCGCACGCTCGGGGCATCCGCCCAGTGCGCGTCGTCGACGACCACCAGGAGCGGCTGCTCGGCGGCCAGGTTCGCGCACAGCCAGTAGAGCCCGTACAGCGTCGAATGCGTCGCGTCCTCGCCGCCGGCGACCGCGGTGCCGAACACCGGTTCCGCCAGCGCGGCGGTCCCCGCCAGCAACGCTGCACGGCGCGCGTCGTCGGACCGGTGCAGCTCGGCCTCGAAGAGCTGGCGCACGATCCCGAACGCGAAGTCGCGCTCGAGTGGGGCGCCGGTCGCGCCCACGACCCGCAGGCCGCCGGCGACGGCTCGCTCGCGCAGCACGCGCAGCAGCGCGGTCTTGCCGTGCCCCGCCGCGGCCTCCAGGAGCACGACGGACCCGCGCGCCGCCCGCGCGGAGGCCAGCGACGACGTCAGCGCTTCCAGCTCGGCCCCGCGCTCGAGCAGGACGTCGGGACCGAGGGCGCTCATTCGCCTCCGATTGTGACCAACCGGGGCCGCACACGCGGGCCCGACATCGCCTCGGAGTACCGTAGAGGACGACGCGGTCCGCCGGATCGCTCGCCCAATCTGAAGAGGAGGCGCGCATGAGCGCCGCCGCCCTGCCCCTCCCGGTCGTCGCCGAGCCGACGCCGTACTACACCCGCCACATGCTCGGAGCGACCGAGGCAGGTCGCGATGCTCGCCTCCAGTCACGCGCGCACGGCGTCGTTCGCTACACGAGCGGCGGGACGAACCTGCGCCTCGTCGAGGGCGGGAAGTCCGATCCGGTGCAGCCGTGAGCCGGCCGCAGGCGCTGCGTCTCCGCACTCGATTGACGCGCACCCCCAAGGTCGCCGTGGCTCCCGAGGAGCAGACCGCGGGCACATCGCCCCCCGCACCGGCGCCGATCGGCGGGCGCCGCGACCGCGGCGACCAACGCCCCGCGCAGGCCAAGCGCGCCGGCTACGACGATCTCACGACGGAGCAGGTGATCGCCCACATCAGCCGGCTCTCGCCGCCGGAGCTCGCGCTCCTGGCGAACCATGAGCGCGAGCATCAGAACCGCCCCGAGATCCTCGCCCGCATCGCGGTGTTCCGGGGCGAGGCTCCCGAGTCGTAGCGCCGTTAGCGGACCGTCACCCGCAGCTTGCGCGCCTTGGACCTGTTGCCGGCGAGGTCGACGGCCACGAGCGTGACCGTGTACTTGCCGGCGCGCAGGCCCTTGGCGTCGAAGTAGAGCGCCCCGTGCCCGCTGACGGCGTAGGTCTTCACGCGCTTGGTTCCGCGCGAGAAGACGATCCCGGTCACCGACTCCTCGGTGACCTTGAACTTCACCCGCGCGCCCGTCCCGCGGCGCTTGGCCGACACGGCGGTCAGGCCGGGCTTGGCCGTGTCCAGCGCCACGCCGGTCTCCACCGGCACGTCGGCCGGCGCGTCGTTGGCGAGCGGCTGCGCGCTCAGCGGCGGGGGCGGGGGAGCGGGAACCTCGACCGGCGCCTTGGACACCGTGACGGTGCCCGTCATCGTGTCCTTGTGGACCGAGCAGTAGAAGTTGTAGACGCCCTCGTTCTGGAACGTGTACGACGCGGGCGGCGCCGGCACGCCGAGCGGTGAGGAGAACGACGCCCACGCCGCGTCGGCGTCCGACGCGCCGTTGGCGGCCGCGTGGTGCGCCTGGACGGTGCCGTCGAACGTCCACTCGACGGTGTCACCGGGCGCGATCGCGACGTTCGGACGGTCCCAGACGAGCGCGTCCGAGGCCTTGATCACCTCGGTCGTCGCCGCCGCAGGCGACGCCAGCGCCCCGAAGGCGACCAGCGCGATGCCACACACCCGCAACCTCATTTGGTCACCTCCAGCTGCAGCATCATCGCCTTGTCGCCGTGTTCCAGCGAGTGGCAGTGGAAGACGTAGCGGCCTTCGTACGGCACGAACCACGGCTGGACGGTGACATCCTCGCCCGGAAGCACGCCCACCGTGTCCTTCCACCCGCGCTCACCCGGATGGACGACGCCCGAGCTGCGCTCGACGACGCGGTAGAGCATCCCGTGCAGGTGCATCGGGTGCACCCGGTTGGACGGGTTGTGCCACTGCCACAGCTCCGAGGTCCCGAGCCGCGTGGACACGTCGATGCGGTTGGGATCGAAGCCCCGGTTGGCGATCTGCCACTGCACGCCGCCCTGGGTCAGCAGCGAGAGATCCCAGCGGTGCGTCGCGTTCGGCGCGGGCAGCTTCTCCAGCGTCCGCATCCGCCCGCGCGGCATCCGCGCCTCTTCGGCGCCGCCGCCGTCGACGACGTCGAAGCGCATGACGGACTTGGTCGTCCCCGCGTCGGCGGCGACGTTCTGCAGCACGATCTCCGACCCCGGCTTGAAGCTGCGGAAATCGATCAGCACCTCGATCCGCTCGGCCGGGTGCAGCGGGAAGCTCGAACGCGCGACCGGCGCCTCCAACAACCCTCCGTCGGACGCGATCTGGAGCATCTGGCGGCTATTGCCGAGCCGCAGTTCGTAGGACCGCGCGTTGGACGCGTTGAGGAAGCGCAGCCGGTAGATGCGGCGCTGCACCGCCATCCGCGGCGAGACCGCGCCGTTGACCAGCATCGTGTCGCCGCGGAAGCCGAGGTCGACGTTCTCCGCGTAGCGGAACGAGCCGTCCTTGTTGAAGGCGTGGTCGGCGAGCACCAGCGGCACGTCGTACTCGCCCTGGGGGAGCTCGAGCTCCTCCTCACGCTCGTCGTGCAGCAGGTAGGTGCCGACGAGGCCGTAGTACAGCGTCCGCGCCGTGCGCCCGTGGGCATGGTCGTGGTACCAGAGGAACGCGGCGTCCTGCTCGTTCGGATACGTGTAGTCGAACGAGGCGCCGGGCGCGATGACATCCATCGGATGCCCGTCGTGCGCCGCCGGGACGTACCCACCGTGAAGGTGCACGTTCGAGTCGAACGTGAGCTGGTTGTGCTGGCGCACGATGGCGGGACGCCCCTTGCGGGCGCGGATCGTCGGACCGGGATAGACGCCTTCGTATCCGTAGATCGGCGTCTCGAAACCGGGGAGGATCTCGGCGAGCCCCTCCTTGATGTCGACGTCGTAGACATCGACGCCGTTCTTGCCCGACACGGGGGCGAGCTCGGGAGCGATCGGCAGGTCGCGGGCGAACGGGGTGAACGGCGAGCTGAACTGCGCCCGCCGCGCGGCCGACGTCTGCAGCTTCGCCGAGGTCTGCACGCTCGGGCCCTTCAGGGACTCGGTCGTGCCGAAGGTGCACACGAGCGCGATCGAGTACGAGCCGTTGCGCAGGAAGTCGCGGCGCGAGGACCCGGCGTCATGCGGGGGGCGGAAACCGGCCATCAGCGCGTCACCCGCACATTCCCGCGCTGGACGGCGGCTCGGTTGCCGCGCGCGTCCCGCGCCTCGACTTCGACGGTGTAGCGGCCGCGGACGATCTTGGTGCCGCGGATCGTCACCGACCAGGAGCCGGCGCGCTGCGAGAGCCGGGCGGTGCGCACCGTCGTCTTGCCGTGCTTGACGCGGATCGTCACCGACGCCTGCTCGGACAGCGAGAACGAGACCTTGGTGCCATGCGCGACGGCACGCAGCTTGAGCTTGGACACGCTCGGCGGCGTGACATCGGCGCGCGAGGTCCCGAGCGGGGCGGGAGTGGTGCGATCCGAGCCGACCGCCGTCGGGGTGGCCGTCGCGGTCGCGGTCGGCGTGGCCGTCGGCGTCGCCGTGGCGGTCGGGGTCGCGGTCGGCGTCGCCGACGCCGTCGCGGTCGGGGTCACCGCGGCGCCGGTCACGGTCACGGTGCCCACCATCGTCGCGAGGTGCACCTGGCAGACGAAGCGGTAGGTCCCCGGCTTCGTGAAGGTGTAGGACGCCTGCCCGCTCGAGACGAAGCCCGACGCGAACGCTGCCCAGGCCGGATCCTCGGCCGGCCCGGTGTCGCCCTTGACGTTGTGCGTCGTGGTGCTGCCATCGAAGTCCCACGTGACCTTCTCGCCCGTGGTGACGGCCACGTCGGCCGGGGCCCACGTGTTCGAGACCGTGGTCTTGACGACCTCGTCGGCCTTGGGCTCTGACGCGGCGGCCACGCTGACGCCACCGACGACGCAAGCCACGGCCAGCACGGCCATGGCTGCCCGCGCTGCGCCCCTCCTTCGATGACCCATGTTCTCCTCCCGCACGATTCTCCCCCCTGCGCTGCCCATCCGACCAGGTACTTCGGACAACAAGCAAACCAAAGCCGCGACCTTATTTCCAGATGAGTGGTAGCTTACGCCAAGTCGTTGCAGAATGCCGCAGGGGGAGAAACGGGAGGGGCGGATGCGGTCCTTGAGGACGTTGCTGGTGGTTGGGGTGCTCTTGCTGGGTGCGCTCGCGGGTTCCGCGGGGGCTGCACCCGTCCAAGATGCACCCGCCGACGTCGCTTCGTGCGGCGTCGACGAGTTCACGACAACAGCGCTTGACACCACGCGCTGGAACACGATCGTGCGGCCCAACGCCGCCGGTTACAGCGTCTCCGGCGGGCAGCTGAAGCTGCGCGCCCTGACGGGCGACATGTACGGGGATCGAGCCACCGCGCAGAACCTCATACTTCAAGACGTACCGAATGGTGCGTGGACTGCCACTACTAAGCTCGACTCGAAAGCTTTCAACCGTGAGGGCCAGCAGGCGGGTCTGATCGTCTACAAGGACGATTCGACCTTCAGCAAGTTCACGGTCATCAACAAGGGCACGCAGGGCCGCTGGTTCGAGCACATCTTCACGGCCGACAAGGTCGCGCGGCTCGAGATCGGCACCGACACCACGCCGCCACTGAACGACTCGTTCCCGGCGCTGGTCTCGATCCGTGTCATCTCCGACGGCCAGACGATCCGCGGCGAGTACTCCGGCGATGGCATCACCTGGGCGCCGATCGGGCGTCCGGCCAAGATCGGCAGCGGCGTCAAGCTCGGGCTCTACGCGGCTGACAACGCACAGGACGGCCCGGAGGTTCCCTTCGAGTTCGTCTCGCTCAACGCGCAGAGCGACGAGTTCAGCGGCACCGACCTCGAGAAGTGCCGCTGGAGCCACATCGAGCGCGAGGCCCCGGGCGGCTACCGCGTGGCCAACGGCGCCCTCGAGATCGACACCGGGCTCGACGAGGTCGACGGCACCGCGCCGAACCTGATCGGCCAGCCCGTCCCGGGCGGCACGTGGCAGGCCGAGACCAAGATCGACCTGACGACGACGCTCGAGGGCCAGCAGGCCGGCCTGCTGCTCTACAAGGAGCCCCTCAACTGGATCAAGGTGGTGCTCGTCGACAAGGGCGCCTCGAGCCAGATCGAGTTCGTGCGCGTCAAGGACGGCCAGTACCAGCTCGACGCGCCCTTCAACGTGGCGGTGCCCGACTCGCTGACGAGCTTCTACCTGCGCATGCGCTCCAGCGGGGCGCTGGCCACCGCGCAGTACTCGACCAACGGCACGACCTGGATCGACGTCGGCAAGTCGCGCGACATCTCAGACCTCGGCGCCGGCTACCTCGGCCCGATGGCGCTGCGCGGCGAGGCCGTGACGCCGGTCACGGCGAAGTTCGACTACGTCCGCGTCGCTCCGTCGCCGGTCGTGCCCTGCACGGCCAACGGCACACCGGAGGCGGGCTACGAACGCCTGTGGAACGGCCTCGACCTGGCCGGCACCACGCAGGCCGGTCCGGGCGGGTTCGACATCGTCAACGACGGCACCGAGGGCTGCCGCCTGGTGAGCCAAGGCGGTCTCGGCCTGCTCTGGTTCAACACCAAGACCTACGACAACTTCGTCCTGCGGGCGCAGTTCAAGACCGCCGACGCCACGGACAACTCCGGCATCTTCGTCCGCTTCCCGAACCCGGGCACGAACCCGCAGATCGCGATCGACTCGGGTCACGAGATCCAGATCCGCGAAGGCGTCGCCGGCGACGGCGAGGACCAGAAGACGGGCTCGATCTACAACACCAAGCGCGAGATCGCGCGCGCCGCCAAACCGGCCGGGCAGTGGAACGACTACGAGATCCGCTACGAGAAGGACGTCTACACGATCACGCTCAACGGCACGGTCGTGAACACGTACACGAACACGACCGGGACGCACGCGCGGGCCGCGGGCTACATCGGCCTCCAGAACCACAGCACGGCCGACGAGGTCTCCTTCCGCAACGTGCGCATCCAGCCGCTGGCGGTGGCCGCGACGAACCTCTTCACGACGGTCGGCATCACGACCAACGCGACCCGCGCCAACGGTCAGATCTACCCGCCGACGAACCCGTACTCGCTGCCGGCGGAGCAGATGCCGCCGTCGGGCACGGTCGGCGTGGCACCGAGCGATGCGTCCGACGACGTGCCGCTGCGGATGCCCGACACGACCGGCACGAAGCCGAACTTCGCCGGGATGGTGGGCCAGGTGTTCACGCTGCGTCCCGCCGACCAGAAGCCGTACACGAAGCTGCACTTCTTCGGGACGACGACGGACGGCGGCCCGGCGGGCGGCGACTTCACGCTGCGCTACAGCGACAACACCACCGCCACCGTCAACGTGCAGTGGCCGGACTGGTGTGGAAACGCCACCGCCAGCGCGCACTTCGCGATCGGCAAGCTCAACGGCCGCTACCGGGCGAACAGCACGGGTGACACCGCGGGCTGTGGCATCTACCACTTCCCGGTCGACAACCCGCAGCCCGCCAAGACGCTCGTCTCGGTGACGTTCCCGACGGGTGCCACGACCGGCACCAACACGCGGGCCTACCTGATGGCGCTGACGCTCGAGGCCACCGGCGCGATCTTCACGATGCCGGACCTCTCGGGCCAGGTCGCCTTCCCGGACGACAACAAGGCGCCGACCACGTCGGCCACCTTCAACCCGGCCGCGCCGAACGGCAACGACGACTGGTACAAGGGCGCCGTCCGCGTCACGCTCAACGGCGTCGACGAGGCGGGTGGCTCCGGCGTCGAGCAGATCATGTACCGCATCGACGGCGGCGCGCCGCAGGGCTACACCGGCGCGTTCGACTACGCGACCGAGGGCGAGCACCTCTTCGAGTACCGCTCGGTCGACGGTGCGGGCAACGCCGAGACCTATAAGCAACAGCGGCTGAAGGTCGACGCCAAGGCACCGACCACGACCACGCTCCTCACGCCGGGGAGCCCGCTCGGCGGGGACGACTGGTACGACGGTGCGGTCACGGTGCGTCTGAACGCGGCCGACGGGGCCGGGTCGGGCACCGACGAGATCCGGTACCGGATCGATGGCGCCGCGGACTGGTCGACCTACGAGGAGCCGATCGTCGTCCACACGGCCGGCGAGCACGTGATCGAGTTCAGCTCGCTCGACATCGCCGGCAACGAGGAAGCGGTCAAGTCGCTGAGCCTGAAGGTCGACGAGACCGCGCCCACCACGAGCGTGCGCCTCAACGGCGCCGACCCGGTCGCGGAGTACACGTCCGCGGTGCGGGTCGCGTTCACCCGCGACGACGGCGACGGGTCGGGGGCGGTCGAGACCGAGTACCGGCTCGACGGCGGCGCGTGGACGAGCTACAGGACCAACGGAGCGTTCGACGTCACGGGCAATAGCGGGCACAAGGTCGAGTACCGCTCGATCGACCTCGCCGGCAACGTCGAGAACTTCAAGTCGCTGATCTTCGTGATCCGCCCGCCCGCGACCCTGCAGTCCCCGGTGGTCATCCCACAGGCGGCGCCGGCGCCGAAGCCGAAGCCGTTCGCCTCGCTCGAGGACCTCAGCTCGAAGGTCTCGACCGTCTCCGCGCTGCGCGCGGGGAAGGTCAAGGTCAACGTGAGCTGCCAGGCCGTCGACCGCGGCACATTGAGCCTGAGCGTCACCAAGGCGGTGGCGAAGAAACTCGGCCTCAAGAGCACGACGCTCGCGAGCGGTTCGCTCCGCTGCGGGGCGCAGGGCAGGGGGACATTGACGCTCAAGCCGAGCACCAAGGTCAAGCGCGCGCTCGCCAAGACCAAGGGCTCGATCACCGCGACGCTGACGCTGCGCCTCACAGGCTCGGCCGGCGTCGCGCGAGACACGCAGACCGTGACGCTGGAGGGGAAGTCGTGAAGTCCAGGGGGAGGAACATGAAGAACACGCTGCGAGCGCTGCTCGCGAGCGCGCTGCTGCTGTTGACCTTCGCGGCCACCGCGCAGGCCCAGACCGTCAAGGTGCTCGTCTTCCACGGGCCGCCGGACGCGACGACCACCGCCGGTACGGACGCCATCAAGGCGCTCGGCACCGCGAACAACTTCGGCGTCGACGAGGCGGCCGCGGCGACGGACATCAACCCGACCAACCTCGAGAAGTACCGCGCGGTGGTCTTCCTGAACACCGCCGGCGACCTGCTCACCACCGAGCAGGAGGCCGCGCTGCAGCGCTTCGTCGAGGCGGGCAACGGGTTCCTCGGCATCGGTTCGGCGGCGCAGGGCGAGTCCGGCTCGTTCTTCGACGGCCTGATCGGCGCGCGCCCCAGCGCGGGCAGCTCGACCGCGACCGCCCCGAAGCTCGTCGTCCCCGGCGACCGGGTGCACCCCGCGACGCGCGACCTGCCGCTGCAGTGGAACCGCTCCGACGTCTGGTACCAGTGGGCCGCGCGGGTCACCGGCACCGTGCACGTCGTCGCGCGCTACCGCGCTCCCGGCGCGCCCGCGGGCGATGCCACCAAGGACACGGGTGACAACGACACGGCGATCTCCTGGTGCCGCGACTACCGCGGCGGCCGTTCCTTCTACACCGGCATGGGCCGCACCGCGGCCGCGTACGGCGAGGCCGACTTCAAGAAGCACCTGCTCGGCGCCCTGCAGTGGACCAGCGGC
The DNA here is from genome assembly GCF_027587205.1 of Solirubrobacter ginsenosidimutans. The sequence goes on from NZ_JAPDOD010000003.1 coordinate 191,220, forward strand.
CTGACCCGCGGCAACTGCAAGGCCACGATCAACGCCAACTACAAGGGCACGAAGATCATGAGCGCCGGCCCGGAGTCCACGGGCCTGGTCACCAGTGGTGAGTCGCACGGCATCGCGACCGCCAACAACGGCTGGATGCTCTACATCGGCCGCGGCGACTGCCGCACCAACGCGGAGCGCGGCTCGCTCCTGGGGCTCTCGTCGCTCGCCAAGACGCTCGACCACCGGGATCCGAACGTCGGCATCGGCTGCGGCACCGTCCACATCTACGATCCGGCGGCCTCCAACGGCACCGAGAACAGTGGCATCACGCTCGCCGGCAAGCTCGCCGTGTACGGCGACGGCGGCACCGGTGACGAGGCGACCTCGGGCAACAACCACAAGATGGAGTACGGCCTGATCGGCATCGCGCCGTCGCCGGACTTCGCGACCACGGGTCACATCTACCTGCAGTACTTCCCGAGCTTCAACCCGGCCTCGACGCCTCCGGGCCTGGCCGCCGATCGCCGCGCGTCGAAGATGTCGCGTCCGCGCATCTCGCGCTTCACGATCAACCTGCAGACCAAGAAGCTCGACCTGTCCTCCGAGGTCCGGATCTTCGAGTACGACGCGCAGATCTACTCCTGCTGCCACGTCGGCGGCGGCATGGGCTTCGACTCCAAGGGCGACCTTTATGTCACCACGGGTGACACCAACTCGTCGCAGGGCTCCAACGGCTACTCGGGCAACAACCCGACCGCCAAGTGCCCGATGGGCACGGCGCCGTTCAACCCCGTGAGCGCCAACTGCGGTCCGCTGAACTTCTCCTACCAGGACGCGCGAAGGACGGCGGGCAACACCAACGACTACAACGGCAAGATGCTGCGCATCAAGCCGAAGGCGGACCTGCCGGACGGCCAGCAGCCCACGGTCGGCGTCGGGACGACGTACGACATCCCGGGCGCCGATGCCCCGAACGGCCCGAACCTGTTCGACGGCACCGAGGGTGGCGGCGGCAAGACCCGGCCCGAGATCTACGCGATGGGCCTGCGCAACCCGAGCCGCCTGTCGATCGATCCCAAGACCGACATCCCCTACACGGCGTGGGTCGGCCCGGACGCCGGCGCGCCCAGCCAGACGCAGGGTCCGTCGACCTACGAGAACGCCGCGCAGATCACCCACGCCGGCAACTACGGCTGGCCGTACTGCATGGGCAACAAGCAGCCGTACCGCGACCGCCTCGACGGCGGCGCGCTGCGCACCGACAGCCCGTCCGGCTACTTGCCGGGCGGTCCCGCCACCGGTGGCACCGAGGGTTGGTACGACTGCGACAACCTCCGCAACGATTCGCCGAACAACACCGGCCTCGTCGTGTTCCCGCACGCGACCGGCACCGGCGCCGACGCCGGCAAGGTCCGCGGCAACAACCTCTGGTACTCGCGCGGCAACCCGGGCTCCAACAACGGCTGCCCGGACTTCCCGCGTCCCCGCGGTGCGGGTACCGCGCCCGACTACGGCGCCACGCCGACGTCGCTGTGCCCCTACGCGCAGGACAACGGCATGACGATCATGGACGGCCCCGTCTATCGCTACAACGCGACCGCGACGGACAACTCCAAGCGCTGGCCCGAGTACTGGGACGGCCGCTGGTTCCTGCACAACAACGGCGGCCCGTCGATCAAGCACGGCCTGCTGCTGGACCCGGCCACGGCCGGCACCGGCGGCCTGCCGATCTACGCCGACAGCCTTCGTGACACGCTGACGTGGAGCAGCGGGTCCTACATGGACTCCAAGTTCGGCACCGACGGCGCGCTCTACGTGCAGACCTACGACGGGTTCTTCACCGCGGGTCCGGGCGTCAGCATCTATCGCTACGACTACGTCGGCGGAGCCTCGACCCCGAACGCCGCGCCGAAGGGCGTGCCGATCGGCGAGTACAGGGTCCGCTTCTCGGTCGGCGGCTCGGGCGGCGTCTCCTACAAGTGGGAGTTCGGCGACGGGCAGACCTCGACCGAGGCCAACCCGACCCATCAGTACGCCGAGGCCAAGCGCTACACGGCCAAGTTGACCGTCACCTACGGCGACGGCGGCACCGACGCCAACACGGTCAACGTCGACGTGCTCGCGCAGGCCGACGAGACCGCTCCGACCACCACTCCGGCGTTCAACCCGGCGGCGCCGGGCAACGGCGGCACGTACACGCGGCCGGTGACGGTCACGCTGACGGCCAGCGACGGCGCGGGCGGCTCGGGCATCGACACGACCGAGTACCGCGTCAACGGCGGCGAGTTCCAGATCTACACGGCGCCGATCACGCGCTCGCAGCCGGGCGACTACACCGTCGAGTTCCGCTCGACGGACATCACCGGCAACGTCGAGGCGACCAAGACCGTGACCTTCACGATCGCCGTGCCCCAGAACTGCACCCCGAGCCTCAACGACGAGTTCAACGGGACCGCGCTGGACGGCAAGTGGCAGGTGCTGCGCCCCGCGCCGGCCTATCGCACCTTCAACGGCGACGGGCGGCTGCGGATCACGGTCCGCAACGGCGACATGATCGGCGCGACGGCGAGCGCCCAGAACGTCCTGCTGCAGGACGCCCCGGACGGCAGCTGGCAGGCGACGACCAAGCTCGACGTCTCGACGCTCACCACCGCGGGCGACCAGGCGGGCTTCGTCCTCTGGACGAGTGAGAACCCGAACACGTTCGCCAAGATCACGTACATCTCCAAGGGCACCACCCAGCAGTACGAGTGGGTGGCGACGCGCAACGGGGCCTCGCAGATCTCGACCGGGCCGTCGATCCCGACGCGCCCGACCGATGCCTACCTGCGCCTCAGCGCCAACGGCGCCGGCACCTACATCGCCGAGGGCTCGACCGACGGTGAGACGTGGCAGCAGATCTCGGCCCCGATCACCGACATCGGCGATCCGACGAAGATCAAGGTCGGCCTGAAGGTGTCCAACACCCAGGACTCCACGACGCGTTACGCCGGCTTCGACTACTTCCGGGTCGACTGCTCGGACAAGATCGCGCCGACCACCACGGCCACGCTCGACGAGGCCAAGCCCGACGGCGAGCTCGGCTGGTACACGAAGTCGCCGGAGATCACGCTGGCCGCCGACGACGGCGTGGGTGACGGCGTGGACAAGGTCACCTACAAGATCGACGGCGGCGCCGCGACGACCTACAAGGACCCGTTCACGGTCGCCGGTGAAGGCGAGCACGTGGTCGAGTACTTCGCGACCGACAACGCGGAGAACGTCGAGTCGATCAAGAAGGTCGCGTTCCGCGTGGACGCCACCGCGCCCAAGACGACGGTGGACGCCAAGCTGGCGAACGCCGAGAACGGGCCCGCGACGGTCACGCTCAACACCGACGACGGCAAGGGCTCCGGTGCGGTGCTGACCGAGTACCGCGTCGACGGCGGCCCGTGGACGACGTACATGGCCAAGGAGGAGCAGATCCTCGACGGCACCGCGGCCTCGCTGGCGCAGTGGAAGCAGGCGGGCGCGGGCAACTTCGAGCTGATGAACGACGGCTCCGGCGGGATCAACCCCGTCGGCGGCCTGGGCATGCTCTGGTACCCGAAGCCCTACGGCGACTACAAGCTCAAGCTGCAGTTCCGTGAGGGCCAGGGGACGAACGGGTTCTCCAACGGCGGTGTGTTCATCCGCTTCCCGAACCCGGAGCAGTCGCCGCGGACCGATACGTGCGCCAAGACCGGCTCGGCAGCGACCGACAACGCCTGGGTGGCCATCTACTGCGGCCACGAGATCCAGATCTACGACGGCACGACCGGTGAGACGCGCAAGACCGGCTCCGTGTACACGTTCGACAACAACGACATCGACGAGATCGGGCCGGCCAAGCCGCGCGGCGATTGGGAGGACTACGAGATCGACGTCGTGGGGCAGAAGTTCACGATCAGCCGTAACGGCGTCGTGATCAAGGTGTTCGAGAACGCGCCGGGCAAGCAGTCCGACCGCGGCGGCGACCCGCCGACCGACCTGCGCCAGTTCGCGCAGGGCTACATCGGCCTGCAGAACCACGGCGGTGCGGACGACATCCAGTACCGCAACGTCCGGATCGAGGATCTCTCGCCCGGCGCGCGCGGCGTCGTCACGGCGAAGCCGTTCACGGTCACGGGCAAGGGCCCGCACACGATCGAGGTCCGCTCGACCGACGCCGCCGGCAACCAGGAGGCCAAGACGCCGTTCGGCTTCGAGATCGGGGCCACGACGCCGCCCGGCTCCACCGGCGACGGGTCGACGCCGCTGCCGGTCGTGCAGCAGAACCCGATCAGCCCGACGCTGCCGGTCATGGCGGCCTCGACGGCGACGGCGAAGTTCGGGACGATCTCGTCGAAGATCACCCGCGCGACCTTCGCCAAGAAGGGCGTCGCCGTGCCGATCTCCTGCACCGGCGCGATGGACGGCTCGGCGACGCTGACGGTCTCGTCGGCGGTCGCCAAGCAGCTCAAGCTGGCCAAGACGACGTTGGCCAGCGCCGACGCCAAGTGCTACGGCCCGCACTCGATCAAGGTGAGCCTCAAGCCCTCCTCATCGCTGGCCCGGGCGCTGGCCCGCAAGGGCGGGCCCAAGAGCGTGAAGCTCACGCTCTCCGTGCAGATGCGCGTCTTCGGCAAGGCGCCGCAGACGCTCAGGAAGACGATCACGCTGAAGCGCTAGGCGTGTGGGCGCGGGGCGGCCTCCGGGCCGCCCCGCGCGCAGCTTTGCCACGATCCGTCGCGTGTCTCCTCTTACGGTTGTGACCGGCGGGAGCCGCGGCATCGGTGCCGCGATCTGCCGGCGGCTGGGCGCCGACGGCCACGACGTCGTCTTCTCCTACCGGGCCGCGGCCGCCCGCGCTCGCGAAACGGTGGAGGCGGTGCGCGCCTGCGGAGTGCGGTGCGAGGCGGTGCCGGCCGACGTTGCGGACGAGGACGGCGTCGACGCGCTGTTCGCCGCCGCCGCGTCGCTCGGCGCGGTCACCGGCCTGGTCAACAACGCCGGCATCACCGGCCCGGTCGGGCGTCTGGTCGAGGTCGACGTCTCCGAGTTCCCGCGGCTGTTCGCGGTCAACATCGGCGGCGTCCTGTTGTGCTGCCGGCGCGCCGCGCAGGTCATGGCGCCGGGCGGCGCGATCGTGAACCTCTCCTCGGGCGCCGCGACCCTGGGCGGCCCGTTCGAGTACGTCCACTACGCGGGGACGAAGGCGGCGGTCGACGCGATCACGATCGGCCTCTCCAAAGAGCTCGGCCCGGACGGCATCCGCGTCAACGCCGTCGCCCCGGGGGCGATTTGGACGGAGATCCACGCCGACCCGGATCGGCCGGCGCGGGTGGGTGCGCAGACGCCGCTGGGGCGGGCGGGTGAGGCGTCGGAGATCGCGGGCGCCGTCGCCTGGTTGCTGAGCGAGGACGCCTCCTACACGACGGGCGCGATCCTGCGGGTGGCCGGCGGACGCTAGGAGTCTGTTGAGGAATGGTCGGTCCGACCGATGTGGTGCAGCCGCCAGTGCCTCGGGCCGCCCGCGCTCGCGATGCGTGCCTCTGGCACGTGAGCAGCGTGGGTGGTTCGAGGCGCCGCGGATGTGCCGCAGCGGGCGCACCGGGATTCCTCAACCGGCTCCTAGAGCGAGCCGCGCGGGGCGAGCCAGACGCTCTCGAACACGAGGTCGGTGCGGTCGGCGAGCAGGTCGTAGTCGTGGTCGTAGTGCAGGATGCCGAGGCCGTGGTGGTCGGCGAGGGCGGCGACGAGGAGGTCGACCGGCGGGAGGCGGTGGTGACCGACGCGGGCGAGCTGGCGCTGGGCGTCGACGGCGCGGCGTTCCACGGCGTCGTCGATCGCGAAGTGGGGGATGGCGCGCAGTTCGTCGAGGAGCTCGGCGTGGTCGCGCGCGTGGCGTGCGGAGTATCCGGCCTCGAGGAGGAACGGGAGGCAGGTGGCGATCAGGCCGTCTTCGAGCGCGTCGGCGACCTCGCTCGAGCGGGTGTGGGAGAGGCCTGGCGCGGCGAGGCGGGCCCAGGCGGAGTTGTCGAGCAGGACCGGGGCGGAGAGGCCGCGCGGCGGCCCCTCAGGCACGGCGGGCGGGCCGCCGCGTGCGGGTCACGCTCGCGCCCAGCCTTGCCGGCGGACGTCGTCCGCGGCGTCGGGGTCGAGCGGGAGATCTCGTCTGCGGATGCGGTCGGCGAGGCGGGTGCGGCGGACGGCGACGCCCTCGCGTTCGGCGCGCAGGCGGGCGAGCTTCTCCTGGGCGCCGAGGATCAGCAGCTCGGAGAACTCGATCCGGTTATCGCCCAGCTCATCGCGCAGCTCGTCAAGCGCCGCGCGGACGGGCGGCGTCTCGGTGATGGCGTGGCGTGGGTGCTTGGTCGGGATGCGGCCAAGTGTAACACCGGTGTGGCACCAGCGGGAGGCAAGTCCCGCCGGTGCCACGCGGCGAGTCTCTAAGGCGCCGTGGTGGACAACGTGAAGGTCAAGGTCTTCCCGTAGATTCCTGACCGCAGGACGTCAGCGGCGTTGATTTGCTGACGGAAGCCGAGCGTCACCGGGTCGCCGTTGACGGGGCCTGCGTAGGTGAGCAGGTTCGTCGCCGTGCCGGTGGTCTCCGCCAGTGGCACGAACGCCTGGGTCGGGTTGGTCAGGTTGACCGCCCGCACGTTGAGCGGCTGCGGCAGCGAGAACGCGCCGTTGACCAGGTGGCCGGGAGCCGTGGTGCTCGCGTCGCTGACCGAGAGCACCGCGTCGCCGGCCGTCGACGTCACGCTGGCGGCAGCCGCGGCCTCGTAGGCCTTGGCGACCGTGGGAGCGAACGTGCCGAAGCTCGGCGCGGCGCTCAACACGTTCAGCGCGAGCATGCTCGGGACGTTGCCGCCGACGGTGGTCAGCGCGTCGCTGGTGCTCTTCGCCGCCAGCAGGACCCGGTCCATCGCGTCGTCGGAGTTCGACGTGAACTGCAGGCGCGCGACCGACGTGTAGTTCGTGCGCGTCGGCTTGAAGCCGACGTTGACGACGCACGTCGCACCGGGCGCGACGGGCGTGCCGATGCAGGTGTTGCTGACGACCGCGAAGTCGCCCGCGGTCGCCGTGCCGCCGTCGTCGGCGTTGGCCGCGGTGGTGATCGCGGTGATGCTCAGCGGCGCGTCGCCGTCGTTGGTCACCGTGACCGGGACGGCGTTGGACGCCGCGGGCGTGCCGGCGGCGACCGAGGCGAACGTCGGCGGGTAGGCGTAGAGCACCGGCGCCGGGTCGCTCTTGAGCTTCGCCGCGCTGTTGACGGTGTTCGTGAACGGACTGAAGTTCGTCGGGCCGCCGATCGCGACCGGGTCGCGCTCGGAGAGGTAGTACTTCACGCGGTTCTTGGCGGCGACGAACATCGGGGCGAAGTTGACCTCGCCGGAGCCCAGCTCACGCTGGTCTGCGTCCCCGCAGGTGGGGCGGATGCCGACGATGTCCTTGACGTGGAAGGAGACGATCCGCATCTGGAACTTGTTGATCACGCGGGTCACGTCGGCCTGCGCGGTGGAGGTGTCGGGCGGCGAGCCGTACGCGAGGCCACAGACCGCCCAGCCGATGTCGATCTGGGCTGAGACCCAGCGCGCGTCGGTGCGCTCCATGATGATCTCCCACGCGCTCTTGAGGACGCCGTTGTCCAGGTAGCGCGTGTTGAACTCCTGCTGGTGGTTGTGGAAGTACGCCGGCCCGAGTCCGGCCTCCACCGAGCGCTTGCCGAGCCGGTTGAGCAGCTGGGCCGTGTTCAGCACCGCCTGGTAGCTGTTGAAGGCACCGTTGCCACCCGGGAACCCGGCCTCGCCGATGTGGTCCTGGCCGAGGATCTTGGAGGCGATGATCTGGTTGTCCCAGTTGGCCTCGGTGAGGTTGCCGTGGCGACCGGGGAAGCGGATGCCGTACTTGTCGCCCAGCGCGCGCAGTGCCTGCAGCCCCGCGACGTTGACCGGCGTCGACGCGTTCGTGCCCGGGAACGGATTGCCCGGGTAGCCGTAGAGCTCGACGTGCTTGATGCCGTTCGCCTGCAGGTACGCGAACAGGCGCTCGAGGCGGGCCGGGGTCGTCGTCGGCGCCGGCGGCGCGATGCAGTGCGGCGTCGGCTCTGCCGGGGGAGCGGGACAGGTGATCTCACCCGCGCCGCTGGAGAGGTAGCCGCTGAAGTTGTAGAGCTGGATGCCGCTCTGTCCCGCGGGCGCGCCTGCGCCCAGGCTCGCCGGCCGTTGCGCCTGGGCGCCGGCGGCACATGTCAGGAACGCGGCCGTCCCCACGACTGCAGCTGCGGCGCGGACCATCGCCAGACACTTCAAAGTTTGCCCCTCCTCCATCACTGGCGCATTCGATGGGAGTACCGCTTCAGACCCGCGCCCAAGCTATTTACCTCTCATGCAAAAGTCAACGAGTTCTCATGTTTCTCCGTCATAACTCGACGCGCACGCCCCGAGTTTTCGTCTCGGGCTGCGCGGAAAGGCTCTGAGATCCCGCGTATGCCCTGCTTCATCGCGCCCCCGGACCTGCTCGCCTACGTCATCGAGCGCGGGGACCCGCCGGAGCGCGAGGCGGCCCTGCGGACGATCGCGGCCTCGGCCGCGCTGCGCGCCCAGCGCCAGCTCGTCGGCACCCTGATGCGCACGCTCGACGTCGACGCCGGCCAGCTGAACCTCGTCCCGACGGCGGCCACGGGCCAGCGGACGGTCTATGACTCAGAGCACGGCGGGCGCACATCGCTCCCGGGCAAGCTCGTCCGCTCCGAGGGCGATCCGCCGTCCAGCGACGCGGCGGTCAATGAGGCCTACGACGGCGCTGGTGCGACGTCCGCGTTCTACCGCGACGCCTACGGCCGCAACAGCATCGACGGCCAGGGCCTCGAGCTCGTCTCGTCGGTCCATTACGGGGTCCGCTACGAGAACGCGTTCTGGAACGGCGTGCAGATGGTCTACGGCGACGGCGGCGGCCAGCTGTTCAACCCGGGCGCCTTCACGCACGCGCTCGACGTCATCGCCCACGAGCTCACCCACGGCGTCACGCAGTACACGGCGGGGCTCGAATACAGCCTGCAGCCGGGCGCGCTGAACGAGAGCTTCTCCGACGTCTTCGGCGTTCTGGCCAAGCAGTACGCCGCCAGGGTCGAGGCCGACGAGGCGGAGGAGAAGTGGTTGATCGGCGCGGGTGCGCTGGTGCCGAAGTGGGGTCGCGCGCTGCGCTCGATGAAGGCGCCGGGCACCGCTTGGCAGGGCGATCAGCAGCCCGCCACGATGGACGGCTACGTGGATCTGCCCGACGACAACGATCCCAGCAACGACAATGGCGGGGTGCACATCAACTCGGGCATCCCGAACCACGCCTTCTATCTGGCCGCGACCGCGGTCGGCGGGTTCGCGTGGGAGACGGTCGGCCGGGTCTGGTACGTCACGCTCACCGACCGCCTGGATTCGACCGCGCAGTTCGCCGATGCCGCGACCGCGACCGTCGAGGTGGCGCGCGAGTTGTTCGGCGACGGCATCGAGCGGGCGGTCACGGACGCGTGGACCGAGGTGGGTGTCCTGTCGTGAACGTCTCGATCATCCGCGGCGGCGGGATGGCGGGCATCGCCACGCGGACCCAGCTCGCCTCCGAGGAGCTGCCGCCCGCGGAGAGCCGGCGGCTCGAGCAACTCGCGGCGGCCGCGGTCACACCCGCCTTGGCCGACACCGGCGTGAGCCACCCGGACGAGACGCTCTACAAGGTGGTCGTCGACGGTGTCACCACCACCCACACCGAGACGACCCTCCCGGAGCCGGTGCGCGCGCTGATCGACTTCGTCAGCGAGCGCCCGGAGCGCCGCGACGGTTTGCTCCGGGGGTAGGGACGAATGTCGACCGCGCCGGGACACCGTCCGGAGACAGAAAGGGCGTTCTCACGCGCGCCGATCACCCCGCCCACGGCAAACGTGACAGGTGGGATGGTGAGCGAGCGTCGACTTTCGTGAGCAGAGCGCGAGAAACGCGACGCTCGCGTCGCGAGCGCGAACCTGATCGAGCACACGTCTGACTCGTAAACGGGCACGGTCGACCACGGCGACCGGGCCCACGCGTGCGCGGGACACACTTTCGGTCTCCGTGGCCCGTACTAGGTCTCCAAGGGCCGGTCGGGGTCGCGGCTCCAGAGCGACCACGAGCCCGGGAACAGCCGGCCGAGGCCGAGGCCCGCGTGCTCGAGCGCCAGGAGGTTGTGGCAGGCGGTGACCCCGGAGCCGCAGTAGGAGATCACCGGCTCGTTGCCGGTGATGCCGGCCTCGCCGAACTTGGCTCGCAGCTCCTCGGCGGGGAGGAAGCGCCCGTCGGCGGTGAGGTTCTCGCGGCACGGCACGCTGTGGGCGCCGGGGATGTGGCCGAAGCGCGGGTCCAGGTCGTCCGCGCCGCCCTCGAAGCGCTCGCGCTGGCGCGCGTCGATCACCACGTTGGCGCCGGTGTCGGCGGCCTCGTCGATCGACGCCAAGCGCTCGGCGGGCCACTGGCGCGCGGTGAAGGTCGCGGGCGCGCGGGAGGGCGCGTCCGTCTCCAGCGCTCCGTCCCAGGCCTGGATCCCGCCGTCGAGCAGCGCCGCTTCGTGACCGGTGACCCGCAGCATCCACACCAGCCGCGCGGCCATCGTCCCGCCCGCGTCGTCATAGGCGACGACCACGTCGTCGTCGCCGATCCCGAGCGATGCCATGGCGGCGGCGAACGCCGCGGGCGAAGGCAGCGGGTGGCGGCCGCCGAGGTTGGGATCGAGATGGTCGGCGAGTTGCTCGTCGAGCGAGACGAACACGGCACCGGGCAGGTGACCGGCGTCGTAGGCGTCACGGCCGCGGCGCCCATCGAGGTAGGAGCGGACGTCCGCCAGGACGAACCCGGGGCGCAGGTCGGCGACGTCGATGACGGGAGCGATCACCCGGGCCAAACTACAACGTCCCGCCGCCCCGGCCGGGCCGGGGCGGCGAATCGACGTCGGGGTACGGTCCCGAAGCGCATAGCGGAAGGCCGGGTCGTCGACGTCGAGCTCGTCGTCGTAGACGATCTCGAGACGGACTTCGACGGGGCGCGGCGGCCACGGCCCGTGTTCGAACGTCTCGTTCATGCCGCGAGCGCCGCGGCCAGCTCGGGGTCGCGACGCAGCCGCTCCAGCGAGCGCGCGCGGATCGGCCCGATGCTCCCCACCGGCATCGCGAGCACCCGCCCGATCTCCTCGTAGGTCGGCGGCGGCTCGGCGATCAGCAGCCGCATCAACGTGGCGTGCCGTTCCGGGAGCTTGCCCAGCGCGGTCCGCAGCGCGGCCCGGCGCTCCTCGAGCAGGACCGGCGGCGGCACCGCCGGCGCAGGCGCCTCAGGGAGCTGCTGGTGCTCGGTGGCGAACTCGCAGCGGGCGGCTTCGAGCAGCCGCAGGCTCTCGCGCCGCGCGGTCGTCTCCAGCCACGCGCCGAGCGCCTTCGGCTCGCGGATCGCGCCGCAGTTGACGAACAGCCGCAGCCACGTGTTCTGGGCCACGTCCTCGACGTCGTGCGCGGCCAGCCGGTGCCGGCGGGCGACGGCGCGCACGCGGGCGCCGTAGCGCTCGCGGACCGCGGCCCAGGCCTGGGGCTCGCCGCGGCTGACGGCGGCGAGTGCGAGAGCGGGGGAGTGCGGGGAGGTCATACCGCCGAGCCTCCGCTCCCGCGCGCCGCGCAAACAGTCCGCCTGGGGGCCGTTCGCGCTCCCCCGAGACGTGGTCGAGGTGGCGATCCGCGCCCCTAGGGGGAGGCGGAGGGTGAGCCGCGATCCCCCTCTACAAGTCGCGCGCGGTGACGGCGCCCTCTTCGAGCGCCTTCCACGCGAGGGCAGTGCGCTTGGAATTCTGCGGCAGCGCGTCGACGCCGAAGATCTCCGACAGCCGGCGCAGGTGCGTCTTGACCGCGTCGATGCTGACCGAGAGCTCCTCGGCGATCTTCTTGTTCGTGGCCGGCGAGGCGTGCGGCGAGTCCTTCAGCGGCCGGCAGAGCGCCACGAGCACGTTGCGCTGGGCCGGGGTGAAGCGCCGCGAGGCGGGCGCGTCCAGTGGCGCGTTGACCGTCTCCGTCCGCTCGCCCGCCGACGGGTTGCGATAGAGGATCGTCACGCCGCCGCACGCGACGGTGTCGCCGTCCGCGAGCCGCCGGCGCGCCAGCAGGCGTGCGCCGTTGACGTAGGTTCCGTTGCGCGAGAGCCCGTCGTCGACGATCGTCCACTCGCCGCCCACCCGCTCCAGCAGGGCGTGCACGCGCGAGACCTTCGCGTCCCAGTCGAGCCGGATGCCGCCGTCGGGCTCACGGCCGATCGGGACCGGGCCGGCGTCGCCGGGCAGCGCGACGACCTGCTGGACGCCTGCGTCGTTGCGGAAGAGCACGAACGGCTGACCGCTGAGCTCCGCCTCGCGGCGTGCCACGAGCTCGGCCACCGAGGCGACCTGGAAGGCGGGAGACCCCACCGGCCGATCGTATTCGGCGCTCTCGCACGCGTAAAGCCCCGGATCGGTTAGCGTCGCGCCTATGGCCGATCCCGTGCTGGGAGAGCTGCAGCTGCTGGCGGACTTCCGCGCCGAGCACGAGCGCGAGCGGCGCCTGACGCCGAAGGACAAGCACCGGATCGTCGCGACCGCCAGGACACTGCTGGCGGACTACTACGTGCACCTGCCGATGAAGCGCGCGCTGCACGGCATCGACCCGCTGCAGGCGCTGCGGATCCTCGACGACCGCTGCGAGCCGCTGACCGACCGCGCGTTCCATGACGAGATGCTGGCGATCTTCGCCGACCTCCAGGACCGGCACACGATCTACTGGGTGCCCGAGCCCTACCGGGATCTGGCGGCTGCGCTGCCGTTCCGGGTCCAGTGCATCGACCGCGCCGCGGAGACGCCGCGCTACCTCGTGACCGTGCTCACCGAGGCGTGGGTGGAGGACGAGCAGCACACCGGGGTGCCGTTCGTGCCCGGGGTCGAGATCACCGGCTGGAACGGGATGGCGGCGGACCGGGCGGTGCGCCTGAACGCGCGCTGGCAGGCCGGCACCCACGAGGACGCGCGGCTCGCCCGCGGCGTCGCCCGGCTGACCGACCGTGCGCTGACGTTCTCGCCGCTGCCCGACGAGGACTGGGTGATCGTCGACTACCGCGACGCGGACGGCGGTCCCGGCTCGATCCGCCTGCGCTGGCGGGTCTACCGGCCGCCCGAGGCGCCGGGGAGCACGGACCGCCGCGACACCCGCGGGCGCGCGCCGGTGACGCTCGGCGTGGACCGCCACGGCGAGGCCGTCCGGCGCGCGCAGAAGACCCGCTTCTATCCCGAGGCGATGGCGCGCGAGCGCGGTGCGCGAACCGACCTGCGCGTACCGGTCGAGTCGAGCTTCCCGGACAACCTCGACTTCCGCTTGATCAACCGCGGCGACCGCCGCTACGGCCACCTGCGGCTGTACTCCTTCGAGGTCGAAGCCGAGACCGAGTTCGTCTACGAGGTCCGCCGGCTGCTGACGCGGGCGCGGCCGGACGCGGGGCTGATCATCGACGTGCGCGGCAACCCGGGCGGGCGGATCGCGGCCGCCGAGCGGCTGCTGCAGCTCTTCACCCCGAGCCGGGTCCACCCCGCCGGGGTCCAGTTCCTGACGACCGCGGGGACGCAGAAGCTCGCGCGGAGGCCGGAGTTCTCCGAGTGGAAGCCGTCGCTGGAGCGTTCCTCGCGTACCGGCGAGGACCTGTCGGACGCGCTCCCGCTCGAGCCCGGTCACGACCGGGCGTGCAACGCGATCGGCCAGGTCTACCACGGGCCGGTCGTGCTGGTCATGGACGCGCTCTCCTACAGCGCGACGGATGGCTTCGCCGCCGGGTTCCAGGATCACGGCCTCGGTCCGGTGATCGGCGTCGACCGCTCGACCGGCGGTGGTGGCGGCAACGCCTGGAACCTCTCGGCGATCGAGCACCTGGCGGGCCACGCGTTCGCGCTGCCGCTGGACGTGACGTTCGACATCGCGCTGCGGCGCAACGTGCGCGTCGGGGCGCGCAGCGGCACGCCGATCGAGGAGCTCGGCGTCACCCGCGACCTCGAGTACCAGCTGACGCGCGACGACGTGCTCGGCGACAACCACGATCTCGTCGCCTTCGCGATCGACACGCTCGCCCAACGGCCGTCCTATCGGCTCGACGTCACGCTGACCTTTGAGGACGGCACCGTCGCGCTCGATCTCGACTCCGCCGGGCTGGACAGCCTCGACGTCTACCTCGACGGCCGGCCGGCGCTGATCCGCGCGCCGCTCACCGACGGCCCCAACCCGCTCGACCTGCCCGCCGACCCCGGCGCCAGCCACCTGCTCGAGCTCTATGGCTACGCGGGGATCGACCTCGTCGCGGCCCGGCGCGAGCGGTTCGGAACCGGCCGGGCCACCGCGGTCGGCGTGCGGATCACGCCCGTGAGCACCATGACCCCCACGACGAAGAGGTGAGTGAGGACGTGCCGAAGGACAAGCAGCCCTGGGACGGATACGAGAGCCAGTCGGCGGACGAGATCATCGACCGGCTGGTCGACCTGCGCAACGAGGCGCGCACGCTGCTGGACAAGATCGACGAGGTCAAGACCTACGAGGACGAGCACACCCAGCGCGACGAGATCATGGGCCGCGCCGACGACCTCAAGGAGTCGATCGACAAGTGGACCAGCAAGTGGACGAGCAAGTGGGCGGCGAAGAACTAGGGGAGCCGCGCTTCGAGGCCGAGTCGCGCGCTGAGCTCCAGCGCCTCGTGGCGTAGCGCCTCCGATGGCCCGGAGTGCGGGAGCGCGCGGGCGTGGTCGAGGATCGTGTGCGCGACGAGCGGCTCGGCGCCCCAGGCGCGGTGCAGCGCGAGCGCGCGCTCGAACCACGCCGTCGCCTGCTCGGGCTCGCCGCACACCGCGGCGAGCTTGCCGAGCGAGCGCGCCGCGGCGCCCCACGCCGCCCACCCGCGCTCCGTGATCACGTTGACCTCCGCGTAGGGCTCAAGCAAGGCGTAGAGCCGTGTCGCGTGGCGGGCGTCGCCGACCGCCGCGGCGGCCTCGGCGAGCAGGAAGAGGCGGCTCAGCCAGTCCTCGTCGGGCTGCAGGCCACGCGGGCCGGGGCCCATCGCGGCGTCGAGGGCGCGGCGGGCGGCGTCGGCGCGGCCCAGGTCGGCCTCCAGCGAGGCGGCCATGGCGAGCCAGACGGGCAGCGTGGCGAAGCGCTCGGCGTAGTCGCGAAGCTGTGCGGCGGGGGCGTCCTGCGGCCGTCCGCGCATCCGCGCGAGCGCGAGCCGCTGCACCGCGTACTCCTGGCCCGAGTCCGATTCGAGCCGGCTGATCAGCGCGAACGCGCGGTCCGCCAGCCGCTCCGCCTCGTCCAGCGACCCGCTGAACGTGTCCAGCGTCCCCTTGATCACGAGGTCGAACCAGGTGTAGAACGGGCGGCCAAGTCGCTCCGCCAGCAGCTCGAACTCGGCCAGCTCGGCGTGGGCATCGACCATCCGGCCGACCGCGAACGCGTCCAGCAGGCGGACGACTCGGGTCCACAGCGCCGCGACGCTCGGGCGCCCGGAGCCGGCGAGCAGGAGCGATTCCTCCGCGCGCCGCCGCCGCGTCTCGCGCCGCTCGGCGCCCCAGTGCACGAACAGGCTGCGCGTGACCAGCACCGCGAGCACGTCACGGTCGTCCAGGCGCCGGGCCATCGCGATCCCGTCGTCGATCAGCTGCTCGCGCTCCGGCTGCCGGCCGGCTGGCAGGCGCGAGGCCAGATGGCCGAGCACGGTCGCCCGCAGCGCGCTGTCGCCGGCCGGGAGGCGCTCGAGCGTCTCCTCGAGCAGGCTCGAGACCGTCTCGGGCGAACCGCCGTACTCCTGCCATTCCGAGTGGCCGACGGCGGCTTCGGCGAAGGCGTCGGGATCGTCGAGCCGGCGCGCCTCGGCGGCGGCCCAGATGTAGATCCGGCGGCCGGCGGCCGCGTCGCCCTGCGACGTGACGGCGTCGGCGAGCGCGAGCAGCAGGTCGAACCGCTCGCGCGCGTGGGCGCTCTCCCGCAGCCCGAGTGCGGTCAGCGCGCGTTCGTAGTGGCGGGCCGCCTGCGGGTAGGCGTGCAAGCGGGTGGCGGCCTCCGCCGCCAGCCGGGAGTAGTGAACGGCGCGTTCGGCCTCCTCGTCGCCGAGCTCGGCGGCGGCGACGAAGTGCAGCGCGAGCGCCTCGACGTCGTCGATCCGGCCTTCGCGCGGGTGGCGCTCCAGCGCGCGGCCCACCGCCGCGTGCAGCAGCGCCTGGCGCGACTCGGGCAGGTCGGCGGCGACCGCGTCGCGGATGATCGCGTGGGCGAAGCGCCAGGTCCGCGGGCGGCCGGAGGCGGGGGTGACGAGGTGGGTCGCGCGGGCGGTCTCGAGCGCGTCGTAGATGGCCATGCGCGAGGCCTCGGCGGTCGCGGCGAGCACGTCCAGCTCGAACTCGGCGCCCTGTACCGCGGCGGCCTCGAGCGTGCGGCGCACGTCGGGGGAGAGGCGATCGAGGCGGCGCCCGACGACCTGGCGCACGCGCGTCGGCAGCGACGCACCGATGTCGGCGTCGTCGAGGCGGCCCTCCGAGCGCAGCATCCGGACGATCTCGGCGACGAAGAACGGGTTGCCGCCGGTGTGGCGGGCGAGCGCCCCGGCGAGCGGCGGCGAGCGGACGCCGGCGGTGCGCTCGATGAACTCGCCGATCTCCGGCTCGCCCAGGCCGCGCAGCTCGAGGCCGACGTGATGGACGTCGGCGACGACGTCGGCCACCTCGCGCAGCGGGTCGCCGGGGCCGATCGCGCCGTCGCGGTAGGTGACCACCAGCAGGATGCGCGCCGACGAGATCCGCCGGGCGAGATGACAGAGCAGGCGAACCGAGAGCGGATCCGCCCATTGGAAGTCCTCGTGGACGAGCGCCAGCGCGCGGCGGGCAGAGGCGGCCTCGAACACCGAAAGGATCGCTTCGAACGTACGGAAGCGCGCTTCTTCGGGATCGGCGGGTTGCTCAGCCGCCTCCTGGCCGTCGATCAGCGCGGCGACTTCGGGCGGGAGCGGAGGCGTGCGGCGCACGATCGTGGGCAGCGAGCGCAGCAGTTGCCGCCACGGCCAGTAGGCGGGTGCGCCGGTCTCCTCTGGGCAGGCGAAGGACAGCACGGCGGCGCCGGCCGCCTCGGCCTCCGCCGCCAGCTCACGCGCGATCCGCGTCTTGCCGATGCCCGGCTCGCCCGTGATCGCGACCATCCGCCCGCGGCCGGCGAGGGCGCCGGCGAGCGCGTCGCGCCCGCGCGCCAGCTCCTCGGCGCGGCCCACGAACCCGGCGGTCGTGTGGGCGGGTGCGGGCGGCAGCTCCATCGTGCCGAGAAGCGCCTTGCGCACCGCTTCGGCCGACTCCGGGCGATCGGCGGCGCGCTTGCTCAGCAGCCCCAGGATCAGCCGCTCGAGCACGGCCGGCACGCGTACGTTCAGGCGCGAGGGGGGCGGCGGCGCGTCGTGGCGGTGGCGCTCGACGATCTCGGCGGCGCTCGAGCCCGTGAACGGCCGCTCGCCGCAGACCAGCTCGTACAGCGTCACGCCGAGCGAGTACAGGTCGCTGCGGGCGTCGACGGCGGCGCCGAGCGCCTGCTCGGGTGAGACGTAGAGCGCGGTGCCGACGAGCATCCCCTCGGTCGTGTCGCCCGGGTGCTCGAGGCTGCGGGCGATACCGAAGTCGCCCAGGGCCGCCCGGCGCTCGCCGGTGAGCCACACGTTGCTCGGCTTGACGTCGCGATGGACGATCCCGGCGGCGTGAGCGTGCGCGAGGCCGGACGCGACCTCGGCGGCGATCCGCACCGCCTCGGCGATCTCGAGCCGGCCGTCGGGCGCGGCCGCGAGGTGCTCGTCGAGCGAGCCGCCCTCGAAGTAGGGCGTGACGATGAACGGCGTGCCGTCGGCCTCGCCGATGTCGTGGATCGTCACGACGTTCGGATGCACGCCGAGCTGCGCCATCAGGCGGGCCTCGTCCAGGAAGCGCCCGCTCGCGAGATCGGTGCCCGGGACCAGCGCCAGCGCCACCTGGCGCGGCAGCACCTGGTCCTCAGCGAGATACACGATCTTGCTCGACCCTTGGCCGAGCCGTCGCAGGAGCCGGTAGCGACCGGCGACCAGCTCGGTCGCCGGAGCGCGGTCGTCCTGGGTTTCGGAGCCGGGGTGATCCGCCACCTGCGGCGCATCATGACGGCTCGCAGGGCGCGCAGCCTAACCCCTCCCCAGCACCTCGTCCACCTCGCCTCTGGTGGAATGCCTCAACTGCCGGTTCGCCCGGCGCCGGGCATTGTCCGCTGGATGACAATCCCCGGTGGGTGTGTCTGGTTCGACGACGCGTCGTTCGTCGCCCTCGACAGAACCCAGCAACCAGGAGGTCGATCATGCGCAGGATCGTTGTCACCGAATTCATCTCCCTCGACGGCGTCATCGAGGACCCGGGCGGATCCGAGGGCACCAAGCACGGCGGCTGGAGCTTCAAGTTCCAGGACCCCGAGGGCTTCAAGTTCAAGCTCCAGGAGCTCAAGGACCACGACGCGCAGCTGCTCGGCCGCACGACGTACGAGGGCTTCGCCGAGGCGTGGCCGGGCCGGGACGACGAGATGGGCTTCGCGGAGAAGATGAACGCGATGCCCAAGTACGTCGTCTCGTCGACGCTGAAGGACCCGACGTGGAACAACACGACGGTGATCTCGTTCGACGACGTCGCCGGCCTGCGCGAGCAGGAGACGGGCGGCGACATCCTCGTCCACGGCAGCCCCTCGCTCGTCCGGGGCCTGCTGGCGCGCGGGCTGATCGACGAGCTGCGGCTGATGCTGTTCCCCGTCGTGCTCGGCTCCGGCAAGCGGCTGTTCGGCGAGCAGGACGACATGGCGGCGCTCAAGCTCGCGGACTCGAAGGTCCTCGACACGGGCACGCTGATCCTCACCTACCTGCCGCTGCGCTAAGCGACCTTCAGCTGCGCGGGACGCGGGCCCCAGCGGGCGGGCTGGCCGGTCGACTCCAGCACCGAGAGCCAGAGGTCCCCGTGTGGATCGACCGTGTTGCGCGAGCTGATCGCCAGGCTGATCGGGATGTGGACGAAGCGCCCGTGCCAGCGCCCGACCACGACCTCCGTCCGGCCGGCCATCGCCGCGTGCACCGCGGCGTGGGCCAGCCGGACGCAGTAGACGCTGTCGTACGGGTTCGCGGGAACGCTGCGGATCACGTAGCTCGGATCGAGGAGCTTGAGATTGAGCTCGGTGCCGTGCGCGGCGAAGTCGTCGGTGATCCGCTGGTGCAGGTGGCGCTGGATGTCCCCGAAGCGGGCGTTGCCGGACGCGTCGGTGGCGCCCGCTTCGACCACCATGTGCTCCTGGCCGGCGCCCTCGGCGACGACGATCACCGCGTGGCCGTGGGTGGCGACCTTGCGTCGTAGGTGGACGAGGAAGCCGTCCTCGCCGTCGAGCGTGAACGGCACCTCCGGGATCAGCACGTAGTCGGCGTCGTTCTTGGCGAGCGCGGCGTAGCAGGCGATGAAGCCCGAGTGGCGCCCCATCAACTTGACGAGGCCGACGCCGCCTGGCGCCGAACGGGCCTCGATGTGGGCGGCGCGGATCGACTCCGTCGCGCGCGAGAACGCGGTGCGGAAGCCGAAGCTGTGATCGATGTACGGAATGTCGTTGTCGATCGTCTTCGGCACTCCGACGATCGCGATCCGCAGGCGCCGGCGGGCGATCACGTCGGCGATCCGCTGCGCGCCGTGCAGCGAGCCGTCGCCGCCGATCACGAACAGGATGTTCACGCCGAGCTGCTCGAGGCAGTCGACGATCTCGTCCGGGTCCTGCTGGCCGCGTGAGCTGCCGAGGATGGTCCCGCCGTCCTCGTTGATGTCGTCGACGACGGCCTCGTCGAGGTCCATCACGGGATAGCCGTAGCGGGCGATGAAGCCCTGGTAGCCGTTGCGGAACCCGACGATCCGGCGCACGCCGTAGTGGCGCGTGAGCTCCATCACGAGGCCGCGGATGACGTTGTTCAGCCCCGGGCAGAGCCCGCCGCACGTGACGATCCCGACGCGGGTCTTGGATGGATCGAAGAAGATCTTGCGCCGCGGGCCACCGGCCTCGAAGCCGGGCAGGTCCGCGATCCCGCCGCCGCGCGCGGCGACCATCGCCGCCGTGTCGTCGATCAGCACGCGGTCGCTCGCGTCCACCCAGTGGTGGGAGCTGCGCCGGAAATACAGCAGCTCGGTCAGGGGCGAGTCGTGCCGGCAGTCGCCGAGGCCTGTGACGGTCGTGTCGATGCGCTGCATGTTGCGGGTCCCGTCGCCCGCTGTGATTGGCCCGGCCGTCCAACCCGCTCGTTAGGGTTGGGCGCCATGTGGTGGCTCCTGGCCGTCCTGCTGGTGGCGGTCACGGCGACCGGTGGCGACTCCCGCACGCTGCGCGACGACCCGCCGCCGGCGGCGAACGCCCCGCTGGCGCGCGAGCCCGCCGCTCTGGCCGAGGCCTTTACGACGACCACCCGCCGGTTGCGCGCGTCCGGCTGGGACGGCAGCGGCGCGGTGCCGGACGACGTCACGCTCCTCGCCCTCCACCACCAGCGCATCCTGCGGCTGCTGGCGCAGCGGCGGGCACTCGGCGACGCGACGCTGGCGAAGCTGCCTGACGACGTGCGCGGGGAGGCCCGCGACACCGTGGCCGCGCGGCGCGCGCTGGACGCGATCCCGCGTGGGAAGCCACCGCGGGTGCGCGTCGCCGCGGCCGCGCCGGCGTCCGAGCTGCGCGCGGCGTATGACGCGGCGCAGCGGCGCTTCGGCGTCGACTGGTCGGTGCTGGCGGCGGTGAACTTCGTCGAGTCGGCGTTCGGGCGGGTGCGCAGCGCGAGCGAGGCGGGTGCGCGCGGCCCGATGCAGTTCCTGCCGGCGACGTGGCGCGAGTACGGATTGGGCGGCGACATCGACGACCCGCGCGACGCGATCCTCGCTGCGGCGAATTACTTGCATCGCGCGGGCGCGTCGGAGAGTCTCGACCGTGCGTTGTACGCCTACAACCACTCGAGCCGGTACGTGCGCGCGGTGCGCCGGCTCGCCGCGCGCATGCGAGCCGACCAGCGCGCCTTCCTGACGTATTACGCGTGGCAGGTCTTCGTGCGCACGCCGGGCGGCGGGGCGCGCCGGATCACGGGGCCTGGGCGATGATGCGGCTCGTGCCGTGGGGCATCGCGCTCGCGCTGCCGCTCGCGCTGGTGATCCTGCTGCGCGCCGCGCCGACGATCGACGAGCGCTGGGAGGTCGATCCCGTCCACTTCTGGATCGTGCTGGCCGCGGGCGTCGTCAACGGCGCGCTGGCGATCGCCATCAGCGAGGCGGGGCGACGGCGGCGGGACGCGCGGCTTCTCCTGATCGGGCTCGCGTTCCTGGTCAGCGCGGGGTTCCTCGGCCTGCACGCGCTGGCGACGCCGAACGTCGTGGTCGACGGCGGCAGCGCGGGCTTCGTGCTCGCGACGCCGATCGGGCTGGTCCTGGCGGGCGCCTTCGCGGCGGCGTCGGCGGTCGAGTACGGGCTCGACGCTTCGCTGCGGATCGTCGCCGCCGCGCGCTGGCTGCTCGCGGGCGTGCTGGCGATCATGGCGCTCTGGGCGATCGTCTCGGTGGCCGGCCTCCCGCCGCTGCACCAGCCGGTCACGCCCGCGCAGGTCGACGCGCCGCTGAGCGCCGTCGCGGCGCTGGGCGTCGTCCTCTACGGCTACTCGTCCTGGTCGTACTTCCGCGTGTGGTGGCGGCGCCGCACCGGCCTCGCCTTCGCCGTGGCGTTCGCCTTCGCGCTGCTCGCCGAAGCGCTGATCGTGGCGGTCGTGTCGCTGCCGACGAGCTGGCGGCTGAGCTGGTGGGAGTGGCACGCCCTGATGGCGATCAGCTTCTTCGCCATCGCCGCTGCGGCCAACAGCGAGTGGTACGAGGAGCGCTTCAGCGGGCTCTACCTGGACGAGACGCTGGCGGGAAAGCGCGAGGTGAGCGTGCTGTTCGCCGATCTCAGCGGCTTCACGCCGTTCTCCGAGGCGCGCGGGCCCGAGCAGGTGCACGCGATGCTCGTCACCTACTTCGGCGAGCTCGCGCCGATGATCGACCGCGAGTTCAACGGCGAGGTGCAGGACTTCGTCGGCGACCAGATCTTCGCGATCTTCAACAAGCGCGGCGACCAGCCCGATCACGCCCAGCGGGCCGCGCGCGCCGCGCTCGAGCTGCAGCGGCGGGTGGCGACCATCCGCGCCGACCATCCGGAATGGCCGCGCTTCCGCGCCGCCGTCAACACCGGCCCGGTGCTGGCGGGCGTGGTGGGGGACCGCGGTCACCGCATCCACGGCGTCTTTGGAGATACCGTGAACCTCGGCGCCCGGCTCGAGGGCCAGGCGCCGCCCGGCGGTGTGGTGATCGGGAGCGAAACCCTCGCGGGTCTCGCCTCCGGCGCCAATGTCACCGCCCTGCCCGAGATGCACGTCAAGGGCAAGGTGCAGCCCGTTCAGGCCTACGTCCTGAACGGGCTGGGGCCTCTCTAGCTGGCGCTCGCCTCTCTAGCTGGCGCTCGGCAGCGTCGCGACGCCGGTGTGGCAGTCGAGCGAGCTGTTGTCGCTGAAGACGATCGTGCCGCCGAAGTTGCCGCAGGCGGCCTTCTGCTCCTTCTTGGTGAGCTGGTAGGTGATCGTGGCGGCGTTGGCGGCACCGGCGGAGACGCCGATCGAGCCGGCGGCGAGCAGCGCGACGATGAACCCACGGCGAGCGTTGGAACGGAACATGTGGACTCCTTGGGAGTGAGGGGGGACTTGCCCGCCGCGCTGTTTGCGGCGGGCTCGACGGTCCTATTCGCCGCTATTCCCTCGACAGATCAATGAAGCGAGGGGGATCTTTTTCCACCCCGAGGTGGATGTCATCGACCGCCCTCCTGCAGCAAGATCACACGTACGATGACCCGCCAGTTCACATTCCCCCAGGTGACCGAGGTCCCGCGCGGACCCGCACCGAAGCGCCCGCCGCGCCAGCGCTAGAACCAAGTCAGCGCGCGCTGAAGATCAGGTGGGAGCGCGCCGGAATTCGGCGTCGGCTCCGGCGGAGGTTCCTCCGCTGCCGGCGGCTCGCGCTCGCCGGGTTCCTGCGGCTGGTCCTCTAGACCCGCCACGTGCTCGGGGAAACCTTCCAACCGTTCGTCACGCCGTACTTGAAACCCATGGGTGTCGCCTTTCCTCGGTTGCTGTTGAGGGAAGACTCGCCGGGGCCGGATACGTACCGGTAAAGCCGCGGTAACGCGGGCGCCGCCGCCTCGGCGGCGCCCGCGTCGGCCGTGTTTACGGGGTCGTCGTGGACAGGGTGAACGTCAGCGTCTTGCTGTACGCGCCCGTCCGCAGCGCGTCGGTCGCGCCGACGTGCTGGCCGAACGTGATCGTGACCGGGTCGTTGGAGACCGGAGCCGACCAGCTCGACTTCGAGAAGGCGACCGTGAGCGGCGACGGCAGCGAGAACGTGCCGTTCATGAGGTGGCCGGGATCGGACACCGTCAGCGCCGCGTCACCCGCGGTGCTGATGACGTTGGCCGTGGTCGACGCGGTGTAGTCCTTCGCGATCCCCGGCGTGAACGCGCCGAAGCTCGCCGGCGCCCCGAGAGTGAGCGAAAGCGTGGCCGGGACGCTCCCACCCACGTCGCCCTCGACGGCGGTCGCGACGGGGCCGGCCGCCAGCGCCGTGCCGATCTCACCCGCGTTGCACGCGTACGGGTGGTAGAAGGCGCTGCCTTCGACGCACCGCCACATGCTCTGGTTGGTCTCGCTGGGCGCCCCGGTGACGCCCGGGAACTGCGCGGCGCCGACGAAGTACGGCGGACCGACGTCGCGGACCTTGGCGCTCTGCTCGAACGCGTACGCGTCGTTGAGCAGCTCCGCCTCGCCGCCGGCGGCGCCGATCAGGACGAGGCCGATCGGGTCGGCACCCGTCGAGCTGTCACGCACGCCGTAGCCGCCCGGCAGGGTCAGCACCGGGTAGCCGGCGCGGTCGGCGACGTTGACGAGCGCGTTGCCCTGCGGGACCAGGATCGCCGAGTTGGCGGCCAGGATCGCGTCGAGCACGGCCTTGCTGTCCGCCTTGCCCTTGGCGAGGTTGGTCGCGTAGGCGGCGGAGTCCGTCGTGGCCGCCGCGGCGGTCAGACCGGTCTGACCGAACTTCAGGCCCTCGGCCGCGTGCGCGGTGTTGTAGTCGATGACACTCTGCAGCGACTTGAAGTCCCGCTGCAGCTCGTAGGGGACGATGCTGGGCGCGGTGGTGGCCGCGCCGGGGGTCACCGTCGTGGTCGTGGCACCGAGCGTGGTCAGCGTCGTGAGCGCCGCCGGGTACGGGGCGGTCGTGTTGGCGATGACCGCGATCTTCTTACCGCTCAGCGCGGTCGCCGAGAGGCCGGTCGTGTAGTCGTGGCCGGTCAGCGCGCTCAGCTCGGCGGCCGTGTCGAACACGGTCTGGCCGACCGGGCCGGGCGCGTCCTGCGAGGTGGCGACGGGGAGGACGCCGTCGTGGCTGACGGTGCCGACCGTCGGCTTGAGGGCGACGACGCCGGCGTTGGCCGCGGGCGTGATCAGCTGCGCGCTGTCGGTGGAGGTCTCCATGCCGACGGCGAGCGGGGCGAAGCCGGCGGCGACGGCCGCCGTCGAGCCGGCGGAGGAGCCACCGATGCTCTTGTTGGTGTCAGAGGGCAGCAGGACCTGGCCGCCGAGCGACGAGTAGCCCTGCGGCATGTTGGTGTCGAACGCGCCGCCGATCTCGGTGACGTTGGTGTCACCCAGGATCACCGCGCCCGCCGCCTTGAGCTTCGCGACCAGGGCCGCGTCGTCGGACGGCAGGTTGTCCTGCAGGGCGATCGAGCCGGCGCTGGTCGCCAGCGACTTGACGCTGATCGAGTCGTCGACCAGCACCGGGATGCCGTCGAGCGGGCCGAGCGTGCCGCCGGCGGCACGGCGCGCGTCGGCCGCGGCCGCCTCGTCGAGCACGTGCGCGTTGATCGCGCGGACGGCCTGGACGGAGGGACCGTTGGCGTTGGCGAGGGCGATGCGGGTCAGCTCCGCCTTCACCAGCTGCTGGGAGGTCAGCGTGCCGGCGGTGAGCTTGGCCTGCAGGCTCTGCGCGGAGCTCGTCTCCAGGGGGAACGGCAGGATCGTCTTGACGTTGCCCAGCATGCTCATCACCGACGTGTAGTCGGGGTTGCAGTGGCCGCGCGCGGCGTAGGGCTCGGGCACGTCGGTGCGGGCGCAGCGGTAGGAGGCCGGGTCGACCTCGCCCACCGGCTTGCGGAGCTTCGTGCCCTGCTCGATCACGTAGCCGACGCCGATGATGTCGCGCTCGCCGTACGGGCCGGCAAACACGTCGACGCCGATGTTGCGGCGCTGCGTCGTCGTGTAGCCCATCGGGACGACCATCTCCGGGTAGCCGGCCTGCGGCGTGCTCGGAGCCGAGCCGATGATCGCGATCACCGGGTTGACGGTGCCGTCCGGGCAGGTGGTGGTGCCGTTGGCGAGGCCGGCGGCGTTGGTGGAGTTGGTGGTGACACCGGCGCCGGGGCAGTTCATCATCGCGTCGAGCGCCGAGTGGTAGGCCGCCTTGCGCAGGACGAGGTTGGTGGCGAACTGCGTTGCGTTGGTCTGGCCGAGCGTGGTCGGAGCCATGGGGTTGGTGATGGTCGTGTCATCGCTGAGCGACTCGCTCGCGTGGGCGGAGTTGCCGTCCTTGGTCGCTTCCTGCGGGTTGGTGTTGTCGAGCGCGACCTCCTGGGCGAGCGACTTCACCGGCACGTTGGGGCCGAGGCCCTTGTAGTACTCGTCGATCGTCGCGTGTGCCTCCCACCCGCTCGGAAGCGGGGCGACGGTCGCGACCGTGGTGGACGCGTCCGGCACCATGATCGCGCCGGCCGCGGTGAGCGCGGCGACGGCGGCGGCGTTGGCCTGCTGCTGCGCGGTCGGCGTGCACGGCTGCGGCGTGCAGGTCGCGTTGTTGTAGCCGATGCGCTTGCCTTTGACGAAGTTCAGGTCCAGCGCCGACGTGTAGCTCGGCAGCGAGCCGTTCCAGCCGACGGGCGCCGGGATGTCATTGACGCCGTTGGGCTGGCCGGTCGCCGGGCTGCCGAAGTAGTTCGGCCCCATCAGGTCCAGGTATTCCTGGTTGGCCGTGGGATCTGAGCCCGGGACCTCGGCGATCGACTGCAGCGTGATCGCGGCGTCGGAGACGGTGCGGACGATCGGGCCGGCGGTGTCCTGGGAGACATCGATCGGCGAGATCCCGTAGCCGGGGACGAGGCCGACGGTCGGCCGCAGACCCACGTCGGACTGCTGCGTGGACGGGCTGATGATCGACCCGCTGGTCTCGGTGCCGATCGTCAGCGCGGCGAGGCTGGCGGCCGCGGCGGCGCCGGAGCCGCTCGAGCTGCCGCTCGGGCCTTCCGCGGTGTCGATGGCGCTCAGGACCTGGCCGGTGAGGTTGCTGAAGCCCGACGGCTGGCTGCCGAAGCTGTTGGCCCACTCGGAGAGCCCGAGCTTGCCGAGGATGATGACCCCGTGGGCCTTGAGCTCCTTGGCGACGCCGGAGTCGTTCTGGGGGTAGGAATCCTTCAGCGCCCAGTCGCCGGCCGACGTGTACATCGGGGTGGCATCGACGATGTCCTTGAGCAGGATCGGCAGACCCATCGCCGGTCCGAGGTTCTTGCCGTGCGCCCGGGCGTAGTCGGAGTCGGCGGCCTGCTGGAGCGCCTCCGGGTTGATCTGCGTGACCGCGTTCAGGCCGGGCCCGGACTTGTTGATCGCGGCGATGCGGGCCTCGTACGCACGCACGAGCTGCACCGAGGTGACTTGCCCGCTCTGCAACATCTGCTCGGCCTGCGCACCTGACAGGTTCTCGAGATCCAACGAGGGATCGGCCATGGCGGCCGAGGTACAGGTGAGCAGCCCGGCGGTGGCCAGGGCGGCGACGATCATCCGACGCAAGTGCGTCTCCTTGAGGAGCTGAACAGGGACGGGCAAAGACCGTCGCGGACCCCTCCTCGAGCGACCTCAGACCCGTTTGGGACCCTATGTCCAGGCGTTCATGCGCAGGAATGGACGCACGGTCCGAACGGCTACGGACCGGCGGTCGAGACGCTCATTTTCAACTCAGCGGGGAGCTTGCGCCTTGGGTGGCGTGCTGCCCTGGATCCGCTCCTCAGTGCCCGCCAGCACGCCCCGCGCCCAGCGCTCGCTGAAGCCCGCGAGGATCGCGATCGCGATGAAGAAATGGGTGCCGGCGGCGCCGTCGGGCACCTTCAGCGGCACGAGGCCGCTCTGGAGCAGCACGTAGACGACCGTGCCCGAGAGCGCGCCCAGCAGCGGGCGCAGCGCGCCGGCGGCGACGAGCGGCCCGGGGCCCGACTCGGCGTTGGCGAAGAGCGTGTGCAGGCGCAGGTTGCCGGAGGTCATCCCGTACAGGACGCTGAGGATCGCGCCGAGCCCGCCCGCGATCAGGCTGACCAGGTACATGCCGGAGTCCTCTTGGAGCGCGGGGAGCTGGGTGAGACCGAGCGACAGCAGGCAGCCGACGCCCGCGATGACCGTGAGCCCGCCGATGACACCCGCGAGATAGCGCAGCTGCGCACGTCGCTGCGCCGCGCGCTGGAAGTAGCCCTCGGCGCGCTTGAGCGCGGCGTCGAGGTACTCGATGCGGGCGCATTCGACCGGCTGGCCTTCGGCGTGCGTGGCCGCGTTGCGGTCGAGCTCTTTGAAGATGCCGGAGATGACGCCGTAGAGCATCCGCAGGCAGAGGGCGCGGTCGCGCCCGGCCTCGAAGGTGAGGTCCACCTGGCGGTAGAGCCCGTAGGCGCGGAACAGCAGCTCCTCGACGCTCTGCTCGAGCCGCACGTCGGGCGCGCAGGCGATCTCGAGCCGCTCGCGCCCGTCCTCTCTCACCAGTGCGACGGCAACCGCGATCCAGCTGCCGTAGTAGCGCTCGAGCACGTCGTGCTCGGTCTCGAAGGCCCGCACCAGCGTCGCGGCACGCTCGGCCTGCGGGCCGGTGCCGACGCCGAAGGCGTCTCCGAGTGTCGTCGGCCGGCGGAAGCGTCTCTCCGCGGTGGGCGGATCCAACGTCGCTTCGAATAGGTCCTGCATCTCGTGGCGAGCGTCCCGGTTTCGCCCGCGGGCTGCAATCACCCCGCGGGACCAACCCACTCACCCTCCGACCTCGACGTTCGGTCAGGTTCTGCTGTTGCCCACGCGGACACGGCGGGGGACGATGCGGGCCTTCATGGACGTTTGTTGGATGCGCGCGTGTCTGGCGTGCCTTGTGGTCACTGCGGCGCTGCTCATCGTTCCCGGTTGGGCGCGAGCGGCGACCGCGCCGGTGATCGTGGCCGGTCCGGTGATCAGTGGTACCGCGCAGGTGGGGGAGGAGCTGGCCCCGGTGGCGGCCTGGACGGGCGATCCGGCGCCGACCGCGACGTGGGTATGGCAGCGCTGCACCAAGCCGGCGGGCGGGTGCGCGGCGATCACGGACGCGGTGAGCGAGCGCTATCGCGTCGTCGAGGCGGACGTCGGCGCATACCTGCGGGTGGGCCTGAAAGTGACCAACAGCGCCGGGTCCAAGGAAGCTCGGTCGAAGCCGACCGCGGCGGTGCTCGCCGCGCCGGTGGCGACGCCCACGTCCACGCCTACGCCCGAGCCGGTCGCGACACCGGAGCCGGCGGAGCCCCCGGCGCCCGACCCCGAGCCGGTGGTCGTGCCCGTGATCGCGTCGCCGCTCGTCCCGCTCGCGTTCGATCCGTTCCCCGTGGTGCGCTTCCGCGGCGAGCTGACCGCGACCGGGGCGCGCTTGACCCTGCTGTCGGTGCGCGCGCCACGCGACGTGCGGATCTCGGTGGACTGCGCGGGCCGCGACTGTCCGGCCCGCCACTTCGTGTCACCCGCGGGCAAGCTTCGCCTGCGCAAGTTCGAGCGCGGCTTCAAGGCCGGGACACGACTGGAGATCCGCGTGACCAAGGCGGGCTACGTCGGCAAGTTCACCTCGATCGTCATCCGGCGCCACGCCGAGCCCAGGCGGCTCGACCGGTGCCTGGTCCCTGGCGCCGACCGGCCGAGCAGATGCGCCGGGGCATGACGTCGATCACGCTGCGCTGCCTGCTCGTCCTGGCGTTCGTCGCGTCGTTCGCGATCGCGTCCCGGCCGGATCCGGCCTCTCCGTCGGATGCCGCGACCGCTCGCCCACCCGCGCCGGCCGCGGTGCGGGCGCTGCATTCCGTGGCGGCGCTGCCCGTCGCCGCGACGCCCGCTCCGACGGCGGTTGCGAAGCCCCGGCGCGCCGCTCGTGGCCGGGCCGCGACGAAGCGCCACCGCGCGGCGGCCGCCCGCCCGCACGCCACGCCGACGCGCGCAGCGGCATCGTCGTGCGCGTCCATGACGCCAGGCTGCGCGGCGACGACGCCCGCGTCACGCTGCGCCGCCGCGGGCTGCGCGGTCGCGACGCCCGTGCCGATGCGGACGCCCGCGCCACCGGTTGCGGCGGCTCCGGTCTCGCCACCCGTCGCGACCGCGGCGCCGCGCCAGTCCAAGCCGAAGCCGCGCTTCGACTCCTCCGGCGGGTTCGAGTCGGAGGGTTGACGCGATGCTCCTGAGAGGCGTCGGCGTGTTCGCGGCGGTCGCGCTGCTCGGCGCGGTCGCCGGTCAGGTCGCCACGGCCGGCGACGACTCGACGGTTGAGCGGACCGTGCAGGTCGGCGCGACGACGTTGCGGCTGACGGGCGATTGGCGGATGGTCGACGCGACCACGCTCGCGAACGGACCCGCCCGGATGCACGTCGTGCTCGATCCGTCACTGCGCGCCGAGGGCGGCTCGCCGGCGCGGCTCGGCGGCTACCGCGGATGGTCCTCCGGCTCGGGCACGGTCCTGCCGACGACGCGCGGCATGCTGCGGGTCTCGTGCGATCCCAGACCGTGCCAACGCGCCGTGCGGTCGGTCTCGGTCACGGGCGCGGCGATCCTCGCTCCTGCGCCCGGCCTCGCTCTGCGCCTGCGCGCGCCGGCGGTGCTCGCGACGCTCGACGCCACCCGCGCGAGCGCCCGCACCGCGCTCGCGCACGCCGCCGCCCCGAGCCCGGCGACGCGCGAACTGGCGCACCGCCTCGCCGTCGCCCACCGCACTGCCCTTGAAGCGCTCCGTCCGCTCGCCAATGTCGCGGGCGCAGCTTCGGCCAGTGCCGCGGGCGCCAGCACGGCCGGCACCGCGGACACCGCCGCGGCAGGCACCGCCGGCGGCGGGCTCGTGACCGCCCTCGAGCGCTCCGAAGGGGCGTACGACCAGCTCGCCGGCGCGACCTCTGCCCGCGCGTTCAACGCCGCGCGCGATGAGGTCGTCGCCACCGACCGCGCGGTCGAGGCTGCCGTCGCCGGCCTCGCCCGCGGCGGTGCTCCGGCGGTTCAGGCGCCCCGGGTTCCCGCCGCGGCGCCGGCCGGCGGCGGCGCGTCGCTCCTCACGCTGCTGCTCGTGCTCGCGACCGCGTTGCTCGTCAGCGCGCTCGCGCCCGCGTCGCTGCGGCGGCTCCGTGCCCGCCGGACGGCGTGTGACATCGCGAAGCCTTGTGTCGTGGCGAGGCGGCAGCGGACGCCGATCGCGCCGCCGCCGACCTACGGGCGCTGGAACGAGGCGCCGCGGGGGCCGGACGCCGCCCCGGAGGACGGCGCCCGCACACCCACTACGGCGTGGTCGTCGACAGCGTGAACGTGAGCGTCTTCGAGTAGGCGCCCGTCCGCAGCGCGTCGGTGGCGCCGATGTGCTGCTTGAACGCGATCGTCACCGGGTCGTTGGAGACCGGCTCCGTCCAGGTGGCCTTGCTGAAGGCGACCTCCAGCGGCGACGGCAGCGTGAACGCCCCATTGGCCAGGTGACCGGGGTCGGAGACGGTGAGCGACGCGTCGCCGGCCGTCGAGATGACGTTGGCGGTCGTGTTCGCCGTGTAGTCCTTCGCGACGCCCGGCGTGAACGCGCCGAAGGTCGCCGGAGCGCCGAGCGTCAGCGACAGCGTCGCCGGGACCGACCCGCCGACGGTGCCGGTCGTCGCGGTCGCGAACGGCAGCACCGGACTGATCGCCGGCGCGACGTGCCCGTTGGCCTTCGCCTCGAACGCGTAAGCCATGCCGAGCAGCTTCGCGTCATCGAACTCCTTGCCCTCCAGCTGCAGGTTGATCGGCTGGCCGTGGTCGTTGACCCCGGCCGGGAAGATCACGGTCGGCACGCCGGCGGCCGAGGCCTGCGGATCGCGACGGCCGAAGCTCGGCTGGATCGAGTCGTTGAGGTGGATGTCTGAGAGCTGGCCCGGGAAGACCGCGGCGTCGACGCCTTGGGCGTCCAGCCATGCGGCGAGCTGGACCCGGTACGCGGCGCGCGCGGCCTGGAAGGCGGCGACCTGCTCGGGCGTCATCGCGCCGGTGCCGGTGTACGTGGCGGTGTTGCGGAACTGCGGGAGCCGCAGCGGGCTGCGGATGATCGACGGGACGTCGGTGTACGGGTTGTCGGGGTGGGCGAGGATCCACTGGCGCCAGCCCTCGAAGCCCTTGTCACCCGCCGTGTTTGCGGGGCCGTTGGGCGGGTCGCTGATCGGCTTGACCGTCGCGCCCGCCTCGACGAAGTGCGCGAACTGCGCGCGCATCGCGTCGCTCGTGCCGGTCGTCCCGAACGGATCGAGGAACGCCGACGCCGGGACGCCGATCACTTTCCCCTGCAGCGCGCCGGCGTTCAGGGACGACGGCCAGTCACTCGGCCGGTGCCCGTTGGCGACGTCGTCGAGCGGGTCGGCGGGGGAGTCGATCGCGGTGGCGTTGAGCAGCAGCGCGAGGTCGGGCAGCGAGCGGCTGATCACGCCCGCGTAGTCCTGCACGTAGGTCAGCGGCATCACGCCGTCGGTGCTCTGCATGCCGTCGGTGCCGCGCAGCGACACCAGCGACGCCGCGCTCGACGGGCCCCAGAGCGAATCGCCGGTCTGCGTGCCCAGCGCGGCGGCGGCGAAGCTCGACGCGACCGCCACGGCCGACCCGCCGGACGAGCCGATCGACGACTTCGACGGATCGAACGCGTTCCACACCTGCCCGGAGGCACTGGGGGAGAAGTGGCCGTCGGTCGCGAACTCGGCCAGGTTGGCCTTGCCCATGATGATCGCCCCGGCCTCGCGCAGCTTGGCCACCAGCCACGCGTCCTTCTTCGGCTGGTAGCCGGCGAAGACCAGCGACCCGCCGGTGGTCGGCATGTCCTTGGTGTCGAAGATGTCCTTGGCCAGGATCGGGATGCCCAGCAGCGGCCGCTTGTCGCCGGCTGCGCGGGCGTCGTCGGCGGCCTTGGCCTGCGCCATCGCGTCGGGCGCGGTGACGATCACGGAGTGCAGGCCGAGCGGCCCGCTGTCGTAGGCGGCGATGCGGTCGAGGTAGGCGCGCATGATCTGCTGCGCGTTCGTCGCGCCGCTGGCCATGTCGGCCTTCAGCTCGGTGATCGACTTGCCCACGACGTTGTAGGGCGAGCTCGTCGTGGCGCCGATCGCGCGATCGGCGACGACCGGTCCGAGCGCGGGCGCCGCGGCGCCGCCGCAGGCGGGGACGGTCCAGTTCACGACGCGGCAGAGCGTGCCGGTCGCGATGTCACTCACGGGCGGGGCGGCGGCGAGCGCGGCCGCCTTGGCCTGCACCGCGCTGACCTGCGAGCCCGCCGCGGGCGTGGTGCCACCGCCGGGCGGCGTGCGCGTCTCGCTCAGCCCGGTGACGACGAAGTGCGCGAGCGAGCGCGTCTCGCCCGCCGGGATCGTGACCGTGTTGACGAACGCGGGGTGGTTGCTCTCGTCGCCGGTGGCGGGAAGGGCGACCGTGAAGGGGTCGCGCAGGAAGTCGCCGACGCGGTCGAACGTGCCCGTGACGGTCGCGCTCGTCCCGTTGACCGTGGCGCTGCCGGCGGCCGCCGACGGCGAGTAGAACGATGCCCAGCCGTCCGCCGGGGTGATCGCGGCGTCACCGCTCGAGGTGGACGCGATCGCGCTCTGGTTGGTGCCCGTGTTGTAGCCCACCTGGCCGCCGAAGGCGACCTCGATCGTCACCGGCGCGGACGTCGTGTTGGTGAAGGAGTCGAGGAAGCGCGCCCAGCTGTCGGTGGTGTTGAACAGCAGCGAGCGCTTGACCGCGACGCCGCCGATCTGGACCGCCGCCTTGCTCGAGAACGCGGTCGCGCTGTCGGGCGTCAGCCCGAACCCGCGCAGGAGGATCCCGTTCAGGCGCGCGGCGCCCGGGACCTTCATGCGGATGCCGCCGTAGCCCTGAAGCGAGTTCGTGCCCGTGTTGTGGATGCTCCCAGTGTCCAGGCCGGGGACGAGCGAGTCGTTGACCGCCCACGTGTCCCCGTTGGTGTTGGTCACGGTGCTCCAGCCCCACGCCGTCGACGACGACGCGGCGACGATCGCCGTCACGGCGACGGCCAGCTTCGAGCGACGGCGCCGCCAAGCGCGCGCCGTAGAGCGAGATGCGTACAACAGACCCTCCGAATCCGGCTTTTGACCCTCGCTCGGCGACGCTATCGGCGGGTACGGGCTCCTCCTCTAGACCGCCGGTCGGAGACACCGGCGGCGCGTTCGGACCCACGGTCGAACCGCGGCGTTCAGCTCCAGCGGCGCCAGATCGGATCGCGCGCCGCGGGCGCGAGCGGCGGGTCGACCGCGTGCGTGGTCTCGGCCGCGGCCGCGAGGCCGCCCAAGAGCCCCGCGAGCCGCTCCACGTCGGCGGGGTCGGTCGCGGCGAGGACCCGATCGGTCGCGTCGCCGAAGTCGCGATAGGCGTCGTGCACGCGGTTGCGGCCGGCCGTCGAGAGGTGGACGACGCGGAGCCGGCGGTCGGCCGGGTCGGTGTGGCGCTCGACGAAGCCGTCGTGCTCCAGCCGCTGGATCATCGCGCCCGCGCCGCTGCGCGACAGCGTGGTGATCTCGGCCAGCCGGCGCTGCGCAACGCCTCCGTGGTGCGCGAGGTAGAGCAGGGCCGTCAGCTCCTCGTCGCCGACGTTGAGCCGTCTTCGCACCCCGCCGCGGTAGCGGACCGCGGCCAGCTCCAGAGCGGCGAGCGACCGGTGGATCTTCGCTTTGGAATCGCCGTCCATGAGGTTCTGGCCTAGAAGGCTACCGCCGGTCGTTGACGTGGGAATGATCGTGTGATTGGGTCTTCGGACAATGGAGCGCCGGAGGCTGCATCGCGACGTCATGGCGGAGTTCGTCGCCGAGATCGTCAGCGGGCGCCTGGCGCCCGGAGACGCGTTGCCGCGCGAGGTGGCCGTCGCCGAGCGCTTCGGCATCAGCCGCGGGATCGCCCGCGAATGCCTGCGCGCGCTGGAGGAACGCGGCCTGGCGACCGTTCGCCACGGGAGCAAGACGACCGTCAACCCGCGCGAGGACTGGGACCTCTTCGATCCCGATGTCATCGCGGCGTCGCTGGCCGGCCCGGGCGCGGTCGCGCTGCTGGGCGAGTACATCGAGTGCCGCCGGATCGTCGAGATCGAAGCCGCCGGGTTCGCCGCCGAGCGGGCGACGGCCGACGACGTGGCCGCGCTCGAGGCGCGCTTCGAGGAGATGAAGGCCGCGCTCGCGACCAAGGGCGCCGCCGCTCAGGAAGCCGCCTACCACGCGGCGGACGTCGCGTTCCACACCCAGCTCGTGCACGCTACGGGGAACCTCGCGCTGCTCACGCTCGTGCGCCGCGTCGACACCGCGTTGCTGGTCGCGCGCTACCCGCTCGCGCGGCCCGCGTATCGCCGCACCCGCGCGCTGCCCGAGCACGAGGCGATCCTCGTCGCGGTGCGCGAGGGGAATCCCGACGCGGCCCGCGCGGCGATGCGCGCCCACCTCGACACGGTCGAGAGCTACCTGCACGAGCACGCCCGGCAAGTGGCTCGCTCCGCGGCCTGAGCTCATCATCCGAACGCGTGGGTCGGGCGACCGGACACGCCCGGTCGCAGTCGTAGAAGCGAGCCGGCGAGCGGCTCGGGGGCGGCCAGCCGATACCGCGCCGATGTCACATACAGCGTGCTGAGGTCCGGCCCGCCGAACGCCGGGCAGGTCGGGTTGGTCACGGGGAGCTCGATGTGGTCCTCGAGCACGCCGCCGGGGGTGTAGCGGCGGAGCGCCCCGCCGCCGAACAGCGCGAGCCAGACGCCGCCGTCGGCATCGACGCAGAGCCCGTCGGGCAAGCCGTCCTCGGGCTCGATGCGCGCGAACGGCCGCCGGGCGCCGAGCCGCCCGCGGTCGACGTCGAAGTCGATCGCGTCGATCCGCTGGGCGGGTGAGTCGACGTAGTAGAGGCGGGTCGCGTCGAGGTTGAAGTCGAGCCCGTTGGAGATCGTCACGCCGGGGAGGGCGACCTCGGGCATGCCGCCAGGTTCGAGCCGGTACAGCGCGGCGGTGCCCGGGACCCGCGTCGTCGACATCGTCCCCGCCCACAGCCGACCACGGGGATCGCAAACGGCGTCGTTGAAGCGGTTGGCGGTGCGGCCGGGCTCGACGGCGGCGATCAGCCGCGGCGCGGCGTCGAGGTCGTCGAGCGACACGAGCTCGCGGCCGACGCCGGTGACGATCCCTCCGCTCGCCGCGGGCAGCGCGAACCCGACCGGCGCCGCGACGGTGCGCCTCCGCTCGCTCCCCGCGTCGCGGAGGACGATCGCCGGTGCGTGGATGTCGACGCGCAGGAGCTGCTGCGTGGCGTGGAGCCACACGGGGCATTCGCCGAGCTCGTCGGCGGCGGGGACGGCGATCTCGATGTGCATTGATAGAGTGATTATATCTCTTCTGTCGCGATCGTCACCGGAGGAACGCGCGGGATCGGCCGCGCAACCGTCGAGCGCCTGCTCGCGGACGGCCTGTCGGTCTGCTTCTGCGGGCGTGACGGCGAGGCGGGTGCGGCCGTCGAGCGGGCGCTCGGAGATCGGGCGTTCTTCCACCGCGCCGACGTCGCGGCGGAGGCCGACGTGGCGCGGCTCGTCGACGCGTGCGTCTCCCGGCTCGGCCCACCGGCGGTGCTGGTCAACAACGCCGGCCGCAACGCGAACTTCGACGCCGCGACCATGACCGAGGCCGAGTGGGACGCGTTCTTCGGCGTCGATCTCAAGTCGGCCTGGCTGTGCGTCAAGCACGTGCTTCCGTTCATGCGCGCGAGCGGGGGAGGCGCGATCGTCAACGTCTCGTCGATCCACGCCGCCGTGACCCTCGAGGGCTTCTTCCCCTACGCGGCCGCGAAGGCGGGCCTGACCGGGTTGACCCGCAGCCTCGCGCTCGACCTCGGCTCCTCCGGGATCCGCGTGAACTGCGTGTGCCCCGGCTTCACCGACACCCGCCTCGTGCGCGAGAGCATGGCCCGCTCGGCCGATCCGGGCGCCGCCGAGCGGGCGATGGTCGCCGGCGTCGCGCTCGGCCGGATCGCGGCGCCGGCCGAGATCGCCGCGACGATCGCGTTCCTGGCGTCCGCCGACGCGAGCTACGTGACCGGCGCGACCCTGTACGTGGACGGCGGCCTCACCGCCCGCCGCGCCGGTTGAGGCGGACGGTTTTGTGCCTGGCCTCCGAAGTCATCGAGTGATTGGATCAATCGTGTGGCGACGATCCTCATCACCTGGCCGGACTTCGAGCCCGACGGCCCGCTCACCGGCCGGCGGCTGACCGCCGCCGGGCACGATCTGCGGGTCGCGCCGAAGCGCACCCGGCGGACGAGCGACGAGATGCTCCGTCTGGTCGACGGCGTCGCCGCGGCGATCGTCTCGACCGACCCGTTCGATGCGCCGGTGCTCGAGGCGGCGAGCCAGTTGCGGGTGATCGCGCGCGTCGGGGTCGGGACCGACTCGATCGACCTCGAGGTCGCGGCCCGCAACCGCGTCGCGGTCTGCACGACCCCGGGCGCCAACACCGCCAGCACCGCCGATCACACGATCGCGCTGATGCTCGCCGCCGTGCGGCGGGTCGCCCAGCACGACCGCGCGATCCGCGGTGGTGGGTGGGAGCGCACGGGCTCGGCGACGGGGTGGGAGCTCGGCGGCGCCACCGTCGGGCTGGTCGGGTACGGCGCGATCGGACGGCAGGTCCGGCGCCGGCTGAGCGGGTTCGGCGTACACGTGCTCGTCTGCGACCCGCTCCTCGGCCATGTGCCGGGCGTGCAGCGGGTGGCGCTCGACGAACTGCTCGCCACGAGCGACGTCGTGTCTTTGCACCTCCCGCTGACGGCGTCCACGCGCGGCCTGCTCGACCGGCGGCGCCTGGCGCTCCTGCGGCCGCACGCCGTGCTCGTCAACACCGCCCGCGGAGCGCTGGTCGACGAGGAGGCGCTCGCAGACGCCCTCGAAGGCGGCGGCCTGCGGGCCGCGGCGCTGGACGTCCTGACCGTCGAGCCGCCCGGCAGGACGCGCTTGAGTGCGCTCGACAACGTCGTCCTGACGCCGCACGTCGCCGGGCTCAGCGAGCCGTCGGTGCGGGAGATGACGCGCCGCGCGACCGACGACGTCCTGGCCGTCCTCGGCGGGCGCGAGCCGGCGGGCCGGGTCGGCGCGGATCTGGTGACGCCGGCATGAGCGACGTCCGGCTCACGACCGGCCAGGCGCTCGTGCGCTGGCTTTCGGCGCAGTATTCCTCGCGCGACGGCGTCCGCCGGCGCGCGGTTCCCGCCGTGTGGGGGATCTTCGGGCACGGCAACGTGCTCGGTCTCGGTCAGGCGCTGGCGCAGGAAGGGGAGGACCTGCCGCTGTATGCGCCCAAGCACGAGCAGTCGATGGTGCACTCCGCACTGGGCTTCGCGAAGGCGGCGCGCCGGCTGCAGCTGCACGCGTGCACGGCGTCGATCGGCCCGGGCGCGACGAATCTGTTGACCGGCGCGGCGACGGCGACCGTCAACCGCCTGCCGGTGTTGCTCCTGCCGGCGGACACGTTCGCCTCGCGGCGCAGCGGGGTGGTGCTGCAAGAGCTCGAGGACCCGGCCGGCGGCGACCTGACGGTCAACGACGCGTTTCGCCCGCTGAGTCGCCACTTCGACCGCGTCGCGCGGCCGGAACAGCTGCTCACCGCCCTTCCTCGCGCGCTGCGGGTGCTGCTCGATCCGGCCGAGACCGGGGCGGTCACCGTCGCGTTGCACCAGGACGTGCTCGGCGAGGCGTTCGCGTGGCCGTCGACGTTCTTCGCGCCGCGGACGTGGGTCGTGAGCCGGCGCCCGCCCGCGGAAGAGGAGCTTTCCGAGGTCCGCTCCCTGCTGCGCGCCGCCCGCCGCCCGCTGGTGATCGCGGGTGGCGGCGTGCGCTACTCGGAGGCCGAGGCGGCGCTGGCTTCGTTCTCTCGCGCGCACGGCATCCCGGTCGCGGAGACGTCGGCCGGCAAGGGGGTGATGGCGCCGGATCCGCTCAACCTCGGCGGCATCGGCGTCAACGGCACCGGCGCCGCGCGGCAGGTCGCCGCGCAGGCCGATCTGGTGGTGTGCGTCGGGACGCGGCTGACGGACTTCACGACCGGCTCGCTGTCGCTGTTCGCGGATCCGTCGGTGCGCTTCATCGGGATCAACGTGTGCGCGGCGGATGCGATGAAGCTCGGGGCGACCCCGCTGGTGGCCGATGCGCGGCTCGCGCTCGAGGCGCTGTCCGCCGGCGTGGCGCGCGCGGCCTCGCGAGCGGATGTCGTGGCGGCTCAGGCGGCTTGGAGTGTGGACGTCGCCTCGCGTCCGGCGGGCTTCTCCCGGCGCGCGGTCTACGAGACGGTCAACGCCGACGCCAGCGCGGGCGACTGGGTCGTGGCCGCGGCGGGCTGGTCACCCGGTGATCTGCTCAAGCTCTGGAAGGTCCCCGTTGGCGGCCATGCCCACCTCGAGTTCGGCTTCTCGTGCATGGGTCACGAGCTCCCATCGGCGCTCGGAATCCGCCTGCACGAGGGGCCGGACGGCGAG
Organism: Solirubrobacter ginsenosidimutans; assembly: GCF_027587205.1. The sequence continues at coordinate 230,183 of NZ_JAPDOD010000003.1, forward strand.
GTCTTCGTCATCGTCGGCGACGGCAGCCTGCTGATGGCACCAGGCGAGCTGCTGACCGCGGTGCAGGAGGGTCTGAAGGTCACGCTGGTCGTGGTGGACAACGCCGGGTTCGGCTCGATCGACGCCCTCGCGCGCGACACCACCGGCGTCAGCCTCGGCAACCGCTTCGTCGGTCGCGACGGAGCGCTGCTTGCCGTCGACTACGCCGCGCTGGCGGCGTCCCTCGGGTGCCGCGGCGTCCGTGCTGGGGACGAGCGGTCGCTCGCGGCGGCGTTGCGGGAGGCTCGCGCGGGAGACGTGACCACCGTCATCCACTGCCCGGTCGCGGACGGCGACATCCCCGCCTCAGGGGCGTTCTGGGACCTCGGCGTGCCCGAAGTCGCGACGGACGGCGGCGCGACCCGGCGCATCGCCCGCGCGCTCGCGGCCCGCGGTGCCGCGGGTCAGCGGCGCTTCGCCTGACTCACGGGAGGCTCGGCGCGCGCAGCCTCGTGATCGCTTGGTAAGCCTCTGACTTACCAAGCCATCACTCGCGGGTGCGGTGTCCGCGCGCCGCCGGCCGGCTCACCCAAGGCCGGCGGCGCGCAGCCTCGTCACGCTGCGGCGCAGGTCGTGTGCGGGGTCGCCGGCGCTGCCCGGCCGGCGGTCCTGCTCCACCGTGGCGAACCCGTCGTAGCCGGTTTCGTCGAGTGCGGTGCGGAGGGCGTCGAGGTCGAGCAGTCCGTCCCCGACGGGGCAGAAGATCCCTGCGGCGATCGCTTCCCAGAAGCCGAGCTCTCGCGTCCGCACCGTGGCGGCGACGTCCTTGAGGTGCAGGTGCTCGACGCGCCGGCCGTAGCGCCGGACCAGCTCGGCGGGATCGCCGCCCGCGTAGAGCGCGTGGCCGGTGTCGAGGCAGAGGCCCAGCTCATCGCGTTCTGTGGCGGCGAGCAGCCGTTCGACCTCGTCCTCGAACTCGATGAAGCCGCCTGCGTGCGGGTGGACGACCGGGCGGACGCCGCGTGCGGTCGCGCGATCGGCGCTGCGTCGGAGGAGGTCGATCATCCGCGCCCAGTCGGCATCAGGGAGTCGCGGCGCGAGCGTTGCGCGGCCCGCTGTGCCCGCTCGCTCCTCGCCCGGGCGGTCGATGAGGACGAGGAGGGCTCCGCCGGTCTCGACGATCGCGTCCAGCGCGGCGTCGACGGCGTCGAGCACCCGCCCGGCGGCGTCGGGGCGGTGGAAATCGTCGAACACGAACGTGCCGACGGCGGCCAGGTCGCGAGCCGCGAGGGCGGCCCGCGCCTCGCCCGGGTCACGCGGCAGGTAGCCGACGGGGCCCAGCTCGACCCACCGCAGGCCGCTGCTCGCCACCCCGTCGAGCACCTCCGTGTAGGGCGGGTTGCCGGTCGCGTCAGCGAAGTCGACACCCCAGGAAACCGGTCCTCCGGCCAGGCTCAGCGTGGACACGAAGAGATTGAATCATTAAGTGTCTGTACCCGCGTGACCCGCGCCGCGCGGGTGCCGCTGTTCGGGACCCGCTTTACGTACGGGAGGGCGGTGTGTCGTCGTGCTGATCGACGCGCGTGCGGGCGGCTTCCGGTTCCGCCGCCCCGGCCTTTAGTGTTCCTCCCGACAACGAAAAGAGTGCCCCGGCGACGCGCCAACGCCCCGGGGCCGGCACAGGAGGCCGTACTCCTATGCAGGTAGACCGTATCGCCGGTGTGGCTCGTCTTGCGGGCGGTGTCCGCGGACTCGGGGTGTGTGACGTGTTGCGGGTCGAACTGGACGCCGTGCAGCGTCCGGGTCTGCTCGAGCAGCTCACGGTGCGGACCGCAGCGCTCGAACGAGCCGGCAGCGACCCCGCGGATGACGCGGCCCGTGTTCGAGAGGAACTCCGCGTCTTGGCCCGAGTGCGCGCCGGGCTCCCGTCCTCCGCCACGGAGCCCTTCACGCTCACCGGCCCCGCCGGGCTCGTGCTCGAGCTGGTCGGCGGCTGCCTGACCAGCGCGGTGGCCGCGGCACACGCGCGGCTGGGGGAGGGCGAGCCGGGCGTACCGTGGGTCGCGGCCTGCGAGCGCGAACTGGAAGCCGCCGCCGCCTGGATCACGACCTCGCTCGAATGCCAGGCGGTCGAGGCGTTCTGCTTCGAGCCGGGAGCGGACCCGGTCCACGCGTGGTGACCCGCGCGCGGGTCGTCGGGACCCACAAGGCTGCGCGAGGTGGGCGAAGCGCGGACGGAAGCAGGCGCTCGTCTAGCCGCTGCCGCGAGGCGGGGGCGGACGTTGCTGCTCGGGGCTGCCTGATCTAGGTATCGCCCAGCGAGAGTTAGGCGAGGCACCCCCCGCAGACGCACGGCCCAACCGCGACCACCGCTCTCCCGGCGCGTCTCGCCGACCCGCGTCGGCGGGCGGGCCTGCGGGCCGCGTCGGTGGGCGGGGCCGCGGGCCCGTGGCGCGTGGCGGTGCGTCAGCCCTCGCAGGCCGCGCCGTCGTCGTCGCGGTCGAGCGCCCGCGTGTCCCGCCAGCGGGACACGCAGACGACGCGGCCGCTCTAGTCCTTGGTGCGCGCCTTCAGGGACCGGTAGCGCGCGCGGCGTTCGCCGTGGTCCCAGCCCTGGCCGTCGCCGCCTTGCGCCTTCGGCTGGGCGGCGCGCCAGATCCGCTTGCGCTGCGCGGTCATCTTCTCCCGCAACGCCCGGCGGCGCGCGACGTCGCCGTCGCGGCGGACGAGCTTGTCGTATTCGCGAATCCAGCTGCGCTCGTTGTCGGTGTAGCCGGACAGCGGGTCGTCGTCGCTGTCGAGGAAGAGCGCGCGCTCGGCGGTCCGGCGACGGGTCAGGCCGAGGACGCTCCTGCCGCCGGCCTTGTCCCACATCAGGAGGCAGTTGGCGGCGCCGGGCCAGTCACCGCGCCGTAGCGCGCGGCCGATCTGCGTCTGCTGCGAGACCGCGCCAGGGCCGCAGTTGTAGACGAAGGACACCAGCGCGTCGTACTGGTGCTGGCCGAGCCTGAGCCCGAGGCCGTCGATCGCCGGCCCGTACTTCCTGTCGAGATCGCGGCGCAGCAGTTCGCTGGCCTGCTTCTCGGAGATCGCCGGGCTGTTGGGGCCGACGCCCTCGGTGTGGCCGTAGCCGATCGTCCACACGCCGACCATGTCGCGGTAGGGCCGGCCGCCGTGCGGGAAGCCCTCGAACTCCTTGATCAGCGTGACGCCCGCAGGGCTGACGTTCATGACTCGGGCGGTGTGTCGGGGGTGAGGCGCGAGTCGGGCTCGGGCTCCTCGTCCGCGTCTTCCTCAGCGTCAGGCACCAGGTCCTCGGGCGCTGCTTCGGGCTCTGCCGGCGGGTGAGCTGCCATTCCATACCTCCTCAGAGAGTCAGGAGACCAAGAACTGGAACGATTCTGCGCAGATCAGCCGCCCACGGGCAAGTGGGTAAAGCAATCCGAACGCCGCGCGCCGGCGTGGAGTGTCCGGTCAGTCGCCCGCGAGCGGGCCGTGCGGGTCCACGCAGGCGGGGCAGGTATGGAGGTCGTGCACGGGGTCGTAAGACCACCGCGAGTGTTCCAATCGCGACGTGGTGATCGGCCACAGGCGGCGGCATTCGTCACAGCGCACGACCAGCGCGCTGTCTTCTCTGACGAGTGTCGTCATTTGGCACAACGACGCTATCGGCCGGGTCAAGAAGTTCGCACGTTGCGGGATTCACGCGGTCGTTTGTGCCGGGGAGCGGCGGGGATGGCGCGCTCGGCCAGGGCGAGCAGCGTCCGCTGCGCGTGCTCGTCCGGCAGCGCGTGCAACGACTCGAGCGCGCCCGCGAGCTCGGGCAGCTCGAGGTCCGGCGCCTCGAGCGCGAGCCGCCCCGCCCAGCGCACCGCTGCGCGCTCGAAACGCTCGTCGTCCTTGGCCTCGATCACGAGCAGGATCCCGAGCGCATCACGCAGGGTGACGGAGCCGAGCTCCGCGGCCGTCGCGTTGATGACGGCCAGGTTGCCGGCCTGGATGGCGCGCCTGAGGCGGGTGTAGGGCGATCCGTCGCTGGTCATATGCGAACGTATGTTCCCCTACGTATCGGCGGACCGATGAGCGTCAGGTTGGCGTGCGCCGATCGATCGTTCGCGCGATCAACATCTGCCTCTACGCTGTCGCCAGGGACGACGTCGACAGGGGTCTTTTGCTGCTGCATCTCATCGCGGTGTTCGCGCTCGCCGTCGCTGTGCTCTACGGCTTCATCGGCGTGTACGTCGTCCCGAAGCTGGCGCGCCTCGCGGATCGCGACAGCGGGCTGATCCGTGCCGCGCAGTACGGCGCCGCCGCGTTCTTCGTCGGCTGCGCGATGACGCACATCGCCCTCGCGGAGCACGTGCTCGCGGTACCGGAGCTCGTGCGCGGGCACGAGTGGGCGCACCTGCTGCCGCACGTCGCGCAGGTCATCGGCGGCACCACGTTCGCCATCATCGCGTGGTTCAAGCTCGACCTGCGCCTGATGACCAAGGAGGACGCCCGCCTGGAGGCCGAGAGCGAGCGGCTGCGCGAACAGCTCGAGCGCAGCCAGCGCCTCAACGGGCTCGGGCAGCTCGCCGGCGGGGTCGCGCACGACTTCAACAACCTGCTGGTCGTGATCGGCGGCTACGCGCGCCTGCTGGACCGCCAGCTCGCCGAACGACCCGCGCTCCGTGCCGAGGCCGGCGAGATCGTGGCGGCCGCGGAGCGCGGCGCGGAGCTGACCCGTCAGATGCTGATGTTCAGCCGCGGCTCCCAGCGCGAGGAGCAGTCCAGCGACGTCAACCGCGCGATCGAGGGCTGCGAGACGCTGCTCCGGCGCGCCGCGAGCGACGGTGTCGACGTCCGGATCGAGCTGACGCCCGCCGCGTCGATCGTCGCCCTCGGGCGCGGGCGGATCGAGCAGATCCTGCTCAACCTCACGCTCAATGCCCGCGACGCGATGCCCGCCGGCGGCACGCTGCTGATCCAGACCGCGGTCGCGGGCGAGCGCATGCGGCTCACGGTCGCGGACACGGGGGAGGGCATGCCGGCGGACGTCGCGGAGCACGCGTTCGACCCGTTCTTCACGACCAAGGGCGAAGGGACGGGCACCGGTCTCGGCCTCTCGATCGTCTACGGCATCGTCGACCGCGCCGGCGGGAAGATCGACCTCGATTCGACCCCCGGCGCCGGCACCCGCTTCACGATCGAGCTCCCGCTGACGCAGACCGCGGCCGACGACGAGCGGGCAGCCGATCAAGAGGCCGGGAGCCTGCGCGGCGTGACGGTCCTCGTCGTCGACGACGAGCCGACGGTGCGCGACCTCGTCACCCACGTGCTCGAACACCACGACGCGCGCGTGATCAGCGCCGCCAACGGCCCGGACGCGCTCGCCGCGCTCGTCGATCATGAGGACGCCATCGACGTCGTCCTCACCGACATCGTCATGCCGGCGATGTCGGGCATCGAGCTCGCCCGCCGCCTGCGCAGCGACCGCCCTGGCCTGCCACTGGTCTACTTCTCGGGCGACGGCAGCGACGTCGAGCGCCCGGACGACGGGCCGCTGCTGCGCAAGCCGTTCACGCCCGACGCGCTCGTGTCCGCGATCGCCGACGTGCTTCCGGCGCGCTTCCTCGCCGGCCGCTGACCCGTCAGGACGTCCGCCCGTAGACGACCAGCGCCCAGGTCAGGCAGACGAACGCGCCGGCCGAGGCGAGCGTGCGCACGAGGTTCCACGCCGCCCAGCGGGATGCATGGAAGCGCTCGCGGACCGCGGCCAGGTCGCCGATGCGATCAGGGTCGCCGGCGGCCTTGATCGCATCGTTGAGCGGCACATTGACCGCGAGCGTGGTCACGACCGCGACGAGATAGAGCACCAGCGCCGCCGCGACCCATGGGAGCGGGTCGCGGCCGAGGTTCGTGAGCACCGCGGCGAGTGTGAGCAGCAGCGCGCCGATGAACGCGCTGGACATGAACCACGGGTTGATGATGGCTCGGTCGATCGACTGGAACGCGGCCACGAACGTGCGGTCGTCGGTCTCCTTCAGCCCGGGCATGATCGTGTGCGCGTATAGGGCGAAGGCGCCGGTGGCGAGTCCCATGGTGAGGGTCGCTCCCAGGAGCGACACAGCACGAAGCGTGTTCATGCATGGAACTCAAGCGACGCGCGGCGAGCTTTTGAATAGCCGAAATGCGCGAATCCATACGCGAGCGTCAACGGGCGGCCGCGCGAGCGCGGCCGGTGAGCACGAGCGTCACGATCGTGCCGGAGGCGGTGATCAGCGCGAGGACGATCAGCGGGAGCACCACCGACACGACATATCCGGCCGCGAAGGCGCCGATCACGATGCCCAGCAGCGCGATCACGGTGGCGACCGCGAGTGCCGCGGCCCAGAACCACGACCGCACCCAGATCAGGCTCACGGGGGTCACGAGCAGGGTCACCAGGAGGGCGAGATCGGCGAATACGGGAGCGTCGCGCAGCGGCTCGCCATGCAGGACGGTGTCGATCGCCGCCGCTTGGACCTTCGGTCCCGGATGGGCGGAGGAGAACGGCGTGCGCAGCGTGTCCGTGGGCTCGGCCGCGGAGCCGACGACGACGACCTTGTCGCGCAGGGCACCCGGCGGCGTTCGCCCGTTGAGCAGGTCGGCGCTGGAGACCTCGCGGATCGTGTCCGGGCCGCCCGGATAGTCGATCCAGGCCGTGTTGTAGGTCTGGTTGCTCCAGGCCCGGCGCCGGGCGGTCTCCAAGGACGGCTTCGCGTCCCCGGCTCCGGCGAGATGCGCGGCGACGACCGCGAATGTGCACATGGAAGGGTCTCCGGCGCCGCGTCCCGGCACCGAGCCTTCGATCCGACGTACGCGGCCGTCGGGGTCATCCGGCAGCCCTGCGTACCCGTAGGTCACGCCGTCCGCGGCGCAGTCATCGCTGAGCCGGGCGTCGCCCGCGAGGACGAGCGGCACGAGCTGCGTCCCCCCGGACTCGCCGGGGCTGACGCTGAAGTCCACTGCAGCCAGCGCGACCGGCGCACTCGCGTCCTTGACCGCGCTGACGAGCTCGGGCGTCCCCGCCCGTGCCGGCTGGCCTTCCAGCGGGCTGTCGAAGCTGACGTCGACCGCGATCACCCTCGGTGCGGCGGCGTCGACTGCACCGATCACGCGTGCGAAGAGCCGCCGCGGCGTCGCCTCGGTGCGATCGTCGACGGCGACGAACACGACGTCGCTCGGCGTCCGCTCGGGCCGCAGCCGGAAGCGCATGTCGATCGTCGCCAGCTCGAGCTTGCGCAGCCCGATCGGATTGGCGGCGTAGAGGATCAGCGCCGCGGTGACGGCGGCGAGCACGGCGACCGCGGCGGCGAGGATCCGGTTGCGCCGTTCGAGCCCGCGGAAGCGCCGCGCGTCGACGTGGCGCCCGCGCCACGCGGTGATCGGCCGCGCGAGGATGTCGTGGAAGACCTCGCGGCGCGGCTCGGCGTCGGTCGACACGACCGGCCGCAGGATCCGGTGGTCCTGCAGGTGCTCGAGCACGGGCTCGAGCGTCTCCGGCGGGACACCGGAGAAGCCGCTCACCTCGGCCGTGCCGAGCGCGAGCTTGCGCCCGCCCGCGGTGACGAAGAACCGCAGCGCGTCCGCGGCCGCATCCTGCTCGGGCGGGGTGAGGGCGTCGAGCACGTCATCGACGTGGGCGCTGACGATCGTGTCGGCGCCGCCGAGGCGCTCGAGCGTCTCCAGGCGCAGCACCGGCGAGCCGTTGGCCCGCTCCTCATCCCACAGGCGCTCGAGGACGAGCTGCAGGTAGGCCGTCTCCACGCGCGGCGTCCCGTCGGCGGCGAGCACGGGGTTGCGGTCGTCGTCGACGCGATGGACGTCGCCGAGCACGGCGTCGAGCAGGCCCGGGCCGAGCTCGTAGCGCGGCCGGCCGTTCTCGAGGCGCGCGTTCAAGACCTCCAGCGGGAGCGTCGCCGCGTCGCGCGCGGCGCGTTCGTCGAGGAAGTCGAGGTGCAGGAAGTTGCCGTAGACGTTGGGCAGCCGCGCCTTGAAGCGGTCGCCGATGCGCGAGTAGGCATCCTCGCGGACCGCGATCAGGAAGTTCGCGCGCAGGTCGGGGCGGGCGATGCAGCGGGCGAGCGCGTCGTCGAAGCGCGTGGCTTCGTCGCTGCGGTCGTACAGGTGGTCCTCGAACTGGTCGAGGATCACCAGCGGCAGCGCGCCGTCGGTGACCTTGCGTTCGAGCGCTTCCTCCAGGCTCCCGTCGGCGCCGCCCAGGGCGCCGAGCAGGCCGGCGGTCGGATCGCCCGTCCAGGCGCTGTACACGATCGGGAGATATGGACGCGGCGAATGGCGCAGGCGCGCGGCCACGCCCGCGCGCAGCAGCGAGCTCTTGCCGACGCCGCTCTCGGCGTACAGGAGCGTCAGCCGCGAGGCGGTGAGGTTGCCGATGATCCGCTTGCGCTCCTCGTCGCGCCCGAAGAAGAGCTCCTCGTCCGCCTCGACGAAGAAGTCGATGCCCTTGTACGGGCTGTCGGTCACGGGACGGCTTGCGAGACCGCGAGCTGGAGTGCCTGCGCATAGGCCGGCAGCGGCTTCGCGACGACGGCGATACCGAGCTGACCCCAGAGCTCCGGCTCACCGGCCGACAGGTCGGGATCGACGGCCCAGGACTTCATCTGCAGCCGCTGCTCGCCCCACAGCCGCTGCAGCAGAACGCGCATCGCCCAGTCACCGACGGGATAGCCGAGAAAGAGGAAGTGGCTCTCGCGCATCTTGCGCAGGATCTGCAAGGGCACGAGGCTCTCCATCGGGCCACGCGACAGGTACCCGATGTGGTCGTCCTCGGTGATCACGTAGTTGTCGCGATCCTCGGGCGGACACGGATCGGTCGCGCCGCCGTGGAGCTTGACGATCACCGTGTGCTCGAGGCGGCCGTGCTCGTCGACGGGCAGGTTCACGTACTCGTTGGGCACGTCGATCCGCCGCCGCTCCGGTTCGCCCTCGCTCCACCAGGGCACGTGGACGAAGCGGCCGCCGTGCTGACCGTCGAACACCGCCAGGTCATACGGCTCACGGACCGCGTCGAAGGCGCGCTCCAGGGCGCGGTCGTAGTTGGCGTTGAGGATCATCAGGCCGCCGCCGCCGCGCTCGCCCAGCACGTGGGCGAGGTGCGCGAGCGCCTGGTGCACGGAGGTCGGCCGCGCGTCCGCGTCGATCATCCGGGTGACCTGCTGCACGAGCTCCAAGCGCCCGTCGGTGAGCGCGAACTGCTGTGAGACCCAGGCGAGGCCGCGGTCGCCCACGTCGACGCCGAGCTCCTCGGCGATCCGGCGCGCCAGCTCGTCGTCGTCGACCGGCGCGCCGCCGTTGCCGTCGGCGTGGTTGGAACGGCTGCCGAGCACGATGACGAGCGAGCCGCTGGCCAGGTATTGGGCCGCGCGCCGGACGCTGGGATCGGCGCTGGCGCCGTTGGTGGCGGGCGGCGCGGCCGGGGAGGGAGGCGTGGGCGGCGGTTGCGCGGTCGCCAGGTTCGCGACGAGCGCCTCGACGTCCTGATGCCAGGACTCCGAGCGCAACGACTCCGCCTGCAGCGCGGTGATCGGCTGCAGCGGCCGCGCGAGCGTCTGGCGCGAGGGCATCGTCGCGCCGTCGACCAGCACGGGGATCACGATCGGCGCGTAGCGCAGCGCCTGCTCGACCTCGAGCCGGACGACGTCCTGGTCCGCGGAGCCGCGCTGACGGTCCCGGTCGCGTTCCGTGGCCGCGTCCGCCCACCGCGGGCCGATGACGGTGAGCACGACATCGGCCGCGCGCACGCGCTGCACGAGCTCGTCGCGCCATTGCATGCCCGCCGTGAGGTCGCGCGTGTCGAAGAACACCGACTCGGCGCCGAGCTTCTCCGACAACCCGTCGGCGAGCCGTCCGGCGGCGGACGCGCTGTCGGAGCGGCGGTAGCTGATGAACACCTGCACCACTGCGGACTCTTCAGCGGATCGCCGCTACCGGCAACGCGTTCGAGGACCACAGCCGGAAAGGTTCACCAGTGGAGTCCGAGTGCAGACACTCCGAACTTTGGACCATTGGCGGGATGCACCACGTCGAGCGGAGCGCGGGTTGCGGCGCGGGGCAACGGTGGGCGAGGGTAGGTCGCATGCGGACGGCACTGGCGGTGCTCGCGCTCACCCTCGCGGTGGCCGCGCCCGCCCACGGGCAATCGCCAGGGGTCAACGGCAACCTCGTCTACGAGCACGCCGGTGGGTTGTGGACGGTCGGCACCGACGCCTTGGTCAACGTCCCGCAGCCGACCCGGCTCGCGGCGTCCGGACGCGACCCGGCGTGGTCGGCGCGGGCCAGCCGGATCGCCTACTCCTCAGGCAACGGGCACTCGCGCGACATCTGGTCGATCGGCGCGCCGGTCGCCGGCACCCCGCGACGGCTGACACGCGCGCCAGGCGCCGACTCCTCGCCGACGTGGTCGCCGGGCGGGGGCTGGATCGCGTTCACGAGCCGCCGCTACGGGAGCTCGGACGTGTGGGTGATGCACGCCGACGGAACCGTCGCGCGCGTCATCGCCGGCGAGCCGGACGTGGTCGAGCGCCAGCCGGCGTGGTCGCCCGACGGCAAGTGGATCGCGTTCGCGAGCAACAAGGAGGGCAGCTACGCGATCTGGATCATGGCCCCGAACGGGACCGACCCCAGGCTGCTGGCGGCAGTCGGCAGCTACGCCGCGGATCCGACCTGGAGCCCGGACGGCAAGCGGATCGCGTTCGCCGCGGGCACCGCGAGCTCGACCCACATCGTCAGCGTCGACCTCGCGACCGGCGCCGACGTCCGGACCATCACGCCACCCGGCGCGGGCGATCGCGGCCCGGCCTGGTCGCCGGACGGACTGCAGATCCTCTACACGCACCGCAACCGGGCGCTATGGGTGGCCGACGCCGAGGGCACGGCCGGTGCCCGCGCGGCGCTCACCGCCGAGGCGGGTGTGCCGACCCGCGTGAAGGCGGGACGCAACGCCGACTGGGGACTCCTCCCACGTCCCAGCGCACCGCAGCCGGGAGACTCGGTGACCGCCGCGCCGACCGGCGACATCAAGGTCAAGGTCCCGGGCTCCGACGAGCTCATCGCGCTCGACCGCAAGGCCCAGCTGCCCGTCGACACCCGCATCGAGACCGGGGACGCGGAGGTGGATCTCATCGCGGCGGCGCCCGCGGGGCCGAACACCTCCGCCCGCCTCAAGGGCCGGTTCACGTTCACCCAGCACCCCGGCGACCTCACGAACGAGCTCCAGCTGGCCGCGACGGGCTGCCCGACCGACGGCCGGGCCGCGGCCTCGCGGGCGATCTACGACAACGCGTCCATCTCGACCAAGGCCCCAGGGCGCTGGAAGCAGTCGGGCTCGCACACCAACGGCACCTCACGGCGCACCGCCTGGTACATGAAGGTCACCTGCGACAAGGAGATCACCGTCGTCGTCGAGGGCGACGTGGACGTGCGCGACGACGACTTCCCGTTCACGATCCTGGTCTCCGCCGGGCAGTGCTACGTCCACCCGAGCCCCGACGGTCGCCCGCTTGCAGGCACGTGCGGGGCCAACCGCGACGCCCTGCCACAAGCGCCGACGGGCTGAAGTTGCCGCACGGCGGGAATTGTCCGTACGCTGACAACCCTGCGGTGCGCGTGTCGGTTTGTGGATCCGTGCCGCAGCAACAAATCCTGATCGCTCAGGCCATCATGAGGCAGCGACCCCCGGGGGCAGGTCCTAGGGTCCGCCGGGAGGGCAATGGCCGCCGTCGAGGAGCATCTTCCACAGAACAGGCCTCGTCGGCTCGCGTTCGTCGCGCTCGCCGGCTTGACGCTGGTGGCGCTGGTCAGCGCGTACCTGTACCGGAATCGCGGCGGACCCCTGTTGCTGGGAGCATGCGCCGGTGTCGGGATCGCGCTCAGCGTCGCGGCCGGCCTCGCCTGGTTGAAGCCGGTCACCGACCTGGCGGTCGCGGTGCGGCCGCTAGGCGTGCCGCTCCTGCTCGTCCTGGCCGCCGGCACGATCGAATCGCCGCTGCCACTTCAGCTGCTGGCCGGTGCGGTGGCGTTCCTGATCGCCTGGAACCTCCTCGTCAAGCCCGAGATCCCGGAGGCCGAGGCCGTGGGGAGCGAGGTTCTACAACGGCTCGGCGGCTGGCCCGGCGCGCGGCAACTGGCGCGCGGTGCGGCGAAAGTGCTGTTCACGGTGGCGATCGTGTGGACCGTGCGCGAGTCGGGGAGCGAAGCGCTCGAGGAGCGTGGCGGCTTCGCCTCGCTGTGGTTCGCCGGCGCTCTGACGCTGCTCTTGGTTGCGCTCGCCCTGCGGATCGCCGGATACGCCACGAGCCGGCTTCGCTTCGCGGTCTCGCTGCTCGCGTTCGCCGCCGGCTACCGAGTGGTCATGCAGATCGGCATCGTGCCGGGCTACACGCTCCTGCAGAAGCACACGCCGTGGCTCTCGGCCGGGTTGCTTCTCCTGCTGGCCGCGGCGGGCGTGGTTCTCGCCGGCATCTGGGAGCTCGTCGCCCCGAGACTCAAGCCGGGCCGGGGTCTACGCGGGGACGCCTGGAAGGCCGGCCAGGCGGAGTTCGACTCGCCGGCGCGCACGGCACGGCTGCGAAGCCTTGGACTCGCGAGTTGCGTGCTCGCCGCGCTGGCGCTGTTCGTCGCGATGGTGTTGTCGGCGAATGCGGGACGCGCCTCCGGGGTGCTCGACAGCCGGCTGGGCGCAGGCCCGCCGGGTCGGGCGACGCTGACCCCCGCCGAGATGACCGACGACCAGTTGGCTCGGACCTACGCGCCAGTGCTGGTGTTCTCGGCGCGGGAGCGCTGGGCGCCCGAGCCGGTGACCGGCTTCCTGAAGGACGTGCGCGTCAACAACTGGAACGGCGAGCCCGTCGAGGGCGCCCACGTGCGCTCGCTGACGAGCTGCCCGGGGATCGTTCCCGCCCCGTGCTACTCGCTGACGATCGACTGCTCCGCCGGAGGCGACTCCTGCGCCGGAGGACACACGCACCCCTCCGGCGAGCAGGGGCGCGACGGCACCGTCTACGTTCGCGTCTTCCGCCGCGAGAAGCCACCGGAGGACGACTCGCCGAACCCGTTCGGACCGTTCGGGCCGTGGGGCGAGCCAACCACGATCCTGCTGCAATATTGGCTGTTCTACCGCTACGACGAGTGGGTCTCGCCGGTGGTCGCCGGGCAACTGGAGCAGCACCATGAGGCCGACTGGGAGGCGGTGACGATCGGATTTGCGGACGATCGGCCGCTGTTCATGGGGCTCTCCGAGCACTGCGGCGGCCAGTGGTACCCCTGGAAGGACGTGAAGACGACCGGGGCGCAGCCGCGGGTGCGGCCGCTGGTCGCCGTCGCGACCGGATCGCACGCGAACTACCTGTATCCGAATCCCGCCCAGGCGCCCGACTGGACGGGATGCGCGAGCATGCCGGCGCGCACTACGACGCTGCTCAGCTACGCCTCCAATATCCGCGACCGCACGGGCGCCGACTGGTCATGGGAGCCGCGCCGTTTCGTGCCGGTCAACGGGCGCACATACCCGATGAACATCGTCGCACGCTGGGCGCCGTACAGCCGGACCGAGCTGGTCACGCCCTACCGCCGCCAGCGGCTCGGACAGGACGCCTTCGGGCCGGCGACGCCGTCGCTGCAGCTGCTCTGGAGCCAGCCGATGCGCACCATCTTCCACAGTCGCACCTGGCATCCCGGCGCGTCGTGACCGCGCGCGTCACCTGAACGCGTTCGCGCCGCCGAACTGCTGTGTGTCATCGATGTCGACGATCTCCCGGCCCAGCGGGAGCAGCGAGACCGGGATGAGCTTGAAGTTGGCGAGGCCGAGCGGGATGCCGATGATCGTCAGACACAGCGCGACGCCCGTCACGAGGTGGGCGATCGCCAGCCACCAGCCGCAGAGCACGAACCACAGGACGTTGCCGATGCCGGAGGCGATCCCGGCGTCCGCGCGTCTGACGACGGTCTTGCCGAAGGGCCAGAGGGCGAAGACGGCGATCCGCAGCGACGCGATGCCGAACGGGATCGTGATGATCAAGACGAAGCAGATCAGCGCCGCGAACGCGTAGGCCAAGGCCATCCACAGGCCGGCGAAGATGAGCCAGATGATGTTGAGCAGAAGGCGAATGCCGGGTCGATCTTAGGCGGCTTCGTCGCGCAGGTTGCGCACGGGCGTGAGGTAGAGACGCCGCACGAAGGGCGTGTCGCGCTTGACGGCATCGCGAACCCGTTCCAGCGTGGCCGGGACGTCTGAGCAGTCGACGACGACGTCGGCGGCGACCATCGCCTCGGTCGGCCCGAGATAGACCGACTCCATCCGCACGACCTCAGCGATCCCCGCCTCTTGCAGCAGGCGTTCACGCAGGCGGTCGGCGAGTTGCGGCGCGATGGCCTGGTTGGAGAGCAGTCCGCGGTTGCGGCTCGCCATCCGCCACGCGACGAACGCGAGCAGGAGCCCGATGATCAGCGAGGCGACGGCGTCGGGCCACTCCCAGCCGAGCACGCGGTGCAGGACCAGGGCCACCAAGGCGAGGGCGGCGCCGAGGACGTCGATCGTGTCCTCGAAGTAGATCGTCGTCACCGTCGGGTCCGGGCTCTCTCGCAGGAGGACCCGCACCGTGGTCTCAGCGCGGGTGGCCTGGCGGCGAAGCGTGCGCACGGCCACGAGCCGGCTCGACCCGTCGAGCACCAGCGCGATCACGAGCACGCTGACGCCGACCCAGAACGCCTCGAGCTCCGGCGGGTCGATCAGCGCGCGGACGCCCTGATAGACCGACACGGCGCCGCCGACGACGAACATGCCGGCGGCCGCCAGCAGCGCCCAGTAGTAGCGCTCCGGCCCGTAGCCGAGCGGGTGCGTGGCGTCCGCCGGTCGCGCGCTGCGGCGCACCGCGATCCACAGCAGCACCTCATTGCCGGCGTCGGCGACGGTGTGGAGCGTCTCCGCGAACAGCGCCGCCGAGCCGGTGAGCGCGGCGGCGACGCCTTTGGCCACCGCGATGGTCAGGTTGGCCGCGAGTGCGGCGAGGACGCTCCAGAGGCTCTCGTCCGACACGCGCGTCGCATCATGACGCTCGCGGCCGGTGTTGCATGCTGCGGCCACCGGTAGTTGAGTTGCGCTGTGAGGGTCATGATCAGCTATCGCCGGGCCGATTCGAAGGCGGCGTCGAACCGGCTCGCGGAGACCCTGCGCGCGGATCACGAGGTGTTCGACAGATGTGCGGGTAGTTCAGCTTCGCTGGTTCCCGTCATGACATTCCGTTAATCGGTCCAAAGGCGCTGTATCGAGACGGCCGTGATCCGGGTCCGCGCGCCCGGAGAAGCATGGCGCGAACGAAGGTGTCTGAACCAAATAAGGAGTCTTGCGCTCGCTGGTCCGACTCGGAGATGATCGGCGGCGATGGACGAGAGATTCAACCCCGCCGAGAACGGCGAGGGGGTGGCGATGTGACAGGACTTCCGCCAACGGGGCTCGACGCGGACCCGCTGATCGGCGCCGAGATCGCCCAGTACCGGATCGACGAACGGATCGCGCGCGGTGGCATGGGCGTCGTCTACCGCGCGGAGCACCTGCGTCTCGGGCGGACGGTCGCGCTGAAGGTCATCGCGCCCGAGCTGTCACAGGATCAGAGCTATCGGGCACGGTTTGAGCTCGAGGCGAAGTCGGCGAGCGCGATCGATGACCCGCACGCGGTCCCGATCTTCGACTACGGCGAGCAGGAAGGGCGCCTCTACATCGTCATGCGCTACGTCGACGGGCCCGATCTGTCGACGCTGATCGAGGAGGAAGGCGCTCTGGCGGCCGAGCGGGCGGCGGACTTCGTCGCGCAGGCCGGGCAGGCGCTCGGGGCTGCGCACGCGATCAACGTCGTGCACCGCGACGTCAAGCCGGCCAACCTCCTGATCGATCGAGTACGTGGACGCGAGCACGTCTTCGTGACGGACTTCGGGCTGATCAGAGCCGCTTCGTCCTCACGCTCCGGACTCACGCGCACAGGTGGCGTCGTCGGCACGCTCGACTTCATCGCGCCCGAGCAGATCGCGGACGACCCGGTAACCGCCCAGACCGACGTGTACGCGCTCGGTTGCGTGCTGTATTTCGCGTTGAGCGGCGAGGTGCCGTTCCCGCGCGGCTCGGACGCCGCCAAGCTCAACGCACACCTGACCGTCGAGCCGCCCGATCTCAGCGACAAGGGGCTCGACCCACGGCTCAACCCCGTGCTCAAGACGGCCATGGCGAAGCGTCCCGAGGATCGCTTCGAGTCGGCCGAGGCGTTCGGCGAAGCGGCGCTGGCCGCCGTCGCGACCTCGGCGCGCTTCGTGCGCAAGACGGCTGCGCCCAAGGCCAAGCCTGAGCCTGAGCCGGCGCCGCCTCCCAAGGCGCCGAAGCCCAAAGCGGCGCGCAAGCGGGCAGCGACCCCGCCGCCGGTACCGCCACCTCGCGATGCGCCGGAGGCGCCGGCGCCGGAACCCGTCACGTCGACTGGACGCAACGCCCGGCTCGCCCGGCTCGCCGCCGTCCTCGCCCTCGTCGGCGTCGCGGCCGGAGCGGCGTCGATGTTCATGGACACCTACGACGGCTACTCGAACATCGTCCAGAACGAGAAGACGACGAACGACGTGATCGCCTTCGGACTGCTCGCCCTCGCTGCGGCGACCGCAGTCGCACTGTGGGTCAGGCGACGGCCGTTCGGCCCCGGCGTCGTGCTGGCGATCCTGGCCACCGTCGCCGGCTACCACGCGTCCCAGTCCGCCAACTGGCTCGACGCACTGAAAGCTCCGGGAATCGTCGCCATCGCGAGTGAATTGCTCCTGGTGGCGGGTGGCGTGCTCGGCTTCGCCGCCGGCGGAACTCTCCGCGGTGAGGTGCCGAGGCGCCGCCTCGCGGCGGTGTTGGTGCTCGTCGGCGGCCTCGCAGCGGCGGGTGGGATATTCATCCGGCTGAATCCGCAGTGGGGGGGAGACGTGTGGGACTTCACGCTGCGCAGCAAGTTGCCGCTGCTCGCGTTCATCGGGTGTCTGATCCTGCTCGCGCTCGTCACGTTCTCCCGTTCGACGATCGGCGTCGGAATGCTGCGCACGCTCGCCGCCGCGCTCGGGTTCGGGTACGCCGGTTACATCACGGTGGTGATCTTCCTCGCGACGCGCTCGTTCGGTGTGGGAATGGTCTTGGTGCCTGTCGGACTGCTCGTAGCGCTGCTCGCGTCGCTCGTGGCCGGGCGCCCGGCCCGACCCGCGTAGGTCGCCATGGGGCCGGACGCCGCGCAGGGGTTGATCGGCGAGTTGCGGGCGGTGTGCGACGCGATCGCCGCAGACCCCGAATTGCAGCCCGTCCACCCGTTGGTCGAACGGGACCGGGCACGCCTCGGAGAACCGCTCCGCGTCGCGGTCTCCGGGCCGATCAGCGCCGGCAAGTCGACGCTGGTCAACTGCCTGATCGGCCGGTGCCTCGCCGCCACGGGCAGCGGCGAGACGACGATGGCGAACTGGTGGTTCCGCCATGGCCCGAACGAGGTTCATGTCCGCCGCCCCGACGGGACGATGCGGACGATGCCACTCGAGGCCGACGGTACGCTGCCGCCGCTCGGGCCGATCGACCTCGAGTCGGAGAACCCGATCGACGTGCGCATCGACGCGGAGTGGTTGAAGGGCATGACGGTCATCGACACGCCCGGCCTGTGCTCGCCCACCAAGGAGCGCAGCGAGCGGGCGCGGGCGCTACTGCGCGACCGCACGACGCGTGCCGCGGGCATGGCCGACGCCCTCGTCTATGTCACGAACCAGATCCCAGGCGCCGCCGCCGACGATGCACAGCTGCGCGAGTTCCAGGAGTTGTTCGGGCCGGTCAGCAAAGCGCCCACCAACGCCGTCCTGATCCTGAGCAAGGTCGACGGCTGGTGGAAGGCGAGCACCCGCGACCAGCGCGAGCCGCTGGCGATCGGGCACTCGATGCTTGCCGGGCACCAGTCGGAGCTGCGCCACCGCGTCTGGGACGCGCTCCCGGTCGTCGGCCTGCTCGCGCAGACCGCGTGCGCGATGCGGGCGATCGACCAAACGGTCGTTGCGGATCTGCAAGCGCTCGCGCAGAGCCCTGACCGCGCGACCATGCTGCTGGACCGGCGGTTGCTCGCGGCCGCCCGGTCGCCGCTCCCGGCGGAGCGACAGGTGGCTCTGCATGACGCGTTCGGGATGTATGGGCTCCACGTCGCGCTCGAGCTTGCCGAGCGCGGGGATCCACAACTGCTGGCCGACGAGCTCCGGCGCCTCTCGGGCTTCGAGCGCGTCCGCAAGCTGATCGACGAGACGTTCCGCAGCCGTTCGACCCTGTTGCGCGCCGACGCACTGCTGACGTCGCTCGAGCGGTTGGCGCTCGCTCGCCACGGCGGCCTGTCGTCGCAGGCGGCGGATCGCCTGCGCGGTCACGTCGAGACCGTTCGCACCGGCGAGCACTGCATCGCGCTGCGTGCGCTGCAGCTGCTGCGCGAGATCGCCGACCGCCGCACCGTGCTCTCGGCGTCGCAGCGCGACGAGTTGCGCGAGCTCTTCGGCGCCGACGCCGCGGCCGCGTCGCTCCCACTCTCGCTCGAGCAGGTGCTTCGGCGGCGCGACGCGTGGCATGCCCTGGAGATGCGGCGGCCATCGCCCCCGCAGCTGCGGCGGATCGCGGCCGAGGCGCGGCGCGCGCTGGACGACATGGTCGGCCGGGTCGACGGCACGACGAGCGGGAACGTGGCCTGAATGCCCGCCGGGGAGCCCGGGCTCGAATGGATGCGGGCAATCGTGGGGCTGAGCAACGACGCGCTCGCCGCGCTGCACAAGACTCACGCGGCAAACCTGCAGCGACCGATCCTGGAGCTCGGTCAGGCGGTCGTCCGGCAGGTGGGGATGCCGGTGATCGGAAAACGCAGCACGGGGAAGAGCACGCTGATCAACGCGTTGCTCGGCAGCGATGTCACACCGATGGAGGATGACGTCGCGACGAACGTCTACCTCCGTCTCCAGAGCGGTGAGGAGGGCGCGCCCCCGCGAGCGGTCGTCGTCTTCCACGATCCGGACCGAACGCCCGAGGACATCCCGTTCTCCGGCCTCGACGAGTACGCGACGGCGCATGGCTCTCGTCGCCACGAGGTGGCCTACGTCGAGATCGAACACGACAGCCCGGTGCTGGCGGACGGGCTGGCGCTGTTCGATACGCCGGGCCTGCTCGGCCTGGACGCGAGCCATACGACGGCGGCGCTCGCGGCACTTGCCGATGCGTCCGCGGTCATGCTCGTGCTCGATGGGCGCACGCCGGCCGACGAGGAGGACATCGCGATCCTCAAGCTCGCGGCGGAACACGTCCGGCACATCATCGTCGCCGCGAACAAGTGCGACGAGTCCGACGACGCCGCCGGCCACGTCGCCGTGCTGGAGGCGGTCCCGGGGCTCGACGCGGATGTGCGAGCGCTGCCGGTCAGCGCCTGGCTGGAGCGCCACGCCCAGCAGCTCGAAGTCGACGGGTCCGACGGGACGGCTGCACTGCACGAGCTGAGCGGCGTCGCGCGCCTGCGCACGGTGCTCGCCGAGGTCTGCGATCTCGTCGTCCGCGAGAAGCACGCGCTGCTCCTCGACCGCGTGGGGATCTCGCTCAATGAGCTGACGCGTCCGGATCGAGAGCAGGTCGAGACCGCCGCCAGCGGTGAGGACCCCACCTCGCGCATCAACGAGCTCAGCATGGAGATCGAGCGCATCAAGAGCATCCCGGCGGTCGCGAAGCTCAACCAGCGGATGGCGACGATCGAGAAGGAGGTGTCCCTCGAGTACGTCGCCGGCGTCGCCCGCGCGTTGGCCGAGCTGCGGCACGAGATCGAGACCAGCTGGACGCCCGCGATCTCGGAGCGGCTCCCCGAAGCGGCGGAAAGCCGAGTGCGCGCGGCCTGGCTGCTGGCGGTCAACGCGCTGCGGGACCGTTCAGCAGCGGCCGCGGGCGACCTCTACCGCGAGCTGGGCCTGGAGGGTGAGATCGTGCTGGTGTCACGTGGCGAGGACAAGGCGGACGCGTTGCCGGCGACGTTTGCGCGCGGGGACCGCCTCCCCGTACCCACCGACGCTGCGTCGCCGGTCGAGCGCACCGTCAAGCGGGCGATGCGGGTGATGCTCGTCGCGGGGGCGGCCAACCTCGCCCTTCCGGGCATCGGCACGGCGATCCTGCCGATCGCGCTGCCGCTCGGCTTCTATCTCGCACGGCGCGAGGAATTGGATGTCGACAAGCGCCGCAGCCGTCGCGCGGCGCTCGAGTACCTGCGGGCCAACGAGCACGCCGCGTCGCGTCTGAACAGCGCGCTCGCGTCACGCGCGACGAACCTGAACGAGGAGCTCAGGCAACAGATGAACGACAGCTACCTCGCGCGGCTCGCGAGCCTCGGCCAGACGATGCGCGGGCTCCAGAGCGGCAAGGTGGGACTCGAAGCCGCCCGCTCGCGTCTCGCTGCCGTCGAGCCACTGCTCGAGCGCCATCGCGCGCTGCTCGCCGATCCGCAGTGTCCGGTGCAGGCGCTCAGCGCCCCCGGTACCGCGTACTCCGCGATCCGCTGACCCGCCGGTGGCCGGTGACGCTCGCGCCCCGCTGTTCGTGAGCATCGACTTCGGTGCCTCGGTCACGGTCGCGGCCGGGATGCGGGCGGGAGGCGAGCCCGAAGTCGTCCAAGTGGATGGGACCGACCCGTCGGGGATCTACCTGCCGTCGGCCGTCTACCGCGCCCATGACGGCGAGATCTGGGTCGGGCGGGCGGCCGTCGAGGCGATCGCCACCGATCCGCTCGGCGGCCAGCTCACGCTCAAGTCGGCGATCCGTGCCGGCCAGGAGGTGGAGACCCTGACGCATCGGTCGATCCCGCTCGTGGCGCTGATCGCGCGGGTTCTGGCGCGCGCCCACGATGCCGCGATCGCCCAGTTCGGCGATGTGCCGGTGGAGGTCACGCTCACGTGCCCCGTCGCCTGGGCGCCGGACGGGCCGCATGCCGTGCGCCGGCGTGTTCTGCGCGCGGCCGCGCAGCTCGCCGGAATCCCGGGAGCGGTCGGCCTCATCAACGAGGCCGAAGCCGCAGCACATCACCACGGCGACGGCGAGCTCCCGATCGCCGAGGGCGAACTGTGCTCGATCTATGACATCGGCGCCTCGACCTGCGACATCGCGGTCCTCCGGCGCGACCAGGGCCGCCTGACGGTCGTCGCGCTCGCCGAGGCCGAGGTCGGTGGCGACCTGTTCGATTGGCGGCTGTATGAGCATGTCCTCGACCACCTCGAGCGCGAGGCGCCGGACGCCGCGGAAGCGCTGCGGCTCGTGGACACCGGCGAGGAGGATCCCGTCTGGCGCCGGCGGCAGGTCGCGCTCGCCGGGCAGGTCCGGGGCGCGAAGGAACGGTTGAGCGACGTCGACCGCGTGACGCTCGAGTTCCCCGACAGGATCGCCCCTGCCACGGTCGTGTCCCGCGAGACGTTCGAGGGCCTGATTCGCGACGACATCGAGACGACGCGCGACGAGTTCCGCAGCTGCCTGCGGCGCGGGCTGGAGAGCGCGGGCGATCACCGCGGGCTCTGCGCCGCGTACCTCGTCGGCGGGACCAGCCGGATGCCGCTCGTCGCCGACGTCGTGAACTCCACGACCGACGTCACGGCGCACACCGCCGACGACCCGCGCACGGCGGTCGCGCTCGGTGCGGTGCTCGCGCTGGAGTCGCGCCGCGCGGCGCGGCCCCGCCGGCGGGCGGTGCGTGGCGAAGAGCTGCACGCGCGCAGCCTGATCGCCTGCGCCGTACATCAGCGTCACGCCTTTCTCGTGCACCGCGATCCGACCGGCGCGGCGAAGCTCACCCGCCTGGATCTCCGCCGCGGCGCCGCCGATCGCTCGATCGACCTCCCGGATCTGCCCCGCGACGAGGCGGTGTCGATCGCGGCGCATGGGGGAGGCGTCGTCGTCGCGCTGCCACGGACGGTGTGGGCACGCGACCTGGAGCTCACGCCGATCTTCGGGCTCGATCTCGAGGGCGACGTGGTGATGGTCGAGGCAGGCCCGACGTGCATCTGGATCGTCTACGCCGAGCCGCCTGGGCCCGGCGGGCGACGCGACCGGCGACGGCTGCGGCTGCGCACGATCGGCGTTCCCAGCGCCGATCGCGACGAGGAGACCGAGCGTGACGTCGGGATCGGCGAGCATGTGACGACCGCGGCCACCGACGGGCCGCCGGCGTTCTGGAGCGTCGCCAGCGGCGTCCCGGGGCGGCACGAGCTGTTCTTCGCGATGCCGACGCGAGGTCTCGGCACGCTCGAGCAGAGCGTGTTCGCCGCGGCCGAGGACGGGCGGATGCGCAAGGTCCAGACGCGCAAGTCGGCGCCGTGGCTGGCCGACCGGCGCCTGACGGCGGGCGGCGATCTCTGGCTCGAGGTCGAGTCCCGTGGCCGGCGGCTGCACGCCCACCTCGGCGCGACCCATCTGCTGACGGTCGAGACCGATCGCGACGAAGGCGTCGACGCCGTGCCCGTGGTCACCGCCGGCTCGTTGTATCTCGCCATCGGGTCCCGCGCGGCGCCGCCGTGGGACCTGCTGCGCGTCGACGTGGCGCGCCGCACCGAGTCCGACCGGCAACTCGCCGGCATCTACCGGCAGGCGGCAGTCGATCCGCCTTGGCGCGTGTCCCACCAGCGCGGGCTCTTCTCGGTGCATCGTGGCGCCGACTCGTTCCTGCTGGCCGGCCAGGCGGCGGTCGAGGCCGAGAACGGCGCATGGTTGAGCACGCGCCAGGAGGGACGGGCGGCCGTGCTGCGCGTCGACCCGATCGGGGTACGCGCCACGCTTGCGGTGCCCGCGGGAGCGGTGCCGGTCGGGTCAGGCGCGGGGCGCTTGTACGTGCGCACGGCGGCGGCGGAGCTGCGTAGCGTGCCGTGGGAGGCGGGCTGACCCTCAGCCGCCGCGCTGCGCGCTGAGCCTGGCCCGGAAGCTGCTGTCCTGGGTGGCGATATTCCCGTCGAGCTGATCGCCGGCGATTCTCAGCTCGAACTTTGTGCCGGGCCCGAATGCGACCGGGGCGCCGTCCGCGAGCGGGCGCCACGTGCCCGTCGGCCGTATGAGCGTGATCTGCTTGCCGTCTTCGCTCACCGTGCCCATGGTCGGCTCCAGGACGAACGAGCCGGCCTGATCCTTCCCGCCGTTCATCGAGACCTCGACGGCGTCGCCGTCTCCCGGCCGGATCGTGGCGGTGAGTGGGAGCGTGGCCTGCGCGCCGGCCAAGGAGGCCGTCTCCTGCCCGCGCCAGTCGCCGGTCACCGACGAGCCTCCGCCGGTGAACACGAGCACGGCGACGACGCCCACCACCGCTGCCGCGACGACGGCGGCGATTGCGAGACCCCGACCGTGAGCGGGCGGGCGAGGTTCTCGCTCGCTCGTGCGCCGCGGTGGCGGCGTCGGCTCGGCGGCGCGCTTGGCGACCGGCCGCCGAGCGGGCGCACTCCGAGACGGCACGGTCGGCGCGGGTGGCGCCTCGCCGGCGGCGGCGAGCAACGCCCCGCCGAGCTCGCCGGCCGTCTGATAGCGCGCGTCCGGATCCTTCGCGAGGGCGATGGCGATTGGCTCGTCGAACGCAGTACCGAGCTCCGGCCGGCGCTGGGACGGCACCGGCGGCGCCGTCATCTGGTGCGCCGCGAGCTTTGCCGCTGAGGCGCCCCCGGGAAACGGGGGCATGCCGGTCAGCGCTTCAAGCGCCACGCAGCCGAGCGCGTACACGTCACTCCCCGCATGCGCGAGCCGCTCGACGCGCTCGGGGGCGAACGTGTCGGCGTCGGCGAGGGGTCGTCCGGGGCTCAGCGCCGCGAGTGGCATCACCCCGACGTCGCGCAGCAGCGCGCGGTCGCCGTCGACGACGACCGAGTCCGCGGTCAGCTGGCCGTGGACGAGACCCCGGACGTGCAGCTGATCGAGTGCGTCACCCACGCCTGCCATGAGCTTCGCGGCGCGCAGCGGGTCGAGTGGACCTGAGGCGGTGATCAGGTCCCGCAGCGACTCTCCCTGCGCCGGCTCGCTCGCGATCGCGACGACCCCGTCCTCGAGCGCGACGCCGACGTGCGGCACGAGCCCGCGGTGCCGGACCGCGCGCAGTGCCGCGCTGCGGTTGCGGACCTGCGCCTCGAGCATCATGTCCGCGGGTCCGCGCCGGAGGTGGAGCTCAAGATCGATGGGTGCGCCGGATTGATCGCGCCCGTCGTAGACGGTCGCCGAGCCGCGCCGCCGGCGTGCCTCGAACCGGTCGAACGGCCCCACACGCCCGGGGAGGCCGTCGCCGCTCGTCCCCGTGTGATCGCCGATGTCAGATGCCATGCGCCTTCGAGAAACCCTGACCGAGCTGCCTAGCACTGTCAATCAGGATTCCCGCTGGGTTGACGGCGACCGGCGAGTATGGGTCATTAAGCACATGGGAAAGCAGACCGACGACCCCTCTGACCGTCCTCCGCGGATCGAGGACGAGATCAAGGCGGTTGACGATGAGCGTCGTGCCAACCGGCGATTGATCGGGCAGCTGATCGGCGGCGCAGCCGTCGGTGGGGCGATCACGCACGGGCAACGGATCATCGACGGCAAGCTCGACCCGGACCACGAAACTCCCCATGACGCGCCGGATCCCCAGAACGTAGTGGATGATCCGAGCGCAGGCGATACGTCGCCCGTCAGCGACGTCACCGACGACCCGGGCGAGCACTTTGTGACCGAGACCTACTGGACCCAAGGCATCTACGCCGTCAGTTCCAGCGAACACGACCCGGCGGCCGACCTCGACGACACCTCGCACGACACCGGCGACGTCGACGAGCACGGCGACTACGGGACGGACGTTTAGCCTCCGTCCGGTCTGTCGTCATGCGGACATCGCCGCGCCGCGTGGCGCAGCGGCGTTCGCGGCGTCAGCCGACGAGGCCGGCGGACTGACCGGTGGCCCGCGCGAAGCGGCCGCGGCGCGCGATCGCGTCCGTCGGCGAGGCGCGGCCGCCTTCGGCCAGCAGGGCCGCGAAGGCGTCCTCGCCGAGTGAGCTCCGGGCGCCTTCGAGGGCACGCTCCTGGATCACGGTCACCGACTTCCACGGCGGCGCGCCGATGCGCCGGTGGATCGCCGCGGAGGCGCCCGCCAACCGCACGGCGTCGACGAAGCTGCCGTCCAGCGCCGCCTGTGTCGAGAGCCCGGCCAGCGCCTCGGCGACGTTGAACTGATCGTCGACGTGGCGCGCGAGCGCGAGACAGTCGAGGAAGCCGAGCCGCGCGACCTCGCCGCTGCCGCGCGCGAGGTCCAGCCACGCGTTGCCGATCAGCGGTTCGACCAGCCGGCGGTCGTCGCCGAGCCGGCGACGGAGCTCCAGCGCCTCGCTCAGCAGGTGCTCGGAGCGATCCAGGCGCCCGTGCACCATGGCGTAGAACCCCTGCTCGCCGAGCGCGGACGCGACCCCGTACGGATCGTTCGCCACGCGGTAGAGCGTCAGCGCCTCGTCGGCCGTGTCCGCCGCGCGCTCCCAGCGACCCGCGCGCTCGTGCGCGCCCGCGAGCGCGAGCATCGTGTCCGCCAGCAGCCCCGGATCGCCCAGGCCGCGGGCGATCGCCACGGCGGCCTCGCACACGCCGCTCGCCAGCGGCGAGTCGATCAGCACCGCACGCCGGCCGAGCGCCGCCAGGACGCGGGCCACCAGCGCCACATCGCCCAGGTCCTGCCCGACCGTCAGCGCGTGCTCCAACGGCGCTTCGGCGTCGGCGAAGCGCGCCTGGGCGATCGCCAGCTGCCCGTCCCAGTACAGCCCGGCGGCCCGCCGCGGGCTCGGGTCCGGGTCGAAGGCCTCGAGCGCCTGCGCGAGCCACCCGCGCACCTCGGCCACGTGCGCGTCCCACGGCAAGGTGCGCGCGAAGGCGATCGCGATGCGCAGCGCGTCCTCGGCCTCGCCCGCGCGCAGTAGGCGCTCGAACGCCACCCGCAGGTTGCCGCGCTCGCGGGCCAGCCGCGCGAGCCACGCGCGCCGGTCCCCCTGCGCCGCCGCCTCGGCGGCGCGCTCCGCGTAGGCGAGGAAGTACGCGCTGTGGCGCGCCTCGACCGCCGACAGGTCGTCGACGTGCGCGGCCGCGTACTCGCGCACGGTTTCGAGCATCGCGAGCCGCGGCTGCGCGTCCTCGCCCACCTCCATCACGACGAGCGAGGTGACGTCCATGATCGTCGCCAGCAGCGCTTCGGCCGGCTCCCCGGTCTCGCAGACCGCGTCGCAGGCGTCCAGCGACGCGCCGCCTTCGAAGACGCTGAGCTGCGCGAGCAACGTCCGCTGCGCGGGTTCGAGCACCTCCCAGGACCATTCGAGCGTCGCGCGCAGCGAGCGCTGGCGCTCGGGCAGGTCGCGGGGACCGCCGCTGAGCAGGTCGAGCCGCTGCTCCAAACGCTCCAGCAGCGCGGGCAGCGGGAGCATGCGCGCGCGGTCGGCGGCCAGCTCGATCGCCAGCGGCAGCCCGTCCAGGCGCGCGCAGATGGCTTCGACCACGGCGTCGTCGGGAACCCAATCGGGCCGCGCCGCGGCGACGCGGGCCGTGAACAGCGCCGCGGCGTTGGAGCCGGCGAGCGGCTGCACCCAATAGGCGTGCTCGGCGGTCAGCCGCAGCGCCGCGCGGCTTGTGGCGAGCACGGTGAGATGGGGCACCGCCGCCAGGACCTCGGCGATCTGGCCGGCGTCCCCGAGGAAGCGCTCGACGCCGTCGAGGACCAGCAGCGCGCTGGCGCCGTGGGTGGCGCGGGCGACGCGCTCGCCGAGCTCCGGCGGGGTGTCGGCGACCACCCCGAGCGCAGCGGCCGCGGCGGTGACGAGCACGCCCTCGGACCCGCCCAGGTCGGCGTAGGCGACGCCGCCGGGGAAGCGCCCGCCGACGGCCCGCGAGGCCTCCAGCGCCAGCCGCGTCTTGCCGACGCCGCCGGCGCCGACGAGGGTCACCAGCCGGACTTCCGGGCGCGCGAGCAGCGCGCCGATCTCGGCCAGCTCGCCCTCGCGGCCGATGGTCGCGTTCGCCAGGGCGGGGAGCGGCGCGTCCAGCACCCCGGCCGGCGTCTCCGCCTCCAGCTCGGGGTCATGGGCAAGGATCATCGCCTCCAGCCGGCGCAACTCGGGGCCTGGCTCGAGCCCGAGCTCGTCCAGCAGCCGCCGGCGCCCCTGGCGCATCACGTCCAGCGCGTCCGCCTGGCGGCCGGAGCGGTACAGGGCGAGGATCAGCTGCCCCCGCAGCCGCTTGCGCAGCGGGTGTTCGGCGACCAGCGTCTGGAGCTGGCCGACGAGCTGCTCCGTCTGCCCGCGCGCGAGGTCGGCCGCGATCCGCTCCTCGATCGCTTCCAGCCGCAGCTCCTGCAGCCGCGCGATCTCGCCCTGCGCGAACGCGTCGCCCGGCGCGTCGGCGAGCGCCGCGCCGCGCCACAGCGCCAACGCGGTCGAGAGCTGCTCGGCCGCGCGGGCCGGTTCCGAGCGCCCGGTGCGCGCGGCTTCCACCAGCGCCTCGAAACGGCGGCTGTCGATGCACTCGCGTTCGAGTTCGAGCGCGTAGCCGCCGGCGTCGCGGCGCACCGGCAGCTCGGCGCCGAGGCGGGCGATCTGGTCTTCCAGCGCCTGCTCCGGGGCTTCGGGGGGCTCGTCGCCCCAGACGGCCTCGACGAGCGCGCCGGCGGGCACGGGCTGCGGGGCGCGCAGCGCGAGTGCGACGACGAGCCGCCGCTGCGCGGCGCCCTCGATGCGCGTTGTGCCGTTCGGACCCACGATCTCCAGAGGGCCCAACAGCCTGACGTCGATCCCGGTGTTCATCGCTTGAACAGAGCGGACCGTACCGGGGGAAGGCGGCCCTGTCGACTCTCTCAGGAGCCGGGTGTCAGCGGGACGGGGTCGCGCCCGCCTTCGCGGTCGCGCCGGTCGAGCACGGCCAGCAGCGCATCGACGACACGTGGATCGAAGTGGGATCCGGCAGAGGCGATGATCTCCGCACGCGCCTCCGCGATCGTCCACGCCGACTTGTAGGGGCGCTCGTGCAGCAGCGCGTCGAACACGTCGCACACGGCGACGATCCGCCCCTCGAGCGGGATCGCCTCGCCGGCGAGCCGCTTCGGATAGCCGCTGCCGTCCCAGCGCTCGTGGTGGGTGCGCGCGACGACCTCCGCGGTCCGCAGCAGCCCCGAGTCGGAATCGGCGAGGAGCTCGGCGCCTTCGGAGACGTGGCGGCGCATGACCGCCATCTCGTCGTCGGTGAGGCGGCCCGGCTTGCGCAGGATGTCGTCCGGCACGCCGATCTTGCCCACGTCGTGCAGCACGCTCGCGTGGCGCAGCTGCTCGGCGGCGCTCGGTGAGAGGCCGAGCTCGAGCGCGACCTCGCGACAGAGCCGGCTGACCCGCTCGATGTGATCGCCGGTGTCGTCGTCGCGAAGCTCGGCCGCGCGGGCGAGCCGGCGCACCAGGTCCAGCTGGGTCTCGGCGAGCTCCGCGGTGCGCTCCAGGACGGCGAACTCGAGCTCGGCGTTGTAGCGCGTCACGCGCCCGCGGGCGGCGATCACGGCGGCGGCGCTGGCCAGCGCCGAGGCCGACAGCGCGGCAGCCAGGCCGACCACCGGCAGGGCGACCGGGATCACCGCCCCGCGGTCGAACGCCAGCTGCGCGAGGGCGACGTACACCGCCCCGGCCAGAAGGCCGGCGAAGACGCCCCGGACCGGGCCGAGCACCAGCACCAGCAGCGGGCCGACGGCGGCGAGCCCGAGCGTGAGCAGCAGCCGGACCCAGCCGGGAACGGGCTGCAGCGGGTTGTCCGCCAGCGCCGTCCAGATCCCGTTGGCCAGGATCTCCGGGCCGGACAGCATGGCCTCGCCGGGCGCGGACACGGGATGGACGTCCTGCAGCGCCGGAGCGGTCGCGCCGACGATGACGGTCCGCCCGCCCAGCTGTGCGGCCCCGACGCGCCCGCGCAGGACGTCGGCGAACGAGTAGGTGGGAATGGTGCCGGGCCCGCCACGGAAGTCGATCAGCGCCTTGCCGTCGTCGAAGCGATCGGCGGCCACCGGGTCGCCGAGCAGCCGCGCCGTCACGACCGGCACGGTCGCCAGGCCGGTGTCGTCGCGCCGGTAGCGCCGGATCATCCCGCCTTCCTCGTACGGGAACGTGCTCGCGGCGGCGACCGCGCCGCCCGCCTCGGCGAGGGACTGCTCGCCGCCGAGCACCCGGGTCCCGCCGTGGCCGTCGCTCTCCCCGGTCGCGAGGACGACGTGCTTCGTCCGGGCGACCGCGTCGTAGAGCGCGAGGTCGTCGTCCTCGCGGTCCGAAGGCTCGGTGAACTGGACGTCGTAGACGACCTGGCGGGCGCCGGCGGCGCGCAGGCGATCGAGCATCTGCGCGTGCACCGTGCGCCGGAAGGGCCAGCGGGTGTCGAGCTCGGAGAACGTCCGCTCGTCGATCGCCACGACCGCGAGCCCGTGGACCGCCTGCGTGCCGCGCACCGCGAAGCGCCCGTCGAGCGAGGACTGCTCGGTGCGGTCCAGCAGTGGTGACGCCGCGACTGCCGCCAGCAGGCCGAAACATCCGGCGAGCACGATCAGCCAGCGGGTCATCGCGGCGTGAAGCGCTCCTGCCCGGCCTTGAGGATCACCGCGAGCCCGCCCTTGGTGTCCCACACGCGAACCGAGCCCTCGGTGACACGGACGCGCGTCCCGGCGCAGGTGTCCTCGGTCAGCCAGCGCGTCCCGCGCACGGTCGCGACGCTGCTGCGGCCGTGCGTGCGGAAGCTGCCGCCCTTGTCGCTGCCCCACACCCGGCGCTTGCGCGGCTTGGGCTTGCCGGCGGCGGAGACGTTTGCGCGCTTTCCGCAGGCCAGCGGGCCTGCGAGCGTCAGCTGGGTGATCCCGTTGCGCAGCTGGTTGACGCGGAACTTGCCCGAGTCAAAGCGCCCGGTCTGCGTCTTGCCGTCGGCCTTGGCGGAGAGCTGGACCCGGCCGTTGCTCGTGTTCAGGAGGGTCTGCATCGGCACGGTGGCGGTGCCGCTGAGCTTCGCATAGGCGCGCTGACCCGGAATCTTGAGTGAGACGGTGCCACTGATCACTTTGACCACGACGGTCTTGCCCTCGACGGGCCCCGGCGTGGTCGTGGCGACGGGTGCCCGGCCGGGAAGCGTGATCGGGATGCTCGCCGTCGCGGCGGTGCCGGCCTCGTTGACCGCGGTCATCCGGACCTGCGTGGTCGTGCCCGGGGCGAGTCCTGCCAGCGCGAGCGAGACCGGCACGCTCGCCGTGGACGCGGGCACGCGGGTCGTGCCGAGCGCGCGCCACGTGCCGTCCGCATTCTGCGCCTCGGCACTGACGTCGGTGTCGAGGCCGTTCGGGCTCACCGTGGCGTCGATCGTGCCGGAGCCGCCCTGGAGGCTGTCGATCCGGGGCGGGACCGTCACGCGCACGAGGAAGGGCGCGCGGTCGAGGGTCATCCACATGTGGCCGTCGGCGCCCGCGGCGATGTCGACGCCGTTCGCCTCGCCCGTGGAGACGGTGCTGGTGGCGCCGCCCGGCTCGATCCGCGTCGCACCGCCGGGACCCGCCGCCCAGAGGGCGCCGTCGGGGCCCGCGCTCAGCGCCGTGGGCGCTGCCGCGGTCGCGATCGGCGGCGCGCCGAGCCGCGTGACGGCGCTCCCGACGGCGTACCACAGCGAGTCCAGCGGGCCGTTGGCCAGCGAGCTGGGGAGGGCGCCGACGCTCTGCCAGCTCAGCTCGCCCTTCGTGGTGATGCGCCCGAGGCCCTGCGCGCCGACGAACCAGAGCGCGCCGTCGGCGCCGGGCGTGATCGCGCGCGGGTCGCTGGTGCCGTCGAGGCCGTTCGTGAAGGGGGTGATCGCGCCGGTCGCGGGATTCAGGGAGACGATGGCGTCGGGCTTGCCGGGGTCGCCGTCGAGCGTCATCCACAGGTTGCCGTCCGGCCCGCCGGTGAGCGACGTCGGCCGGCCGTCGGAGAGCGCGTAGCGGCCGACGACGCCGGCCGCCGTGATCCGCCCGAGCTCGTCGAGCCCACCGGACATCAGGAACCAGATCGTGCTCAGCGTGCCCTCGGGCGTCTGCGCCAGGCCGCGCGGTTGCCGGTTGGCGGTGAAGTTCGGGGTGACGCCACCGCGGTACTCCGAGACCGTGCCGTCGGCCGCGACGCGCGCCACGACTCCCGGATCGGCGGGCAACGCCACGTACATCGCGCCGCCGGCGCCGCGCACGACGGCCTCTCCGGCGCTCGAGAACCCCGGCACAGGGATCGTTCGCGGCGCCGCCGAGGCGCTGGAATAGCTGCTCAGCAGGATGGCCGCCGCGAGCAGCCAGGGGGATAGACGCACGACGGAGATCATCGGCGGGCGCAGGCGCGACTTGAGCGACGTGGCGCGTAGACGCTCATCTCCCTTCGCGCAGCCGCGAGAGGGATCTGCGGGGAGGATCCCCCGTCGTGCGCCACCTGGAAGGCGTCTCTGGGTTTCGTAACCGAACTCCTCAGGAGGCACTCCAAATGAAGTACGCATTTCCTCGCAGGTCCGGCGCCGTGTTGCTCGGCGCCCTGCTGGTGCTGGCGCTCGCGTTGATGACGAGCGCGCGCGCGAACGCCGCCAACGTCCGTGTCGAGCTCGTCAACAAGCTCACGGGCGAAGTGCTCGTGCCGAAGGCATTCGGCGGCATCCCGAAGGGGAGCGTCGGCATGTCGTTCTCCGGCCCGCACCTGAAGTCGCACACGTGGGAGAAGGAGGCGTTCGGCAACGCCGCGATCTATCACCTCGGCAGCGACACCTCCAAGTGCCTGACGGGCTCCACCAGCTCCAACCTCGTGACGACGGAGCCGTGCAACCACGCGCAGAACCAGGTCTGGCAGCAGGGCCTTGGCTCAGCCGCGTTCCGCGAGCTGCGCAACATCAAGACCTCGCGCTCGCTCAACGCCCAGGACGCCAAGCAGAACGGCACGACGTTCTCGAAGCTCGCCGATCAGCAGTTCTTCACCGGCGCAAGCCGCATGCTCTGGCAGGTCCACGTCCTCTAGGCGGACCGCACCCCGCGGCGCGTCGTCATGGCGCGCCGCGGCCAGGCGAAGCGGGTACTTCGTTCTGGTACACCGAGGGTTGAACCAAAGGAGCGTTCGCCATGAAGACCCCGCCGATCGTGTCCCCGCAGGAATGGCAGACCGCCAGTGAGGCCATGCTCGTCAAGGAGAAGGAGCTGACCCGCGCCCGCGACGCCCTTGCCGCCGAGCGGCGGCGGATGCCGTGGATGGCCGTCGAGAAGGACTACCGCTTCGAAGGGCCTGACGGACCCGCGAGCCTGGCGGACCTGTTCGACGGCCGCCGGCAGCTGATCGTCTACCGCGCTTTCTACGCGCCGGACGTCACCACGTACCCGGCGTCCGGCGGCTCCTATCCGGAGCGGGCCTGCGGCGGCTGTTCCTTCGGCGCCGACCAGGTCGCGCACCCGGCCCACCTCAACGCGCGTGACACGACGCTCGTGTACGCCTCCCGTGCGCCCCAGTCCGAGATCGGGGGCCTCAAGCAGCGGATGGGCTGGGAGCTGATCCCGTGGTACACGCTCACCGACGACTTCGACAAGGACTTCGGCGTCGACGAGTGGCACGGCCACAACGCCTTCATCCGCGACGGCGACCGGATCTTCCGCACCTACTTCATCAACGCCCGCGGCGACGAGCAACTCGGCACGACGTGGAGCTTCCTCGACATCACCGCGCTCGGGCGCCAGGAGGCGTGGGAGGACTCACCCGAGGGCTATCCGCAGACGCCCGCGTACGCGTGGTGGAACTACCACGACGCTTACGGCGAGGAGGCGTCTCGGTCAGTGGATCGCGTCGTGTGAGACGACCGCGAAGGGCAGCTCGCCACGGTCGACATCCGGTGCGAGCAGTTCGACCATCCCACCGTCGGGATCGGTCGCCAGCACGCTGATGTGGGTAGAAGGCGACGGTGGCGGCGTAGTCCGCCGTGAAGATGGCGACATGATGGATCCCGCGCATGGCACCTAGCGTCTCATGGCGCCGACCGTCATCACGCGCCGTGACGGTCGTCAAGATGGTGGCGTCGTGTTGGGCTACGTCTACTCGCCGCTGGT
The DNA here is from genome assembly GCF_027587205.1 of Solirubrobacter ginsenosidimutans. The sequence continues at coordinate 263,320 of NZ_JAPDOD010000003.1, forward strand.
GCTCGCCCACGACCCGCCGCCCCCGACGCTGCAGGTCGGGGGCAGGGACTTCACGCTGGGCAGCGCCAACGTCGCCGCGGCGCTGCTGACCGCCCAGGCGCACGAGCTGATCGAGCGCAGCGCCCTGAGCGGCGCGCTGGTGCGGATCGCTCCCGCGCCGGCGAGCGAGGCAGCGCTGCTCGCGGTCCACACCGCGGAGTACCTCGGCCGTCTGCGCGCCGCGTGCGACGGCGGCCCGTGGGACGGCGAGTACGCCCCGGTGACCGCGGCCACCTGGGACGCGGCGCGGCTGACCGTCGGCGGGGTGGTCGCCGCCGTCGATGCGGTCCTCGACGGCCGCGTGCCGCGGGCGCTGGTGCACGCCCGGCCGGCCGGACACCACGCCGAGCCCGATCGGGCGATCGCGTCGACCTACCTGAACAACGTCGCGTGCGGGGTGGAGCACGCCCGGTCCCGCGGCGTCGAGCGCGTGGCGATCATCGACTGGGACGTGCACGTCGCCAACGGCGCCGAGCGGATCTTCTGGGACCGCGACGACGTGCTCGCGATCTCCCTGCACCAACAGGACTGGTACCCCGCGCACGCCGGTGCGCTGCGCGCGACCGGAGGCTCCGGTGCGGAGGGAACCACGGTCAATATCCCGCTCCCGCCCGCGACCACCGACGCCGGATATCACCTCGCCGTGGACGAGATCGTCGCGCCGGTCGTGCGCGCGTTCCGGCCCGATCTGATCATGGTCGCGGCCGGCCAGGACGCATCGGTCTTCGACCCGACCGGCCGGATGCTCGTCTCCGCCGGCGGCTTCCGGTCACTCGCCGCGCGCGTCGCCGATCTCGCCGACGAGCTCACCGGCGGGCGCCTCGTGGCCGGCACCGAAGGCGGCTACAGCCCGATCTACAACCCGTTCTGCCTGCTCGGCGTGCTCGAAGGGCTCTCGGGGGAGAGCGGGGGGATCGCCGACCCGTACGACGACGACGCCACCGTGCTCGCCGCGCGCGGCCCGGCCGACGACCGCGTACGAGCCGCCATCGCCGCCGTGCGCGCCGCGCAGCCCCGCTGGTTCAAGCACTGACCGCCCGGCAGCGGATGTCACAGGACCTCGCGCCATCCGGTCCTGGAAGGCATGAGAACAACCATCGTGCTCGTCCACGGCGCGTTCGCCGAGTCCTCCAGCTGGAACGATGTCATCGACCCGCTGCTCGAGGCCCGGCTTCACGTGATCGCCGCCGCCAACCCGCTTCGAGGGCTGGCGGCCGACGCCGCGGCCGTCACCGACCTCGTCCGCTCGATCGACGGGCCGGTCGTGCTCGTCGGCCACTCCTACGGCGGCGCGGTCATCACGAACGTCGACGCCGACGCCGGCGAGATCGTCGGGCTCGTCTACGTCGCGGGCTTCGCCCCGGACGCCGGCGAGAGCTGCTTCACGCTCGCGGGCAAGTTCCCCGGGAGCACCCTCGGCGAGACGCTGGAGACCGTCGCGCGGCGGGACGGCACCACCGACCTGTCGATCGCGCTGGATCGCTTCAACGAGCAGTTCTGCGCGGACCTGCCGGCCAACGTCGCGGCGCGCATGGCGGCGACGCAGCGGCCGATCACCCGCGAGGCGCTCCTCGAGGCATCAGGTGAGCGCCCGCTGTGGAAGGAGTTGCCGTCCTGGTTCGTGTTCGGCGGCAATGACCGCAACATCCCGGTCGCCGCCCAGCGCTACATGGCCGAGCGCGCCAGTGCTCAGCGCGCGGTCGAGATCCCGGGCGCCTCGCACGCGGTGGCCGTCTCGCAACCGTACATCGCGACGGACCTGATCCTCAACGCCGCGTCGCTGCCCGCGCCGGCCTAAAGCTCACAGGCGGTGAGGAGCTCGGCCGGCGGCAGCTTCGCCCGCAGGCCGGGCTTCTCGCCGGTCGTGATGTACGCCGTGACCGCGCCGACCAGCTCGCAGAACGCCGCGGGGCGGGCGGCGGGGGAGTACAGCGTCCGGCACTGCAACCACGTGGCGTACTCGGACTGCAGGTCGAACCCGAGGCCGAGCGCCGCGTGGCCGAAGACGTCGTGGACGACGCGAAGCTGGTCGAAGGTCGTTCCGAGCAGCGGATGACGCTCGTCACATGCCAGTGTCATCGACCCGCGCTCCCGCAGCTCGGCGCAGAGCTCCGCGGCGCTGTCATAAGGATCGGTCTCGCCGTCGACGTAGTGCACGCGGACCCCGAGGTCGCGGCGGGCGATCTCGAACAGCCGTGCGGTCTCGCGCTCGAGCGCCGCGTAGGAGCGCCGGACGGGCCCGGTGGGCGCCGCGTCGTCGAGGAACCACGCGGTCACGGACTCCGCCAGCTCAGGGCGCAGGAAGCCGGTCGTTCTCAGCACGCTCGCCGGCGGCGGGGCCTGGCGCGCGTGACGGTCGACGACGAGTTGCGCACGACGCCACGTCGGGAACAGTTCGCGCGGCAGGTTGTCGATGATCTGCATAGGGCGAGTCTCCTGCCGCGCCGCTGCGTTCTCGTCCGGGACCTACCGGGCCTGATCCCTAGTCGGTGCGGCCAGTGTGCCCAGTCCCGAGAGCTCCCGGCGGGAGTCGATGCCGAGCTTGGCGAACACCTTACGCAGGTGGTACTCGACGGTGCGCGGGCTGATGAACAGCTGTGCACCGATCTCCGGGTTCGTCTGGCCGTCCGCGGCGAGACGGGCGATCTGCGCCTCCTGCGGCGTGAGGACGTCGCGCGTCTCGCTCGTGCGCCGGCGAACGGTCTCGCCCGTCGCCAGCAGCTCACGCCGCGCACGCTCGGCGAAGGCCCCGGCGCCGAAGTCGGCGAACCGCTCGTGCGCGGTGCGCAACTGCTCGCGCGCGGCCACGCGCTGACCGGTTCGGCGCAGCCACTCGCCGTAGAGCAGGTGAGCGCGGGCGAGCTCGACGCGGATCCGGGTCCGGCCGAGCCGCTCGATCGCCTCGCGGTAGAGCGTGTCGGCGCGATCGCCCTCGCTGATGAGCGCCTCGGAGCGCGCGAGGACACCGAGCGCCCAGTCCGTCCCCGCTGCGCGCGCACGCTCCTGAAGGCGCTGCAGCGCGGAGGCGGCGAACTCCGGCCGGCCGCCGCGCGTCGCCGCCTCGATGAGCTCGACCAGCGACCAGCCGACGTACATCTGGTCGTCATCTTCGCTGCCGCGCAGGGCTCCGTCGATGGCCGCGTCGTAGCGGCCCAAGCCGTTGTAGAGGATGCCGATGCAGCAGCCGGCCATGGCGAGCACGCGTCCCTCGCCGCGAACGGTCGCATCCGCGTTGCGGGCGTTGATGAGCTGCATCGCCTCCGCCTCGGCGCCCAGCCAGGCGCACAGCCCGAGCCCGCCGAGGACGACACGTGCGCCGCCGGTGGCCGCCCTGATCGCGTCCGACTCCTGGATCGACGCTTCGGACCCGGGGAAGTCCCCGCTGAACATCTGCAGGCCCGCCAGGAACGGGAGGGACATCGCGAGCGTGGTGAGCGCGCCGGTCTCGCGCGCCAGGCGCACCGAGCGGGTGGCGAGTGTCTCGTAGGCGTCGTCATCCCACAGCTCGAACACCGTCATCGACTGGACCACCGGACAGAGCGAGAGCCAGCGCAGGGTCGCTTCGCGATCGTCGAGCCGCTCGTCCATGAACCCCTGGAGCGCTCGTCTCAGCGGCGGCGCGCCTGCGCCGGGTCCCTCCGTGAACCGCGTCGCCATCCCGTCGAGGATGCGGTCGATCGATCGTGGCGGCCGCGGTGCCGCGGGCGCGGCACGGGCTGCCTCGGCGGCCTCGCGCACGCCCGAGACGGCATTGAGCCGACCGGTGATCAATGCCGCCTCGAGGGCCTTGAGGTAGGTCTCCCGCGCCGCTGCCGGGTCGAGCGTCTCGAACGCTCTGGCGGCGTCGAGGAGGAGTGGCGGCGCGTCGTTCCCGCGCCTGAGCACGAATACGATCTCCGCGCGCAGGCGGGCGAGCCGCGCCCGTTGAAGCTCGTCCAGCGGGCACTGCTCGGCGCCTGCCAGAAGCGTCTGGGCGAACTCGAGCGCCCCCGACTCGAACTTGGCCTGCGCCGCGGCCAGCGCGCGCTCGCCGCGCCGCGCCGCGTCAGGTGTCAGCTCCGCCGCCCGCGCGAGAAAGGCCGCGGCTGCGGCGACGCCCCCGCGAGCCTGCGCGCGTCCGGCGGACCGGACGAGCTCCTCGGCGACCGCTTCGTCGCGTCCCATGGCGGCCTGCGCGCGATGCCACGCCCGGCGGTCGGGGTCCAGCCGCGGGTCGGTCGCGTCGGCCAGGGTGCGATGCGCGTCCCGCCGGTCAGGCGCCTTCGCCGCCCGGTACGCGGCGGACCGCACCAGCGGATGGCGAAAGCGCACGCGGGCACCGATGTCGATCAGCCCCGCGGCCTCGGCCGGTGCCGATGCTCTCGGTTCGATGCCGAGCAGGTCCGCGGCGCGCCGGAGCAGCGTGACGTCGCCGACGGGCTCGGCGGCCGCGAGCAGCAGCATCTGCCGGGTGGCCGACGGGAGCGGGCGCAGCTGGTCGACGAAGCCCTGCTCGATGCGGCTGATGAGCGGCATCGAGCCGGGCAGGCCGAACCCGCCGGCGACCGCGGCGGGCGTCAGCCCGCGTGGGAGCTCCAGCAGCGCGAGCGGGTTGCCCGACGCTTCGGCGAGGATCCGGGCGCGCACGCGCTCGTCAAGCGGTCCGGGGATCGTGGCGTCGAGCAGCATGCGAGCGTCGTCGGCGGCGATGCCACCGATCGCGAGCTCGGGCAACCCGCCCAGCGCGTGCTCCTCGCCGTCCTCGCGCACCGCGAACACCAGCCCGATCGGTTCCGCCAGCAGCCGGCGCGCCACGAAGGCCAGCGTCTCGGCCGAGACGCGATCGAGCCATTGCGCGTCGTCGACGATGCACAGCAGCGGCTGCTGCTCGGCGACGTCGGCGAGCAGGCTCAGCACCGCCAAGCCGACCATGAAGCGATCCGGCGGCGGCCCCGTGTCGAGTCCGAACGCGGTGCTGAGGGCGGTGCGTTGCGGGCCCGGAAGGCCACGCAGGTGGGTGAGCATCGGCGCGCACAGTCCGTGCAGCCCGGCGAACGGGAGCTCCATCTCGGACTCGACGCCCGCCGCGCGGGCGATCCGAAAGCCGGCGGCTGCGCCCGACAGGTGCTCGAGCAGCGCGGTCTTGCCGACCCCCGCCTCGCCGCGCAGGACCAGCACCCCGCTCTGACCCAGCCGCACGCAGGCGACCAATCGCTCCAGCGAATCGCACTCGCGCTGCCGTCCCAGTAGTCCCGGTCGTGGGAGGGGCGAGTGGACCATGGGCGATCCGCATTATCGTTGACACGCGGTCAGAAATCAGAGAGGGTTTTATGGAATTTTGGCCCGTGATCCCTCGTCTGTACCCCTGTAAGCCCACGTCCTGAGAAGGAGCACCACCATGAGCACAGTTGAATCGACGGCGGATAACGGGGTCAACGTCCAGGCCCTGCTCGACGCGCGCAACGCGCTCACCGACGCGCCCGCCGCGGCCGACTTCACGTGGCGCGCGAGCAACGAGTGGGTGTGGGGCACGCACAGCAAGACGACCATCGAGCAGTTCAGCGGCCTCGGTGAGGAGCATTCGCACAAGTCGAGCTTCAGCTACGAAGCCGACCACCCGGAGGTCTTCGCCGCCGAGGACAAGGCCCCGACTCCCGTGGAGTTCCTGCTCGTGGGCCTTTCGAGCTGCCTCACCGCCGGCGTCGCCGCCGTCGCGCAGAACCGGGGCATCCAGCTCAAGTCGGTCCAGTGCACGATCGAGGGCGGCATGAACATCCTCGGCATCCTCGGCGCCGATCCCGAGGTGCGCAACGGCTTCTCCGACATCCGCGTCAACTACAAGATCGACGCCGATGCGACCGCCGACGAGATCGCCGCTCTGGTGGCCCAGTCGCAGAAGCGCTCGGCGGTGTTCGACGCGATCACCAACCCGACCAACGTCTCCGTGACGGTCGGCTGAGCGCGCGGTCACCCTGCGCATCCCTGTCGTTGTCGTCGGGGCCGGCCACGCCGGCCTCGCGGTGAGTCACGTCCTCACGGAGCGGTCCGTCGACCATGTCGTCCTCGAGCGAGGCGAGGTCGCCAACACCTGGAAGACCGAGCGCTGGGAGTCACTCCGGCTGCTCACCCCCAACTGGCTGACCCGTCTGCCCGGCGGCGCGGCGTATGACGGCGAGGACCCCGACGGGTTCATGGCGGTCCCCGAGCTGATCCAGTTCCTCGACCACTACGCCGAGCACGTCAAGGCGCCGGTGCGGACGCACACCCCGGTCACGTCGGTAGCGCGTGGCTCCGAGGGCGGATACGTCGTCGAGACCGACACGGAGACGTGGGCGGCGACGGCGGTCGTCGTGGCCAGCGGGGCGTTCAACCAGGCACGCGTGCCGGCGGTCGCGGCGTCGGTGCCGCCCGAGCTCGACCAGCTGACCCCGCTCGACTACAAGCGGCCCGACCAGCTCCGGCCCGGCCGTGTGCTGGTCGTGGGGGCGTCGGCGACCGGCATCCAGATCGCCGACGAGCTCCTGCGCGCCGGGCGAGAGGTCACCGTTGCCGTCGGCGAGCACGTCCGCATGCCCAGGACCTACCGCGGCCGGGACATCATGTGGTGGCTCGAACAGACCGGCCGGCACGACGAGCGCTACGACGAGGTCGACGACCTGGTGCGCGCGCGCCACGTGCCCTCGCCACAGCTCATCGGCACGCCCGATCGCGCCGACCTCGACCTGAACGCGCTGACGGCGAACGGTGCGGCGCTGGTCGGGCGGCTCAGCGCGGTGAACGGCGGGATCGCCGCCTTCTCCGGTTCGCTGCGCAACGTCTGCGCGCTCGCGGACCTCAAGCTCAACCGCCTGCTCGACGCGATCGACGAGTGGGCGGCCGCGGCCGGGATCGACGGGCAACCCGGCCCGCGCCCTGAGCCGACCCGGGTCGAGGAGCGCCCGCAGCTCATGATCGACCTCGTGGCCGCCGGCTTCGACACGGTCCTGTGGGCGACCGGGTTCCGCGCGGACTACTCGTGGCTGCAGGTGCCCGTGCTCGACCGCAAGGGCGAGATCCGCCACGACGGCGGCGTGGTCCGCGACGCTCCCGGCCTCTACCGGATCGGGCTCAACTTCCTGCGCCGGCGCAAGTCGAGCTTCATCCACGGCGCCGAGGACGACGCCCGGGACATCGTCGACCACCTGGCGGGGTACATAAACGTGAACGGCCGGTAGCGGAGTTTGGCAGGGGGATGCGGCAAAACTCGGTCGCTTTCCGCCCGTTCCCGGTTGACATCTGCCTCAGCAGCGCGTATCCCTAACTGCGGACGGAGCAGTCCAGATCCGTCCAGCCAGTGACATGCGGATAGGAGGGGCTCAGTGCTCGTACCGACGACGAGTCGATGGTCGCTGCACGCGACCGCACGCGCGAAGAGGCGATGGACCGGGGCGGGGTTCGTGCTCGCGGCGGTCATAACCGCGGTGCTCGCGTTCCCGCCGCTCTCGCGAGCCGACGGTCCGAGCCCGACCACCAACGCGGACTTCACGACGCTGCTGGACGGGACGCTCACGGGCACCCCCGCCTCATTCGACAAGTGGCTGATGTCGGGGCCCGGCGCGTTCGTCCCCTATGGCGACAACGAGGGCTTCGCGACGACCGGCGGCCTCGGAATGCTCTGGTACCCGAAGGACTTCGGCGACGCGATCTTCCGGATCAACTACCGCGACGTGCGGACCGCCACGACCGGCTATTCCAACGGCGGCATCATGGTCGGGTTCCCGGCAGAGCAGATCTGCACGCCGCTGTATCCGACGACGCCGGCCTGCACCCATCAGGTGCCGTACACCGAGCGCCCCGCCACCTGGACGTACAACTGGGCCGGCCTGCCCGGCCCGTTCCCGCCGGCGCAGACGTACACCAACAACCCGGCGCTCGGGGACCCGGCGTCCGGTCTCGGGCACGCCTGCGGGCAGATCGGCACCGCCCAGACCAACACGGCGTGGGTCGCGGTCTACTGCGGCAACGAGATCCAGGTCAACGACTCGCCCGACATGCCGGTCTTCACCGGCGATCCGATCAAGACCGGCTCGGTCTACAACATGCGCGACCTCAGCGCGCAGTCGGGCTTCGGCGGCTCCGGCGCGCAGGGCCGGCTGGACGCCGATGTGGCAGCGGGCTGGAAGCCCGGCACTCCGCGCGCGTGGCATCAGATGGAGATCCAGAAGATCGGCCAGCAGTGGACCGTGTTCGTCGACGGCCACCTCGTCAACCAGTACGACAACGCGATCCCGCTGCAGCCCAAGCGCGCCGGCGACCCGCCCAGCTCGGCGCGGGAGTTCGCGGGCTCGACCCTCGGCCTGCAGAACCACGGCGGCAGCGATCACATCGAGTACAAGAACGTCCAGGTCAAGGAGATCGCGAGCCCGCCGCACAGCGTCGCCGCACCGCAGATCGCGGGCATGAAGAAGGTCGGTGGTGAGTTGACCTGCCTGCCCGGCGAGTGGCAGAACGCGACGCCCGCCAACGTGAGCTACCAGTGGTTCCGCAGCAATGACGCGTCGCAGACGATCGGCGCGCTCGCTCCGACGGAGACCGAGTACGACAGCCAACTGGTCGGCACGGACGCGAAGTACACGGTGACGGCCGCCGATCTCGCCACCGGCAAGATCCTCTGGTGCCGCGTGTCGGCCTCGACCGACCAAGGCACCGTCTACGCCTATGCGGAGGCGCCCGTCGATCATCCGCTCGGCGTCAGCGGGACCGTGCCGGCGACGCTGGCACTGACGCTCGGCGCACCGGCCTCGTTCGGCGCGTTCACCGCGGGCGTCGCGCACGACTACACCGCGTCCAGCACCGCGACCGTCATCTCCACCGCCGGCGACGCGACGCTGACCGTCGCCGACCCGAGCCCCACTGCCACCGGACATCTCGTCAACGGGGCCTATTCACTGCCGGTGGCGCTGCAGGCGTCCGCCGGGGGCGCGTTCGCGAACGTCGGCGGCTCCGACGCACCGACGATCTTGAAGACCTGGTCCGCACCCACCTCCAACGAGGCGACGGCGGTCAACTTCAAGCAGTCGATCGGCGCCAACGACGCGCTCCGCACCGGGAGCTACAGCAAGACGCTGACGTTCACGCTCTCAACCACGACGCCGTAGCCGACGGACCGACGGTGGCGAGCGGCGCTCCGCCGCTCGCCGCCCCGGGAGCGCCGCGACCTTACGCTTCCGCGAGCTCGATGCGCGAGGGGCCGATGTGTCCCTTCGGATGCAGAACAAAGCTTTCGATCGACAGGCCGTCGACCTCGGTATCGATGCCGCTGAGGAAGCTGCGCACCTTGCGACCGGTGATCCGCTCGATCGGCTCGCAGAATCCCCTCACCGTCGCGTACTGAAAGAAGATCCGCATGTTTCGAACGCGTTCGTGCTCTCCGAGCTTGACCAGGTTGCGCTCGGCCGGCGTGAGCGTGCGCTCGAGGTACACGACCAGGCCGTCCGGGCCGGCCCAGTGTGCACGAGCCTTTTCCGGGCCGCGGCCGAACTGGTCCTTGTACACGCGGACCATGGCGTTCGAGATCTCCATGAGGATGGAGGCACCGATCTCCGCGTCGGTGAGTTGCTGCTCTTCGGTGGACATATGGCCACCTTCCTGCTCCTCGGGGTGAGTCCGCTCAAGTCGAGGAGCCTGAGGCGAGAGCGATCTCACCAGACTAGCGCGAACCCGAGTGTTGCTGCAGGGTCGCGATCGCTTGCCTGAGCAGCCGGGAGACGTGCATCTGCGAGATCCCCAGGCGTGCGCCGATCTCCTGCTGCACGAGGTCTTCGCCGAATCGCAGGCGCACCACCTCCCGCTCACGCTCGTTCAAGCACGAGAACAGCCGCTCGAGATCGGCAGCCTGCTCGGCACGCACAAAGCCCGGATCCTCGTCGGCGACGAGCCGCTCACGTACCTCATCGTCGTCCTCGTGCGCGGGCTGGTCGAGCGAGTCCGGGTAGTGCGCGGTGCCGGCCGCGCGTGCCTCGAGAACGTCCTCCGCCGTCGCTTGGCAGGCGTGGGCGACCTCCTCGACCGTCGGGCTGCGCCCGAGTTCGCCGGTCAGTCGCTCGGCGACGACATCCACCCGGAGCGTCAGCTCTTGGATGTCGCGCGGCGGCCGGACCGCCCAGCCGAGGTCGCGGAAGTAGCGCTTGAGCTCGCCCAGGATCGTCGGCACCGCGAACGATGAGAACGCGATGCCGCGCGAGGGATCGAAGCGGTCGATGGCCTTGACCAGGCCGAGGGCCGCCACCTGCTGGAGATCGTCCTCCTCGGCGCGGGTCGAATACCGGCGCGCCAGATGCTGCGCGAGCGCCATGTAGCGCACGACGAGCGCGTCGCGGTCTTCCGGTCGCCGCTCGCGCCGATAGCGCTCGAACAGCACGACGGGGTCCTCATGCCGGCGTGCGCCGAGGCGAAAGGACTCGCGGCGTTGCGGGACGGCAACCGGATCTGTGGCCAAGAACGACAAGGCAGCTCCTACGGGGGACGTTGGGCTCAATCCGACCGCCGAACGTGAGAGCCGATGAAGCGACCCTGTGTCCGCGCTGCCTCACCTCGCTGGTACGACCCTCAATAGGCCGAAACCGCGGGAGACAGTATCGCGGTGCGAGCGGCGCCGGCGAGGGCGGTCACGAACGTGACCCGGCCGTCGCGCTCGGTTTGCACTTCTCCCGTCTCAGGACAGCCCGCCGTGTGATGTCGCGCCGCCGGGGCCATTCGGTTCGCCCGGCGAGGCATTGAAAGGGCGCGAGGAAGCCGGGCACTCCGAACGGGGTCGCTCAGCGGCCTCGCGTCCGCATGCCACTTGAGCCCGCCGGCGCGCAGCTCCGCGGCAGACGGCGGGCGAGACAGGACGGCGGTTGACGGCCCCTCACCGCTGGGGGAGGCTGGTGGCCGTGGAGACGACGATCGCCACCTTCGATGTCTTCCTGTCACACAACAGCCGTGACAAGGACACGGTCGAGCGGATCGCGGAGCGTCTCCGGAGCGCCGGGGTCAATCCCTGGCTGGACCGGTGGGCGCTGGTCCCGGGCGGCGAGTGGCAGCACGAGCTCGGCGCGGGGCTCGAGGCCTCGGAGGCATGCGCGGTGTTCGTCGGGCCGAACGACCTCGGCGACTGGGAGTTGCAGGAGGTCGCGCTGGCCGTCGATCGCGCGGCGACCGAGCGCGGTTTCCGCGTGTTTCCCGTGCTGCTTCCCGGCGTCCAGGAACCGTTCGAGCCCAACCGGCTGCCCCACTTCCTGCGCACGCGAACCTGGGTCGATTTCCGGCGCGGGCACGAGGACTCGCGTGCGCTCCAGGATTTCATCCACGCGGTGCGGGGCATCCCGTTCGGCCCCTCGGTGGTGGTCCGCAGTGACGACATCTGCCCGTACCGCGGCCTGCAGGTGTTCGATGCCGAGCACGCCGAGTTCTATTTCGGGCGCGACGCGGAGATCCAGCGGCTGCTGGAGAAGCTGAAGACCGACCGCTTCCTCGCCGTGCTCGGGCCGTCCGGGAGCGGCAAATCGTCGCTCGTGCGGGCGGGCCTGGTGCCGGCTCTGGCGCTCGGCGGCGCGCACCACGCGGTGGTGCGCCCTGGCGCGGCGCCGCTGACGGCGCTCGCCGCGGCGGTGGCCGGATTGGCGCCCGGGACCGCGATGCAGGCGACGCTCGACGCGCTCGCCGGCGATCCCCGCACGCTGCACCTCGCCGTGGTGCAGGCGCTCGGGACCCAGGCGCGGCTCGTGCTGGTCGTGGACCAGCTCGAGGAGGCGTTCACCCTGTGCACCGACGACGCCGAGCGGCGCGCGTTCTTCTCCACCCTGCTGTTCGCTGCGGCCGCGCCCGGCGGTCCGTGCGTCGTCGTGCTGACCCTGCGCGCGGACTTCTACCCGCGCTGCGCCGCCTACCCGGAGCTGTCACAGCTGGTCAGCGGCCAGCAGTTCCTGGTCAGCCCGATGGACCGCGCCGCGGTGCGCCAGGCGATCGAGGAGCCCGCCCGCCGTGTCGGGCTCGAGTTCGAGGAGGGCCTGATCGACACGATCCTCGACGACGCAGGCTCCGGCCACGGGTCGTTGCCGTTGCTCGAGCACGCGCTGCTGGAGCTGTGGGAACGCCGGCGCGGACGGATGCTGACCCTCGAGGGGTATCGCGACGCCGGTGGCGTGGAGGGCGCGCTGGCCCAGCGCGCCGACGAGGTGTTCGCGCACCTCACCTCCGCCGAGCAGGAGCTCGCCCGCCGGGCGCTGCTGCGGCTGACGCAGCCCGGCGAGGGCACCGAGGACACGCGCCGGCGCGCGCCGTTGTCCGAGCTCGCGGGCAACGAGCCGGCCGTCGACGAGCTCGTGGCCGCGCGCCTGCTGACCATCGACAACGACGAGGTGGAGGTCTCGCACGAGGCCCTGATCCGCGCCTGGCCACGGCTGCGCGGGTGGATCGACGCCGACCGCGCCAACCTGCGCGTGCAGCGCCGGCTGACCGACGCCGCGCGCGAGTGGGACCGGCTGCAGCGCGACGACAGCGCGCTCTACCGCGGCGCGCGGCTGGCGGAGGCGCGCGAGTTCCGGGGCGACCTCAACGCGCTGGAGCGCGAGTTCGTGACCGCCAGCGCGGCGTTCGCCGAGCGGGAGACCCGCCGCACGCGCCGCCGCGTCCTCACGGTGGTCGGCACGCTGCTCGCCGGTTTCCTGGTCGCCGCCGGCGCGGCCGTCGTCGCGCTCGACCAGAAGGCGACCGCGCAGCGTCAGCGGACGATCGCCCAGTCGCGCGAGCTGGCCGCCTCGTCGCTCCTCCAGCTTCCGGACGATCCCGACCTGGGCCTGCTGCTGGCGCGTGCGGCGGCGCACACCGCCCGCACCGCCCAGGCCGAGGACGCGCTGCGCCTGGCGCTGCAGTCGCCGATCCGCTCGACGTTGCGCGGACACCGCGGCGCGGTCAACGACGCCGTGTTCAGCCCCGACGGAAAGCAGGTCGCCAGCGCGGGCAGCGACGGCACGGTGCGGCTGTGGGACGCACGGAGCGAGCGACCGGGCCCGGTCCTGTCAGGTCCCAGCACGCCGCTTTCGGTGCTCGCCTTCAGTCCCGACGGGAAGCGGCTTGCGGCGGGGGCGGACAACGGCGACGTGTGGGTGTGGCCGGTCGGCGGCGGCCCTGGACGTCGACTGCGTGGCCAGATCCAAGGTGTGTCCGGCGTGGGCTTCAATGCCGACGGTTCGCGGCTCGTCAGCTGGAGCAGCGACCATACGGCGATCCTCTGGGACACGACGACGGGGCGGGGGATCGCCCGGCTCGGAGGGGAGCCCGTCTCCGCAGCGATGACCGCCGGCGGAACGGTGAGCCGCGAGCACGACATCGCGGCTGCGGCGTTTGCGTCCGGCGGGCGGTTGGTCACCGCGGGCAGCGACGGCGTCAGAGTGTGGGATGCACGCACCGGACGCTCCGAGGGGCGCTGGACGCGTCGCATGACGATGCAACTGATCGCAGCCGGGGACCGCGTTGTGACCGCGGACGATGTCACCGTTCGCGTCTTCGATGCGGCGACGGGCCGCCAGATCGCCAGCCACGCGGAGAGCGGCGGGCTGCTGAGCGCCGGCCCGGACGGTCGGCGGATCCTGCTCTCCGGCCGGGTATGGGACGTCGATCGCGACCGCACCGTCACGCTCCAGGGAACGCTCGGCTTCTCCGGGGCGTTCGACCCGGCGGGCGACCTGCTGATCACCGTGGAGTCCGACCGTGCCGCGGTGCGGGACGCTGCGACCGGCACCCAGCTGGCGGCGCTGAACGCCGGCACGCCGCCATCGGCCGGGGTCTTCAGCCCCGACGGACGCCGCGTCGCGACGGTGTACGGAGATGGGACGGTGCGCCTCTGGACGCCGGGCGTGCGACGCCTGCAGGGCGGCGAGGACCTGCAGGCGACGGTCAGCGTCAGCCCGGACGGGCGGCTGGCCGCGAGTATCTCATCGGCGCCACGGCCCGTCGTATGGGAGCTCGCGAGCGGACGGTTGCGGCTTGGCCGGGCGAGTGGCACCGGACGCGGCTTCGAGGGCTGGGCGTCCTTCACGGGAAACACGACCCTCGCTTACGACGGGAACGTCAACACCCGGGGCCGCATCACGATCGTCGACGCCACCACGGGCCGGTCGCGGCGCCCGATCAACGGCGTGGTGATCAGCGCGGACGGGCGGCGGGTCGGCGACCTGCCGCCGTTCTATGCGGGCGACGACACGCCCGGGCCACTGCGGTTCACCGATCTCCGCAGCGGCGTGACGGTTGAGCGGACGGTCAAGCCCGCGGTGTTGGGCGCGCTCAGCGGCGACGGGCGCCTCGCGGCGCTGACGACCTACGACGGCCTCGAACTCTGGGACACGAGAACCGCCACCCGGCTCCGACGGCTCGCGGCCGATGCCGATGCCGATGCCACTGCGTTCTCAGCGGGAACGAGCCGGCTGATCGGCAAGAGCGACAGCCAGTTCCTGGTCTGGGACCTGCGGACCGGTCGCGCGACGCGGCTCGCGGGGAACGCCGATACCGACGACGGTGCCGGGTTCAGCGCCGACGGGCGGTTCGCGCTGACCTGGACCCCCGACGCCACGCGCGTGTCCGACCCGGCTGGCGGGCGCACGCTGGTCACGCTCCCGGGCTCGGAAGCGGCCGCGATGGTGCCCGGCGACCGCGAGATCGTGACGGTGGGAGCCGGACCTCCGGTCGTCCGCAGCTGCGAGGCCTGCGCCGGCTGGGACGAGCTCGTCCGGCGGGCGGACGCGCGGGCGCTGCGCCCGCTGACCGCCGCCGAACGGCAGCGCTTCGGCGGCTAGCGCGTGGCGTGGTCCTCAAGTGGGTGGGCACGCTCTCCACCTGGGGTCACTTCCTCCTGTGGCGCGACAGCCGAGAGCATCGGCGCATGTCCCGCCACCCCGTCGCCCTCGCTGTCGCCGGCCTGCTCGCCTGCGCCGCGCCGGCGCACGCTCAAGACCCGGGAGCGCGCATCATCAACCCGGACGGCGCGATCACGGTGCCCTACCAGGTCGCGCTCGCGCAACGTACGCTCGACGGTGACGGCAACGTCGCGGTGTTCTGCGGCGGCACGGTGCGCGATGCGGCGCACGTGATCACCGCGGCGCACTGCTTGGAGGGCGAGACGACCGATGCGCCGGGCGAGTTCCTGGTCGTGGCCGGCCTGTTCCAGCGCTCGGACCCGAGTGTGGCGCAGGTCGTCGAGGTGGCGGCGATCACGACGCATCCCGCGTATCGGGGTGCTGACACCGGGAATGACTTCGGCATCCTCACGCTCGCCGAACCGCTCCGGCTGACGCCTGGCGCCGTGCCGTTCGATCCGCCGGGGACCGTCGGCGCGCTGGCGGTGGGAGCCGCAGGTGGCAACCCGGTCGGGCGCGCGCTGATCTCGGGTTGGGGCGACGTGGACCCGGATCAGGACAACGCCGTCCAGCCCGACCCGCTCGTCGGTGCGATCGTCGACCTCAACGCGGACTGCTCGGCGTACGGGCCCGCCTTCATCGCGACCACGATGTTGTGCGCCGGCCGCAGGAACCTCGACGGCACCGTGACCGACACCTGTCAGGGAGACAGCGGCGGGCCGCTGGCGCGCATCAACCCGCAGCAGAACGGGGTCGTCGACCTGGCCGGCATCGTCAGCTTCGGCAACGGCTGCGCGCAGGCCGGGTTTCCGGGCATCTACACGCGCGTCGCGAATCCCGACATCAATGCCCGGCTGCGGCAGAGCGACCCGCCGGCGCGGGCGGTCATGCTCGCGCCGCCGGCGATCGATGCGCACGACGTGGCGGTGGGCGCGACGCTGACGTGCAACCCGGGCCGCTGGAGCTCGGCGCCCGTCTTCTCGGCGCTCTGGCTGCGGGCGCCGCTCGCTCCGAACGGGCAGCCCGACACGAGCCGGATCGAAGTCGTGAGCGACCGCCCGCAGATCGTCCTGCGGCCCGAGGACGAGGGCTCCCTGTTCGCTTGCGAGGTCCGCGCCACGAACGCCGGCGGCTCACTGACGGCATTGTCCGGCGGAATCGGACCTGTGCAGCCTGCCCGGGCGGGCGGAGCTCAGCCGGGCGCCGGTGCCGGCACGCCGGTCGCGGTCGGCGCCGACCTCTCGGTCCCGACCTCGAGCTTCACGCGCCGGAGCTGCCGCCGCCGGACCTGCCGGCTGACGCTCAAGGTCGACGACCTGGGCGGCGTCGCCGGCACGCGGGTGCGCGCCGGCGCCGTCCGTGTGAGCGGCTGCCCAACGGGACGGAAGGGGCGCAAGTGCCGGCGGCCGAGGACGCTGAGCGCGCGCGACGTCGCGCCGGGCGTCTTCGAGATCGTCGCGCGCGGCCTCGAGCCGGCGCGCTACCGGTTCTCCGCGACCGCTGTGGACGCGGCCGGCAACGCGCAGGCGCGCGCGGCCGTGGTCACCCTGACGGTGCGCAAGACGAAGGCGAGAGCATGAGCGCGGCGCGCGGGATCGCGAGGGCCGTGGCGCTCGCCGCGCTGGCCGGCGGGCTGAGCGGGTGCTGTCAGAGCGGGTGGACGAACTTCATCTTCCGCGCGGCATGCTCGGACGAGTCCGCCGGCCTGCGCGTCAAGCTCGTCGCGCCCGACGAGCCGGTGATCGCAGGTCGGCCGGTGCGGCTCCGGGTGGACCTCACGGCGACCAATCCGTTCCCCGGACAGGCCTCGTTCGAGAGCTACTACTGGGATCTCGACGGCGACCGCGTGACCGACCGGCGCGTGAGCGAACTCGTGTATGGCTGGAGTACCTCGAAGGAGATCGAGCATCAGTTTCCGCGTCCCGGCCGCGTCCGGGTCGGCGTCGAGCTCGTCGCGGGCGAGGGCCGCGACTCCGATGCGCTGCTGATCGACGTGCAGCCGCCGCCGGGGATCGAGTCGGCACCACCGCAGCTCCCGGCCCCGTCACCGTCGCCGGCCCCGCCGGGCAACCTCGCTCCGACGGCCTCGTTCGTCGCGCGTGCGGAGGTGCCGGTCAAGACGCCCTTCGCGCTCGACGCCACTGGGTCGAGCGACGCCGACGGGCGGATCGTTCGCTACCGGTGGGACATGGAGGGCAACGCGGCTCCCGAGCGCGAGAGCTCGAGTCCGATCACGGAATACAGCTACGTCACGGCCGGCACCAAGACCGTCACGCTGACCGTCGTCGACGACCGCGGAGCGACCGGCCAGGCAGTCCGCACGATCGTGGTCGCCGGGGCTCGCGGCGGCGCCCGGGCGACGGCGGCCGCGGCGCGGACGTTCAGCGCGCAGGTGACCGGCCTGGTGCCGTCGCCGGCGCCGAGGCCGACCGCGCGCGGCCTGGCGCTCCCCGCCATGAAGGGGTCCGGCACGATGCGCGCCGGCCTCGGCACTCGCGTCCGCGCGCTGCGGCGCCTGACCCGCTCTCGCTGGCGGGGACGGTTGCGCTTCGCCTTCGATCGCCGCACCGGCACCGCCACCCTGACCGGCAAGGTGCTGGCCACCGGCTCGGGGCGGCGACCACCGCGGGCCTGCCTGCGCGTCGCGATCAGCGCCCCGGCGCTCGCCCCGCCCTCGGGCACGTTGACCGTGCTCGGCGGGACCCGCTCGGCCGCCCGCCTGCGTGGCTCCGCGCACTTCACCGTCGCCCGCGTCGCCGGCAAGACCGCACACCTTCGCGGCACCCACGACTTCCGCACCAGCGGACGCCCACGCGGCCTCGCCGCGTGCCGCTGAGCACGCGCAAACTTACGATTCGCGAAACTAGACGTTTCATCGGCGCAACAATGCGCAGGAGTCCTTTAGCGTCACACCTAACGTGGGCTCGCAAGTGACTGGACCGCTCGATCGCCACGGCAGCTCCGCCGTCGACCTGCGGGCGCGCCTCGATGCCGAGCGCGCCGGAGCGGCGTTCCTCGTCTATCGGGACGTGGAGCGGCGCCAGCGGATCCGGCTCCTCGACCGTGAGCGGCTGACGATCGGCCGCGGTGTCGGCGCTGATGTGCGGCTGGAATGGGACAACGAGATCTCGCGCACCCACGCCGAGATCGAGCGCGTGGGCGACGCGTGGGCGGTGGCCGACGATGGGCTGTCCACCAACGGGACCTTCTGCAACGGAGAGCGCCTGCGCGGCCGGCGACGGCTGGCCGACGGCGACCAACTGCGCTTCGGCCGCACGCTCGTGGCGTTCGGCGCGCCCGCGCTCGCTGACGGCGCGACCACCACCGCGCTGGGCGGCGACGCGCTCCCGGTCACGCTCTCGGACACGCAGCGGCGCGTGCTCGTCGCGTTGTGCCGCCCGCTGCTCGATAGCCCGTTCGCGACGCCGGCGACGAACCAGCGCATCGCCGCCGATGTGTTCCTCGGCGTCGACGCGGTCAAGGTGCACCTGCGCACGCTGTACCGGAAGCTCGGCATCTCCGCGCTGCCGCACAACCAGAAGCGCGCGCGGCTGGTCGAGCTGGCGTTTCAGCAAGGGCTGGTCGCCGAGCACGATCTCAGCGGCGAGTGACGACGGAATACGCGTCCGTCGCCCGGCGTCAAGGGGGGCATCGGGGCGCACGGCCGACAAGAGCGGCGAGCGATCGCCGGCGAGTACGAGATCGTCGAGTGGATATCCGGCGGCGGCATGGGCGCGGTCTACCACGGCCGCCGGCTCTCCGACGGCGCGGACGTCGCGCTCAAGCTGTTGCACGACGAACGCCACGCCGCGCGCCTGGAGAGCGAGGCGCGCCTCTTGTCGCGCCTGCGGCATCCACGCGTTGCACGCGTGCTCGACGATCGCTCACACGGCGCGCGGCGATGCCTGGTGACGGAGCTGGTGCACGGGCCGAGCCTGGCTCGCCTCCTCGAGCAGCGCGGCCCGCTGCCGGTCGCCGAGGCGCTCGAGTACGTGCGCCAGTTGTGCGAGGCGCTGGCCTACGTGCATGCGCAGCAGGTCGTGCACCGCGACGTCAAGCCGGCCAACGTCGTCCTCGGCGAGCGCGGCGTCGTGCTCGTCGACTTCGGCATCGCGCGCGACCTGCGCGGCAGCGGCAGCGGCGGCGCGACGGGCGCGATCGGCACGCCGGGGTTCATGGCGCCCGAGGTGCTGGCGGGCGGCACGGTCTCGCCGCGCACGGACGTGTTCGGCGTGGCCGCGACGCTGTGGACGCTCGTGGTCGGCAAGCCGCCCCGGTTTCTCGAGCCGACGCTGCTCTGCGAGCGCGCGGACGGCGTCGATCGCACGGTCGCGGAAGCGGTGCGCGCGGGCCTCGAGCCCGACCCGTACCTGCGGCTGCCGTCCGTCCGCGCGTTCGCCGGCGCGCTCGGTGCGGGCCTCGAGCCCGCACGACTCGAGAGCCCGCGCGTGCTCGAGACGATCGTCCGCTCCGCCGCCGGCGTCTTCCATGCCGCCGCCGCATCGATCGCGTTGTTCGACCGCGCTGCCGGGGACCTCGTGTACGAGTGCTCGTGGGGCCCGGGCGCGGAGGCGGTCGTCGGCATGCGCCTCCCGCTCGGGACCGGCATCGCGGGCGCGGTGCTCGCCGCCGGCGAGCCCGAGGCGATCCCGAGCTGCCGCACGGACCCGCGCTTTGCCCGCCAGGTTGCGGCGAGCACGGGCTATGTGCCCGGCACGATGCTCGTAGTGCCGCTCCGCCGCCGCTCCGCGCCGTTCGGGATCGTGCAGGTGCTGCGCGACGGCGCCGCCTTCGGCCCCGGCGACATCGAGCGCGGCAGCGCGTTCGTGAACCTCGCGCTGGCCACGCTCGACGCCGATGCCGGTGAGACGCTCACCGGCGGGTCATGACACCTCGATCTCGTAGGTGCCGCTAGTGCCCGCCGCCGTCCCGCCGACCAGGAGATGGTTGCCGCCCGTGGTGTCGGTCGTACAGACGAACTCGTCGGCGGTGGTGGGGCCGCAGAGCCGCGTCCCGTCCGGCCGCAAAAGCTCGGCGACCGGGTCGAGCGCTCCTGATCTCCGCGTGAGCCGCACCTCTAGGCGCCGGCCGGCGTCGAGCCCGCCGAAGTCCCAGCAGTCGACGTCCCCCGTCGAGATCGATCGCCGCTGCGCCCGATCGCCCGGGTACAGGCTGTCGCCGCGGCCGCAATAGTTGGCCTTCTGGGTCGCGATCGTGTAGCCGCCGGAGAGCAAGCCGCTGTCGTCCTCGACCAGGATCGTGTGCGGCCCGGCGAACGTGCAGTTGAACCCCAGGACCGGCAGCGGGTATCGCGCTTCGCAGCGCTGTGCGCCATCCGGCCCCATCACCACGACGTGCTGCCGCAGCGAGCCGGTGAACACCAGCCGCGCGACCGCGCCCGCGCCCGCGCCGCCATCGAGCCGGTAGCAGTCGGTCTCGCCGGCCCACGTGACCGACGTCTGGATCGTGGGCGAGCCGAACGCGATCGAACGGCATCCGACCGGGTCGTTCAGGCGCTGGATCAGGACCGAGTAGGTGCTGGTCTGAACCCGCGAATCACTGACGACGAACAGCGTGTGAACGCCGGTGCGGTCGAGCGCACAGGTGAACCGCGGGCCGAACGTGCGGCAGCGCGTCGCCCCATCCGGTCCCACGACCTCGGCGACCGCCGCGTCGCCGGCCAGCGTGACCGCCGACACGCGCACGCGATCGCCGGCCGCGCCGTCGAAGCGGAAGCAATCGACCTCCCTGGCGGCGCCGATCGCGGCCGGCGTCGGGAGCGTGGCGAACGCCAGCGGCGTGCAGCCGACCGGGCGATTGAGCCGCTGGACGGCGATCGAGTAGTCGCCGTCGTTGGTCCCGGCCGCGTCGCCGGCCAGGATGGTGTACGTGCCAGAAGCACTGAGCAGGCAGCTGGACTCGTCAGCGGTTGTCGGTGGGCAGGCCCGCGTCCCGTCGGGATTGAGGACCTCGCCGGCGGGGCTCAGCCCGGCCGACATGCTCTCCAACCGCACGTGCACGCGGTCGCCCGCGGCGGCCGCGACGCGGTAGCAGTCGGTCTCTCCGTCACTGGCGACGGTGCCGACGCTGGGCGCCGCGCCGAACGCGAGCGTCGTGCACCCGACCGGGTCGTTGAGCCGCTGGAGCGCGAGCGCGTAGTCCCCGGCTCCGGACCCCGCCGCGTCGGTGACGAAGATCGTGTGCGTCCCGGTGCGGCGCAGCCAGCAGGTGGGGTTGGCGGCGTCCGGCGGGCACGTGCCGCGGCCTCGCTGGTCTTCGACGACGAACTGCGGCGCGAGCGCGGACGAGCGTGCCACGACGCGGATCCGCACGCGATCCGGCCTCGTGCCGGTGAAACGCCAACAGCCGGCCTCGCCCGCTAGCAGCGCGCCGGCGGTCGACCCCGTCGAATAGGAGAGCGTCGCGCAGCCGACCGGATCGTTGAGGCGCTGGATCGACAGCGCGTAGGTTCCGGTCGCGGTGCCCGCGGCGTCGCGGACCACCATCGTGTACTGGCCGGCGATCCGGATCGCACATCTGAACTCGTCGTCGGTGGTCGCGGTGCAGCCCGTGCCGCCGCCCGGGGGAGCGATGCCGACGGTTGGATCGAGCGTGCCGGATGTCCTGATCAGCCGCACGCGCACGATGTCGCCGGCGGCGCCCGTGAAGCGGTGGCAGCCTTGCCCTCCGGCCACCGAGATCGAGCCGGTGGCGGGTGTTGTGCCGTATGCGATGCCGCGGATCGCGCAGAGGCCGGGCAACGTCTGCTGCGCGTGGGCCGCCGGCGCCCAGCAGAGGAGGACGAGCGGCAGGACGAGGAGGATGCGTTTCATGCCCGCACTGTCCCGTCGCCGCCGACGCCCCCGCTAGGCACCCTGGGGGTAAACGTGGGCGGGTCACTGAATTCACCCCTGGGGTGACTATCGCCGCCGAGCGTCGCCACGGAGGCTTGTGACATGAGCACTCTCGAGCATTCGGCCCGGCGCATCGCGGCGGTGAGCGCGGCGGTCCTCTTCGTGCCCGCCGCGCCGGCCGCGGCCGCGACGGTCGTCCGCGTGATCGACGGCGACACCGTGAAGGTCCGCGAGGACGGCAAGGTGCGCACGGTCGACCTCGCGGGTGTGAACGCGCCGGAGCCGGGCGCGTGCGCGGGCCCCGAGGCGCGGCGGGGGCTCGGACGCCTGCTGCCCGCCGGGGCGCACGTGCGGCTGCAGCGGGACACTGATGCGCCCGCTCGCGCGCGCTACGTCCTCCGTGGCGACCGGCTCGTCAACGCCGCCGTTCTGCGGCAGGGCCTGGCCCGTCCCGAGGACACCGGCGAGCTGAGCAAGCGCGCGGCGCTGGAGGCCGCCGCGCAGGAAGCGCAGCAGCAGCGCAAGGGAATCTGGAAGTCCTGCGAGGCGGTGCCTACGCCGTCGCCAACGCCAGCGCCATCGCCTGCGCCGCCCACCGGCGGACCGGAGGCGATCCAGCGCGCCCGCACCGATCTGGCCGACCGGATGTTCATCAAGATCACCAGCACCAGCATCCTCAACTCGTCCGAGGCCCGGTTGCACCTCTGCCGGGACGGCTACAGCGCCCTCGACATCTCGTGGAGCAACGACGCAAGCGGCGGGTCGGGCACCAGCCGCACCGAGGGCTCGTGGGAGGTCGTGAGTGCCGAGTACACGGCGACGACGGCGACCGCGCGCGTGCGCCTGTTCAACGGCGACGGCGAGACGTTCCGGACCTTCTTCGCACAGGGACAGCGCGTGTCGATCGACGGCGTCGACCAGACCCAGGTCGCCTCGAGCGACCTGTGTGCGGTTCGCACAGGCGGCTGATCGCCGGTGCTGGCCCTCCTGCCGGCGATCCTGCTCGTCGCCGGGGCACCGACCGTCGTGCGCGTCGTCGACGGCGACACGCTGCAGGTGCGCACGGGCGGAGCGGTGCGCACGGTGCACCTGGCCGGTGTCGATGCGCCCGGGCGCGGGGCGTGCGGGGGCGTCGAGGCCGGCCGCGCGCTCGCCCGGCTTCTGCCGCGCGGCGCACACGTCCGGCTCCAGCGCGACCGGGCGGCGCCCGCCGCCGCCCGCTACGTCTACCGCCGCGGCCGGCTCGTCAACGCGGTGCTGCTGCGAGACGGCGTCGCCAGGCCGGGCGACACCGGCGGGCTCCGCGAGCGCTCGGCACTGGTCGCTGCGGCGCGCGAGGCCGAGCAGCAGCGGCGGGGGCTCTGGACGTCGTGCGCGCCACCGCCGCAGCCGGCGCCGGTGCCGGCGGCGGACCCCACGGCCGCCGGGCAGGAGGCGATCCCGCGCGCGCGTGCCGAGCTCTCCGGCCGGATGTTCATCCTGAAGGTCGGCACCAGCCTGTGGGACCGCAGCGAACGCCGGCTGCATCTGTGTGCTGACGGGTTCGCCGGCGACTACTGGAACTGGGTCTTCCACGGCAACGCCGGGTCCGGCAGCACGGAGGGCTCCTGGGAGGTCGCCGGCGCCACCTACACGGAGACGACGGCGACCGTGCGCGTCCGTCTGCTGCACTCCGGCGGCGAGACGTTCCGTACCTTCGTCGTGGAGGCAGGGCGGGTGTCGATCGACGGCGTCGCCATGACCGAGGTCGCCACCAGCGACGTGTGCGCGATCCGCGGGCACGCGTCGCAATAGGATCGGTACGTGTCCGTCGAAGGGAAGACCGCCGTCGTCACGGGCGCGGCGACCGGGATCGGCCGGGCGACCGCTGAGCTGCTCGCCGAGCGCGGCGCCCGCGTCGTCGCCGTCGGGCTGCAGCCGGAGCACCTACAGGAGACCGTGGCGGGGATCGTGTCGTCGGGCGGTGCGGCGATCGCCGTGGACGCCGACCTGTCGGACACCCGCGCCGCGGGGATGGTGGCCGCGGCGACGCGCGAGGCGTTCGGCGGCGCCGACGTGCTCGTCAACAACGCGGCGATCTATCCCATCGGTCCGTGGCACGAGGCGAACGCCGCCGAATGGGACGCCGTCTTCGCGACGAATGTCCGGGCGTACTTCCTGCTCGCCCAGGCGCTGCGCCCGCAGATGATCGAGCGCGGCGGCGGATCGATCGTGAACGTCGCGTCCGTCACGTTCTTCTGGGGCGAGGTCGAGTTGCTCTCGTACGTCGCGTCCAAGGGCGCCGTCGTGGGCTTCACGCGCTCACTGGCACGGGAGGCGGGGCCGGAGGGGATCCGTGTCAACGCGGTCGCACCCGGCGCGTTCCCGACCGCCGCGACGGCGATCCACGCCGATCAGGACAAGCTGTGGCGGGACGTGCTCGCGGCCCAGTCGATCAAGCGACGCGGTGAGGTGTCCGACGTCGCGCGGGCGATCGCGTTCTTCGCCGGCGATGACAGCCGGTTCGTCACCGGCCAGACGCTGCTGGTCGATGGCGGCTGGATGCGCAACTGAGCGCGCTCATCGCCGCGGCGCGCTGCCCACATGCACCACGACGTCTTCGCCGTCCAGGGTGACCTCGTAGCGGCGTAGGGTGATCTCGGGGTGGGCGAGACATCGCCCGGTCGGGACGTGGTACTCCATCCCGTGCCACGGACACGCGATGACCTCGCCCTCCATGTCCCAGCGCGGGCGCCAGTCGCTCTCCACGTCGGCGACGAGCGTGCCGGTTGCTCGGCGACCCTCGCACAGCGGACCGGACTGGTGCGGGCAGCGGTTCGGCAGCCCGTAGAAGCGTCCGGCGATGTTGAAGACGCCGATCTCGCGACGGCCGATGCGGACCACCTTGTGACTTCCTTCGGGGAAGTCGGCGAGCCGGCCCACGACGGCGGTGGTCATCGCCGGCGCCCGCTCGAGTCGATCCGGAAGAGCTCGAGCGCGTTCTCGCCGAACACCTTGCGGCGCTGGGCCTCGGAGAACGGCACCTGGTTGAGCTTCATCGGGTGGTCGAAGTCGTGATGCGGCCAGTCGGACGCGTAGATCGTCGTGTCCTCGCCGTCGTAGAGCTCCATCAGCGTGACGATGTCACGCAGGCGCGCGGGTTCCTCGATCGGCTGGGTGGCCACGTAGACGCGCTTGACGTAGTGGCTTGGACGCTCCTTCAGAAACGGCACCTCGCGCCGGCGCTCCAGATACTCCTTGTCGAGACGGTTGCAGACGAACGGCATCCACGAGATCCCCGCCTCGGTGACACCGATCCGCAGGTCGGGGAAGCGCACCACGACCCCCGTCGAGACCATGCTGATGATGTTCGCCATGATCGAGAAGGAGTGGCTCGTGGCATGGCGCGCGAACTCGGTGTCGAAGCCGTGGTTGTTGAACGGGAAGACCGGCGAGGTGACGGTCACGGCGTGCAGCATCACGGGCAGGCGGGCGTTCTGGGCGGCGTCGAAGATCGGGTCGTAGGAGCGATGGCCCCACAGCGGGTCGAGCCCTGCGCAAGGGAGGTAGACGGCGACGATCGAGGGCTCGTCGGCGTAGCGCTCGATCTCGTGCGCCGCGTCCGCCGGATCCTGCGGGCAGGCGACGATCGCGCCGAGCAGCTGCGGGTGCCGCGAGGTCCATCGATCGACGAGCCAGGCGTTGTAGGCGCGTGCGAGCGCCGCCGCGTAGTCGGCCTGGGGGAGGACCGCCAGCTTGAGCAGGTGATCGGGGAAGAGCACCGCGAGGTCGACGTGGATCTCGGCGAGCTCGGCGACCATCTGCTCGGGCGTGTGGACCATGCGGGTCGCCTCGTGGGAGCTGGGAAAGCGCGCCGTGAGGGTCCCGTCGCCGCCGGGTGAGAACCCCGGGATGTCGAGGTATCGCTCCGGGACGCCGGCCACGTTGCGCAGTGCGACGTCCCACGGCGGATCGCAATACGGCGCAAGTCCCCCGGGACTTTCATGGACGTGCACGTCGGCGTCGACGATCAGCAGGTCCTGGAGCGATGCCACGACTACAGCTCCACACCCTGGCGGCGAGCGTGGTCGCGCACGGCGGCGGCGAGCTCGATCGTGAACTCGGGATACGGCCCGAGCCGGCGGTCGGCGGAGTCCGTCAACGCCCACAGGTCGCGCTCACCGCCGGCGAGCCCGTCGCGCACCGCGGCGGCCACGCCCTCGTCCTGCGCGAGCGAGCGCTCGAGGAAGGCACCGACGGCGTCGCCCTCCAGCACGTCGAAGTGCGCGGTGAGCAGCCGCTCGGGCGCGAGCGCCGCGACCCGGGCGATCGTGGCCGCGTAGCCCGCCGTGTCGTAGACGCGCGGCGGGATGAGCAACGTGCCCGCGCGATCGCGGACGCCGCGGTCGAGGATCGCGTCGATCACCAGCGCAGAGCCCGAGCGCGGGTCCCAGAGCCCGATGTGCCCGGGCGTGTGTCCCGGCAGGTGCAGGACGTCGAGTCTCCACCCGTCGCCGAGGTCGAGGACATCCCCGCCGGCGAGCGTCTCGTCGATGGGCGCGTCCGCGCCCAACTCCGCGGCGAGGAAGGCCCGATCCTCCGCGCTCGGGCCGAACCCGTACGCGTCGTACCAGAGATAGTTCCCTTCGAGCATCGCGTCCGCGCTCTCCACCCACGCGCGGTCCGCGGCGTGGCAGGCGAAGCGGGCGTGCGGATAGCGGTCGCGAAGCGCGGCGTTGCCGCCCGAGTGGTCGACGTCGGCGTGGCTGATGACCACGAGATCGGGTCCGTCGACGAGCCCCAGTTCGGTCAGCGCGGGGAACAACACGGGCTCCGGTGTCGAGGCGAGCCCGGTGTCGATCAGCACCGTGCGCTCGCTGCCGATCAGCACGTACTGCGCCATCAAGCGCGGCCCGAGATCTGACTCGATGCGATGGATCCCGGGAGCGACCTCGGCGACCGTCGCCATGCCCTCTTGTACCACTCGCGCTCGTTCTCACGCGCGCCGATCACCCCGAATGCCGGGGTCCGCAGGGGGTGATCCACGAACCTTCCGGGGGGAGGGCACTTTGTGCAGCACCCCCATCAACGCGCCAGATCGAACAGTGCGAACCTGATCGAAACCCGCGATCCGTCCGTCAAACGCGCTCCCTCCCTCACTGGCGCAGTTGACGTTCGTCCCTAATGTCGCTTCGACACGAGCCAGAAGCGCATCTGGAGCGCCGGGTCGAAGCTCTTCTCGACGCCCTCGACGCCCGTCCGGACCGCGACGCTCTGCTTGCGCTCCCACAGCGGGAGGAGTGGGACGTCGCGAGTGACGACGTCCTGGAGCTGTCCGAAGATCGCGGCGCGCTCGGCCGGCTTCGTCGACGCCAGCTCCCGGTCGAGCAGCTGGTCGGCCGTGGCGTTCTCGTAGCCGTGCTGCATGAAGCCCCCGTCGCGCAGGAACGGTGCGAGGAAATTGTCGCCGTCGGGGTAGTCGTCGAACCAGCCGAGACCGTACAGCGGGTACTTGTGCCGGCTGATGGCGGCCTCCTTGTAGGCCTCCCAGTCCTGCGCGCCGAGCTTCACCGTGAACAGCCCGCTCGCTTCGAGCTGACGGCGGATCTCGCCCAGGTCGGCCGCTTCTTCGGGGCCGTAGTGGGTGGGTGTGTACCAGGCGTCGAGCGCCACCGGCGTCGTGATCCCGGCGGCCGCGAGGGTCGCCTGCGCGTTCGCGACGCTCGGCGCCCCGTACGTCGTCTGGAACACCGGCTTGGCCCCGTAGAGCGCCGCCGGCAGCAGCGAATAGAGCGGTGTCACCGTGTCGGCGTACACCGTCCTCGCGAGCGCCGCGCGATCGATCACCTGCGCGATCGCCTGGCGCACGGCGACGTTGCTGACCGGAGCGTTGCGGACGTCGAACACGAGGTAGTGGATCTCGGAACCAGGACCCTCGAGCACCTGCACGCCCGCCGCCGACTCGGTGCGCAGCTGCGCGATCTCGGCCGGCGAGAAGCCGCGGAAGGCCACGTCGACGATGCCGTGCTCGATCGCGAGCTTCAAGGTCGCGCTGGTTACGAAGTAGACCACGAAGATCTGCTTGGTCTTCGCCTTTGACCCCGAGTACCGCGTGTTGCGCGACAGCAGGGCCTGCTGATTCGGGACGTATCTGTTGAGCTTGTAGGGCCCGGAGCCGATCACCTTCTCGTCGGCGAGCAGGCGACGGGCCGGAAAGACCCGCTTCGGGACGATCGCGGCGGCGGTGTGGGTGAGGATGGACGGCCACGTCGCGTCCGCGCGCCGGAGGTGCATCGTCACCGTCTTCGCAGAGGTCGCGTCGACGCGGGCGAGATTGGCGAGCAGCGACGAGGGACCCGAGGGGTCGGCGATCCTGAGCACCCGATCGAGCGAGAACTTCACGTCGGCGGCGGTGAGCCGGTCGCCGTTTGAGAACGTCAGCCCGCCGCGCAGCGTGCATACGTACGTCTTCGCGTTCTTGAACGCACAGCGTTTGGCGGCGTCCGGCTTGGGCTGGTTGCCGCCCGCCGGGATCGTCAAGAGGTTCTGGTAGAGGTTGCCGATCAGCTGCTGCGAGCCGAGGTCATAGGACCCCGCGGGATCGAGCGAGACCACCTGATCGGTCGTGCCGACGGTGATCGAACTCGCGCCCGCGTGCGCGACGGTGGGTGTGCTGAGCAACGCGATGAGCACGAGCCCCGCGAGCGCTTTGAAGTTCCTCATTGTTGGCGGCGAGTGTAGAGCGAGGGGCGGCCTCAGCTTGACCTCACGGGCCGGAGGTCTAATCCGCGAGTCGCAGCGGTGCGTTGCGGCTGAACTCCATATCCCTCGGAGGGGACCTCTTGTTCAACGATGAACCCGGAGAATCCGGGCGACTGTCTCGCCGTCGCCTGACCGCCGCCGCGTTTTCTGCGGCCGCGCTGACCGCGGCCGGCGTCGCCGTATTCGCCAACGCGTCGGCGGCGACCCCCGCGCTGGCGCCGGCGCTCGACAGCGCCGATCAGGGCGGAGCCGTGATCGTCTGGCTGAAGAACGATCACAACGACCTCAACCTGCGCAGCGCCGCCGGAGCCCGTATCGCGGCCGCTCAAAACGACCAGAAGCCGGTCGTCGCCGCCATCAAGGCCGCCGGCGGCACCGACATCGTGTCGCTCGTCAGCATCAACGCTGTGGCCGCGCACGTGTCGGCCGAGGGCGTGGAGGCGGTGCGCGGGCTGCCTTCGGTGAAGGAGGTCCTGCCCGACGAGCAGATCCCGATCGGCGATCCCGCGCCCACCGGCCCGGCGGTCAGCAAGGCCACCAAGATCACCCACGACGCAGCCGCCCAGAGCGGCAAGTCGAAGTCCGCGGCGCCCGACGCCGGGAACCCGTTCCCGACGGCCAGCTGCGGCACGATCGACAACCCGCTGATCGAGCCCGAGGCGCTGCAGACGATCAACGCGCCCGCGATGACGAACGCCGGCCTGCTCACCGAGCCTGGCCACGGCGTGGTCGTCGCCAACGACGGGATCAGCACCGCCCCGACCGGTGACCTCGTGGGCAACCCGAACTTCGTGCGCCCGGCGGCGGACGGCGGCGGCAGTGTCGTCGTCGGCGCGACGGCCGGCGACACCACTGACAGCACCGACGGCGAGTACTACGGCGACGCTTCGTCGATCGACGCGCAGGGCACGGTTCTGTACCAGTACTCCAAGGAACTGCCGTACTCCGGCATGCCCGACACGTGCTACTTCAAGCTCGTCGGTGACGCGCCCGGCGCCTCGATGGTCGACACGCGCGGCATCGACACGCCGGAGAGCGCCGCCGGCGATGGCTCGATGATGAGCGAGTCCGAGGCGATCAAGTCCGTCGACGCCGCGGTGACCAAGTTCCACGCCGACGTCATCAACGAGTCCTACGGCTACGGCCTCTCCCCGGGCAGCTACATCGCCCGCTACGCGGCCAACGACGCGGCCGTGGACGCCGGTGTGGTCGTCGTGGCCTCCTCCGGCGACAGCGGCATGCAGGGCACAGTGTCCTCGCCGGCCTCGGACCCGAAGATCATCGCCGCCGCAGCGACCAACACGCTCCGCCTCAACGCGATGGCCAGCGGCTTCGCCGGCTGGGTGAACGACGACATCACGCCGCTCTCCTCCGGCGGCACGACCCCGGACAACAAGGTGGTCGACCTCACCGCCCCGGGCTACGGCGGCGAGGCTGCCTGCAACCCGCACGGCAGCGACTGCCCGACGAACACCCAGACCGAGGCGTTCGGTGGCACCAGCGAGTCGTCCCCGCTCGTCGCGGGCGCGGCCGCGGACGTCATCCAGGCCTACCGCGACTCGCACAACGGCGACAGCCCGTCGCCCGCGCTGGTCAAGCAGTTCCTCGTCAGCACGGCGCGCGACATCTCCGCGCCGGCTGACCAGGGCGGTGCCGGTCAGGTCGATATCGGCGCCGCGGTGCAGGCCGCGCAGCAGTACACGAACACCACGGTGACGACCGCTCCGACCGTCAACGGTCTGCTCCTGAGCCAGACGCAGCTGGACATCAGCGGCAACGGTGGCTCGACGGTCCCGCAGAGCGTGCGGCTGTTCAACACCAGCCGCACGTCGACGACCGTGACCGGCACGTTCCGCGAGCTCGGGCCGGAGAAGCCGATCGGCGACCCGGTCACCGAGAACGTCACCGCGCCGGATCCCGCCCTCCCCGTCCCCGCGGACGGCGCGCAGGCGGCCCCGGACGTCACGTTCAACGTGCCTGCGGGCCTCGACCGGATGAACGTCGACATGATCTGGCCGGACGCGGTCAACGGCGCGATCCTCAGCTACACCCTCACCGACCCGACGGGCCGGCTGCGGCAGATCTCGTACGACTACGGGACCGCTCCGACGAAGGCGGGCCAGATCGGCACCGTCCCGGACATCGGGCACACGGAGGTCGCGAACCCTGAGGCGGGTACCTGGACGGCGCACATCAAGTGGGCCAACGGCCGCGCCCATCTGCAGTCGCTGCCGAACGTCCCGGGCACCTACCGCGGCACCGTGAGCCTCCGCGCCACGGGCGAGAACTGGATCACGTCGGCGGCCGCGCCGACCACCACGCTGGCGGCGCGCACGTGGGTGACGATCCCGTTGCAGGTCGCGTTCCCGAACGCTCCGGGCGATCACCCCGCGACGGTGCAGTTCGTTGCCGCCAACGGCGCCAAGAGCCAGCTCGCGCTCGCCCGCCGCACGCTCATCCCGACCAACGGCGGCGAGTTCGACACGAACATCATCGCCTCGGTCGGCCGTGGCACCGGCCAGGTCAGCACGTTCAACATCAACGTGCCGGCCGGCCGTGCGGACCTCGGCGTCACCGTCCGGACCCCGGACACGAGCACCGATAACCCGATGCGTCTGTTCCTGGTCAACCCGTCCGGCGTGCGTGTCACGCAGACCAGCCTGACCGTGCAGACGATCAACGGGACGCCGATGCTGGCGGCCACGTTCCATGTCCCCAACCCGGTGGCGGGCACGTGGGAGATCGACACCGAGCTCAACCTCACGACGAGCGGCAAGGAGTTCCGCCAGCTCATCGTGGGCGACGTGCTGGCGCAGGCGCCGGCGATCACGTCCCCGGCCGGCGGGACGACGCCCACGAGCACGACGCCGCCCATCTCGGGAACCGGCACGCCGGGTGACACGGTGACGGTCTCGAACGGCACCACGGTGGTCTGCACCGCCACCGTCGCCACGGACGGCACCTGGTCGTGCACCCCGTCGCTTGCCCTCCCGGGCGGCGCGGCGAGCCTGACCGCCACCCAGGCCGACCAGACGGGCAATCCGTCGGCGGCCTCGACGCCGGTCGCGATCACCGTGCCGTTGGGGTCGACGAGCACTCCGGGCACGGTGTCCGGAACGACGCCGGCGACGCTGGCGCTCACGCTCGGCGCGCCCGCCTTGTTCGGTCCGTTCACGCCGGGCATCGACAAGACGTACACGGCGTCCACCACGGCCAACGTCGTCAGCTCGGCGGGCGACGCGGCGCTGAGCTTCTCCACGCCCGGCTCGCTGACGAACGGCGCGTTCAGCCTGCCTGAGCCGCTGCAGGTCTCGCTC
The DNA here is from genome assembly GCF_027587205.1 of Solirubrobacter ginsenosidimutans. The sequence goes on from NZ_JAPDOD010000003.1 coordinate 295,123, forward strand.
TCCAAGAGCAGCTGGTCGGCTCCGGTGTCCAACGACCCGGTGACGATCGGCTTCACGCAGCACGTCGGTGCGAGCGCCGCCCTGCGCACCGGCAGCTACAGCCAGACGCTGACCTTCACGCTGTCCACCACGCAGCCCTAGGTCGAACCGTTATGGCCGCCGCCGCTCACGCGGCGGCGGCCATCGCGCCGCCGTTTCATATCGTGCTCGGTCCAATGCGGCAGGGCCGCTGGCTACACGCCGGGCACCGCCATCCCGCCGCAGCGCTCCTCCCCGGGTGGTTCCTACGTCGTGACCAGGCAGAAGCCGTTGCCAAAGGGATCTGCGCAGCGCGTCAGGCTGCCCCAGTCGCCCGACTCCTGGCCCTCGACGATTCCGCCGAGCCTGGTGATCTCCGATGTGGACCGCCCGACGTCCTCAACGGAAAAATCGAGGTGAACAGGCGTCCAGTGCCTGGCGAATGAACGCCCCTCGGTCGCCGCGAGGAACGGCATCGAGCCCTCAGGCCGCAGGATCAGGTAGAGCTCGTTGTCACCCGCAGTCAGCCTCACCGTCCGCGAGTTCCGCCCAACCTCGGTGCACTCGAGCGCCTGGCAGTAGAACGCGCCGGCCTCGTCGAGGTCGGCCACGTCGATGCAGATCTTCACCGTCGTCATTCGGCGCCACGATATTCGACTTGGCTCAGACAGTCGCGAAACGAACCCGACCTTTACGCGACAGCCACCGGGCAGAGCGCGCGTGACTTGGAGCCGAATTATGAACAGAGAAAGCGGACACTCATTATGAGTGAAGTGTTTCTCATGCGCTAGGTGACGCGCGGTAATACAACGCTCACAACGGGCGTCAGACGACGAACAAGTGGCCGAACTTCGTCGCGTTGAGACCGCAAAAGTGATTCACTTAGATCGGAAACCGGGGAGGCTTGCGCCCCCGGAATGAGCCTTGTCGTCGGAGGAGACTGCCTTGGGTCTGGGTAAGAGGTATGTGCTGTGGTTGATTTGCGCCGCAGTGGCAGTAATTGGGATTCCAGCGATTGCCCTCGGGCAGTCGGGTGGGGCGTCACCAAACGCCGCCGCGGCCGCTTCGATCGTTGCGCACGACGACTATTTCCAGGACGGTTCGAGCGCGGATCAGTCCGATAACACGGTCACTGTTGCGGCGGGCAGCACGGTCAGCTTCAGCTATCCGCAGGGCGACACCGTGCACGACGTTCGCTTCGGCGACACGTCGCCGCAGCCGGCGTCCTGCACCCTGCAGACCGGACAGTCCATCCCGGGCCTGCCGATCCCCCCGATCCCACAGTTCACGCAGCCGGCGGGCTGGTCCGGTGAATGCACGTTCACCCAGCCCGGGACCTACACGTTCTACTGCGAAGCGCACGAGGCCGAGATGACCGGCACGATCATCGTCACCGGGGCAGCGACGCCGACGCCGACTCCCACGCCGACGCCGACCCCGACGCCGACGGCGACTCCCACGCCGACGCCGACTGCCACGCCGACGCCGACTCCCACGCCGACGCCGACTCCCACGCCGACCCCGACGCCGACTCCCACGCCGACCCCGACGCCGACTCCCACGCCGACGCCGACCCCGACTCCCACGCCGACCCCGACCCCGACTCCCACGCCGACGGCTACTCCCACGCCGACCCCGACTCCCACGCCGACGCCGACTCCCACGCCGACGCCGACTCCCACGCCGACGCCGACCCCGACTCCCACGCCGACGCCGACTCCCACGCCGACCCCGACGCCGACCCCGACTCCCACGCCGACCCCGACTCCCACGCCGACGCCCGTCGGATCGACCAGCGTCTCGAGCCAGGTCTCCGGGACGGTCGGGAGCGTCCTCTCGCTCTCGATCGGGCAACTCGCGGACCTCGGCACCTTCAGCGCGGGGATCGCCAGGGACTACACGGCGAGCGTTGCGGCGACGGTCAACAGCTCGGCGGGCGATGCGACGCTCAGCGTGTCGGACCCAGGCGCCACGAGCCGCGGGCATCTGGTGAATGGCGCGTTCGCTCTCGCCCAGCCGGTCCAGGCGCGTGCGATGAACGCCGCGACGCCGAGCACGGCCTTCCAGCCGATCGGTGACAACCCGCTGACGCTGCTCACCTACTCAGCGCCGGTGAGCAACGACCAGGTGACGATCAGCTTCAAGCAGTCGATCGCGGGCGATGAGCCGCTGCGCACCGGCAGCTACGGCAAGACGCTGACTTTCACCCTTTCGACGACGACCCCGTAGTCAACAGCATCGGCCGCGGGCGACTGCACGTCGCCCGCGGCCGATCACCACCGTTCCTGCACATTCAGTGCAAAGTTCACTGCTCGAAGGAGGAGAGGGATGGAGTTGTGCTTGACGGCTCGGCCGTCAAACCCTGCCCGGAGACACGGCATGCTCCGGGTAGGTCTCATCGCGATCGCCACGCTCATAGCGGTCGCGGTTCTCGGCTCGTCGGCCGCGTTCGCAGACAGCGGCAAGGTGCTCGTGTTCACGGGGACCGCGGGAAGTCCGAACGCCGCCGACTCGGCCGCCGTCAGCGCGATCAACGCGGTCGCTGCAGCGAACGGTCTCACGGCCGACGCCACAAGCGATGCCACGAGCATCAACACGGCGAAGCTCGCCGGCTATCGCGCCGTCGTGTTCGTGAACTCGTCCGGCGACGTGCTCAACGCCGCCCAGGAAGCCGATCTGCAGAGCTACGTGCAGGGCGGGGGTGGCTTCGTCGGCATCGGTGAGACCGCGCTGCTCGAGCAGGGCAACACGTTCTTCGACACGCTGCTCGGCCTGACCGGCGCCAGCCGCACCAGCGGCTCGACCTCGAGCGCGACCGACCTCGAGTTCCTCGACCGCGTGCATCCGGCCTCCAAGGGCCTGCCGATCCTGCTCAAGGCGCACTCGGACGACTACTACACGTGGACCAACAACCCGACGGGCACAGTGCACACCGTCGCCCGTGCGCGCCTGTCGAACATCCCGCTGCCCGACGGCTCGTCGGTCACCAACGACGCGGTCTCGCGCTTCACCGGCGTCACCGCGCAGAACGAGCCCCAGGGCGAGGTCCCGGTGTCCTGGTGCCGCGACATCCAGCAGGGCCGGTCGTTCTACACCGATCTCGGCCGCACGGCCGACGCCTACGCGGACGGGAACCTCCAGAAGCAGCTCTCGGGCGCGATCAGCTGGGCCGCGGGCCTCGTGCGCGGAAACTGCAAGGCGACCATCAACTCCAACTACTCGATCACCCGGCTGTCGCCGCCGAACCCGACGACGACCGACGCGCCGTACGCCGGCGAGCTCACGAACGGCGCGATCGCCGCTGACGGGCGCGTGTTCTACACCGGCCGCGCCGTCTGCTACTCCGGCTACGCGCAGCAGAGCAACTGGACGCTGCCGAACGTCGGCCTCGGTTGCGGCACGATCTACGTGTGGGATCGCAGCAAGGGCACGCAGGGCAACGACGACCAGGATCCGATGAAGGTCCAGAAGGTCGCGTCCCTCACGGTCTTCGGTGCCAAGACGGGCAACGAGACCGGCGTGTCGGCCAAGGACGAGCAGGGCCTGCTGGCGTTCTCGCTCGATCCGAAGTTCAGCGAAGGCCGCCCGTACTTCTACATCCAGTACTTCCCCTACTACGGCGGCGAAGAGGGCGTGCAGGGCGGGCGCCAGCTCGGCGGCGGCTTCGACCGCAACAGCTACACGGCCGAGCGCCGGATCTCGCGCTTCACGTACGACAGCGCCACGCACTCGATCGTGCCGGGGTCCGAGAAGGTCATCATGAGCTGGCGGACGCAGGTGTACTCCTGCTGCCACGTGGGCGCTTCGATGGCCTGGGACTCCGCCGGCAACCTGTACGTGACCAACGGCGACAACACGGGCAACAACCCGAACAGCACCGACGGCGGCTACACCAACTCCGACGAGCAGTACACGATCCCGTGCCCCGGCGCGGCTCCGCTGACCTCGTGCGGCACCACCGACCATCCCGGCACCAGCTTCGCCGATGCCAGACAGACATCGGGGAACACGAACGTCTACGAAGGCAAGATCATCCGGATCCACCCGCTCGACGATCCTGGGGATACGCCAGGCGTCGGAACGACGTACACGATCCCGGGCGCGAATGCGCCCAACGGCGGCAACCTGTTCGCGCCGGACAGCGACGCCGTGCTCTCCGGCAAGGCCAAGCCCGAGGTCTTCGCGATGGGCGTCCGCAACGACTACACGATCCACATCGATCCGAAGACCGATGCGATCACGACGGCCTGGGTCGGCCCGGACCAGGGCACCGACTCGAGCATCTGGGGCCCGGCCAAGACCGAGAACGCGGTCATGTTCAACAAGGCGGGCAACTTCGGTTGGCCGTTCTGCCAGGCCGGCCGGTGGGACTACCGGGCCAAGCTGCCGGGCACGGCGCCTGGCATCGCGGCGCCGGTCGGAGCCGTGCCGGGAACCGTCGGCGGCGGCGTCGACGGGCAGACCGGTGCCTACTGGGACTGCAGCCAGGACCTCGAGAACGACTCGCCGTACAACACGGGCCTGAAGATGATCCCGAAGCCGCAGCCGACGAACGTCTACTACGGCCCGCAGGGCGGGTGCTACGGCTACAAGGTCAACGCCAACGGCGTGCCGATCTCGCCCGACACCAACACCGCGCCCTCCCCGCAGATCACGCGCGCGTGCCCGTGGGCGAACGGTGGCAGCCAGGCACCGATCGACGGTGGCATCTATCGCAAACCCGCGGGTGACCATCCGACCGCCTGGCCGAGCTATTGGGACGGCCGGTGGTTCCTCGTGGACTTCGCCGGCGCGAACAACATGCGCCACGCGCTGCTGATGGACCCGGCCACCGAGTACAAGGGCGGCCAGCCCGTCTCGGCCGACTCGCTGTACGGCATCATGCCGGCCAGCCTGTGGGGCGGGAACCGCATCATCCACATGGACTGGGGCCCGGACGGCGATCTGTACGTCCTGACCTACAGCGGGTCGAACTTCACGATCAGCAACGCCAATGACGCGCTGTGGCGTGTGTCCTACACGGGCGGCGCCGACACGCCGGGAGCGGACCCGAAGGCCACGCCGGCCGCGAACTCGGCGGTCGTGACGTTCGGCGTCGGTGCGTCCGGCGGCGTCTCCTACGCATGGAAGTTCGACGACGGTGGCACCGCCACCGGCGCCGACGCCACCCATGCGTTCCTGACCGGCGGGCCCCACACCGCGACGCTGACCGTGACCTACGCGGACGGCGCGACGGACAGCAAGGACGTCTCGTTCGCCGTGGCGCCGTCGGCTTCGACGACCGTCGGGGGCAACGTGCCCGCGACCCTCGCGCTGTCGCTCGGGTCACCCGCCGCGTTCGGCGCCTTCACTCCGGGCGCCACGAAGACGTACGCGGCGAACCTCACCGCGAACGTCGTCTCGACCGCCGGCGATGCCACGCTCAGCGTGGTGGATCCCGCGACGCTCGCACCCGGGCACCTGTTGAACGGCACGTTCTCGCTGCCGTCGGCCCTGCAGGCGAAAGCCACCGACGCCGCGCACACGAACACCGCGTTCGCGGCCCTGTCGGGCACTCCGCTGAACCTGCTGACGTACTCGGCTCCGGCGAGCAACGACGCGGTCAGTGTGCAGTTCCAGCAGGCGATCGATGCCAGTGACGCCTTGCGCACCGGCGCCTACGCCAAGACGTTGACGTTCACGCTGTCGACGACGACGCCCTAGGGCGAGACGCACTACGGCCGGCGGCGGACAACGCCGCCGGCCGTGCACTTAGAAGGGGAGACCAACCGCTCCGATGTTGAGCCGCATCACCGCCATCGCCACCGGACGTAGGACGCGCCGGATCGTCATCGTCGTCTGGCTGCTGCTCGCCGTCGGCCTCGGCACATTGCAGCCGCGGCTCCAGCAGCGCGCGCAGGACGAGAGCCGCACGTTCAGGACGCGCGGGGCGGAATCGACCCAGGTGCACGATCTGCTGGATCGGCGGTTCGCCGAAGGCCGTCAGGCGACGTCGGTGCTCGCCTACGAGTTCGACAAGGGCTCGATCGAGACCCAGGAGCCCGCCATCTCGCAGGACCTGGACCGCATCTGCAACTCGGACGCGGTCCCCGACGTCGTCGGCGTCGGCGGAGCCGACGGCGTGGCCTGCGGCGATCTGGGACATCACCTCGGTCCTGAAACGCCTCCCTCGGCGTTCTCCAATGACACACCGCCGTCGACGGTGCTGTTGTCGGTCGTCAACGCCAAGGACGACACGGAATCGGTCGTCAAGTACGTCGACGCGATCCGCAAGGTCCTGCCCGGTCCGAAGGGCGGGCCGCTGCGCAGCTACGTCACCGGGGAAGCGGCGTTCGACGCGGACCGCAGCGCGGCCGTGTCCGGCATCGATGCAACGCTGCTGGCGATCACCGGTGCACTCGTGCTGGTGCTCATGCTGCTGATCTATCGCTCGCCGTTGATCGCGGCGCTGATGCTGCTGGTCGTGATGCTGGCCTATCTGATCGCCACGGGGCTGGTGTACCTGCTGGTCGCGGCCGGTGCCACAACGGTCAGCGGCCAATCCGCGGCGATCCTGATCGTGCTGATGTTCGGCGCGGGCACCGACTACGCGCTGCTGATCGTGTCGCGCTACCGCGACGAGCTGCGCGCCGGCTCCGACCCTCAGCGGGCGATGGCCGACGCCGCGCAGCGCACCGGACCGGCGATCCTCGCCTCCGGTGGCATCGTCGTCGCGGCGATGCTCGTCCTGATCGTCGCGGACTTCAACGCGACGCGCGAGATGGGCCCGATCCTGGCGCTGGGCATCGCGGTCATGGTGCTGTGCGGGTTGACGCTGTTGCCGGCGGTACTCGTGGAGCTCGGCCAAGCCGCGTTCTGGCCCGCGTTCCCGCGGCAGCGCTCGAGGGGTGGCGAGACCGGCACCGGCTGGAGCCGCGTGGCAGATCTCGTCAGCCGGCGGCCCCGCCTGCTGGCGGGGGTCTCGGTGGCCGTTCTGGCCGCGGGCGCGCTCGGGAATCTGCACGGGCGTGGCTACCTCGACCTGACGGAGCAATACCGCACGCCGCCCGAGTCGGTGCAGGGTCAGGAGCTGATCGCGAAGCGCTATCCGCCAGGTCGCGCGGTCCCCGTGGACGTCGTCACGACGTCGCGGGCGAGCCTTCCGGTCCGCGACGCGCTGCGGCACGCCAAAGGCGTCGCCGAGGCGAACACCGACTCGCAGTCGCTGGACGGCAAGCTCGTCTCCAGCGAGGTCATGCTGTCGGTCGATCCGCTCTCACAGACCGCGATGGACTCGATCGCGCGCTTGCGTTCGGTCGCTCGCCAGGCGGCAGGGCCGCACGAGCTCGCACTGGTCGGCGGAGTCACCGCCGAGCAGCAGGACAACCTCCAGGCGCTGCGGCGCGACACCGAGCTCATCGTGCCGCTGGTGCTCCTGCTCGTCCTGCTGGTGCTGATCGTGCTCCTGCGCTGCGTGATCGCCCCGCTGTACGTGGTCGCGACCGTGGTGCTGTCGTTCGCCTTTGCGCTCGGCGTGTCGTCGCTGGCCTTCACGTATCTGTTCGGGAAGCCCGACTCCGATCCCAACGAAGCGATCTTCGCGTTCATCTTCCTGGTGGCGCTCGGCGTCGACGACAACATCTTCCTGATGACGCGCATCCGGGAGGAGCGCGCCGCGGGACTGAGCACACGCGACGCGGTGCTCACCGGGCTCCGGCGCACCGGCGGCGTGATCACCTCGGCCGGGCTGATCCTGGCCGGGACCTTCGCGTCGTTGATGGCGCTCGACCTCGAGTCGCTGTTTCAGGTCGGGTTCATCGTGACCCTGGGCCTGCTCGTCGACGCGTTCATCGTCAGGACCCTGCTGGTTCCGTCGGTCGCGCTGCTGCTGGGCGAGCACAACTGGTGGCCGCGTGTGCGGCACCGTCCACTGCGGACACCGGAACTGACAGGAGCGGTGTAATGCTCGTTCGGAAGTACCTGCCCTGGATCGCATGCGCGGCTGTCGCGGCGATCGCCTTCCCCGCGCTCGCGCGCAGTGACGCTCACGCGCCCGGCGCGCGGGTCACTTCCCGCTCGGGGCCGGCGAGCATCGTCGCCTCGGACTTCAAGTTCGCCAATGCCGACGATCCGAACAGCAGCACCGTCGAGATCTCGGCCGGTGACACCGTCAGCTTCAGCTACCCCACCGGCTCGAGCGTGCATGACGTCCAGTTCGACGCGGGTTCGACGCCGTCAGCGTGCGTTCAGACCCACCCGGCGCCGATCGACGGCCTGCCGGTGCCACCCGTCCCGCAGTACACCCAAGGACCCGGGTGGACGGGCAGTTGCACGTTCGACACACCCGGTACGTACACGTTCTTCTGCCAGGCGCATCCGCCGGGCAGTGCCACGCCGATGACCGGCACGATCATCGTCGACGCCGCCACCGGCACGCCGACGCCCACGAGCACGCCGACACCGACGCCGACTCCGACTCCGACTCCGACGGCGTCACCGTCGCCCACGCCGGCGCCGGGGCCGCCTTCGGCGAGCGTCGAGGCACACGACTTCTTCTTCCAGGACGCGGCTCAGGCGGCCGCCACGGACAACAGCGTCTCGATCCATCCCGGCGAGTGGGTCAAGTTCGGCTACCCGGCGGGGAGCAGCACGCACAACGTCGTGTTCGGCGGCGCGCAGCCTGCGGCGTGCGTCCAGACGGCGAGTCCGAACGGCGTGATCCTCGACGCGCCGCCGTTGCCGAAGATCTTCGAGACGGCCGGCTGGCAGGGAGAATGCCGCTTCGACTCGACCGGGACGTACACGTTCGTGTGCGGCGTGCATCCCGACATGACCGGGACGGTGGTGGTGGCCGCGGACGCCACGGCCACTCCCGCACCGCCACCCGTGGGGGACACGAAGCCGCCGCCGGCGCCACCGGCCGCGGCGGCGAGCGTGCCGAGGGCGTGGGCGGCGATCGACGCGCCGCCCCGGGCACTGACGCGCATCGCGGCACTCTTGCGTCGACAGCTGCGCTTGACCGGCCGTTGCACGTCGGTCGATTCCGGCAAGGTTATGCTCACGGTCTCCAAGGCGACGGCCCGCAAGCTCAAGCTCAAGTCGACGACCGTCGCCACCGCCACCGCGCACTGCAACGGGTCCGACCACTTCACGGTGACGTTGAGGGCCGGCGCCGCGGCCAAGCGCGCGCTACAGCACTACCGCAAGACGCTCGCGGTGACAGCGACGCTCAAGCTGTCGAGCGCGAAGGGGAAGGCGATGGCCAGGCGGCGCCTCAGCCTCCGGGTGACGGCGTGATGCGGCCGATCACGCGGCGTGAAGCCTTGGCACGCGGATTCGGTGGCATCGCGCTGGTCTGCTCGTTCCCGGCGGACAAACGCTCCCGCCCGACCGCTCGCACCAGCGCAGGAGCCCGCGCGAAGGCCTCGGCGCCCTTCGACCCGTTTCAAGCCGAGCTGACGACGATGCCGGTCGCCCAGCCGGTGAAGGCGACGAAGACGCTCGAGCAGTACCAGATCACGATGCGCCCCGGGACGGCGGACATCCTCGCCGGTCAACCGACGCCGATCCTCGGATACGACGGCCGCTTCCCGGGTCCGACGATCCATGCCACCCGGGGGCGCGAGGTGCAGGTCACCCAGAGCAACCAGGCCGGCCGGAACCTCGTCGTGCACCTCCACGGCGGCGTGACCGAGCACGCGTCCGACGGGCACCCGATGGACATCGTCGGAGCCGGCACGCAGCGCGTGTACCGCTACGCCAACGTCCAGCGCGGCGCCACGCTCTGGTACCACGACCACTCGCATGGCGAGGTCGCGCAGACGCTGTACGCGGGGCTGGCCGGCTTCTACATCGTCAATGATCCCTACGAGGACGCGCTCGAGCTCCCGCGCGGCGAGTACGACGTGCCGCTGATGATCCAGGACCGGAGCTTCAACGCCGACGGGTCCTTCCGCTACCAGCTGGACCTCGACATGGGGTTCCACGGAGACACGATCCTCGTCAACGGCGCGATCGCGCCGCGGATGAAGGTCGAGCGACGGCTGTATCGCCTGCGCTTGTTGAACGCGTCCAACGCGCGCGTCTACGGCCTCGTCCTGGGCGATCGGCGCGAGACGCTCCAGATCGCCGCGGACGGCGGGCTCCTGCCCCGCCCGGTCAAACGGACGCTGATTCCGCTCAACCCGGCGGAGCGCATCGACGTCGTCGTCGACTTCCGCCAGTTCGGCGCCGGCACCGAGGTGATCCTGCACAACCCGAGCGGCGAGGCGACGACACAGGCCGTGATGCGCTTCGACGTGGTCAAGGGCGGTGCCGAGGAGGCGCAGGTGCCGAAGCTGCTCTCAGAGCTCGAGACGCTGCCGCCGGTCAACGCCGCCCGCAAGTTCGTCCTCTCGTTCCAGTCGGCCGGGACGGCGATGTGGCAGATCAACGGGCAGGGCTATGACATGAACCGCATCGATTGCCGTCCGCGGCTGGGGACCACCGAGCTCTGGACGTTCGTGAACAACTCGCCGCACCCGCATCCCATGCACCTGCACCTCGCACATTTCCTGATCCGGTCCGTCGACGGCCGACCGCCCGGGCCCGCCGATGCGTCGTGGAAGGACGTGGTCGCCGTGCAGCCCGGCTCCACGGTGGTCGTGCGCCCCTACTTCGACTACTACACGGGCGTGTTCCCGTTCCATTGCCACACGGCCGAGCACGGCGACAACAACATGATGGGGCAGATGGAGGTCGAGGAGTGAGGCGCGGCCGCAGCATCGCGACCGCGTGCTTCGCGACGATGGCCGCGGCCTCGCCGGCGCACGCGGCCGTCACTCGCCCGATCCAGGCGGTCGATGATCCGGTCACGCTGCAGAAGTACTGGACGCCGGCGGCGATCGGTGCGCAGCAGGGGGACACGGTCGAGTGGCGGCTCACGGAGCCCGGGAACGCCCACGCCGCCGCACACAACCTCTGGCTCGTCCCGCCAGGGGGAACCGAGGCGGACGCGGTGGAGTTGGGGGCGAGCGACTCCACACCGACGGTCGACAAGGCGCTCGACCAGGTCGGCACCTATCAGTTCTTCTGCTCGATCCACGGAGGGCTCGCCCCCGGAGGCATGAACGGGACGATCACCGTGGGGACCGAGGACCCCGGGCCGCCGGTCGATCCCGGCACCCCGTGGACGGCGCCGGAGGCGGACCGGCCCGCGCCGCCTGCAGCCCTCGGCCCGCCGCCCGCCTTCAATACGTCGCTGCCGCCGACGGTGTTCGAGGTCGGGAACTCCCCGCCGCCTCGTCTCAGCCGTCTGCGGCTCACGGCCATGCGCCATGGCGTCCGCGTCCGGGTGAAGGCGTCGCAGGCGGGCACGCTGACGATCCGCGTCCTGCGCGGCGCGCGGACCTTCAAGACCCGGACCGTCAAGCTCGGCGTGGGCGTGCACGGGTTCACGGTGACCGACCCGCGCCACCTCAAGGCCGGTCGCTACCAGGTCCGTGTGGTCGCGACCGATGCCGCACAGCTGGCATCGGAGCCGATCGTCCGCACGGTCCGCATCACGCGCTGACGGCGTCGGCTCCGATGGCGCGGTCGATCGAGTCCGGGGCCAGGATGCGGTCGATCACCATGGTCGCCGCACCGAAGGCCACGGCACTGTCGCCGATGCGGCTGGGCGCGATCTGGAGGTTGGTCGTGGCCAGGGGGAGAGAGCGCTGGAAGATGACCTCGCGCAGGCCGGCGATGAACTGCTGGTGGGCGTCGGCCATGTCCCCGCCGATCACGATCGCCGAGGGATTGAAGAAGTTGACCGCGCCCGCGAGCCCCTCGCCGAGGTGGCGCCCGGCGTCGCGCACGGCCTGCATCGCGAGCGGCTCTCCGGCGCGCACGTGTGCCACGACGTCGTGAGCGTCACGTGCGGCGAGTCCTTGGGCGCTGAGCGCGCGGGCGAGTGCCCGCCCACTCGCGACGGCCTGCAGGCACCCGACGTTGCCGCAGCTGCAGAGCGCCTCGTCGTGGCCCGAGATGCGGATGTGGCCGATGTCCCCGGCGGCGCCGTGCGTACCGCGATAGATCCGGCCGCCGGCGACGATGCCACAGCCGATGTCGCTGCCGACCTTGACATAGAGCATGTGCTCGAGGACGCGCCAATAGGCCCGGTGTTCGCCGAACGCCATGAGGTTGACGTCGTTGTCGACGATCACGGGAGCGTCGTAGCGCTCGGCGAACCAGTCGGGGATCGAGCTCTCCCAGCCGGGCATGCTCGCGGGTGCGACCGGCACTCCGCACGCGAAGTCGACCGCGCCGGGAACGCCGATGCCGATGCCGCGAACCCGTTGAGGCGGCTGCCCGAGTGCGACGAGGAGCGCCTCGAAGCCTCGCTGGACGCGGGGGAGGACGACCTCGGAGCCAGCGGAGATGGGGAGCTCGTCGACGCTTTCAGCCAGCCGCGTTCCCGCCAGGTCGTTCGCCACGAAGCGGGCGTGCGACGGCCCGAGGTCGGCGACGAGGATCGTCCCGGCCTGCTGATTGAAGGCGAGCCGGCTCGGGGGCCGCCCGCCCGTGGACGCGGTCGTCGCGGTCTCATAGACCAGGTCATGCGCCAGCAGTGCATCGATGCGCAGGGCCAGCGTGGAGCGCGCCATGCCAGTTCGGCGGACGAGCGCCGAACGCGTCACCGCTTCGCCGTCGCAGATGAGACGGAACACCGAACCTGCGCTCGTCAGTGAGGGCATACAGAGTAAGTGAGACGCCAGTGAAGTATGAGATGCAACTTACACAAGCTCGCTGACGCAAGTTACACGGCCTAGATGAGAACAAGTTGCGCTTTTGTTTGACAAGCGTTAGAAGCGGAACTACGTTTGTTGTCATGTCACGACGCGCCCGCGTCGCGGCCACCCAGGCGGGATTGACGCACGACGCTCATTTATGTGAGCGCGCGTTGGTTACGCATTTCTCACCGTGGAGTCGGGTCTTGTGGTGAAGGAGAGAGCATGAGCAGCACCGTGCGTATCACGAGGGGACTGTCGGTCGCGGCGATGGCGCTGGCGCTCGGCGGCACCGTCGCGGCCTGTGGCAGCCACGACAACAGCACGTCGGGGAGCATTCAGACGACCAAGACCGCGCCGGCGAGCTCGCCGGCCGCCGACACCGGCCCGCCGGTCCACCTGGCGTTCAGCGCGCCCGCCGCCGACCACGGCTGGCTGAAGGCGGTGACCGATGACGCGAAGGCCGAGGCCAAGCAACTCGGGATCACGATGGACGTCCAGGACAGCGCAAGCACGTCGGCGGAGCAGGCGGATCAGATCCAGACGCTGATCGCGTCGAAGCCGGACGCGCTGGTGGTCCTCCCCAACGAAGGGGAGGCCCTCACGCCGGCCGCCGAGCAGGCCACGAAGGCCGGGATCCCGGTGATCAACATCGACCGCGCATTCACGACGCCGGCGGCGGACCGCCTCTGGATCGGCGGGGACAATTACGGCATCGGGTGGCAGGCAGGCAACTACTTCGCCGACCAGCTCAACTGCAAGGGCAACGTCGTCGAGATCCAAGGGCTTGCCGGCATCTCGGTGACCCAGGACCGCACCAAGGGCTTCGCGGACGCGCTCAAGCAGCGCTGCCAGGGTGGCATCAAGATCGTGGCCAACCAGCCGGCGGACTTCCTCCCCGACAAGGGCCTCAGCGTGATGGAGAACATCCTCCAGGCGCAAAAGCACATCGACGCGGTCTACACCCAGGACGACGACATGGCGCAAGGCGTTGCGGCAGCCATCCAGAACGCCCACCGCGACAAGGAGATGTGGATGACCGGCGCGGGTGGCTCCAAGCAGGTCATGGAGGAGATCCAGAAGGGCGGCCTCTGGCGCGCGACGTTCCTCTACAACCCGTCGATGGCGGCCTCGGCGGTCCACCTCGCACAGCTGATCGTCCAGCAGAAGGGCCTCGACGAGCTGGCGGAGCCCGAGATCCCGAGCAGCATCACGTTGCAAGCGACGGCGGTGACGAAGGACAACGTCGCCAAGTACCTGAAGCTCGGCTTCTAAGCCGCGCGCAAACACTCATGTCAAATACAGGCGTTACTCAGAATTTGATGGGGGAGTAGAGGTCAAACCACAGCAGTAACGTCACAGTCACATGTTCTGCGGGCCTGGTGGATTGAATGCCGCGACGTCGTGGGAGTCGTTCGTCGAGGAGTCAGCCAGTTGTCCAAACGCGGTACACACGTCAAGTCAGACGATGACGATGTCGTCGACCCGGGTGTCACGCGTCGTGGCGCGCTGATCAGCGGGGCGTTCGGGGTCGGTGGCCTGATGGGCGCGGGACGGGGGTTCAACGCCCCCGCCGCGCTCGCCGCGACGACGACGACCGCTCCGGAGCAGTTGCACCTGGAGTGGGGCGCCGATCCCGCGACCGAGGTCACGGTCTCCTGGAGCGTGGGAGGCGCGGTGCCGATGGCGGCGCCGATGCTGGCCTACTCGACCTCGCCGATCACGGCAGCCAATCCGGGTGCGCTGGTGTTCCTGCCGGACCCGGAGCCGCTGGATCTCAAGGCGCCGCGGACCGGGCCGTGCGTGACGAGCTTCACCGACGGTCAGAGCGGGCAGACGACGTTGCACTACCACGTGCCGCTCACCGGCCTGAAGCCGGACACGACCTACCACTACGCGGTGACGGACGGCGGGGAGGACCCGACGACCGTCGCTGCCTCCTTCAAGACGGCTCCGACCGGTCGTGCCTCCTTCCGGTTCACGGCGTTCGGCGATCAGGGGAACAACGCTCCGTCGCCGTACACGACGGCCGGCGTGGCGAACCCGGGCGATGGCAACGGCGCCCCGCTGTTTCACCTGATGGTGGGCGATCTCGCGTACGCGGACGGCAACAACCCGCCGCCGGTGTGGCGTCAGTGGCTGACGATGGTCTCCGCGGCCTCCAAGAGCTTCCCCTGGATGCCGGTCCCCGGCAACCACGAGGTCGAGCGTGGCGTCACGAGCCTCAGCGGAACACCCCAGACGACCGGCACCTCAGGCAGCTATTACAACGGCCCGTACGGCAGCGGCGGCTATTTCTCGCGCTTCTTGCTGCCCGACAACGGTCTGACCAACTGGGACGGCAACAGCCTGCAGGGCAGCTTCTACAGCTTCCAGATCGGCACCGTCCTGTTCATCGGCCTGGCCGGCAACGACGTCATCTGGCAGACGTCGGACTTCAGCCAGACCAAGCCCGCGCAGTACACGGGCGCGTTGAAGGCGGACCCGTCGAACATGGCGCTCGTGCCCGACGAGTCAGGCGGGAAGCCCAACCTCCAGACCCAATGGCTCGAGCAGCAGCTCCGGGCAGCCAGGGAGGAGGGCTCCGGGATCGAGATGATCGTGGTCCAGATGCACTTCCCCGCGGCGAGCGTGGACACGGGCAACAGCTGCGACATGGGCGCCCGCACCGCCTGGGGACCGTTGTTCGATCGGTACGAGGTCGACCTCGTCCTGGCGGGGCACAACCACAACTACTGCCGGAGCCTTCCGGTCCGCGGCTATGACCCGCCGTCGGGGGTGACGACCAAGGCGCTCGCCAACCCGTTCGGTACGTACGCGGCGGGCGCGACGATCGACACCCGCCGCCCGACCGTGACCCAGACCGAGCCGATCATGCACGACGGCGAGCAGACGTGGGACACCTCGCGGGGAACGGTGCATCTCGTCGTGGGTGGTGGCGGCGCCGGCTCCACCATCGGCGAGACCATCGACCCCGCGACGGGGCTGGTGCAGGCGCACCCGTTCGCGGACGCCTCAAGCAACGCCCAGGCCGTGGAGGACGCCCCTTGGCTGGGGTTCTATGACACGGCGAACGCGTACGGCTACGCGGTCTTCGACGTCGATCCGGGCGACGGACCGGGCCAGACGTCGATCACGTTCCAGTGGTTCTCGATGCCGAGCACCGGTTCGCCCACGCCGACCACGCCGCTCGAGAAGTTCGTGTTCGCGCGCATGTCCGGGCAGATGACCCCCGGCGTCGCGGCGATCGAGGGCACCGTCAGCGTCGGGCGAACCGTCACGGCGGATGCGGGGACGTGGTCGCTGCCGTCGGCGAGCTTGAGCTACCAGTGGCTGCTCGACGGCGCCCCGATCGGCGGTGCGACGTCCGAGACCTACACGATCGCGGCTTCCGGCCTCGGCAAGCAGTTGCAGGTACGGGTCACCGCGGCGGCCGAGGGCTACAAGACGACCACCGTGACATCGGCTGCGGCCGTGGTCGCCGGCGGGACGCTCTCGCCCGCTGTGGTGACGCTCAGCGGCAACGTCCAGGTCGGCGGGACCGTCACGGCTGCCGCGACCCCGTGGATGCCGGCGGCGAGCCTGGCGTATCAGTGGCTCCTGAACGGGTCCCCGATCAGCGGGGCGACGGGGATCTCGTACCGGCCGGTCGCCTCGGACGCCGGCCAGGTGCTGGAGATGCAGGTGACGGGGACCGCGAACGGCTACGCGCCGGCGTCGGTGACGTCCGTGCCGGTGACCGTCGCCCGCGGCCAGGCGGCGGCGCCGGCGCTCCCGGCGATCTCCGGGACGCCGGCCGTCGGGCGCAGCGTGGCCGTCGACGCGCCGACGGATGGCGCCTACCAGTGGCTACTCGACGGGTCGCCGATCGATCGCGCCACGGGCGCGTCGTACACGCCGGTTCCGGCCGACGCCCGCCGGCAACTGCAGGTCCGGCTCACATCGCCATCGGTGTCGGTCGTCTCGGAGGCGGTGACCGTCGAGGCGGTGGAGTTCCAGGCGTCGCACCCCGGGTTCCGGGGCAAGGCCGCCGTCGGCGAGACCCTCGTGGCGATCACCGGGCATTGGTCACCGCAGCCGGCGTTCGCCTATCAGTGGCTGCTCGACGGCAAGCCCATCAAGGGCAAGACTCACTCCACTCTCGATGTCACCCCGGCGTACCACGGCAAGTCGCTCAGCCTCCGCGTGACCGCCGAGCGGACCGGATACGTGACGCGCGAGCTGACCTCGGCCGCCCACGCGGTCCGCACGGGCGAGTTGAAGGCATCGGCCCCGCGGATCACGGGCCAGGCGCGCGTCGGAGCGTTGCTGCACGTCATGCACGGCGACTGGGAGCCGAGGCCGGAGTTCAGCTACCGCTGGTACGTCGACGGCCGTCCGGTGCAGCCCGAGACCGACTCCTCCAAGCTGCGCCGGCAGCAGCGCGGCGTGACCGGCGTCGGCTACAAGGTCCGCCGGCAGGACCGTGGCAAGCGCGTCACCGTCGAGGTCACCGCCCGCGCGCATGGCTACGAGACCCTCGTGAAGACCTCCGCCGCGACCGCCCCGGTCCGGGCCTGACACTTCCCATTCCGCAGGAGAACCGCACATGAGAACCCTTGCCCTGTTGGGCTCACGCGCGGCTGCGCTGGTCGTCTGCGTGCTCGCCGCCTTGACCATCGGCCCAAGCGTCGCGACTGCCGCGGCTGACTGCCCGTCCGGGCTCGGCGGCCATGGCACTGCTGCCTCGCCGTGCCTGATCGGCAGCGCTGCCGAGCTGTACGGGGCGATGAGCGCGATCAACGCCGACACCGCCCGCAACGGCGCCGCGACCGAGGACTACCGGCTGACCGCCGACATCGATGCCACGACGTACTCGACGGGCACGGCAGGGCCGGCGACCGCGTCTGGACCGACCGAGAACTGGAGCGGGATCGACTGGTTCTCGGGCACCTTCGACGGCGACGGGTACGCGATCAGCAACCTGAATTACACGAGTGACAGCCTCGTGGCCACCCTCCCGTCCAGCGGCGCGACGGCCGGCCTGCACCTCGGCTTCTTCCGCGTCCTGAACGGTGCCACTGTCGAGAACCTGACGCTGCGAAACGTGCGGGCGAACAACCCCGCTGTTTCCAATCTGTCGATCGGCGGCGTCGCGGTGTGGAGCTTCGCCTCGACCATCTCCGGGACGACGCTGGCCGATCCGACCATTCTCGACGCACCGGGCGGCGGATCGAGCTACGTCGGCGGACTCGTCGCCCTCGCCTACGCCAACCGGTACGCCAACTCCGCCGCGACCGTGTCCGACGGCGGGAGCACCAGCTTTCGCGACAACCTGGTGTCCGGCGGATCGATCGCCGATGCCAATCGCACCGGGGGGATCGTCGGCATGGCCACAGGGCCGACGACGGTCGCCGACAACTCCGTCAACACGACGCTCAGCAACCCCACGCACCCCGTCGACGGCACCGGCGGCCAGGTCAATACGTACTACTACGTCATCGGCGGTCTGGTCGGCGAGGTGGGCACGACCTACACGACCTCCGAGGGGTCACAGGCAGCCGGCGTGTCGATGTCCGACAATGTGATCGGGGGGATCATCAAGGGCTCTGCGACGGGGCACCGGTCCAACAACGGCGTGAACTTCGCCTCCGCCACGGTCGGTTATGCCACCGTGGCCGGGCACGTCGCGACGAGCACCAGCCCGACGGCGAGCAACTGGGCGACGGAGAACAACCTCGTCAGCTCCGATCTCCAGTACACGAACGAGACCGGGCCGGGGCTCCCGAACGCCGACGGCACCTCGGTCTCGCCCGCGACGCTCAAGACCGAGTCGACGTATTCGGCCTCGGGTACGGGTCTGACCGATCCGGCGACGGCCGCGACCTACGACGAGCTTCACTGGGACTTCGCCGGGACGAGCGGCTGGGCCTGGACCGGAACCTCGACCGACGGAGCGCCGGTTCCCGCGGTCGCGCCGAGGATCACGCTGGACAACGGTGTCCTGGCGTTCCTCTCCGGGCCCGCTCCGCCATCGCCGACCCTGCTCGCCGGTGCCAAGACGAACCACGGGACGCTCTCGATCGATACCGGTGGCGTCGCCTGGTCGACGCCGGGTACGTACACCGCGACGGTCACGGCCGCCAACGGCGGGTTCTCGACGTCCAAGCCGCTGACGATCGTGATCGTCTCCAACACCGTGCCGCTCGCCAGGACCACAGGCGGGCTGGAGACGTCGAGCACGGCGCCGAGCACGGCCGAGGTGCTCGCGGCGCTCGGTGCCGTGCTGCCGCAGGAGGATGGCGGGACGCTGGGTGTCGAGTATCCGAACGGCGAGCCGGATTGGGACACACCCGGCAGCTACACGGTCAAGGTGACCGACACCGGTGGCGCGGACGGCCTGCAGCCGGCGACGGCGACGATCCGCGTGGTCGCTCCGCCGACGGTGACGGTCGCGCACTCCACGGTCAGCTTCCGCTCCGGCACGACGGTCACTGCGCAGGACGTGCTTGACGCGGTGACTCCCACGGCGACCTACTCGGCGGGGGACTCGGGCACGCTGACGGCCGACATCTCGAGCGTCGGCTCGGCCGTGGGCGCGTACACGGCGACGATCATCGCGACCGACCGGTACGGCTTCTCCAGCGCGCCCGTGACGGTCACGGTGGCGATCTCCGCCGGCAACATCCTGCTCGCTGATGCCACACCGGTGTTCCAGGTGACGAACACCGCGCCCAGCGAACAGGCGATCCTGAGTGCCCTTGGCGCGGTGATGCCGGCCGGCACGACCGGGACGGCGACCGTCAGCGGGTACGCGGCGAGCGACTTCCAGACGCCTGGCGAGTACCTGGTCACCGTATCCGACACCAACACGTCCGAGGGCGTGCCGCCGGTGACGGCGACCATCGAGGTCGTGCCGGTGTCGGTCGTGAGCGTCCCGAACGCGACGGTGTACTTCAACACGGCCAAGCCGCCGACCGCGGCCGATGTGCTGAGCCGGACCGATGCCAAGCTCACCGACGGAAGCGGCAACACCGTCGCCGGCTCGCTGAGCGCGGACGTCTCGCAGGTCCACGGCGCCAGCGCCGGAACGTATTCGGCGACGCTCAGCGGCGTCGACCTGTACGGCTTCACGACCGCGGCCGTCACGGTCACTGTCGACGTGTCGGCGGCCGTGGTCTCGGTGGCGCACGACATCGCGACGTTCACCGACACGGGGTCGGCACCGTCGCAGGCGGCACTGGTGAGCGCGCTCGGGGCAAGCGTCTCGGGCAGCACGGGCGGCGGCCAGCCGGTGGTGGACACCGCGGGCGTGGACTGGAGCGTCCCCGGGAGCTACGCCGTGCACGTCAGCGACGACGATGCGAATGACGCGGCCGACGCCGTGACCGCCTCGATCCGGGTCGTGCCGGTGCCCGTCGTCACGCTGCCACTGACGACCGTGTATCTGCCGGTCAACGCCAACCACCCGCTCCCGGCCGCGACGCTGCTCGCGAACTCCGGCGCGAGCCTGACCGACGGTCACGGCAACGCGGTCGCGGGGACGCTCTCCGCGGACACCAGCGGCGTGAACGGGACCGTGGCGGGGACCTACACGGCGACCGTCACCGGTGTTGACGAGTACGGCTTCCATTCGGCGCCGGTGAAGGTGACCGTGCTGCTCTATCTCTCCTCGCAGCCGACCGGGACCGTGTCGATCGCCGGAACCGCGTCGGTTGGCGGGACGCTCACGGCGGAGCTCGCGGGCTGGGCCGGCCTGGTGACTCCGACGTATCAGTGGCTGCGGAACGGCCTCCCGATCCCGGGCGCGACCGCGGCGACCTACACCGTCGCGCCGGGCGACGCCGGGCAGCGCCTCGCGGTGGAGGTCTCCGAGGCTCCCGACTGGTACGCGCCGGTCTCGGCGATGGCCCCCGAGGTCACGGTCGCTGCCCTCGCCGGCGACCCCGGCCCGAGTGGATCGCCCGCTCCGGTCAACCCCGCACCTCCGGCGACGACGCGGCCGGCCGCGCCGAAGGTCTCGTCGAGCAGCTACAGCGGCGGCGCCGTCAGGCTCAAGCTCCGCGTGTCCGAGAAGGGCTCGGTGACCGTCAAGCTCACGATGAAGGCGGGCAAGAAGACGATCACGCTCGGGACGCGCACGGTGACGGCCCTGAAGGCCGGCACGCTCTCGACGTCAGTGACGCTGAGCAAGTCGGCCCTCGCCAAGATCAAGCACGCCGCCTTGACCGTGACGGAGACGATCACGTTCAAGCCCGCGACGGGCAAGAGCGTCTCGGCGCACAGGACGCTGACCATCAGGCGCGGCGCCCGCTGATGAGGCACCGTGCCGAATGGGGCGGGGTCAGTTGTTGCGACGCTGCAGGAGGACCGCGGCGAGGATGATCAGGCCCTTGGTCACCTGCTGGATCTCAACCGCGAGATTCATCAGCGTCAGCAGGTTGAACACGAGCGCGAACGTGATCACGCCGAGGACCGTGCCGACGATCGTCGCGCGACCTCCGGCCAGGCTCGTCCCGCCGATGACCACGGCGGCGATCGCGTCGAGCTCGTAAAGCTGGCCGGAGACGGGCGAGGCGCTCGCCAGCCGGCCGCACAGCAGGACCGCGGCAATACCCGCGCAGAGCCCGCTCAGCACGTACACGCTGAACAGGATCCGCTGGACCTTCACACCCGCGATCCGTGCCGCTTCGGTGTTTCCTCCGATGGCGACCACGTAACGCCCGTAGGGAGTGCGATTCAACAGCATCCAGCCGATCCCTGCCACGACGAGGAACACGATCAGCGACGACGGGATGGTCAGGACTTCCCCAGTCCCGAACCACCGCACGGATTCAAGGCTGAACAGCGAAATCGGGGTCTTGTCGCTCATCCAGAGCGCGAGCCCTCGGGCGATCAGCAGCATCGCGAGCGTCGCGATGAACGGCACGACCTTGCCGTAGGAGATCGCCGCGCCGTTGATGGCGCCGAGGGCGATGCCGAAGGCCAAGGCGGCCACGATGAACATCAGGTCGCCCGAGTCCACGAGCAGGCCGCCGGCGACGCCGCAGGCGGCGACCATCGAGCCGACCGACAGGTCGATGCCCGCGGTGGCGATGACGAACGTCATGCCGATCGCGAGGACGCCGACGATGCTGCCCTGGCGCAGCACGTTGAACATGTTGTCCTTGGACAGGAACGAGCTGCCCTCGAGGATCCCGCCGGCGATCAGCAGCAGGGCGATCACGCCCACCAGGGCGTACTCCTGGACGTCGAACGTCCGCCGGGAGCCTGCTCCCGACGATCCGCGCTTTGCGGCCGGGGCAGCTGGGGTTGCGGTCATGAGGTCTCCTCCAGGACGACGTCGGTGTCGGTGTGCGCGACCGCATGGCTCAGCAGTTCCACCTCGGTCGCGCGTTCGCCGTCGAGCTCGGCGACCAGCTCGCCCTCGCGCATGATCAGGATGCGGGTGCTCAGACCCATCAGCTCCTCCATCTCGGACGAGACGACGACGACCCCGATGCCCGTCGCCGACAGTTCGGAGATCAGGCGGTAGATCTCGGCCTTGGCGCCGACGTCGACGCCGCGGGTGGGCTCGTCGAGCAGAAGGACGCGGCACTGGCGCAGCAGCCAGCGCGCGAGCACGACCTTCTGCTGGTTTCCGCCGGAGAGCTCGCGCGTGATCCGGCCCGGGTCGTCCGGGACCGTGTTCAGCTCGCGCAGCTTGGCTCCTGTGGCATCGCGCTCCGCTCCCAGGTCGATCAACCCGAAGCGGGTGAAGCGACCGAGGTCGGACACGCTCACGTTCTTCGCGAGACTCCAGCCCAGCAGGAGCCCTTGTGACTTGCGGTCCTCCGGCGCCAGGCCCATGCCGCGCCGGATCGCGACCTCGGGGCGGCCGGCGGGCAGCTTGGCACCGTCGAGATACACCTCGCCCGTGTCCGGGCGCTCGAGTCCGTAGACGAGCCGCAGGAGCTCGGTGCGGCCGGCACCGACGAGCCCGCCGATCCCGAGCACCTCTCCGGCGCGCACCTGGAAGCTGCACTCGCGCACGCGCGGGCGGCCCGAGATGCCGCGCACGTCGAGGACGACATCGT
Organism: Solirubrobacter ginsenosidimutans; assembly: GCF_027587205.1. Next base: position 317,924 of record NZ_JAPDOD010000003.1, read on the forward strand.
CGGAGGTGCCTCGGGCGCGGTCCGGGAAGAGCTGCTCGACCCGGCGGCCCACCATCTTCTCGACCAGTTCGGCGCGCGGCGTGTCGGCCGGCAGGCCGGTGGCCACCGTGCGACCGTCGGACAGCACCGTCACGCGGTCGCCGATCCTCGGGATCTCGTCGAGGCGGTGCGAGATGTAGATCACGCCCACGCCGTCGGCCGCCAGCCGGCGCACGACCTCGAACAGGGTCTCCACCTCGCCGTCGTCGAGGATCGCCGACGGCTCGTCCATGATCAGCAGCCGGACGTTGCGCGAGAGCGCGCGCGCGATCGACACGACCTGTTGCCCCGCGGGGCGCAGCGTCCGCACGAACATGTCCGGGTGGATGTCGGCGTGGTGGAGGCGCTCGAGCAACACGTTCGTCTCGCGCCGCATGCGCCCGCGGTCCAGCAACCCGAACCGTCGCGACTCGTGGCCGAGGAAGATGCTCTCCCAGACGCGCAGGTCCTCGACCAGGTCGAGCTCCTGATAGATGGTCCCCACGCCGCGTGCCATGGACTCCGACGGCTCACCCACGGGCAGCACCTGGCCTTCGACGCGGATCTCGCCGTCGGTGGGGGCGACCACGCCCGAAACGCACTTGATCAACGTCGACTTCCCGGCGCCGTTGGGGCCGAGCAGGCAGTGAACCTCGCCGCGGCGCACGTCGAAGTCCACGCCCTTGAGGGCCTGCACCCCCGGATAGTGCTTCGTGATCCCGCGGACCTCGAGCAGCGGTTCGTGATCGGTCACGCGGTGACCTCCTCAGCTTCGATCGCAACGTCCACCCAACGCTCCTCGCGCGCCGATGTCAGCACCGCGTCGGTGATCCGCGCGGCGCGCAGCCCATCGGTGAAGACCGGCAGGCCATCGATCGGAGCGTGCCCGCTCACGACGTCGTAGACCTCGGCCACGAACGCGTCGAAACAGTCCGCGTAGCCCTGCGGATGGCCGGCCGGCAGCGTCGCGTAGCGCCGCGCCGGCGGCGAGAGGAACGCGGGGTCGCGCCTGATCAACGACACCGCGTTACGGCGACCGAGCCACAGCGACTCCGGCTCTTCCTGGTTGAAGGCCAGCGCCTCCTCATCGGCATCGAGCTCGAGGAACAGGCGGTTCTTGCGGCCCGCGGAGATCTGGCTGACGACCGTCGTGCCGACCGCGCCGGAGTCGGTCTCGAACTGCACGATCGCGGCGTCCTCGGTCATGCGTTCGGTGGCGGCGGTCAGCGTCTGGGCGCAGAGGCGGACGATGCGGTGGCCGGAGGCGAACTCCGCCAGGTCGCACCAGTGCGATCCGATGTCGGCGAACGCCCGCGACGCGCCGCCGAACTGCTCGTCGACGCGCCAGTCGTCATCCTCGGCGCGCAGCAGCCAGTCCTGGAGATAGGTGCCATGGATGAGCCGCACCGGTCCGGTCACTCCGGTACGCACGCGCTCGCGCGCCTCCCGCAGCGTCGGGTAGTAGCGATAGACGAACGGCACTGCCGCGACCCGCCCCGACTCGGCGGCCGCCTCGACCAACTCCGCGGCACCGAACGCATCGAGCGCGATCGGCTTCTCGCAGATCACGTGCTTGCCCGCGTCCAAGGCCGCCTTGGCCAGCGGGACGTGCAGGTGATTCGGCGTGCAGATGTGGACGACGTCCACGTCTGGCGCGTCGACGAGCGCTTCGGCCGAGGCGAACGCGCGCTCGGCTCCCAAGGCGTTCGCGGCGCGCTCAGCGCTCTCCGGCGAAGACGCCGCCACGCCGACCAGCCGGGCGCCGGCAAGCCGGGCGGAGCGCGCATGAAGGGCACCGATGAACCCGGTACCGGCGATGGCGACACGAACTCCTCCTGGCATCTCCACGAGCGTTTCACAGGTTGCCCGGATGCACGCGAAGTTTGAAGACATCTACACATTTGAAGCTCATGAGAGGCGGTACGGTGGCCGGGAGTCCGGGTGCGGTAACCCCGGAAGTAGGACGAGGGAGGACGCATGGGAGAGAACGGTTTGAGCCGGCGGCAGGCGCTCGGCTTGGGAGCCGGTGCCGTGGCGGTCGCGGGCGCGGCGGCGCTTCCCGGCACCGCGAGAGGCCAAGAGGCGCGGGAGTTTCGCCGGCGTCCCGCCGAGGACCTGGTGCCACGGCAGAACATCGGCATCCAGCTGTACTCACTGCGCGACATGCAGGCCGCCAGCGTGCCGAACACGATCAATCTGCTGGGTGGCATCGGCTACCCCGAGGTCGAGCTGTTCACCATGCAGGGCCAGACGGCTGCGACCTGGCGAGGCATCCTCGAGGGTGCCAACGTCCGGGCGCTCGCGGCGCACGTCGGCATCGACCGGTGGCGCAACGAGCTCGACGCGGTCCTCAACGAGGCCGAGACGCTGGGAATGCAGTACGTCGGCGTCCCCGGCATCTTCCCGAACCCGCCCGCCACGCGGTCGACCTATCAGGGGCTCGCGCGCGAGTTCAACCGCTACGCGGAGCGGGTCGCCGACCGCGGGATGCGGTTCTACTACCACAACCACAACTTCGAGTTCGCCCGCGACGGCGGGACGCGGCTCTACGACATCCTCCTCGACAGGACGGATCCCGACCTCGTCTTCTTCGAGATGGACCTCTACTGGACGGTCACGGCCGGCGTCGACCCGCTCGACTACCTCTCGCGCTACGACCAGTCGCGGTGGCCGCTGTTCCACGTCAAGGACCGCTCCGCTGCGGGGGAGTTCGCCGACCTGGGCGAGGGCAACATCAACTTCGCGCGGATCTTCCGCGAGCTCCAGAACAAGCACTACCACCACTACCTCGTCGAGCGCGATACCCAGGTCGACCCGGCGCGGACGGCCGCCGTCGGCTACGAGTACCTCCGCGACCTGCGGGGGAGTCGCCGGCGCAAGCCATATACGCCCACGGAAGCCGGCGGCACCGCGTCCGCCGCGCGGGCCGGGAGGACGACATGACCTCGATGTCGCGCGTGACGGCGGTCGTCGTCACGCTTGCCGCCGCGGTGGCGCTGCCGTCAGCGGCGAGTGCCCAGCAATCGCCGTTCGGTGACCAGTCGCAGTTCCAGAAGGTCACCCTCAACGACCGTCCCGGCGAGCCGATGAGCCTGGCGGTGCTTCCGGACGGGCGCGTGCTGCACGCCGCGCGCACGGGGGAGATCCGCCTGCACAACCCGCGTAACGGGACCAACAACATCGTCACCGACATGAAGGACGCCCCCCAGGGCCTCTATCAGCACGACGAGGAGGGCGTCCAGGGCATCGCCATCGACCCGGCGTTCGAGGACAACCGCTGGGTCTACGTCTACTACTCGCCGAAGCTCAACACGCCGTCGGACGTGCTCGGTACCGGCATCAATGAGGGCGATGCCCCGGAGGACCTCAACACGGACTTCGACCGGCAGCGGCTGACGCAGTTCAACGGCTACAGCCTGCTGTCGCGCTTCCAGTTCAAGAGCAACAAGCTCGAGTTCTCGTCGGAGCAGGAGATCCTGCGCGTGAACATGTCGCGCGGCATCTGCTGCCACGTCGGCGGCCAGATCGACTTCGACGGCGCCGGCAACCTGTTCCTGTCGACGGGCGATGACACCAACCCGTTCCAGTCGGCGGGCTATGCGCCGCTCGACGATCGCCCGACCCGCAACCCGGCCTTCGATTCGCGGCGCACGGCCGGCAACACCAACGACCTCCGCGGCAAGCTCCTGCGCATTCGCGTGGGGGAGACCGGCGGCTACACCGTCCCGCAGGGCAACCTGTTCCGGCCGGGCCAGGCGCAGACGCGGCCCGAGATCTACGCGATGGGCTTCCGCAACCCGTTCCGGTTCTCCGTCAACCGGCAGAACGGCGACGTCTACGTCGGCGACTACTCCCCCGACGCGCAGGTGGCGGATCCCGCGCGCGGCCCCGAGGGCATCGGCCGCTGGATGATCGTCCGCGAGCCTGCCAACTTCGGCTGGCCGTTCTGCATCACGCCGAGCCTGCCCTACGTCGACCACGATTTCACGCCCGATGCCCAGCAGTCCGGCGAGGAGTTCAACTGCAACGGGCCGATCAACGACTCGCTCAACAACACGGGCCTGCGGAAGCTCCCGCCGGTCGCGCAGCCCGACGTCTGGTACTCGTACAACACCTGGCAGGACCTGTTCCCGGAGCTCTTCCAGAACGCCGCCAGCAACGGCATCGGGCCGATGGGTGGCCCGGCGATGCAGTTCGATTCGCAGATCATCTCGCCGTTCCGGTGGCCGCGCGTGTTCGCGGGGCACCCGCTGTTCTACGAGTGGACGCGCGACTACGCGAAGGTCTTCGAGCTCAACCGCCCGAATGGCCACCAGCTGGCGGACATCCACCACCTGCTGGGCGGTGCCGCGAGCCAGACCCCCAACGTCGTGCTGGACAACCCGATGGACATGGAGTTCGGTCCGGACAACGCGCTCTACGAGCTCGAGTACGGCACGGGCTACTTCGCGGAGCTGCCCGCGGCCCAGTTGGCGCGCATCGACTACGTGCGCAACGGCCAGTACACCCCGGTCGTGCGTGGCTCGGCGACCCCGGCCACAGGAACGGCAGCGCCGCTCACGGTCAAGTTCTCGAGCGCCGGCACGTCGGACGCCAACGCGGACCGGCTGTCGTACACGTGGGACTTCGACTCCAACGGAACGGTGGACTCCCGCGTCGCGAACCCGACGTACACCTACACGGCGCGCGGCGTCTATGAGGCCACGCTCCGCGTGACGGATCAGACCGGCCGCTCGGCCTCTTGGCAGGTGCGCGTGACCGTCGGCAACCAGGCGCCGAGAGTGCAGCTCAGCGTCGTGAGCACCACGCCGCCGTTCAACTTCGGCGACACCGTGCACTACACGGTGACCGTGACCGACGACCAGCCGGTCGACTGCGCGCGCGTCAGCGTCGCCTACATCCTCGGCCACGAGTCGCACGGGCATCCGCAGACGTCGACCTCGGGATGCGAGGGCAACATCTCGGTCCCGATCGACCAGGCCCACGCCGGCGCAGCGAACATCAGCGCGGTGTTCGTCGCCACGTACTCCGACAACCCGGGCGGCGGCGAGCCGCCGCAGCAGGGCAGCGCCGAGGTGCGGCTCGCGCCTCCCGCTCCGCCTACGAACCAGGGATAGGACGAAGCGCAATCCGGGTGTCGCCGCGGGGCGGCACCCGGCCGCGCTAAGCGCTAAGGCCGCGGATCGTCCGTGAGGCCGGGCACCCGCAAGGCGTAGCCCCGGCCGCGGATCGTCAGGAGCCGCTCGGGATGGGACGGATCGCGCTCGATCTTCTTGCGCAGGTTCGCGAGGTGGGCGTCGCAGGCTCGCTCGTCGCCGACGTACTCCGTGTGCCACAGATGGCGCAGGATCTCGTTGCGGCTCCGGCATCGCCCCGGGTCTTCGGCGAGGAGCACGAGCAGGTGGAACTCCGACGGCGTCAAGTGAACCGGGCGTCCGGAGATGAGGACCCGGTTGCCTGCCGAGTCGATCTCCATGTCGCCCAGAACCCACGGGTCGGCGAGGCGAGCTTCGCGCCGGCCGAAAGCGAGAGCGAGAGCCAGCGAGCAGTGGCCGGCCAGCACGGTCAGAAACGTGCGGTCGTTCCCGGAGAAGCCGCGGTCGCGCGACCAGGTAAGGATCATCACCCCGAGCCTCCGGCCCGCATAGATCAGCGGGAGTGCGGCGAGCGCTCCGCCCCCGAATGCGTCTGAGCTGCCGGGCGCGCGGGGCGAATTCGAGAGCGCGTCTGCGACGGAGCGTAGGAACGTCGGTTCCTGTGTGTCGGCCACTCGGGCGATCAGCCCTGAGGCACCAGCGCGGAGGGCCGAAACCCGCTCGCGTGCCTCGCTGGAAATAACGATGTCATGGACGCGCTGCAGACCGCTGCCGTCCTCCGCCTCGAGAGCGACCAAGGCGGCGCCCGCAGCGACAGCCATCGTGGCCTCGATGGCAGCGACCTCCGCGATCTGCTTGACAGAGAGCGGCCCAGCGAGTTTCGTCGCCGCAACCTGCAGCGAGCGCAACAGGGGCGAGAGCCCGTTCGGGGCTGGTTCCGCATCTGCGTCGACCGCCGCCGGCAGAGCCCCGCTGTGGGAAAACGTTCGCACCGCGACCTACTGTAGGTAGGCTTTGGTGCCTTGTCAAGCAAAAGTCGACGACTTTTGCGACAAGTGTTCAGATATCAAGGTTCTGACTGGTAAAAGTAAGGCAGCTTTGTGCGGTGTGACGATCGCGCCCCACGACGCGGGACGGCGTGGTCGCCCTCATGTCGATGTCGCGAGCCGTTCGAGATACCGCACGACCATGCGCATGTCGTCCATGAGCTCGTCGATCGAGGACGTCTCCGGAAAGAACGGCTCGCCGATCACGACGCGCACGCTCTCCCGCCGGCGCCTTTCGGGCCGGCCCTTCGCGGCGAGCGGCACGATCGGGGCGTTGACCGCGAGCGCGGCGAGGGCCGCTCCGCATCCGTGCGGAGTGGCGGTCGCGCCTTCGACGACGAACGCCACCGAGCCACCGGCCTCCAGTTGCCCGGTCACGGCGTTGGTCGCGTCCGACACTTCCAGCGTCCGGAGGCCTCGGATCATCAGCTGGTGGGGCACGAGGTCGAGGATCCAGCGCTGGTTGGCGATGTAGACCGCGGGAGCGCCAAGCGGCCAGGCGTGGCCGCTGAGGTCCACGTAGTGGACGTGCGCGCCGGTCAATCCGCCGGCGCGTCGCGCCAGGGAACGCCACGCGCCCTCGCCGCGCGGCGGAGCGGGCACCGGTCGCGTCCTCACCGTGGGGTGGTCGGCGGCGATCCGGGCGATCGCGGCGCGGGCGGCCTCGCCGGGGTCGGCGGCGCCGTGCTCGGCGAAGTACACCCGCTTGCCGAGTGCCATCGATCCGAGTCGTCGTCCGATGCCGGAGCGGACGAGCAGCGCTCGCGCCTGCGCCGGCGAGGTCGCGACGAGCGCCAGGTCGAAGCGCTCGGCGAGCCCGTTGATCCAGAGGTCGGTGCCACTCTCGTCGACCGCGAGCCGCTCGACCTGCGCGCTCCGGCGCAGCGTGACGCCGAGACGGAAGAGGCAGTCGACCACGCCGCCGACCCGCGCGCGGGTCTCGAAGACGGAGGTCGCGTGGCGCGGATCCTCTCCCAGATGGTGGGCGGCGGAGAGCCCGGTCAGTCCTGCTCCGACGATCGCGATCCTCATCGTTCTTCCTCGGCTGAGCGCTGATTGCGTACTGTGCGCGTATGAGTCGTGTACCGCGGTGTCACGTTCGCGAACGCGTAGGCCACGACCAGTGACAGCTCGCGCTCCGTGTGCCCGCCGACTCGGGACAGATGCGCGAACCGCACGTGCGGGCATGCCGCGTCGCGCTCGTCGAGGCAGAGTGCCGGACACAGGAGCGCCGGCGTCCGGCGCAGGCGCAGCATGCTGGCCCGCAGGAAGCGCAGGCCGCGCTCGCGCACGTCGTTCGGAAGCCAGTCCAGCGCCGGGACCGGGATCGGCGACAGGTCGCGCGCGATCGCGTTGACCAGCACGGCGAACGCGGGCGGCGCGCCGGCGAACTGCTCGGTCAGGACCGTCGCCTCCGCCTGCGGGCCGCTGAGGATCACGAGGATCGGGCGCCCGCTCTCGATGCGGTTCCGGACCTCCTCCGCTTCCCGCGCATCAGGCCAGAGGTCGAAGCTCGCGACGCCCTGGTGACGGATCCGCCGCGGACCTTCGAAGACGATCAGGGCGTCGTCGCACTCGATCGCGGCGGGCAGGCTCATACCCGGCGACGCTAAGCCAACCGCGGACGCCTGGCATCGCAGGAAATGTATATCTGTCGCGGGTGGGCGGCATATATATGTCGCGACGCAGCTCAGCCGTCGTCGGAGCCGTCGACCACCCCGGCCCGGCGAGCGACCGCGGCCGCCTGACCGCGCGTCTTGACGTCGAGCTTGCCGAGGATCCGCGAGACGTGCAGCGCCGCGGTCCCTTCGGTGATGTGCAGCGCGCCGCCGATCTGCCGATTCGTCCGTCCTTCCGCGACGAGCTCGAGGACCTCTCGCTCGCGTCGCGTCAGCCGTTCCTCCGGGCCGGCGGACTCGAACCGGCGGACGACGGCGCGCCGCAGCCGTTTGCGGGCGACGAAGGCGTTGGCCCACTCCGCGAGCGGGGTCGCGCCCAAGGTCTCGGCGACCGTGAGCGCCTTCGACAGCGCGTGGGCCGCCGCATCGCGGTCGCCGTCGCCCTCGAGACGTGCCTCGGCCTCCCGGACGCGAGCGTACGCGGCGCGGTACGGGTGCTGCAGCCGGTCCCACTCGCACGCGATGCGATCCCACTGCTCGGCCGACGACGCACCGCGGGCGCGGGCGTACTCCGCGCGTGCCCCGGCCAGCTGCGCGCGGGCGGTCGGCGGCGCGGCGTCGTCGAGGAAGGCCGACAACCAGTTCGTGTGGCGCTCGGCGTCGTGCAGGGCCTCGACCGACGCTTCACCTCCCGCGGTCGCGACGTCCGCGGCCGCCCGGACGGCCACGGCGACGAGGGCCGGCGTGTAGAGCTGCTCCTCACGCCCGCTCACCCGGGCCAGCTCGGCCGCGGCGGTCGCGAGCGCCTGCTCGGGCTCGCCCGCCGTGAGTAACAGCTCGATCACGCACGCCGCGACGTACGCGGTCCATTCCGTCGCCGACGACTCGCGCAGATGCCCGCTGGCCTCGTCGAGCCAGGCCCGTGCGCGTTCGAACTCGCCGCGCCCCGCCGCGAGCTGGCCTGAGACGGTCAGCCGCAGCAGCGTCTCGCTCCAGGTCAGCGACGCCCCGGCGAGCCGGTCGATCCGGTCCTGCGCCGCGTCCCAGTGTCCGAGCTCGAATTCGTCCTCGGCGGCGTTGAGCGCGAAGTAGCGGCCGTAAGACGCCTCGACGCCGAGTCGCCGTGCCGCGCGCAGCCCGGCGGCCATGACCGCCAGGGCGCCCGGCAGGTCGCCGCGGAGGCGGAGGACCTCGCCGAGGTGCACGTAGGCCCGGGAGACGTCCTCGGGCCGCTCGAGCGCCTCGCCGATCCGCCGGGCCTCTTCGAGCTGCGCCTCGGCGGCATCGAACTCGCCGAGGTACGCGAGCACGAGCCCGAGGACCGAGCGCGCGAAGCCCTCCTCGGCGTCGGCGCCGGCCTGCTGCGCGACCGCCAGCGCGCGCTCGGCGCGTTCGCGCGCCTCGTCCCAGCGGACGCTCAGCGTCAGCGTGAGGCTCTCGTCGCCGAGCAGGCGCGCGCGCTCGGCGCTCGGCGTCTCGTCGAGGCACAGGAGCGCCTCGTTGTAGTAGGACAGCGACTTGTCGAGGTGGTGGTCCTGGTAGCGGCCGAGCCGCTCGAAGAACGTCGCCGCGCGGCGCGGGTCCGGGTCCTCGCCGAGCGCCGCCAGACCGAGCTGGCACCACTGGATCGGCAGGTCGTCGGCGCCGGCCCGGTAGGCCGTGTCGGCGGCGTCGAGCAGCATGCCGGCGTGGTCGAGGTCGGTCGCGTCGGCCGAGCTCCAGAGCGCGACGGCGGCCGTGTAGTGCTCGACGGCCTCGCTGTAGGCGTAGACGCCGGCAGCGGCGCGGGCGGCTTCGAGCGACGCCGCGAGCGCCGCGGCGGGCTGGCCGGCGGCACGCCACTGGACCGCCAGCTCGGCGGCGTCGGTCAGGTCAGGACGTTCGTAGAGCGCCTTGGCCACCGCGGCGTGCAGACCCTGGCGTTCGCCCGGGAGCAGCGCGTCGTAGACCGCCTCGCGGGTCAGGGCGTGGCGGAAGGTCAGTGTGACGCCGTCCGCTTCGATGACGTGCGCGTCGACGGCGGTTCGCAACAGCTTCGACAGCGCTGGTTCCTCGATCGCGACGGCTTTGGCGAGCAGGTCGTGCTCGATCGCGCGGCCGAACGCGGCGAGCACCTGCAGGACGTGCTGGGTCTCAGGGCTCAGGGTGCTGAGGCGCTCGAGCAGCGTGGCGGCGTGGCTGGCCGGGAGCGGCGCCTCGGCCATGCCGTCGTGAGCGATCAGCTCCTCGACGTAGAACGGGTTGCCCTGCGTGCGTGCCGTGATGCGGCGGGTGCTGGCCGGGTCCGCCGGGCGCAGCTGGATGGCCGCGATCTGCTCGCTGACCTGCGCGAGCGTGAGCGGGCCGAGCGCGATCGTCTCGACGGCCGGGCAGCGCTCGAGCTGGTCGACGTAGCGCTCCAGCGCCTGCAGGTCCCGTCCGTCGTGCAGGCGGTGGGTCGCGACGAGGAGGATCCGTTCGTGGCGCGCGTTGCGCGCCACGAACGACAGGAAGTCCAGCGTCGAGGGGTCGGCCCACTGGATGTCCTCGATGATCAGGACCACCGGCGCCTCGTCGGCCAGTCGCGCGAGCAGCTCGAGCAGGTACTCGTACTGGCGGCCCTGCGCGCCGCGTGACCCGTCGCGCCCGGCCGGCGCCTGGCGGCCGAGCGCCGGGAGCAGGCTCGCGAGCTCGGCGATCAAGGCATCCGGGAGCCCGCGCACCGCGGCCTCGAGCCGCTTGGCGGGGACGTCGCGCAGCGCGGCGACCAGTGGCCCGTACGGCGCCTCCTCACCGGCGATCGGAAAGCAGCTTCCGCGCAGGGTCAGCGCGCCGGCCGCCACGTCGGAGGACGCGAACTCCCGCACGAGTCGGGACTTGCCGATGCCCGCGTCACCTGTGACCAGGGCGAGGGTGAAGGTGCCCTCGACGGCGCGGGCGCAGAGCAGGCGCAGGCGCTCGAGCTGGGACTCGCGGCCGATCAGGCGCGGGCTCGTGATCCGCTGGGCCACCGGCGAAACCCTATACGCGCCGCGGAGGCTCCGTCGCCCGTCCCTTGACGGAAGTTCACCCCTGCCCGATTTACTCCAACCCGGGTACGCCGGTGCCGAGCGGGGCGGCCGTGCGGCCGCCCCTTGATCCACTCAGACCGCGATCTTGAACTGCCCGACCAGGCGCTCCAGGTCCTCGGCCGTGGTCGCGAGCTCCTGCGCGGAGGACGAGATCTCCTGCGCCGACGCGCTGGTCTGCTCGGTGGAGGCGGACACCTGCTCGGCGGACGCCGAGGAGGACTGCGCGACGTCGGCGACCTGGACGATGTCACCCTGCATCTGCTCGGTCTCAGCCGAGATCTGCTGCACCGACGCGGCGATCTCCACCACGCGCTGTGACATGTGCTCGACCGACGCCCCGATGCGCTGGAACGCGTCACGGGCCTCGGCGACGGTGCTGACGCCTTCGTCCGTGCGCTTGCCGCTGTCGGCGACGACCTGGACGGCCCGGCCGGTCTCGCGCTGGATCTCCGCGATCAGGCCGGAGATCTCCGCGGCGGCGGCCTGCGAGCCCTCGGCGAGCTTGCGCACTTCCTCGGCGACGACGGCGAAGCCCTTGCCCTGCTCGCCCGCGCGCGCGGCCTCGATGGCGGCGTTGAGCGCCAGCAGGTTGGTCTGCTCGGCGAGACCGGTGATCGTGTCGACGATGCCACCGATCTTCTCCGAGCGGGCCGACAGGTCCTGAATCGCTGCGGAGACCTCGCCGGAGGCCTCGGCGACCTGACGCATCGCCTCGGTGGCCGAGTTGGCGGCCTCGACGCCCTGGCCGGCGACGGCGAGCGCCTCATCCGCGGCCCTGGCCGTCTCCTCGGCGGTCTGGGCGGAGACGCCGGCCGCGCGAGCGGCTTCGGCGGCCGAGTGGCGAGCGGACTCGACGACCCGAACCTGCGTCTCGGCACCCTGCGCGACCTCGCCGACCGCGGACGCGATCTCCTCGATCGCGCGCGTCGTCTCGTCGGACGTCTGCGCCATCTGCTGCGAAGCGGCGGACACCGTGCCCGCGGAGATCGACACCTGGCCGATCGTCTCGCCGAGCTTGAGGCGCATGGCGTTGTAGGACTCGACCGACCGGCCCGCGTTGGAGAGCATCGCGTTGAAGGTGTGGCTGAGGCGGCCGAGCTCATCCTCGGAGGAGACCTCGACGGGCGCCGTGCTGGTGCTCACGGTCTTCGTCAGATCGCCATCGGCGCAAGCCTCGAGCCCGCCGGACAGCGCCTCGAGATCCTCCGTGTTGAGCGACTCCAGCCGCCGCTGCAGCTGGTGCACGGGGCGGGTGACCGAGCGCGTGACGATGATGGCCAGCACGAGGGCGACGAGCGCGCTCAGGATCGCGGCGATCAGGATCGAGCGCTTGGTGGCGGAGATCGCGTCGGAGGCCTTCTTCCCCTCGCCCGCGGCGTAGGCGACGGCGCCCTTGGAGCTGGCCTGCACGCCGGCGCCGATCTGCGCCTCGGCCTTGAGGATCTGCTCGGTGTAGAGCGTCCGCGAGGTCGTCCGCTCCTCGGCGTTGGCGACGGTCTCCTTGCGGGAGGCCTCCATCGCCGTGGTCGAGAGGTTCAGCAGCCCGACGTACCCGTCGCGCAGCTTCTTGACCCCGTCGGCCGCCGCCCGCGTCTGCGGGTCCTGCGCGTTGCCCAGCGCCGCCAGCATGGCGTCGAAGCCCTGCTTGTCCTGCGTGGCGAGCGCCGCGAACTGCTTGGCGACCTTGTCCTGGGCGGCGACATCGCCGTCATAGACGTAGAGGTGCTGGGCCAGCAGGTGGCCCTCCTGCGGCATGCGCGCCGCGATGCCGTCGACGACGGACGTGTACTGCGGTACATCGACGGCGAGGGCATGAACCTTCGCGTCGAGGTTGTCGGTTGACTTGAACGCGACGACGGAAACGACGAGCAGGCCCAGCGCGAGCGCGCCGAAGGCGATACCGAGCCGAACGGCCAGTCGCAGATTACGGAGTCTCTGCATGGGGTCCCTTGAGTGAGGCGGGTGCGGACAGGTGCTCCTCGTGTCATCGGCAGATAAGGCCGCTCTTTAGAGCCGCCTGATGAGAGGGATAATCTTTGTGCGTGCCCTGCGTCGTATCGCACGTGGTTCGAGGTCGGGTCTAGCTCGACGCATGGGCTCGCCGACCTCACGCAGCGGCGTCGTCGCGGTGCTGGTGCCGGTTGCCTTCGACCTCTACTTCGGGCTCGTGCTCGCCTGCGTGACCGATGCGGCCCACGAGCACGGGCTGCTGCTCTCGATCGCCTCGACGCAGCACGAGCACGCCCGCGAGCTGGAGCTCCTCGAAGAGCTCGCTGCGTCGACCGACGGCGCCATCCTGATCCTGCCGGAGGCATCGGGAGCAGAGCTCGAGCGCGCGGTGCCGAACGGGTATCCGCTGGCGGTCGTCGATCCCCGGGTGCCCGTCGGCGACCGGATTCCCTCGGTGGCGGCCGCGTATCGGCGGGGCGCGTATCACGCGATCGAGCATCTGCTGGCGCTCGGGCACCGCCGGATCGGGGTGATTTCCGGACCGCCTGGCTACGCGGCGTCCGTGGAACGAGCCGCGGGTTGCCGCGAGGCGCTGGCCGACGCCGGGCTGACGCTGGACCCGGATCTGTGGGTCGAGGCGGATTTCGAGATCGGGCCCGGCGCGGCGGGTGCGGCCCAGTTGCTCGACGTCGCCGACCCGCCGACCGCCATCTTCGGCTGCAACGATCCGATCGCCTGCGGCGCCCTGCGAGCGGCGCGCGAGCGTGGGCTTCGCGTTCCCGAGGACGTCTCGATCGTCGGATTCGACGATTTTCCGTTGGCCGCCGCGACCACACCCGCGCTGACCACCATCCGGCAGCCCATGGCGGAGATCGGCCGCGCGGGGGTCGGCCTGATCGTCCGCCAGCTGGGTGGCCGGCAGTCCAGGGGACCGCAGCTCGAGTTGCCGACCCGCCTGATCGTCCGCGAGTCGACCGGACCGGCCCCGGCGCGACGCGAGCCGGAAAGGTGACCAACGGCGACCTACCGGCTGCCCAGCATGCCGCGCTCCGCCGGATCGCCGCGCTCGCGACCGCGAAGGCGCCGGCCGCTGATCTGTTCGGGGCGGTGGTGCGCGAGATCACGACCGTGCTCGAGCTTCCACGCGGCTGGCTCTTCCGCTATGAGCCGGTCGCGGAGATCTCCGTCCTCGCTTCGGTGAACTTCCCGCCGTTCTCCGCGGGCAGCCGCTGGCCGCTGGACGGACCCAGCATGGCGGCGACGATCCTCGAGATCGGGCGGCCGGTGCGCGTCGACGACCATTCCGGGCTCGAGAGCACGATCGCGCGGCGGGTACGCGAGCTCGGCGTGCTCTCAATGTGTGGCGTCCCGATCCGCGTCGACGGCGGGATCTGGGGCGGTATCGGGGTCAGCCCGCAAGGGGGCGAGCTGCTGCCGGTGCGGGCGCCGGACCGCCTTGCCGCGTTCACCGAGCTCGTCGCGGGCGTGATCTCCGGCGCCGCCTCACAGGATCGCCTGGCGAGGCTCGCCGACCATCGGACCTCGCTGAGCCGCATCGCGACGCTGGTGGCCGAGGAGTTGCCGGCCGCCGAGTTGCTGGCGGCGATCATGGCGGAGGCGACGCGTGTGCTCGGGGCGTCGGCGATGTTCGTCGGTCGCTACGAGGCGGGCGACGCGATGACCGTGGTCGCGTCCGTCGACGCTCCGCGCTTCCCGGTCGGCAGCCGCTGGCCGCACGACGGCCCGAACCTGTCCGCGCTGGTCTATGAGACGGGGCGGCCGACGCGAATCGACGAATACTCCGAGCCGTCGAGCCGGTTGGCGGTGGGGATACGCGAGTCGGGGCTCGGGTCCGCCATCGGTGTGCCGATTCTGGCCGCCGGCCGGATCTGGGGCATCGGCTGCGTGGCGATGCGCGGCACCGGACCCCTCCCCGCGGGCACCGAGGACCGGCTGCAGGACTTCACCGACCTGCTCGGGCTCGCCATCGCCAACGCGGAGTCGCGCCGGCGCACGCGCAGGCTGGCGGCGGAGCAGGCCGCGCTGCGGCGGGTCGCGACCCTGGTCGCCGAGGGCGCCGGCCCCGCGGAGCTGTTCTCGGCGGTCGCCGATGAGGTGGCGCGTGTCCTGGACGTGGCCGCCGTCTGGGTCGTGCGCTTCGAATCCGGGACGACGTCGATCGTGGTCGCCTCGCGCGACGACGCGGACCTGCCGGTGGGCAGCCGCGCGTCGCTGGACCGCCCCGGCCTCGCGGCGACCGTCTTCGAGACCGGCCGTCCGGCGCGGCGCGACGAGAACGAACGCTCCTCCGCGGCCGCGGCCGAAGTCGCCGTGCCGATCATGGTCGACGGGCGCGTGTGGGGGATGATCGCCGTCGCGCTGCGGTCGTCGCGCGAGGCGCGGCCCGCGCACGCCGGCATCCTCACCAGCCGGCTCGTGCTCTCCGACGCCTCGGCGCACGAGGTCGAGAGCCGGTTGGCGGCCTTCACCGAGCTGGTCGCGACCGCCATCTCAAAGGCGCAGATGCACGATGACCTTCGCACGCTGGCGGACGAGCAGGCGGCGCTGCGGCGAGTGGCGACGCTCGTGGCCCACGGCGCCGCACCCGCCGCTGTCTTCGATGCGGTCACGGCCGAGACCGCGGCGCTCTTGGGTGCCGACGGGGTGATGCTGTGCCGCTACGCGGACGGCGATGAGATCACGATGGTGGCCCACCACGGCCCGGCGGCCGGCGAGCTGCCGCTCGGCTCCCGGATCGGCCGCGTCCCCGGCTTCGCCGAGCTGCTGGGTGCGCGTGCCGCCGTCGAAGCTCCCGTCACGATCGGCGGCAGGGCCTGGGGGCTGATCGTCCCGTATTGGCGCGGCGGTCAGCCGCCGGAGGCCGATCCCGAGCCGCGGCTGTCGCAGTTCGCGGAGCTGCTCGACACCGCCATCGCCAACGCCGACAGCCACGATCAGCTGACCGCGTCGCGGGCGCGCGTGCTGATCGCCGCCGACGAAGCCCGCCGCCGCGTCGTGCGCGACCTGCACGACGGCGCGCAGCAGCGCCTCATCGAAGCCATCCTCACGCTCGAGCTCGCCCGGGCCAGGGCGCCTTCCACAGATCCCGAGCGGGACTCGCTGGTCGCGGATGCGCTCGAACAGCTGCAGCAGGGGGTCGAGGGGCTGCGTGAGCTCGCGCACGGCGTCCTGCCCAGGGTCCTGACCAATTTCGGGCTGAAGGCGGGCCTCACGGGGGTGGTGACACGGCTCGATCTCCCCGTCGACGTCGATGTGCCCGCTGCGCGCTACCCCGCCGAGATCGAGGCGAGCGCGTACTTCATCGTCGTCGAGGCGCTCACGAACGTCTCCAAGCACGCGCGGGCGTCCCGTGCCGAGGTCCGCGTGGCGGCCGAGGGCGGCGTTCTGCGGATCGAGGTCCGCGACGACGGCATCGGCGGCGCCGACGCGTCCGGCCACGGACTCGTCGGCCTCGAGGACCGCGTGACGACGCTGGGCGGGCGGTTCGAGCTCAAGAGCCCGCGGGGCGGCGGAACCGCCCTGATCGCCACGCTTCCGCTGCCGTTCATGTAGGCGCCGATTTCGGGGATGGCGCCCGGATGCCGCCAACGCTGGAATGATGTGGGTATGGGCTGCTCGGTCCTCGTGGTTGACGATGACGCCTCGTTCCGCCGCATAGCGATCAGGATCGTCGAATCCTGGGGGCACAACGTCGTGGGCGAGGCAGGCGGCGTCGGCGAGGCCATGCTCCGCGCGCATGAGGTGCGTCCTGACACTGTGATCGTCGACATCGGCCTGCCCGACGGGGACGGATTCGACCTGACGCGTCGGCTGCTCGCGCTGGAATGGCCGATCCGAGTGCTCGTGATGTCCTCGGACTCAGACATTGCCAACGTCGCCGTCGCGGAGAGCGCCGGAGCGAGCGGGTTCTTCCCCAAGCTCGAGCTCCTCGGTGCGGGCTTCCGCCAGGCGATCGAGGACCGCTGAGGGCGGAGCGCCGCGCACGAGGAGCTGCGCATGGTGCCTGACCGCATGGATGATTCGCCGGTAACCCGTCCGGTCCGCTGGGCCGTGCTTGGTCCGGGCAATATCGCCCGGCGCTTTGCCGCCCAGCTCCCGCACAGCGAGAGCGGCACGCTCGCAGGCGTCGGCAGCTCGGATCCTGATCGCGCCCGCGCCTTCGCCAATGAGTACGGGCTGGGTGCCGATGCGGTGATCGGGACCTATGACGCCGTTCTGGATTCCGCGGCCATCGATGCGGTCTACGTCTCGACCGTGCACACGACCCACGCCGCCCTGACCGTCCGTGCACTGCGCGCGGGCAAGCACGTGTTGTGCGAGAAGCCGTTGGCGCCCAACCACGGGCAGGTGATGACCATGGTCGACGTCGCCCGCGAGGCGGGTCGCTGCCTGGTCGAGGCGTACATGTACCGCTTCCATCCGCAGACACGGGACGTGCTGAGACTCGTCGCCGAGCGCGTGATCGGGGACCTGGTGCACATCGATGCCAGCTTCGCGTTCCACAGCGGGAGCGTCGAGGGGCGGCTCTTCGATCCTGAGACCGCCGGCGGCGGCATCCTCGATGTCGGCGGCTATCCGGTCTCCTACGCCCGCGCGATCGCGGGCGCAGCGGCGGGCAAGCCGTTCGTGGAGCCGACCGAGGTCTCCGCCGACGGCGTCATCGGCGCCACCGGGGTGGACGAGTGGACCGTCGGCCGGCTCACGTTCCCTGACGGCGTTACGGCCTCAGTTCGAGCCGGAGTACGTCTGCAGGACGCCAACACCGTCACCATCTACGGCAGCGCGGGCATGATCCACATCGCCGACCCGTGGACGCTGTCCTCCGACCCGGAGGTGACCGTCACCTCGGTCGGCCAGGAGCCGCAGGTCCGGAGCTATCCCGGTGCGTTCCCGTACGCCCTTGAGGCCGACGGCCTGGCCCGCGCCTGCGCCGAGAACCCGGCGGCCGGTCCGAACGAGATGCGTCTGGACGACAGCCTGGGCAATGCCCGCGCGCTGGACAAGTGGCGAGCTGAGATCGGCCTGGTGTATCCGTTCGAGGCCGACGACGCGAACCTTCCGACGGTTTCCGGTGAGCCGTTGAGGTTCAACACGTCCCAGCCTGGATCGGCGACGCCACCGATGTTGTACGGCACGATCGCCGGACTGGACAAGAAGCTGTCCCGGCTGGTGATGGGGTGCGACAACCAGCCCGATCTGCCGCACGCCTCGGCGATCTTCGACCACTTCTACAGCCTGGGCGGGAACGCGTTCGACACCGGCTATGTCTACGGCGGCGGGCGATATGAACGGCTGTTCGGGCAATGGATGGCCAACCGCGGCGTTCGCGAGGACGTCGTCGTGATCGTCAAGGGCGCCCACACGCCGCATTGCGACCCCGAGTCGCTGGTCTCACAGCTGATGGAATCGCTGGAACGCCAGCAGTCCGAGTATGCCGACATCTACATGATGCACCGGGACAACCCGGATATCCCGGTCGGCGAGTTCGTCGACGTGCTCGATCAGCAGCATCGCGCCGGGCGGATCAAGGTCATCGGCGTCTCGAACTGGACCCGGGAGCGCTTCGAGGAGGCCAACGCCTACGCGCGGGCCAACGGGAGACAGGGGCTGGCCGTGCTCAGCAACCACTTCGGCCTGGCCGAGGCGTACGACGTGCCGTGGACCGGCTGCCGGCACGTCACCGACGCGGCGTCCAAGCAGTGGCTGACCGAGGCGCAGATTCCGCTGCTCCCATGGTCGTCGCAGGCCCGCGGCTTCTTCGCCCGCCCCGCCAACCCGGACGACCGCAGCGACCCGGACCTGGTCCGGTGCTACTACAGCGACGCAAACTTCGAGCGACTGCGCCGGGCGGAGAAGCTCGGGGCCGAGCTCGGGGTGCCGGCCACCGCGATCGCTCTGGCCTTCGTCCTGAGTCAGCCCTTCCCGACCTTCCCGCTCTTCGGGCCGCGGTCGATTGCTGAGACCCGGTCCTCGGTGCAGGGGCTCGGGGTCGAGCTGACCGAAGCTCACGTGGCCTGGCTCGACCTGAAGCAGTAGCGATCGAGTCCTATCCGGTGGACAGTGGCAGCTCGGCTGTGAGCAGCGTGCCGCCGCCGGCCGGACGCTCGAGCTCGAGCCGCCCCCCGAGCGCCGTCACTCGGTCGGCGATCCCCACCAGGCCGTGACCACCTGGATCGGCGCCTCCGATGCCGTCGTCGCGAACGGCGACATGGAGCATCCCGCCCTCGACGGACACCGTGACATCGGCGTGGCTGGCGCGGGCGTGCTTGACCACGTTGGTGAGCGCCTCGGCGACGATGAAGTACGCGCTGGCCTCGATTTCCCGAGGCAGCCGCTCGCTCGAGACGTGGATATCGACGGGGAGGTCGAGTCTCGAGACGAACGCGCGAACGCCGGCGTCCAGCCCGCCGCGGGTCAGCACCGTGGGCAGGATCCCGTGCGCCAGTTCGCGCAGCTCGGCTGTGGCGCGCTCCGCGGAGCTCAATGCGTCCGCCACGTACGTCTCCGCCTCGCGCGGGGTCTCGCGCAGCGCCTGCTGAGCGAGCTTCAGCGTCAGCACCGTCTCGATGAGCCGCTGCTGGGCACCGTCGTGCAGGTCGCGCACGACGCGCCTGCGTGCATCGTCGCCCGCGGTGAGCACGCGGGCGCGCGAGGCGGTGAGCTGGTCGCGGTTGTCAGCGTTGGCGATCGCGGTGGCGAGCAGCTCGGCGAACCTGGCCAGCCGCTCCTCGGTGTCGTCGCGTGCCGCCTCGCGAACCGCCCACAGCGCGACCAGGGCGCCCCACGTACGGCCGTCCACGACGATGGGCGCCGCGACCACCGATTCCATGCCGGCTCGGCGTGCGATGTCGCCGTTCGCCTCGGCGAGATCGACCGGGCGCGTGGTTCGTCCCGTGCTCATCGGCGTCGACTGGGCGACACCGTGTTGAGCGACGACCGTGAGCCGATCGCCGTCATCCCGCGCCAGCGATACCGCCGAGGCTCCCAAGAGCCCCGCGACCTCCCCGGTCACGGCGTCGAAGACCGCGTTCGGAGCGACGCCCTGCGCGACCAGCGTGGCGACGCGCCGCAGCGCCGCCTGCTCGTCGACCAAGCGCGTCACCTCGGCCCGGGCCTCGGCGTTGGCGATCGCCGTGGCCATCAGCTCGGTGAACTGGCCGATGCGGGATTCCGTCTCCAACGGCAAGGGCTCCTCCCCGCTCGTCCCTGTGATCATCGCCCCCCAGAGCCGGCCTTCCACCATGATGGGCGCGGCCACGGCACAGCGGAGGCCGGCAGGGCGGATGGCGTCCGCGATCGGGCCGGTCGCCTTTGCGTAGTCGTCGATCCGGGCCGACCGCCCTGTCCGGAAGACGAGCGAGGCGGCATTGTCGCCACCCAGCGGCTGGCGTGAGCCGGCCGGAAAGGCGACCTTGAACGTCCCCGAGCTGGCCATCACGACCTGGTGGCGGCCGCCCTCGTAGCGCACCATCCCGATGTCCTCGGTGCCGAACAGCTGCGCGCACTCCGCCGCGATCGCGGTGAAGAGCTCGGCATGGGACGCCTCGCGTGCGACGAGGGTTGCCACCCGGCGCAGTGCCGCCTGCTCGTCTGCGAGTCGCTTGACCTCTGCCTCGGCCTCGCGGCGCTCGGTCACGTCGCGAGCGACGGTGTACATCAAGCGCTGCTCGACATCTGGCGTCGTCGTCCAGTTGAGCACCCTGACCGAGCCGTCCTTGCGGACGTACCGGTTCTCGAACGACGCCGTCGGCTTGCCCTGAGCAATGGTGTCGGCTTCCGTCGCGGTGCTGTCCCGATCGGCCGGATGGACGAGGTCGATGTACGGGCGCGCGAGGAGCTCTTCCTCCGTGTAGCCGAGAATCTCCTCGGCGGCCGGGTTGACACGCGTGAACCGTCCGTCGAAGTCGGCGACCGCGATCAGATCCTGTGACATCGTGAAGATCCGGTCAAGCTCCTCCTGCGCTCTGGCTCGTCGCGCCGCGTTGAGCGCGAGCGCACCGCCGAGGGCGACGACGAGCAGGCCGCCGGCGAGGATGACCCACGGCAGGACCGCCGCAGCACCCTGGACCGCCTCCCGCGGCACGACGACGGTGAATCGCTGACCTGCTGCCGTAAAGGACTTGGCGGACGTATCGCCGTGCTCTTCGACCTGGCCCGCGGTCGTGACCTGCACCGCCGGGACGCCTGTGGCTGCCGCACGCAGTCCGGAGGCCGAGACGAAGGTCACGGCGTACCCCGGGCGGAGGACCTTCCCGGCGAGATTGGGCGCCGGCGCGACGAGAAAGAGCCCGCTGGTGCCGGTTCTCGAGGATGCCATCGGGGTCGCGACCACGCCGTTGAGGCGGGTTGCCCGACTGAGTGCCGCGGCAAGCCCGGACGCGCCGCTCAGATCGATCCCGGGCAGGGCCATCGGAGGAAAGCCCGTGACCAGCGTCGCCGGCAGATAGGAGGAGCGCGACCCGACGGGCACCACGCCGTAGCGCACGTCGGCCGTCACGATGGACTGCCCGATCCGTCGCTCGTACGCCGCACGCTCCGTATCGGGGACCCGCTCGACCCACGCGGCGGCGGGGAGACGCGCCGAGCCCAGCCACCGCAGTGCGTTTCTCGCGAATTGGTCGCTCGTGACGCCGGTACTCCTCGCATCCAGCATGAACCGGCGCAGACTCTCGGTAAGGGCTGCGGCCTGGGCGATGCGGCCATGGATCTGCACAGCGGCGACCTCGGCGCGACGGTCGGAGTCGCGTCGCACGTCGCGCTCGGCGAGCACGCGGGCGATGATGGAACCCACGACGGTCAGCGCGAGGAACAGCGCTACTCGTGCGATGTGTCGCGGCTGCATGGCCAGACCTGACTTGATGCGGCTGGATTCTCCTCCGTCGCAAAGCCGGCGGCAAGGCGTGCACTTGACGCCGGCGGACAGCGATGCGTTCATAGAGGGAGTGCGATGAGTGAGATCGGCGGCCCGAGAGATTCGTCGTGCAGCCTCGACCGCCGGGGCTTCCTGCAGCGCCTGGGTCACGGCGCACTTGGCATTGGCCTGGCTGGGGCGATGCCGACCGTGCTCGCCGCATGTGGCGGCGAAGCGCAGCCGGCGGTCGAGATCGGCGCCGACCCCATGGCGGAGGTGTTGCTCGGCACGTCGATCCGCAGCCTCTCGAACCCGTATCACGCTCTGTGGAAGCAGGGCGGCGAGGACTTCGCGGCATCCGTCGACGCCGCCGACCGGATCCAGACCTTGCTCAGCGAGGGCGACAGCGCCAAGCAACTGCGGGACATGCGCGCGCTCATCGCCCGCGCCGGGAAGGGCAACGTCATCTTCAACGTCGATCCCAACGAGGCCAGCGACGCCCTGTCGATCGCGCGCTTGTGCGAGAGCTCGCGGTGCTACTTCGTCACGAGCTGGAACAAGGCCGACAACCTGCATCCCTGGAACTTCAAATACTGGGTCTCGCACATGTCGGCCGACGACGTGGAGATGGGCAAACAGGTCGCCGAGGCCCTTGTGCAGTGGATGGACGGGCACGGCAAGATCGGCGCCATCCTCGGCCTGCTCGGCAACACGTCCTCGAAGGGCCGGCTGCGCGGGCTCAAGCAGGTGCTCGACGACCACCCGGGAGTCGAGGTGGTCCAGCAGGACAACGCCGACTGGGAACCGGCGAAGGCGCAGAGGGTCGCCGAGTCGATGCTCGCCTCCCATCCCGACCTCAAAGGGATCTGGGCGGCGGACGACGGCATGGCCCTCGGCGCCCTCGAGGCGGTCAAGGCCAAGGGACGGGTCGACAAGGTCGGCGTGGTCGGCATCGCCGGGGTCGAGCAGGCCGTGCGCGCGGTGCTCGCCGGCGACATGGTGGGCACCGCCGGTATCGACGCCGTCGAGCAGGGCGGCCGCGGCCTGGCGATCGCCTGGCACGCGAAGTCCGGCGAGCTCGACGTGGCGTCGCTACCGCGCGAGCACCGCGAGTTCTACTTCGGCACCACGCTGCTCACGAAGGACAACGCGCAGCGGTTCCTGGACACCGTCATCGCGGCCAAGGGCGACCGCGACTGGAACGACATCTGGGTCAATGTGACGGGACCGATCCGCTACTGATGGCCTGCCGAACTCACACGAACTGCGCCGCCGCGTAGCCCGACGCCCACGCCCACTGGAAGTTGAAACCGCCCAAGTGGCCGCTGACGTCCAGCACCTCGCCGATGAAGTACAGGCCCCGGCTTTTCAGCGACTCCATGGTCTTGGACGACACTTCGCGGGTGTCGACGCCGCCGAGGGTGACCTCGGCGGTGCGGTAGCCCTCGGTGCCGGCCGGCACCACTTGCCAGGCGCCGAGCGTGTCGGCGATGTTGCGCAGCTCCGCCGGGGTGTACTGCTTCATCGGCTTTGAAACGAACCAGTGTTCGGCCAGAAGGGCCGCCATCTTCTTGGTGAACACCTCGCCGAGCAGGGTCTTCAGCTCGCTGTTGGGGCGCGCGGCCTGCTGGCTTTGCAGCCACTCCAGGGCGTTGCGGTCGGGCAGCAGGTTGATTTCCACGGCATCCCCGGGGTGCCAGAACGAGGAGATCTGCAGGATGGCCGGGCCGCTGAGGCCGCGGTGGGTGAACAGGATGTTCTCGCGGAAGCTCTCGCCGTTGCAGCTGACCACGCAGTCCACCGACGTGCCGGACAGCTCGGTGCACAACTCCTTGAGCTGGCCGGAGCTGGTGAACGGCACCAGGCCGGCGCGGGTGGAGAGCACGTTGTGGCCGAACTGGCGAGCGATCTCGTAGCCGAAGCCGGTGGCGCCCAGCGTCGGAACGGACAGGCCGCCGGTGGCGATCACCAGTGCCAACGTGGCGACGTGCCCGATATCCGTGCTCAGCAGGTATCCGGCCTCGGTCTTTTCGATCTGCCGCACCGCGGTGTCCAGGCGCAGGTCGACGCCGGCCAGCTCGCACTCTTCCAAGAGCATCTTGAGGATGTCCTTGGACTTGTTGTCGCAGAACAGCTGGCCCAGCTTCTTCTCGTGGTAGGGCACGCCGTGCTCGTCGACCATGGCGATGAAGTCCCACGGGGTGTACCGCGCCAGGGCCGACTTACAGAAGTGCGGGTTCTGCGAGGCGAAGTTCGCCGGGTCCGTCCACATGTTGGTGAAGTTGCAGCGGCCGCCGCCGGACATGAGGATCTTCTTGCCCGCCTTGTTGGCGTGGTCGACGAGCAGCACCTGGCGTCCGCGTGCGGCGGCGGTCAGGGCACACATCAGACCGGCGGCACCTGCGCCGATGATCACAACGTCGGTAGAGCGCACTCCACATCCTCGAGCACAATGAAGTTCCGGGGGAGATCCCGGCCCACAGGGTAAGGCTGTCGTCCTGCGGGGTCTCAGACGCTTGTACGGGCGCCCAGGATGACGACGCGATCGTCGGGGAGTGCGAAGTACTCCACCGGGTCAGCGGCGTTCCTGGCCGTGAGCACGAAGAGGCGCTTGCGCCATTGGCGCATTCCCGGAGCCGGCGTGCGCTTCAGGCTCGTTCTCGACACGAAGTACAGCGGGTTGGCCACGTCGTCGACCAGTCCGTGACCGGCGGCGACGCACAGGCACGCCGGGACGTCGACGCGATCCTTGAATCCGTAGCGGGCCGTGAGGCGCACGATGTGATCGTCGGGGCGACCGAGACTGTCGACGACGATGCGCTCGGCGATGGGCACGTGTGCGCGCTGCTCGGTGACGACCGCGAGGATGACGACCACCTCGTGGAGGGCGTGGAGGTGTTCGACGTGCTCGCGGAACGCCAGCGGCGCGGCGGCCTTGTCGGCGCTCAGGAAGACCGCCGTGCCTCGCAGGCGCAGCAACGGTGGCTGCAGCGTCGCCAAGGCGTCCACGTACGCCTGCAGCGGGCCGGTGTCGCGGGCGCGATTGGCGTTCAGGATCGCCACGCCGCGGTGCCAGGTCGTCATGACCGCGAACGCTCCGAGACCGATCGACAGCG
This sequence comes from Solirubrobacter ginsenosidimutans, assembly GCF_027587205.1. The sequence continues at coordinate 342,691 of NZ_JAPDOD010000003.1, forward strand.
GCAGCCACCCGCCGGCGATGAGCTTGTGAAGGTTGGCGGCAAAGAGCGTGACGTCGACGGTCAGGAGCACCGCGGCGACCGCGGCGGTTCGTCTCGCCGTCCAGCCCAAGGAGCGCCGTGCGATCACGAGGAACAGGACGCTGGTGATGACGAACGTCCCGGTCACGGCGAGGCCGTAGGCCGAAGCGAGGTGCTGAGCGGAGCCGAAGCCGAGCACGATGCCGACCACCGCTACGAACAGCAGCGTGTTGATCGCGGGTACGTAGACCTGGCCGATCTGATCGTCTGAGGTGTGCACGATCGACAAGCGCGGCAGATACCCGAGGTGGTAGGCCTCACGCGCCAGCGAGAACGTGCCGGAGATCAGCGCTTGTGACGCGATGACCGTCGCCGCCGTGGCCAGCACCACCAGCGGTGTTCGGCCCCAGTGCGGCGCCAACAGGTAGAACGGGCTCGCAACCGCCCCCGGCGTCTGCAGGATCAGTGACCCCTGGCCCAGGTAGTTCAGCGACAAGGCGGGAAAGACCAGCCAGAACCAGGCGCGGCGGATCGCCGGGCGGCCGAAGTGGCCCATGTCGGCATACAGCGCCTCCGCGCCGGTCACGGCCAGCACCACCGCGCCGAGCGCGATGAACGCGATGCCCGGACGGCGGGCGAGGAACTCCAGGGCATAGGTCGGCGAGACCGCCCGCAGGATCGCCGGGTGTGCGGCCAGCTGGAGCGCCCCGAGGAGGCCGAGCACCGAGAACCACGTGGCCATCACCGGCCCGAAGCAGCGCCCCAGCATCGACGTCCCGAACCGCTGGACGGCGAACAACGCCGTGAGGATCACGAGCGCGATCGGCATCACCGCCGACTTGAGTCCCGGCGCGGCGATCTCGACGCCCTCGACCGCTGAGAGCACCGAGATGGCCGGCGTGATCATTCCGTCGCCCAGGAACAGCGAGACGCCGAACAGCCCGGCTGCGACGAGGACGGCCCGAGACCACCGACCCGTCAGGCCGAGGCCATGGACACGCGCGATCAACGCCATCATGCCGCCCTCGCCGTCGCTGTCCGCCCGCATCACGAACGTCACGTACTTCAGCGAGACGACCAGGGTCAGCGTCCACACGACCAGCGACACCACGCCGTAGACATCCGCGGCGCTCGCGGACACCCTGCCGCTGGCGAATACGGCCTGCATCGTGTACAGCGGGCTGGTCCCGATGTCACCGAACACCACGCCCAACGCTCCCAGCGTCAGCATGCCCCGGGCGGACCCGACGGGCGCCGCGGGGCGGCCGGGAGCGGTCGCCGCCACCGCACCGTTGTGCGCATGGCGCCGGGGGCCAGGGTGGGGATCGGGCGGTCGTCGCTCCCCGGGGAGCGAGTGGTTACGGGGTGGCGTCGGCGACGTAGACGTTCGGGTTGGTGTCCGTGAGGGGCTTGCGGGCTGGTCTCGCAAGTTCGCGCGAGCTGGGAGGCGCACGTTGTCGCGAAAGCGTGATCGCGATACGGCGTGAGTCCTCCTGGACTCGCGGCCAGTCATCGCCGCCCCGGACGCCCTCAGGGGACGCGTTTTCCACGGATGTTCATCTTTGGTACCGCGGCGCGTCAACGCCACGCGGTGGAGTCGGGGCCATGAAGCGATTCCTCACCATCATCGCCGCCACCGCGGTCGCCGCGACGATCACCATCCCCGCGGTCGCCGACAACGGCTCGCCGTCGGACGAGCTCGCCACCTTCGCGACCTGCCTGCGCGCGCACGACATCCCGATCCCCGCCGACCTCGAGGGCGTGGCGATCAAGGAATGGGTCGGCGCCCATCCCGACACCGCCGGCCTCGACGACGCGTTCAAGGCCTGCGACCCCAATCCCCCTCACGGAGCCAAGGACGGCGGTCCGGGGCCGGAGGAACTGCGCGCGTGCCTGACCGGCAAGGGGCTCACTCCGCCCGCCAGGCTCGACGAGCTCAAGCCGTGGATCCTGCAGCAGTCCCAGACCGCCGCCGGCAAGGACACGCTGAAGGCCTGCGGCTTCGCCGGAGTGGAGGACAGGCACGCCAACGAGGACGCTGGGCCCTGCGGCGCCGACAAGCCCCAGGCGAAGGCGTCGCGGGCGCAACGCTCGAAGACTCAGACCACGCCGACGACCTAAGACGGCGCTCCGAGTAGCACCCGCTCACCGCCGGCGCAGCCACCATGACGATGGCTGCGCCGGACAGGCTTCGTCGGCTATGGAGTCGTCGTGGAGACCGTGAACGTCAGCGTCTTGGCGTAGGTGCCGGTGCGCAGTGCGTCGCCGGCGCCGATCGCCTGGCGGAAGGAGAGCGTCGACACGTCATTGGAGACCGGGCCTGCGTACGTGCGCAGCGTGGTCGGGCTCGCGACGCCGCCGACGTCGGCAAGCGCGCCGCCGGCGGCCGCCTGCAGCGCCCGCGGCAGAACGAACTCGCCGTTGACCAGGTGACCCGTGTGGGTGGAGCTCGGGTCGGCGACGCTCAGCGTCGCGTCGCCTGCCGTGCTCGTGACCGTGGCCGTCGTCGTCGTCGTGTAATCCGCCGCGACGCCGGGAACGAACGCGCCGAAGGTCGCCGATCCGCCCAGCGTCAACGCGAGGGTGGCGCCGACCGTGGCTCCGACGGTGCCCTTCGCCGTGGCGATCGGGGCCAGCGGCGCCGGGCACGGGCTCACCTTGCCGGTGCGGTATTCGACGTTCTCGCAGGAGAACGGCTGGGAGGCGGTGCCGTCGACGTGCAGGCGCAGCCACAGGCGCGGGGTGTTCGTCGAGCCCTGGACGACGAAGCGGGTGACGTTCGCGGGCATCCCGGCGGGCCGGTCGACGAGGAAGAGGTGCGAGTCGCCCTCCATCAGCAGCACGGGCTTGCCGAAGCGGGTCGCGCGCTCGGCGATCTTGGCGTTGATCGGGGCGAACGCGCTCTGGCTGCCCATGTTGGCCTGCAGGCCGAGTCCCACCGCCGCGGAGCCGTCGCGCTCGGCGGCGTCGAAGGTCGCGTCGATCCATGCGAGCGTCGCGGCACCGCGCGTGGTGTATTCCTGCGTGCGCAGAGCGCGTTCCTCGGCCGTCTCGGGCTTGCGCACACCGTTCTCGGTGCGGTCGCCGTACCACGTGGCCTGGTCGTCGTCGGAGCCGACGATGTGCAGATCGGCAAACGTCACGCCGGACTGCGTCCAGCGGATGTTCTCGGGGAACGCGTCGGACTGGTAGGTGACGGTCTCCGCGCCGGCGCCGAGCGTGCGCCCGTGCACCGGGAAGAAGACGCGCCGGATCGTGTCAAGCCGCTCCGTGGGGAGGTAGCCGCCGTTGTTGGCCCGGTGGCAGTCGGTCCATTCGTTGTCGCCGGGCGTGTAGATGAAGGAGTCCGCGAACGTCTGGAAGTCGGCGAGGCGCGCGGCGAAGTAGTCGTCGTCGCAGCGCGAGCTGCCGTCCTTGATGTCGCCGAGGTGGATCACGCGGTCCACGAACGGGTCCGCGTTGATCTCCGCGATGTCGGTCCGGAACCCGGCGATCTGCTGCGCGCCGTACGGAACGTCGCCGATCACGCCGAGCGTCGAAGCATCGGTCGTCTGGGCATTCGCCGGCGCGGCGCTGACGAGCACCGCGGCCGTGAGGAGTGAGAGAAGTCGTCGCATCCGCCGCGACTCAAGCGCGCATTCATCCGCGAGTTGTGTTCAGCCCGTTGACCCGGACCCTCATGTACGTACGACGACAGGACACGGAACGTGGTCCTGCAGCCGAGCGGCGGCCCTCCTCCATGCGTCGGCCCTTGACGGCGGTGGCAGCGAGATCACGATCATTTCCGCGGTGTGGGCGTGGCTGCGGGGCTGGCGGTCGGGCTGGCACTGGCGGTCGGGCTGGGGCTGGCGCTCGGGCTCTGAGGCGCGAGGCCGGCCGCACCCGGGGTGGGCGTTGGTGCTGGTCGGGCGCCGGTGCGGGTGCTGTGCAGCGCGGAGAGCGCCGGCAGTTCGGCGGGCACATTGAAGTCCGGGCAATCGTGGCCCTGGGCGGCCTTCATGTAGGAGCGCCAGATCGGCCCGGATGTCGGGCCGCCGAAGCCGGTATAGCTGCGTGAGAGCGGATGCCCGGTCCACACCGCGGTCGAGTAGAGCGGCGTGTAGCCGACGAACCAGGCGTCGGACAGGCCGTCGGTGGTTCCGGTCTTGCCGGCCTCTGAGCTGCAGCCGATCGAGGTGTATCCGGCGCCGGTGCCTTTGGTGATCACGCCCTCGAGGACCTTCGTGACGGCATAGGCCTCGCCTTCGGTGAGCACGCGGTGGCCGGAAGCGCTCGCCGGCCGCTCGACGTGACCGTCAGGGAAGACGACCTTTGCGATCATGGTCGGGGCGCGGCGGACGCCTCCGTCGGCGAGCGTCGCGTAGGCGCTGGCCATCTCGAGCGGCGTGACGCCTTCGCTCAGTCCGCCGATCGCGGCTGCCGGTGGGATGTAGCAGTTCGCGCCGCGCTTGCAGGCATGGCCTTTGGCGGTGACGCCCAGAGGCGATGTGATGCCCATCGAGTACGCGGTGTCCGCGAACTGCTGCACGCCGACGTCGAGCACGAGCTGGGCGAACACCGCGTTGACCGAGTCCACCGTCGCGTCGACGAGCGACATCGTCCCGCTCCCCGGCTCGGAGTTGTTGACCGTCCACGAGCTGCCACCCGGGAGCGTCAACGTCAATGGCGCACTGCCGTCGTAGTACGTCGAGCTCGGGTCGACGCCCTGCTTGATCGCGGTCGCGAGGACGAACGGCTTGAACGACGACCCCGGTTGCCGGTGCGCCTGGGCGGCGAAGTTGAACTGGCTGTCGCCCGAGTAGTGCTGGCTGGAGGCGAGCGCCACGATCTCGCCGGTCTTGGGGTCGACCGAGGCCAGCGCCGACGCGGGTCCTCCGTTCGGATTGCAGACCGCGCACGCGTCGACCGCGCCCTGCGCCGCCTTCTGCAGGCGTGGGTTGATCGTCGTGTACACCTTCAGGCCGCCGGTGCGGACCACGTCGGCTCCGTAGCGCTGGATCAGCTCCTTCTGGACGTAGTCGAAGATGTACGGCTGCTTGATCTGGGTGTAGCGCTTGGACGGATGCAGCGCGAGCTTGTGTGCGACCGCGCTCGTGTACTGCGTCGCGGTGATGTAGTGCTGCTTGAGCATGGCCTGCAGCACGTCGTTGCGGCGCGTCAGCGCCGCTTTCGGATGCAGCAGCGGGTTGTACTCCGACGGGGCCTGCGGGAGTCCGGCGATCAGCGCCGCCTCAGGCAGCGTCAGACGCTTCGCCGGGCGCGAGAAGTAGGTCTCGGCGGCGGCCTGCACGCCGAGCGCGGTGGCGCCCGCGTTGGTGCCGTAGGGCACCGTGTTGAGGTACTCGGTGAGGATCGTGTCCTTCGAGTTGGCGTCGTTCTCCTCGTTGGCCAGGTGCGCCTCGATGATCTTGCGCCGGATCGTCTGGCTCGGTTTCGCGATGTACAGGTTGCGCACCAACTGCTGCGTGATCGTCGAGGCGCCCTGAAGCGGCTTGCCGCCGGCCTTCGCATCGCGCCACCCGGCACGCACGATCGCCTGCACGTCGACCCCGCCCTCTTTGTAGAAGTTCTTGTCCTCGATCGCGATCGTGCCGTCCTTGACCCAGTGCGACATGAGGTCGCCCGCCACGGGCTCACGATTCGTCTCGGAATGGACCACGCCAAGCTGTGAGCCATCCGCGGCGTAGATCTTCGTCACCAACGACTGTTTGCGAGGCTTCAGATCGCTGAGCGCCGGAGCGGAGTCGTAGATCCGCAGGAACCAGGTGGCTCCCGCCCCGACCGCCCCCGCGGCAAGCACCAGCAGCAGGCCTGCGATGAGCGCAAGCCACTTCAACGGCGAGCCACGTCGCCTTCGCCTCAGCGCCAGACTCGGCAAGACAATTCAGGCTAGCCGCCGTCGGCTCCGGAATGACCCACGCTCGCGCCCGCGCGCAGCGTGGGGGTCACCGAGCGATGCGGGCGAAGCGCCGAGCTCGAGCTCGAGCGTGCGTCAGCGGCAGCCTGCTCGGTCGGCGTAGGCTCCGATCAGCGGTTGTCGCCGTGGCAGGACGCGTAAGGAGGAGCATGCCCCGTGAGTGAGCAGACGCCATCCATCGACTACGAGAACCTCCCCAATCCGAGCGAAGGCTTTCTGGTCACCCACTTCATCACCGTACGCAGCGTGGCTCGGTCCCGCGCGTTTTACTCGGATGTCCTCGGCGGCCAGGTCGTGCTGGAAGAGAACCCGTGCATGGTCAAGCTCGCCAACTCGTGGCTGATCATGAACCCGGGCGGCGGCCCGACTCCGGACAAGCCCGATATCTCGGTCGTCAACTACGAGCCTGGGAACACCGTCTCGAGCTTCCTGAACTTGCGCGTCGCCGACATCCAGGAGTGCTATGCGCGATGGAGCGGCAAGGGGGCGGAGTTCGTCACTCCGCCGATCGATCGCGGTGCGGAAATCCGCTGCTACATGCGTGACCCTGACGGCTACATGATCGAAGTCGGCCAGTCCACCGGACTGCTCGAGGGCAGGCTCGCCAAGAAGCGACCCGAAGACCTGCCGGGCTAGAGCGCACCTGCACCTTGCCTTGCTGGGGCTCGTCGTCACGCGAGCCTCGCCGGGTTGTCCATCAGCTTGCGGAGGCCGGCCGTGAGGAGGAGACTGCTCACGCCGGTCCAATGACACACGGCGTACGAGAGGAGCTGACATGGGGACCCAGCCCGACGAAAGCAAACCGACGATCGTCCTGGTCCACGGCGCGTGGGCCGATGCGACGGGCTTCGACGCCGAGCTCCGCGCTCTGCGGAGCGAAGGATTCCGCGCCGTCGGGTTCGCCAATCCGCTTCGCGACCTCGCCGGCGACTCGACCTACCTCGCGGAGTTCCTGCGGACGCTGACCGGCCCGATCGTACTCGTCGGCCACTCCTACGGCGGCAACGTCATCTCGACCGCCGCGATCGGCAACGAGCAGGTCAAGGCACTCGTCTATCTCAACGGCTGGATGTGCGACGAGGGCGAGAGCCAGCAAGAGCTCCTCGAGCGCTTCGAGGGCAGCCTTGTAGGACCTTCGATCAGGCCCGTGCCGTTCACCAGCGCGGACGGGAGCGAGGGCGTGGACCTCTTCCTCGACCCCGACGCGTTCCGGGAAGCCTTCGCCGCCGACGTCGACCAAGCCACCGCGGACGTCATGGCCGCCGCGCAGCGGCCGTACGCCGCCGCCGCGTTCGCCGCCACCCCGTCGGCCCCGCCGGCGTGGAAGACGTTGCCGTGCTGGTATCTGCTGGGCACGGAGGACAAGGCGATCCCGCCGGCGCTCCAGCGGTTCATGGCCGAGCGCGCGGACGCGACGATCGTGGAAGTGGCGGCCTCGCATGTCTCGTTCGTGTCGCAGCCGGACGCCGCGACCCAGCTCATCCTCCAAGCCGTCGAGGCGACCATGCCCGCGGCGAGTCGCACCTAGAAGTCACACACAGCGACGTCCCGGCGCGCTCGGGACGATGTCGACTGGTCGAGTGTCGGTCGCTTACGGCACCCAGGTCTCCGCGAGCGGGGTCACCTGCAATTCGTGAGTCGCCGAGCGCGGTCCCTGCTCGGCGAGGAACACGACGGCGTCGGCGACTTGGCGCGGGTCGGCGAGTGCGGCGGGGTCGACGCCCGGTCGCCCGCCGCCGGCGTAGGGCTCGATGCCCGCATCGACGATCAGCAACGCCACGTGGATGCCTTGCTCGCGCAGTTCGAGCGCTGCGGCCTGCGTGATCGCGCGCACGCCGAACGCACCCGCCGCCCAGAGCCCGCGGCCGGGCATCGCCCGCCTTGACGAGCCGCCGGTCACTTGGATCAGGGTCGCGTGCAGGTCGAGCGTCGCCAGCGCGCCGGCCGTGCCCGACAGGAAGGCGAACGCCGAGCGCGCGGGCGCGACCGACCAGCTGTCGAAGGCGTCGGGGGCAGCTTCGGCGAGCGGGCCGCCGCCGAACGGGCCTGTGCGGTTGCCGCCGTAGGCTGCCGCCGCGTTGACGACGAGGTCCATGCCGCCGAGCGCCTGTGCGGCCTCTTCGACGGTCGCGCGCACGGCCGCCTGATCGGTGATGTCAGAGCGCAGCGCAATCGCGCCCGCCGCGGCGACTGTCGCCAGCGTCTCGTCGGATCGCGCGGCGCCGGCGACGTTCCAGCCCTGCGCGACGAGCGTCTCAATGATCGCCCGGCCCAGGTTGCGTGCTCCGAAGATCAGCGCGCTGCGGTTGGTTTGAGCCATGAACGAGTGCTATCAGGCCTTGCCCGGGCCGGACAGCCCCACGCCGGCGAATCACCTGGATCTGGCGAGGACACGGAGACGGCATCAGGCTTGCTGAGGCGGTGAGCTGACGCCGACGGCGTCGAGGGCGGCGAGGTCGGTGTCGTCGAGCACGATGGCGCCCGCCGCCATGTTTTCCTCCAGATGCGCGACTGAGCTGGTGCCCGGGATCAGCAGCATCGAGTCGGAGCGGGCCAGCAGCCATGCGAGCGCGATCTGGGCCGGTGTGGCGCCGTGCTTGGTCGCGACCCGGGCGAGGGTCGTGTCCGCGGCCAGTCGCGCCGGCCCGCGGCGGTACGCGGAGCCGAGCGGACCGAACGGCACGTACGCGATCCGGTGCTCGCCGGCGAAGTCGACCAGCGCGTCGTCGCGGCGGTCGATGATGCTGTAGCCGTTCTGGATCTCCGCGACGTCGACCAGTCCGAGCGCGCGCTCGACGAGCGGCTGCTCGACGTTCGAGAGACCGATCAGATCGATCTTGCCCTCGCGGCGCAGCGTCTGGAGCTCACCCAGCTGATCGTCGAGCGCGATGGCGGCGTCTCCGCCGCCGACCAGGCGCAGGTTCACGAGGTCCAGACGCTCGACGCGAAGGGAGCGGAGGTTCTCCTCCACCCCCGCGCGCAGCTCCGAAGGCCACTGCGCGGGGAGCACCCCTCCCGCGTCGTCGCGGCGCCAGCCCACCTTGGTCACGAGCTTGAGGTTCTCGGGATACGGATGCAGCGTCTCGCGGATCAGGTCGTTGACGACATCCGGCCCGTAGTACTGCGAGGTATCGATGTGGTCGACACCGATCTCGATCGCGCGGCGCAAGACGGCACGGGCCGCGGCAGGATCGCGCGGCGGTCCGAACACACCGGGACCGGCGAGCTGCATCGCGCCGAAGCCGATGCGATTGACCGGCTTGTCACCGAGAAACATCGTCGTGCTCACGCGGGTTCCTTCACATAGAGGTCTCGATGACGCCGGACATCGCGTGATGGTGCAACGGGACCTGGTGAGCTCGCGACGCCCGAATCCGGCGATTGCCGCGCTCGCGCTGGTCAATCACCACGATCCGGCGATGACGGCTCACCGGGCTCGGGACGAGCCTGCTTGCGGTGGAGCAGACCAGACGTGGCTCCACTCCGCCCCTCGTCCGGCACCGGGAAAGGACATCGATGTCACCGTCTTCCTCGTACGAGCGCCGCTGGCTGATCCTGGCGGTGATCGCCACCGCGCAGCTGATGATCGTGCTGGATCTGACGATCGTGAACATCGCCCTGCCGAGCGCTCAGCAGGACCTTGGCTTCTCCAACGACGACCGGCAGTGGATCGTCACCTCCTACGCGCTGGCGTTCGGCTCGCTGCTGCTGCTCGGCGGCAAGCTGGGCGACCTGTTCGGGCGCAAGTGGGCCTTCATCGGCGGGCTGTTCGGCTTCGCCGCCGCCTCGGCGGCGGGCGGCGCCGCAGGATCCTTCGGCGTGCTCGTCGCCGCGCGTGCGACACAAGGTGTCTTCGGGGCGCTGCTGGCGCCGTCAGCGCTCGCGCTGCTCGCCACCACGTTCAGCGACCCCGACGAGCGCGGCAAGGCGTTCGGCATCTTCGGCGCGGTCGCGGGCGGCGGTTCAGCGGTCGGCCTGCTCCTCGGGGGAATCCTCACCGAGTGGCTCAATTGGCGCTGGTGCCTGTACGTGAATCTGTTGATCGCCGTGCCCACCGCCATCGCCGCGCTGCGGCTGATCGAGAACGTCGCGCAGCCCGAGCGGCCGCGCCTCGACCTGCCCGGCACCGCGCTGTCCGCCACAGGGCTGTTCGCGCTCGTCTTCGGCTTCTCGAACTCCGAGTCGCATTCCTGGGGACACCCGGTGACCATCGTCGCCCTGACGCTCGCGGCGGTGCTCCTCACCGCGTTCGTGTACGTCGAGTCGCGCGTGCAGCATCCGCTGTTGCCGCTGCGGGTGGTCGCCGACCGGGTGCGGGGAGGTTCCTACCTGGCGCTCGGGATCTCGGGTACCGCGCTGTTCGCGGTGTTCCTGTTCTTGACCTACTACCTGCAGCTGACCAAGGGCTTCTCACCGATCGAGACCGGCCTCGCCTACCTGCCGATGACGGTCGCGATCGTCGTCAGCGCGACGCTGGCGAACAACATCTTCCTGGCCAAGGTCGGGCCACGTCCTCTGCTGGTGCTCGGCATGGCGCTCGGCGCGCTGGCGATGGCGTGGTTCGCGCAGCTGGACGCGAACTCGAGCTACGCCGGCCACGTGCTGCCCGGGCTCGTCGTGCTCGGGGTCGGGATGGGCAACATCTTCGCTCCGGGGCTCTCCAGCGCGACCTACGGTGTCGACCCCGCTGACGCCGGCGTCGCCTCCGCGATGGTCAACACGATGCAGCAGGTCGGCGGCTCGATCGGCACGGCCCTGCTGAGCTCGATCTTCGCCGGCGCGGTGACGTCGTTCGCGAAGGGCAAGCCGCCGAGCGCGCAGGTCGCCGCCGACGCGGCGATGCACGGCTACACCGTCGCGTTCTGGGTGGCGGCGGGCGTGTTCGCGCTCGGCGCGGTCGCGGTCGGGTCGCTGATGCGCTCGATCAAGATCGAGGCCGGCGCGGCGGCTGAGCCCACCACCGAGCAGCAACTGGCCCACTCCTAGTCGTTCCACGATCCGAGGGAGATGCACCGTGACACCCAGCTCAGCCCTGAACCGCCGCTCGTTCCTCGCGCGGGGCGCGGCGATCACGGCCGTCCCCGCGGTCACCGCGCTGGCCGGGGGCGCCTTCGCGCAGCCGGCATCGGCTGACACGCTGCCCGATTACGCGCCGATTCCGGCGTCCGCGCTGGGCCCGGCGCTCAACCCGCAGGGCTACTACGTGGGGCGGGTGCAGAAGAACCTCTACTGGGTCACCGACGGCACCTATCAGGCCGCGTTCCTGACCACCCGGGACGGCGTGGTGCTGTTCGACGCGCCGCCGACGATCGGGCGCAACCTGCAGCGGGCGATCAACGAGGTCGCGTCCAGCGCTCGTGTGTCGAACAAGGTGACCCACATCGTCTACTCGCATCACCACGCCGACCACGTCGGGGCATCGTCGCTGTTCGGGCGCAACGTGGTCCGGGTCGGGCACGTCGAGACCAAGCGGCTGCTGGCACGTGGCCCAGACCTGGGTCCGGCGGTACCGTTGCCGGACGTGACGTTTGAGACCCGGCACACGTTGCGCGTCGGCGGAGAGCGGGTCGAGCTGGCATGGCACGGCGCAAACCACACCCCGGACAACATCTTCATCCACTTCCCCGACCACGACACGCTGATGCTGGTCGACATCCTCCTGCCCGGCTGGGCGCCGTATGACGGCTTCAACGTCAACGAGGACGTGCCCGGCTCCATCACCGCCGCGGACACCGCCAACACGTACCGCTGGAAGCACTTCATCGGCGGGCACATGGGCCGGCTCGGCACCCGTCAAGACATGGCCGTCTACCAGCGATATGTGTCGGACCTGATCGAGAGCATCAAGCAGGCCGTGGTGGCGGTCGACCCGACACCCTTCTTCGCCAAGTACGGCAACAACAGCTGGGCGGCCGTGAAGACCTACCAGGACGCGCAGACGGCCTACGCGGCGGCGCCCATCATCCAGAAGTACACCGGCGTGCTCGCCGCCGTCGACGTCTACACGGCGAGCACCGCGTTCCTGTTGCTCGAGTCGATCCGCCTCGACCAAGGGTTCGGCTCACAGATCCACCCATGACGGGAGCCGGGGCGGGTGCGGGCAGGCTGTTCGTTTTGGCCCGCCACGCCGAATCCTCGGCGAACGTCGCGCGCGAGCGCTGGGCACGCGTTCGCCAATGTCGGTACCTGGTCGATGACGGCTCGTGCTCTCAATCACCGGGATCCGACGATGCGGCGTCACCTCACCGGCGGCAAAGCTCGCGGTCGCCGGGGCCCCGGCACCAACGAACGGCGCGCAACGCGTCGCCGTATAGGAGGGATCGGCCGATGTCCAGGGCAGTTCAATTCGACGAGTACGGCGGCGTCGAGGTCCTCCAGGTGCGCGACGTCGCGCGCCCGGAGCCTGGGGCGGACCAGGTGCTCGTGGCGGTCCGCGCCGCCGGCATCAATCCCAGCGAGGCGGCGATCCGTACGGGCCGGGTCCGCGCGATCTTCCCCGCGACCTTTCCGAGCGGCCAGGGCTCGGACCTCGCCGGCGTGGTCGAGGAGGTCGGCCCGGGCGTGACGGGCGTCGCGGTGGGCGACGAGGTGATCGGCTTCACCGACAACCGCGCGAGCCAGGCCGAATACGTACTCGTCGAGACGGCCAACCTCACCGCCAAACCCGCGGAGATCCCGTGGGAAGTGGCGGGCGCGCTGTTCGTCGCCGGTTCGACGGGGGTCGCGACCGTTCGCGCAGTCGCCCCGACGGCGGGTGAGGCGGTCGTGATCGCCGGAGCGGGCGGCGGCGTCGGCGTGTTCGCGGTCCAGCTCGCCGTCCGCACCGGCGCCCGCGTGATCGCGCTCGCCGACGAGCGCCATCACGCATGGCTGCGCGAGCGCGGGGCGCTTCCCGTCGCCTACGGCGACGGCGTCGGCGAGCGCATCTCCGCGGCCGCCCAGGAGGCCCCGGTGGCCGCGTTCATCGACCTCGTCGGACGCGGCTACGTGGAGTTCGCGCTCAAGCTGGGCATCGCAAAGGACCGGATCGACACCATCGTCGACTTTCCGGCGATCGAGAAGTACGGCGTCAAGGGCGAAGGCGGCGCGGCAGCGGCGAGCGCGGCGACCCTGGCCGAACTGGCCGAGGCGATAGCGGCGGGCGAGGTCGTGGTGCCGATCCAAAGCACCTATCCGCTTGACGACGTTCAAGCGGCGTTTGCCGAGCTCGAAGCCGGTCACGTCGCCGGGAAGATCGTCCTCATTCCCTGACGTCTGGTGTGGGGCCCGTCAGACCGACGTAGCGGACTCGTCGAGCACGGTCTCCGGGTCGTGCTCCCGCGTTCGAGCCCCGTCCCCGCCGGCGAGCGGTTGCGGCGCGCGCAGATCCTGGACGACCAAGGAGACGGTCGCGGCCGCGGGGATCGCGAGCAGCGCCCCGAGCAGCCCGAGCAACGTGCCGCCGATCAGCACCGCGACAATCGTCGCGAGCGCGCTCACCTGCACGGCGCGCCGATACACGACCGGCTGGATTAGGTAGTTCTCGGCCTGCTGGTAGACGATCGCGTACGCCAGCCAGAGCGCTGCGGCGAGCGGCGAGACGAGCAGCGCGGCGAGCGCGACGACGGCCGCGCCGAGCGTCGCGCCGATCATCGGGATCAGGTCGAGAAACGCGATCAGCAGCGCCAGCGGAACGGCGAATGGGATCCCGAGCACGGTCATCGCGATCCATGCGCAGGCGCCGGCGATCACGCTGATCGCCAGGTTGCCGAGGACATAGCCGGATACCGCCACGTAGATCCGCGGTGCGATGCGCCGCCAGCGCTCTGCGCGCTTCGCCGGCAGCGCCGACAGCAGCAGCTCGAGATAGCGGTCGCGGTGCAGGATCAGCAGGAACGCGATCGACAGCACTGCGACGAGGTTGGACGCGAAGCCGATGGCGCCGACGGTGACGTCGCGCAGCGGCCCGGCGACGCGGCCGGTCTGGGCCGGCAGATTCCGCAGCTGCGCCTGGACCTTCTCGGTGATGTGATAGCGATCGTCGTAGCCGCGGACGTGCGGGTTCGCCCGAAGATCGGCGACCGCATGCTGCGCGTCAGCCGACAGGTGGCCGACCTGTGAGGAGACGCTCGGGACGACGAGCGCGCCGACGGCGAGTACCGACACCAGGCAGGCGAGGTAGACCGCAACGATCGCCCAGGCGCGGGGCAGCCGACTGCGCTGGACGGCGTCCACGACCGGGCCGAGCGCCGTCGCCGTGAACAGCGCGATCACGAAGATCTTGATGACGCCACGCGTGAGGTAGAGCACGTACAGTGCCCCCGCGCACGCGGCCACGATCGCTACGAGCCGTGCAACGCCGCGCAGCGAGGGCGCGCCGAGCTGCGCCTCGATGCGCGGCGGCGGCTCTTGGTCGGCATCGGTGGCCATCGCGTCTGTCTTAAGGGCGGTGAGCCGCGCGGACTAGACGTCCTGGCTACGGCTGACGGCGGCGATCGGAATTACGCGTGTGCGACGCGGCGGCCGCCGCGGCGGGGAGAGGCGCCGCGGCGGCCTGGTCGCTGGAAGGCGTCCCTAGGCCGGCGAGGGGTCAAGATCGCCGGGAGCGGGACGCGAGCTGACCTGCGCGTCATGTACAGCGTCTGCCCGATCAGCTGATCCGGCAAGACGTCGACACCTCGGGCGGTATGCGGACGGCATATGCAGTGGCAGGCTCGCAAGACGCCGCCATGCTGGTGCCACTACGCGCGGCCGAGCCGGCGCGCCGCGCCGGCACTGCTGACCGGAACGGGTCACGAGCTCTTGATCTCGCCGAGCTCGATCGTCACTGACCGTCGCGCGCCGCTGTCGGTGACCAGCCCGACGAACACGCGCCTCCCCGGCCGCATCGTGGCCAGCACGCCGGCGACGTCATCCACCGTTGGCGTGGCCTTGGCGTCGATCGTGACGAGCAGGTCGCCGGCCCGGATGCCGGCGCGTGCAGCCGGCCCACCCGCGCTGACGGCGACCACCCGCGCACCTCCCTCGGGATCGGTGCGCAGGTCGGTCCCGATCGCGGCCCGGTCCGAGTGCGTGACCTGCCCGGTGCTCACCAGTTGCCGGACCACATTGCGCACGCTGTTGCTCGAGATTGCAAAACCAATCCCAGGTGCGGCGCCGCCGCCGAGCTGAGGGTCGGCGGCGGCCAGAGTTGGCATGCCGACCACGCGCCCCTGCAGGTCGATGAGCGCGCCGCCGCTGTTGCCAGGGTTGATTGCGGCGCTCGTCTGGATCACGGAGGGCAATACGACGCCGTCGCCCTCGCTCACCGTGCGGCTCGTCGCGCTCACGATTCCCTGTGTCGCGCTCGACTGCAGCCCGAGCGGGTTTCCGATGGCGAGGACCATCTGCCCGATCCGCAGCTTCGAAGAGTCCGCGAACGTCGCCGGATGGAGCGCCGCGTCGGTGTGAAGGACGGCGACATCATCGGGCTTGAACACATCGCGGATCGTCGCGGGGTGTGTCGGCCACTGCTGGGGCGGTGCCGGCGCGCTGGCCCTGGCCGCCGGTGCTGGAGAGGACGATGACGCTCGCGGCCAAGGCGGCGAGAAGCGCCGTGGCCGCGGTCACGTGGGAGTGCTGTCGCTGGTGCATACCGATAGCTGCGGCCGCTCGGCCAGCAGAGCCAGTCGTCGTCGCCGTTACCGCCTAGGACGTCAGCGGGTCGCGGACGGTGCTGCCCTTCGGGGCGGCGATGGCGGAGATGATCCACCAGGTGCCGTAGACGACCAGGTAGGCGCCGACGACGAGCGCGAGCGTCACGACGCCGATGTTGGGCCAGACGATCAGGAGCACGCCGGCGACGATCGACATCAGGCCGCCGACGATGAGCCAGCCGGTACCGCCCGCGTCCAGCCGCGACAACGCCGAGGCGCCGTAGAGCTCGAGGATGCCGGCGACGATGACGTAGACGCCGACGATGATGGTCAGCGCCAGCGCCGTCGGCCCCGGGTAGGCGATCGCCACGATCGCGGCAGCAACATCGATGAGGGCGCGCAAGATCTGCAGGACCCGGTCGCCGGCGGTGCGATCGGCGCTGAACAGACGGGCGAGCGCGACCAGTGCGTCGGTGAAGCAGAAGATTGCGAACAACACGACCGCGGTGCCGATCGTGATGTTTGGCCAAACCAGGAACACGATGCCCAGCACGACCGCGAGGCCGCCGCGCAATGCAGCGTGACCGCGCGAGAGCGGAGGGGTGAACGCGAACATGTGACGCTCCCTTTTAGGTGGATCGGAACGACGGCGACGGCCGCCTATACGCGGCTATGGCGACGCCGAGCCGGCGGACCAATACGCATCGGCGATACGTTCGATAGCCGCCACGTCTCCGACGCGAACTCCGCCGCACACAGGTGCGGCAGCGCATGCGGGGAGATGGCCAGACGTGTCGCTTATCCCAGGCGCGCTCGATCGTCTTGCGGTCGGTCAAGCGCGGCGGCCAGTGTGCAGCATGAGCACAAACGGTGAGATCGAAGCAGCAGTGCGCGCCGAACTGATGGGCGACCCGCGCCTGCCTCATCCCGACGAGGTCGCGATCGCGGTCGATGCGGGGCTGGTGACGCTGCGCGGAACGGTGGGCAGCTTCGCCCAGTTGCGTGCCGCAGTCGCCGATGCCCGCCGCTCGGTTGGCGTCACGGACGTGTGGGACGAGCTGCAGGTGCGGCTGCTCAACGAGGACCGTCGCAAGGACGCCGAGATCCGTGGGGCGGCGCTGCAGCGACTGATCTGGGACTCCGAGATCCCGGGCGAATTCCTCGACGTCAAGGTCAAAGACGGCTGGCTGACACTCAAGGGGCAGCTGTCGCACCAATGGCAGAGCGACGAGGCCTTCGACCGCGTCGCGAGTCTCCACGGCGTGACCGGTGTCACGAACGAGATCAAGGTCGACGAGCGCCGCGCCGCATGATCCACATGGATTCACGCATGTCTGACACCGAAGTTCAGCGGGCCATCATGCAGGCGCTGGCCGACAACCCGCACGTCCACGCCGATGAGATCGCCGCGCAGGTCAACGCGGGCGACGTAGTCCTGCACGGAACCGTCGGCAGCCCGCTGCAGCGCGATGAGGCCGCGACCACCGCGGAGGCCGTACCCGGCGTCCGCCACGTCGACGATCAGTTGCGAGTCCGTTTCATGGACTCCGATCGGCGAGCGGACGCCGCTACACAAGCCGCGGTCGTCGACGCGCTGACGGCGGACCCGGACCTCCACACCGCCTTCCTCGACGTCGCGACCCGCGGCGGGACGGTGACGCTGCGTGGCGTGGTCGAAAACGCGGAGCTGCGTGGCAAGGCGGCGGCCATCGCGTTCAGCGTGCCCGGGGTGGATGAGGTTCACAACCGGCTCGAGTCGGCGCGCTGATGACCGACGTCCCCAAACCGGTCCAGTTATCACAGTGAGCTGGCGCCGCCCGGGGTCTACATCGAGGCGCTGCGTGCGACCTGTTCCGGCGCCGCAAGACCCAAGGTCCGGTCGACTCCTCGGCGCCAGTCGGCGACCCGCCGGGTGCGTTCGTCGGCGTGCATCTCCGGGGCCCAGCGGCGCGCGATCGTGTAATTGGCGCGCAGCTCGTCGAGCCCGGCCCAGAACCCGGTCGCAAGCCCGGCGGCGTACGCGGCGCCGGTGGCGGTGATCTCAGCCATCGACGGGGCGGCCACGGGCGAGCCCAACACATCGGACTGGAGCTGCATCAGCAGCTCGTTCTTGGTCATGCCGCCGTCCGCTCGGAGCTCTCCGAGTTGCTGGAGACCCGTGTCGGCGAGCATCGCTTCGACGAGATCGTAGGTCTGGTACGCGGTCGCCTCGAGCGCGGCCCGGGCGATGTGCCCCTTGTTTGCGAAACGCGTCAGGCCGACGATCACGCCCCGGGCATCGTCGCGCCAGTAGGGCGCAAACAGCCCGGAGAACGCGGGGACGAACACCACCCCGCCGGCATCCTGAACGGAGCGCGCGAGCGTTTCGACCTCGGGCGCGGCGTCGATCAGCCCGAGATTGTCGCGCAGCCACTGGACGAGCGCCCCGGCCATCGCGACCGAACCCTCCAGCGCGTAGACCGCGTCCGCGTCACCGAGCTTCCAGGCGACCGTGGTGATCAAGCCGTGCTCCGAGATCCGCGGCTCCGTCCCGAGCGTGAACAGGAGGAACGCTCCCGTGCCGTAGGTGTTCTTGACGTCGCCGCGATCGAAGCAGGTGTGGCCGAACAGCGACGCGGGCTGGTCGCCGAGGATCCCCGCGATGGGGACTCCGGCCAGGTCACCGGCTGCGGCGCCGTAGACCTCACTCGACGAGCGGATCTGAGGAAGCAGCGCGCGCGGGATCGCCATGACGTCGAGCAGGTCGTCATCCCACTCGAGGGTGTGAAGGTTCATCAGCAGCGTGCGGCTGGCGTTGGTCGGATCGGTGGCGTGCACCCCGCCGTCCGGCCCACCGGTCAGGTTCCACAACAGCCAGGTGTCCGGCGTTCCGAACAGCAGGTCGCCGCGCTCGGCTGCCGCGCGCCGGGAGGGCTCCTCGTCGAGCAGCCAACGGAGCTTGAGCGCGGACGAGTAGGTCGAGATCGGCAGGCCGGTGGTGCGTTGGAAGCGGTGGATGCCACCGTCGGCCGCGAGCGCGTCGACCTCGCCGGCGGTGCGCGTGTCCTGCCACGTGATCGAGCGTGCGACAGGGCGTCCTGTGTGTCGATCCCAGAGCACGACGGACTCGCGCTCGTTCGCGATCCCGATGCCGGCCACATCGGCGGCGGTGGCGCCTGCCGTATTGAGCGCCTCGTGGATGCACTCCTGGGTCCGTCGCCAGACCTGCTCCATGTCGAGCTCCACCCAGCCGGGCCGCGGGTAGTACATGGTCTGCTCGCGCTGGGCGATCGCCGCCGGGGTGCCGTCGGGCGCAAGGAGGATGCAGCGCGTGCTGGTGGTGCCGTGGTCGATGGCAGCGACGAAGCGGGCGGACATGCTCGACCTCACGCACCGGCGCCGGCGGGCACGGCTGCCGCCTCGAAGGGATCCGGAGCCGCACCATCGGGTGCCTCGGCTTCGAGCTGGCTCTTGGCCAGCTGGAGATCGCGGTGCGCGTCCTCGCCGAGAGCCGGGTACTGCGGATCGATCTCGATCAGCGCCTGTGCGATGACCGCTGCCGCGGCGACGCGCGCGAACCACTTGCGGTCCGCCGGGATGACGTACCAGGGCGCCCACTCGGTGCTGGTGTGCGTGAACATCTCCGAGAAGGCGTCCTGGTAGGCGTCCCAGTACCGGCGTTCCTGCAGGTCGTGTGAGGAGAACTTCCAATTGTGCTCGGGCAGGTCGATACGTCTCAGAAAGCGCGTGCGCTGCTCCTCCTTTGAGAGGTTGAGGAAGAGCTTCACGACCCGGAAGCCGTTCTCGGAGAGGTACCGCTCCCATTCGTTGATCGCGCGGTAGCGGTGCTTCCAGACGTGGTGCTCGTGGGACGCGGCAGGGAGTTTCTGGGCGACGAGGTTCTCGGGGTGCACACGGACGACCAGCACCTCCTCGTAGTGGGATCGGTTGAAGATCCCGATCCCGCCACGCGCCGGGAGACGCTCCTGGTAGCGACGCAGATAGTCCTGGTCGAGTTCGCTCGCGGATGGGATCTTGAAGCTCTCGACCTTCACGCCTTGCGGGTTGACGCCGCTCATGACGTGGCGGATCGTCCCGTCCTTCCCCGCCGCGTCGAGCGCTTGGAGAACCACCACGACGCCGTGCGTGGCCTGAGCCGCCAGCCGCTGCTGGTACTCCGACAGGAGCGAGATGCCATCGTCGAGCAGCCCGACCCCGTCCTTCTTCTTCTCGATGCCCGCCTTGAACGCGGGGTCGAAGTCCTTCGCCAGCTTCACGCTCGAGCCGGGGCTCACGCGAAACGGCTCGATGAACCGAGCGATTCGTTGGTTGATGTCGTCTGGCATGTCCCGAGCATCTGCTGCCGCGCCGACCCACCCGGAATACGTGATGCCACTGCTACCAGACGTCGTGTGTATGTCGCCTTACGCCAACGGCGCGGGATCGGGGATCTGGGGCAGCACACGGTTCAGCTGGTTGCGGGAGGTGATGCCGAGTTTCGTGAAGACCTTGCGCAGGTGGTAGGCGACCGTGTGCTGGCTGATGATCAAGCGGGCGCCGATCTCACGGTTCGAGAGGCCGTCGAGTGCGAGCTGCGCTATGTGGATTTCCTGGGAGGTCAACTGGTCGCGTGTCTCGACCTGGCGTTGGCGGACGTGCTCGCCGGTGGCCAGCAGCTCACGCTCGGCGCGGGCGGCGAATGCCTCGGCGCCCATGCTGGTGAACAGCTCGAGCGCGGTGCGCAGCTGGTCTCGGGCGTCGAGGCGGCGGCGTTCGCGCCGCAGCCACTCGCCGTAGAGCAGGTGTGTACGCGCGAGCTGCACGCGCACACGGGTGCGGCGCAAACGCTCGATCGCCTCCTGGTAGAGGCGCTCGGCGTCGGCGCCGTCACTGAGCAGCGCGCGCGAGCGGGCCTCGACCCCCAGCGCCCAATCACCGCCGCTGGGCCCGGTGCTCAGCACGAGCCGCTCCAGCGCCCGTTCGGCAGCGCGGCGCTCTCCGGCGCGGGCGGCCGCCTCCACGAGCTCGGCGACCGCGCTGGGCGTGCTCAGCTCGGAATAGGGCGCGACATCAACTGCCTCACACACCGCGGCGAAGGCCTCTTCGTAGCGGCCCAGACCGTTGTAGAGGACCGCGCTGGCCAGCGCGGCGAACGCCAACGCAAAGCCCTCCCCGCGTGCCTTCGCGTCCGCGGTGAAGTCCTCGACCAGCGCCGACAGCTCCGGCTCACGCCCGCGCAGCGCCGCGAGCCAGATCTCGACGTAGCGATGCGCGGGGATGCCGGTCGCCGCGGTGATCGCCCGGATCTCGCCGAGCAGCGACTCCGCCGCGGACAGCTCCCCGCACAGGACGTGGAGGTAGCTGAGCGAGGTGAGGACCAGCGGCGTGAGCGTCAGGGCACCGGCATCACGAGCACGCGTGAGCTCTCGCGTGGCGAGCAGCCTCCAGCTCTCCTCGTCCCAGACGTCCCATGCGGCGCGGCAGGCGAACGAGAACCAGCGCGACTCCTCGGGTGTGAGGGTCCGATCGTCGCGGAACGCCCTCAGGGCGGCCTTGAGAATCGGCACGGCCCTCGCGTGACCGTCGATGGGCAGCGTCGCCATCCCTTCGAGCAGGAGGTCGGTCGGCCGCGGCGGCCGGTGGGCGGCGGGTCCGGCCAGCGCCGCCTCGCTGACCTCGACGACATCGGCGCCGTGGGCGAGCGGGCCGGCGAACCGGGCCGCCTCGAGCGCTTCGAGATACGTGGTGCGCGCTCGCTCCGGGTCGACCGCCTCGAGCTCGCGGGCGGCTTTCAGCAGGAGCGGCGGAGCGTCTCTTCCACGCGTCGCCACGAAGGTGATCTGCGCGCGCAGGAGATGCACGCGCGCGCGTTGGAGATCGTCGACGCCGCCGGCCTCCGCGGCGGCGAGTAGAGCGAGGGCGTCGTCGAAGGCGCCCGACTCGTACTTCGCCTGCGCCGCCGCCAGGGCCCGCTGAGCTCGCAGGACCCGATCCGTCGTCAAGGCGGCGGCGCGCTGTAGGAAGGCGGCGGCGGCGGCCACGCCGCCACGCGCCTGCGCGCGGCCGGCGGCACGCTCGAGTTCGCCGGCGACGGACTCGTCGGTGCCGCCGGTCGCCGCGGCGAGGTGCCAGGCGCGGCGATCTGGATCGGTCTCGGCGTCGGTCGCCTCGGCCAACGCTCGATGCACCTCTCGCCGCTGCTCCGCCGATCCGGCCCGGTAGGCGGCTGAGCGCACGAGCGGATGGCGAAAGCGCACCCGGCCGTCGATCTCGATCAGCCCGGCCGATTCCGCCTGCTCTTGCGCCGCGCGCGTGATGCCGAGCCGCTCGGCCGCACGCCACACCAACGCCGGATCACCAAGAGGCTCCGCCGCCGCCACCAACAACAGTCGCTGAGCGTTCTCGGGCAGGGCCTCCAATCGCTGCTGGAAGCTCTGTTCGAGCCCGTCGGCAAGCGACAACACGTCCGGCAACCCGAATCCGCCTGCCAGCTGCGCGAGTGACAACCCGCGCGGGAGCTCGAGCAGCGCCAGCGGGTTGCCGTGTGCCTCGGCCACCAACTGCTCCGCGACGCGGTCGTCCAACCGCCCCGCGATCGCCGACGCCAAGAGCTTGCTCGCGTCGGCGTCGTCGAGCCCTTCGATCAGGAGCTCGGGCAGACCCGCGAGGGCATCGGTCGTCTGGCGAACGGCGAACAGGAGGACGACCGGGTCCGCCAGCAGCCTACGCGCAACGAAGCCCAATACCTGTGCGGACGCGCGGTCCAACCACTGCCCGTCGTCGACGATACACAGCAGCGGACGCTCCTGCGCGGCCTCCGAGAACAGACTCAACGTTGCCAGGGCAACCAGAAAGCGATCCGGCGCCCCGCCGGAGGTCACCCCGAACGTGACCTCGAGCGCATCGCGCTGCGGACCGGGAAGCCGATCGACGAAGCCGAGGACGGGCGCGCACAACAGATGCAGGGCCGCATATGGCAGCTCCATCTCAGACTCGACGCCCATCGCCCGCAGCAGCGTGAAGTCCGACGCCGATTCGCTCGTGTACTCGAGCAGGGCGGTCTTCCCGATGCCCGCCTCCCCCCGCAGGACCAGCACGCCGCTGCGGCCTGCCCGCGCGCCCTCAAGGAGCCCGGCCAGGGCCGCGAGTTCGTCCGTGCGACCGCGGGGCCTGGGGACCTCGGCGGGGGAACGTGAGCCGGTCACATGTTGAACTCTGCGCGCTTACGCCACCGAAGGCAACTGGGTGAGCACGCTCTATCGCTAAGCGCGAGGTCGGGCAGCAGTCAGGACGACTATCAGCAGCGCAGTCATGACTGTCAACTCAGACGATTCGAATCGCAGCGTGTCCACGTACCGTCGGCGCCGGGTTTGGCAAAGATGGAAGGACCGACTGTGGAACTGCGGCATCTTCGGTATTTCGTAGCCATCGCCGAGGAGGGGAGCTTCAGCCGCGCCGCCGAGCGCGTGTGGGTCGCTCAACCGGCGCTCTCGACGCAGATTCGGCAGCTGGAAGCCGAACTCGGCGTCAGGCTCTTCGAACGCCATCCACGCGGCGTCCACTTGACCACGGCGGGGCAGGAGTTCCTCCAGCGCACCCGCGCCGCGCTGGCCGCGGTGGAGACGGCGGCCGTCACGGGACGCGAGCTCGAAGCAGGAGTAACCGGGAGCGTGAGGCTCGGAATCGCCAGCGGCCCCCGGTGGCGGCACGTCTGGGCTCTGCTCCGGCGCTTCACGCGCGAGCGGCCCGGGGTGGAGGTCAGCATGGTCGAGGCCTACGGCGGAACGTTGTGGCATGAGCTCCGCGAACGGCGTCTCGACGCGGTCGTCGCGCCGGCGGGGCACGGGTCGCCCGACCTCAAGGCGCTCGAACTCGGTTCAGAGGGGTGGGTGGCCCTCATAGGCAGTGGTCATCGGCTGGCCGCTGCCGGTCCGATCGCCGCCACGGATCTCGACGGCGAGCGGATCGCCGTCACGGGCCACCGTGACGATGCGGCGCTCGACGCGGCGGTCACCCAACTGCTCGCGGACCTTGACGTCGTCGCCGCGCACACACGCGGCCTCCCGGGACCGCCGTTGTACGCGGCCGTCGCGGAGAACGAGGTGATCGCGCTGACGACGATGCCCGACGATGTCCCGCCCGGCGTGATCGCCCGGACACTGCATCCTCGCCGCACGTTGGACTTCGAGCTGCTGTGGCGCAACGAAGCGCCGTCCGCCGCAGTGGCGGCACTAATCAGCGCGGCGGCTCGTCCAACGCGCATGTCCGTCCGCTCGCTCGCGGCCGTCGCGTGAACCCCCGCGACGACAGCCGGCGACCTTCTCGGCTGCTCACCGCGGCCGAGGAGGTCGCACTCGCACGGCGGGTGGAACGCGGAGACCTCGCAGCCAAGGAGACGATGATCGAGAGCAATCTGCGGTTGGTGCACGCGGTGGCGAGAACGTACCGCGGAAGCGGGGTTCCGTTCGCGGATCTGGTTCAAGAGGGGACGCTCGGTCTGGTGCGCGCCGTCGAACGGTTCGATCCTCGCCGCGGGCTGCGGTTCTCGACGTACGCGATGTGGTGGATCCGGCATTCGATCCATGACGCCGTCGCGGATTCGCGGATGATCCGAATCCCGCCCAAGGCGCGTCAGCAGCTCGCCGCGGTGCGGCGCGCCGAGGCCGAGCTCGGGCGAACCGGCCCGCGGCACGCTTCAGATACGGCGATCTCGGAGCACGCGCATCTGAGCCCGCGAACCGTCCGTGCCTTGCGCAGCGCGGGAAGGGTCATCGCCTCATTGGACGAGCCGATCGGCGAGGACGCGGCGGTGCTGGGCGACGTCATGGCCGACGAGCGCGCGATCGATCCGGCGGAGAACGCGATCGCGAAGGAGAGCCGCCATGAGGTCGCCGCGATGCTGCGGCTGCTCCCGGAACGTCACCGCGAGGTGCTCATCCGTCGCTACGGGTTGGATGGCGGGCGCACCCACAGCCACGAGGAGATCGGGGCGTGGCTGGGGGTGGGACCGGAACGCAGCCGCCAGATCGAGCGTGACGCACTGCACCGCCTGCGTGCGGTCGCGGCCCCGTCGGCGCGCGCGGCCTAGCGATGCCTCCTCAGCGTCCGTGCCACACCGGGGCGCGCTTGTCCTTGAACGCCCGCGCCCCCTCGTGGGCGTCATCGCTCGCGATCAATCCGGCGACGAGGGGGTCCTGCGCCGCGAACGCGTCCTCGTCATCCAATCCTTCGGCGGCGCGCACGATCCGCTTGACGGCCGCCAGCGCCAACGGCGCGTTGCGGGCCACGCGTGTGGCCAGCTCCCGCGCCTCGTCCAGCGCGGCGCCGGATGCGGTCAACGTCGTGACGAGCCCGAACCGGCCGGCCTCGGCGGCGGGCAAAGGCTCGCCCGTGAGCAGGACGCGGAGCGCGACGTGGTACGGGACGCGTTGCGGCAGCCTGATCAGGCCTCCCTCGGAGGCGACGAGTCCCCGGGTGACCTCGGGGAAGCCGAACTTCGCATCCTCGGCGGCGACGATCAGGTCGCAGGCCAGCGCGAGCTCGAAGCCGCCGCCGAGCGCCCAGCCCTCGACGGCGGCGATCAGTGGCTTGCGCACCGTCGCTCGCGTCAAGCCGCCGAACCCGCGGCCCGGAAGGGTCGGAACCTCGCCCGCGGCGAACGCCTTCAGATCCATCCCAGCGCAGAACGTGCCACCCGCCCCGGTCAGCACGCCCACCGAGAGGTGCGGGTCCGCGTCGAGCCGATCGACCGCCGCCGCGAGCTGGACGGCGACCTCATGGTTGACCGCGTTCTTCTGGGCGGAGCGGTTGATGGTGATGATCAGCACGCCGTCGTGAGGCTCGGCGAGCACGAGATCCGTCGGCATCACGCTGCCTCCTGCTTCGTCGCTGCTGGGATGACGCCCGTGGTGCGCAGTCGCGCGATCTCGGCGCTGCTGAACCCGAGCTCGCCGAGCACCTCGTCGTTGTGTTCGCCGAGCTCCGGGGCGCGCGTCGCGCGCGCCTTCGTGAGCCCGCGGACGGTGACCGGGCTGCTCACGGTCTCAGCCAGCTCACCGACACCGTCCAGGGGCACGACCATCTCGTTGGCGCGCAGCTGCGGGTCGGCGGCAACCTCCTCGGGCGTCTGGATGACGCCGTAGGTGATATGCGCGCGATCGAGCACGTCTTGCCAGTGCGCCAGCGACTGCGAGCGGAACGCCGCGTCGAGGAGGTCGGTCAGCTCCGCGGAGTGCTTCGCCATGGCGTGCGCGTCGGCAAAGCGCGGGTCCGCGGGCAGCTCGGGATGCCCGACCGCCTTCGCGAGGCCTGGCCAGTGTGGCGGGGAGGCGACGAGCATGAACCAGCGGCCGTCGGAGGACTGGTACGGGTTGATGAGCGGGTTCGTGGGTGCGTTCGGGTTGTGCAGGCCGTACGACCGGCCGCCGGCGAGGGCGCCGGTGACGAAGGTTCCGGCCGCCCACACACCCCCGGCGAGCAGCGAGGTGCCGACGCTCGTGCCCTTCCCGGTGCGCTCGCGGTGGTAGATCGCGGTCACGATCGCCGCGTAGAGCCCGATCGCCGACGCGTAGTCGCCGCTGCCGGGGACCGGTACCGTCGGCGGCGCTCCTGCGTCGCGGGTCGACGACAGCAGCCCGCTGCGCGACCAGTAGGCGGTCAGGTCGAAGCCCGGCAGCTTGGCGTCCGGGCCGGCATCCCCGAACCCGGTGACATCGGCGTAGACGACGCGCGGATTCCACGCGCTGACCTGCTCGTAGCCCAGGTGCAGCTCCTCGCGGGCGCCGTGGGGCGCGTTCGTGATCACGACGTCCGCCCACTCCACGAGCCGCTGGAGGATGGTGGTCCCGCCTGGAGACTTGAGGTCGATGCACATCCCGCGCTTGTTGTGATTGGCGAGATGCCAGGAGTAGTTCGCATGCGCCCGCGGGCTCGGCGGCACGCTGCTCAGCACCCGCTGGAGATCGCCGGCCGGCGGTTCGACCTTGATCACGTCGGCGCCGAAGTCCGCGAGCACGGTCGCGGCAGCCGGTCCGGCGATGAAGCTGGCGGCGTCGAGGACCTTCAGGCCCGAGAATACGGTCATCGTCTCACCCCACGAAGGCGCTGAGGCCGGTCACCGAGCGCCCGACGATGAGGGTCTGCATCTCGCGCGTGCCCTCATAGGAGTAGATCGCCTCGGCGTCGGCCACGAAGCGGCCGATGTTGTAGTCCAGCACGATCCCGTTGCCGCCCAGCAGTTCGCGGGCCCAGCTCACCGTCTCGCGCATCCGCACCGTGCAGTAGGCCTTCGCGAGCCCCGAATGCTCGTCTTTGTAGACGCCCGCGTCCTGCAGTTGGGCCAGGCGGACCATCATGCCGAACGACGCCGTGGCGTTGCCCAGCATCTTCACAAGCAGATCCTGCACGAGCTGGAACTTGCCGATCGGCCGTCCGAACTGCTCGCGCTCCTTGGCG
Source organism: Solirubrobacter ginsenosidimutans (assembly GCF_027587205.1). The sequence goes on from NZ_JAPDOD010000003.1 coordinate 369,673, forward strand.
TACTGGAGCGCGATCTCGTACGCCGCCAGCGTCATGCCCACCGCTTCCCAGGCCACGCCGCTACGCGTCTGGCGCAGGATCTTGGCGGTGTCCTTGAACGAGTTCGCGTGCTGGAGACGGTTGGCCTCCGGAACCCGGCAGTCTTCGAGCGTGATGTCGGCGTTCTGGACGATCCGCAGCGCGATCTTGCGCTCGATCTTCGTCGCGCTGAATCCGGGGGTGCCCTTCTCGACGATGAACCCCAGGACCTGATCGGTCTCGGCGTCGCGGGCCCAGATGATCACCACGTCGGCGAAGGTTCCGTGGCCGATCCAGCGCTTGGCTCCGTCGAGGATCCATGCGTCGCCGTCGCGGCGCGCGGTCGTCGCCATCCCGCCCGCGACATCCGACCCGCCATGCGGCTCGGTCAAGCCGAATGCGCCGATCTTCTCGAAGCGGCTCATGGCCGGCAGCCACGCGCGTTGCTGCGCCGCGGAGCCGCAGGCGAGGATGCTTCCCATGGCCAGCCCGGTGTGTACGCCGAAGCCTGTCGCCACCGACGCGTCAGCGTGCGCGAGCTCCATCGCGATCATTCCCTGAAGCAGGTTGCTCGGCTTGTCCTGTGCGGATGCCGGGTCCGCCCAGTCCGTCAGCCCGAGCTTCGCGAAGCCGTCGAAGAGCTGGAACGGAAACTCGGCGCGGGCCCAGTACTCGTCCACGATCGGCGCGACCTCGGTGCGCAGGAACTCACGCAACCGGCCGATCGCCGCCTTCTCCGTGTCGGACAGCAGGTCCTCGTACGCATAGAAATCGCCCGGCAGCGGCCCGGGATGCAAGTGCGGAGTGGGCGCCTTCGGCAGCGTCGCCGCAGCGGTCGTCGAATGAGTCATCCGACGACCATGAGTCCGTCATGAGGCACGAGCTAGAGGTTCTACGTATCGGCGTCTCAGACGCCGTGTCTGGCGGGTGTGGCACACCTGCCACACATCGTTTCCTCATGGAACTCCGTCATCTGAGGTATTTCGTCGCCGTCGCCGAGGAGCTGCACTTCCGCCGCGCCGCCGAGCAGCTGCACGTGGCACAACCTGCAGTCAGCGAGCAGATCCGCAAGCTCGAAGCCGAGCTCGGCGTCACGCTGCTCAATCGCACCCACCGCGACGTGTCGCTCACGGTCGCGGGCGCGGCGCTGCTGGAGGAGGCCCGCGTGGTGCTCCGCCAAGCCGACGTCGCGGTGCAGGCCGCGCGCACGGCCCAGCAGGGACAGCTCGGCCGGCTGCACGTCGGCTACCTCGCTGATTCGCTGCCTGCCAGCATCCCGCGGGCGCTCGCCAGGTTCCGGATCGCCGCACCTGGCATCGAGGTGCTGCTGCGCGCCGGGCCGGCGTCGCGGCTCGCGAAGGACGTGAGCGACGGCACGCTCGACCTCGCCATCCTCTGCCTGCCCGCGCCCGTCGGCGACCTCCGGGTGACAGGGTTGGGTACCGAGACCGCCGTGGTCGCGCTACCGGCCACCGATCGGCTCGCGGCGTACCCGAGCGTCTCACCGAGACAGATCGGCGAGCGCCAGCTCGTTCTGCTCCCGCGCGCGCACAACCCGGGGTTTCACGACGGCGTCGTCGCCGCGTGGCGCACCGCCGGCCTCATGCCGGCCTACCTCGACACGGCACAGGCTGACATCGGGCACGCGCAACTGGCCGTGGCCTCCGGGGCGGGCGTCGCGGTGCTGCCTGCCTCGAGCGCGGAGCGCGTGGCGGTCCCCGGCGTACGCATCGTGCCGCTGCAAGGTGGCCCCACGTGTGAGATCGCGATCGTCTCGCGTCCGCAGGCGTCCACGAGGGTCGCCGGTTTCATCGCGCTCGCGGAGCGTCTCGCTCACGCCGAGACCAAGCGCCAGTCGCTGGCGGTCGCGGCCTGACCGGCGGCGGGGCGGCGGCTCTGCGCCGCCCGCCACGGTCGCCTATGTTGCCGCGAGGAGGCGGAGCGAGGGCTTGTCGATCTTGCCCACGGCGTTCTTCGGGAGGGTCTCGAGCAGCTCGATGGCCACCGGCCGCTTATACCTCGCCAGACGCTCGACGCAGAGGTCGTGCAGCTCGCCCACGCCGGCGTCGGCCTCCGGACGCAACGCGACGTAGGCGACGACGACCTCGCCGAGCACGCCGTCGGGCCGGCCGACGACGGCGGCCTCGAGCACCGCGTCGTGGCTGTAGAGAACGGTCTCGATCTCCTTGGGATAGATGTTCTCGCCGCCCCGGATGATCATGTCCTTGATGCGGTCGACGATCCGCAGGTAGCCATCGGGGTCGAAGACGCCGACGTCGCCGCTGTGCAGCCAGCCGTCGACAACCGTCTTCGCCGTGTCCTCGGGCCGGTTGAGGTAGCCGCGCATGACGTTCGCTCCGCGGATGACGACCTCGCCGCGCTCGCCCTGAGGCACCGGGTCGCCGTTGGAGTCGACGACGCGCACCTCCTGCCCCGGCAGCGGGAGCCCGACGGTGCCGGGCTTGCGCACGCCGTCGTAGGGGTTCAGCGTCGAGGCGCACGAGCCCTCGGACAGCCCGTAGCCCTCGACGAGCACGACGCCGAGCGTGCGCTCCACGCGCGCGATCAGCTCTGCGGGCATCGGCGCGGCGCCGCACACCACGAGCCGCAGCGATGCGGTGTCGGCGGAGCCGGCTTCCGGCAGCGAGGTCAGCATCGCGTAGATCGCCGGGACGGCCGAGAAGTACGTCGGCCGGACCCGCTCGACCAGGCCGAAGAACGTCTTCGGGCTGAACCGGCCGGCGACGGTCACGCGGCCGCCCGCAAGCAGGGGCGTGAGGGTGCCGACGACGATGCCGTTGACGTGGAAGAGCGGCAGGATCAGGAGGCTGTGGTCGGCGGCGCTCATTCCCAGCCCGGCGCGCGTCATCTCGGTCATCGCGGCGAGGTTCGCGTGATCGAGCATCACGCCCTTCGGCTTGCCGGTCGTCCCGCTCGTGTAGATCAGCAGTGCGAGCGCGCCGGGCTCGACCGCTGCGGGCTCGGCGTGGAGCGCGGGCTCGGCAGCGAGTGCGCCGACCTCGACGACGGTCGCGTCGAGGTCGAGCCCTTCGCCGATGACCAGTTTGGCCCCGGCGTCGTCGACCTGGTACTGCATCTCGGAGGTGGTGAGCGCGGGGTTGACCGGCGTCGCCGCGGCGCCGACGCGCCACGCGGCGAACAGCGTGACGATCAACTCGACCCTGTTCGGGAGGGCGACGGCGACGACGTCGCCCGCACCCACACCCATGCGGACGAGCAGGGCGGCGGCGCGCGCGACGCGATCCGCGAACGCGGTGTTGTCGAGCGTGACGGTGTCGTCGGCGATCGCCCGGCCGTCCGGCTGGGCGGCGGCACGGGTCTCCGGCAGCGCGGCCAATGGGACGGTGACGGTTTCGGGTAGGGACATGGCGTTCCTCGTGTTCGGTGGTTCGCAATCGGCAGCCAACCTACGCGCGGGCAGACAGCGCACCTATGGGACGTCACGACGAAGTTCATCGATGCGTTGGGGCGTCGCCACAAGCCGCTGCGCGAGTTCGAGCGAGCCCCGCGCGCGCACCTGCTGCAGCGTGATCGTCCGCTCGGCGCGACCCCGGCCGGCGAAGCTGATCGCCCAATGGAAGACGGCGCTCACCCGATTCTTGAAGCCGGTGAGGAACGCGAGATGCACGACGAGCCACAGCAGCCACGCGGGCGAGCCGGAGAGCCGGATCCGCCCGCGCTGCGCGACCGCGAACGAGCGCGACACCGCGGCGAGGCTCCCGCGGTCGCGGTACTTCAACGGCCGCGGCTCGCCACGGCCGCGCACCGCGCGCACGATCTCGCCCGCCGCGTGGCGGCCTGACTGCAGCGCCACCTGGGCCATGCCGGGGAGCCCCTGGAGCGCCATCATGTCGCCGACGACGAAGACCTCCGGATGCCCGGGCAGGCTGCAGTTCGCCGTCACCTCGACGCGGCCGCCGCGGTCCAGCCGCGCCCCGCTCGCCTCGGCCAGCAGCTCGCCGAGCGGCGAGGCGTGGACGCCGGCGGCCCAGATCTTCGTCCTTGCCTCGATCCGCCCGCCGGCGAGGTCGAGCCCCTCGCGGTCGACGTGCTCGACGCGTTCTCCGAGCCGCAGCTCGACCCCGAGCCGGGTCAGCTCCTCCGCCGCCTTCCCCGAGAGCCTCTCGTCGTAGGGCGTGAGCAGGCGGTCGACCGCGTCGACGACCACGATCCGCGCCTCGGCGGGGTCGATCCGGCGAAAGTTCGAGCGCAGGGTCGTGCGCGCGAGCTCGGCGACCTGCCCGGCGAGCTCGACCCCGGTCGGGCCGCCGCCGACGATCACGAACGTCAGCCACGCGGCGCGCGCGATCGGATCGTCCTCGACCTCGGCCAGCTCGAAGGCGCCGAAGATGCGCCCGCGGACCTCGAGCGCGTCGTCGATCGTCTTCAGGCCGGGCGCATGGGCGGCGAACTCGTCGTGCCCGTAGTAGGACGTGCCGGCGCCGGCGGCGACGATCAGGCTGTCATAGGGGGTGGAGTGCTCATTTTCGGGCGAGCGCCACGTGACCGTGCGCGCCGCCAGGTCGAGTCCCGTCACCTCGCCGAACGCCACCCGCGCGTTGCGCTGGTAGCGCAGGATGTCGCGCGTCGGCGGCGCGATCTCGCCCTCGGACAGGATCCCGGTCGCCACCTGGTAGAGCAGCGGCTGGAACAGGTGGTGGGTCGTGCGGTCGATCACCGTCACCTCGACCGGCGCGTGGTTGAGGCGCCGGACCGCGAACAGTCCGGCGAAACCCGAGCCGATGACCACGACGCGGTGGGCGGCGGAGGCGTCGCGCGGATGGGAGTTCGAAGTGGTCATGCGCGTCCATGCGCGCGAGTGCCGCGCACGGGAAGACGAGTCACCGATCGGGGCGAGAGGATTCACGTATCGGAGCCAGAGGAGGACGCAATGACCGAGGAAGCCGACCGCACGGGGCTCGCCGCCCGGCGCGTGATTGTGGGCATGTGCGGTGGCGCGGTCGCGGCGGCGCTCGCGCTCGTCGCGGGCGCGTCTTGGTCGGTCGCGGCACTGTGCGCCTCAGACGTCGCCTCGCTCGTCTTCGTCGTGTGGGTGTGGCTAGGCGTCGCCGGCGTCGACGCGGCGGGCAGCGCGCGGATCGCGCGCTCGGAGGACGCCTCGCGCGCCGCGGCCGAAGCGGTGCTGATCGGAGCGGGTGTCGCGAGCCTCATCGCCGTCGTGTTCACGTTCGCTGAGGCCGGAAATGCGCATGAGCCGCAGCGTGGCGTGCTGGCGGGGCTCGCGATCACGAGCATCGCGCTGGCCTGGACCTCGGTGCACACGGTCTATGTCCTCCGCTACGCACGGCTGTACTACAGCCCGCCGGAGGGGGGCGTCGACTTCCACGGCGAGGCGCCCGACTACGGGGACTTCGCCTATCTCGCACTGTCGATCGGCATGACCTTCCAGGTCTCCGACACCGACCTCACCGGCAAGCGCATGCGGCGAGTGGCGCTCCGCCACGCGCTGCTCTCCTACGTCTTCGGCACGGTGATCGTCGCCACCACTGTCAGCTCGGCCGCCGCGCTGCTCGGAACCTGAGCCCCCGATGGCATACGATCGGTGGTGAGGAGATGGTCGTCCAGACCGAAACGGCATCGGGCACCGCCACGCCGCCTGCGGTGCGCGAGCTGGCCGCGGAGCTGCTGCCGCAGAGCGCGGAGATCGCCCGGGCGATGAACGACCACCTGTTCGCGATGATGCCGGAGCTGCGCGAGCGCGACGACGGCGAGTTGCGCCTCGAGACGCTGGCGAGCTGCGAGGTCAACATCGCGCAGGTGTTGCGCCTGCAGAAGCTCGGGGCCGGCCCGCAGCAGCTCGTGCTCCCGGTCGAGGCCGCCGAGTGGGCGCGCAGCCTCGTGCGCCGCGGGATCACGCTGGCGACGCTCCTGCGCGCGTATCGGCTCGGCCACGCGTGGCTGTGGGACCGCTGGTCGCAGCAGCTCTACGAGCGGGTCCCCGACAGCGAGGAGTGCATCGCCGCCGAGCAGCACAGCTCGGCGTTCATGTTCGCCTACATCGACTTGATCTCGGACGTGCTGGTCGCCGAGTACGGGTCCGAGCGTGAGCGGGTGATGCGCAGCGCCGAGCAGCTGCGCGCCGAGACCGTGCGCGCGATCCTGGCCGGCGAGCCGCTCGACGGCGAGGTCGCGAGCCGGCGGCTCGGCTACGAGCTGCGCCGTCACCACGTGGCGCTGCGCGTGAGCGGCCGGGGCAGCGAGCTGCGCGGGCTCGAGCGCGCGGCGCGCGAGGCCGCCGCCGCGGTCGGAGCGGGCGACCCGCTGGTGGTCGCGACGGGCGCGGCGACCGTCGACGTCTGGTCCGGCGCGCTTCGGCCCCCGGGCCCGCTCACAGGACTCGATGCCTACGTGCCTCCGGACGGCATCCTGGTGGCGGTCGGGACGCCCGGGCAGGGGATCGACGGCTTCCGCCGCTCGCACGTAGAGGCGCTGCAGGCGGGGCGTGTGGCTGCGCTCGCCCGCGGCGCGGCGGCCGCCGTGACGCGCTATGAGCGCGTCGAGCTCGTCGCGCTGCTGGCGAGCGACTTTCCACGCGCGCGGGCCTTTGTGGGCACGCGCCTCGGCTCGCTCGCCGCCCCGGACGAGTCCGCCGGGCGCCTGCGCGAAACCGTGCTCGCCTTCCTGGTCGCGGGCGGCAGCGCGACGCGCGTGGCCAAGCTGCTCTTCGTCCATCAGAACACGGTTGCGTACCGCGTCAAACGTGCAGAGGAGCTGCTCGGCCGGCGCGTGACGGATGACCCGATCGAGCTGACGTGCGCCCTGACGCTCGCCGCGGTTCTCGGGTCGTCGGTGCTGGCCGAGGATGACGAAGGCGAGCCGCCCGCCGGCGAGTGATCGCGCTCAGAGCGCCTGCACGAGCACGAGCGCGACGCCGAAGAGGTACCACAGCGCGATCACGAGCGTGAGCGTGGCGAGCGGCAGGTTGGAATGGGTGTGATCAGACATGTGGCGGCGCTCCGGTGGGAGGGGGTCGGTGTTGGCGGGACCGTATGTCCGCCGGCGCGCCGCACCGATGGGGCGCGCGCCCAAACCTCCGCGACGCTCCCGTGCCCTCGCCACAAACCGGGGACGGCCCGCGCAGCAGTTCCCTGCCGCGGGGCCGATCCGGTCGCCGTCTACGCCGCCGTGAGGCCGGCGCGCGGCATGCGATTGAGGATCTTCTCCGCGCGGTCGGCGAAGTCCGCGTCGACCTGGACCTCGTACCGGTCGGCGCGGGTGTCCGCGGTCGAGGCGAAGTCGCGCTGACCACCGGTCGCGGAGTGGGCGATCGCGCCCCAGATCGCGCCGAAGATCACGCCGATGGCGAGGCTGTAGCCGAGCACGCCGAAGAAGCTGCCGGAGTCGACCGTGAAGAACAGGCCGAAGAGCAGACCCCAGAAGAGCCCGAGCAGCGCGCCCGAGCCTGCGCCGAGCAGCGCCGCGTTGCCGGTCGTGACGCGGCGCGAGACCTGCTCGACGTAGCGCAGGCCGGTGCCGACGATCCTGACGTGCTCGACCGGGAAGTCGCGGTCCGAGAGGAAGTCGACGGCCTGCTCGGCAGCCTCGTAGTTGGTGACGACGGTGATCGTGCGCCGGCTGGCGGGCGGCGCGAAGTCGGTGGCGCTCATCGCTTGGCGCGCTTGTGCTTGCGGCCGCGGGAGACGAGCACGACGGCCATCACCCGGCGCAGCCAGGGATGACGATGATGGAGCTTGGGCAACGGAGCCTCACTTGGTGGTGGGTTGGCGTGACTGCGAAGCGGCGGACGCGTACGCGTCGACCGCCTTGGTGAGCTCGAGGATCTGGTGTGAGAGGTCGAGCAGTTCGCGGTTCTGCCCGTCCTCCTCCTGCACCATCTGCCACTGCTGGTTGGCCGCCACCTGGCGGACGGCGTCCGCGCGGTTCTGGCTGATCATCACGAACGTCGAGAGGAAGATCGCCTCGAGCGAGACGATCATCGTCAGTAGCCCGTACGGGTACTTCTCGACGCCCAAGCCGATCCAGCAACCGAACCAGACGACGTGCAGGTAGACGAACGTCATCGAGCCCGAAAAGCGCGTGATCGCGTCCGCCATGCGGTTCTGCACATCGGCCGCGCGGTCCTCGGCGTGCTTGACCTGCGCCGGGGCGATCGGCTGCGGGAGCTTGGGCGGGACGACGAACCGCCGGAGTGAACGAGAGCTGGTCACAGCACAGCGAACGTATGGACGCCGGGCGCGGCCTGTTAGACGAACGGCGCACGCCGGGCATCACCGCGAGTGATCGCAACCAGCTCGGAGCGGCGTTGTCATTGAGGGTGTAAGCGACGCGTATGCGCCCGCTGCCGATCGGCTCTAGCGGCGAGCCGATCCAGCCCTAGCGTGGCTTCGTCCGACCCAACCGATCCCTGAAGGAGGTCACTAGATGACCGACGACCGACTCCGCAGCGACGCCCAGGACGAGCTCCGCTGGGAACCGAAGGTCGACGACGCGTCGATCGCCGTCTCGGCGAACGACGGCGTCGTGACGCTGCGCGGAACCGTCGGCAGCTTCCGCGAGAAGCGCGAGGCCACGGCCGCGGTCAAGCGCGTCTACGGCACCCAGCGCGTCGACAATCAGCTCCAGGTCAAGCTGCTCACCGCCGATCGCCGTGCGGACGCCGACCTGCGCGCCGACGTGCTGCAGGCGATGATCCTCGACGCGCTGATCCCGAGCACGATCGACGCGAAGGTCGACGACGGCGTCGTCACGCTCAGCGGAACCGCGCACCTGCATTTCGAGCGCGACGAGGCCGAGGAGGTGGCCGGCAACATCAAGGGCGTCACCTTCGTCGCGAACCAGGTCGAGCTGATCGCCCCGCCGCCGTTCGCGGACGACGTCAAGCAGTCGATCAAGCGGGCGATGGAGCGCGACGCCAAGCTCGACGCCGAGGGCGTGCGCATCGAGAGCGCCGACAACGGGACGGTCAAGCTCACGGGCAGCGTCCGCTCCTGGGCCGAGCACGATGCGGCCGTCGGCGCCGCCTGGGCCGCACCCGGCGTCAAGTCCGTCCACGACGACTTGTTGATCGCCTACTAGCCGCTGACGCCGACGAGTCGTTCGGCCGCGGGGCAGCGGCCGAGCGGCTCGGCGCATTGTGGCGAGTCCACAAGCGCGCGCCGAAGTTCGTTCGCGAGAGCCCATACGCCGGCGGCCGAGCCGCTCGTAGCTTCCCGCCATGCCACTCACCACCGGAGATTTCCCGCCTGTCGACCCGGCCACCTTTACCCAGATGCCGTACCGCGAGCGGCTCAGGACGCTGTCACGGCACTGGGCCGAGTACGGCTTCGGCGCGCCCAAGATCACGATGGTGATCTACATCGCCAAGCTGCTGTTCTTCTACGTGCTCGGCGGGGCGCTCGTCGCGACGCTCACGTCGGGGCTCGATCCCCTGCACCCTGCTGCCTGGTGGGACGACGTCGTCGTCTACCAGAAGGCCGTGCTCTGGACCGTCCTGCTCGAGTGCATCGGCGTCGCCGGCTCGTGGGGTCCGCTGGCCGGGCATTTCAAGCCGATGACGGGCGGCATCCGCTACTGGGCTCGCCCGCGCACGATCCGCCTCCCGCCGTGGCCCGACACCGTGCCGGGAACGCGCGGCGACGCTCGCACCCGCGGTGACGTCGCGCTCTATCTGGCGCTGCTGGCGAGCGTCGTCGTCGCGCTCGCGCTGCCGACGGTCACCACCGCGTCGATCGTGCCGATCATCGCGCTGCTGGTCGTCGTCGGCCTGCGGGACAAGATCATCTTCATCGCCGCGCGCGGCGAGCAGTACCTGCCGGCGCTGGTCTTCTTCGCCTTCTATCCGGTCGTCGACATGATCGTCGCGGCCAAGCTGCTGATCGTCGTCGTGTGGACCGGAGCGGCGTTCTCCAAGTTCGGCCGCCACTTCGCGAACGTGATCCCGCCGATGGTCTCCAACACGCCGTGGATGTTCGTCAAGGCGATCAAGCGCGCCCACTACCGCGACTTCCCGCGTGACCTGCGCCCGTCCGAGCGCGCGGTCGGCCTGGCGCACGTGGGCGGCACGTTCGTCGAGTTCGTCACGCCGCTGGTCCTGCTCTTCTCGCACAACCCGACGGTCACCGTGGTCGCCGCCGTGGTGATGATCGGCTTTCACCTGTTCATCATCTCGACGTTCCCGCTCGCCGTGCCGCTGGAGTGGAACGCGCTGTTCATCTACATCACCGCGTTCCTGTTCCTCGGTCACCCGAACCACGAGGGCTTCGGCCTCGGCGACATGGACCCGGTGCTCCTGGTCGTCACGGTCGTCGGCCTCGTGTTCTTCCCGGTGCTCGGCAACCTGCGGCCGGACCTCGTGTCGTTCTTGCCCTCGATGCGCCAGTACGCGGGCAACTGGGCCTCGGCGATGTGGGCGATGGCACCGGGCGCCGAGGCCAAGCTCGACGAGCGCCTGATCAAGGGCGCGCCGATGCAGAAGGCGCAGCTGAGCGAGATCTACGGCGCCGAGGCGGCCGAGGTCGTGATGCAGCAGACGCTCGGCTGGCGCTCGATGCACAGCCAGGGCCGCGGCCTGAACTCGGTGATGATGACGACGCTCGGCGACGACATCGACCACTACACGTTGCGCGAGGCGGAGTTCTCCTGCAACGCGATCGTCGGCTTCAACTTCGGCGATGGGCATCTGCACGACCGGCGGCTGATCGAGGCCATTCAGAAGCGTTGCGAGTTCGCGCCGGGCGAGTTCATCGTGGTCTGGGTCGAGTCCGAGCCGGTCGGCAACGGCCGCCAGCAGTACCTGGTCATCGATGCCGCGGTCGGGATCGTCGAACGGGGCAGTTGGGCCGTGACGGACGCCGTCGCCGAGCAGCCGTGGCTGCCGGACGGGCCGATTCGCACGCAGGTCGAGTTCAGGTTGGCCGGCTACCAGCGCGCCAGCCACGCCGCGAAGGCACTGGTGAAGGCATGAGCACCGCCGTGGTCGTCGGCAGCGGACCCAACGGGCTCGCCGCTGCCATCACCCTCGCCGCCGAGGGCGTCGATGTCACCGTCCTCGAGGCGGCCGACACGCTCGGCGGTGGCACGCGCAGCAGCGAGCTGACGCTGCCCGGCCTGATCCACGACGAGTGCTCGGCCGCGCACCCGCTGGCGGTGGATACGGCCTTCTCGCGCCGGTTCGACCTCGGCGCGCACGGGCTGACGTGGCGGTGGCCGGAGGTCCAATACACGCACCCGCTCGACGACGGCGCCGGCGCCGCGGCCTACCGCTCGGTCGAGGAGACGGCCGCCGGGCTGGGCCGCGACGGGAGGCGCTGGCAGGCGGTCTTCGGTCCGCTCGCCGCGCGCTTCGACGACATCACCGCCGACTTTCTGCGTCCGATGCTGCACGTTCCCGAGCATCCGATCGCACTGACCCGGTTCGGCGCTCTGTCAGCCCTGCCGGCGGCGCTCCTTACGCGTCTCTTCGCGGGCGAGGAGGCGCGGGCGCTCTTCGCCGGGGTCGCCGCGCACGCCTTCCGGCCGTTCTCGGCGCCGATGTCATCGGCCATCGGCGTCGCCCTCGGCACGGCCGCGCACCGCTACGGCTGGCCCGTCGCCGAGGGCGGCTCGGCCGCGATCAGCCGCGCCATGATCTCGCTCGCGGAGGCGTCCGGCGTGCGCTTTGAGACGGGCGTCGAAGTGCGCTCGCTCGCCCAACTCGGCAAGCAGGACGTCGTGATGCTCGACGTCGCGCCCGCCGCCGCCGTGCGCATCGCCGGCGGCGAGATGCCCGGGCGCATCGCGCGGGCGCTGTCGCGCTATCGCCACGGGCCGGGGACCTTCAAGGTCGACTTCGCGATCGAGGGCGGTGTGCCGTGGACGCACGAACCTTCCCGCCGCGCCGGCACCGTCCACGTCGGCGGCAGCGCACGCGAGATCGCCGCCGCCGAGCGCGCCGTCGCCCGCGGGCGGATGCCGGAGCGCCCGTTCGTGCTCGTCTGCCAGCAGTACCTCGCCGACCCGAGCCGCTCGCGAGGCGACGTGCACCCGCTCTACGCCTACGCGCACGTCCCGGCCGGCCACGCGGGCGACGTGTCAGAGGCGATCGAGCGCCAGATCGAGCGCTTCGCGCCCGGCTTCCGCGAGCGGATTCTCGCCCGCCACGTTCGCAGCGTGCCCGGCATGGAGGCGCACAACGCCAACTACGTCGGCGGCGACGTCGTCACCGGCGCCAACAGCGCGCGGCAGCTCGTCTTCCGCCCGCGCGCAGCCCTCGACCCGTACGCGACCGGCATCCCCGGCGTCTACCTGTGCTCGGCGGCGACCCCGCCCGGCGCAGGTGCCCACGGCATGTGCGGCTACAACGCTGCCGGCTCGGCGCTGCGCGCCGTCCGGCCGAGCGCTTCCGTGACCCACGAGGCTCTGGCATGATCGCAGTGGGCGCACCGGAGCTACTCATGTTGCGCGGTCGACGAAGAGAATGCGCGGTACTCGACGGATTGCTCGCGAACGCGCGGGCGGGCCGAAGCGGGACCCTGGTCCTGCTCGGCGATGCGGGGGTCGGCAAGACGGCGCTGCTGGAGTATGCGATCGACGCGGCGTTCGATCTGCGGACGCTCCGCGCGGTCGGGGTCGAGTCGGAGCGAGAGCTGGCGTTCGCCGCGCTACAGCAGTTCTGCGCACCCCTGATCCACTGGCTCGATCGCCTCCCTACGCCGCAGCGCGACGCGCTCGCGATCGCGTTCGGTCTGCGCCGGGGCCCCGTGCCGGATCGGTTCATCGTCGGCCTGGCGGTGTTGAGCCTGCTCTCCGAGGCCGCGCAGGAGCGGCCGCTGCTGTGCGTCATCGACGATGCGCAATGGCTGGACCGCGCCTCCGCGGACGTTCTGGCGTTCGTGGCGCGCAGGGTGCTCGCGGAGTCGGTGGTGATGCTCTTCGCCGCGCGTGAGCCGAGCGACCGGTTCGCCGGTCTAGCGCAGTTGACCATCGGGGGACTCCCGGATCCCGACGCGCGAGCGCTGCTCGCCTCGGTGATCCCGGGGCGGTTGGACGAGCGGGTGGTGGATCGGCTGCTGGCGGAGACGCATGGGAATCCGTTGGCGCTGCTGGAGCTGCCACGAGGGCTCACCGCGGCGCAACTGGCAGGCGGGTTCGCGATCCCCCGACCGCTGTCGCTGCAAGGGCGGATCGAGCAGAGCTTCCTGCAGCGGCTAAAGGCCCTGCCGCCGAACACCCAGCGGTTGCTCCTGACCGCGGCAGCTGAGCCGCTCGGTGATCCTGCGCTCCTGTGGCGTGCGGCCGAGCGACTACAGATCGCCGGCCTGGGACTCGAGCCTGCCGTGTCGGCCGGCCTGCTCGAGGTCGGTCAGCGGGTACGGTTTCGCCATCCGCTGGTGCGCTCCGTGGTCTACAGGACGGCGACGCCGCCTGAGCGGCGGCGCGTCCATCGAGCCTTGGCCGAGGCCACCGACGCACAGGTCGATCCCGATCGGCGCGCGTGGCATCTGGCGGAGGCGGCGGAGCGCCCGGACGAGGCCGTCGCCACCGAGCTCGTACGGGCGGCCGATCGAGCCCAGGCGCGGGGCGGCCTGGCCGCCGCGGCGGCGTTCCTGGAGCGCGCGGCCGCGCTCACCCCCGAGGCCGATCGCCGCGCCCGGCGATCGCTGGCCGCGGCGCAGACCAAGTACGAAGCCGGCGCCCTGGATGACACGCGCGCGCTGCTCGCCACCGCCGAGGTCGGCCCGCTCGACGACCTCCATCGCGCGCGCGTGCACCTGCTGCGTGCTCAGGTCGCGTTCGCCGCGCGCCGCGGCAGCGACGCGCCCCCGCTGTTGCTCAGGGCCGCTCGCGAGCTCGAAGCCGTCGACACCGCGCTCGCGCGCTCGACCTACCTGGAGGCCCTTTCCGCGGCGATGTTCGCCGGCCGGCTGGCCCGTGGCGGCGGAACGGCTGAGGTGAGCGCGGCCGCGCTGGCCGGCCCGCCGCCGCCGCAGCCCCCGCGTCCGTCAGATCTCCTGCTCCAAGGGCTGGCGGTCCGCTTCACCGACGGGTACGCGGCGGGCGCCCCGATCCTCAAGGAGGCGCTTCGCGCGTTCGCGCGGGAGACCATCCTGCCGCCGCAGGAGGCTCGGTGGCTCTGGTTCGCGAGCCAGATCGCGCTCGATCTGTGGGACGACCACACTTGGACGCTGCTGTCGACGCGGCAGCTCGACCTCGTGCGGGAGACCGGGGCGCTGACGGCGCTGCCCTTCGTCCTCACGACGCGCATCAGCGTGTTCACGTCCTTCGGCGAGCTGGGCGCCGCCGTGGCGTATGAGGAAGAGCTGCGGGCCGTCACCGAGACGACCGGGATCGCTCCCGGCCCCTACGGCGCGCTCTCACTGGCCGGATTGCGCGGTCGTGAGGCCGAGTTCATACAGTTGATCGGAACCACCGTAAAACAGGCGGAGGCGCGAGGCGAAGGGCTCGCGCTGACGGTTACCGAGCGTTTGAGCGGAGCGCTCTACAACGGCCTCGGCCGCTATGACTCGACGCTGACCGCGCTCTGCCAGGTCGAACGCTACGCCGAGGAAGGCCCGGCGCTGTGGGCGCTTGGCGAGCTGGTCGAGGCGGCCGTCCGTACCGGACAGCCGCAGCTCGCGCATGGACCGCTCGCGCGGATCGCCGAGACGGCCCACGCGAGCGGCACCGACTGGGGCCTCGGCATCGAGGCGCGTTGCCGCGCACTCCTCGCCGAAGGCGACGAAGCCGACGGCCTCTATCGCGAGGCGATCAGGCGATTCGGAAGCACGCGCATCCGCGTGCAGCTCGCCCGCAGCCACCTCCTCTACGGCGAGTGGCTGCGGAGCGAGCGCCGCCGCCTCGAAGCCCGCGAGCAGCTGCGCATCGCGTTCGAGATGCTCAACGCGATGGGGATCGAGGCCTTCGCCGCGCGCGCGGAACGCGAGCTGCTCGCCACCGGCGTTCGCGCCCGCAAGCGCGCCGTCGAGACCCACGACGATCTGACCGCGCAGGAGACCCAGATCGCGCGGATGGCGAGCGAGGGGCTCTCCAACGCCGAGATCGGATCGCGGCTGTTCATCAGCCAGCACACGGTCGCCTATCACCTGCGCAAAGTGTTCGTCAAGCTCGGCGTCAGCTCACGCAGCCAGCTCTTGCGGGCCTTGCCGCAGGGGGCGTGAAGCGGGCGGGCGCGTGCGGCATGGCCACGCGCGCCCGCGCTTCTCACATCACGGGTTGGTGACCCGGATCTCGTTCGTCACGCCGACGACGCCGTGCAGGCCGGCGACGTCCTCGTACGCGGCATTGCTCTCGAACTGGTAGCTGGCATCGCCCGTGAGCGTGACCCACCCGTCCTGGACCTTGACGTCCACGGCGTCGGCGGGGACCTCCACGTCCCAGACCAGCAACTGCAGCGCGATGCCACGGATCTCGTCGTCGTCGCGCCGGTCCGCTCCACGCAGGCTCACCTTGAGCTGGTTGTCGACGTCGTAGACGGCTTCGACGTCGAGCGCGTCTTCGCCGGCGGCGCGGCGCTGGCGGAAGCTCTCCACGGTGCCCCGCAGCGTGACCGCCCCGCCATCGGCGTCGACCGCGATCTCGAGCGAATCCGGGATCCTCGGATCCAGATCCAGGTTGGCCAGCACGGCGTCCCCGAGCGGAATGTCGGTGAACATTGCATCCTCCTTTGCTTGGTAACGACCCGGCGAGGTTTGGGCGACCAGCGGCCCGCTCGCGAGAACTCTTGGCACCCGGTCGTATACAGCGGCGAGTTAGGTCGGACTGTCAGCTCCGCGATCAGACCACTGTCAAGTCTTGCGATGCGAAAGGCCGGTTCGGGGACGTAGCGTCAAGCGCGGATCGAATGCGAATGGAGGTTCGTCAGATGTTCCCCACCAACCGCCACGCGGGGCTGTTCGCGGCCCGTGCCCAGGCTCATGCGCTCGAGACGTGGCGAAGCGCCGAGCAACTCGTCTGGACGAGATGGCACGGCTTCCTGGACGCCGAGCCGGAGACGCGCGCGTGGGCGTTCGCCGCCTACGTGACGGCGCTCGACCAGGAGTCGGCCGCCGCCGCGGAGCTCGCCGGCACTTGGCTCACCCGCGCCGCCTAGGCGTGACCGCGATCGGCCGCGTCGGCCGGTACGAGATCCGCCGCGAGATCGGCCGCGGCGGGATGGCAACCGTGTACCTCGCCTACCAGCCGGACCTCGATCGCGAGGTGGCGCTGAAGGCGCTGCGTGTGGGCGAGGCGGGTGACGCGCGTCGCTTCCTGCGCGAGGCACGGCTCGCGAGCTCGCTCGTGCACCCGTCGATAGTGACGGTCCACGACTACTTCGAGGACGCCGGCACGCCGTACATCGCGATGGAGTACCTGCCGCGCGGGGCGCTGCGCGCGCACGTCGGCCGGCTCACGCTCGCGCAGATCGGCGGCGTCTTGGAAAGCGTGCTCGGCGGGCTCGCGTTCGCTGCCGAACGCGGCGTCGTGCACCGCGACCTCAAGCCCGAGAACATCATGGTCTCGGACCTCGGGCGGGCGAAGGTCGCGGACTTCGGCATCGCCAAGGCGACCAGCTCGGCCACCGCGAATCTCACCACTGCCGGCGTGACCCTCGGCACTCCGCGCTACATGGCCCCGGAGCGCGCGCTCGGACAGGACGTCGGCCCGTCCAGCGACCTCTACTCGGTCGGCGTGATCGCGTTCGAGTTGCTCGTCGGGCGGACCCCGTTCGACGAGACGGTCGAGCCGGTCGCCGTCCTGATGCGCCAGATCAACGATCCCGTTCCCCCGGTCATCTCACTCGTCCCGGACGTGGGTTCCGAGCTCTCGGGCTGGGTCGCGCGCCTGGTCGAGAAGACGCCGGCAGAGCGCACCGCGTCGGCCGTCGTGGCGTGGGACGAGCTCGAAGCGATCCTGCTCGATCAGCTCGGCCCGCGCTGGTCGCGCGCCGCGACGCTCCCGGCGCGTCCCGCCGGACAGACCAGTCCGATGCTGCTCGTGACGGGCCGCACGCCGCAGCGAGGGGCGGGCGGCGGCCGGCGGGCGGCGGCAGCGGTGGGCGAGCCGGCGCGCACGCTCGCGCCATCGACCGTCCCGCTCGCGCGCCGTCGTCGCCGGCGCTTCTCGCTGGCGGTGATCGCGCTCGTCGCGATGGGGATCGCGCTCGCGGCCGTGACGTCGGACCGGCTCCGCGACCGCGGGACGACCCCGTCCGAGCAGCTCGGAACGCAGGTGTCCGACCGGCGTGCCGATCTCGCCGCGGCGCGAAGCAACGGCGACCGGGCCTCCGCCGCCGACGCGCTCGCCGGCGAGTACGCGCACGCGGCCGCCGGAGCGAGTCCGTCGAAGGCCCGTCGGCTCCGGCGCATCGCCGACGCCTACGGGCGCGCCGCTGAGGCCGCCCGGCGCGAGGACGGCAGCGACTACGACGACGCGCTTGCCACGGCGCGCCGCGACGAGCGCGCGCTCGGTGCGGGCGACTCCGAGTCCGACGGCGGCGGCGAGAACGAGCCCGACGAGAACGACAACGGCGACTAGGGACGAACGTCAACTGCGCCGGGTGGGGGAGGGGGAGTGGCGAGCCACCCGTTCCGGGCTGCCGTGAGTTCGCTGCTCGGCTCGGCTCTCTTGGCCTCGAAGTGCCAACGTAGTGCTCGATCAGGTTCGCGCTCGCGACGCGAGCGTCGAGTTTCTCGCGCTCTGCTCACGAAAGTCGACGCTCGTTCAGCATCCCACGTGTCACGTTGCCGTGGGCGGGGTGATCGGCGTGCGTGAGAACGCCCTTTCTGTCTCCGTGGCCCGTACCTCGACGGTCAGTCTCGACCACCGCCCGAGGTGGGAAGGCCGGCCACCCAGCGGTTCACGGCGAGCCAGCGAACGGCTCCATCCACCGCAGCGGCCCCCTCCCTCACCGGAGCAGTTGACGTTCGTCCCTCTAGCGCTTGCGCGCGGCCTCTTCGGGGGTGATCAGCCGCAGCTTCTGGACGCCTGTGGCGAGTCGCTGCAGGAGGCCGCGCGCCTCGTCGAGCCGCAGCTGGTAGCGACCGCGGTACTGCGCGGCCGGTCGCTCGATGTCGGCGATCCACTCGCCGTAGTGCCGCGGGTCGTCGATCGGCAGTCCGCGCGCGACGCGCTGCTGCATCACCGCCTTGGCCTGGTCGAGGAACCAGTCGAGCTGCAGTTCCGGCTTGTCCGGATAGCCCGCGTACGCGCCCGTGTTCCAGATCCCGGTCCGCATCTGGAAGAACCCGACCGAGTCCGCGTCGCCGTAGTTGAGGTCCGACAGCCCGGACTCCACCAGCGACGCCATCACCGGCAACTCCGCGGGAAGGCCGCGCGCCTGAGCACGAGCGGCCATCCACCCGGCCAGCTGCTGCTTGCTCGCACCGGCGCCCGGGTAGCCGCTTCCCGTCGGGACGGGCGGTGCTGCGTCGAGCGCCGCGGAATCTTTCGCGACCCGGTCAGGGTCCTCGAGATCGTCGCGATCTGGACCGCGCTCGTCTTCGTCCGGTTCGTCCTCGTCCTCGTCCTCGTCCTCGTCCTCGTCTTCGTCCTCGTCTTCGTCCTCGTCTTCGTCCTCGTCCTCGTCCTCGTCCTCGTCCTCGTCCTCGTCGTCCTCGTCGTCCTCGTCGTCCGCGTCGTCCGCGACGTCCGCGTCCTCGTCGTCGTCGTCCTCGGGCTCGTCGTCGTCGGACGGCGGATCGCTGTCGGAGGGATCGCCGTGGTGCGATGAGCCGCCGACCGGTTTGGCTTCGCCGCCGCCGCCGCCGGCCGGCGGTGGGTCGTCGAACCCGATGTGGAGGTGGTCCTGGTGGTCGGCGTCGGTGAAATACGCGGAACCCGGGAGCGCCCACGGGGAACCGATCTCGGTGGGGCGAATCGCGGGGTCGAGCCTCGAGAGCTCGACGGCGATCTGTCGGGCGATCGCGTTCCCGGGCCCGACTGGGCGGCCGTCGATCGCGGCGATGTCGACGGCGCGGCCGTAGGCGTGGTTCGACACCGACCCGCCGGCGGTGAGCCGGTCGTGGTCGGAGCGCATCGCCGAGATCGTCAGGCGATGCTCCCCTGACAGGTGGTCGAGCACGCTGACGATGCGCGGGTCGATGCGTCCCGCGCGCAGGTCGGCGACACCGTCGGCGTCAAACGCGAGGTTGTGGTTCTCCAGCACGCCGGTCGTGGCGGCTTCGGCGCCGTCGGCGACGCCGAGCAGAGCGACCGCTTCGGCGGCTGTGCCGAGCAGCACGCCGGCGAGGCTGGAGCGGGACTCGCGGGTCGCGAGCGACTCGAGCGGTGAGCCGCCCGCGGCGAGATACGCGGCGCGAAAGGCCGGGTCCTCCAGCAGCCGCTGCAGCAGCTCGTCGGACATCTCAGACGAACCGGCGAACGACGAGCGCGGCCCCGATCGCCGTCCCGAGCACGAGCCAGACGATCCGCGCCACACGCAGCCCCCGGCGCTGCAACAGGTCGGTCGCGATCTGCTGGCCGTCACGCGGCGCGATCGGGTTGAGGTTGAAGAACGCCCCGAGGTAGGCGCCGAAGGCAAGCTGGAAGAACACGTCGCGCGTCGCGCCTGCTGCGCTGGCGAGGCATGCCAGCGAGAACGCGCCGCCCAGGATCAGATCGGAGCACGGGCCGGCCGCGCTGACCGCGACCCGCCGGCGCCGCGGCTCAAACCAGGCGTCCGACGTGTCCACGTACAGGTACGGAAAGACGAGGACGACCTTGAACCCCGCCTCGCGCACCGGCCGTCCGAAGTGGGTCATCACCAGGCCATGGGCGGTCTCGTGCACGCTCGCGATCGCCAATCTTCCGACCACGAAGACGACCGCGCCCAGCCCGACTTTGCGCGCCACGACGAACGGCGTCCCGTAGCGCGCGACGACCAGCGCGACGAACGACGCCAATCCGGCGACCGCGACAGCGAAGAACACGGCGAGCGCCGGCGGGGAGAACAATGCGGGCCGATACAGCCGCGCGAAGCGGCGGCCGGCACCCGGCCACGACCACGTGCGCGGCGCGAGCAGTCGGCGCAGCAGCGCGCGGCGGCCGGCCGAGGTGGCACCGGGGTCGACGGGACGGGGCTGCGACCCGGAGAGCAGCCCGCGCTCGGCGAGCGAGGCGAGCAGCAGCGCGAGCCGCGACAGCCCGTCGGGGCCGAACCCCTCCACGGCCTCCGCGCTCAGGTCCGCCAGCGAGCGGGACCCGTCGAGCAGCCGGATCAGCGCGGCATCCTCGCTCGAGAAGCGGACGAACGCGCCCGAGCGCAGATCCTTGAGCACCCACCGCCGCGACCCCTCGGATGCCGCCAGGCGCTTGAGCGCGTACCCGCTGCGCAACCGCGGGTTCTCGCCGACGCGCGTCGTGTACGCGGAGGGGACGACGACGGTCGCGCCCGCCTCGTTCTCGCGCGGCACGCGGGCGACCTGCAACTCGCTGTCGCCGAGCCGGATCGAGGCGCCGGCGACCAACGGCGTCGCGGCGACGACGCGGCGGCCGTTCAGCCAGGTTCCGTACGAAGAGCCGGCGTCCTCAATCCGGGCGGCGCCGCCGTCGACGAGGATGCGCGCGTGCACGCGTGAGACCGTCGGGTCCAGCAGGAGGACATCGCTCGGCGGCGAGCGGCCGATCGTGAGCTCGCCGGCCAGCGCCACGCGGCGACGGTCAGGCAGGACGAGTTCGAGCACTCTCACACTGGACCACACGGCGGCACGGTGTTCGATCGTCTCCGCCGATCCGGCGAGATCCGCACCAGATTGCGGATCAACGCGCGGAGCAACAGGATCAGGGGACGACCCCGATGAGCTCTCAATCGCTGTGGCGCACACCGCGTACGCGCGCCCTGCTGTTGGTCGGCACGCTGGGCCTGCTCGGTGCGATCGCGACGCTGGTTGCCCGCGTCTACACGGACGCACTGTGGTTCGGCGAAGTCGGGCAGCCATCCGTGTATTGGAGCGCGCTCGCCTGGCGTGTCCTCCCGGTCGCGTTCACCGGCCTCGGCACCGCCTGCTTCGTGCTGGCGAACCTTGCACGAGCGACCGAGCGAAGACCGCTGATGCTCGCCGCCGCGCTCGCCGCCGGCTTGGCCGTGCACAAACCCCACTGGGAGCAGCTCGCGCTGTGGGCGCACCGCACGGATTTCGGCCAGCGCGACCCGGTCTTCCATCGTGACGCCGGCTTCTTCGTCTTCAACCTTCCGCTCTACGAGCAGACCGCGCGCTGGCTGCTGGAGACCGTCCTGATCACCGCGGCGCTCACCGGCGTCGCCCACGCGCTCGAGCGCCACCTCAAGCGCGCCGAGCGACACCTGCTCGCGCTCGCCGCCCTCGGGCTGCTCGTGAGCGCGTGGCGGCTGCACCTCGACGAATTCGCGCTCGCCCTGCCGCACCGGGGTTCGGTCGTCCCGGGCGCCGCCTATACCGACGTCCACGTCCGCCGGCCGCTCCTGCAGATCGGGTGCGTGCTGTCGCTTGCCGCCGCCGGCTTCGCCGCGTATGCGGCGTTCAGGCGGCTGAACCCGGGCACGCTGCTCGTCCCCGGTCTGATCGTCGCGGTGGCGGTGGCGGTGGCCGGCGGATTGCCGGGCCTCGTGGAAGCACTCGCGGTCTCACCGCAGCCGCTCGCGCGCGAGCGCCCGTACGTCGAGGCGGCGATCCAGGCCACGCGCCACGCCTACCAGCTCGACGGGCTCAAGACGCGCACCCTCAGCGGTCCCGGCCGGCTCACCGAGCAAACGATCGCCGACAACGCGCAGGCGATCGCCAACGTGCCGCTCTGGGACCGGAGCGTCGTGCGCGCCGCGCTCGACGAGACGCACGCGCAGGGCGGCTACTACAGCTTCGCGAGCACGACCGTGGACCGCTACGGGGACCGTCTGCTGACGCTCGGCGCAAGACGGCTCGACGTCGGCCTCCTCGACCAGGCGTCGTGGGCCAACACCCGCTTCGCCTACACACACGGGTACGGCGTCACGGCCGTTCACGGCGGCGAGACCGATCCCGAGCGCTATCCGCGCTTCCAACCGGTCCCGGTCACGCAGCCGCGCATCTACTTCGGCGAGCGCGCAACGCTCGACCCGCCGTACGCGATCCTCAACAGCCGCCGCGCGGAGGTCGAGCAACCGAGCCCGAACCAACCCAGCTACCACTACGACGGCCGCGGCGGGATCCCGATCGGCAACGCGCTGACGAAGGCCGCGTTTGCCATCCGCTTCGACGACCTCGACCTCTGGCTCACGCGCACGCCCACGCCGGCCTCGCGGATCGCCATCCACCGCGACGCGCGCGAGCGAGCGCGAACCCTCGCGCCGTTCCTGGACTGGGATCCGACGCCACAGACCGTCGTCCGCGACGGCCGCGTCCAGTTCCGCTTCTATGGCTACACGCGCAGCGACCACTACCCCTACGCGGCGCCGGTCGACGGCAAGAACTACCTGCGCGCCAGCGCTCTCGCGGTCGTCGACGCGTTCGACGGCCGCACGACCCTGCACGCGCAGGATCCGGGTGATCCGATCCTCGCCGCCTGGCGCAAGACGTTCCCCACCCTGTTCGCCCCGGCGATCTCGAACGACCACTACCCGGGCCGCCTCTTCCGCGCCCAGGCACGGGTCCTCGAGACCCACCACGCCACCGAGGCCACGGCGTTCTGGAACGGCGCCGACGCCTGGAACCGCGCCCGCCAACTGGCCGGTCCGGTCGAGGAGGCCGTCCACCTCCACTTCCCGGACGATAACCGGCAAGCGCTCGGGCGTCCCACCTACCTGCTGACCCGCCTCCCGGGAGAGACGCAACCCCACCTCCAACTGACCGCCGCGTTCACCCCGCGGGGCCGCGAGAACCTCGTCGGCTACCTCGCCGGCTCGCGCGATGGCCTCACGCTCCTCACCTTCCCGAGGGACGACCCCGCGACCGGTCCCACACAGGCGACACGGCAGATCCTCGCCACCGCCGGCGTCGACGAGTCGCTCCAGTTGCTCAACCGCGAATCGACCGACCTCGGCCGGGCCTCGATCAACCGCGCCGTGCTCGGGGCGCCGAAACTCGTCCCGATCGGCGACGCGCTCGTCTACGTCCAGCCCGTCTACGTCACGACGGCGGGGACCGGCTATCCGCGGCTGCAGCTGGTGACCGTCCACGCGAACGGTCGTGTCGGCTACGGCGCGACCCTGACCGCGGCACTAGCGCGAGCAGTGCCCGCCGCTCTGCGATCAGCACGTCGATCGCCACCGCCCAGAACGCGATCGCGAACAGCACGCGCGTCAGCACCGTCGGCACCAGCAGCTGGCCGGTGAATAGCACCAGCATGATCGACGAGTCGCCACGGCTCAGCCGCAGTGCGACCAGCGCCGCGATCGCGTAGAGCGCGACGCCGGCCGTCAGGAACAGCTCGACCCGCTCGCGCCCCGCCATTGGCAGCGGACCGATGCCCGCGCCCACCCGGTACACCAGCGGCAGGCTGCCCAGGGCGAGCGTGTATTGAGACACCGCTCCGGCCAGCAGCACCGCCACGCTTTGTCCGCCGCGACCGTGTGCCAACAGCACGAACGCGACGACCAGCTCCGGCGCCTCCGTCGCCACGGGAACGATCCATTGCAGCAGCAGGAACGGGCTGATCCCGACCGCGGTCCCCGCGGCCAGCACGGCGTTTCCGAACGGCACCGCGGTCAGCAGGATCACACCCGCCGAGAAGGCCATCAGCCGCACCGCCCAGCGCTGCCGCTGCGCGCGCGGCAGCGCGGCCAGCGCCGCCGCGACGCCCTCCGGCTCCGCAGCCGAGCCGCCGCTCCTCAAAGCACCGCGCAGGTAGACCGCGTAGAGCCCGACCAAGACCAACGCATCCAGCAGCGTCAGAACCCCGGACGCGACGCCACGCATCGACCACAAGGACCCGGCGAGCAGCACGCCGAGCTCGAGCCGCTGCGGTGGCTCCACCGAGATCCGCCCGACCCGCCGTCGTGGCAGCAGGGCGACCACGGCCGGCAGCGCTACCGCGCAGCCCAAGAGCAACCGGCTCGCCCCGGTCAGGTTCGCCGCCACGTACTCCGCCTGCCCGGTGAACGCGAAGTGCAGCTCGACGAGGTACTCGGGCAGGATCGCGACGAACGCGACCACGGCCACGACGAGCCCGCGCGCGACGTCGACCTGCGCCGCCTCGCACGCCCATGCCAAAAGGAACGCCGCTGCAACGACCGCCGCGCCGTAGGCGGCGAGCTGTACCGCCACCGGCGCGGGGCCGTCGAGACGCACGTAGAGCCCCGGGAGCGTGCACGCCGCGGTGCCCGCGAGCCTTCGCTGCCAGTCAGGCCAGGGCAACGACGAGCCCGATCGCCGCGAGCACGAATCCGGCGACGACCGCGCGCACCGTCCAGGTCACGAGGTGCTCGCCGAGCGCGACGATCACCGTGGTCGGCGAAGGGGAGGAAGAGGGTGCCGAAGCGATCCCGATCAGCGGGCTCGAGCGCACGAGCCCGCGAGCCACGGCGAACGCGAACACGAGCCGCAGCGCGTCGACGACAGCGTCCGCGCGCTCGCGCGACAGGCCGGCCGAGCGCAGATGCTCGACGAGCTCGCGAACGTCCGCCGCGTCGATCTCAGCGACGTCGCGCAACGCCAGGTCGGACGCGAGGACGTGCGCGAGCGGAGCGCGCAGCTCGCGTGGCGCGTCCACGAGGAAGTCGTCGACCAGGTCAGCGAGCATGGGCAAGACCGACGCGGCCCGGGACGGGTGCCCGGGCCGCGAACGGGTGTCAGTCGTCGATGACCGGCGGCCAGTACGTGTTGATCGTCTGGGCCGTGTGCGCGTTCTGCGCCAGCGCGAGCGCCAGCAGCGACTTGCCGCCCGGCCGCAGGTCGGTGGCATCGGTCTGCAGGCCGCGGATCTGCTGGTTCTCGTCGTCCAGCTGCGGGAGCACTCCCGGCATCACCGTGGCGAACGACACGGCGTCCTCGCCGCCCTCACCCTCGGGGTCGGGCGGCGTGTCGAGCGTGTGCGCGGTGCCGATCGCCTTGTCACGCGCGTCGAGCGTCCAGAAGAGCGTCTTGCTCATCGAGTCGAGGATCGGGACCCGGGCTCCGTCAACGAGCTCGCCGATCGTCGCCGCGACCGCGTGGTAGCTCTCCATCACCGCAAACGACGCCGTGAACTGGTCGGCGACCACGGGCGCGTCGTCGCCGACCTGCGCGTCCTCGGCAACCGGAGGCGGTGGGTTCTTGATGTAGTAGACCGCGCCGCGCCAGGCCGCGGCGAGCTGGCGGCGGATGACCTTGCCGGTGCGGTCGACGCCGGGCGCGTCGTTGTCGTCGACGTAGTCGGTGAGCCGGCCGACGGCATTGTCCACCCGCGTGAGCCGGGTCTGGATCAGCGAGGGGATCACGGTCACGGGGTCGCCGGAGGCGTGCGCCTTCGGGCTCGGCATCTGCGCCGCCGACGCCGGCGCGACGGCGATCAGCGATGCCGCGGCGACGACCGCGGCCAGGGAGGTGATACGAGACAACAGTGCTCCTTTGGGGTTCGTGTGGTTGCGATGCCAGGTCCGCCACTACCGCCGCGCGACGATGAGCGTCCGCCGCACGGTGTGCGCGCGGCGGCCCTGGTCGTCGAGGGCGATCGCGGTGACGCGATAGCGCCCAGCTCGCAGGTGGGCGGGAAGGCGCAGGATGCGCCCGGAGAGCGGGGCGCTGACGGTGCGGCCCCAGACGTGATGCGGGTGCCCGTGCACCATCCGCCAGACGACGATGCGCACCTTCCCGGGCTCTGAGAGGGCGACCCGCAGCCGGCTGCGATGGCCCACGCTGATCCGTCGCGGCGTCACCTGTGCGGCGAGCACGCGCCGCGCAGTCCGGATCGCCGGCGGGATCGTCTGCGGGATGGCGACCGGGTGCAGCATGTCCGGCAGCGGCGGACCCGCCGCCGGCGGCGGTCCTTCAGTGGCGAGCGCGGGCGCCGCGGCGATCAGGGCCGCGGCGCCCATGAGGGGAATGAGCTTGACCATGGTCGGGATCGTCCGTCGTGCCCGGCGGCGATCCGATCCGAGTCGCCGATCGGGCGAGACGCGACGACGAACCCGCATCAGACGGCGTAGACGACGGTGTTGTCGACGTAGTGACCGCTGGAGCGGTCGAACGTCCCGCTGCAGGTGATGAGCCGCAGCTCGGGCCGTTCCGTCGCCCCGTACACCCGCTGGGTGGGGAAGTGGTCCTTCCGGACCTGCTCGCTGCGCTTGACGCGGAACGTGACGCTGGTGCCGTCGCGGCCTCGAATGACGATCCGGTCGCCGCGGCGGAGCTTTCCGAGCCGGTAGAAGACGGCCGGGCCGGTCCTTGAATCGACGTGTCCCGCGATCACGGCCGGCCCACGCTCACCGGGGCGCGAACCGCCCGTCCACCAGCCGGCCTGGTCGAAGCGCTGAGGGACCTCGAGCGCGCCATCGGCGTCGAGCCCGAGGCGGATCAGCGGCGCATCGACGCCGATCGCCGGGATCACGACCCGCACCGGCACCGGCACCGAGGCCGGCTTCGACGGCGCCGGCGGCAGCGTGGCGACCGTCACGGTGGCGACCGGCGGGTGCGACTCCGGCGCCTGGACGGCGCGGGTCGAACCGCATCCCGTGACCGCCAGAACGGCGGCGACGGCGATCACGGGTTTCATGACAGGCGGCGCTTGAACGCGAGCAGGCCGCCGGCGCCGGTCAGGAGCAATCCGCCGACGAGCAGGGGGGAGTTGCCGTCGTCGGCGGTCCCGCCGAGCCCGGTGGCGACGCCGCCGCTGGGGACCGCCGTGCCGGCAGGGGCGACCTGTGTCGCGGTGTCGTCGTCATCGTCGTCGTTCTCGCCGGCCAGGGCAGGCGCGGAGGAGAGCGCGAGCGCGGCGAGCGTGGCGGCCAGGACTGAGAGGGTCTGCGTCATGGCGTGAATCGTTCGCCGTGACCTGCCGGCTCCTGGGGCGTCGCGCGCCCCTTGGGCACCGCGGCGAGCCCGGGCGCGCTCCGCCGCGGCCCAAGAGTCGGTGGCATGCATACTCGTTGTGACGACAGGGAATTGAGCGAGCGCCAGCGTGCAGGCGACGCACAGGCCCGCGAGGCCCTGATCGAGCGCTATCTGCCCCTCGCACGCAAGCTCGCGCTGCGCTACCGCCACTCGCCTGAACCGCTCGACGATCTGATCCAGGTCGCCTCGCTCGGCCTCGTCAAGGCGACCGACCGCTGGGACCCGAACCGCGGCTTCGCCTTCTCGACCTACGCCGCACCGACGATCCTCGGCGAGCTGCGCCGCTACTTCCGCGATCGCACCTGGGCCGTCCGCCCGCCGCGCGAGCTGGCCGAGCTCGCGTTCGCGATCGAGCGTGCCCGAGAGCGGTTGACCGCCGGGCTCGGTCGCGAACCGACCGCCGCCGATTTCGCCACCCATCTGGACCGTCCGCGCAGCGAGATCGTCGAGGCCCTGCGCGTCGGCCACGCCCACTGGGCGATGTCACTCGAGGCCCAGGTCAGCGACGAGCTGCCGGCGGTCGCCGAGTTCGTCACCGAGGCCGACCATGGCTACGACGAGGTCGAGGGGCTCGCGGTGTTCGACTGGCTGCTCGCGCCGCTCGCCCCCCTTGCCCGCGAGGTGCTGCGCCTGCGCTTCGACGCCGGGCTGCGCCAGTCCGAGATCGCCCGCCGCGTCGGCTACTCCCAGGTTCACGTCTCGCGCATTCTCCGTAGCGCACTCACGACGCTCGCCGCGCACGTCCACGCAACCGACTTCGGTTACGAGCTCGTCGGCTGACCCGCTCGGCGCCGTGCCACCGCGGCATCATCGGCAACGAGCGCTGAACGCGCACACGGCGAGCACGTTGACGCGCGGTAC
The DNA here is from genome assembly GCF_027587205.1 of Solirubrobacter ginsenosidimutans. The sequence goes on from NZ_JAPDOD010000003.1 coordinate 397,509, forward strand.
ACCGTCGCGCCAACGCAGCGACAGCAGCACCGACGCAGCGTCGTTGTCGGCGCGCAACTCGTGCAGGCGGCCGTCGCCGTTGACCCGGTGCACGAGCACGTACCTGCCGTTCGGCAGGCCGGTCAGCGGCAGGTACTGGCCCTCGAGGTTCGCGTCGTACGCGTCCCCGTAGCCGGGCGAGATCCCCTCCTCGATCCCGAGCCGCGCCGGCTGTCCGAGTCCGCAGCGCGAGGTGTAGCGCTTCCCCTCGGGGCTCGACGTCGCCGCGTAGCGGTCACCGAGGCAGAACCCGGTCTTGCGATCGCGCACGACGACCTTGCCGCCCACCGTGGTGAGCGCGTAGCGCTGGAACGCGAGCAGGTGCCAGTGCCGGTGATCGGGCGAGACGACGTAGCGCAGCGAACCGACGTCGTTGACGACAGCATTGGGCGCACCGGCCTCGGTGATCACCTGGTCAGCGACCATCTCGTCGATCGATCGCTCGCTCCGATGGCCGGAGATGATCAAAGGGCCGGCGCCCACGTTACGCACCGCGGAGCGGAATCCGAGCCGGTACTCACCGCCGGCGCGGGTGATCACGAGCTGCGACGGCGCCTCCTGCTCGAGGTCGGGAAGCAGCGGGGACCCCTGGTCGCGCGGGCTGATCGCCCACGCACCGGCGGCCAGCAGCAGGGACAGCATCAGCGCGGGAAGGACACGAATCAGCATGCGGCGCCGCACCCCCCGCGTGTTCGACGTTGGCCGTCGCGAATGATCGAAGCGAGCAGTGACCCGGAAGACGGGTCAGAGCGCACGTCCCAATCGAGTACGCCCGTGCCCGCCTGGTGCACCTTGCCGCGGCTGGGGAGCTGCGACCACGTGACGACCGAGATCCACGGCAGCTCCGCGAGCATCGCGCGCAGGGAGTGCAGCCACTGGACCCGCCCCGCGTAGGCGGTGTTGACCTCGGTCAGGATGACCGGCTTCCCGAACGCGGCCCTAAGCCACCGCAGCCGCGGGACGAACCGCGCCACCGGATACGACTTGACGCCACCGAAGTCGATCATCGTGGACCCCACCGCGTCCACGTAGCGGCGGCCCGGCCAATACGCGCGCAGCCCTCCTCTCCACGTGCGAACGTCCTCGTAGAGGTTCGGATTCACCGACCACACGAAGCGGACGTTCGACGCACCCGCCGCCTCGAACACCCGCACCATCCGCCGCCAGGCGTAGACGTACGCCCGCGGTCCGCGGCTCCAGGGATACCAGTAGCCGTTCATCTCGTGGGCGAAGCGCAGGTAGACGACCCCGCGGAACGAGGCCAGCGATCGGGCGAACCGCAGCATGTAGCGGTCCTGGGATCCGCGGGCGATCTCGATGTTCGTCAGGCCCGGCTGCGGGCGGGCCTGCAGCGCGGTGCCCCAAGACGCGGGCACCGGCCGCCACGGCTCCCACGACACCAAGAGCCGCCGCACGCCGATCCGGGCCGACTGAGCGAGCCACGGATCGATCGCACGCCCGCTCGAGAACGCCTCGAACTTCGCCACGAGCTGCGGCGCCTCGCCGACGCTGCGGGCCCAGTCGTCGACCTGCCATGGGTCGACATAGACGCCGAACACGCGCCGCGGATCGCGCGCCGGGCGGGGCCAGGGGGACTCGGCCGCCACCTCCACGGTGTGCTCTTCGCGCGCGGCGAGAACCACCGAGCGCGCCGGCAGCGCGAGCGCGACGAGCAGGATCAGCGTCGCGCTAGAGGTGACCAGGTTCAGCCAGAACGGCTTCATGCGGCAGCTCGTAGGCGGGCTCGAGCACCCGCGTGGACCAGGACTGGTGGAGCATGGTGGCGAACGCCAGGATCCGGATCGGCACCATCACGAACGTCAGCTGCAGCGCGAACAGCGGCAGCCGCAGCACATCGCGCGGGCGCCGGCGCAAGTGCGGGATCTGGCGGACGCCGATGCTCACGACCATCCCCGCGAAGGCGAGCAGCAGCTCGACCCCCAACGCCTGCCCGTGGCGCCCTCCGCCGCCGGACATGACGTGGGCGATCCCCAAGGCCACGACCGCGTACAGGGCGAACGGGGTGAGGATGTCGGTGGCGAACGTCGCGCCTGCGACCGGCCGCTTCCACAGCCAGCGCAGGCTCAGCACGGTCTCGCGCTGGCTCGAGCGCCCCCAGCGCAGTTGCTGGCGCCAGAAGGTCCGCCAGTCGCCCGGCGCGTCGGTCCAGACCAGCGCAGTCGACTGGTAGACGGTCCGCCAACCGCTCCGCAGCAGCTCGTTCGTCAGGACGCGGTCGTCACCGACGCTCAGCGGCATCCCGAACACGGTCTGACGCACCAGCGTCATGACCGCCGGCTCAAAGGCGCTCCGGCGGTACGCGATCGTCCGTCCGGCCAGGCACCCGACCTGCCCGAACACCGATTGCGCGGGGACCGTGACGAGGTAGCGGAGATCCTCGATCCAGTCGGCCAGCCGCCGGACCGGGTCGTCGCCGACGTCGAAGATCGCTTGGCGCGGCGTGACGCCGCCCACGCGCGGGTCCGCGAACGGCCGAAGCAGCTCGCGCAACGTTCCGGGCGCCCAGACCGTGTCTGAGTCGAGGACGACGACGACCTCGGTCGACGAGCACGCGGCCGCGAGCCCGGCGGCCATCGCCGCGCGCTTGCCGGCCTTCGAGATCCGCAGCACGCGCGTGCAGTACTCCGCGGCCACCGCCGCGACCGCCGGATCGCCGCCGTCGACGATCGCGATCAGCTCGAACGGGTTCTCCGCCACCACGCTCGCCAGCGAACGCCGGAAGACGGCCTCCGGCTCGCGGAAGACGGGCACCAGCACGGTCACCGACAGCGGGGGAGCCTCCCCGGCGAACGGCCGGTAGCGCCGCGCGGCCAGGGCTTTCAGCACCCACACGGCCCAGACGTACACAAAGAAGACCATGAACGGCGTGGGCGCGCTGCCCCGTGCGGTGGCGAGGGCGTCGCGGAAGAAGCTGAACACGCCTCTGACCTTCCGGGCGCGCCCACCGGCAAGCAATCGCATCGCGCGATCGGCCGATCGACGAGCCGTGTTGTCCGGACCGCGAGCGGAGCGACGCTCGGCGTCATGACCTGCACCTCACTCGCAAACGCCGATGTCTCCGACTACGAGATGATCGAGGCGACTCGCGCCGTGCTCGGGCTCGTCTCGGGGCGCTGGAGCATCGACGTGCTCTATCTGCTGGCCAGCGGGACGCGCCGGTACAGCGAGCTCTTCTACGAGGTCGGCGAGATCTCGAAGAAGACGCTCACCCAGACCCTGCGCAGCCTGCAGCGCGACGGGCTCGTCGCCCGTCGCGCGTACGCCGACGTGCCGGTGCGCGTCGAGTACTCGCTGACGCCGCTCGGCTGGAGCCTCACCGGCCCGCTGATGTCGCTCTACGAGTGGGCGGCGGCCGAGCTGGACGGCGTCAGCGCTCTGCGCGGGTCTGTTTCCATGCCCCCTCCGGAAGGACACACATGAAGCTCCGCACTCTCGCGGTCGCGCCCCTCGCGGCGCTCACGATCGCCGTCCTCGCGGGTACCGCGCTGGCCGGCACCGACTCCGACGACGAGGCCGGCGGCCCGGTCGCCATCCCCGCGCCCGCTCCGTTCGTCCAGCCGCCCGCGGCTCCGTCCGTCGAGCCAACCGCGCCGGCGCCGAACGACACGCCGGCGCCGATCGACACGCCGGCGCCGGTCGCCACGCCTGAACAGGTGCCGGTGCAGACGCCCGTCCTGCAGGATCGCGCGCGAAGGGCCGCCAGCCCCAAGCGTGCGACACACAAGCCCGCCCGCCATCAGGCCCTGAACGCGGCCCACGTGCGCAAGGCAGCGCGTAGCACGGCGATCCCACGCGGCGGCGTCCAGGCCGGGTTCGGCGGCACCGCCTGAGCGCCCGTAGCGCCGGCCAGCCGCGCATGGCTGGCCGGCGAGCAGGGCCCCCACCGCACCGCGCCGGGCGCTGCGCGAGCTGCGTCACGGCACGTCGAGCATGCGGCGCTGCTGTTCATTGGCGCACTACGCCTCGACAGCGCTTGTCAGGATCGGGATGGCCGCCGCAACCAGCGTCCCTCCGTCCACCGGGCACTCGACCTGGAGTCGCCCATCGAGCGCTTCCAGCCGGTCCCGCAGGCCCTGAAGTCCAGCTCCCTCCGCGCGGGCTCCGCCGACGCCGTCGTCCCGTACCTCGACGCGGAGCGTCGCGTCCTCGACCCACGCGGCGACCGCGGCGCTCGCGGCGCGGGCGTGCTTGGCGACGTTGGTGAGCGCTTCGGCGATGACGAAGTACGCGGTCGCTTCGATCGTGCCGGGCAGGCGCTCGGTGGGGATCTCGAGCGTCACCGGCACCGGCATCCGCGAGGCAAGCGCCTCGACGCCCGCGCCCAGCCCGCCCCGAGCCAGCGCCGCCGGGAGGATCCCGTGGGCGAGGTCGCGCAGCTCGTCGGTGGCGTGCTGCGCGTGCTCAAGCGCCTCAGCCACGAGCGACGCAGCGTTTCCGTCGTCGGGTCGGAGCGCGCCTTGGGCCAACTTGAGCGTGATCACCGTGTGGACGAGGCGTTGTTGCGCCCCGTCGTGCAAGTCGCGCACGACCCGCCGCCGTTCCTCGTCGGCCGCGGCCACGATCCGCGTCCGCGACGCGGTGAGCTTCGCACGGGCGTCGATGTTCGCGATCGCGGTGGCCATCAGCTCGGTGAACTCCCCGATTCGCCACTCGATGTCCTCCGGCAGCGGCTCGACTGAGGTGGCGATCATCACGCCCCAGACCTCACCGTCGACGACGATCGGCGTGCCGGCCGCCGAGCGGGCGCCTGCCGCGCTCCCCGTCGTCCCGACTCTGCCGGCCGCGTCCTCGTCGTCGTGGTCCTTGCGCGCGGGCCGTCCCGTACGCAACACCCTCGGGGCCAAGCTGATCTCATCCAGCGCCAGCGGAGTGCCGGTCGGAACCTTCGAGGCGATCTCGCCCCAGCTCGCGACGACGGTGACGGCCGCGTCGTCCTCGTGTGGAATTCGACTCCGATGACGTTCTCGCCGGTGGCGAGATGGGTGAGTGCGCCGCGCAAGCGCTCCACATCATCCGGATGGACGAACTCGACGAACGGCCGCGACAGGAGCTCCTCCCGCGAATAGCCCAGCACGCGCTCGAACGACGCGTTGACCAGCTTGTAGTAGCCGTCGAAGCCGGCGATGCAAAACAGGTCGGGCGAGAACTCGAAGAACTGGCCCAACTCGTATTCCGGTGCTGGCACCGGCATGCCGGAAGTATGACTCTTCGCGGTCGAGCCGGAACGGCACGTCCTGTTTGACGGCCGGTCGCCAGGCGGCTCAGTCGGGGTGGGATCGATCGGCGCGGGTCAGCTGGCGATCGAAGACCGTCATCACGAGGACCACGACGCTGATGGCGATCAGAATCCATGAGACGTGGTGCAGCCCCGCGTCGTCGACGTGGGTGCGGAACGCGACGCCGGTGATGGTGGCCGCCGCGATCGAGCCGACGTAGCCGAAGGTCCGCAGCAGCCCGGAGGCGGTGCCGACCGTCTCGGCGGGTGCCTCTCTGTACAGCGCCGTCTGGTTGGTGACGTTGCTGGACCCGGACATCAGGCCGAACAGCCCGGTGACCGCGATGATCGCGACGATCGGGCTGTCGGTGGTCAGGAACAAGGTGGCGACGGCCCCGGTCAACGACAGGACGGCGGAGATGATCAGCGGCGTTCGGATCGTGTTGCGGCGCGAGACGACGCGAGCTGCGACGGCCGACAGGGTGCCCATCGGGATCAGGAGCAGGCCGGCCTGGTAGGCGGAGAGGCCCTGGGCGGCCTCGATCCATTGGGTGAGCCCGTACAGGATCACGTAGATGCCGAGCAGCGTGAGCCCGGAGCGGATGTAGGTGCGGGTCAGCGGCAGGTTCGAGGCCAACAGGCGAACGTCGAGGAAGGGGTTGGTGGCCCGCAGCTCCCACGCGACGAGCGCGAGCCACGCGGCGGCTGAGGTGGCGAGCGCGATCCAGTCGGCGTCGGGCAGCGAGAGCAGGAAGACGAGCAGCGCGGTCATCGCGCTGCCAAAGCCCACCACGCCGGCCAGGTCGATGCGCGTGACGACCTCGCGCGACGAGCGCCCGCGCAACTGGTCGTGATCCGTCGCCACCCAGAGCATGGCCATGACGAACGTGGCGCAGGCGATCGGGACGTTGATCAGGAACGCGGCCCGCCAGTCGAACCAGCCCACGAGCAGGCCGCCGATGGTGGGGCCGATCGCGACGGTCGCGGCGCCGGCGATCGCCAGGCCGCCCAGGACGGTGACCGGCGGGGACACCAGGCCGACCGTGGCGGCGCGCCGGCGGATCAGCAGCATCGCCGACGGGTACCCGGCCGACGTGCCGAGGCCGATCAGGACGCGAGCGACGACCAGGGTCGCCATGTTGTGGGCGAAGCCGCCGACGATCCCGCCCAGCAGCACGATCGTGATGCCGCCCAGGAACACGCGCCGCGGGCCGAACTCCTCCGAGAGCCGTCCGGCGGTGGGCTGGGCGATGGCGCTGGTCAGGTACAGGCTGGAGATCAGGATCGAAGTCATGCCCACCGACACGTGCATGGCGGCCGCGATCGACACGAGGGCGGTCGCGATGACTGAGCTGTTGATCGGGTTCAGCGCCGAGCCCATGAACAGTGGCGCGACGAAGCGTGGCCCAAACGGCCGGGCCTCCATGGCGGTCGCCTCGCGATGCACGGATGCACGGATGCTGCTGGTGGCGTCGGTCGATGCGTCCAAGTGCTTCCCCGGGGGTCGAGTTACGCAGGCTACCTGTCAAGTAATAGCAGGCAGCCTGCCTACATCTACAATGGAGCCCATGAGCGCCGAACCAGTGACGGAAGCCGAGACGGCCACCGCATTGATGACGGCGATGACGCGGCTGCGGGCCCGGCTCCGGGCGGAGTCCGCGCCGACCGACATGTCGTTGACCTGGTCGCAGATCACGACCCTGGCGCGGATCGTCAGGGAGGGGCCGACGACGACCAGCGCGCTGGCGCAGGCCGAGCACGTACGGCGTCAGTCGATGGCCGAGACGGTTGCGCGGCTCCGCGCCGACGGCCTCATCACGGCCGACCAGGACCCGAACGATGGCCGCAAGACGCTGCTCAGTGCGACGCGCGAGGGCCGGTCGCTGACGCTGGCCATCCCGGCCGCCCGGACGACCTGGCTCGAACAGGCGGTCCGGACGCTACTCGACGCCGACGAGCAACAGACCTTGTTGGCCGGCGCCGCAATCATGGATCGGATCGCCGACAGCGACGTCTGACGCGGACTGCAGGAGCCGTCCGTTCGAAGGGACAGCCGCCGCTGTTCGCGAGCGCGGTGATCGCGGCGTCATCCCTTCATAGCGTCGCTGCGATGAAGTCGCGGTTCGTCGGCGCTGCCGGTGATCACCGGGATCGGGGCCAGGCCGCTGCGCATGGAGCCCGATGACCGGCAGTGAGCACACGGTTTCGTTCGTGGCTCGCCTCGCTCCCCGGGCGCTGGTCGGGCGCGGGCGCGAGCGTGAGTTGCTCGATCAGCGCCTGCGCGCCGTGCGCGCGGGAGACAGCAGCGTGCTTGTCTTGCTGGGCGAGCGGGGGATCGGGAAGACGGCGCTGCTGGAGTACGCAGCCGCCTCGGCTGGGGGCCTGCGGATCCTGCGCGCGGCCGGGGTGGAGTCCGAGATGCAGCTTCCTTTCGCGTGCCTGCATCAGCTCTGCGCGCCGCTGCTCGATCGGCTTGACCGGCTCCCCGGCCCCCAGCGCACCGCGCTGGCCACCACGTTCGGACAGAGCGAGGGGACGATGCCGGATCGGCTGTTCGTGGGCCTGGCCGTGTTGGGCCTGCTCGCCGACGTAGCGGCCGAAGGCCCGCTGGTATGCGTCGTCGACGACGCGCAGTGGCTGGATCACGCCTCCGCGCAGGCGCTCGGCTTGGTGGCCCGGCGGCTGCTGGCCGAGCCGGTGTTGATGCTGTTCGCGGCGCGCGAGCCCGGCCAAGCGTTGCGGGGACTGCCGGATCTGGTCGTCAAGGGACTGCACGGGACCGATGCGCGCGAGCTGCTGCGGTCGGTGGTCCCGGGCACGCTGGATGCGCGCGTCGGCGCCCGCATGGTGGCCGAGACCGGCGGGAACCCGCTGGCGTTGCTCGAACTGTCGCGCGGGCTCACGCCGGCGCAACTGGCGGGCGGGTTCGGCCTGCCGGCGCCATTGCTCGCGGGCCGGCTCGAGGAGGAGTTCGCGCGCCGGCTCGACACCCTGCCGGCGGACACGCGACGGCTCGTGCTGCTCGCGGCCGCGGAGCCGGCGGGCGATCCGGCGCGCGTGTTGCGCGCGGCCGCCCAACTCGCGATCAACGGCTCCTCGCTGGCGCCGGCCGAGCACGCGGAGTTCTTGGAGATCGCCACCGGCGTGCGCTTCCGCAACCCGCTCGTGCGCTCGGCCGTCTATGGCGCGGCGTCACCGGTCGAGCGACGCGAGGCGCACCGGGCGCTGGCGGCGGCGACCGACCCGGCGACTGATCCCGACTGGCGCGCGTGGCACCAGGCGCAGGCCGCGGACGGCCCGGACGACGCAGTCGCCGCCCAACTCGAACGCAGCGCCGGCCGCGCACAGGCTCGCGGCGGGCTCGCGGCGGCGGCAGCGTTCTTGGAGCGGGCGGTCGCGTTGACCGTCGATCCATCCGAGCGCGCGCGGCGCGCGCTTGCTGCGGCGCAAGCGTCATACGAAGCCGGCGCGCTCGACCAAGCACTGACCCTGCTGGGCGAGGCCACCGCACTCGACGCGCACCAGCGCGCGCGAGCGCGGCTGCTGCACGCCCAGATCGGGTGCGCCGCCCGGCGGGGCGGCGACGGGCCGACGCTGCTGCTCGACGCGGCGCGCGAACTGGAGCCGTTCGACCCGCGGCTCGCGCGCGAGATCTACCTCGAAGCGCTCGCGGCAGCGCGCTTCGCCGGCCCGCTCGCCACCGGCGCCGGCGTGCTGGAGGTCAGCCGCGCCGCGCTCGCCGCACCGCCACCAGCATCGCCGACACCCGCAGATCTGCTGCTTGAAGGGATGGCGACCCTTTGCAGCGACGGGTTCGCGGCGGGTACCCCGATCCTCCAGCGAGCGCTGCGCGCGTTCCGCGACGAGCCCGCCCAGCCCGCGCAGAACGCGCACTGGCTGGCCCTCGCGTGTGCAGACGTGTGGGACGAGGAGACCTGGAGACTGCTCGCGACGCGTGAGCTCGAGCGCGCCCGGGCCGCCGGAGCGCTGACCACGTTGCCGCTCGTGCTCAGCACGCTCAGCTACATCCAGGCCATCTCCGGCGACGTCACCGCGGCCGCGTTGCTGCTCGACGAGATGCGAGCGAGCACAGAGGCGACGGGCATCCCCACCTACCACGCCGTCGCGCTCTGGATCGCCGCGTTGCGGGGTCACGAAGCCGAGCTGGAGGCGCTGGTCGACGCCGCGACCGAAGCCGCTTTCGCGCGCGGCGAGGGCATTGTCCTGGCGATGGCCCAGCAGGCCGGCGCGGTCCTCTACAACGGGCTCGGCCGCTACGACGCCGCGCTCGCGACAGTCCGCGAAGCCGCCGACGTTCCCGCGCTCTCCGAGCTCGGCTCGCCACGCGCCGCGCTGGAGCTGATCGAGGCGGCGGTCCGCTCGGGAGAGCGCGCGCTCGCCACACGCGCTCTCGAGCGGCTCGTGCAGAGCACTCGCCCGAGCGGGAGCAACTGGGCGCTCGGGGTCGAGGCGCGCTCGCGCGCTCTGCTCAGCGACGGCGAGGACGCCGAACGCCTCTACAGGGAAGCGATCGCCCGGCTCCAGCGCACCGGCATGCGCTTCCAACTCGCCCGCACGCACCTCCTCTACGGCGAATGGCAGCGGCGCGAGGGCGACCGCCTCGCCGCCCGTGAGCATCTGCGCACGGCCCACGCGCGGTTCACGGCGATGGGTACCCAAGCCTTCGCCGCACGCGCGGAACGCGAGCTCGCGGCCACCGGCGAGCGCGTGCGCAAACGCCACTTCGAACCGCACGCGGAGCTCACCCCGCAGGAGGCCCAAGTCGCCGGCCTCGCCCGCGACGGCCTGTCCAACCCGGAGATCGGCGCACGCCTGTTCATCAGCCCGCGCACCGTCGAATACCACCTCCGCAAGGTCTACAGCAAGCTCAACATCGACTCGCGCCGGAAGCTCGACGCGGTGCTGCGCGAGCCGCCCTCCGCCGGGACCAGCTCAGCCTAGGCGCGAACTGGGGCGTCGACCGGGCACCTGACGGATCCAGAGCAGCGCTGGACCTTCGACCCTCAGCGTATGAGCATCACCGCGACACTGCCGCACATCCCAGGGCCGTATCTGGGCCCGGGACTGCTTCCTGGAGACTTCTACGCGTACGAGGACCTGCTCGCCCCTGGCGAACGCGAGACGGTCGAGCGGCTGCGCGAGTTCCTGCGCAGCGAGGTCGCGCCGATCGTGACCGACCACTGGGCGCGTGACGCATTCCCGTTCCAGCTCATCCCGGGCTTCGCCAACCTCGGGCTGAACACCTGGGCCGACCCGGACTCCGGGGACCCTGAGCCGAGCAATCTTCTGAAGGGGATCATCGCGCTCGAGCTCACGCACGCGGATGCCTCGATCGCCACCTTCTTCGGTGTGCACACCGGCCTGGCCATGGGCACGGTGCTGGCCTGCGGGGACGCTGAGCAGCAGCGCCGCTGGCTGCCGGCGATGAGTGGCTTCGAGAAGGTCGGCGCGTTCGGCTTGACCGAGCCGCACGGTGGCTCGGACGTCGCCGGCGGCCTGCAGACGACCGCGCGCCGCGACGGCGACGAGTGGATCCTCAACGGCGCCAAGCGCTGGATCGGCAACGCGACGTTCGCCGACCTGGTGGTCATCTGGGCCCGTGACGTCGACACGGACAGGGTGTTGGGCTTCATCGTCGAGAAGGGCACGCCAGGCTTTCACGCCAGCAAGATCGAGCGCAAGATGGCGCTGCGGATCGTGCAGAACGCCGACATCGTGCTCGACGACTGCCGCGTGCCGGAGGCTAACCGGCTGGCGCACGCGGATTCGTTCAAGGACACCGCCAAGATCCTGCGCCAGACCCGCAGCGGCGTTGCCTGGGAGGCGGTCGGGATCATGCTCGCCGCCTACGAGATCGCGCTCGGCTACGCGACCGAGCGCGAACAGTTCGGGCGCCCGATCGGCAAGTTCCAGCTCGTCCAGGACCTGCTGGTCAAGATGCTCGGCAACGCCACCGGGTCGTTCGGGATGATGGTCCGCTTGGCCCAGCTCCAGGACGCGGGCGTTTTCAAGGATGAGCACTCGGCGCTGGCCAAGGCCTACTGCACGGTGCGCATGCGCGAGACCGTGGGCTGGGCGCGCGAGTTGCTGGGCGGCAACGGCATCGTGCTCGACTACAACGTCGGCCGCTTCGTCGCCGATGCCGAGGCGATCTATTCCTACGAGGGCACGCGTGAGATCCAGACGTTGATCGTCGGGCGCGCCGTCACCGGTCTCGGGGCGTTCGTGTGATGGCCGGCGAATCGGTTCTTGCGGGCGTGAAGGTGCTCGACGCCGCCAGCTTCATCGCCGGTCCCGCGGCGGCGGCCGTGCTGGCCGACTTCGGCGCCGAGGTGATCAAGCTCGAGCCTCCCGCCGGCGATCTCTCGCGCGTGCTGAGCTCGGTGCCACCGTGTCCCCGGGCGCGCGCCAACTACAGCTGGGAGCTGACCAACCGCAACAAGCGGAGTGTGGCGATCGACCTCAAGGCCCCGACGGCGACGGAGGTCCTCAGCCGGCTGGTCGGGTGGGCGGACGTGGTGATCACGAACTTCCCCCACGGCACGCGCGAGAAGCTGCACCTCGGCTACGAGGAGGTCTCCGGCTGGAACCCCCACGTGATCTACGCCGACGTCACCGGCTTCGGGGACGCCGGGCCTGACGCGGCGCTGCCGGGCTTTGACCTGACGGCCTACTGGGCGCGCAGCGGGCTGCTGGCCTCGACGCGCGACGCCGGCGCCCCGCCGACGGTCCCGATCCCGGGCAGCGGCGACTACGCGGCGGCCATGAGCCTGTGCGCAGCCATCGCGACTGCGCTGTACCACCGCGAGCGCACCGGCCAGGGCATGAGCGTCGGCACCTCATTGTTGGCCGCCGGTGTGTGGTCGGCGGGCACGTTCGTCGCGGGCGCGCTGGCCGGCGGCACGTCCTTCGGAGCGCACGACCCAGCCGCGCCGACGAATCCGCTGATCAACCCCTACCAGTCCGCGGACGGCCGCTGGCTCATGCTCGTCGTGTCGCCGCCGCACTGGCCGGGGCTCGCGGCCGCGGTCGGGTATCCCTCGCTGCCCGAGGACCCGCGTTTCGCCGACGCTGAGCGCATCGCGCGCAACTCGGCGACGCTGACCGAGCTGCTTGATACGGCGTTCCGCTCGCAGCCGCTGGCGCACTGGCGCGAGGTGCTCGACCGCGCGCACATCACCTACGGCGTGGTCCAGACGCCGGAGGAGGCGGCCGCGGACCCGCAGCTGCGCGCCAACGGCGTGGTCGTCCCGCTCGATGGCGACGACGATCTCACCGAGACGATCAGCAGCCCGATCACTCTGCGCGGGCGCGGCAAGACGCCCGCGCGGCGCGCGCCCGCGATCGGTGAGCACAACGACGATGTGCTGGGCGAACTCGGCTTCGACCGTGCGGACATCGCGCGTCTGCGCGCCGCGGGCGTGATCCCTTCGACGGCGCGAGCGGAGGCGGCGTGATGCCTGGCACCGTCCTGGTCGAGCGCGGCGACGGCGTGCTGACCATCACGCTCAACCGACCCGCGCAGAAGAACGCGGTCAACCATGACGTGGCCGTCGAGCTCGGCGCGGCGCTTGACCTCCTGGACAACGATCCCGCGCTGTCGGTGGGTGTGTTGACCGGCGCGGGCGGGACCTTCTGCGCGGGCATGGACCTCAAGGCCTTCGCGCGCGGCGAGCTGCCCGTGCTCGACGGACGCGGCTTCGGCGGGTTGACGCGCGCGCAGGTGCACAAGCCGCTGATCGCCGCGGTCGAGGGCTGGGCCCTCGGCGGCGGCTTCGAGCTCGCCCTCGCGTGCGATCTGATCGTCGCTGCCCAGGACGCGAGCTTCGGCTTCCCCGAGGTCAAGCGCGGGCTCGTCGCCTCCGAAGGCGGGCTGCTTCGCCTCCCGCGGCGCATCCCGTATCACGTCGCGCTGCGCGTGCTACTGACCGGCGACCCGCTGTTCGCCCCCGAGGCGGCGGAGCACGGGCTGCTCGCCGCCGACGTCACCGCCGCCGGTGGCGCGCTCGAAGCCGCCCACCAGCTGGCCCACCACATCGCCGCCAACGCGCCGCTCGCGCTCGCCGCGGTCAAAGACATCGTGCGCGCCGACGAGCGTGCCGCCTTCGAGCGTCAGGACCCGATCGTCGCGAGGCTGGTCGCGAGCGCGGACGCGCACGAGGGCGCGCGCTCCTTCGCCGAGCGCCGTCCGCCCGTCTGGCACGGGCGCTGAACCCGAACTGGAGTGAAGCAATGAACCCCATTCAACGCATCGCGATCGTCGGTACCGGCACGATCGGAGCGAGCTGGGCGACGCACTATCTCGCCCGCGGCTTGGACGTCGCCGCCACCGACCCCGCGCCCGGCGCCGAAGCCGCGCTGCGCACGTACATCGACGCGGCGTGGGAAACCGCGACCGCGCTCGGCGTCGCGGACGGCGCCTCGCCCGATCGCCTGAGCTTCACCGCCGAGGCGCGCGATGCCGTCGGCGACGCCGACTTCGTGCAGGAGAACGCCCCCGAGCGCATCGACTTCAAGGTCAAGCTGTTCGCCGACCTCGATGCCGCCGCGCCGCCGGAGGCGATCATCGCCTCGAGTTCGTCGGGGCTGACGATGAGCGTCATCCAGACCGGGTGCCGACGGCCCGAGCGCACGGTCATCGGCCACCCGTTCAACCCGCCGCACGTGATCCCGCTGGTCGAGGTCGTCGGCGGCGCGAAGACCGCGCCGGAGACGATCGCCGCCGCGATGGACTTCTACGCCGCCGTCGGCAAGAAGCCGATTCACCTGCGCAAGGAGCTGCCCGGCCACGTCGCGAACCGCTTGCAGGCCGCGCTCTATCGCGAGGTCGTGCACCTGATCGCCGAGGACGTACTCGACGTGGGGGCCGCGGACGACGCCGTGTCGTGGGGCCCGGGTCTGCGGTGGGGCGTGATGGGACCGAGCCTGCTGTGGCATCTCGGCGGCGGCGAGGGCGGGATTCAGCATTTCATGGACCACCTGATGGGGCCGCTCGCCGCGATGTGGCCCGACCTCGGCCAGCCGCAGCTGACGCCCGAGCTCGAGCAGGCGATCGTCGACGGGGTGCTCTCGGAGGCGGGCGGCCGCTCGATCGACGAGCTGGCCGCCGAGCGCGATTCGATGCTGCTCGCCCTCCAGCAGATGCGGGCGGGGGTCGCGGCATGACGACACGGCCGCGGCTCTTCGCACTCGAGATGAGCGCCGGCGGGCGCGTCTTCTCGGTCAATCTCGACGGCACCGACAAGCGCATCCTCGTCGACGGCTGCCGGCTCCCCGACGGCATCGCGGTCGACGTCGCCCACGGGCACCTCTATTGGACCAACATGGGCAACCCGTCCGCCAACGACGGTTCGATCGAGCGCGCCGACCTCGACGGCACCAACCGCGTGACCATCGTCCCCAGCGGCGCGACGTTCACGCCCAAGCAACTGCAGCTGGAGCCGCTGAGCCGAAAGCTGTATTGGTCCGACCGCGAGGGCATGCGGGTGATGCGCTGCGACCTCGACGGCTCCAACCTCGAGACGCTCGTGCAGACCGGCAAAGGCGAGCTGGACCGCCGCGACCAGACGCGCTGGTGCGTCGGGATCGCGGTCGACGTCGGCGCCGGGCGGATCTATTGGACGCAGAAGGGCCCGAGTGACGGCGGCCGCGGACAGATCCTGCGTGCGGCGATCGACGTCCCGGACGGCGAGACCGCGGCCACGCGCAGGGACGTCGAGATGCTTTACGACGCTCTCCCCGAGCCGATCGATCTCGAGCTCGACATCGCGACCAGCACCATGTACTGGACCGATCGTGGCGACCCGCCGCGCGGCAACACCGTCAACCGGGCGCCGTTCGAGGCGCGCAACGGGCATCGCGAGCCGCCCGAGATCCTGGTGACGCACCTGATGGAGGGCATCGGCCTCGCGCTCGATCTCAACGGCAAGCGCATGTTCATGACCGACCTCGCGGGGACGCTCTACGCCGCCGATCTCGACGGCGCCAACCGCCGCGAGCTGCTCGACGTACAGGGCAACCTCACCGGCATCGCCTACGTCGAGCTGCCGGCATGAGCCATCGCGTCGTCATCGTCGGCGCAGGGTTCGGCGGTCTGTTCGCCGCACGTGCCCTGCGGCGGGCACCGGTCGAGGTGACCGTCGTCGACCGCACGAACCACCACCTGTTCCAGCCGCTGCTCTACCAGATGGCGACCGGCGTGCTCGCCGAAGGCGACATCGCACCACCGATCCGCGAGGTGCTGCGCCGCCAAGACAACGCCCGCGTCGTACTCGGCGACGTGGTCGACATCGACCTCGCCGCGCGCGAACTCACGCTGGACTGTCAGGGGACATCGTCCACGGTGCCGTACGACAGCCTGATCGTCGCGGCGGGAGCGGCCCAGTCGTACTTCGGCCACGACGAGTTCGCCGAACATGCGCCCGGGCTGAAAACGCTCGACGACGCGCTCGCACTGCGCGCGCGGATCTTCGGCGCCTTCGAGATGGCCGAGCTCGAGTCCGACCCCGAGCGGCGAGCCGCGTGGCTGACATTCGTCGTCGTCGGCGCCGGCCCGACCGGGGTCGAGCTCGCCGGGCAGATCGCCGAGCTCTCCCGCCGCGGGCTGCGGCGGAACTTCCGAACGTTCGAGCCCGCGGATGCTCGCGTCATCCTCGTTGAAGGTGCCGAGCACGTGCTGGCGCCGTTTCCCGCGCCGCTGCGCGAACGTGCGCGGCGCGACCTTGAACGGGTCGGCGTCGAGGTGCGGTTGCACACGACGGTCACCGGCGTCGACGCCGACGGCCTCGACGTCACAGCGGGGCGGATCGAGGCGCGCACCAAGATCTGGGCGGCCGGCGTGCAAGCCTCACCGCTCGGCGCGACGCTCGCCACCCGCAGCGGGGCGCCCACCGATTCCGCCGGACGGGTTGCCGTGCGGCCGGACTGCACGCTGCCCGGCCACCCCGAGGTGTTCGTGGTCGGCGATCTGATGAGCCTCGATCACCTGCCCGGCGTGGCCGAGGTGGCGATGCAGTCAGGCACCCATGCCGCGCGAACGGTCGTGCGGCGGCTGCGCGGTGACGTGCGCGAGCGGCGGTTCCGCTACCACGACCTCGGGACGATGGCGACGATCGCCCGCTTCCGCGCGGTCGCGTCGATCGGGCGGCTGCGCATGACCGGGGTGGCGGCGTGGCTGTTGTGGCTGTTCGTCCACCTGTTGTTCCTGACCGGGCATAAGAACCGCATCGCCGCCGTCGCCAACTGGGCCGTCGCGTTCCTGGGTCGCGCACGCCCGCAGCGCGCGATCAACGGCGTCGAGGCCAGCGACCTCTTCGCCACCGTTCGACGACGATGACTACCGCGAGCGCGAAGATCACGCCGATCGGATCAATCGACATGTCCGGGTTCTAGCGAGCGCGACCTGACGCGCGCCTGAATGGCGTTCAGGAATCGGTCAGGCGCGGAGGTGCACCCTTCGGCCAGCGTCAACGACTCGAAGGAGCCCTATGGCGATTCCCGCCCCGACCAGGTTCCTGGTGGTCACCGATCACAGTGCGGTGACTCCTGAACTGCTGGCTGCCCTTCGCGCCCGCGCGGACGGCAGTCCGATCGAGGCGCGCGTGCTGGTGCCCAATCCGGCGCCCGCGGAGTGGCATCCCACCCATCCGGAGCGCCGCGCGAAGGCCGCCGAGGCCCAGCGGGTGCTCGATCAGACGCTGCCCTCGCTGCAGGAAGAGACGGGCATTCCGATCAAGGGCTTCGTCTCCACCCGCCATGACCCGATGGACGCGATCGAGGAGCTGTTGCACGAGGAAGCCGTCGACGAGCTGATCGTCGGCACCGCCCCGCACCACATCGAGAGCTGGCTGCACGTCGACCTGCCGCACCGTGCCGCGCATCTCGGGCTGCCGGTGACCGCGGTGAGCGCGCCGGCCGGGGCGACGCAGATCCGCGATCCCCACGCCCACCTGCGAATCGGACCCTCGCTCGGGCGGCGGATGCTCAACAAGGTGCCGGAGGTCACCCTGTACTTCTGGGTCATCAAGATCATGTGCACGACCGTCGGCGAGACGGCCGCGGACTATCTCAACGAGAACCTCGGGTTCGGGCTGAGCAAGACGACGTACGTCACCGGAGCGCTGCTCGCGGCACTGTTGGTCACCCAGTTCCGGGCCAGCCGCTACATCCCGGGTCTCTATTGGTCGGTGGTGGTCGTGATCAGCGTCTTCGGCACGTTGATCACCGACAACATGACCGACCGGTACAACGTCCCGCTGACCACCAGCACGCCGATCTTCGCCGTGATCCTCGCGATCGTGTTCGCGACCTGGTGGGGCGTCGAGCGGACGCTGTCGATCCACACGATCTTCACGACCCGCCGCGAGGCGTTCTACTGGCTCGCGATCCTCTTCACGTTCGCGCTGGGCACCGCCGCCGGCGACCTCAGCGCGGAGAAGCTCGACCTCGGCTACGGCGTTTCGATCGCGATCTTCGGAGCGCTGATCGCCGCCGTCACCGTCGCCCACTTCGCCTTCAAGCTCAACGCGGTGCTGGCGTTCTGGCTGGCCTACATCCTCACCCGCCCGCTCGGAGCCTCGATCGGCGACTTCATGTCACAGAACAGCAAGAAGTACGGCGGTCTCGGCCTGGGGACGACCGGCACGAGCTACATCTTCCTCGGGTGCATCCTCGCGCTCGTGGTCTTCCTCTCGATCACACGGCGCGATGCCACCGAGGTACGGTTGGAGTCCCCACCTGGGTAGGCACGTGGATGTATGGCGAGATCGTGGTCTCCGACGATGGGCACGCGGGTGGCCGCGACGCGTTCGCGCTCGCCGAGGTGCTTCGCGGCCCGGACACGACCGTGGTGTTCGCCCACGAGCTCGTCGCCCACCAGACCGCGGCGGCGCTCCACGCCTTGGCCGCGGCCCGCGGCACCGACCTCCTGATCGTCGGCTCCCGCCACCACGGGCCGTGGCGCTTCGGCGACCACGCCCGCGCGGCAATGCGCGACGCGCCGTGCCAGGTCGCCGTGACGCCGCATGGCTACGCAGAACGCGAGCGGACGGGCATCCACTCGATCGGGATCGGCCACACCGACACGCCCGCGGGACGCCAAGTGCTCGACGTCGCCCGCGAGCTCGCCTGGGAGCTCGGTGCCGAGGTCCACGCCGCCCGCGTCGTATGGCCCTCCAACTGGCAGACGCTCGAGAGCGGAAGCGGCTGGCGCGCCGTCGCCGCCGCTCGGCGCATGGCCGAGATCCCGGGCGTGCACGGGGTCGCCATCGAGGGCGATGTGGAGCGGGCGCTGGCGCGCTTCGCCCTCACCGTCGACCTGCTGGTGGTCGGCGCGCACCACCACGGCGCCGTGCGCCGGTTCATGCGCGGGGACGTGGCGGCGAGCCTCACGGCCCATGCCGCGTGTCCGCTACTCGTGGTCTAACCGAAGTCCGCCGGCGGGCTGGGCTCTGGGCATCACGGACACGAGCGGCACGTCGCGATCAGAATTGCAACCGTGCGGCTCGATCCCGCGTGACGTAGTGGGCACTGGCCATCAGGTGGAAGCGCAGGAGCTCGCCGCGATCTGTGACGACCACGACAGTGCGGCCGCCGTCCTCGACGCGCTCCACGACGCCGTGCTCGGCGACCGCGAGATAGCGGACGGTGACTTCGGTTCCTTCCGTCAGCAGTCGCCTCAAGAGGCCCACTCAACCATGCTCACGTTCAGTGCAGGCGGTATCCGTCGCGTGCGACGGCGTCAATGGTCTCACCCGCCCCGATGTCGACGAGCTTCCAACGCAGGCGATCGACGTAGGTGTCGAGCTCGTCGGCACCGATGGAGCCCGTATCGGTCTCCGTCACGGCGATCAGGTCGCTGCGACCGACGTGTTCGCCGCGATTTGTGGCGAGCGCGGCGAGGAGGCGATACTCGCGCGGGGTGAGGACGGCGGTGCGCCCTGCCAGGCTGACCGAGAGCTCGACCGGATCGAAGGCCGGGAAGGGCGGGCCCGGAGTCAGATGATTGCTCGTCCGACGCCGTCCCAGCGCTGCCACGCGGGCACGCAGCTCCGCATTCGCGAACGGCTTGCTCAGGTAGTCGTCGCCGCCGGCGTAAAAGCTGCTGAGGCGTTCGGCGAGCGTGCCTACGCAACTCAAGAACAGGACAGGCGAGTCGATCCCAGCGGCTCGCAGGGCCCGGCACACATCGCGACCGTCGGCGTCGGGAAGCGCGATGTCGAGCACCCACACTCGCGGCGTGTCGCCGGGCAGAGCCCGCATGGCCGCGGAGGCTGAGAGATGCGCCTCGATACGGAAGCCGTGGATCTGCAGTTCGGCGCTGAGCGTCTTGAGCAGACTGTCTTCACTGACGCAGATCGAGATGGAGGGCAGCACGGCCCGCCATCGTGTGCAGAGCCGGGTGAATCCAACCTGAACGCTCGTGTATGACTCCCGATGACCCAGGAAATGGGAAGTGCACCTGCCGCTCGGGGCGCGTATTTGTGGTCGGCGGTGCGCGGGCGGGCCGTGGTACAACCCTCGCTCCTGGAAGCGGAGATCATGCGAGCAGCGATTCCGACCGCCAGAGCCGACTATCCGACCAAACTCGTGCGGATCATTGAACCGTTCGGCCCGGGCAGTGGACCAGAGCTGGTCGCGACCGTGGTGGGTCGCAAGCTTGCTCAGCTGTGGGGTCAGCCCGTGACGGTCGAGAACCATCCTGGCGCGGGTAGCACGGCGGCCCCAGCGATGGTGGCGACGTCCCCTGCCGACGGTTACACGTTGCTCGTCCACACCAACGCGCACGTCTATGCCGCGGCGCTTGTGACGGAACTCCCCTACGACCCTGTGACGGACTTCGTCCCGGTCGCTGCGCTTACCACTCAGTCCTACGTGCTCGTCGCGGGCGAGACCACAGGCCTGGCTACCGTCGGCGCGCTGATCGCTGCAGCGAGGGCAAGGCCGGGGCAGCTGCGGTTCTCCTCTACCGGCGTGGGCACGGGCACGCACCTGGGGATCGAGAAATTCAATCTCGCAGCCGGGATCGACGCCACCCACGTCCCTGCGCGAGGGAGCGATGCGATCGCCGACACGATCGCGAACACGATCGCCGGGCGCACAGACTACGCGCTGTCGCCGATCCCGACCACGCTGCCCCATATCCGCGCGGGCAGGATCCTGCCGCTCGGCTTGAGCAGCACTCGGCGCTCAAGCGCGCTACCCGACGTTCCGACGGTTGCGGAGGCAGGCGTCCCCGGCTTCGATTTCCCGATCTGGTACGGGATCTGGGCGCCGCGCGCCACTCCGGCCGGAGTCGTTCAGACGCTCGCCGAGGACATCGCGCGCGCCCTGTCAGATCCCGGTGTGCGCGCCTCGCTCGTGAAACACGGTGGCGAACCGCTGAGCATGACGCAGCCCGACTTCACGCGGTTTGTGCTGCGCGAGCGCGAAAGCGCCGCCCGGATCATCGAAGCCGCCGGGATCAAACAGCAGTAGCTCGCCACCACACCGGCGCCTTGAGCTGCGACCGGGGGGAAACCCCCGGCCGACCCCTGCGCGATCGCACTCGCGGAATACCGTGACGCCGCGCGCGTCGGATCGCGTATCGCATTCACCGATCCGGGAGTTGTTCATGCACGTGCCACGAGGAAGTCTTCGCGCTCTAGGCGCAGCCGTCGCCGCCGGGGCGCTGCTGGCGGCGGCGTCCACCGCGCACGCCGACGTGCCGCCGCAGCGGTCGGCCGGCGTGCCCGGTCCGCCTACGCTCAATCCCCAGCCGGAGCCGCCTGGCGTGCTGCGCGACGCCCGGGCCGCCACCAGATTCAGTCTGACCATCGACGGCGTCGAGATCGCCTCGTTCTCTGAGCTCGCCGGCATCAGCCCGGGCGATCCGGCCGCGCGCAATCCGAGGACCGTCGCCCTCAAACGGGGCAAGAACAACGCGATGGAGATCCTCGCCTGGCCGCAGTCCGTGGTCGAGGGGCAACCGGCGGCCGCCCGTAAGAGCTGCACGCTGGTCATGTACGCCGCCGACGGGACCCCCGTCGCCCGGTACCACCTGGAATCGGCATGGCCGGCGAAGATCGAGATCGGCGGCCTCAAGGCCGGCGCGAGCGAGATCCTCTATGAGACGGTCACCGTGGCCTTCGATGACATCCAACGACTGGACGCCTGACGGCCGGCCGTCCGCTCAAGCCGCGCTACGCGGCGGGCACGGGAACGCCGATCGCTTCGCTTCGCTTCCGTGGACGACGGCGGGAGCTCCCGGTTGGGGCCGTGGAGGGTCATACTCGCGGCATGCCGTTGCCCGAGCCGGACGATGAGCTGCGGCAGTTCTTCGATCTCTCACCCGACCTGCTCTGCATCGCCGGCGTCGACGGCTACTTCAAGCGGTTGAACCGATCGTTCGAGCAGGTGCTGGGCTACTCGAGCGAGGAGCTCATGTCGCGGCCGTTCCTGGAGTTCATGCATCCCAATGATGTGGAGGGTGCGCGCGACGCGTTGATCCAGTTGGCCGCCGGACAGGGCCTCATCGGATTCGAGGGCCGTCTCGTTTGCTTCGACGGCTCGGCGCGCTTGTTTGAGTGGAACCCGAGCACGTTGCCGCCCGAGGGCGTTCTCTACGGCATCTCGAGGGACGTGACCGTTCGCGGCGTGCTGGCCGAGGAGCAGGTAGCGCTGCGGCGCATGGCCACGATGGTGGCCGAGGCTGTGCCGCCCGCCGAGATCTTCTGTGCAGTCAGCAACGAAGTCGCGGCCATCTTCCGCACTGAGCTGGTAGTGGTCGGCAAGTTCGACGGCGATCCGGCGCAACTCCTCGTGGTCGGCGTCGGAGACGGCGCCGTTGAGCCCGTCGTCGGATCCAGATGGAAGCTCGACGACGCGTTGACGTCGGCGGCGGTGTACCGAACTGGTTTCGCCGCCCGTCTTGATCATCCGAGCGGGGCCGGTGATCCTGACCTCGCCGCGATCCTGGAGCGCATCCACCCCGTCGCAACGGTTGCCGTCCCGATCAAAGTGGAGGGCCGGCTCTGGGGCGCGATGATCATCTCGACGCTGAGCGAGCCGCTACCGGCCGACACAGCCGAGCGACTGCAGAGCTTTACGGACCTGATCGCGACCGCGCTTGCGAACGCCGAGGCGCGCGGGGAAGTGCAGCGGCTCGCCGAGGAGCAAGCGGCGTTGCGCCGGGTGGCGGTGCTCGTCGCCCAGCAGTCGTCCCCGAGCGAGGTCTTCACGGCCGTCACGCAGGCGGTCGGACTGCTGCTGGATGCAGACCTTGCGGTCTTGCACGTCTTCCCCGGCGACGGCACAGCGACGACGATCGCCAGCTGGAGCGGCGACGGCCCGACGCTGCCGATCGGGGCGCAGTATTCACTGGATGACGACGGCCTCGCCGCTCGCATCTTCGAGACCGGCGCTCCCGGGCGAATAGACCGCTACGCCGAGACGGAGGGTGAAGCAGCGGCTCTCGCGCGACGTTGGGGCTTGCGCTCGGGCGTCGGGGCGCCGGTCCTCGTCGAGGGGAAGCTCTGGGGCGCGTTGCTGGCCGCGACGCGCGCCGTCGAACCATGGGCCGGGAACGCCGAGACCCGTATTGCCGCGTTCACCGAGCTGGTGGCAACCGCGATCGCGAGCGCTGAGGCGCGCGACGCGCTTGCCGAGCTCGCGGAGGAGCAGGCGGCGCTACGGCGCGTCGCGACCTTGGTGGCACAAGGGGCATCGTCTCAGGATCTCTTCGAGGCCGTCGCCAAGGAGATCGGCCGGCTGTTGCCCATCGGCAGCGCCACGATGGGTCGCTACGAACCGGACGGCAGCGTGACGACGGTGGCCTCGTGGAGCACCACAGAGACTGCCTTTCCTACCGGCCGACAGTGGCCGACCCAGGGTACGAACGTCGCCGGGATCGTGCTCCAGACCGGCCAAGCCGCTCGCCTCGACGACTTCTCAGCTGCCACCGACCCGATCGGCGTGGCCGCGAAGGAGGCGGGCATCAAGTCGGCAGTTGGCAGCCCGATCGTCGTCGAAGGTCAACTCTGGGGCGTCATGACGGCCACCTCGAGCGAAGGGCCGCTGGCGCCGGATACCGACGCGCGCCTCGCGTCGTTCACGGAGCTCGTCGCCACGGCGATCGCGAACGCGGAACACTCGGCAGAGGTCGCCGCGTCGCGCCGAAGAATCGTCGCTGCCTCGGACGATGCGCGTCGCCGGATCGTCCGCGATCTGCACGACGGCGCGCAGCAGCGCCTGGTGCAGACGGTGATCTTGCTCAAGCTGGCGCAGCAGGCGCTCGCGAACGGAGCAGAGGACGGGCAGCTGCTGGTGCTGCAGGCGATGGCGAACGCGGAACAGGCGACGGCCGAGGTGCGCGAGCTCGCCCACGGGATCCTGCCCTCGGTCCTTACGCGCGGCGGCCTGAGCTCGGGCGTCGCGGCACTGGCCTCGCGGATGCCGGTTCCGGTGGAGGTTGTGATCCCCGCCGACCGTCTTCCCGCCGCGATCGAGGCGACCGCGTACTTCGTCGTCGCCGAGGCGCTCACCAACGTCGCCAAACACGCTGGCGCCGCGAGCGCCGCGGTCGCCGCGGTCGTCGAGAACGGGAGCCTGCGGGTCGAGGTGCGCGACGACGGCGTCGGCGGCGCCCGCCCCAACGGCAGCGGCCTCCAGGGCCTCCGGGACCGGCTCGCCGCGCTCGACGGGCGCCTCCGGATCGAGAGCCCGGCCGGCGGCGGGACACTGGTCACGGCAACGATCCCCTTCGTCGCAGACGCGATCGGGCGATAAGCGCGACTGGTTGAACGGGTAGCCGATCAGCGTCTCGCTGGTCAGGTCTAGCCGCGTGAACGAGCACTTGCGCTCGCGCGGCGGGGCGACGTCGACGTTTGAACGGCGTCAGTCCGGGGCGATCTGCTGTAGAGGTGCCGGGGCGTGTGAGCGTCGTGCGATCAACGACGGGATGAGCAGTCCGTAGAAGAGCGCGATCGCCGCGCCGATGACGTTTTCGACGACGCG
>NZ_JAPDOD010000041.1 GCF_027587205.1 Solirubrobacter ginsenosidimutans
GCCCCGCGACGCCGCCGCGGCCGCGCGCGTGGCTCAGCGCCACGCCGCGCACGGGCCGCACGGCGACGTTGCGTCCCGCGACGCCGCCCACGCGCCCGCCGCGCCACTTCCCGCCGACCTGCTCTACGGCCGTCTGCTCGCCTCCGCCGCCCAGCACCTGCTCGGCGCCGGCCCGCCGCCCACGGCGCGGTTGCGCCTCGCCGACGGGCGCAGCGAGCCGTTGCACGTGGACCGCTGGGTCGCACCCGCCGATGCCGTGGACCTGCAGATCCTCGCCGACGTTGAGGCGCCCGTGCTCGACCTCGGCTGCGGGCCCGGGCGTCATCTGGCCGCGTTGCGGGCGGTCGGGAAGCGCGGGCTCGGCGTCGATCTCTCCCCCGTCGCGGTCCGGCTCGCCCGCGGGCGCGGCGCCGAGGTGATCAACGGGTCGCTGTGGTCGCAGGTCCCGCGCGCGGGCACCTGGAGGACGATCCTGCTGCTGGACGGCAACATCGGCATCGGCGGGGCGCCGATCCTGCTGCTGCGCCGCTCGGGCGAGCTGCTGGCCGCGGGCGGGGCGATCGTCGTCGAGGTCGATCCGCCAGGCGCGCCGACGCACCGTGTCCGCGTCCGGCTGGAAGCCCCCGGCGGCGTCGTGTCGGAGTGGTTCCGCTGGGCGCGGGTCGGTGTGGACGGCATCGCGAACGTCGCGCGGCGGGCCGGCTTCGAAGCCACCGAGACCCGGACGCTCGCGGGCCGCACCTTCGTAACGCTCAGACGCGCGTAGAGGACTCCCTCCAGCATGCCCTCCGCTCCCCCAGGCCCGTTCCGCCCGGGCTTCTGGCGCTCGCCCCTGCGCGGCCCGTGGCTGACGTCGGCGCTCGGATCGATCCTGCTGATCCTGATCGCGATCGTCGCGACCACGGGCTTCCTGTCGCACGCGGCGTACATGCCGGACCTCGGGCACAACGCGATCGTGCCGAAGGACCGGGACCTGCCGTGGATCGCGTCGTTCTTCGACTGGCCGACCAGCCCGAGCTGGCTCTACGGACTCACGCAGGGTCTGCACACGAACGTCGGGCTGATCGCGATCCCGTTCCTGCTGGCGAAGCTGTGGTCGGTCATCCCGCGGCTGTTCTCGTTCCCGCCGGTCACGAGCCCGGCGCAGGCGATCGAGCGGCTGTCGATCGCGCTGCTGGTCTCCAGCAGCGTCTTCGAGCTGGCGACGGGCGTGATGAACGCGCAGTACTGGTACCCGTTCAAGTTCAACTTCGTCGTCGCGCACTACTACGGCGCGATCGTCTTCGTGACGTCGCTGGTGCTGCACGTGGTCGTGAAGCTGCCGGTGATCGCGAAGGCCTACCGCGAGCGTGGCGTGCTCAAGCCGCTGCGCGACGACCTCGCACGCACGAAGCCGGAGCCACGCGACGACGACGGCCTCGTCACGCCGAACCCCGCCGAGCCGACGCTCTCGCGCCGCGGCCTGTTCGCCTTCGCCGGCGCGGGTGCGGCGACGCTGCTGGTCGCCAACGTCGGCCAGTCCGTCGGTGGGCCGCTGCGCAAGCTGGCCTTCCTGGCGCCGCGGCGCGAGATCGTCCCGGGCGACTTCCCGGTCAACAAGACCGCCCGCGCCGCGCGGGTCACCCACGCGATGACCGGCGACGGCTACCAGCTCAAGCTCCGCGTGGGCGATAACGAGATCGCGCTCTCGCGCGAGGACCTCCTGGCGCTCCCCCAGCGGACGGCGAAGCTGCCGATCGCCTGCGTCGAAGGCTGGACGACCCGTCAGGAGTGGACCGGCGTGCCGCTCTCGCTGCTGGCCGAGAAGGCCGGCGCGCCCGGCGCGAGCCAGGTGCTCGTCGAGTCGCTGCAGCCCGCGGGCGTGCTGCGCCGCGCCGCGCTGACCGGCGGGCAGATCGCCGCCGAGGACGCGCTGCTGGCGCTGAAGGTCAACGGCCATGACCTCTCGCTCGACCACGGCTACCCCGCGCGGATCATCGTCCCGGCGCTCCCGGGCGTGCACAACACCAAGTGGGTGGGCGAGCTGACGTTCACGCCGAGGGCCGCCTGATGCGCGCCCGCTACGGCGCATCGCCGGTGCATCTGCTCGCCCACCTGATCCTGCTGCCGATCGTCGCCTGGGCGCTGCTGAGCGTGCTCGACTTCCGTGCCGCGTCCAACGTCGTCCTGTGGTTCATCGCCGCGGTGATCCTGCACGACCTGATCCTGCTGCCGGCGTACTCGACCCTCGACCGGCTCGCCCAGGGCCTCACCCGCGACGCGATCAACTACGTCCGCGTGCCGGCCGGCCTCTCGCTGCTGATGCTGCTGGTGTTCTGGAGCACGATCCGCGGCAAGGGCACCGGCAACTTCCACTACGCCAGCGGCCTCAACTACCACGGCTACTTCTCGCGCTGGCTGGTCGTCACCGCCGCGCTGTTCGCGCTCAGTGGCGCGCTGCTGCTTGCAAGACGGGCCGGCTTGAAGCGACGTACTCCACCGTCCGCCCCGTCTTCGACAGCGTGATCGACAAGCGGCTCTTGTCGAAGCGGATCGCGTACGGTCCGCCGATCACGTGGACGCGGCGGACCAGCTCGAAGCGCGGGCGCAGGTGAAAGACGAGCAGCGCGTCGCCCTTGACGTCGGTCACGTAGGCGAGCTGCGCCCCGTCGGTGGTCAGATCGACCGGCCCGATCCCCGCGCCGGTACGGCCGAGCCGCTTGAGCGTGCGCGCGTCGTAGACCTCGAGCACCCGCTCGCGCCCGCACAGCACCGCGACGCGCATCCCGCCGTCCAGCAGCGCGACGGCCGTCGGCTCGCTCCCGGTCCGCGCCGATTTCCCGTCCGCCCGCCACAGCCGGTCGTGCGCGGGGTCGACCGAGAACTGCCCGGCCTGCTGGGCGCCCTCGACGGCGCCGGCGGGCGCCGGCAGCTGCGCCGCGGCCTCCGAGCCACAGCCGGCCAGGCCGAGTACCGCCAGGATCAGCGCTAGTTGCCGCACGCGTCGAAGATAGTGCCCTGGCTGGGCATGGCGGCGATGGCGGCGACGGTCGTCATCGGATTGTCACTGGATGCGAGCGGGACGCAGCTCGGCGTGCCGCACCCGCCGTTCATCGGCGCGTACGGGCCGCAGGCCGATGTGCTCGAGCTCGTCACGATCCCGTGCTTCGTCGCGGCGGTGCTGCTGGTGCCGTGGCTCCTGAAACGGCGCACCGCCGTCTTCACCGCCGGCCTGTTCGTCTTCACGCTGATCCTGCGCGTGACGCTCAACACCGGCCGCGGCGGGACGCATCAGCTCGACCGGGCGCTGTTCGTCGGCCCCAAGGGCGAGGGCAAGAACGAGTACGTGCCGTCACTGGCGGCGTTCGACTACGGCCCGCGGTTCGTGCTCGATCGCTTCGCCGAGCTCGTGCCGTCGCTCCCGGTGCACTCGGCCGGCCACCCGCCCGGCCTCCTGCTGACGATGTACTACCTCGGCCTGGACACGTCGCCGAAGCTCACCGCGTTCATCATCGGGGTCGGCGCGCTCAGCGCGCCCCTGACCTACGTGCTCGCCAGGCGGCTCTACGACGACCGCGTCGCGCGCATCGCCGGCGTCCTCGCCGCCTTCGCCCCCGCGATGCTGCACTTCGGCGCCACCAGCGCCGACGCCGTGTACCTCACGCTCGGCCTGGTCGCCGCGATCGGGCTCCTCTCCAAGCGTCCCTGGGTCGGCGCGTTGGCGCTCGCCGTCGCGAGCCTGTTCGCCTGGTCGCTGCTGGCGGTCGCCGCGTGGGCGGCGATCCTCGTCCTCGCGCGCGACGGCCTCAAGCCCGCGCTCAAGCTCGGCGCGATGACCGGCGCGATCCTGCTCGCCTTTCACGCGCTTTTCGCCGCCGCCACCGGCTTCGACCCGCTCGGCACGCTGCACGCCACGAGCCGCGTGTATGAGGTCGGGATCGCGTCACGGCGCCCCTACGCCTACTGGCTGTTCGGCTCCCCCACCGCGTTCCTGCTGATCGTCGGCGTCCCGATCGCCTGGCTCGCGCTCAAGCGACTGGGACAGGCCAAGCCCGAGGCGCTCGCGATCTTCGCCGTGCTCGCCATCGCGAGCGTGCTCGGCTTCACCAAGGCCGAGACCGAGCGCATCTGGCTCTTCCTCGCCCCGTTCGTGATCCTCGCCGCCGCCCCGCTCGTCCGCCGCCCGCAGCTGTTCGTCGCGCTGCTGGCGTTTCAGGTCGTGACCTACGAGCTGGTGTTCGACACCTTGTGGTGAGCGACCTTCGGCGAGCGGCCGAAGAGCAGCTGCGCGTCGCGCCAGAGCGTCCAGTGCGCGACGTAGGCGTCGTCGAGGCCGTCGGCCTCGGCCGCGCCGCCGGCCCGGCGCTGTGCCGGCCCGGTCAGGCCCGGCGCCATCAGGCGTCGCGGGCCGGTGTAGCCGGCGCCGGTGCCGGGAGCCAGCGCCCGTGGCCCGACGAAGCTCAGGCGCCCGCGCAGGACCGTCAGCAGCAGCGGCAGCTCACGCGCGCCGACGCGCTCCAGCCCACGCCCGACCGCCCCGCCGGGAAGTGCCCCGAACCGTCGCAGAACGACGGTGCGCCCGTTGCGACCGAGCCGCTCGCGCTTCTCGAACCAGCCGTCGCCCGCCAGCCCCAGCAGCACCAGGACGACGATCAACACCGGCAGCAGCGCGACCAGCATCAGCGTCGCCAGGAGGACGTCGGCAAGCCGTTTGAGCGCAAGCGAAACGCGGGCACGGGGCTTCGCGAGCCGTTGCGCGGCTCGTGCGACGTCCGGTGACCGGTCTTCTTTGCGCTCCATCGCTTGCGTCGACACAGCCCTCTCCCCTCACGGGTTCATCTCGGGTTATCCCAGATCAGCCCTTCTGTAGGAAGCACAAACCGACATATGTTCGGTAGGAACCGGAAATTGGTCTCAGGTCGATTCGAGCGGTCGCAACTCCTCTGCGTAGGAGAGCGAGTGCCGTCGCAGCTCGCCGCCGGGGAGGACCTCATAGGCGCCCATCCGCCACAGGGGTGGGGAATACGCGTGAATTGTGACCGCCGGACGCTCCCCCGTGTGGCGCACGCGATGGATGTCGGCGGCGCTGAAATGGAAGGCGTCGCCCTCGGTGAACGTCCGTGTGACCGGCGGACCACCGAGTGCGAGGCGATCTTCGGCGACCTCGCCCTTGACGACCGCGACCGCCCCACCGGAGAGGTCGTGGTCGTGAAAGCCGGTGTCCTGGTCGTCCATCCAGCAGATCAGCCAGACCGCGACGTCGTCGTCGCGGCGCAGCTCCTCGTAGTGCCGCTGGTCGGGGGAATGCTGCACGAGGTGCTCCCAGACCGCCGGGTCGGCGGCCAGGTCACGGACGAGGGACTCCAGGGCGGAGCCGTCGAGCTCATTCATACGAAGCGCTCCGGGTTGGTGACTGCGATGGCGTGCTCGGCCGCGGCGCCCAGCGCCGCGATGGCGACCGGTTCGATCACCGGCCGGTCCGAGCCGTAGAGCAAGCGGTCCACGCCGACGACGCGGAGCATCGCGTCGAGGGCTCGCGGACCGTAGGACGAGGTGTCGAAGGCCGTCAGCGGGTCGTGCACGGCGTCGACCGGGCCGCCGCGGGCGGCGAGCCGCTCGGCGTGCAGCGGCGCCAGGCCGGCGAGCATCGCGAACACGACGCGCAGCTCGCGGTGCGCGGGCCTCCCCCACTGGGCCCAGGCGTGCCAAGCGGTCGACATCTCGGCGACGTACGCGGTGAGCGCCGGAAACCAGGCGGGCGAGCCGGCGGCCGGGCCGGGATGGACGAAGAGCGGCGCTGCGCTCGCGCTCAGCGCCTCGAGCGCCGGGCCGAGCCGCTCGATCCCCGCGGCCGAGCTGAGCGCCCCCGCCGGCAGGGAGAGACCGACCGCGCCCGCGTCGAGGAGGGCTTCGACGCGGGCCGCGGTCGGATCGCCGAGCACCAGGCCGCCCCACAGCTCAAACGGCGCGCCCGCCTCCAGGACGCCGGTGTGGAACGCGTCGAGCAGCGATTCCGCTTCCCCGACAGGAAGCGATTCGATGCCCAACGGCGCGGACGGTGCGACGACGACGCGTTGCAGCCGGTCGGCCGCGGCGAGTCGTGTCCGTACCCCGACGTCGTGGGTGTGGGGATCGAACGGCGCGGGCGCATCGCCCTCGAGCTCGAGCACCCACGTGCGCCCGTCACGGCGCAGCCGGGGGGCGACCGTGCGCCGCGCCAGGGAGGAGAGCAGGCCATCCGGCCAGAGGTGCTGGTGGATGTCGGCGCGGCGCGCGGTCACGCCGGAGAGGATACACGACTAATTCGGTCGAGTATCAGGTATTTGTCCGGTCGACCATGACCGAGGTGGCTTTGACGGCCGCGGTGGCGGGCACGCCGGGTGCCAATCCGAGCTCCTCGACGGCGTCGCGGGTGACCGCCGCGACGAGCGTGAACGGGCCCGCCTCGATCTCGACCAGCGCCATCACGCCGTCGACCTCGACAGACTTCACGATGCCCGGGAAGCGGTTGCGCGCGCTCAGGTGATGGCCGGTCGGGCGGCGGCGCGGCGTGGCGGAGAGCCGCTCGACCTCCTCGGACGGGACGAGCCGGCGGTTGCGCTCGTCGCGCGTCGTCTTGATCTTCCCCGTGCGGTCCCAGCGGCGCAGCGTGTCCGTGGAGACGCCGATCGCCCGCGCGGCGTCGCCGAGCGTCAGGTCGGCCATGACGGCAGCACGCCCTCGACCCGCTGCGCGCCCTCAGGCGTCAGCTCGACCTTCCAGATCGGCGCCTCGGCCTTGACCCGGTCGATGAGCGCCCGCGCGCCCGCGAACGCCGCGCCCCGGTGGGCCGCGGAGGCAGCGACGATCACCGACGGCTCGCTCAGCGGCACGGTGCCGGTGCGGTGCACGAGCGCGACCGCGCAGAGCCCGTGCCGGGCGGCCTCCTCCTCCCCGATCGCTTGCAGCTTTGCGCGCGCCATCTCGACGTAGGCCTCGTAGTCGAGCGCCTCGACGTCGCGGGTCATGCCCTCGAAGCAGACGACGGCCCCGGCCCGCGGGTCGCGCACCGCGGCGGAGACGGCGCCCAGGTCGAGCGGCCGATCGGTGATCTCCACCAGCCGGACGGGGCCGGCGCCGCCGCTCACCGGCGGGATCAGCGCGACCTCCTGTCCCGCGTGGATGCGCTCGTCGGCGCACGCGTATTCCATGTCGAGCGCGACGATGCATTGCCCCGGGAGCAGGTCCATCGCGGCGAGCACGTCGCTCGCCCGGGCGTCGTCGGGGAGGTCGAGCTCGATGTGGTCCGCACCCGCGCGCTCGCGCAGGCCGGCGAAGAGGCGGACGGTGATGATCACTCCCCGTACCATATGAACTGTGGACGGTGCATTGACTCACCTGGACGCGGCCGGCAACGCGCGCATGGTCGACGTGAGCGACAAGAGCGAGACCTCGCGCTGGGCACGGGCCCGTGCCGTCGTGCGTATGTCGCCCGACGCCGCCGCGCGGGTCGCCGCCGGGGACGCGCCCAAGGGCGACGTGGCCACGGTGGCGCGGATCGCGGCCATCCAGGCGGCCAAGCGCACCGACGAGCTGATCCCGCTCGCCCACTCGCTCCCGCTCACCCACGTCGAGCCGACCGTCACCGTCGATGTCGAACAGGGCACCGTGACGCTGGTCGCCGAGGCGCGCGTCGCCGCCCGCACCGGCGTCGAGATGGAGGCGATGGTCGCCTGCAGCATCGGCGCGCTGGCCGTCTACGACATGGTCAAAGGGATCGAGCCAGGCGTCGTGATCGAGCGCATCGAGCTACTCGACAAAACCGGCGGCAAGTCGGACTTCCACCGATGAGACCTCAGCTCGTCGACGGGCACGGCCGCGACATCGGCGACGTCCGCATCTCGGTCACCGATCGCTGCAACTTCCGCTGCCAGTACTGCATGCCCGCCGAGGGCCTGCCGTGGCTGGACCGCAAGGACATCCTCACCTACGAGGAGATCGCGCGCGTCGCGGGACTGCTGGCCTCGATGGGCGTCCACGACGTGCGCCTCACCGGCGGCGAGCCGCTCGCCCGCCGCGAGCTGTGGAAGCTCGTCGAGATGCTCAGCGCCGACGGGAACATCCACGACCTGTCGCTGACCACCAACGGCTACCTGCTCGAGCGTCAGGTCGAGCAACTCGTGCGCGCCGGCCTGCGCCGCGTGAACGTGTCGCTGGACGCGCTCGCACCGGACCGCTTCTTCCAGCTCACCCGCCGCAACTCCCTGCAGCAGGTGCTGAGCAGTCTCGCCGCGGCCGAGAAGTACCCCGAGCTGCGTCCGATCAAGGTCAACGTCGTCGCGCTCAAGGACTTCACGGAGGACGAGGTCGTCGCCTTCGCCGAGTTCGCCCGCAAGCACCCGTACGAGGTGCGCTTCATCGAGTTCATGCCGCTCGACGGCGATCGCAACTGGTCGCGCGACCGCGTGCTCCCCAACGCCGAAGTCCGGCGGCTGATCCACGCCGCATACCCCTTGAAGGACCTCGGACGCGAGCGCCACGGCACGTCGCGCCGGTGGGAGTTCGCCGATGGGCAGGGCTCGATCGGCTTCATCTCGCCCGTGAGCGAGCCGTTCTGCGGCGATTGCAACCGGATCCGGATCACCGCCGAGGGCGAGCTGCGGACCTGCCTCTTCTCGATGACCGAGACCGACCTGCGCGAGCCGCTGCGCAACGGCGCGTCCGACGCTGAGCTGGAGGCGCTCATCCGCGCCGCCGTGTGGGAGAAGGAGCTCAAGCACCACGTCAACGACGAGGGCTTCGTGCAGCCGCTGCGCACCATGTCGCAGATCGGCGGATGACCCTGGCCAGCGGTCACCGCGGGACCACCCGCGGGTCTCAGGGGCCCCCGTACGGCGGGGGTACGTCATGAAGGATTTCGCCGAGGCGCTGGCGCTCGTCCTCGAGGGGATCGAGCCGCTCGCGAGCGAGCAGGTCGCGCTGCCCGAGGCGATCGGGCGCGTCATGGCGGCCGAGGCGCGCGCCGCGATCGATCTCCCCCCGTTCGACCGCACGGCGATGGACGGCTTCGCGGTGCGAGCGCAGGACACCGCGCCGGGCGCGGAGCTGCGCGTGATCGGCGACCTGGCCGCGGGTGGCGGGACGATCACGCTCGAGCCCGGCACCGCCGCGCGGATCTCGACCGGCGCGGCGATCCCGCCCGGCGCCGACTCCATCCTGCGCGTCGAGGACGCCGAGGTGCGCGACGGCACCGTCGTCGCGGCCGTCGCGGTCCGTCATGGCCTGCACGTGCGCCGCCGCGCCGAGGACGTCCACGCCGGCGACGTGCTCGCCCGCCCCGGCGACGTCCTGACCGTCCCCCGGCTCTCCGCGCTCGCCTCCGCCGGCGTCGCGACGGTCGACGTTCCCCGCACGCCGCGCGTCGACGTGATCGTGACGGGATCTGAGCTGCTCCCCCCGGGCGCGCCGCCTGAGCCGGGCAAGATCTACGAGTCCAACTCGCTGGCGGTCGGCGCGATGCTCGCGGCCGTCGGCTCGCGGCTCGTGCACCACCCGCCGGTGATCGACGAGTTCGACGCGACCCGCGCCGCGATCGAGGCGGGCCTCGAGGGCGACATCCTGATCGTTTCCGGCGGCGTCTCCGTCGGCCCGCACGACCACGTCAAGCCGGCCTTCGAAGCGTGCGGCATCGAGGAGGTCTTCTGGCGGGTGCGGATCAAGCCCGGCAAGCCGCTCTGGTTCGGGCGCCGCGGTTCGACGCTCGTGTTCGGCCTCCCGGGCAACCCGCTGTCGGCGATCGTCTGTACCGCGCTGTTCGTCCTGCCGGCGCTGCGGCGCCTGCGCGGGGAGAGCGACCCCGGGCCGCGCTTCGACCGCGGCCGCCTCGGCGAGTCGGCCGGCCCGTCGGACAACCGCACGACGTTCCTGATCTCCAAGCTGGTCCCGGGCGAGGACGGCATCCCGGTGGCGTGGCCGACGGAGCGCCAAGGCTCGCACATGACCGGCGCGCTGGGCGAGAGCGACGGCTTCGCGGTCGCGCCGCACGGCTCGGGCTCGCTCCCGGCGGGCGCCGAAGTCGACCTCCTGCGCGTCTAACGGGCTTCGAAGACGCTCACGGGACCCGCGGGCGTTTCGCTCACCAACCCGTAGCCGGCGGCCTCCAGCAGGCGCGCGTACTCGTCGCGGGTGCGCTCGCGCCCGCCCGTCGCGACCAGCATGTTCAGGTCGGAGAGCTTCCCCGCGGGCTCGGCGTTGGGCGGGCCGAGCCGGCGCTCCAGGATCAGCACGGCCGAGCCCGCCGGGGCGGCGCGGCGAATGCTCTGAAGGATCGCCACCGAGGTCTCGTCGTCCCAGTCGTGCAGCACGGACTTGAGGATGTAGGCGTCAGCACCACCGGGGACGGCCTCGAAGAAGCTGCCGCCGACGATCCGGCAGCGCTCGCCGAGGTCGACGCCGGCGACGACCCCGGGCCGGTCGAAGAGGATGCCCCGCAGGTGCGGGTGGTGGGCGAGGATCGCGGCCAGGAGCGTGCCGCGGCTCCCGCCGATGTCGGCGACGACCTCGAATTGCCCGAAGTCGTACGCGGCGAGGACCGACGCGGTGACGCGGGCCGCGAGCGCGGTCATCGCGGCGTCGAAGATCCCGGATTCCTCGGGATGCTCGGCGCGGTAGGTCCACACGTCCACGCCATGCACCGCCGCGAACGCGTTCTCGCCGGTCCGGACGCTGTGCAGGAGCTGCGACCAGGCGCTCCAGTGGTAGGGCCGGCCGATGAACGCGGCCCAGCCCGCCGCCGAGTCCGGCACGTCGGTGCGCAGGCCCTCCCCGAGCGGCGTGAGCGCGAACCGGTGGTCGGCGTCCTCGTGCAGGATGCCCACGGCGGCGAGCGCTCGCAGCAGCCGGTACAGCGCGGGAGCGTGGGCGTCGGTCGCCACGGCCAGGTCCTCCGCATCGCGCGCGCCGCCGGCCAGCCGATCGGCGATGCCGAGCGTCGCGGCGACGTGGATCGCCTGGGACAGCTGATAGCCGTTGATCAACCGCAGCAGGTCATCCATGTCACGACCATCCCATGTCCGGCGTTGCGATGCATCGGCTCAAGCGGTTAAGGTCCGCTGACATGGGACGGTTGGGGGACTGGCTGCGCGGGCGGCGGACCAAGGAGACGGCGCCTGCGACGGCGGTCGAAGCGCAGACGAACGGGCATTCGGCCTCCGACGAGCTGGTCGAACACCTCCGCGCCGCGTTCCCGGGCGCCGAGATCACCGTCAGCTCGCACGACCCCAAGCTCTCGGACCTGACGGGAGGCGATCCCGTCGAGCGCCTCGAGCGGCTCGCCGCCCTGCACGCCTCCGGCGCGCTCACCGACGAGGAGTTCGCGGCCGCTAAAGCGCGTCTACTCGGCTGAGCGCGTACTCCTCGACCATCCGGCGTTGGACCGGGGTGAGTGCGGGGAGCGCCTCGCCGCGCTCGAGTCGCGTGGCAGCCTGGGCCAGTGTGAGGCCCGTGCCGGTGAGGATCTGGCCGATCAGCGGCGGGACGTCGCCGCCGCAGACGCCGGTGTCGCAGTCGCTCATCCCGCGGTCGCCTCCGGGTCGGGGTCCGGCGCGGCGGTGAGCGCCGCCTCGGGCGCCGCGTTGCCTGCCTGGAACGCGGCCGCGCTCGGGCCGTCATCCGGCGCGGTCGCCCGCTCCGTGAGCGCCGCCTCTGGCGCGGCCTCGCCCGCGGCGATGGCGGCGCCGCTCGGGCGCTGGTCGAGGCGCGCGAGCTCGTCCGGCGTGTCGACGTCGACCGCGCTGGCCAGCCCGCCCGCCTCCCAGCGGTGGACGTTGAAGCGGGCGAGCAGCTCGCGGGCGCCGGCGTCGCCGCCGAGCTCGGGCACCGCGTCCATCACGGTGCGGCTGAGCACGACCGGGTGGCCGGGCGCGCCGTCGTAGAGCGCGCGGACGGCGTCGTATCCCTCGAGCTGCACGAGCGCGCCGGTGATCACCTCGGGCGTGATGAACGGCTGGTCGCCGAGCGTGATCGCGATCGCGTCGGCGTCCGCGAGCACGGCGACGCCGGCGCGCAGCGAGTAGCCCTGGCCCTGGGCCCACTGCTCGCAGATGACGACCGCGGCGTCGCCGAAGTCGATCGCCGCGCGGATCGCGTCCGCGTCGTGGCCGAGCACGACGACCACGCGCTCCAATGCGGCGTTCATCGTGTCGACGGCGTGTTGCAGGAGCGGCTTGCCGCGCAGGTCGGCGAGCTGCTTGGTCTGCTCACCGAAGCGCGTGCCGGCGCCCGCGGCGAGGATCAGCCCCGCGGCGTTCACGCGGTCCCTGCCTCCATCAGGTCGGCCAGGGTCTCCAGCGACGAGATCGAGTTGCCCGGCAGCAGCCGGTCGACGTGCGGCATCGCGGCCTTCATCCCGCGCGTGAGCGGCTCGTAGCGCGGGTCGGCGGCCAGCGGGTTCAGCCAGATCACCTTGTGGGCGGTGCGGGCGAGGCGCGCCATCTCCTCCGAGAGCTGGTCCGGCTCGCCGCGGTCCCAGCCGTCGGAGAGCAGGATCACCATCGAGCCGCGGCCGATCCGGCGCCCGTGCTCGCGGTTGAGCTCGGCGATCGCCTCGCCGATCCGCGTTCCTCCGGACCAGTCGGTGACCGCGGAAGCCGCGCGCATCAGCGCGCGATCGCTGTCGCGGCCGCGCAGTTCGCGGGTCACGCGGGTCAGCCGGGTGCCGAAGACGAAGGCCTCGACGCGAGCACGCGCCGCCACGCACGCCTGCATGTACTGCAGCAGCATCCGCGAGTGCGGCGCCATCGAGCCCGAGACGTCGCAGATCAGCACCAGCCGCCGAGGCCGCAGCGCCTGCTCGCGGTAGCGGCGCTCCAGCAACTCGCCGCCCGTGCTCAAGGAGACCCGGATCGTGGCCCGGAGGTCGTGCTCGTCGCGCCGGCGTTTCGTCGGCACCGTGCGCCGGGAGCGCCGCTTCGGCCCGCGCAGCGCGATCCGCGCCAGCAGCCGCCGCGCCATCGCCCGCTCGGCGTCGGTGTAGGCGCCGAAGTCCTTCTCGCGCAGCAGCTCCTCCTCGCTCCACGCCGCCGGGGCGGGTGTGAGGTCGGCGGCGGGCGCCTCGTCGCCCTGCGGCGGCACCGCGACCCGCGGCAGCGCCTGCTTGGCGATCTCCCCGAGCTCGTCGAGCGCGTCCGGCGCGGTGTCGGAGCCGAAGACGATCGTGAACGCCGCGGCGAAGGACTGCAGCTCGGCGCGGGTCGAGCACAGCGCGGTGCGCAGGGCGAAGAAGACCTCGGCGCGGTCGGACGCGTCGATCGCGGCCAGTGCGCGCTCGGCCGACAGGACCTCGCCGAGCCCGACCCGCGCGCCCTCGGCCCGCATCACGGCGGCCAGCCGGGCGACCTGTCCGGAGAGATGCTCGCCCATGACCGCCAAGGCGGCCGCGTCTCCCGTCTCGTACTCCGCCAGCGCCAGCGCGGCGGTGCGGATCGACGCCTCGTCGGCCTTCTTCGCCAGGCCGCGCGCGACGACGTTCGCGCGCGCCTTCTCCGCGATCTCC
Organism: Solirubrobacter ginsenosidimutans; assembly: GCF_027587205.1. Next base: position 13,511 of record NZ_JAPDOD010000041.1, read on the forward strand.
GCGTGGCCGGAGGCGATGCGCGCGTCGTCAGGCACCCTCGAGGACCCGGTCGCGGCGCACCCGGTCGATGTCCTCGCGGACCTTCAAAGCGACGCCCAGCGTGTCATCCAGCGAAGCGGAACCGTTGCCGTCCAGCGCCAGCAGCGCCCGCGCCCAGGTGATCGTCTCCCCCACCCCGGGCAGCTTGTAGAGCTCGCGCTCGCGCAGCGTCGCGACCGCCGCGCACACCCGCGCGGCGACCTCCTCGGGCACGCCCGGGAGCCGCGTCTTGACGATCTCCGCCTCGCGCTCGGGCGTCGGGTAGTCGATCCAGTGATAGAGGCAGCGGCGCTTGAGCGCGTCGTGCAGCTCGCGTGTGCGGTTGGACGTCAGCACGACCAACGGCCGGTGCGCGGCGGTGATCGTGCCCAGCTCCGGGATCGTGATCGCGAAGTCGGCCAGGAACTCGAGCAGGAAGGCCTCGAACTCGTCGTCGGCGCGGTCGATCTCGTCGATCAGCAGCACCGCCGGCCCGCCGTCGTGCTCCAGCGCCTCGAGCAGCGGCCGGCGCAGCAGGAACTCGGGCCCGAACAGCTCACGCGGCGCCGCACCCGCCTCGGCGGCGCGGATCGCGAGCAGCTGGCGCTGGTAGTCCCAGTCGTAGACCGCGTGGTGGAGGTCGATCCCCTCGTGGCACTGCAGGCGGATCAACGACGCGCCCATCGCGGACGCCAGCGCGCGCGCCACCTCGGTCTTGCCCACACCCGCCTCGCCCTCCAGCAGCAGCGGCTGCTCGAGGGCGAACGCGAGATAGGCGGACGTCGCGAGCGCCTGGTCGGCGAGGTACCCCTCGCCCGCCAAGGCCCGCGAAACGTCCTGCGGTGTGGTGAAACTCACCCGTTCATTGTGACGCGGCCGTGATCGCCCGCTTGGTCAGCACGCGCGCCAGGTGGCGCTTGTAGTCCTGCGAGGCGTTGAGGTCGGCGGGCGGCTCGGTGCCGTCGGCCGCGTTCTCGGCGGCCGCGGCGATCGTGTCCGCGGTCAGCGGCTGGCCGCGCAGGGCGTCCTCCACCGCGGTCGCCCGCAGCGGCGTCGAGCCCATGTGGGTCAGGCCGACGCGCACGTCCGCGCAGGACCCGTCGCCGCCCTTCTTGATCAGTGCGGAGACGGCCACCATCGCCCAGTCCTCCTGGCGGCGATTGAACTTCTCGTAGCCATACCCGTAGCCCTCGAGCGCGGGAATTCTGACCTCCGTCAGAATTTCGTCCTCGGCGACGACCGTCGTCAGGTAGTCCTCGAAGAAGTCCGCGGCCGCGACCTCGCGCTCGCCGTCCGGACCCCGCAGGATCACCGAGCCTTCGTGGGCGAGCATGATCGCGGGCAGGTCGGAGGCCGGGTCGCCGTGGGCGAGCGTGCCGCCGATCGTGCCCATGTTGCGGACCTGCTGGTCGGCGATCGTCGCCGCTGCGGCGGACGGGAGGCCGAAGCCGCCGGTCGCCACCGCATGGTGGCGAACCATGGAGCCGAACGTGATGACGCCGCCCGAACGGTTGACGCCCCGCAGCTCCTCGACGCGGCGCAGATCGACCAGCAGCGTGGGCGCCGCCAGCCGGAGCTTCATCAGCGGGATCAGGGAGTGGCCGCCGGCGAGCAGCTTGGCGTCCTCGCCGCCGTCCTTGAGCGCAGCGAGCGCTTCGTCGAGCGTCCCGGGCGCAACGTAGTCGAACTCAGCGGGGATCAAGACTTCGCCTCCTGGATTTCTTCCCAGATCCGCATGGGACTGAGCGGCATGTTCAGGTACGTGACGCCGAGCGGGCGCAGCGCGTCGATCACGGCGTTGGTTACCGCGGGCGACGCGGCGATCGTGCCGGCCTCGCCGATCCCCTTGACCCCGAGCGAGTTCACCGGCGACGGCGTCTCCGTGCGATCCAGGTCGAAGGACGGCACGTCGGCGGCGCTGGGCAGCGCGTAGTCGGCGAAGTTGCTCGTGACGAGCTGGCCGTCCTCGGTGTAGTGGATGCGCTCGAACAGCGCCTGGCCGATCGCGTGAACGATCCCGCCGTGGACCTGACCGTCGATCAGCTTCGGGTTGATCGCCGGGCCGCAGTCGTCGATCGCGACGTACTTGACGACGTCGACGTTGCCGGTCTCCGGGTCCACGTCGACCACGCACGCGTGCGCGCCGAACGGGAACACGAAGTTCTCCGGGTCATAGAACGCGAGCTCCTCGAGCCCCGGCTCCATGCCTTCCGGCAGGTTCTCGGGGATATAGGCGGCGCCGGCGATCTCGCCGAGCGTCATGCCCTTGTCCGGTGAGCCCTTGACGGAGAACTTGCCCTCGGTGAGCTCGATGTCGTCGACCGCGGCCTCGAGCTGGTGGGCGACGATCCGGCGCGCCTTGTCGGCGACCTTGGCGGTGGCGCGGGCGACGGACTCGCCGCCGACCGCGGTCGAGCGCGATCCGTAGGTGCCCAGCCCCTGCGGGCCGGTCCCGGTGTCGCCGTGGATCACCTCGACGTTGGCCGGGTCGGTGCCGAGCCGGTCGGCCACGATCTGGGCCATCGTCGTCTCCAGCCCCTGGCCGTGGGGCGAGGTGCCGGTGTAGACCGTGACCGCGCCCGTGAGGTGCACGCGCACCATCGCGGACTCCCACAGGCCGGTCTGCAGGCCGAAGCCGCTCGGGCCGGTGACCCTTGACGGCGCCAGGCCACAGATCTCCGTGTAGGTGGAGAAGCCGACGCCGCGCAGCTTGCCCGCGGGCGCCTCGGCCTTGATGGCGTCGACGTCGAGGTGGGTGAGCAGGAGGTCCAGCGCGGCCGGGTAGTTGCCGGAGTCGTAGACGACGCCGAGCGCGGTCTCGTGCGGGAAGCTGGCCGGGTCCATGAAGTTCTTCCGGCGGAGGTCGAGCCGGTCCATGCCGAGCTCGGCCGCCAGCTGGTCGATGCAGACCTCGATCATGTGCGTGGCCTCGGGGCGCCCGGCCCCGCGGATCGCGTCGGTCGAGACCTTGTTCGTGAAGACGCCGATGATGTCGGTCTGGACCGCCGGGATGTCGTAGACGCCGCTCATCACGAACGCGCCCAGCGACGGGATCGTCGGCGTCAGCAGCATCAGGTAGGCGCCGAGGTCCTGATAGATCGTGGTGTGGAAGGCGGTGATCTTGCCTTCCTTGGTCGCGCCGATGCGCACGTGGGCGACCTGGTCGCGCCCGTGGTGGGTGGCGAGCATGCCCTCGGTGCGCGACTCGACCCACTTGATCGGCCGCTCGAGCTTGCGCGAGGCCCACGCGAGCGCGATCTCCTCGCCATAGATCTGCAGCTTGGAGCCGAAGCCGCCGCCCACTTCGGGGGCGATGGCGCGCACCTTCTCCTCGCTGATCCCGAGCTGGAGGCCGAGGAAGAGCCGCAGGAAGTGCGGGACCTGCGTGCTCGAGGTGAGCGTGAGCGACCCGGCGCGGTAGTCCGCGAGCACGCCGCGGGGCTCGATCGCCGCGCCCGCGGTGCGGTGATTGACCACCCGGCGCTCGACGATCACGTCGGCGGCCGCGAAGCCCGCCTCGAGGTCCCCGCCGCCGAGCGACCACTCGTGGCACTTGTTGGTGCCGAGCTCCTCGTGCACGAGCGGGGCACCGTCGTCGAGTGCCGTCTCGAGGTTGACGACCACTGGGAGCGGGTCGTATTCGACCAGGACCTGCTCGGCGGCGTCGACGACGGCGTAGCGATCGGAGCCGATCACCAGCGCGACGGGGTCGCCGACGCAGTTGACCTCGTCCTTGGCGATCGACCAGTGCGGCGGGTTGTTGACGTTGATCCCGGGCGGAACCCAGGCCATCGGCAGCGGGGCTTCGAGGTCGAGGTCGTGGCCGGTGAAGACCGCGTGGACGCCGGGATAGTCCTTGGCCGCGGACGTGTCGATCGAGACGATCTTCGCGTGCGCCTCGGGCGAGCGGACGAACGCCGCCCACAGCTGCCCGGTGACGTTGATGTCGTCGATGTAGCGCGCGCGGCCCATGATCAGCCGCGGGTCCTCCTTGCGCTTGATCGCCTGGCCGACCCAGGGCGCCGCCGCGACGGCGCTCATGACTCGGAGGCCGCGAGCACGGCCTTGACGATGTTGTGATAGCCGGTGCAGCGACAGAGATTGCCCGCCAGCGCCTCACGGACTTCGTGCTCGTTCGGCTTCGGGTTGCGCTGGAGCAGATCGGCCGAAGCCATGATCATCCCCGGCGTGCAGTAACCGCACTGCAGGCCGTGGTGCTCCCAGAACGCCTCCTGGAGCGGGTGCAGCGCGCCCTCCTGGCCCATTCCCTCGATCGTCTTGACCTCGGCGCCGTCCGCTTGGACGGCGAGCAGCGTGCACGACTTGACCGCTTCACCGTTGAGATGCACCGTGCACGCGCCGCAGTTGGACGTGTCACAGCCGACGTGGGTGCCGGTGAGGCCGAGCGTTTCACGCAGGAAGTGGACCAGGAGCAGGCGAGGTTCGACGTCGGCGCTCTGCCGAGCACCATTGACGGTCATTGAGACCCGTAGAGAACCAGCCATGTGTCTCCTCCCAGTCGGAAAACCGGGCGGATCATATTGCTCGCCGGTGAGCGTGCGCTAGGTGGTGGCGCGGCGGCGGTGATACGCGAAGGTCAGCTGCGCCAGGATGAGGCGATCCTCGGTCTCGATCTCGACGAAGCTCAGCGACACGTCGGTGTCGGTCTCACGAACCGTCGACGCGGTGGCCTTGATCTCGCGATTGGCCTGGACGAGACCGATCACGACGTCGTGCAGGTCCGCCGGCTGGTAGGACGACTGGCGGGCGACGCGCAGTCCGCCGGCGCTGATGTCGCGGGTGAAGGTGGTCTTCGGCGGGCTGTCGGGGTCGCCGAGCGGGCGCAGGTGGGCGGGCAGGACGAGCGGCGCGCGCGAGAACGTCCGGCGCTGGCCGAGCCGGAACGGGTCAAGCAGGGTCGCGACGAGCTCTCCGTCGGTGCCGGCCGGGCGGACCTCGGCCTTGAGGGCCTGCAGCGAGCCGCCGGCGTCGATCAGGAGATAGGTGGTCAGGTGGCCGGGCGCGAGCGCGTCCTCCGGCAGCGGACCGCTGGGCGCGAGAACGACGTCGGAGCCGGTGAACCCGACCACGAGGCAGGGCACAGCCTCGTCGCCTAGATCGAGCTGGGCTGGTTGTCCCTCGCTGAGCGCGCTTGCAAATCCCGTAGCCATAGGTTCTTCCCAGACGCTGTATCGGCCACACGCCGTCGCGGGTTTAGAGGCAATTCCTTCAGGTGCGCTGCGTCAGGCTGAACCAGTTGCCGAAGGGGTCGCGGAACAGCGCTTCGACGCCGTAGAAGCGCTCGGCCGGCTCCTGCAGGAACTCGACGCCCTTGGCCTTCAGCGCGTCGTAGGTGGCGCGGCAGTCCGCGGTGGCGAACACGCCGCTGCCCATCGCGCCCTTGCCCACCAGCGCCTTGATCTGCTCGGCGGCCTCGGGCGGCATCATCGGCGGTCCGGGGACGAGCAGCACGATCTCGAGGTCGGGCTGGCCCGCCGGGCCGACGCTGAGCCAGCGGAACGTGTCCATGGTCTGGTCGGCGCGGACCTCGAAGCCGAGCGCGTCGCGGTAGAACGCGAGCGCCTCGTCCTGGTCCAGGACCCAGATCGTCGCGTGGGAAAGCCGGGTGATCATGGCCGCGACGCTAATGCCGGCCGTGTCACTCCGCTTCCGGAAAACTGCTCTTGCGGGTCCACATGAGCGTGAAGCAGCCCGGGATCATCGGCGGCGGCGCGCCGCGGTGGCGGTCGCGGTAGGCGGTCGGCGTCTCGCCCATGATCTCCCCGAAGGCGGTGCTGAACCAGCCGATCGAGGTGAAGCCGACATCCAGGGCGATCTGGGTGACGGGCGTGTCGGACTCCCGGAGCGCGTCGGCCGCGCGCTCGATCCGGCGGCGCTGCAGATAGCGGTGGGGCGTCTCGCCGAACTCGCGCTTGAACTGGCGGATGAAGTGCGCCTCGGAGGCGAGCGCCGCGCGGGCCAGCGTGGCGATGTCCAGCGGTTCCGCGTAGCGGCGGTCGATCTCGTCCTTGGCGGCTCGCAGGTGGTTCACGGCGCGAAGGCCACCTCGCCGTCCGGTGCGCAGAACCGCGCCGTGCGGAGCGCTTCTTCGCGGATGGCGCGGTGGTCGAAGTCGGTGTGGGGCGTGATGAGCAACCGCGGGCCGTCCATCCGCCAGCTGGCGGCGACGCGGCCGTCGACGGTCACCGTGCAGGCGCCGCTGAGCGTGAGTTTGAGCGGCTGGATCTCGGGCGGGATGATCCGGTCGCGGTCGGCGTAGGCCAGCAGCGGCTGGTCCCAGTTGCCCAGGAAGCGCGGCGGGAGCTTCGTCTTCGCGGGTGGGAGCGGCTGATCCGGGAGGTCGATCAGCTCGCGGCCCTGCTCGTCGCGGTAGGCGAGGGTCGCGACGTCCTCCCACGGGAACTCGCGCTGGGCGACGCCGGCCCAGTCGGCGACGTCCTTGCGGGAGGCCGGGCCGAAGGCGGTCAGATAGCGGGTGAGAACGAGCGCGGCGGCCTGTTTCTGGTCCGGCAGCGGGCGCGGGTCGAGCACGAACCGCGCGTTGCGGGTGCTGTCGCGCCAGTGGCCGGCGGGCGGGAGGAACGTGAGCGGGAGCAGCGTGCGGGCGTAGAGCAGCGGCATGTTCGGGTCCGGCGGGGCGCCATCGTGGGTCGCGATCCGCTCGCGCAACTCGACGTTGGTGCGCGGCGTCTGCAGAAACGCGGTCAGGTCGGCGGCGATGCGCTCCTCGTCGAGGTCGGGGTGGCGCTTGCGCAGTGTCCGCATCCGGTGGTGGCGGCACAGCTGCGCGTAGGCCGGGAAGTCCTCGGCGTGCGCCAGATGCAGCGTCATCCGCATCAGCGTGGCCTTCTTGACCTGCCCGTGGTCGATCGCGGCCTCGAGCGCGGCCTGCGTGAAGCCCTCCAGGCGGGCGGCGAGCGCGATGTGCGGCGCCGGTGGGTGCTGGCCCTGCAGCGGTGTCAGGCGGCGGATCGCCTCGGCCGGCTTCAGGCTTTGTCGCTCGATCAGGAACTGGCGCGCTGCGGTCGCCGCCGTGAGCTCTTCGCGTGTCAGGACCCGCATCGGCCGCAGCGTAGGCTGAAGCGCATGGCCCTCGCCTTCACGCTGCCTGACACCGACGGAACCCCGACTTCGTTGCACGGCGACGGCGCGCCCGCCGCGGTCGTCGTCTTCACCTGCAACCACTGCCCGTACGCGCTCGCGTGGCACGAGCGGATCCAGGACGTCGCGCGCGACTACGCCGACCGCGGCGTCCGCGTGCTGCAGATCAACGCCAACGACGCGGTCAAGCACCCGCGCGATTCGCTCGCGGCGATGCAGGCGCGGGTCGCGGCCGGCGAGTTCGCCTCCCCCTACCTGCACGACGAGACGCAGGAGGTCGCCCGCGCGTGGGGCGCCAAGACGACGCCGGACGTGTTCGTCACGGATGCCTCGGGCGTGGTGTACCGGGGCGCGCCGGACGCCGATCACGGCGACCCGTCGCTGAACGCCGCGTGGCTGCGCGCCGCGCTCGACGACGTGCTCGCCGGCCGTTCGGTCGCCAACCCGGAGACCAAGCCGGTCGGTTGCTCGATCAAGTGGAAGTAGCGCTCCTCTACTGGGACGGCTGCCCGTCACACCCGGCGGCGCTGGCGCAGTTGCGCGCGATCCTCGGCGAGGAGTTTCCTGTGACGGTCCGTGAGATCGTCGACGAGGAGCAGGCGATCGCGGAGGGATTCCCGGGCTCGCCGACGATCCGGGTCGACGGCGAGGACCTGTTCCCGATCGACGACCCGCCCGGTCTGTCGTGCCGGATCTACCGGCTCGCCGACGGCCGCTTCTCCCCCACCCCGGATCCCGGCGAGTTACGCGAGGCGTTGGCGCGAGTACGCTCGGCCGGGTGACGGGACGCCGCGCACGGAAGGCGCTGTGGAAGGAGATCCGGCGGATCGCGGAGGCGGATCTGGCCCTGGTGGCGGAGGAGATCCGCGACCTCGAGGCCGAGGCTGAGGGCGACGCCTACTACCGCGCCGTCGGGCTGCACGCGCGCGCCGAGTCGCAACTCGCGACGGCCGGGACGCTCACCGAGCTGCGCGACGTCGCCAGGCTCGCGGCGGAAGCGCGGCACCAGATCGCGTGTGCGCGGGCGGGTGAGGAGCTCACGCCACGGCCGCTCTGCCTGTTCGACCCCGCGCACGGCCCGTCCGCGCGGGAGGTCGTGTTCGCCCGCACCGGCGGCGCGCTGGAGAGCGTCCCCGCGTGCTCGGCATGCGCCGAGGAGGTCGACGCGGGCCGCGCGCCCCTCAGCCGCAAGGTGATGGTTTCCGGCCGCCCCCAGCCGTACTACCGCAGCCCCGCCCACGTCGGCTACTACGGCAGCGGCGACGAGACCTTGTCCGACCTGCTGGTGTTCGACCTCTCGACCGCCGCGCTGGCCGACCTCGGCCTCGGCCTGTTCGACCTGGCCGGCTGGCCGGACCTCGGGGTGTAGCTCGCCCTCCCCCTAGGTGGTCTCCCGCCACGCCGTTGCGGGGAGACCGTGTGGGACATGCCCCACCCACCCTTGCGTTCAAGTCGTACACCGGGGACAGTCCCCGGTGTACGACATGTATCCAAGCGGTATACCGGGGTCAGACCCCGGTATACGAGATGTATGCATGCGTGGGTGCTGGTCGTGGTGGCGCTGGCGGGTGTGGGGTGCGGCGGCGGGTCCGGTCGGCCTCGGGCGACGGCGTCGCCGAGCGCGACGAAGACACCGGTGGCCGCGCGTGCCTCGGTGCCGGTCGTTGCCGGGCCGTGGTCGGCTCCCGTCAAGGCGCGGCGGACGCCGCTTCGCTGTCCGGTGTCGAGCTCGCGGGCGGGGTGGCCGAGCCGGGTGCTGGCGCTGGGCGACGGGACGTACGTGAAGGTGTGGGGGCGGCGGCCGCGGCTGGCGACGGTCGACGCGCGCGGGCACCTGCTCGGGCAGACGGAGCTCGGCGCGCGGCGGGTGAGCGGCGAGCGGGCGCTCGCGTGCGGGCGGGGCGGGCAGACCGCGGTGGCGTGGACGGAGTACCGCCGCGACGGCACGGCCGCGCTGAAGCTCGCACGTCGCGGCGACGCGGTCACCTTGGACGTCGTCCGCGGGTTCTATGACGACCTGCCGATCGGTGACGTGACGCTGGCGTTCGCGCCGGACGGCTCGCTGCTCGTCGCCTACTCGATCTTTCACGAGGTCCGTGCCGTGGTCGTCGCGCCCTCGGGCGATCCGGGCGCCCCGTTCAAGCTCGGCCCCGCGTTCGAGGTCACGCAGGTCGCGGCGGAGATCGCCGCCAATGGGCGAGCGGTGATCGCCTGGACCACGATCGACGCGGGTGAGGAACGCAACGAGCACCGCCGGGTCTATGCCGTGACGGGCCGGCTCGAAGCGCTCGCGCCCGCGCAGCTCGTGCACCGTGCGGCCCATCTGAACGCGATGGCGATGACCGGTCAGCCGGGCACGGAGCTGCGCCTGAGCGTCGCGCGCAATGGCCGCGCGCTGCTCTTGTGGGGCCTCGACCACCCGGAGCAATTCTCGGAGTCGTACTCGCTGTGGGTGGCGGAGGCCGGCCCGGCCGGATCCTTCGGGCGCTCTCGCCAGCTTGTCGGCAACGGCGTTCCCGGCGACGTGGCGATGCGGTCGGACGGCACGGCGCTCGCGGTCTGGACGAACTCGGCGGGGCTGCGGGCGAGCGTCCACGCTCCCGGCCGCCGCTTCACGGCGCGTGAACCAGTCCTCGACGGCCGCATCGGCGAGCCGCGCGCGTCGTTCGTCGACGTCCGCCCGCGGATCGCGTGGGAGAACGCCTTCAGCGTCCGCGCAGCGCCGTGAGCGCGAACAGCACGCCCGAGACCGCGGTCGCGAGGTTCAGGCTCGAGACACCCGGGGACATCGGCAGCGCGAGGCGGGCGTCGGCGCGGGCCAGCAGCTCGTCGGAGAGCCCGTCGCGCTCGGTGCCGAACGCCAGCACCGCCCGCTCCGGCACGGCGGCCGACAGCGGCTCGCCCGTGGGATCGAGCGCGATCAACGGCCGGTCACCGGTCCTGATCACCCGCGAGCGAGCGACGGGAAGCGCGAAGTGCAACCCCGCCGAGCCGCGCAGCGCGTCCGGGTGCCACGGATCCTGGACGCCGGTGGTGATCACCCCTGCCGCGCCCGCCGCCGCGGCCACCCGCACGCACGCGCCGAGGTTGCCGAGGTGGCGCGGCTCCTCGAGCAGGATCACCGGCGCCGGGCCGGGCAGCGCGAGGATCCCGTCCGGGTCGGGCTGGCGCGGGCGGCGAGCGACCGCCAGCACCTGTGCGCGCGGCACCACCGCGGCCAGCTCCGCCTCCGAGACGACGGTCGGATCGAGCGCGATGTCCGGCGCGAGCCGCGCGATCAGCGCCGCCACCTCCGCCGGATCGGCCGTCCACACGCCCAGCAGGTCCGCGCCGAAGCGCACCGCGTGCTTGATGGCGTGAAAGCCCTCGAGCACGACGACCCCCGGGTCCCGGCGCGACCGCGCGACCTCGTCGAGCCTCATCGGCGCAGGAACCGGACGCGGTCGGCCGCGACCACGCGCGCACCGAGCGCGGCCGGAAGGCTGTAGGTCTCGCCGGCGGCCGACCCGTCGAGCGTGGCGACCGCGTCACCGAGCTGCACCTCCCAGGTCGCCATGTAGATCCCGACAGTGCGTGCGACCGGCTCCGCCACGCCCAACAGCGCGGCGAGCTCGAGCGCCGGAACCGGCGGGCTGAACTCCAGCGACGCGCCCGGCGCCAGCGAGTCGACGGCTTCGAGACCGACGGCGGGCCGTTCGACCGGCACGAGCACCTCGCGCCGCCCCAGGTCCGCCGCCGTCGTCACCGGCGCCTCGTGGTGCATGTCCCACGCGAACGTGCAGAAGAACGGCGCGTCGGGCGCGAGCGAGCCGTACAGGGGCGTCCGCACGAGCTCCTCGAGCGGGACGCCGTGCTGCGCTGCGAGCTCGCCGACGGTCACGCCGCGAGCATACGAGGCGCGGCGAAAGCAAGCTTGATCGGGCACAGCCCGATCAAGTTGACGTTCGCGCCGCGGGGCGGCCCCGACCGGAGGCGCAGGTCGGGGCCGCATCGAACCTCGTGACCTCACAGAGACCCCGCCCCCGGCCGGGGGAGTCGGCCGGGGGCGGGTGGGGACCTCATCTGGGGAGGGAGGCTTAGAGCCGGTCGCGCCAGCCGACGGCCGCCGAAGCGACGTCGCCCAGGGCGTCGGTCAGGCCGCGGCGGTCGCCGGCCGCGCGGGCCTTGTGGAGCGTGCGAAGCGCATTCGCCATCACGGCCGGTCCGGTCGGGCCGGCCTCACGCAGGCGTGCCAGCTCGCCGCGGGTCAGCTGCCGCGGTTCGCCGCACACGAGCGTCGCCAGTTCACGCGCACGACGCTCGGCCGCAGCCGCGCGCTCTTCGGACGCGCGTGCCGCCGACATCGCCGCGCCCACGGCCGCAGAATCCGTCGAAGCTTCCGCCAGCAGGCGCTCCGCCGCGCGAGCGCGCGCCTCTGCGTCAGCAGCGCGCACCTCAGCGGCACGAGCGGCCCGGCGGGCCTCGTGCGTATCCGCGACCGCGGCCTGGGCCTGGTCGTATGCCGCTCGCACCCGAGCGTTGGCGTCCGCGGTGAGCATCTCGACCTGCTCGCCGGCCTCGCGTTCGACGACCTGGACACGCTCACGCGCGCCACGGGCACGGCGCTCGCGCTCACCCGCACGGCGGGCACGCACTCGCGCATCACCCAACTGGTCTTCGGCACGATCGGCACGACGCTCGGCCGCAGCCACCTCACGTTCCAGTGACGCGATACGGCGCTCCATGGTGCGGATGCGCTCCGAGGACTCGAGCAGCGCCTCGTCGACGCTGCGGGGAGCCTGCGGCTCGCGCTGCTCCATGGCGGGACGCGCGACCCCGGCCGGGCGACGGCGCGGACCGGAGCGGTGGGGCTCCAGGCCGGCAGCACGCACGGCGGCGTCGAACGACCCGTCGAACGGGCGCTTGGCGGCATTGGTCGAGGGCCAGATCCCGTCGCGGTACCGCTCGATGCGCCATTCCTGCGCGCGCCAGCGGGCCAGCGAGGGGTTCCAGTCAGCAGAGCACGGAGGCTCGCCGAAACGGACGTTCCACTCGAGGATCTTCTCGATGATTGTCTCGCGGGTCCAGCGCGTCACTCGACGCCCTCCCGCGGTGTTCGCGGAAGGGGGCAAAGGACGCTCCGTTTCCGCTAGTAGCCGCTCGGCTGCTGGACGTTGATTCGCGCGGCGAGGGTCGCCGGCAGGCTCAGCTCGCGCCGCCACGACTTCGTACCCGTGGGGACGGGCATGAAGGCATCGTTGTGGGCGGCGTAGACGGCCATTGCTCAAACCAAAGTACAGGCTCAAACGGCTCTCGTCCAGCCCTTTTCACGGTCGCTGGGTTCGAACCCTGCGAAGCTGACCGCCATGCCCACTGAGGTCGCCCCGGGCGTCCACCGGCTCGGCAACGCGTTCGTCAACTGCTACCTGATCGAGGATGGCAACCAGCTGACGCTCGTCGATGCGGGCATGCCGGGCTTCCGCTCGCAGCTCGACGAGCACCTGCGGTCGCGGGGCCGCAGCGTCGGCGACATCGCCGCGGTGATCCTCACCCACGCGCACGGCGACCACGTCGGAATGGCCGAGCGCGTCCGGCTCGACGCGCCCGCGCCGGTGTACGTGCACGTCGCGGATGAGCACATGGCCCGCACGGCCAAGATCCACACGCGCGACGGCAGCCTCCTCCCCTACCTGCGGCGCCCCGCGGTCTGGAAGCTGCTCGCGATGGGGGTGCGCAACGGCGCGGTCCGGCCGACCAAGATCCGCGAGCTGACGACCTTCACCGACGGCGACCTCGACGTCCCCGGCCGCCCGCGCGTGATCCCCACGCCGGGGCACTCCCCCGGGCACGTCGCGTTCCAGCTCCCCGACCGCGGCGTCCTGCTCGCCGGCGACGCGCTCTGCACCTACAACCCGCTCACGGGCACGCGCGGGCCGCAGGTCCTGCCGAAGGCGTTCGCCCACGACGCGCTGCAGGCGATCGCGTCCCTGTCCGCGCTCGAGGGCATCGATGCGGGCGTGATGCTGTTCGGCCACGGAGAGCCGTGGACGGACGGGCCCTCCTCAGCAGTCGCTCATGCCCGAGAAGTCGGCGTCACATAGCGGCTCGCGCTTCTACCCTGATCACGCGCAAGTTGAGCACTGAGTCGTCCACTTCTGAGCATCCGCTCGTCCCGCTCGCGCCGCCGGTGACCACCCCTGGTCCCAAGCGGCGCTGGTCGCCCCTGTCCGTTCTCGGGATCGTCGTGTCGATCGTGGCGCTCGCCGGCGTGGTCTGGTGGGCGTCCAAGCAGCAGGCGCCGCAGCTGCCCAGCACGCCGGCCGAGATCGCCGCGCTGATCGGCGCGATCGCGCTCTACGCCCTCGCCACCGTGGTCCGCGCGGAGCGCTGGCAGCGGCTGCTCGAGGATGAGGGCGCGAGCCCACACCGCGCCGATACGTACTCCCTGACGGTGGTCGGCTACATGGGCAACAACGTCCTTCCCGCGCGCGCCGGCGACGCGATCCGCGTCGTGCTCATGGCCCCGCGCGCGAACACGTCCAATCGCACCGTGGTCGGCACGCTGGTGGCCGAGCGCCTGCTCGACGTCGCCGTGCTGCTGGTCCTGTTCGTCGTCGTCGGCTACGGGCTGCTGGGCGAGGTCGGCGGCAATTCCGTCGAGCTGATCGCGCTGGTCGCGATCGTCGGGATCAGCGCCGTCGGGGTCGGCTGGCGGTTCATCCGGCGCAACGAGAAGCTCCACGGCATGCTCGCGCCGATCGCTTCGGCGACGCTCGGGCTGCGCAAGGCGCACCACGGGCTCCGGCTGCTCGGCCTCACGTTCGTCATCTGGGGGATCGAGGCCGGCGTGTGGATGGCCGTCGGCGCCGCGGTCGGGTTCGGCATGACGCCGATCGAGGGCCTGTACCTCGTCGCGCTGGCCAGCGTCTTCTCGATGATCCCCTCCGGGCCGGGCTACGCCGGCACCCAGGATGCCGCTGTGGCGATCGGCATCAAGGCGATCGGCGGGACAGGCGGGGTCAAAGTCGGCTACCTCTTGATGTTGCGCTTCGTGATCGTCGTGCCGATCACGTTGCTGGGACTGATCCTGATGATCACCCGCTACGGCGGGCTGAAGAAACTGCGCTCCATGCGCGCCGAAGCCAAGGGCTAGAGACACCAGATGACCGACATCGCCGCTCCCGCGGCCCCACAGCGAGAAGAGACGACGTCGGCCCGTCGCGGCCCCGCGGCCTGGTTCGCCCGCCAGCAGACGAGCGAGCTGGTGGCGTGGGGCGTGCTGTTCGCCGCCGCGATCGTCGTCCACGTGATCGGCCTCGGCAACCGGCCGTTCCATCACGACGAGAGCCAGGACGCGTACTTCTCGTACCTGTTCCGCCAGACCGGCGACTACCAGTACAACCCGCTGCTGCACGGCCCGCTGCGCTTCTACCTGACCGGGCTGATGTACGTGCTGTTCGGCGACTCGAACTTCACCGCCCGCCTCGCCCCCGTGCTGATGGCGCTCTCGATGGTCCCGATGTGCTGGCCGCTGCGCCGCCTGATGGGCCGCCCGGCGGCGTTCTGCGCCGCGGCGCTGTTCGCGTTCGGGCCCAGCTACCTCTACTTCGGCCGCTTCGCCCGCGAGGACATCTACGTCGCCGCGATCACGCTCGGCCTGCTGGTCTCGATCTGGTGCTACATCGACCGGCCGCGCAAGTACCACCCGGCGATCATCGGCGCCTTCCTGGCCGCGTCGTTCGCGACCAAGGAGACGACGTTCATCACGGTCTTCGTGATGGGCTCGTTCTTCCTGTTCTCGTTCGCGATCCCCGCGTGGCGGGAGGAGCTGATCGGCGCCCTCAAGCGCGCGGGCTGGGAGGGCTGGGGCTGGTTCCTGGCGGCGTTCGCGGGGCTCTTCACGATCCTCTTCACGACGTTCCTCACCCACCCCGGCGGGCTCTGGGACGGCATCTACACCGGCCTGAAGTACTGGATCGACCAGCACGGCGTCGCCCGCGGCGGCGAGCCCTGGCAGTTCTATTCCACGGTGCTGATCACGATCGAGTGGCCGGCGCTGATCCTCGGCGCCATCGGCGCCGTCTCGCTGTGGCGGCGCAAGCCCTACTTCGCGGCGTTCCTGGTCTGGGACTTCGTCCTCTCGCTGATCGTCTACTCGTGGGCGGGCGAGAAGTTCGCGTGGCTCGTGCTGCACCCGCTGCTGCCGGTCATCCTGCTCGCGGGCGTGGGCCTGCAGGCGATCTGGTTCACCCGCGGCACGCTGCGTTACGTCGGCCTCGTGGGCGCGGCGATCGCGCTCTTCTACGTTGGCCTGGCGTCCTGGTGGGTCAACGTCGACCGCGGCGCCGACCCGCGCGAGATGCTCGTCTCCACGCAGTCCGCACCCGACGTCAAGAAGGTCGCCGACCAGGTCCAGGCGCTGGCCGACAGCCGCGGCCCCGGAAAGCCGCCGCTGACGGTCACGATCGACTCCTCGCAGGGCGCGACGTTCCCCTACGCCTGGTACTTCCGGCACCTCTCGGTGGGCTACATCGACCTCGCGCAGCAGAACGCGCCGCCGCCCACGTCGGACGTGGTCGTGATGACCGACGAGGCCCACGCCCGCCTCCAGAACGCCCTGCAGGCCTACGACGGCCGCCAGTTCCAGTTCCGCATCTGGTGGGTGCGCGACTACGGTGCGATCCGCCCCGGCAACCTCTTCTCCTACATCACGCAGCGCAAGGTCTGGAACCCCACGGGCGGGATGAAGGAATGGCTCTACGTCAAGAAGGGCCTCTGAGCTCCCACACCGTGGTGCCGGCGCGCGAGTAGACCTTGCGGCCGAGTTGGTCCCACTTGGCGACGCCCGCGTCGCCATAGGTGGTCTGCTCGATCGGGCCGAAGACGACGTACTTGATCCCGTAGCGGTCGATCAGCGGCTGCGCGACCTGGGCGTCCGGGGTGGTGTAGAGCGTCTGGACGTCGGTCGAGCGCGTGCCCGGGTCGTGCTGCCACTGGACCTCGTGGCCGGCCCAGCCGATCACGGTCGAGAGGCCGGTGAAGGTCGAGATGCGGCCGTGGCCGAAGGCGGAGTAGTCGTCTCCGAAGGCCTCCAACACGACTGAGTCGCCCGGCGCGTTGTCGCGCAGCCAGTCGATCGCGCCCGGGTCGCCCGGGGACTTCGCCGCAAGCCACTTCAGGCCGTCCAGCGACGGTGCGTTCGCGAACCCGCCGGTGCGCGCGTAGGAGCCCGCGTAGGGGAAGACGAGCCCGAGGATGATCAGCACCGCCGCGACCGCCACCCAGAGCGTCCACGCCCACCGCGGCAGCCACGCGCCCGCCCACGGCAGCGCACAGCCCGCGGCCAGCCCGAGCAGCAGGAACGCCTGGTAGCCGGCCTTGAAGACCGTGTTCATGCGGAACAGCGCCGACCCGTCGAACGCGTCCTTGAGATAGAGGATCTCCGGGATCAGCAGCAGCGCCGCGCCGCCGGCGATGAGGATCCAGAGGAAGCGCTCCGGCGCGGTCAGATCGCGCTGCAGGACGGCGCCGATCCCGATCGCCATCGCGATCCCGGCGACCATCGCGCCCGCCAGGTCGTCGGTCGCGAGCACGGAACCGACGACGAGGCTCGCCACCGCGCCGAACCCGAGCCAGCGCCAGCGGTTCGGCGAGCCGAAGATGCGCGCCGCGAACGCGGGCACCAGCGGCCAGGCGAGAATCGCGTAGATCAACGCCATGTCGCCGAGCCACTTGCCGAACGGCCGGCGCACGTGGACGAAGCCGATCCCCTTCGCCTCGGGGTCGAAGTTCAACAGGAACGGCAGGATCAGGACGAAGCTGGCGACGATCACCAGCCCCAGCCACACGATGGGATAGCCCTTGCGGTGCTTCCCGTCCGAACGGACCCACGTGATCACCGATGCAGCGAGAATCCCCGCCGCGACGGGGTACGACCAGGAGTTGATCGCGTACAGCGCGCCGATCGCGAGCCCGATCGCCAGCGCCTCGAGCACGGCTCGCCACACGACGTCCCCACGCGGGCCGCGAAGGGCGACCTGGAGCGCGAACGCCAGCGCAAGCACCGTGAACGGCAGCGCCAGCACGTGGGCGTGCAGATCGCCGAGGATGAACGAGAACGACGGGAACTCGTTGATCGTGTCCGGGATCACCCGCGACGGGTCGAACCAGGCGTAGTCCTTCGGCGGGTCGACGGCCTTGATCCACGTCCTGACGCCCGCGAGGTTGCCGAGGATCGTCACCAGCGCCGCGGCCACGAGGCCGGCGGCGACGGGGCCGCCGCGCGGCGCGCGGGCGCCGAGCGCTTCCCGTCCCGCCGCCCACAGCGTCCCGCTGAACGCGTAGACCGCGGTCGCCGTGAGCCCCATCAGCAGGCCCCACGAGAGCAGGTAGCCCGTGTCGGGCGCCAGGCCGAGCACCTTGATCGGCCACGCCAGCACGACGTGCCCGAAGTAGTAGTAGTTCAGCGTCTCGCCGCTCATCCAGGGGTCGTGCGGCGGGAAGTGGCTCGACTGGTTGATGGCGTTGATGAACCCCATGTCCATCGGCTTCTCGGTGTTCCAGACGTCGGGCGCGAACGACGCCAGCAGGACGCCCAGGGCGTAGACGACCGCGAAGACCGCCTCGCCGCCCCAGAAGAGCCGCCGCCGGACCGGGTCCTCCAGCGGCAGGGCGAGCCGCAGCAGCCGCCGGGACTTGCGTCCCTCGCCCTCCAGTCGCGTGCCGAGCGAGTGCAGCCGCAGCGCCACCAGCACGCTGACCACGGCCAACAGCACGAGGACGCCGACGATCAGCGGCACGCCGTAGCTGACGACGTGCAAGGACGCCGCCATCCAGATCAACCACGTGACGAGCAGCAGCCCGAGCACCTTCGAGAAGCCGAGACCGGCACCGGGAAGCCGCCCGAGCACGAGCGCAGCGAGCGGCGCGGCCAACAGGCCCACCACTTCGATCAGAAGGAAGAGCCCGAGCGCAGCGAGCATCGCGGCCGAGGAGGGTACCTTGGTCGGCCATGTCGCTCTACGACCTCGTCTCCTCGCTCTCACTTAGGATCGACGGATACACGCTCGAAGGCCTCGCCCGGACGGTCTCCTCCGGCTTCGAACGCAAGTCCACGATCATCGTCCTGACGGGCGGCGGTGAGGAGGGTCGCGGCGAGGACGTGACCTACGAGGCGGGCGCCCACGACGCCCAGCAGGCGGCCGGCCCGGTGCTCGACCTGACGGGCGAGTACACGTTCGACAGCTTCTCGGAGCATCTGGCGACGCTCGACCTGTTCCCGGGCTACACGCCGGAGCAGGCGGTCTACCGCAACTACCGGCGCTGGGCCTTCGAGTCCGCCGCGCTGGACCTCGCGCTGCGCCAGGCGAACACGTCGCTGCCCGAGGCGATCGGCCGCCGCGCCGAGCCGATCACGTTCGTCGTCTCCTCGCGCATGGGCACGCCGCCGACGATCGACCCCGTCACCCGTCGCCTCGCCGTCTACCCCCGGTTGCGCTTCAAGCTCGACGCCACGCCGGACTGGCCGCAGGAGCTGATCGAGCAGCTGCAGGCGACGGGCGCGGTGGACTCGATCGACTTCAAGGGCGCCTACAAGGGCACGCCGGTCGACGTCACGACCGACCCCGCCTTCTACAAGCACATCGCCGAATCGTTCCCGGACGCCTGGCTCGAGGATCCCGACCTCGACACCGAGGACGCGCGCAACGCGCTCGCGTCCCACCAGGACCGGATCACCTGGGACGCGCCGATCCACTCGGTCCAGGACATCCTCGACGCACCGGTGATCCCGCGCACGGTCAACCTGAAGCCGTCGCGCTTCGGTTCCGTGAAGGCGCTGTTCGAGGGGTATGAGTTCTGCGAGCAGCGCGGGATGGGCGCCTACGGCGGCGGCCAGTACGAGCTCGGCGTCGGCCGCGGGCACATCCAGTTGCTGGCCGCGCTGTTTCACCCGAACGCGCCCAACGACATCGCTCCCGGCGGCTACGACGACCTCGATCCCGAGCCCGCTTTGCCTGAGAGCCCCCTGAACGTGGACCCGGCGCCGCTGGGTTTCCGGCGCAACGTAAACTGAGAAGTCGCCATGCCGCCCAAGCCACGTCAAGTCCGCATGGAGTCCAAGTCGGCTCTGAATGCGATGCAGCAGCTCGAAACCCGCTCCGACGAAGAGCTGGAGAAGGAGACCCGGTTCAAGGCCGCCGCGCAGGCCATCCTGGGCACGCGCGCGGCGGAGCGCATGGATGCGGCGAAGTCCCGCGAGCATTTCCGCGCCGCGATCGCCGCGTCACGCCCGCAGGAGCGGTTGCAACTGCGCCGGATGGCCGAGGCCTCGCTGGCCCTGGCCGAGCGCCGCGCCGGTGATCTGAAGATCGCGACCGAGAAGCTCGGCGGCACGCCGCCGACGAACCGCCAGCTGCTGATGCTGCGGATCATGGGCGTGATCGCCCCGCCGCCCAGCGCCGGCCTCCCGCGCCGGATCGGCGGTGTCCTGCTCGTGATCCTCGCGATCGTGCTCGTGATCGCCCTCGGCACGGGCATCGTCTGGGTCATCTCGCAGCCGTTCGGCGGCGGACTGGGCAACACCGTGTGGTTCTACGGCCTCCTGCTGGTGGTGGTCGTGCTCGGCGTGCTCGCCGTGGTCGGCAGGCGCCGGCAGCGAGCCGCACGGGCCAAGGCCGCGGAGCAACGCGCGGCTGCTTACGGCGGCAAACGCTAAAGACGGCTCACGTTTTCCGGTGGCGGCGCGTTCTAACGACGTGCTGCCACCGTTCTGGACGCTTGTACAGACCCACGGCGACGAGCTGCTGGTCCACGCGCGCCGCATGGCGGGCGACGGCGCCGCCGAGGACGTCCTGCAGGACGCGCTGCTGCGCGCGCTGCGGGCCTATCCGAAGCTGCGCCACGCCGACCACCTGCGCGCCTGGCTCTACCGCGTGACCACCTCGGCGGCGATGGATCACCACCGCGCCCGCAAGCGCGAAGTGGTGACCGACGAACCGCCAGTCCAAGCCACTCTCGACGCGTACGACGACGGCGCCTTCGAGAGCCTGATCGAACCGCTGAACGAGACCGCCCGCACGGCCCTGCGCCTGCGCTTCGTCGACGACCTCGACTACGAGGGCATCGCGACGGAGCTCGGCTGCTCCACGCTCGCCGCGCGCCAGCGCGTCTCGACCGCCGTCCGCACCCTCCGGGAGAGCATCGCATGACCCCACTGCCCGAGTCACTGCTGGAGTCCGTCGCCGCCGCCGCGGTGCGCGAAGGACTCGCCGACGCCATCTTCACCCGCCTGAGCACGCCGCTCGGCAAGCTGCTGGTCGTCCAGGGGCCCGAGGGCCTCGCCCGCATCGCCTTCCCGGAGGAGGCCGAGGATCACGTGCTCGCGGAGATCGCGAGCGTCTTCGGCCCCAACGTCATCGGCTCCGACCGTGAGCTGACCGGCGAGCGCGACGCGCTCAGCGAATATCTCGAGGGCGACGCGACCACGCTCGAACTGCCCGTCGACCTGCGGCTGGCGCGCGCGCCGTTCCGCCGCGCCGTGCTCGAGCGCCTGCGCCAGGTGCCGCGTGGGGAGACCGTCAGCTACGGCGAGCTCGCCGCGCGCGCCGGCAACCCGAAGGCCTCGCGTGCCGTAGGGACGGCCTGTGCGCGCAATCCCGTCCCGATCGTCGTCCCCTGCCACCGCGTCCTGCCCAGCACGGGCAGGCTCGGCAACTACGCGGGCGGGCCGGAGCGCAAGCGCACCCTGCTCGCGCTCGAGGGAATTACTTCTCGCTGACCGTGACCGACTTGATGATCACCTGGGCGGCGGGCTGACCGGAGTTCGGATCCGCCTGGATCCCACCGATCTTGTCGGCGACGTCCATCCCCTTGGTGACCTTGCCCAACAGCGCGTAGTCGGGCGTGAGCTGGCCGGCCTGATCGCCGGTGACGATGAAGAACTGCGAGCCCGACGTGCCGGCGGGTTCGGCGCCCGTCTTGGCCATCGCGACGATGCCCTTCGTGTACTTCAGGTCCGAGGCCGGGGCCTCGACGACCGAGTAGCCCGGGCCGCCGGACCCGTCGCCGGCGGGGTCGCCGCCCTGGATCACGAAGTCCGGGACGACGCGGTGGAACGTCGTGCCGTCGAAGAACTTCTTGTCCGCCAGGTACTTGAAGGAACCGCCGGTGATCGGCGAGTCCTTCGAGTCCAGCGTGACCTCGATGTCCCCGCACGTCGTGGAGATCGTCGCGACGTAGGTCTTGGACTTGCTCAGCTTCTCGGTCGGCTTCTTGAGCGGGTCGACCTTCTTGGGCGCCGGCTTCTCGACGTCCTCACAGCCCTCGGGCAGGAACTCGTTGGCAGCGGCGGCGGTGGGCGTCGCCGTCTCGGTGGCGGCGGCCTCGGGAGTCGAGGTGGCGGTCGCTTCGCCGTCCTTGGAATCGCCGCAGCCGGCGGCGGCGAGGGCGATGGAGGCGATGAGGACGGCGAGGAGTCGTTGCACGGCGGGCAAGGATAATGCCGCCGCGTGACACTTAGCCCTCGAGTTCGTCCGTACGACAACGTCCTCCTCGACCTGGACGGCTGCGTCTGGGTCGGCGACGAAGCCCTCCCTGGCGCGGCGGAAGCCGTCTCCGCGCTACGCGAAGCGGGCAAATCGATCCTCTTCTTGACCAATGACGTCCGGCACGCACCAGAAGGATTCGTGCGCAAACTCTGGAAGCTCGGGGTCCAGGCGTCGCTGGACGAGGTGCTGTCGGTCGGGTCCGCCGTGCAGTTCTTCCTGGCCGAGAACTTCTCCGGCACGGCGTACGTCGTCGGCGCCCAGGCGCTGGTCGACCATGTCGCCGACGCCGGGCTGCGGATCGTCAACAACACGCCGTTCGCCACCCGCGCGGACGTCGTCGTGGTCGCCGGCCACGACGACGTCGTCTTCGAGGAGCTCAAGGTCGCCACGCAGGCCGTGATGCGCGGCGCCGCCCTGATCGGCGCGACGCGTGACGCGAACTTCCCGATGCCCGACGGCGCCTGGCCCGGCACCGGCGCGATCCTGGCGGCCATCGAGGTCGCCTCCGGGCGCACGGCCACCTTCGTCATCGGCAAGCCCGAGCCGGGGATGTACGCGGCCGCGCTGGACCGGCTCGACGGCGGGCGGACGCTCGGGGTGGGTGACCGGCTGGACGTCGACGTCGCCGGCGCGCGCCGCGCTGGGCTCGACTCGGCACTGGTCCTGACCGGCGCGACGTCGCGCGAGCAGGCCGATGCCGCACAGCCCCGCCCCACCCACGTCGCCGATTCGCTCGGCGACCTCGTACTAGGGTGAGCGGGCCTTGATCTCCGGCCCGGTCTGCCTGATCGTCAACCCACACGCCGGCGCCGGACGCGCGCTGAAGCTGCTGCCCACCGTGGAGGCGGAGCTGCGCGCGCAGGGCAGGCAGTTCCGCGTCGAGCGCACGATGAGCATGGACCACGCCCGCGAGCTGGCGCGCGACGCGGCCGCCAGGGACGAGGTCGTGGCGGCGATGGGCGGCGACGGCATCACCGGGGCGATCGCGGGCGAATTGCGCGACGGCAAGGGCGTGCTGGCGGTCTTCCCCGGCGGGCGCGGGAACGACTTCGCGCGCAAGCTCCAGATCCCGTTCGACCCTGCCGAGGCGGCGAAACTCCTGCTCACGGGCGTCGAGCGGCCGATCGACCTGGCCGAGGTGGGCGGGACGACCTATCTCGGCATCCTCAGCGCCGGCTTCGACTCCGAAGTGAGCCGCATCGCCCTCGAGACGCGCCTGAAGCTCGGCACGTTCGTCTACACCTACGGGGTGCTCCGCGCGATCCTGAGTTGGAAGGAAGCCGCCTGGGACGTCGTCATCGACGGCGAGCCGCACGCCTTCCCGGGGTACTCGGTGGCGGTGTGCAACAGCGGCGTGTTCGGCGGCGGGATGTTCCTCGCGCCCGATGCCTCGCTGGACGACGGCCTGCTCGACATCGTCCTGATCGCCCGCCAGTCCAAGCGCGCCTACCTGCGCGGCCTGCCGCGGGTGTTCAAGGGCACGCACTTCCAGGACCCCGCCGTCAGCCTCATCCGGGCCCGCGAGGTCACGTTCAGCGCCGATCGCCCGTTCACCGCCTACGCGGACGGCGACCCGATCGCCGAGCTGCCGGCGACGATCCGCGCGCTCCCGAAGGCGCTGCGGGTGGTGGCGCCGCGATGATGCGCCTGGCCGCCGGGGTGGCCGCCGCGAAGGCGGTCGGCACGCTCGCGCGCACCGCCGGTCGCGGCGGGGGAACCTCGCTCCCGGGCAAGGTCCTCACCCGCGTCGAGCCGCACGCGATCGGCCGCCTAGCTCGCCGGCTGGAGCGCGGCAGCGTCGTGATCTCGGCCACCAACGGCAAGACCACGACCGCGGCGATGGTCGCCTCGATCCTCGAGCGCACCGGCGCGCGGCTCGTCCACAACCGCGCCGGGGCGAACATGGCGGGCGGCATCGCGACGACGCTGGCCAACGCTTCGCGCAAGGGTGGGCGGGCGCTCGCCGGCGACTTCGGGCTCTTCGAGGTCGACGAGTTCTGGCTCGGGCCCGTCGTCGAGGAGCTCGAGCCGCGCGCGATGCTGCTCGGCAACCTCTACCGCGACCAGCTCGATCGCTACGGCGAGCTGGAGACGATCGCGGACCGCTGGGCGGTCGTGGTGGCGGCGCAGGCCGGCGCCACGACGCTCGTGCTCAACGCCGATGACCCACTCGTGGCCGACCTGGGCCGCGTCCACGAGGCGCCGCCGTCGCAAGGCGCCGGCGGGCCGCCGTGGGATGAGGCCGAGCTGTTGCCCAGCGCGGTCTTCTTCGGCGTCGACGACGACTCGCTCGCGCTGCCCGAGCTCCAGCACGCGAGCGACTCCAAGCACTGTCGCCGCTGCGGGCACGCGTACACCTACGAAGCCGTCTACCTCGCGCACCTCGGCCACTACCGCTGCCCCAACTGCGGCCAGACGCGCCCCGAACCGACCATCGTGGCCACCGACGTCGAGCTGCGCGGCATCCGCAGCGCCGCGTTCACGCTGCGCGGCGCGCGGATCGAGCTGCCCCTCCCTGGGCTCTACAACGTCTACAACGCGCTCGCGGCGGCGGCGCTCACGCTCTCGCTCGGGGTCGAGCTGGAGGACGTCGTCGGCGGGCTGGAGGCGGTCGCCCCCGCGTTCGGCCGCGCGGAGACGCTCAACCTCGGCGGCCGCAAGGCCAGCCTGCTGCTGGTCAAGAACCCGGCGGGCGCGAACGAGGTCCTGCGGACGCTCGCGCTCGAGGAGGGCGAGCTGGACCTGTTCGGCGTGCTCAACGACCGGATCGCCGACGGGCGCGACGTCAGCTGGGTGTGGGATGCCGACTGGGAGCTGCTCGTCGGACGCGTGCGGCGCTTCACGTGCTCCGGCACCCGCGCGGCGGAGCTGGCGCTGCGGATGAAGTACGCGGGGATGGACGAGGCCTGCCTGCACGTCGTCGACGACGTCGAGCAGGGCCTGGACGCGGCGCTCGCCGACGGCGACGGCCCGCTCTACATCGTCCCCACCTACACCGCGCTGCTCGAGCTGCGCGACGTGCTGACCAAGCGCGGCCACCTCGAGGCCTACTGGAGATGAGTTTCGACGACGTGGTGTGGCACGACGTGGAATGCGGGCGCTACGACGCCGACCTCGCGCTCTGGGGCGAGCTGGCGGAAGGCGCCGAGCACGGGGTGCTCGACGTCGGCGCCGGCACCGGGCGCGTCTCGCTGCCGCTGGCCGCGGCCGGCCACCAGGTGACGGCGCTCGACATCGATCCCGAGCTCCTCGGCGCGCTGCGTGAGCGTGCGGCCGCGGCGGGCGTCGAGGTCGCGACGCTCGCCGCCGACGCCCGCGACTTCACGCTCCCCGAGCCCGTCAGCCTGATCGCGGTGCCGATGCAGACGATCCAGCTGCTGCCCGAGCGCGACGGCTTCTTCGCCTCCGCGCGGCGGGCGCTCGTCCCGGGCGGGCGGGTGGCGATCGCGATCGCCACCGACCTCGAGCCCTACGACGGCGCTCCCCCGCTCCCCGCGCCGGACCTCGGGCAGGCGGGCGGTTGGACCTACGTCTCTCAACCGATCGCGATCCGGATCGACGGCGACCGGGTGCTGATCGAGCGCATCCGCCAGATGGTCGGCCCGGCCGACGAGCGTGAGGCGTTCCAGGACGTCATCACGCTCGCGATCGTCACGCCCGGTGGGCTGGCGGAGGAGGCGGCGCGGCACGGTCTGGAGGCCGAGGAGCTGCTGCACATCCCCGAGACGCCCGAGCACGTCGCATCGCAGGTGGTGGTCTTCCGTGGCTGACGCGCTGCGCGTCTGCGCGCTCTATCCGGAGCTGATGAACATCTACGCCGATCGCGGCAACCTCGCACTGCTGCAGAAGCGCTGCGGGTGGCGCGGCCTGGGGTTCGAGCTCTCCGGCGCCGGCCTCGACGATCCGCTGGACCCGGACGCCCACGATCTCTTCTACATCGGCGGCGGCCAGGACCGCGACCAGGCGCTCTGCGCCGAGGATCTGGCGACGGTCAAGCGCGACGCGCTGCACGCCGCGGCCGCCACCGGAAAGGTGATCTTCGCCGTCTGCGGCGGCTACCAACTGCTCGGTCACGCGTACGAACTCGGAGGTGAGCGGCTTCCGGGCGTCGGCCTCGTCGACCTCGAGACCGTCCGCGAGGACGGGCCCCGGCTGATCGGCAACGTCGCGATCGAAGTCGACCTCGGCGGGCTGCCGCGGGTACTGGCCGGATTCGAGAATCACGGCGGCCGGACCCGCCTGGGAGCGTCGGAGCGCCCACTCGGCCGCGTCCTCGCCGGTCATGGAAACGACGGGCGCTCGGGGTTCGAAGGCGTCCGCGGTGGTCCGAAGGGCACGGTCGTCGGTACGTATCTGCATGGCCCGCTCCTCCCCAAGAACAGCTGGTTCTCCGACTGGCTCACCGCCACCGCGCTGGGACGGGACGCCTCGGAGCTCAGCTCACTCGACGACAGGCTGGAAGACGCAGCACATCAGGCCGCGCGGCGCGCCGCAGGTCTCTGAGTGCGGAAGCCCATCAATCCGGTGGGGTAGCATCCGCCGCCCCCTCCCCGGGATTGCCTCTTTGACCAGATCCGACACCGCCCAGCCCGAGGGGCCGTCCGGCTACCGCGAAGCCATCGACCTGGAGTTCGCGGCCGCGACCAAGCAGTACGCCGGCACTGACAGCCCCGCCGTCGACGCGCTCTCGCTCAAGGTCCCCGCCGGGGAGATCTGCGTTCTCGTCGGCCCGTCGGGCTGCGGCAAGACCACCGCGATGCGGATGGTCAACCGGATGATCGACATCACCAGCGGGGACATCCTCGTCGGCGGGCGCAGCGTCAAGGACCGCGACGTCGACGACCTGCGGCGCGAGATCGGGTACGTGATCCAGCAGATCGGGCTCTTCCCGCATCGCACGATCGGCGACAACATCGCGACCGTGCCCAGGCTCCTGGGCTGGGACAAGCACCGCATCAACGCGCGGGTCGAGGAACTGCTGGACCTGATCGACCTGCCGCCCGAGATGCGCAAGCGCTACCCGGCGCAGCTCTCCGGCGGGCAGCGCCAGCGCGTCGGCGTGGCCCGCGCGCTCGCCGCCGACCCGCCGCTGATGCTGATGGACGAGCCGTTCGGCGCGATCGACCCGATCAACCGCGACCGCCTGCAGAACGAGTTCCTGCGCCTGCAGGCCGTGGTCAAGAAGACGATCGTGTTCGTCACGCACGACATCGACGAGGCGATCAAGATGGGCGATCGGATCGCGATCCTGCAGGTCGGCGGCAAGCTCGCCCAGTACGCGCCGCCCGCCGAGCTGCTGCTCAACCCCGCGAACGCGTTCGTCGACGACTTCGTCGGCGCCGACCGGGCGCTGAAGCGGCTCTCGCTGATCCGGGTGAGCGAGATCCCGCGCTCGGCGCTGGGCAACGCCAACGGCGGCATCGAGATCCCGGACGACACGCCGTTGCGCACCGCGCTGTCGGAGTTGCTCGGCCGCGGCGAGCTGCACGGCCGCGTGGTCGACGAGCACGGCGAGGCGGTCGGTTCCCTCTCAGTCGACGCGATCGCCCGCCTGGCCGCCGGGGAACGCCTGTGATCCTCGCCCAGCTCAAGATCGGCGACCGCAGCGCCGCCGACTCCTGCGTCGAGAACAACGGCTTCTGCCCGAGCTGGATCGCCCACAACCTCGACCGCTACAAGCAGCCGCTGATCGACCACATCGAGCTCACGCTGATCGCCGTCGTGGTCGGCTTCGTGATCGCGTTCTCGCTCGCGCTGCTCGCCCATCGACGGCGCTGGCTGGTCCCGCCGATCACGCAGATCACCGGCATCCTCTACACGATTCCGAGCGTCGCGTTCTTCTTCTTGCTGCTGCCGCTGACCGGGCGCGGCAAGGTGACCGCGCTGATCGCGCTCGTCTCCTACACGCTGCTGATCATCTTCCGCAACGTGATCACGGGCCTGAACAGCGTCCCCGCCGAGGCGCGCGACGCGGGCCGCGGCATGGGTCTGACGCAGAACCAGCTCCTCTGGCGCGTCGAGCTGCCGCTCGCGCTGCCGGAGATCATGGCGGGCCTGCGGATCGCGGTCACGACCACGGTCGGCCTCACCTCGCTGGTGTTCCTGGCCGGCGCGGGCGGGCTGGGCGGGGCGATCTTCGCCGACATCCAGTTCCAGTCCAACGTGGTCGTCGCGGGCGGCCTCTGCGTGCTGCTGGCGCTCGTGTTCGACCTCCTCGTGCTCGCGCTCCAGAAGGCGCTGACGCCGTGGACGAGGGTTGCTCGATGACGCTCACGTTCGCCGCTCTGGGCGAGTTCGGGGACGCGATCTCCTTCATCTTCACCTCGCGCGAGCACCAGCGCGGGTCACCCGTCGGCGGATCGCACAACCTGCCGCTGTTGTGGGAGCACCTGAAGGTGTGCGGCGCGGCCATGGGCGTGGCGTTGCTGATCGCGCTCCCACTCGGACTGATCCTCGGCCACACCGGCAAAGGGTCCTTCCTGGCGATCTCGGTCTCGAACATCGGCCGTGCCGTGCCGAGCATCGCATTGATCGCGCTCTTCATCGCGTTCTTCCCGGGCAGTCCCGAGTTCCTCAACGTCACCTTCGCGCTCGCGCTGCTGGCGATCCCGCCGATCCTCACCAACGCCTATGTGGGGGTGCAGCAGACCGATCGCGACTCGGTCGACGCGGCGCGCGGGATGGGGATGTCGAACGGCCAGATCATCCGCTCGATCGAACTGCCGCTGGCGCTGCCGCTGATCTTCGGCGGCATCAAGACATCGACCGTCAACGTCATCGCCACCGCCACGATCGCGCCGCTGGTCGGCGTGGTCACGCTCGGCGACCCGCTCGTGGCCTTCTCGGTCTACGGGCGCGAGGGCCAGATCGGCGCCTCGATCATCGTCGCCGCACTGGCGATCGGCGCCGAGGTCGGCCTGTCGGCCGTCCAGCGCGCCGTGACGCCGGCCGGCATCAAGCTCCAGCGTGGCGAGGAGGGCCGCGCGCGAGCCCGCTTCGGTCTAACCAAGAGGAGGATTCAGACCGCGCCATGAGAAGATCCACGACCGCATTGGCCGCCGTTCTGGCGGCCCTGACCGTATTCGTCGCCGCCTGCGGCGGGGACGACGAGCCCAGCTCCAGCGGCGCCGCCGCGACCAGCACCCCCGAGGCCACCCAGGCCGCGGACACCGGTGCCATCGCCAAGAACGACGCCAACAGCGCGATCTCCTTGAAGATCGGCTCCAAGAACTTCACCGAGCAGAAGGTGCTGGGCGAGATCTACGCCCAGGGCCTCGCCGCGGCCGGGTACACCACGTCGACCGACCTCAACCTGGGCGATCAGGACACGGCGCTCGCCGCGCTCAAGGGCGGGCAGATCGACGCCTACCCCGAGTACACCGGCACGGCGCTGACCGCGTTCTACAAGAAGGACGCGGCTGACCTGCCCAACGACGCCCAGGCGGCCTACGAGGAGCTCAAGGGCCTCTTCGCCCCCGACGGGATCACCGCGTTCCCGCCGACGCCGTTCACCAGCTCCAACGAGGTCGCGGTCACCGCCGACACGGCCTCGAAGTACAGCCTCACGAACATCTCCGACCTCTCGAAGGTCGCCGACCAGCTGACGCTCTACGGCACACCTGAGTGCCGCAAGCGCATGGACTGCCTCCTGGGTCTGGAGCAGGTCTACGGGCTGAAGTTCAAGAAGTTCGTGCCCGTCGATCCCGCCCAGCGCCACGAGGTGCTCGAGTCGGGCCGCGCCGACGTCTCGATCGTCTTCACGACCGACCCGCAGATCAAGCGCAACAAGGAAGTCCTGCTCAAGGACGACAAGGGCATGTTCCCGCCCTACAACCCGACGCTGCTGATGAAGACCGCGACGGCCGACAAGGCCGGCGCCGACCTGCCGAAGGTCATCGATCAGATCCAGAAGCCGCTGACCGACGACGCGATGCAGGAGCTCGACGCCCGCGTCGACCTCGACAAGAAGGACCCCGCCGAGGTCGCCAAGGAATACCTCTCCGAGACCGGCCTCGTGAAGTAGCGCATGTGACATTCGTCCGCGCGGGTCTGTTTCGCGGAGGTGTGGGGGATACTCGAGGGCTATGGACGCCTTCGAGATCCCCCGCCTGCGCGGCGTGACTCACGCGTACGCGTTCTGGGGCGCGCTCGTCGCGGCCGCGGTGTTGATCGTCCTCACGCCGGGTGGCATGCCGCGCGCGTCGGCAGCGATCTACGGCGCCGGCCTGTGCGCACTGTTCGGCGGCTCCGCGCTCTACCACCGCTGGCGCTGGAACCCGCGCTGGCGCCCGATCCTGCGGCGGATCGACCACAGCACGATCTTCGTGTTCATCGCCGCGTCCTACACCCCCGTCGGACTGCTCATTCTGTCCGGGACGACGAAGTGGGTGGTGATGATCACCGTCTGGGCCGGCGCGCTCTGCGGCGTCGCGTTGAGCGTGGCGTGGATCACGGCGCCGCGCGCGCTGTGCGCCGCCTGTTACGTGGCCCTCGGTTGGGTCGCGGTGGTCGCGTTCCCGCAGATGGCCGCGTCGCTGCCGGTCGCGCCGCTCGTGCTGATCATCGTCGGCGGCGTGCTCTACACCGCCGGCGCGGTGATCTTCGCCCTCGGGCGCCCGAACCCGTGGCCGCGGGTGTTCGGGTTCCACGAGATCTTCCACGTGTTCGTGATCCTGGCCGCCGTGGTGCACTTCGTCGCCATCTCGGGCTGGGTCGTCATGCACAACGCCTGACGGCGAGAGCGGTCTTCGGTGGTGGTGGGTGCGGGGCGGTGCGGGGATGACGAACTGCATGTCCGGTGAGGGAGCGGGCGGTCGCGGTGAGTCGCGAGGGTGTTCCCGCACGCCGATCACCCGATGGACCACGGATTGCGACGGGGTGCTGCCGGAATGTTGCCTGTGGGGAAACATTCCGGACGCACCCCCACCAACGCGCCACATCGAACAGTGCGAACTGATCGAGACTCGCGAGCGGACCCTCAAACGCGCACGGTCGACCATGACGACCGGGAAAGGGCGTGTGCGGGACACACTTTCAGTACCACGCCCGTAACTGTCGGTATCCCCGCGCGGCAAATCGGGCCAACAGAGCCGAGCCGGGTGGCGGACTGACGGCAGCCCGGGACGGGGGGCGCGCCACTCCCCCTCCCCACCCGGCGCAGTTGACGTTCGTGCACCTCGCCGTCGACGATTTCGCCGCGCGTTGCGGGGTCCCGACGGCGTTCCGCCGTCGGGATTGGTTAGCTGCTCGCGATGGCCGTCATCGCTTCAGTCGACGAACTCGCGATCCAGCTCCTGCACCCCGACGCGCGGCCCCCGGCGCGCACCCGCTCAGGCGACGCCGGGTACGACCTCGCGTGCGTGGAGCCCTTCGAGCTGGCCCAGGGCGAGCGGGCGATGGTGCCCACCGGCGTCGCGGTCGCGATCCCGCCGGGGATGTGCGGCCTCGTGCTCCCGCGCTCCGGGCTGGCGATCAAGCACGGGATCTCGTGCGTCAACGCACCGGGTCTCGTCGACCCGAACTACCGCGGCGAGCTGCGGGTCATCCTCATCAACCACGGCACCGAGCCGTTCTCGGCTGAGGCGGGCGACCGGATCGCGCAGCTGCTGATCGTGCCGTTCGCGTCACCGGTCCCCGTCGTCGTCGAGGAGCTCCCCGACGGCGGCGACGACCGCGGCACCGGCGGCTTCGGCTCTAGCGGCCGTTGACCGCGTAGCGGCCGTAGCGCTCGGCGACCACCGTCGGGATGCGGGCGGTGACGCGGACGCCCTCGGGGGTGTCCTCGCGCTCCATCTCCCCCGCGACCTTGTGCAGCTCGGACAGCAGCCCGCCTTCCGAGAACGGGACGAGCAGCTCGATGTCCTGCAGGGTCTTCTCGAACTCGGCGACGATCCGCTCCTGGAGGTCCTCGAGGCCTTCGCCGGTGGCGGCGCTCACGAGCGCGGCGTCCGGGTGGCGGAAGCTGAGCTCGCGGCGGCGCTCATCGTCGAGGATGTCGGCCTTGTTGAGGACGAGCATGCGGGGACTTGAGCCCGCGTCGATCTCCTCGAGGACGTCCTCGACCGCGCGGGTCATGGCGACCAGCTCCTCTTCGGGAGCGCTGGCGTCGACGACGTGCAGGACGAGGTCGGCCAGCTTGGTCTCCTCCAGCGTGGCCGCGAAGGCGTCCACGAGCTGATGCGGGAGCTTGCGGATGAAGCCGACGGTGTCGGTCATCAGGACGGTGCGGCCGTGCAGCTGGAGCGTCCGGGTCGTCGGGTCCAGCGTGTGGAAGAGCCGGTCGCGGACGCCGACCTCGGAGCCGGTCAGCGTGTTCAGGAGGGTGGACTTGCCCGCGTTGGTGTAGCCGGCGAGGGCGATGTTGGACAGGTGCGCCCGCTCGCGCTCGGCGCGCTGGGTCGCGCGCGTGGCCTTGACCTGCTCCAGACGGCGCTTGAGGACCGTGATCCGGTCGCGCGCGAGGCGGCGGTCCGTCTCGATCTGCGACTCGCCCGGGCCGCGGGTGCCGATGCCGCCGACGCCGCGCCCGGCGCCGAGGCGCTCGAGGTGCGTCCAGAGGCCGCGCATGCGGGCCATGTTGTATTCGAGCTGGGCGAGCTCGACCTGCATCTTGCCCTCGGCCGTGTTGGCGTGGCCGGCGAAGATGTCGAGGATGACCGCGGTGCGGTCGATCACCGGCACGTCGAGCTCGGCCTCGAGGTTGCGCTGCTGGCGCGGCGTCAGCTCGTCG
The DNA here is from genome assembly GCF_027587205.1 of Solirubrobacter ginsenosidimutans. The sequence continues at coordinate 45,905 of NZ_JAPDOD010000041.1, forward strand.
TCGGCGACGACGAGGTTCGCGTCGGCCTCCTTGAGCGCCGCCTTGACCTCGGCGACCTTGCCGGAGCCGAGGTAATGGTTGGGGTGCGGCTTGTCGAGCTTCTGCGTGAGGGCTCCGACGGTGGCGACACCCGCGGTCCGCAGCAGCTCCATGAGCTCCTGAAGGTCTTCGTTCTCCGGTGTCGCGGCGATGCAGTAAGCGCGCTGTTTGGCCCTGCCGGCATCGGGCGGCGGGGCGAAGCGGGACTCGGCCGTGCGGCCGTTACGAGAGCGTTCCAAGACCTTCCATTCTAGAGTCTGAAGACGTGCCCGTCGCGGAGCGCCTCGCGGCGCGGACCCTGGAGCTGATCGACATCCCGAGCGAGTCGCACGGGGAGGCCGCGCTCGCCGCGCATATCGCGTCCGTGCTGCGCTCCGGCGGCGCGGAGGTCGTTGATCTCGGCGACTCCTGCGTCCTCGCCTACCCGAAGGACACACGCCCGCGGGTCCTGCTCGCCGGCCACCTGGACACGGTGCCCGCGCAGGACAACCTGCCGGGGCGGATCGACGAAACGCGCGTCCACGGCCTCGGGGCGAGCGACATGCAGGGGGCGCTGGCGGTGATGCTGGAGCTCGTGCTCGCGAAGGCGCCGTACGCGGCGCTGTTCTTCCCCCGCGAGGAGCTGCCGTCGACCGAGTCGGCGCTGACGCCGCTGCTCGAGCGCGAAACGCTGGACTACGACTTCGCGGTCGTGATGGAGCCGACCGACAACGAGATCCACGCGGGCTGCGTGGGCAACATCAACGCCACGTGGGTCTTCCGCGGGCGTTCGGGACACTCCGCGCGGCCCTGGCACGCCGACAATGCGATCCACCGCGCCGCGATCGGGATCGCCGCGCTCGCGTCGGCGCCGATCCTCCCGGTCACGTTCGAGGGCCTGACGTTCTACGAGGCCGCGTCGGTCACGCGCGTGGACGGCGGGATCGCGATGAACGTGATCCCGGAGACCTGCACCGCGCACGTCAACTTCCGCTACGCGCCAGGACGGACGCCCGAGCAGGCCGAGGACCGGCTGCGCGAGCTGACCAGCGGCCTGGGCGAGCTGACGATCACCGGCAACTCCGGCTCGGGTGCCGTCGCGACCGATCACCCCGTCGCCCGGCGGCTGATCGAGGTCGGCGCGCTGCGCGTCGCGCCCAAGCAAGCCTGGACGCCGGTCGCCGAGTTCGCCGCGGCCGGCTATCCCGCGATCAACCTCGGCCCCGGCGCACCCGCCCAGGCGCATCGCCGTGACGAGTCGATCGAGATCGCCGCCCTGGCGCGGTCCTATGAAGTGCTAGAGGCCTTGGGCCGATGAGCGTGCGTCTCTCCCCCGTCCTCGCCGGACTCGGCACCTACCCCTTCGTGCGGCTCGAGCAGGCCCGCGCGCGGCTGCGCGCCGCCGGCGTCGACATCATCGACTTCGGGATGGGCGAGCCGCGCGAGGAGACGCCCGCGTTCATCCGCGAGGCGCTCGCCGCCGCGATCACGCCGCTGGCGCCGTATCCGAGCGCGGTCGGGCTGCCGGAGCTGCGCGGCGCGATCGCCGGCTGGGCATCGCGGCGCTTCGGTGTCGACTTGGACCCGGACACCGAGGTCATCCCGACGCTCGGCAGCAAGGAAGCCGTTTTCGCGCTCGCGAATGTCTTCGCCGGTGACGTGGTGGCCGTCCCGACGCCGTCCTACCCGGTGTACGACCGCGGCGCGCTGTTCGCGGGCAAGGCGGTGCTCGAGCTGCCGCTGAAGGAGTCAAACGGCTGGCTGCCCGACCTCGACACGGTCGACTGGTCGGGCGTCGGCGTGCTCTGGCTGAACTACCCGAACAACCCGACCGGCGCGCGCGCCCCGCTCGAGTTCTATGAGCACGCGGCCGCGCTGGCGCGCGAGCACGGGTTCGTCCTCGCCTCCGACGAGGCGTACTCGGAGCTCTACTTCGAAGGCGATCCGCCGATCAGTGCGCTGCAGATCGCCGATCGCTCCCACCTGGCGGTGTTCAACACGCTCTCGAAGCGCTCGTCGATGCCGGGCTACCGCTCCGGCTTCGTCGCGGGCGACCCGGACATCGTCGCCGCGCTGAAGAAGTACCGGCCCAACGTGGGTGTGGCGCCGCTGGAGTTCGTCCAGCGCGCCGCGATCGCCGCGTGGACCGACGAGGCGCACGTGGAGGCGGTGCGGGAGCGCTACCGGGCCAAGCGCGAGGCGCTGCTGCCGACCCTGGAGGCGCTCGGGCTGCGCAACGCCGGCGGCGACGCGACCTTCTTCCTCTGGCTCGACGCCGGACCCGACGCCGAGGCGCTCGCCGCGCGCTGGCTCGAGGCCGGCGTGGTCGTCGCGCCCGGCTCCTTCTTCGGCGCGCCGGGCTACCTGCGCGTCGCGCTCGTCCCGCCGCCCGAGGCGTGCGCCCGCGCCGCCGAGATCATCCGGGGCCTTGGCTGAGCTGTACCGCAATCGCGAGCGGGCCGAGTCCTTCGGGTCGATCGCCCGGCTCTACGATCGCTACCGCCCGACGTCGGCGCCGGAGTTCCTCGACGAACTGGCCGCGCTGAAGCCGGGGCGGGTGCTGGACGTCGGCTGCGGGACCGGGAAGGTCGCGCGCGAGCTGATGAACCGAGGGCTGGACGTGCTGGGCGTCGAGCTCGACCCACGGATGGCGTCGATTGCCCGCGAGCACGGCGTCGAGGTCGAGATCTCCGGCTTTGAGACCTGGGACGACCGCGGGCGGACCTTCGACCTGATCACGTGCGGCGACGCGTGGCACTGGATCGACCCGATACGCGGCTGGCGCAAGGTCGGGCGGGTGCTGCGGCCGGGCGGGACCGTGGCGCGGTTCTGGAACCACTACGAGGTCGACGAGCCGCTGAAGTCCGCGTTCGAGGCGGTGATCGGACGTGTCGCGCCCGAGCTGGCGGACGTGCCCACCTCGCGCACCGCGACGGCAGACGACGATCCGCGGGTCGAGCACCGTGTCTATCCGTGGGTGCGCACCTACAGCGCCGACGAGTGGGTGGCGCTGGCCGCGACCTACAGCGCGCACCAGATGCTCGAGCCTTCCACGCTTGCGGAGCTCCAGCGCGCGCTGCACGCCGTGATCGTCGAGCACGGCGGGACCGTCGTCGCCCGCGGCCGGACGGACGTCAGTCGTTCGCGTGCAATGCCGCGTTGAGCCCTGACCAGTTGCCGGAGCGCGGCAGCGCCTCGACCGTTCCGGTGCGCGAGTTGCGACGGAACAGCAGGCCGTTGGCGCCGCTGAGGTCACGGCCCTTGACGACCTCGCCGTCGGGCAGCGTGATCAGCGTTCCGGCGGTCACGTAGAGCCCCGCCTCGACCGTGCAGTCGTCGCCGAGCGAGATGCCGATCCCGGCGTTGGCGCCGAGCAGGCAGCGCTCGCCGATGCTGATGACCTCCGAGCCACCGCCCGAGAGCGTGCCCATGATCGAGCTGCCGCCGCCGACGTCCGAGCCGTCTCCGACGATCACGCCCGCGGAGATCCGGCCCTCGACCATCGAGTGTCCGAGCGTCCCTGCATTGAAGTTCACGAAGCCCTCGTGCATGACCGTCGTTCCGTCCGCCAGGTGCGCGCCGAGGCGGACGCGGTCGGCGTCGGCGACACGGACGCCCGAGGGCGTGACGTAGTCGGTCATCCGCGGGAACTTGTCGAGGCTGAAGACCTGCAGCGGGCGGCCTTCACGCCTCGCTTGCAATTGCACGCGGGTCAGGTCGGCGGGATCGACCGGGCCGAGGCTCGTCCACGCGACGTTCGGCAGCGCGCCGAAGATGCCGTCCATGTTGATCTCGCGGGGCTTGACCAGGCGATGGCTGAGCAGGTGCAGGCGCAGATAGGCGTCGGCGGTGCCGCTGGGCGGCGCCTGCAGGTCCTCGATGGTGGTGACGATCGCCGCTTGGCGCGTGCCGCGCAGCTCGTCGGTGACCTCCTCGAAGTCCAGCGGCGCTCCGGCATGGCCGAGCTGCGGCGCGGGATAGAAGACCTCGAGGATCTTGTCGTGGGCGTATGTCGCGATTCCGGCGCCCCAGGCGCTCATAGGACACCTCCGGTCCGTGGGTGGGCGGGGACGACATCCGCGTGCGGGTCCTCGCCTGCGGGTTGCCAGGGTCTCATGCCTTCTCCTTGAACGATTCCACGTGGTCCGCCGCGAAGGCGTCGATGTCGCGCGGGTCGCGGTCCAGGACGTCCTTGACGCCGGACGTGACCATCTGCGCGCCGCCGCTCGCGTAGACCTCGAACAACTCTTTGAGTCCTTCCGCGTTCCACGGCGGGACGCCCGCGCGGACGAGCTCGCGCTTGAGCGTCTCGACGGGGATCTCCTCGACCTCGATGTCGCGGCCGGCGGCCTTGAAGAGCCGTACGGCCTGATCGCGGTAGGAGACGGCCTCGGGGCCGCTGAGGCCGTACGCCTTGCCCTCGTGGCCGTCCTCGGTCAGGGCGACCGCGGCGACCTCGGCCACGTCGCGGGCGTCGACGATGCTGAACGCGGCATCCGGCACCGGCGAGTAGAACGTGCCGCCGATCACCCGCGAGCCCCATGCCAGCGTGTTCTGCATGAACCCCGTCGGCCGCAGCAGCGTCCAGGCCATCCCGGACTCCTTGAGCGCCTGCTCGACCTTCGCGTGGGTGCGGGCGAAGCGATTGGGCGCCTCCGGGTTGGCGCCGATCACGCTGAGCTTGACGATGTGCTTGACGCCGGCTTCCTTCGCGGTCTCCAGGAACGCCTGCTCGAACTCCGATTGCATCGGGCTCATCGGGCTCACCAGGTAGGCCCGCTCGACGCCTTCCAGCGCGGGCCCGAGCGTGCGCGGGTCGCCGAGGTCGCCGGTGGTGGGCTCGAAGCCGAGGTCGCGCAGGTGGTGGGCCTTCGTCTCGTCGCGGACGAGCGCGCGGGCCTCGGCGCCACGGGCCTTGAGCGCACGCAGGACCTCCATCCCGGTCGTGCCGGTCGCTCCGGTCACCAGCAGCATCACTCGGCCTCCATGTCTCTCGTGAACTCCTCGCTCAGTTCGCCGCGGTAGATCGGTTTCGCCCAGCCGGTCAGGTCGACGTGCAGCGCTTCGTCGACGTCGACGACCAGCTCTCCCCCGTCGAGCTGGACGGTGACCGGCGAGTCGCCGCCCCGCAGCACGTGGGCGACGGCGGCGCCGGACGCCCCGGTGCCGCTCGAGAGCGTCTCCCCGACACCGCGCTCGAATATGCGTGCGCGGATCGTGTTCGAGGTGACCTCGTGCCAGAAGCTCACGTTGGTGCGGTTGGGGAAGATCGGGGCATTCTCGATGTGCGGGCCGAGCTTGGCCAGGTCCAGCGCGTCCGGATCGGGCACGCGGATCGCGCACTGCGGATTGCCGATGGCGACGTGCTGGAAGCGGAACGTCTGGCCGTCGACCTCCAGCTCGCCCTGCCCGTCCGCGGGCCCTTGCGGGAAGTTCGGCGAGGTGAGGTGGGCGCGGCCCATGTCGACCTTGCAGGTCGTCGGGCTCGTGATCGTCGGCCGGATCTCCCCCGCCAGCGTCTGGAGGCTGAACGTGTCCGCGTCCGTCCAGCCGCTGCGGCGCAGGTAGAGGATCGCCTCGCGCGCGCCGTTGCCGCTCAGCTCGGCCTCGGAGCCGTCGGGATTGAAGATCCGCAGGCGGGCGACGTAGCCCGGCTCGTCGGGTTTGGTGAGCACCAGGACGCCGTCCGCGCCCGGTCCGAAATGCGGGTCGCAGAGCAGCTGGATCTGGCGCGGAGTGAGCTCGGCCTCCTCGAGGATGAGGTAGTCGTTGCCCAGCGCTTGCCACTTTTCGAACTGCATATGAACGTCAGATCATGGCGACCAGCTCGGCGGCGACGTCCTCCGGCGTCCGGTCAGTGGTGTCGATCAGGTGCGCGCCCGGCAGCTTGCGCAGCCACGTGACCTGGCGCTTCGCGTATTGGCGGGTCTTGGTCTTCATGCCTTCGACGTCGCCGTCGAGCAGCTGCTGGAACCCGAGCGCGGCCCGCGCGGTGCTGGACGCGCCGGCGGCCTGCGCGCGCTCTACCTCTTGACGTGCGCCGGCGGCGATCATGGCGTCTATGCGCTGGTCGATGCGGGTGTTGAGCGCCGCGCGGTCCATCGTCAGGGCCGCCAGCAGCGTGGGATGGCGGGTGTTCGCGGTCCACAGCTCACTCGGCGCGTTGGCGGGCGGCGGCGGCTCGTGACCTGCCGCGAGCAGCTCGTGGCTTCTGAGGATGCGCTGGCGGTCGGTCGGCTCGATGCCCGCTCGAATGGCTTCGGGGAGCGCTTCGTGGAGCTGTTGGAGCGGCCGTGGGTCGTTCGCGAAGCGCTCTCGGATCGCTTCGTCGACGGGCGGGCGGAGGTCGAGCTCGGCCAGCGCCGCGCGGAGGTACAGGCCGGTGCCGCCGACGACGATCGGCCTTTGCCCGTTGTGCAGCAGCTCGTCGATCTCCGCGTGCGCGCGGCGGGCGTAGGCGCCGGCCGAGAAGGTCTGGGTGATGGGGACGAAGCCGAGCAGCCGGTGCTCGAGTTCTTGCTGTTGCTCGGGGCTTGCCGCTCCGGTGAGGATCGGCAGACCTTCATAGACCTGCATCGCGTCCGCGGAGACGGCGACGGGATGCTCTCCGCGTGCGCGGAGTTCGTCGGCGAGCGCGATCGCGACCGCGGTCTTCCCGACGCCGGTGGGTCCGAAGACGGCGATGAGGAGCGGCGACGGGTCGGCTGACACGGCGAGCCAGTATGGCCGGGTCGCGCCCGGCTCCCCGGCGCCGGGGTGCAGGCCGCGCAGTATCGTCAGCGAGATCATGGGCGTCCGCATCGGCACCGGCCTCTCGACCGTCCCGGACCCTCGGATCGCGGCGCTCGAAGCCGCGTCGGCGGCCGCGGTCGAGCTCAACGGCGCCGTCTGCGAGCTCGCCGTCGTCTTCGTCTCCGGCAACCTGCTCTCGGCACCCGAGGCCGTGCTCGCCGCCGTGCACGAGATCCTCGCCCCGGACGGGTTGATCGGATGCGGCGCGGGCGGCGTGATCGGCCACGGGCGCGAGATCGAAGGCGGGTCCGCGGTGTCGGTGTGGGCGGCGAGTCTCGGCGACGGCACGGCGACGACGTTCCACGCGACCGTCGAGGAGCTCGAGGAGGGCACCGGCGCGCTGACGGGCATGGCGGACCTCGTCGGCGCCGACGGCGCGATCCTGCTGGCCGACCCGGTGACCTTCCCCACCGACGCGGTGCTGCGGTTCCTGACCGAGTCCTCGCCGATGCTCCCGCTGATCGGCGGCCTCGCGTCCGGGCGCACCCTCGACGACGAGTCGGTCCTCTTCTTCGGCGAGGAGGTCGTGCGCGACGGCGCCGTCGGCATCCGCCTGGACGGCGTCGAGGTGCTCCCGATGGTCTCGCAGGGCGCCGCGCCGATCGGGCCCGAGCTGACGATCACCGCCGGCGAGGGCCACGTGATCGGCGAGCTCGCCGGCAAGCCCGCCCTCCAGAAGCTGCGCGAGACGATCGAGGAGCTCCCGCCCGAGGACCTGCGGCTCGTGCAGGGCGGGCTGCTGGTCGGCATCGTCGTCGACTCCAACAAGCCCGACTACCTGCAGGGCGACTTCCTCGTCCGCGGGCTCGTGGGCGCCGACCCGGAAACCGGCCAGGTGGCGGTCGCCGCCGACGTCCACCCCGGCCAGGTCGTGCGCTTGCACGCCCGCGACGCCGAAAGCGCCGACCACGACCTCCGCGAAGCCCTCTCGATCCGCATGACCGCACTCGGCGGTCGCACCCCGGCGGGCGCGCTCGTGTTCGCCTGCAACGGGCGCGGGCGCAGCATGTTCGGCCGCGCCGACCACGACGCCGAGGCGATCGCGGACGCGCTGGCCGGCGCCCCCGCCGCGGGGTTCTTCGCCGCCGGCGAGATCGGCCCGGTCGGCGGCGGCTATTTCCTGCACTCGTTCACCGCGACCGTCGCGGTCTTCGCATGAGCGGCGCGAGTCGTCGCGCGGCGGCGCCGCTGCACGACCGTGGCGCCGTCTGGAGCGTTGGCGCGTGAAGCTCGACGGCGCGCGCGTGCTGCTGACCGGTGCGACCGGCGGGCTCGGGCAGGCGATCGCGCGTGGCCTCGCGGCGCGCGGGGCGACGTTGATCGTGACCGGCCGGCGTGCCGAGGTGCTCGAACCGCTCGCGGCCGAACTGGGCGCGCGGGTGATCGTCTCCGACCTCTCCGAGCCTGACGCCCCGGCGCGGCTGCTGGAGGAGGCGGGTGAGGTCGACGTGCTCGTCGCCAACGCCGGGCTGCCGGGCAGCGGGCGCTTGCACTCCTTCACCCCCGAGCAGATCGACCGCGCGCTCGACGTCAACCTGCGCGCCCCGATCCTGCTCGCCCACGGCCTGACCGAGTCGATGGTCGCTCGCGGCCGCGGGCACCTCCTGTTCATGTCCTCGCTCTCCGGCCGGGCGGCTTCGCCCGGAACCTCGATCTACGCGGCGACCAAGTTCGGGTTGCGCGGGTTCGCCCTCTCCCTGCGCGAGGACCTCGCGCCCACGGGCGTCGGCGTCTCCGTGATCCTCCCCGGCTTCATCAGCGACGCGGGGATGTTCGCCGACTCCGGCGCCAAGCTGCCCCCGTTCGTCGGTACCAAGCGCCCGGAGGACGTCGCGCGAGCGGTCGTGAAGGCGATCGAGGCAAACCGCGCCGAGCTCGACGTCGCGCCTCTGCCGCTGCGCGCCGGTGCGCACCTCGCCGCCCTGGCCCCCGGGCCGATCGGCTCGATCCAGCGCAAACTCGGCGCCACGGCGACCGCCGCGCAGTTCGAGAAGGGCCAGGCGGACAAGCGCTAGCCGGCGCGGCGTGGCGCGGCGTGGCGCGGCGTGGCGGGTCGCCGCGCGGCGGGCGCGCTCCGTGTCGGCGAAACCGAGGACGACGGCGCCGACCGCACCGCCGACGGCCAAGGTGCCGGGATTCAGCCCCGCGACGCGCAGCGCCAGGACCGCGGCGACGACGATGAAGACCAGCCGCAGCAGGAAGCCCGCGGTGCCGGCCGTGCCCGGGTCCATGCGCCCCAAGAGCGCCGGCGCGGTGAAGCGTCCGAGGTCCCGCGCCAGCGCCCAGCCGAGAATCACCATGACGACGGCGGCGGCCACGCGCACGGGCGTGTCGACCCCGAAGATCCGTTCGCGCTCCACGTAGGCGCCGAGCGTCAACGCGAACAGCGGGAGCAGCGCGGCGAGCTCCCACTTCGCGCGCCGGGCGCGCTGGGCGGTCTGCAGCGTCACCGAGCGCGCTCGCGGGGCGACGTGTGGTCGACGTAAGTGAGGCATCGGGAAAGCCCAACACTGCGCAAAGCGCCGGGTTTCAGTTGCTGTGACGGCAATCACAAATCGTTCACTTCTTGTCGACTACGGCCCGTAAGAGTCCCCCACGCAACTCTCATTAGAACGAGACGAGGAGGCAGGGAATGCGCGTTCTGCGCATCGGGACGCTCGGCGCGATCGGTCTCGCGGCGTGTGCCACGGCCGTCGCCGTGGGCCAGTCGGGGCCTGATAAGGCCGCCGACATCAAGGCGTCCATCGACATCTCCAAGCCGAAGAACATCATCCTGTTCATCGGCGACGGCATGGGCGAGCAGGAAGTCACGTCCGGCCGCTATTACGGCAAGGGCGCCACCGGGCGCCTGAACATGGACGCGCTCAAGCTGCGCGGTGACGTCACGACGTACAACGTCGGGCCGGCGGCCCAGGCGCCGTACCCGCCCAACTACGTGCCGGACTCCGCGCCGACGGCGAGCGCCTGGTCCAGCGGCATCAAGACGCTCGACGGACGGCTCGGCCAGGGCCCGAGCTCCGGCGTGACCGTGCCGGGCACGAACTTCAAGACCTACATGGAGATCGCGCGCGACCGTGGCATGGCCACGGGCAACGTCTCCACCGCCGAGATCACGGACGCCACGCCGGCCGGCCCGTCCTCGCACATCTCCCAGCGCGGCTGCCAGGGTCCCAACGACACGCGCACCGCGTGCCCGACGGAGACCAAGGCCGCCGGCGGCCTCGGCTCGATCGCCGAGCAGCAGGCCGACGAGAAGTTCGACGTCGTCCTCGGCGGCGGACGCGCCCGCTACGCCCAGCCGCTGGACGCGGGCGGGACGAAGAACGTCATCGACTACGCCAAGGAGAAGGGCTACAAGTACGTCGCCACCAAGGACGAGATGAACGCCGTCACGTCGCTGGGCTCGGGCGAGCGGCTGCTCGGCCTGTTCCACGACAGCAACATGACGACGGAGTACAACGCGCTGATCGCCTCCGACACGGGCGCGGGCTCGGCGACGACGAAGTGCACGCCGTCCAACCGCGGCACCGAGCCGAGCCTGAAGGAGATGACCGACAAGGCCATCAAGCTCCTGCAGGGCAACCAGAAGGGCTTCGTGCTCCAGGTCGAGGGCGCCTCGATCGACAAGCGCGACCACTCCGCCGACGCCTGCGGCCAGATCGGCGAGCTGCTCGGCATGGACGACGCGATCGGCGTCGCCCAGGAGTTCCAGCGCACCCACCCGGACACGCTGATCCTCGTCACGGCCGATCACTCCCACACGAGCCAGATCATCCCCGTCACCCAGGTTCCGCGCGGCGCGTACACCACGCTGCAGACGGTCGACGGCCAGCCGATCCGCATCGCCTACGGCACGGCCCCGGTCTCCGGCAGCCAGGCCCACACGGGCTCCACGGTCCCGGTCTTCGCCTCGGGCCCGCGTGCCGCCGACATCGTCGGCACGATCGATCAGACCGAGCTGTTCCCGGTCCTCACCAACACCCAGACCTCGCCGAACAACGGTTCCGCGCCGGTGATCGTCGGCAGCGACGTGGGCGGCAACGTCCCGGCCACGCTCGCCCTGACCACGGGCCCGGGGGCGGCCACCTTCGCCCCTTTCGTCCCGGGCGTTGAGAAGGACTACACCGCTTCCCTGGTCGCGAACGTGACCTCGTCGGCGGCCAATGCAACTCTCAGCGTCGCCGACACCAGCTCCATCGCCACGGGCCGCCTCGTCAACGGCTCGTTCTCGCTCGTCCGCGCGCTCGAAGCCAAGTCGGGTAGCGGCGCGTACGCGCAGGTCGGCGGCAGCGCCGCGCCGACCACGCTCGTGAACTGGGCCGGTCCGGTGTCCAACGCCAGCACACCGATCGACTTCAAGCAGTCGATCGGTGCGACCGAGCCGCTGCGCACCGGTCCGTACACCAAGACGCTGACCCTGACGCTCAGCACCACCGCTCCGTAGGGACCACCTCAAAAGAGGCTCCCCTGAATGACCCTCGGGGGTCGCGGCGCCGTCGCCACCGGCGGACGCCGCGGCCCCCGATGGCGGTCGCGCACGGGGTAGGTCCGCAGCGCCCACGGCGCGCCCGCCGCCAGCTCGATCTTGCGCTTCTCGGCCGCTGACACGTACGCGCCCTTCGCGTAGAGCTTCTCGTAGCGCGGCACGAGGTCCGGCCGGTGCTCGCGCAGCCACGCGAAGTAGATGTCACGCACCGCGCCACGCAGGAACAGCGTCTGGCCGCCGATGTAGGTCGCCCGCGCCTCGGTCGCCGCCTCGACGATCCGCTCCACCTGCTCCGGGGCGTCGTTGACCCCGGGCATCAGCGGCGCGATCAGCACCCCGGTCGGGATGCCCGCGCGGTTGAGCTCGCCGACGGCTTCCAGCCGCGCCTTCGGGTTCGGCGTGTGCGGCTCGGTCGCCCGCCACGCCTTCTCGTCCAGCGTCGGCACCGACAGGCACGCGCTGACGTCCGTCACCGCGGCGATCTCCTGCAGCAGGTCCAGGTCGCGCAGCACGAGCGGCGATTTGGTCAGGATCGAGCAGGGGTTGCGGAAGCCGCGCATCGCCTCCCAGATCCCGCGCATGAGCTTGTAGCGGCCCTCCACCCACTGATACGGGTCGGTGTTCGTGCCCAGGGCGATCGGGTCGCCCCGCCACGACCTGCGCCCGAGCTCCGCCCGCAGGACCTCGGGCACGTTGACCTTGACGACGATCTCACGCTCGAAGTCACTGCCGGCGTCCATGTCCAGGTACTCGTGGGTCGGCCGGGCGAAGCAGTAGACGCACGCGTGCGTACAGCCGCGATACGGGTTGATCGTCCACTCGAACGGCAGCCCGCGAGTGCCGCCCGGGACGTGGTTGAGCGCCGATTTCGTGCGCACCTCGTGGAAGCGCATGTTCAGCGCCTCCGGCGCGTCGAAGCGGCGGACGACCGTATCCCCCAGACCCGGCAGCCTCCCCGCGTCATCCGAACTGATGTTCTGCGAATCCCAGCGCATACGAACAGATGTTCGCATAGCTGCAGGACGGAATGTCGAGCCAACCTCGACCAATAGACGGTGCAACGGCGTCGACCGCTCAGGGATACTCCGTGAGCGCTCGCGTGTCGGAGGAGCTGTTCACTCCCAACTTCCACCCGGCACGCGGGCGCCGACTGGTATACGCCGTTTTTACGTCAAGCGGCGCGGGAGAGCAGCGATTCGCTGCCCGTGAGCGACTGGCTCGTCGCCGCGCTGATCTCGACCGGGACGATCTCGCTCGGCGAGGCGAGGCCGTCGAAGTTGACGACCTTGTTGTGCGTGGTCCGGCCGCGCAGCTGTGACGGGTCGTGGCGCGAATGGCCCTCGACCAACACGTCGAGCGTCCGGCCGACGAAGCGCTGGGCGCGCTCACGAGCGCGCCGCTGGACGACCTCGACGAGCCGTTCCATGCGCTCCACCTGCACCTCGTGCGCGATGAAGTCGTCGACGAACTCGGCGGCCTCGGTGTCGCGGCGGGGCGAGTAGATGAACGTGAAGGCGCCATCGAAGCCGACCTCCTCGACGACCTCGAGCGTCTCGGCAAACTCCGCCTCGGTCTCCCCCGGGAAGCCGACGATGATGTCCGTCGTGATCGCGCAGTCCGGCACGTGCTCGCGGATCAGCGCGACGCGATCCAGGTAGCGCTCGCGGCCGTAGGTCCGGCGCATCGCCTTCAGCACCCGCGACGAGCCCGACTGCAGCGGCAGGTGGATGTGCTGGCACACGGACTCGAGCTCTGCGTGGGCGCGGATGACGTCCTCGAGCATGTGGGCGGGATGCGGGCTCGTGTAGCGGATGCGGTCGATGCCGTCGATCGCGTCGACCGCCGTCAGCAGCTCGGAGAACTTGCGCGGCTGCGGCCGCAGGCGGGTGCCGTAGGAGTTGACGTTCTGGCCGAGCAGCGTCACCTCGCGCACGCCGTCGGCGGCGAGCGCGCGGACCTCGTCGACGAGCTCGTCGAACGGGCGTGAGACCTCACGCCCGCGCGTCGTGGGCACGATGCAGAACGAGCACTTCATGTTGCAGCCCGCGCTGATCTGGACCCACGCGTGGACGTCACGCGCCCGCTTGCCGGGAAGGTGCCCGGTGAAGCCCTCGAACTCGAAGAACCCCTGCGCCGTCAGCGAGTCGCTGGTCAAGAACTCCGCCAGCTTGTTGACCTGACCCGGCCCGAACGCCACGTCGACGAACGGGAACTGGGCGAAGACCTGGTCCTTCATCGACTGCGCCCAGCAGCCGCCGACGCCGATCACGCGGTTCGGATCCTTGCGCTTGAGCACCCGCGCCTCGTACAGGTGCGAGACGAAGCGCTCGTCGGCCTTCTCGCGAATCGAGCAGGTGTTGAACAGGATCAGGTCCGCTTCCGCGCGCTCGGGCACCTCGGCGTAGCCGAGCGACTCGAGCATCCCCTTCATGCGCTCGGAGTCGTGCTCGTTCATCTGGCACCCGAAGGTGGTCACGTGGAAGCGCTTCATTTCGGCTAACGAGCGTAGTCGGTGGCCCGCGACTCCCGGATCACCGTGACCTTGATCTGGCCCGGGTACTCGAGCTCCTGCTCGATCTCGCGGGCGATCTCGTGGCTCAGCAGCACCGCGCCGTCGTCGTCGAGCGTGCCCGGGATGACCATCACGCGGATCTCGCGGCCGGCCTGCATGGCGTAGACCTTGTCGACGCCGTCGTGGCGCGTGGCGATCTGTTCCAGGTCTCGCAGACGCTTGACGTATTGCTCCAGCGACTCACCGCGGGCGCCGGGGCGGGCGCCGGAGAGCGCGTCCGCGGCCTGCACGATCACGGCCTCCACCGTCTGGGGCTCGACCTCGTTGTGGTGGGCCTCCATCGCGTGCGCGACGGACTCGGACTCGCCGTGGCGGCGGGCGAGATCGCCGCCGACCAGGGCGTGCGGGCCTTCGACCTCATGCGAGACGGCCTTGCCGATGTCGTGCAGCAGCGCGGCGCGGCGGGCGGTCTTGGCGGACGCGCCGAGCTCGTCGGCCATCATCGCCGCGAGGTGCGCGCACTCGATCGAGTGCGCGAGGACGTTCTGGCCGTAGCTCGTGCGGTACTTCAGGCGGCCGAGGATGCGGACCAGCTCGGCGTCCAGGCCCTGGACGTTGGCGTCCAGCGCGGCCTGCTCGCCGGACTCGATGATGTGGCTCTCGAGCTCAGATTTGGCCTGGTAGTAGGTCTCCTCGATGCGGGCCGGGTGGATGCGGCCGTCGGAGAGCAGCTTCTCCAGCGTCATCCGGGCGATCTCGCGGCGGACGCCGTCGAAGCCGGACAGGATCACGGCGTTGGGCGTGTCGTCGATGATGAAGTCGACGCCGGTGAGGTGCTCGAGGGCGCGGATGTTGCGGCCTTCACGACCGATGATGCGGCCCTTCATGTCGTCGGCCGGCAGCTGGACCACGGACACGGTGGTCTCCGCCGCGTGGCCGGCGGCGAGGCGCTGCATGACGACCGCGAGGATGTTGCGGACGCGGCGGTCGGCGTCGCGCTTGGTCTCCTCTTCGATCTGGCGGACCAGGCGGGCGGAGTCGTGGCGGATCTGGTCCTCGAGCTCCTTGAGCAGCAGGTGCTTGGCCTGAGAGGCCGACAGGCCCGACAGGCGCTCGAGTTCACGGACGTGGCGCTCGTGCGCCTCAACGGTCTCCTGGAGCCGTTCCTCGAGGCGCACCTCGCGCGCGTCGAGCTCGGCGATCCGGATGTCGATCGCGCTCTCGCGCGAGACCAGGCGCTCCTCCAAGCGCCCGATCTCCTGACGACGCGCCATGGCGTCGTCGGTCTCGGCCTTCGCGGCCGACGTCTCCTTGGCCGGGGCGC
Source organism: Solirubrobacter ginsenosidimutans (assembly GCF_027587205.1). Next base: position 61,037 of record NZ_JAPDOD010000041.1, read on the forward strand.
TCGCGGGCCGGGCGCTCGACGGAGCCGTGCCGGCGGCGACGAGCCCGGGGGCCCGCTTCACCAGCAGTAGCGCCGCGATCACCAGGCCGGCCGCGAGAACGGCCGCCGCGATCACAGTTTCCATTGTCCGTGTCCTCTCTCCGTACGCCGCCCTGCAGGGCGCGGCGAGATCCGATGCTTCGATGTCTATGAGGCGGCAGATCGAGTCGAGCCCGGAGCCCGGAGCGAGAGGGTCAGCATGAAAAGGCGGCTTTGGGGTGGCCGCCGCGTCAGTAAGCGGCTAGGTGAGTGTTGTCGGAAGGGTCCGAGCCGAGCTCGGTGGGCGTTCTCGCCCGGTGCGTTGTGTCGTGGCCGGCATTGCTGAAGCTGCTGGATCGCTCGTAAATGGCTGATTTGCTGCTGTTTCAATGGGTCCGAGCGGACCCGGTCTGTCGCTGCGCCGGATCGTAGTACCGGACGCTGCGGCACGCAATGGAGGACCGTTCTACGGAGAGTCGGTGTAAGCGAGGCCGATGCCGCAGTGGCGGCACCGGAAGCGGTACGCGGTCTCCCCCGCCGCCTCGGTCGTCCCCACGAACGCGGCGCCGTCGCCGCAGTGGTAGAGCCAGTGCTCCTGCTGCCAGCCGTTGAAGCCGGGCGTGCGTTCGGTGATCTCGTCGAGCACGCGGCCCGGCACTTCATCCGGCACGTCCTCGCCCACGTCGGTGAACTCGATGCCGAGCCGCAGCGCGGCGGCGCCATCGGCGATGCACCACGGACACAGCGGCCCTTCGACGAAATCGTCGGCGGCGAAGACGGGCCCGGTGTAGACGAAGCCGAAGCGGTGGCCGCAGAGCGCACACGGGAGGCCCGACTCCACGATCGACCCGGTCTTGAGCGGGTCAGGGTGATACGGGAACTCGGGAAACGGCGGGGCGGGCTCGAGCGGCTCCGGTCCCGCTTCCTTGGGCTTGCGGCTCCACAGGGCCATCCATGAATCGTTTCATGCAGGACGGCTCGCGTCACCGGTATCGGGGGGATCGAAGCTCGTGCGGCGTTGGCTGGGGCACGGCGGCGGCCGGCCTCCTGGGCGGCGCCGGGCCCCGCTAGTACTCGACGGACGCGCCCGCGTGGCGGCGCAGTGCGTCGTAGGCCAGTTCGAGGTCGTAGCCCTTGCGGACGAGGAACGCGAGGGCGCGGTCGCGGTCGCGCGGAGTCTCCGGCGGGGCCGGGAAGCGGCGCCTCAGGAGCTCGGACGCCGCCGCGAGCTCGTCGTGCTCGCCCACGCCCACCGCTTCGGCGATCAGCGCACGGTCGACGCCCAGCTCGAGCAGGCGGCGCTCGATCCGGTCGCTGCCCCAGGCGTCGAGGTTGCGGCGGTCCTCGGCGAAGCGCCGGGCGAAAGTGGCGTCGTCCACGTAGCCGCCCTCGAGCAGCGCCGCCACGACCTCCTCGACGAAGGCCGGGGCCACGCGCTTCTTGACGAAGTTCTGCCGGACCTCGGCCTCGGTGCGGTCGCGGTGGGCGAGGAACCGCCACGCGACGTCGAAGGCCTTCTGGCGCTCGATCTCGTCTCCGCCGTCGAACGGGCGCGTGGAGGCGAGCTCGCCGGGGGCGACGGCGTCGTCGCCGGCGCGGGACCCGGCGACGAGGTCCTCGTCGCCGGGATGGGGCGCGTCCGTCACGTTCGCGCTAGGCGGCGCCGACCAGCGCCGCGGCCTTCTTCGGGTCGTTGTCGATCGGCGTCACGAGGTCCTGGTCGACGCCGAGGATCTCGTAGACCTTGGACTCGATCTCCTTGGACACCTCGGGATGGGTGTCCAGGTAGCCCTTGGCGTTGTTGCGGCCCTGGCCGAGCCGCTCGTCGCCGTAGGAGAAGAACGAGCCGGACTTGGTGATGACCGAGTGCTCGATGCCGAGGTCCAGGACGCAGCCTGACGTGGAGATGCCCTTGCCGAACTCGATGTCGAACTCGGCCTGGCGGAACGGCGCCGCGACCTTGTTTTTGACGACCTTCACGCGGACGCGGTTGCCCACGGCCTCCGTGCCGTCCTTGAGCGTCTCGATGCGGCGGATGTCCAGCCGCTGGGAGGCGTAGAACTTCAGCGCGCGGCCACCCGGCTGGGTCTCCGGCGAGCCGAACATCACGCCGACCTTCTCGCGGATCTGGTTCGTGAAGATGCAGAGGGTGCTCGTGCGGTTCAGGTTGCCGGCGAGCTTGCGCATCGCCTGCGACATCATCCGGGCCTGCAGGCCGACGGTCTGGTCGCCCATCTGGCCCTCGAGCTCCGCCCGCGGCGTCAGTGCCGCCACGGAGTCCACCGCCACGACGTCCACCGCGCCCGAGCGGACCAGCATGTCCGCCACCTCGAGCGCCTGCTCGCCGTAGTCGGGCTGGGAGACCAGCAGCTCGTCGATGTTGACGCCGATCCGCTGCGCGTACAGCGGATCCATCGCGTGCTCGGCGTCGATGAACGCGCACACGCCGCCGAGCTTCTGCGCCTCGGCGAGGACGTGGTAGATCAGCGTCGTCTTACCGGAGGACTCCGGGCCGAAGACTTCCACGATTCGCCCGCGCGGGACGCCGCCGATGCCGAGGGCGAGATCCAATGACAACGCACCCGTCGGGATGGCCTCGACCCTGACCTGAGCGCCCGGATCACCCATCCGCATGACGGTGCCCTTGCCGAATTGGCGCTCAATCTGGCCGAGAGCGCCCGCAAGGGCTGTATCACGTGCTTTGGAGGGCTCCTGGTTGCTCATGGACTGCACGCTAGGGGCAGCATCGGACGGAGCGAACACATGTGCGCCTTTCGGCACACAATTGGCACACCTCCGTGACTATTCGGTGGGAAGTGTGAACCAGAAGCGCGAGCCCGCGCCCTCGGTGCTCTCAAAGCCCATCCGGCCGCCGTGCGCCAGCACGATCTCGTGCGCCAGAGCCAGACCGAGCCCGGTCCCGCCCACCCGCGCCGCCGGCCCACGCTCGACCCGGAAGAACTTCTCGAAGACGTGCTCCTGCTCGGCCAGCGGGATCCCGAGCCCGTGGTCGGTCACCGCCACCAGCACGACACCGGCCGTGCAGGAGGACGAGATGCCCACCTCGCCCCCGTCCGGCGAGTACTTGATCGCGTTGGAGAGCAGGTTCGCCACGACCTGGGAGATGCGCCCGCGATCGCCGACCGCGATCGGCGGCGAGTCGCACGGGTCGAGCGTCAGGTGGTGCCGCACGCTCTGGCCGGCGAACGTGCGCACCTGCTCCTGCAGCAGCTCCGTGACCGAGAACGGCTCCCGGGTCAGCGGGAAGCGATCCTGCTCGATCGCCTGGACGTCGAGGAAGTCGTCGATCAGCGCGGACAGCCGCTTCGCCTCGCGGTGGACGGTCGCGATGATCTCGTCGCGGGCCTCCGGCTCCAGCCGCCGCGTCCGCAGCAGCTCCGCGTAGCCCAGCACGGACGCCAGCGGGGTCCGCAGCTCGTGCGAGACCGTCGCCATCAGGTCGGACTTCAGCTGGTCCACCTCGCGCTCGCGCGTGACGTCGCGCAGCACCACGAGCCGGCCGATCCGCGCGCCCGCGTCGTCGTCCACCGGCGCGGTGTAGCGCTCGAGCACCAGGCCGGAGATCTCCAGCTCGTCGGCGGTGGGCTCGTCGGTGTCGGCCAGCATCGCCTCCCACTTGGCGAAGTAGGTCTCCGGATCGTCGGCGGAGGCATCTCCGCGAGAGGCGCCGATGGCGGCGCCGATCGGCATCGACAGGCGCTCCGCGAGCCGCTCCATCGCCGTGTTGGCGAACACCAACTCGTGGTCGAGCCCGACCAGCGCGATCCCCTCGCGGACGCAGTCCAGCACCGCCGCATTGACCTGCGAGAGCCAGTTGCGCTGCGCCAGCGCAGCGGACTCGGTGAGCGCGACCGCGGCCTGCGCCGCCAACCGCTGCAGGGTGTCGGCCTCCGCCGCGTCGAACGCCGCTTCGGTCACGCCGCCGAGCGCCGCCACGCCCACGTCGCGGTCGCCGATGCGCAGCGGGACGTGGACTTCCCAGCGCACGACGGTCTCGCCGGCGAGCCCGGTCCGCACGCGCAGCTCCACCCCGGTGTCGACGACGACCACCGAGCGCGTGGCGACCGCCCGCGCGCCTGCCCCCTCTCCCCCGGCCGGCGCGAACTCCGCCAGCGGCGCCGGATCCAGCGCCAGCACGGCGGCGCGCGTCCAGCGGGAATCCTCGCGCCAGTCCTCGGTGTAGAGCACGCCGACGTCGGCGCCGGCCGCGGCGGCGAGCGTCGACAGGGCGATCTCGGCGAGGTCGCCGGCGTTGCGCGCCATCGCCAGGCGGTCGGCGAACGCGCCGTAGCGCTCCGCCCGCCCCTTCTCGGCGGCCAGGTGCGCCGCGGAGACCTCGAGCTCGTCGCGCTGCGCCCGCGCCTCGTCGTTGGCCTCGGTCAGCTCCACCTGGCGCTCCTCGAGCTCGATCGCCTGCATCTCGAGCTCGGTGTTCTGGCTCTCGAGCTCGCCGCGGCTCTGCTCGAGCGCCCGCGCCATCGCGTTGAACGCGGCGCCGAGCCGGCCGATCTCGTCCCCGCTGCGTTCCGGGACGGTCACGTCGAGCTCGCCCCGCTGGACCCGGGACGCGGCCGCCGAGAGGCGCCCGACCGGCATCACGATCCGGCGCGCGACGTACGCCGTGGCGAGCACGAGCACCAGGACGCACAACGCGAACCCGAGGCCCGCCGTCAGCAGTGCCCGGTCGGAGGCGACGTCGGCGGTCTTGGCGCGCTCCTCCGACAGCCTCCGCTCGACGTCGCCGAAGCGCCCGATCGACGCGGCCAGCTCATCCGCGCGGGCGCTGCCGTCATGGGCCGCCGCGAACGCGCGCCCGGCCCCCACACCCGCCTCGCGCGTGCGCTCGATCACGGGATCGGCGTAGGTGTCGACGTAGGCGAGCGCCTGACGGTGGATCTCCTGCGCGCGCCGGGACTGGCCCGGATTGTCGACCGCGAGCCCCTCGAGCTCGAGCGCCGCGGCGGGCAGCGACTCGCGCACCGCGCGATAGTCGGCCAGCACCTTCGGGTTCCCGCGGATCAGGAAGCCGCGGAGCGTCGTCTGGACCGCCAGCAGCCGCTGTGCGGTCAGGTTCGCGGTCGCGATCACGACCTGCGAGTGCCGGGCACGCTCGCCGGCGCGGTGCTGGCGGTCGATGCCCACCGCCAGCCCGCCGAGCACGATCCCGATCACGACGATGATCAGCGCCGAGACGGCCAGCGTGCGAACGGTCAGGCGGCGCCTCATGGCACCCGCTGGTACGCGTGGGGCCCGGCCGGGCGCAACCCGAACGACGCGGGATCGAGCAGCCGCTCGCTCCGGCCGAGCAGGAGGATCCCGCGCATCGCCAGCGCCGCCGCGAGCGTCGAATAGAGCGCCTGGCGGGCCTCCGGGGTCAGGTAGATCGCGACGTTGCGGCACAAGACCAGCCGCCAGCGGCCGGGAGGCGGCCCGTCGGCGGCGAGATCGCGGCGCTCCCAGCGCATCCGGGCGCGCAACTCGGCGGGATAGTCCCCGGCGCGGGCCAGCGCGAGGTTCTCCTCGAGCAGGTCGCTGCCGAGCAGCACCGTGCGGTCGAGCACGCCCAGGCGCGAGACCAGGAGCCCGAGCGTGTGCAGCTCGGCACCGTCCGAGCAGCCCGCGGACCAGATGCTGAGGCGGGTTCCACCTGCCAAGAGCCGTGGCAGGAGCACCTCCTCGAGCAGCTTGAACTGCTCCGGGTCACGGAACATCGCGCCGTGCGAGATCGCCACCGAACGCCGGAAGCGGCGACGCGCCTCGCGGTCGGAGCGCAGCGTGCGGGCGAGCGCGTCGGCCCCGCTCACCCGCTCGCGTGCACAGGCCCGCTCGACCTGCTGGTCGACGTGCTCGCGCCGGAAGCTCGCCAGCGGCAGGCCCGAGACCCGCACGAGCTCAGAGTGCATACCTGACGGTGTCGAGCAGCGCGTCCGGGGAGAAGGGCTTGCCGACGTAGTGGTCGACCCCCGCGGCGAATGCCGCTTCGCGGTCCTCGGGCAGGACGCGGGCCGTGACCATCACGATCGTCGCGCCGGCCGTCGCGGGGTCGGCGCGCAGCGCACGGCAGAGGTCGAGGCCGCTGAGGCCGGGCATCATCCAATCGACCAGTACGAGGTCCGGCGGCGTCGCCCGCGCGGTCGCCAGCGCGGTGTTGCCGTCCGGCACCTCGTCGATGTCCAGGCCACCGACGTCGATCGTCAGCCGCATCAGCGCGCGCAGGCTGTCGTCGTCCTCAGCGATGAGTACGCGGGTACGACGGGGCCTGACACTCGCATCCACGGCGGGCGAGACCGTAGCGCCTGCTCTCGCGCCGGCGTTTACAACCACAATCCGGTCTGTCAGCGTGCCAACTTCAGCCCCTGCGACGCCTTCGCCGCCGCGATATTCGGAGCGCCGAGCCGCAGCGAGATCTTCCGCCCGCCGAGCGTTCCGGACAGGCGTCCGCCGGAGCGCAGCGTGACTTCGCCGCTCGCCGCTTTGGAGCCTGAAACGCGCAGGGTGATCCGCGCGTTTCCGCTTCCGCTCACGGTCACACCGGTGACAGCCTCGTAGTGGCGCAGGACGAGCTTGTTGCCGTCGATCGCCCAGGAGCCGCCTCGCAAACCCCCGCCCGAGGTCGCCAGAGCGGCCGGGGAGACCACGAGCCGGAGGTCGTCCAGCGTGGCGCCCAGCGCGCTGACGGTCCGGCCGATCTTGCGCGGCAGCCGGCCCGAGACCCGCAGTGAATCGAACGACTTCGGCGCGCCCAGCACGGCCGGGATGCCGGTCGGGATGCGCTTGCACGGCGACTTCGGGAGCGATTTGCCGGCGATGAAGCGGTCGATCGCCTCCCGTGAGCACGTGCGCGGGTCGCTGACCGTCGAATGCCCGGTGCCCGGGACGACGATCCGGACGGAGCCGGGGATCCGGGCCGCCACGCGGGCGGAGACCTCCGGCGGCGTGCGCAGATCCTCGCCGCCCTGGAGGATCAGCGTCGGCACGGTCGGATATGGCAGCGGCGCCGCCGCCGAGGGCGGGCGCGGGACGTCGGGCCAGCGCAGGCACAGGTCGATCTCGTCCTCGACGACGATCGGCGGGTCAAACGGCGCGAAGGTGTCCGCGGGCAGCGCGGAGATCCGTTGCTGCACGACGCCGGGGCGCGCGTCGATCGGCGTCCCGGGGTCCCAGGGCATCGGCTCGGTCTCGCACACGGTCGCGTAGCGAGCCGTCGAGAAGTCCCGCGGCGAGCCGAGGACGTCGAGCGCGCTCGAGTCGCGGATCATCCGGGCCAGCAGAGCCCCGTCGCCCTCCAGCGCCGAGTGGACCGCGATCGGCAGCATCGCCCGCAGCGGCGGGATGTAGTCGGTGACCAGCATCAGGTCGAAGAGGTCGAGCGCGGTGATCGTGACCTTGTGCGAGCGGCCGTGGTCGTCGAAGGCGTGCTGGACCATCGGCGTGGCGCGCAGCTGCGCGACGAGCTGGCCGAGGTCGCCCGCGGGGTTGGTGCTGATCCCGGCGCAGTGGCCCGGGCAGAGCGAGCGCAGCGTCGGCGCCATGGCGCGGAAGGTCGACGTGAAGTAGGGGTCGGGATCGTCGGGATCGACGACCGAGTCCAGGATCAGCCGCTCGACGTGCTGCGGGTACGTGCGCGCGTACTGGATCGCCAGCTCGGTGCCGTAGGAGATCCCGAACAGGGTGACCTTGTCCACGCCCAGCTGCGCGCGGATCGCCTCCATGTCCTCGACGGAGTCCGCGGTCGTGTAGTGCTTGCGCGCGACGCCGAGCCGGTTGGCGCAGTCCTCCCCCGCCGACGTGCTGCGCAGGTGCGGGTCCTTCTCGAGCTTCGGGCAGCGCAGCAGGCCCGAGCGCCCGGTGCCGCGCTGGTCGTAGCCGATCAGCCGGAAGTGGCTCTGGAGCTCGGGCAGCGAGCTGACGACGCTCAGCATCTCGCTCAGGCCGGCGCCCCCGGGGCCGCCGGACAGGTACATCAGCGTCGGACCGGTCGACTTGCCGGCGCGGCCGACGCGGAGGTCGACCGTGCCGGGATCGACGCCCGCGCGATCGAGCGGGACGGTGACGCTCGCGCAGCGCGCGTCGCGGAAGTCGACGCACGACCCCCAGTTCAGCGCGGCGCTGGCGATGTTCGGGAGAGCGAGGAGCGCGGTCAGCGCGAGCAGCGCGGGGAGAACGGCCTTCCGGGCCGTGGAGGCGACCATAGGCGGCGGAGCGTAGCGGCCGTCATGAGCGCAATGCGGCAGCGACGAGCGGCTCGTAACGCGCTCCGCCGGGACCCAGCCGGGACGAGTACAGGATGACCGCCGTGGCGCTGAATTCGAGTGGATCGAGCTGCAGATCGGCGGTGCGTGGCGGGCGCGTCCGCGGCCGCAGGCGGGCGACCGTGACGTGCGGGCGAAACGGACGCGACTCGGGCGTGTAGACGCCGGCCTCGGCCAGCGCGGCCGCGACGCGTTCCTGCAGCGCCGCGAGCGCTCCCGTCGGGTCGGTGAGCGTCACCGTGAGGACACGGGCGTGGCGCGGCGGCAGCAGCAGGACCTCGCCGAGCGTCAGGCGGGGCGCGTGGTGCTCCGCGGCGACGATCGGGGCGATGGCGTCGACGTCCTCAGGCGGGCGGGAACCGAGAAACGCGAGCGTGACGTGCAGCGAGTCGGGGCTGACCGCGCGCCAGACCGCGGGATCGGCGGCGGCGCCGGTCGCGGCGAGGGCGTCGCGGACGTCGCCAGGAAGGTCGAGTGCGACGAACAGGCGGAGCGGCCGCGCTTCGGCGCCGGTCATGCGCGCAGCAGCAACGCCCGCAGCATGTGGAGCGTCACCGTGGTCGTGCGGTCGCGGACGTCGGCACGGCCACCCGGGAGGCGCACGACGCGCTCCTCGGCGTCGGTGGCGGTCGAGACCGAGATGCAGACCGTGCCGACGGGCTTCTCCGGCGAGCCGCCGCCTGGGCCGGCGATGCCCGTGATGCCGATGCCGATGTCCGCCTCCAGGCGCGAGCGCGCACCCGCCGACAGCGCCGTCGCCACCTCCGGCGACACCGCGCCGTGCGCCGCGATGAGCGCGTCCGGCACCCCCGCCAGCGCGGTCTTGGCCTCGTTGGAATAGACGACGAGCCCGCCGAGCACGTAGGCGGAGGAGCCCGCGAGGTCGGTCAACCGTCCCGCCATCAGGCCCCCGGTGCACGATTCGGCGGTCGCGATCGTCCGGCCCTGCAGCAGCCGGGCGATCACCACGTCGATCGTCGCGCCGTCGTCGGAGAACAACACGTCGCCGTGGCGCTCCCGCAGGCCCGCCTCCAGCGCGGCGTACGCGGACGCCGAGGACGGCGGGAAGACCGTCGCCACCTCGAGCTCGCCGCGGCGCAGGCACGTCGTGATCTCCAGCGGCAGCGCGTCGGCGTCGAGCTCGCGCAGCGTCGCCGCGATCTGCGGCTCCGGAAGCGGGAAGAAGCGCAGGATCCGCTGCTCGAGCGTTCCCGCCGACTCCAGCACCTCCCGCAGCGGGGACGTCGAGACCGCCGCCTCCCACATCGTCTGCAGCTCGCGAGGCGGTCCGGGCAGCACCGCGACCAACGGGCCCGACGACGACACGAGCAGCCCCGGCGCGGTCCCGACGGGCTCGAGCACGGCGGCGCCGACCGGCACGAACGCCTGCTTGCGCGCGCCCGCCCGCATCGCCTCCTCCTCGAAGGGCATCCGCCGCCGGAGCCGGTTCACGACGGCCCAGATGCGCTCCTCGAGCGCCGCGTCGTGGACCATCTCCGCGCCCGCCCACTCGGCGACGACGTCGGCGGTCAGATCGTCGGCGGTCGGGCCGAGGCCGCCGCTGGTGAGCACCAGGTCATGGTCGGAGAGGAAGTCCAGCGCGGACCGCAGATCCTCGACGCGGTCGCCGACGACGACGATGTGGGTGACGACGACGCCGCGGGCCCGCAGCGCCTCCGACAGCCAGGGCCCGTTGGCATCCCGGATGATCCCGGAGAGGACCTCGGTGCCGGTGACGATGATTCCCGCGCGGACGCTCACGTCGCGCAGAGTTTGATGCGTGCGGCCTCCGAGAGTCGTGTGGGCTTCTTGCCCGGCCGCACCTCGTAGCCGATCGGCTTGCCCAGATCGGCCGCCTTGTAGCTCTTCGCGCCCACGCGCATGCGGATGTCCCCGTTGCCGAAGTTCATCCGGAAGCGCTGGGAACGCAGCGTCTTGGTGCTCTTGCCGGGCTCGAGGTAGTCGCCGTTGACGACCGCCTTGCCGGTGGCGTCGACGACGCACACATATACCCGCGTGGCACCCGCGGTCAGTCGCAGCGCCGCCCGGGCGGGCACCGCTTTCTTCTTCTTCTTGGCCTTCGAGGACTTCGCGGGCGTCGCCGTGGCCGTCGCCGTCGCCGTGGCGGTCGCGCTGGCCTTCGGCGTCTCGTTGTCGGACGAATCGCCCCAGACGACTCCGAGCAGGTAGAGCGCGGCGCCGAGGACCACGATGCCCAGCAGCACGACGAGGAACGGGCCGGCGGAGCGACGCGGGCGCTGCCGGCGGCGGCGCTGGCCGCTCATCCCGGGCCCGAACGGCGTGAGGTCCTGCGTCGAGGGCCGCTCGAAGCGCTGGCGGTACTCCTCGACCAGCAGCCGTGGATCGAGTTCCAGGTACTCCGCGTACGTGCGCAGGAACGTCTTGACGAAGGTGGGGCCCGGCAACAGGTCCCACTCCTCGTTCTCCAGTGCGCGCAGGTATTTGGCCCGGATCTTCGTCGCCGCTTCGACCTCGGTCATGTCGATGCGGCGGCGCATCCGGGCTTCCCGCAGCGTTTCCCCGATTTCCGCCATTGGGCTCCGAGGCTACAAACGTTCTATTCGAGCTCGTCAGGCACGGTCTGAGGATCGAGCGCCGCGAGCACGCGCGGCAGGTCGGCCTCGGTGACCAGGACCTGGCGTGGCTTGGAGCCTTCGTAGCCCGAGATGACCCCCCGGCGCTCGAGCATGTCGATCAGGCGCCCGGCCCGCGTGTACCCGAGCCGCAGGCGGCGCTGGAGCATCGAGGTCGAGGCGGTCTGCATCTCGGCCACGAGACGGATCGCGTCACCCAGCAGCGGGTCCTCGTCGGGGTCGAACCCGTCGTCGGAGCCCGACGCCTCCTCGGCGACGGCCTCGACCTCCTCGAGCAGGTCCTCGCGCAGCTCCGGCTCGCCCTGACGGCGCCAGGTGTCGGTCATCTCCTCGATCTGGGCCTCGTCGATGAACGCGCCCTGGATGCGCTGTAGCCGCGAGGAGCCGACTGGCGAGAAGAGCATGTCGCCCATGCCCAGCAGCGATTCGGCGCCGTTCTGGTCGAGGATCACGCGCGAGTCCGTCTGCGACGAGACCGCGAACGCGATCCGCGACGGCACGTTGGCCTTGATCATGCCGGTGATGACGTCCACGCGGGGCGACTGGGTCGCGAGGACGAGGTGGATGCCGACCGCGCGCGCCTTCTGGGCGATGCGGATGATCGAGTCCTCGACGTCGGCGGGCGCGACCATCATCAGGTCCGCGAGCTCGTCGATCACGCACAGGATGTACGGCAGCGCCTGCTCGTCGCGCCCTGCCCGCACGGTGTTGAGGTCCTTCAGGGTCCGGGTGCGCGCCAGCGCCATGTAGGCGTAGCGCTGCTCCATCTCGCGCACGAGGTTCTGCAGCGCGATCGCCGCCTGCTTGGGCGAGGTGATGACCGGCGTCAGCAGGTGCGGGATCGAGTCGTAGTGGGTGAGCTCGACCTGCTTGGGGTCCACGAGCACCATCCGCACCTCGTGCGGGGTGGCATTCAAAAGGATCGAGGAGAGCATCGCGTTGATCGCGCCCGACTTGCCGGCGCCGGTCGTGCCGGCGACCAGCAGGTGCGGCATCTTGGCCAGGTCCGCGCCGATCGAGCGGCCCGCGACGTCCTTGCCGAGCCACACGGTCAGCGGCGACCAGTCCGCGGGCGGCGCCTGGAACACGTCGCCCAGGTGGACGATCCGGCGGCGCGCGTTGGGGACCTCGATGCCGACCGCCTGCTTGCCGGGGATCGGCGCCAGGATGCGGATGTCGGCCGCCGCGAGCGCGTAGGCGAGGTCGTCCTTGAGCTGAGCGACCTTGCCCACCTTGATGCCCGGGGCGAGCCGCAGTTCGTAGCGGGTGATGTGCGGGCCGGCGACCATGCCGATCACGCGCGCCTCGACGTTGAAGTGCCCGAGCGCCTCGATCAGCTGCGCCGCGACCTTCTCCTGGCCGACGGTGTCCGGCCGCGCGGCCTCTTCGCTGGACCGTGTGAGCTTGGCCGGGTCCGGCAGCTCCCAGACGAAGTCCGGCGAGTCGGTGACGTCGCGGCGGTAGCGCCCCTGCGGCGTGAGCTGCTCGGGGTCGACCGGTTCGGCCGGGCCGCGCGTGACGCCCTCCTCGTCCTCGACCGGGTCCTCGGCGAGGCGCTCCAGTTCCGGCACGGGTTCCGGCTCGGGCTCGACCTCGACCTCCGGCGCGGGTTCCGGCTCCACGGGCGGCAGCTCGCCGCCGTAGAGATCCGGGTAGCGCTCCTCGCCGGACCAGAAGTTGTCGTCCGCGGCAGGCTTGGCCGGCTTCTTCTTGGCCGCGCGCTTGGGCTTGGGCGGCGCCAGCTCGTCGGGCGTCTCGAACTCGGGCGCGTCGCCGAAGACCTCCGGCCGGTTGACGCGCACGCGGGTGGACTGCTCGAGCGTCGCCAGGTCGTCCATCGCCCGCGGGCGCGGGCGCTTGGCGGCGACCGCGTCGCGCATCTCGCGCGTGGTCGTTGAGACCGAGTCCGACGTCGCCTTGATCACGCCCGCGACCGACGCGCCGGTCAGCAGCAGCACGCCGGCGAGGAAGAGGAAGACCGTGAGGATGTGCGCGCCGATGGTTCCGGCCAGGGTCGTGACGACCCAGTCCAGGGTCTCCCCCGTCATCCCGCCGCGGGTCTTGACCCACTGCGGGTCCCACCATTCGGGCCGCGTGCCGCCCGGGCCGACGCCCAGCGTGCCGGCCGACAGGCCGAGGGTGACGGAGACGAACAGGCAGATCGCTCCGGCGCGAAACGGCCGCACCGCGGGCAGGACGGGGCGCAGCATCAGGATCGCGCCCGCCGCGGCCAACGAGACCGGCACGAGGTAGTGCGCGGCGCCGAGCAGCCAGCGCAGGCCCTCGACCGCCTCCGAACCGGCGCGCCCACCGTCCCAGCCGGCATAGACGAGAAAGCCGAAGAACAGCGCGAGGGCGACGAGCCCGAGGCCGATCAGGTCGAGCTGGCGCTGCTCGAGCGTGGGCAGGTGAAATGACGGCGCGGACCGGCGCGCGCGGCGCGCCGCCGGCTTGCTTGCGGGCTTCTTCTTGGCGGCAGGCATCTGGCCCGGCCCCCTTCGACACGGGACCCTCGACCCCTGCAACGGAGTTGGCTCCGCTCAGGACTGCCTAAACGGCGCCTGAAGGTCGTGTCGAATGTCCGCAAGTGCACGTAACATCTTGGTAGTGGAAGCTGCCAGCCGTCCCGTCCGTGTGCTCGTCGTCGAAGATGACGAGGAAATCGCGCAGGTCCTCCAGCGTTCGCTACGCCTCGAGGGCTACGAAGTGAAACTCGCCGGCGACGGCGTCCGTGGCCTCGATGAGGCGCACGCCTTCCTGCCGGACATCATCGTGCTGGACCTGGGCCTGCCACGACTGGACGGGATCGACGTCGCCCGCCGTCTGCGCGACGACGGCGACGAGACGCCGATCCTGATGCTGACCGCCCGCGACGCGCTGGAGTCACGCGTGGAGGGGCTGGACGTCGGCGCCGACGACTACCTCGTCAAGCCGTTCGAACGGCAGGAGCTGCTGGCCCGCATGCGCGCGCTGCTCCGGCGCCGCCCGCCGCGCGGCATGGCTCCGCTGCGCGTCGGCGATCTCACGCTGAACCCCGACACCCACGAGGTGGCGCGCGATTCCCGCCAGATCGATCTCACGCAGCGCGAGTTCGAGCTGCTCGAGTACCTCATGCGCAACGAGCGCCTCGTCATCTCGCGGCAGAAGCTGCTCGACGAGGTCTGGGGCTATGACCCGTTTTCGATCACGAACACCATCGAGGTGTTCGTGTCCAACCTCAGAAGGAAGCTAGAAGCCGGTGGCGAGCCTCGTCTCCTCCACACGGTCCGCGGCGCGGGCTACGTACTCCGCGTATAAGCGCCAGCCGATCCGCTGGCGCCTCGCCGGAGGCTCCGCCGCGCTCACGCTGGTGATCCTGCTCGGGTTCGCCGTGATCGTCGGCACGCTCACGACACGCGCGATCTATAAGGACTTCAACCGCCAGGTCTCCTCGGCGGCCGATCGGCTGCAGGCGCAGCAGTACTACGAGTACTACCAGAACGATCGCAAGGGTCACCCGCAGTACCGCTTCCCGATCGACCTCGACGCGTTCGCGGCCTCGACCAACGCCGCGATCCGCGTCGTCACCGGCACGGGCCGGTACTTCGCGAGCTCCAAGGGCGCGCCGAACTTCGGCCGGCCGATCAGCGAGAGCGAGGAGATCCACGGCTGGAAGGTGGAGACGCGCGAGATCCAGATCTACGCGCCCTCCAACCCCGAGTACGACTTCCGCATCTTCGCGCAGTACGGCCGGCGGATCTCCGATGTGCGCGCCACGGCCAACCGCGTGAAGCTGTTCCTCGGCCTCGGCGTGCTCGGCGGAACGGCGCTGGCGCTGCTCGCCGGCCTGGCCACCGCCCGCCGGGCGATGGAGCCGATCGCCGAGCTCACCGACGCCGCACGGGAGATCGCGCGCACGCGCGATCCCGCCGGCGTCATCCCCCGCCCCCAGGCCGACGACGAGGTCGCAGAGCTCTCGCTGACGCTGGAGTCGATGCTGCACGCGCTCGACGACGCGCGCACGGAGACCGAGGCGGCGCTGGTGCGCCAGCGCGAGTTCGTCGCCGACGCCTCGCACGAGCTGCGCACCCCGCTGACGTCCGTGCTGGCGAACCTCGAGCTGCTCGAGGAGACGCTGACCGGCGAGCACCGCGAGGCCGCGGCCTCCGCCCTGCGGTCGAGCCGGCGCATGCGCCGCCTGGTCGCCGACCTCCTGCTGCTCGCCCGCGCCGACGCCGGCCGCGAGCCGCCCAAGCGCTCGGTGGACCTCTCGAGCGTCGTCACCGACGCGGCGTCCGAGCTCGAGCCCGTGGCCGGCGACCATGAGATCTCGATCTCCGCTCCGCACGGCCTCGAGATCGAAGGCGTGCAGGACGAGCTGCACCGGCTCGTGCTGAACCTGATGGAGAACGCGCTGCGCCACACGGACCCCGGGACGGCGGTCGAGGCGAGCGTCGAGCGCTCCAACGGGCACATCGTGCTCGCCGTCGAGGACGACGGCCCCGGCATCCCGCCCGAGTTGCGCGACAAGGTCTTCGAGCGGTTCTTCCGCGCCCATGGGGATCGTTCCGGTTCGTCGGGTCTCGGCCTCGCGATCGTGCGCGCCGTGGCGGAGAGCCATCAGGGCACCGTCAAGCTCGAGCCTCCCCTGGATGGGCGAGGCGCGCGGTTCGTCGTGCGCTTCCCCGTGAAGAAACCGTCAGAGTCCAAGGCATAAGTCCTCAAGCGTTCGGCGCAGCGGCCGATGCTGGGATGGACATGTCTGACATCACCTCCCAGCAGCTCGTGGTGTTCTCGATCGGCAGCGAGGAGTACGCCCTGCCTATCGGTGCCGTCCACGAAATCATCCGTTACACCGAGCCGCGGTCCGTCACGTCGGACGTGCCGTGGATCCGCGGTGTGATCGGTCTCCGAGGCAAGATCATCCCGATCTATGACCTCGCGCAGCGCATGGGCCTGCCCGTCGCCGATGCCGACTTCGGCAAGATCGTCATCGTCGAGACCGGGACCGGCCAGGCCGGTGTGCTCGTCGGCGACGTCGAAGAGGTCCTGACCGTCACGAGCGAGCAGCTCGAGGCCGTCCCGACCGCCGACACGCAGACGATCGAGTCGATCGCCAAGATCGACGACCGCCTCGTCATCCTGCTCAACCCCGAGGGTCTCTTCTCCTCCGGGTCGCGCGTCGACGAGCTGGCCGCGGTCTAGACCCCTCGTCTCACGGTGGCCGCGATCTCCAACACCGCGCAGCGGGTCGTCGTCGCCGACGACTCGCGCCTGATGCGCCGAATCCTTTCCGACGCCCTCGGGCGTCAGGGCTTCGACGTGGTCGCCACGGCGGCCGACGGCGATGAGGCGCTGGCCGCCTGCAATCAGTTCCGCCCGGACGCGATGACGCTGGATCTGCACATGCCGGGGCTCGACGGCCTCGGCGTGCTGCGGGCCCTGCGTGCCGGTAAAGCGGAGGCGGTCCCGGTCGTGGTCGTCTCGGCCTTCTCCCCCGCCCACGGCGCTCGCGCCGTGGATGCACTCTCCGAAGGCGCCTTCGATCTCGTCGCCAAGCCGGCGATGGGCGAGTCGATGGCGGACTTCACGGCCGAGCTCTCCAAGAAGGTCAACGACGCCGCCGATAGCGGCAAGCTGCGCGCCCGGCGCCCCCGCGCCGTCGCCGCCGCGCCCGCGATCGCGCGCCGTCCGCCGGTCCGCGCCGCCGCCGCGAGCGCGCGACCTGGCACCAAGAAGTTCGTCGTGATCGCGTCCTCGACCGGCGGCCCGAAGGCCCTGGGCGAGGTGATCCCGCGCCTCCCCGCTTCGCTCGGCACCGGCTCCCTGATCGTCCAGCACATGCCGCCGGGCTTCACCGCCTCGCTCGCGGCGCGCCTGGACGGCATGTCCAAGCTCACCGTCCGCGAGGCCGCGGGCCACGAGGCCATGGACCCGCGCCACATCTATCTCGCGCCCGGTGGCTCGCACCTGCGGATGGGCGAGGACCGCAAGATCCGCCTCTCCGACGAGGCGCCGATGGGCGGCCTGCGTCCGCGCGCCGACCTGACGATCGCCGACGCCGCGAAGCTCTACGGCAACGCGATGGTCCTGGTCGTGCTGACCGGCATGGGCAAGGACGGACTCGACGGCGCCCGCGCCGTCAAGAAGGCGGGCGGCCGCATCCTCGTCGAGGCCGAGTCCACCTGCGTCGTCTACGGCATGCCGCGCGCCGTGGCCGAGGCCGGGCTGGCCGACGAGATCCTCCCTTTGCACGAACTCCCCGCAGCGATCGCCCGAGAGGCCGGATCATGAGCTTCACCCCGAGAGACCGTCCGACCGCCACGCCCGTTCGCCGCCCGCTCGCCCCGCGCCCAGGCGCCGCCGCCCCGGCGCCGGCTCCGGCCCCGCCCCCGGCGCTGCGCACGGCCCTAGGCCGG
>NZ_JAPDOD010000042.1 GCF_027587205.1 Solirubrobacter ginsenosidimutans
CGCGCCGTCACGCGGCGCCGGTGCGCCGGGGCGAGTCGCGCCGTCACGCGGCGCCGGTGCGCCCGTCCCGTCTCGCGCCGGCGGCGCTCCTAAGACGTCGCGGAGCGCGCGCTCGGACGGGGTGCGCGTCTCGCGCCAGGGGGGTTCGGGTGTCGGTGATGCGGTCACACAGCTCTCCTCTGCGCGACGAGGTGTTCCAGGTCAGCGAGCTCGGCGGCGAACGCTCGCTCCCAGCGGTTGGCCGCGGCGAAACGCGCCGCGGCGAGGCGATCGGGGGTGGCGGCACGCGCACGCTCGATGGCGTCCAGGAGCGCGCGTGGGTCACCCGGGGGGAAGGTGTTGACGAGCTCGCCGAGCAGCTGCGCGGACGGAGCGGTGGTGCAGGCGACGGTCGAGGCGCCGGAGGCGGCGGCCTCGAAAGCGACGAGCCCGAACGTCTCGAGCTCGCCCGGCATGACGACGCAGCGCGCGCTGCGGTAGGCCGAGGCGAGGGCGTCGCGGTCGCGCTCGTGCGGGACCAGCCGGACGCGGTCGGTGAGCCCAAGTTTGCGGATCCGCGTGTCGACGGCACCCTCGGCGCTGCCGCTGCCCATCAGCCACAGCGGCCATGGGTCAGCTGACCGAGCGGCCGCCTCGAGCAGCTCGAGCACGCCCTTCTCGCGCCCGATCCGGCCCGCATAGAGCACGTGGTCGCCGCGCCGCTCGTCGCCCTCGGGATAGAACGCGGAGTCCAGCCCGAAGCGCAGTGGCAGCGTCGCTGCGCGCCCGGTGTCGCCGCGCGGGTCGCACGCGGACATCACGCCGTCGGCGCGGGCGTACGCCCGCCGCAGCCACCCGCCCAGCCCGGCGCGATAGAGGCGGGTGGGGCCGGGGAGCGCGTTGGCGTCGAGGTCGAGCGAGCCGTGGTGGACCATCACCACCGGCACGTCGATCGACTGTACCGCGCGCGGCGCCCAGAACGGATCGTGCAGCAGCACGACGTCAGGTTCGAGCTCGCGCAGAAGGTCGACCAGAGGTCGCGTTCCGATCGGCCAGCGGTAGCCGTTGGAGTGCGCGACGCGGATCGCGGGCAGCGAGCACGTTTGGCCGGTCACGTCGCGCGCGGCACCGGGCACCACCAGTCGGTGCTCGAACGCGCCTGTGCGCCGGGCGAAAGCCGACTTGGCGTCGAGGTAGGTCCGGATGCCGCCCGAACGCTCCCCGTACCACATGGCCACATCCACCACCCGCAGCGGGCGGGCGGTGACCAGCCGCAGCGCCGGCCGCTTGGATACCACATGCATACCGGGGTCTGACCCCGGTGTACGAGATGTATCCAACGTGGATACCGCGTGGATACTGGGGTCTGACCCCGGTATACGCGTTGTATGCATGTGTGGGTGGGTGCTGCTCTCGGCGGCGAGGGCGCCGCTTGGGCTGCGCTCACCGCCGGCGAGGTTCATGCCGCGCGGACCCCCGCGGCGCCGCCCTCGTGAGCGGCGAGTGCGCGGCGCCAGCCGGCGCCCAGTGCAGCGAGCGAGGCGTCCCAGGTGCGTTCGCGGACGGCCGCGATGCCTCCTGTCGCCAAGCGGCGCCTCGACGAGGGGTGGGCGGCGAGGCCCGCGACGGCGTCGGCGAGGGCGCTGGCGCGCGGCGGGCACAGCACGCCGGAGCGGCCGGAGGCGATCAGCTCCGACGGGCCGCCCGCGTCGACGGCGACGACCGGCAGGCCCGACGCCTGCGCCTCCAGGAGCACCTGCCCGAACGTGTCGGTCTGCGAGCAGAAGAGGAAGAGGTCGGCGTCGGCGTAGGCGCGGGCGAGCGCGTCGCCTTCGAGCCAGCCGAGGAAGGTCGCGGCCGAACCCAGCCGCAAGCGCAGCGCCTCCTGCTCGGGCCCGCCGCCGGCGAGCACCAGCTCCAGGCGCGGGTCGCGCGCCCGCGCGGCCAGGAAGGCGTCGGCCAAGAGGTCGACGCCCTTCTCCTTGGTCAAGCGGCCCGCGTACAACACGCGGACGCGACCGTCGGCCGCGCGGGTGCGCAGTGTGGGGGAGAAACGGCTGAGGTCGACGCCGCGGTCCCAGCGGCCGATCTTCGCGTCGTCGATCCCCAAAGCGCGAAGGCGCCCGTCGGAGACCTCCGACGGTGACAACACCGTGTCGCAGCCGCCGTAGAACGCGCCCAGCGCGACCTCGACGCCCGCCGCTAGCGCGTCGTCGCCCGACCGCAGCGCCGTGTAGGCGGTCAGCTCGGTGTGGTAGCTGCCGGTGATCGGCAGGCCCATGACGCGGCCGATCATCGCCGCGGCCACACCCGCCGGCCCGGGCGAGCAGAGGTGCAGGACGTCGTAGCGGCCCTCGGCCAGCGCCTCGACGACCGCCGGCAGCGACGGCACGCCGATCTTCAGCCCTTGGTAGAAGGGGATCTCGACCTCGGCGACCGAGCTCAGGCGGCGGTCGACGTGCTGGTCGGTGCCGATCACCTCGACGTCGAAGCCGGGCACGCCGCGCTCGCGGATCTCGTCGATCGTGTGCGTGACGCCGTGCATGCCGCCGATGCCGTCGGCGACCAGCGCGACCCGCACCGGCTCACCCTCGCGGGTGGCGAGCTTGCCCTTCTCGCGCCCGAGGAACGCCGTGGCGGGCGCGTACGGGATCGCGGCGAAGCACGCGGTGAAGAGCTCCGAGGCGGCCGCAGCGATGCGAGACGGATCGCTGACCGCGGTCTCCACGGCGTGCTTGAGCTTGCGCTCGTGGTGCCGGCGCGCGCGGCGCTCCAGATCGGCATGCGAGAACCCGTCGGACTGCAGCAAGGCCAAGAGCTCCGCCTCGCTCATGCGGAGGTCGACCGCGTCCAGCCAGGCACGCAGCAGAGCGCGCGCGTCCTCCGGCCCGAGGTCGCAGCCGATGGCGCCGCTGCGCGCGTCGCCCTCCGTCATCACCCGCTCGACCATCCGCAACACGGCGGCGGGATCGGGAGCGGCGGTGCCGTCGCCGCGCCCCAGAGCGCGGATCGCGAGCGCCATCGCCGCGTGCGCCCACTTGGCGGCGGAACCCTGCTCGCCGTGCGCGCTCACCCGCCCGCCGCGGATGTGGGCGAGGAACTCCTGCGGCGTGGCCGCCGAAGGCGTCATCGACCAGGTGCGCCCGATGTCCACGCCCGCGTGATCGTCGGACCCACCCACGCCGGTCCCGCCGTGCGTCTCGACGTAGATCGCGGCCGGATGGTTGAGCTCACGCGCCCGCGAGCCGTTGCGGACCTCCCAGATGTCGAAGAGCTGGGCGAGCCGGCGGCGGTGACGCGGGAGCAGCGGCGCCTCGACCGCGTAGAAGGGATGCGCGAGCGCGCAGGTGATCTCCTGCTCGTGCAGGTAGTTGGCGACGACCTCGACGTCGTCGGAGTGCGCCTGCAGCCACTCGTGGTCGCCGGGCGTGATGCCGAGGCAGAGGATGTGCACCGCCTGGGGTTCGCCCTTGAAGAACGCGGTGAGCTCCTCGGACACGAAGACGTCGGGCCGGTCGGCGATCGTCAGCACGCCGTCGATCGTGTCGTGATCGGTGATCGTCACGAAGTCCATCCCCCGGCGCTTGGCGAGGGAATAGACCTCCTCCGGCGGCGTGGCGCACTCGGGCAGGCCGAGGGCGCGCTGGACGCCGAGCTTCGACTCCTCCGACGCCGTGGAGTGGCAGTGGAGGTCCGCGCGGCTGGTCTTCATGTCTCTGGAGAATCGAGCGCGTTAGCAGGTCCTTTGTAATCAGGCGGGCAACACGGAGTGACTGTCCTGTGAACGGTCTGGGGGCAGACGCGATCCCCGGCGAAGGTGGGTCGTCATGAAGCTCGGCGTACGCACCTGGGCGGGTACCGCGCGGGACGAGTTCATCCAGCTCACCGAGGGCGTCATGGCGGCCGAGGATCTCGACGATCCGGTCGACGGGGCGGTCCGGTCGAAGGTCGAGCGGATCTCCCCCCACCACGAGATCGTGACGGTCGCCGCACCCGCCGGCGTGCACCGCATCGGGCTCGTGCTGCCCGGTCACCCGCAGCAGCAGTTCATCGGCCTCGGCGCGCGCCACGGCCTGCACGTCGACCAGTCCGGCCGCAGCCTGCAGCTCGGCGCCGACCGGGCGTACACGGGGCCCGACTGCCCGCCCGACATGCTCGAGCTCGGCGGCATCCCGCAAGGCGACTACGCGCCGGTGCCGTGGCTGCTCAGCTCGCGCGGGTGGGGGGCGTGGGTCGAGACCGAGGGTCACGGCGCGCGGTTCGAGCTCGGCGACGAGGTCGTCCTCTCCACCCGCCGCGACGCCGGCCCGCTGAAGGTCCACCTGTTCACCCACGCCACCCCGCACGCCCGCCTGCGCGCGTTCCTGAAGCTCACGGGGCTGCCGCCGGTCCTCCCCGAGTGGGCGTACGGGCACTGGAAGAGCCGCGACGTCTACAACCACGAGACCGAGGCGCAGGCGGACTTCGACGGCTATCGCGAGCACGACCTCCCGCTCGACGCGATCGTCCTCGACTCCCCGTGGGCGACGCAATACAACACGTGGGAGTTCAACCCGCACCAGTTCCCCGACGCCGCGGGCATGATCGAGCGCTGGCGGGCGGACGGCGTGCGCACCGTGGTGTGGGTCGCGCCGTGGGTGAACCTGGACTCCGACGACGGCCAGTACCCGCCCGACGCCGAGTCCGCCCGCCTGCACCGCGCGCCCGCCCCCAACTACGAGCCCGAGATGTTCGTGCGCGACGGCGAGGGAGAACCGCTGGTCGCCAAATGGTGGATGGGGACGGGCTCGCCCGTGGACTTCACCTCGCCGCGCGCGGAGGAATGGTGGCGCGAGCAGGCCAAGAACGTGCTCAAGCTCGGCGTCCAGGGGATCAAGGCCGACGACGGCGAAGGCTGGTACATCCCCGACGACGCGCAGTTCGCCGACGGGACCATCGGCGCGCAGTCCGCTTGGGGACACGGCCTGAAGTACCGCCGCTCGATGCAGCGCGCGCTGGACGAGGTGCACCCCGGCGAGGGCGTCCTTTTCGGCCGCCCGGGGTGGACCGGACAGCAGGCGGTCGGGGTGACCTGGGGCGGCGATCAGCCCTCGGACTTCTGGTCGCTGCGCACGCTCGTCGCGGCCACGCTCACCGCGGCCGCGTCCGGGTTCAGCAACTGGTCGCACGACGTCGGCGGCTACCTCGGCGAGAAGCTCGTCGCGCGCTGCCCGAAGGAGCTGCTGCTGCGGTGGGTGCAGTTCGGCTGCTTCACGCCGCTGATGCACGCGCACGGGCGCTTCGAGCAGGAGGCGTGGACGTACGACGAAGAGACGCTCGAGGTCTACCGCGCGCACGTGTTGCTGCACGAGCGCCTCGTCCCGTACGTGCGCGCCGCGGCCGCCACGGCGGCCCGCACCGGGCTCCCGATCGTGCGACCGGGAGCGCTGATCGGCCATCGCGACTGGGCGGTCGCCGATGCCTACGGCTACGGGCCGGCGCTGTGGGTGGCGCCCGTGTTGGAGAACGGCGCGCGCGAGGTCGAGGTCGACCTGCCCAAGGGCGACTGGATCGCCACCTGGGATCTGTCCGAACACGCCGGCGGCGGGACCGTGGTCGCCCCGGCACCGCTCGATCGCATCCCGGTGTGGGTGCGGCGCGGAGCGATCGTCGTCACCTATCCGGCGGCCCATGTCGCGCGCGGGCTGGGCGACACGCCGGAGTCCGAGCGGCCGCTGGAGGCGACGCTGTGGGGCGAGCCGCCCTGCGGACGGGCGGCCGCCCGACTGGTCGATGGAACAGTCGTGCGCTTCCGGCGCGGCCAATGGTCGGTGAGTGAGGACCGGGAGGTCCACTTCCTCACGCGCGCCATGTAGCGTCGCGCGCCATGCGTATCGTCGCCCTGCTCGCCTGCCTGTTCGCCATCGTCGCCATCCCCGCCTCCGCCCACGCGTCCGAACTCGTCATCGGCGTCTACGTGCAGGGTCCGGGCACGATCACGAGCAACGGGCTGCCCGCGCCGTGCGTGTCGACGGGGGCGACGGGCGTCAAGAAGCTGTGCGGCCTGGTCACCGTGGGCGACGCCGACCGGGTCGCGTCGTTCGAAGCGGGCTTCAGCGCGGTGGCGAAAGCCTCGCAGCCGAACCAGTCGACCTTCACCAACTGGACCTGCCAGGCGGACAACGGCGTGAGCTGCACCGACTGCGTGAGCGCCGCGAACTGCCACTTCTTCTCTCCGCTGACGGACGGCAAGTACTCGATCACGGTCACCGCCAACTTCTCCGACACCACCGCGCCGGCCAAGCCGCTGATCACGCCCACGTACAGCACGACGGTCGACCGCCAGGTCTCGTTCGGGGTGAGCGCCAACGACACGATCGCGAGCACGTCGTGTGCGCTCGGCGGGACGCCGTTCGGCGCGTGTCCGCCGGGCAACGCCTACGTGCTGCCCGAGGGCACCTACTCGTTCTCGGCGACCGTCACGGATCCGTCGGGCAACACCAGTCCGAGTACGACGACCACGTTCCAGATCGTCGACACCGCGCTGGTGGGCGGGCCGAGCGGGTCGTCCTCTGACCCGCGGCCGACGTTCACCTACGCATCACTCACCGGCTCGGCGTTCGACTGCTCGCTCGACGGCGCCGCGTACTCGGCGTGCGCGACCAACGGCACGCACCTCGGGCCGCTCTCCGAGGGGCAGCACACGTTCAGCGTGCGGGCCAAGTCCGGCAGCGCGTTCGATCATGTCCCCGCGACCCGCACCTGGACCGTGGACACCACGCCGCCGGTCACGACCCTCGACCCGTTCTCCGGCCCCGGCCAGGGCGCGTTGCAGGCGGTCGACGCGGAGACGTTCGCGTTCAGCCTCAACGAGGCGGGTGCGATCGAGTGCAGCCTCGACGGCGCGCCGTTCACGGGCTGCGCGAGCCCCGCGTCGTTCAGTGGCCTCGCCCCCGGCGCGCACACGTTCAGCGTCCGCGGCACCGACCTGGCCGGCAACGTCGGCGGACCCGCCACGCGCAGCTGGTCGGTCGCCGCGCGCGACGGCGACGGTGACGGCTCCGATCTCCGCGCGGACTGCAACGACGCGAACCCCGCGATCCACCCGGGCGCGGCCGAGATCCCCGGCAACGGCGTCGACGAGAACTGCGACGGGGCGGATGGGCCTGCCGTCGTCGGCGCGGCGAAGCGGCTGACGTTCACGCTCTCGGCCTCCGGCAAGGGCACCAAGCTCACGAAGCTGCGCCTCACCAAGGTCCCGGCGGGCGCGACCGTGACGGTCACCTGCAAGGGCAAGGGCTGCCCCAAGGGGCTGACGAAGAAGGGCTACGTCAAGCGCAACGCGCCGAGCTCCGTCAACCTCGCCACGTACATCAAGCAGCGCATCCCGACGACCGCGACGATCACCGTGACCGTGTCCAAGACCGGCGCGACCTCCGCGGTCCGGACCCTGAAGACCCGGACCGCCAAGGCGCCGCAGATCACTTCGCGCTGACAGGTCGGCGCAGGTGGGACCGCAAGTCGGGCGAACCTATGCCAACGGCCTATTCACAACCTTTGCGTGGATGGCCACGATCCTGTGACCCATGGCGTTCGCTTCGGTTGAACCGCTCAAGCTGCCCCGCCTGGGCCGGGTGCGCAGCGCGCGCGTCGAGTTGGCCGACGGCGCCCGGACGATGGTGCACGTCGCCCGCTACGACACCGCGACGACCGAGCTGCGCGTCGCGGTGCTGCGCTCGCAGGCGCGCCTGGAGCCGTGGTGCGCCGCCCGCGGCTACGACGAGGCGCTCGTCGGCGGCTTCTTCGTGCGGCCGGACGCGCTCCCTCTCGGTGAGGTGCGCACCCGCGGTGTCGCACGCCGTTTCGTGCCGTTCCACGCACCGTGGGACGGCGTGCGCGCGTGCGTCCACGTGCGCGGCGGCGTCGCGTCGATCCGCCCGCGCAGCGAGATCGCCGCACAGCCGGCGGGCGACCTGCTGCAGGCGGGGCCGCTGCTGGTGCGCGACGGCGCCGTCGTCTTCGCGCGCGCCGACGACACCGAGGGCTTCAGCGCGGGCGAATCGCAGTTCGACTCCGACATCACGGACGGCCGGCACCCGCGCGCGGCGCTCGGCCTCGCCGACGGCCGGATGTTCGCCGTCGCCTGCGACGGACGCTCGCGCCACGACTCCGGGCTGACCCTGGAAGAGCTGGCCGAGTTGATGGTCTCGCTCGGCTGCGGCGCGGCGATGAACCTCGACGGCGGCGGCTCGACGTCGCTGGTCAGCGGCGGCCGGCTGCGCAACCGGCCGCGGTCGGCGTGGGAGCGACCCGAGCCCGGCGGCCGCCCCGTCTCCACGGCGCTGCTCTTCCTCCCGCGCTAAACCGCGGGCGCGGCGGTGTAGACCACCCGCACGCTCTCGACGAAGTCCTGCGTACCCGGCAACACCGTCGTCGGCGTGTTCCCCGGGCTCTTCTGAGCGCCGCCGCTGGCCCCGCTGGAGTCGCTGAAGCCGGAATCGCCACTCGGGTCCAGGTCGACGCTCCGCACGCCCGTGATCCGCAGACCCGCGACGGCCGCGGCGTCGTCGGCACGCCGGCGCGCGTCGGCCAGCGCCGCCCGCGTGGCGAGCGTCCGGCCGAGCGACGGATCGGCGAAGCCGAACTCCGGATCGCCGATCGAGTCCGCGCCCGCGGAGGCGACGGCGTCGATCAGCGGCGCGAGCCCCGCGACGGCGCGGACGTGGATCACGATCGTCTGCTGCGCGCGGTAGCGGACGCGCTTGCGCTTGCCGACGCGCTCGCGCTGGATCGTCAGCCCGACGGTGCGGATGTCGGCGTCCGCCACACCGCCGGCCTTGACGGCCTTCAGCACGGCGTCGATCCGGCGGTTGGTCGCGTTGCGGGCGCCGCGGGAGGTCGGCGCCACGCGCTCCACACCTGCCGAGAAGTCGGCGACGTCGGGCGTCAAAGTGGCGGTGCCCTGCCCATCGGCGGCGATGGTGGGCGTGGTGTCGATCGGCTGCTGCTGGGCCGCAGCGGGAGCGGCCAGCAACGCGAAGAGGGCAAGGACCAGAAACGGGCGCATGGCGAGTGTCTACCAGCTTTGGTCAGAACTCCCTCACGGTTCGGCGGACCGGGCGGTCCGTCTGCGAAGGCGAGTGGTAGCGTTTGCCACGTGAGGGTGCTGGTCGTCGAAGATGACGACCGAGTGGCGGGGGCCCTGTGTGATCTACTCGGTCGGCATGGATTTGCGACTGCGCGCGCGGCGGGCGTGACGCAGGCGCTGGCACAGCTGGATGACGCTGTGGATCTCGTCCTGCTCGACCTCATGCTCCCCGACGGCGACGGCTTCGACCTGTGCGCGCGGATTCGCGCGAGCCGCGACGTGCCGATCGTCATGACCACGGCGCGCTCGGACCTGCGCTGGCGCGTGCACGGCCTGCACCTCGGCGCCGACGACTACCTCGTCAAGCCCTACGACGCGCGCGAGCTGATCGCCCGGATGCTCGCGGTGCACCGCCGTGTCGCGTCGGGCGCGCGCGCCGCCCGCCCGCCGGCGCCCGCCGACGATGTGCGCGTCCTCGACGTGGGCGGCGTGCGGATCGACCTCGGCCGCCGCGAGGTGACGGTCGCCGACCGGCCCGTGGCGCTGACCCGCAAGGAACTGGCGCTGCTCGAGGTGCTCGCCGAGCATCCCGGGCTGGTGGTGCGGCGGGAGCGGTTGCTCTCGCGCGTGTGGCGCTCGGCGCACGAGTTCGACGCGCACACGTTGGACGTGCACGTCGCCGCGGTGCGCTCCAAGACCGGCGTGCGCAGCGTGATCGAGACCGTACGCGGCGTCGGGTACCGGCTCGGCACGGGCTGACGCGCGGTGCGCACGCGGCTGCTCGGTCTCGTCGGCGGGTTGATGGCGGTCGTGCTGCTCGCGCTCGGCGTCCCGCTGGGCATCGACCTCGCGTCCGTGCGCACCCAGCGCGTGTTCCTCGACCGGCTCAACGATGCCAACCGCTTCGTCCAGGTCGCCCAGCAGCAGGGCGATCGTTCGGTTCTGGCGGCCAAGCTCGCCCGCTACGAGGAGGTCTACGGGATCGTCGTCGCGGTGCTCGACCACAGCGGCCGCGTCCGCGCCGCCTCGCGCCCCGGCCTGCGCGCGCAGAGCCTGACGGCGCCGGCCCAGCGGCTCGCCACGGTCGCGCTGAGCGGCCATCACGGCGAGCCGCCGCACGCGATCTGGCCCTGGACGGGCGCGCCGCTGGTGGTGGCGCAGCCGGTGATCAACGGCGGCGACGTCGTCGGCGCCGTCGTCACGCTCTCGCCGACGGACCGCCTGCGCCGCTCGGTCGCGCGGGCGTGGCTCGTGGTCATCCTCGGCGAGCTGATCGCGGTGATCGGCTGCGCACTGCTCGCCTCGCGGCTCACCCGCTGGATCCTGCGCCCGGTCCTCGACCTCGACCTCACCGCACACGAGATCGCGACCGGCCGGATGGCGGCGCGCGCGCTGGACGGCAGCGGGCCGCCGGAGCTGCGGCGCCTGACCGGCTCGTTCAACGTCATGGCGGCCAACGTCGAGCGGATCGTCGAGCGCCAGCGCAACTTCCTCGCCGACGCCTCGCACCAGCTGCGCAACCCCCTGAGCGCGCTGCTGCTGCGGCTGGACTCGCTCTCGCTGCGCGCGCCCGACGGTTGCGAGGCTGAAGTGGACGCCGCCGCGAGCGAGGGCCGGCACCTCGCCGGGATCCTCGAGCGGTTGCTGCACCTGGCGCAGGCCGAGGAGGCGGATCCGCTGCCCGAGCGCATCGACCTCGCGCCGATCGTCGAGCGGCGGATCGAGGCGTGGTGGCCGGCCGCGCACGCGAAGGGGATGACGATCGGCCGCAGCGGCGACGCGCACGTCGAGGCGATCGCCGACCCCGTCGCGCTCTCGAGTGCGCTCGACGTGGTCCTCGACAACGCGGTCAAGTTCGGGCCGGCGGGCTCGACCGTGCGCGTGTCGGTCGAGCACGCCGCCGACGGCGCGCTCGTCGCCGTGCGCGACGAAGGCCCGGGGCTGGGACCCGACGAGCTCTGCCGCGCCAGCGACCGGTTCTGGCGCGGCCGCCGCCACCAGAACGTCGACGGCTCGGGCCTCGGCCTCGCGATCGCGCGCACGCTGCTCGAGCAGAGCGGCGCGCGGCTGGAGCTGCGCACGTTGCAGCCGCGCGGGCTGGAGGCGAGCCTACGGTTTGGTGTCGCGGAACCAGCGCAGCGCGGCGGCGTGTAGCGGTACGGGCGCGGTCTCGATCGCGGCGCGGCGGTCCAGCGCGACGGCGGCCGGGACGGCGCGGGCGATCGCGGCGCGCCGTTCGAACAGCGTCGCGACGACGAGCCGGATCAGCGCCGCGTCGGCGCCGGCTGGAGCGACGATCAGGTTCGGGACCGCGAGCGTCGACACCTGGCGCGCGAGGCCGTAGGTCCCGCTCGGGATCGCGGCGGCCCGGTAGGACGCGCCGTAGCGCGCCTGCAGGCGGTCGACCAGGCGGTCGAGGGCGAGCAGGCGCACCGGCTCCTCGCGCGACAGCGCCTCCACACCTGGAGTCGGCAGGCCGCCGGACCAGAAGAAGGCGGCGATGCTTCCGTCGCGCAGCGCGGCGACGGACGCGTCGAGGCTGAGGCCGACGTCGTGCAGCTTCCCCTCGCGCTCGCCGAGCAGGCGCTCCGCGATCAACCGCGTGCCTGAAGCCGACGGCCCGATCGAGACCGTGCGACCGGAGAGCTGGGCGATCGAACGGACCCCGCTCGACGCGGGTACCACGACGTGCAGGTAGTCGTCGTAGACGCGGGCGAGCGCGGTGATCGGGACCCGGCGCGCGAACGGCGCGGCGCCCTCGGTCGCCACCGCGGCGGCGTCGGCGGCGGTGAAGGCCAGCGTCGCCTCGCCGTCGTCGACCTTGCGCAAGTTCTCCATCGAGCCGCTGGTCGCCACGACGTCGACCCGCAGGTCGGGCGCGCGCGCCTCGAGCTCGTGCGCGAGGGCCTGCGCGTACGCGTAGTAGACGCCGGTGGTGCCGCCCGCCGCGATCACCACCCGTCCCCGCGGGGTGCTCGCGCCGTGCGCCGTCAGCTGCACGCACCCGGCCAGCGCGAGCGCCGCCAACACCCCTGTGACCACGGCGCGGAGCACCCGGTCATCTAACCATCGGGCAACGTCAAATCTTCCTCAAATCGGCTCGGCCTGCGGGCGGCGCGAGCGTAGTGTCGCCCGCGGTTTTATCTAACGACCTGAGGTGGGGTATGAGGTCAAGATTGAGGGCGGCGATGGCCGCTCCGGTGGCTGCTGTCGCGGCCGCCGCGGTCGTCGTATCGCTATCGGCGGACACCACGGTGGCGAGCAACGCCGCGGTGACGATCCCGACGCCGGAGTCGGCGTTCGGGTTCACGCCGTGTCAGGACTACAAGCTGGCGAACTACACGCAGATCAGCTCGTATTTCCATCAGCTCGACAACGCCAGCGACCGCATGCAGGTGGTCAGCCTCGGGCAGACGTCCGAGGGTCGCGACCAGGTGATGGGCATCGTCTCCGCGCCGGAGAACCTGACGCCCGCCAACCTGGCGAAGTACCAGGACATCGCCAACCGCCTCGCCCACGCGCGCGGCCTCACCGACGATCAGGCGCACGACCTCTCCAAGCAGGGCAAGGCGATCGCGTGGATCGACTTCGGCATCCACTCGACCGAGGTCGGCCCGCCGCAGACCGCGCCGCAGTTCGCCTATGACCTGCTGACGTCCAACACGCCCGAGACGAAGTCGATCCTCAAGAACGTGATCACGCTCTTCGTCCCGAACATCAACCCGGACGGCGGCGAGCACATCCCCGACTGGTACATGAAGTACGTCGGGACGCAGTTCCAGGACTCCGACTATCCCGAGCTCTACCAGAAGTACTCGGGGCACGACGACAACCGCGACTGGTTCATGTTCAACCTGCCCGAGACGCGCAATCTGGGCAACGTGCTGTGGCACTCGTGGTATCCGCAACTGGTCTACAACACCCACCAGACCGCGGCCTACCCGGCGCGCATCTTCCTGCCGCCGTTCAAGGACCCGATGAACCCGAACATCCCGCCCGAGGTCACGCGCGGGATCAACTTCCTCGGCGACGCGATGACGCAGCGCCTGGATCGCGAGGGCAAGGTCGGCGCCGTCTCGCGCCAGCAGTACGACCAGTGGTGGAACGGCGGCCTGCGCAGCGCTCCCGCCTTCCACAACCAGATCGGGATCCTGTCCGAGACCTCGCACGCGTCGGCGACGCCGGTCTACGAGGACCCGACCAAGTTTCCCAAGACGTTCCCGTACCAGGAGGTCTCGACCTCCGAGCCGTCGGCGTTCTACCCGAGCCCGTACAAGGGCGGCATGTGGCACCTGTCCGACAGCTGCTCCTACATCGAGTCGACCGGCTGGGAGCTCCTGCACACCGCCGACGTCGGCCGCGAGAATTGGCTCTACGGCCAATACCGCATGGGCAAGCAGGCGATCGACGCCGGCGGCAACACCGCCTACGTGATCCCGTCCGACCAGCCGGACTTCCAGACCGCGACCAAGATGGTCAACGTCCTACGCCAGGCCGACCTCGACGTCGAGCAGGCCCAGTCCGCCTTCAAGGTGGGCGACAAGACCTACCCGTCCGGGAGCTTCGTCGTCCGCGAGGCGCAGCCGTTCCGCGCCGACGTGGTCGATCTGATGAACCCGCAGACCTATCCGGACCGGCGCAACCCGGACGGCACGCCCGAGCGGCCGTACGACATGGCCGGCTGGACGCTGCCGTACCAGATGGGCGTCAAGGTCGACAAGGTCACGCAGTCCTTCATCGCCAACACCAAGCCCGTCGACACCGCGCCGGTCCCGGCCTTCAACGTCCCGGTCACGGCGCCCGCCGCGGCCTACGCGATCGACGCGCGCGTCAACGACAGCTACACCGCCGTGCTCGCGCTGCTGAAGGCGGGCGAGACCGTCACCCGCACGACCGCCGCCGTCACGACCGACAAGGGCTCGTGGCCGGCCGGCACGTTCCTCGTCACCCCGCGCGCCGGCGCCGACCAGCGCATCAAGGCGCAGGCCAAGCAGCTCGGGCTCACCGTCGCCTCGGTGGCGACCATGCCGACCGGCACGGTGGCGGTCACGCTCCCGCGCGTCGGCCTCTACCACGGCTATCCGGGCAACTCCGACGAGGGCTGGACCCGCTACGTGTTCGACACGTCCAAGATCCCCTACAAGCAGCTGCACGACGACGAGATCCGTGCCGGCAACCTGAAGGACAGCTACGACACGATCATCCTCCCGGACGCGTCCTACAACAGCATGCTCAACGGCGCCCGGGCGGGCTCGCTGCCGGCGAAGTACACCGGCGGCATGACCCAGGCGGGGGTGAACAACCTGAAGGCGTTCGTCCAGGCGGGCGGGACGCTGGTCGCGATCAATGACGCGACGCAGCTGCCGATCCGCGCGTTCTCGGGCTTCCCGATGACCGACGTCACGGCGGGCGTGCCGAGCACCGGCTACTACTCGCCGGGCTCGATCCTGGCGGGCGTGGTCGACAACAAGAACCCGCTGACCTGGGGCATGGGCGACACCGCCGACCTGTACTCCGACGGCAGCCCCGCGTTCTCGGTGACCGCCGGCGCGACGGGCGTCACCGCGCCGGTCACGTACCCGACGTCCAACGTCCTGCGCAGCGGCTGGCTGCTGGGTGAGAACGTGATCGCGGGCAAGACCGCGGTCGCCGACGTGTCCTACGGCGACGGTCACGTGGCGATGCTCGGCATCAGCGTCCAGCACCGTGCCGAGTCGCACGGCACCTACAAGCTGCTGTTCAACTCGCTGCTGGAGGGGGCGGAGCACTAGCTCCGTCGCGGATCTCGATCTCGAGGAGATCTCCGCCCTCGTGATCGACCTGGAGCGTCGTGTGCTCGATCCCGAAGCGATCGTGCAGCACGGCCTCCAGGTCCATCCGCGCCCGGTGGCAGTCGTCCTCGGTGCCGACGAGCACGTGGGCGGACAGCGCGGGGAAGCCGGAGGTGACCTCCCAGACGTGCAGGTCGTGGACCTCGTGGACGCCGCCCACGCCCACCATCGCGTCACCCACCGCGCCGACGTCGATGTTCTTCGGTGCCGCCTCGAGGAAGATCCGGCCGGAGTCGCGCAGCAGCGCCCACGCCGCCCGCAGCATCACCGCGGCGACGAACAGCGAGGCGATGCCGTCCGCGCGGTCGAAGCCGGTCAGCAGGACCACGGCGCCCGCGATCGCGGTGGCGATGAACGCCACCAGGTCCGTCAGGACGTGTTGGAACGCGCCTTCGACGTTCAGTGACGTGCGGTCCGCGCCGTGCAGCACGACGGTCGCGGCGATGTTGACGACCACGCCGATGAGGGCGACGACGAGCACGATCCCGCCCTCGACCTCCGGCGGATCGATCAGCCGGCGCACGCCCTCGTAGACGATCAGCAGGCCCAACACGAGCAGTGTCGCGCCGTTGAACTGGGCCGAGAGGATCTCGGTGCGCTTCAAGCCGTAGGTCAGCGCGCCCTTGGCGGGCCGGGCGGCAAGCCGCAGCGCCACCAGCGCCAGCGCCAGCGCCGCCGCGTCGGTGAGCATGTGCGCCGCGTCGCTGAGCAAGGCGAGCGAGTGCGCCACCACGCCGAAGACGACCTCGACCGCCATCAGCCCGAGCAGCAGGCCCAGCGCGATCCGCAGGCGGCTCGCCGAGGCGTCCGCCGGAGCGTGGGAATGCCCGGGGGCGTGGTCGTGGTGGTGATGGCTCACGCCATCAATGATGAGACACCCGGCTTGGGTATGTTCACACCCTGTCCACAAATCGTTTACAGCCGTCGCGGGTCCTGATGGGCCTGATCTTCTATCCACGGGGCGGCTCCGCCCACGTCGCCCGCAACCTGGCCTCGTCGCTGCCGCCGGCCGGGTGGGCCGCGAGCATCGTCAGCGGCTCGATCACGCTCCCGGACGGTTTCGGCGACGCCGGCCGCTTCTACCGGGGCCTCGACGTCCGCCCGGTCGACATGACCCGCGCGCTGCACGCCGCCGACCCGATGGCGGCCGATCCGCCGCTCCATCCCTCCTACGAGGACCGCGTGGACGCGCCGGACACGCTCTTCGCCAGGCTCGACGACGAGCAGGCCGAGCACCAGGTCGCCGCCTGGGCGCGGGCGCTGCAGTCGGCCGGGGCGATCCATGCCGACGTCCTGCACCTGCACCACCTGACGCCGCTCTATGAGGCCGCGCTGCGCGTGGCGCCCGACGTGCCGATCATCGGCCACCTGCACGGGACCGAGCTGCTGATGCTCGAGGCGATCGAGCATGACCCGTTCCGCTGGCCGCACGGCGAGGCCTGGGCCGAGCGCCTGCGCCGCTGGGCGGCCCAGGCGCACCGGCTGATCGTCCTCACCGAGACCGCCCGCGACCGCGCGGCGCGGCTGCTCGGCGTCGATCCCGACGTCTGCATCCCGGTCTCCAACGGCTTCAACCCCGAGCAGTTCGGGCCGCGCTCGGTCGACCGCGTGGCGCTGCATCGCGGGCTCGGGGTCGAGCTCGACGCGGACACGCCCGTCCTGCTCTATGTCGGCCGGTTCACCGAGGTCAAGCGCATCCCGCTGCTGATCGAGGCCTACGAGCGGGCCCGCCCGGGCTTCAAACAGCGGGCGCCGCTCGTGATCGTCGGAGGGTTCCCGAACGAGTTCGAGGGCGAGCGCCCGCAGGACGCCATCGCGCGCACGCACGCGCAGGACGTCCACCTCGCCGGCTGGCACGACCACTCAGAGCTGCCCGACATCCTCGCCGCCAGCGACGTGCTCGTGCTGCCGTCGGTCAAAGAGCAGTTCGGCCAGGTGATCGTCGAGGCGATGGCCTGCGGGCTGCCCGCGATCGCGGTCGACGCGTACGGCCCCGCGGAGATTGTCGACCACGGCGAAACCGGCTGGCTGGTCGAGCCCGATGACCTCACATCGATGACCAATGCGCTCGTCGAGGCCGTCAATCGCCCGGCGGAGCGTCGGCGCAGGGGCGCCAATGCCGCCCGGGAAGCGCATGCGCGCTACGCCTGGCCGGCGCTCGCCCGGCAGGTCGCCGAGATCTACGAAGACGCCGTCGACGCAACATCGTTGCGTGAGAATGCCGCTTTGAGCGGCTGATCACTGCGTCGGACGCATGACAACGAGGGTCGGGCATTTTGCTCATGCCGGACCCACTGCTACCGTTTTCGCTCCCTTCCGAGCCCTCGGATGGGGCTTCGCGTCCCCCCACCCGTCGCCCGCTTATGCCTCAACGTCCAAGTGGCCCCGTCGGCCTCTACGATCCGTCCTACGAGCACGACGCCTGCGGCGTCGCGATGGTTGCCAAGCTGGATGGCAAGCCGTCGCATGAGACCGTAGAGCGAGCGATCGTCGCGCTCGAGAACCTCGAGCACCGTGGTGCCGCGGGCGCCGATCCGAACACCGGCGACGGCGCCGGGATCCTGCTCCAGATGCCCGACGAGTTCATTCGCGGGGTCATCGACGCGGAGCTGCCGCCGCCGGGCGCCTACGGCGTCTGCGTGTGCTTCCTGCCGCGCGAGGAGGAGCGCCGCGTGGAGCTCGAGCAGCTGCTCGAGGACACGGTGCGCGCCGAGGGGCAGCGCGTCGTCGGCTGGCGCGACGTGCCCGTCGACAAGGACTACGTCGGCATCACGGCCAACCTCTACGCGCCGTACATCAAGCACCTCGTGGTGGCGGCGTCGGACGAGCTGTCGACCGACCAGGACGCCTTCGAGCGCAAGCTCTACGTGATCCGCCGCGTGGCCGAGATCGCCGCCGGCCCGGAGCTCGTGGTTCCGAGCTTCTCCAGCCGCACGATCGTCTACAAGGGCATGCTCACGAGCCCGCAGGTCCTGGGCTACTTCCCGGACCTCGCCGACCCGCGCACGAAGTCCGCGATGGCGCTCGTGCACAGCCGCTTCTCGACGAACACCTTCCCGTCCTGGGAGCTCGCGCACCCGTACCGGATGATCGCCCACAACGGCGAGATCAACACGCTGCGCGGGAACGTCAACTGGATGCGCGCGCGGGAGTCCCAGCTCGCCTCCGAGCTCTTCGGCGACGACCTCCAGAAGGTCCTGCCGATCGTGCGCCCCGGCGGCTCCGACAGCGCGACGTTCGACAACGTGCTCGAGCTGCTCGTGCTGGCCGGTCGCAGCCTCCCGCACGCGGTGATGATGATGATCCCGGAGGCCTACCAGGACCGGGACGACCTGCCCGAGGACCTGCTCGGCTTCTACGCGTTCCACTCCTGCCTGATGGAGCCGTGGGACGGCCCCGCCGCCGTCGCGTTCACCGACGGCCGCGTGATCGGCGCGACGCTGGACCGCAACGGCCTGCGCCCCGGCCGCTGGCTGGAGACCGAGGACGGCTGGGTGGTGCTCGGCTCGGAAGCCGGGGTCATGGACGAGCCGGCGGCCAACGTCAAGCGCAAGGGCCGCCTGCAGCCCGGCAAGCTCTTCCTCGTCGACCTCGAGCGCGGCCTGATCGTCGACGACGGCGACGTCAAGCGCGAGGTCGCGGGCGCCAAGCCGTACAAGCAGTGGTTCGACGAGGGCATCGTGCACCTCGCCGACCTCCCGCCCGCTCCGCCGCTTCCCAAGCCCGAAGAGCCCCTGCACGAGCGCCAGCGCGCGTTCGGCTTCACGCAGGAGGACCTGCGGGTCCTGCTCGCGCCGACCGCGGCCAAGGCCGAGGAGCCGATCGGCTCGATGGGCAACGACGCCGCGCTCGCCGTCCTATCGGACCGTGAGCCCTCGCTCTTCAGCTACTTCAAGCAGCTCTTCGCGCAGGTCACGAACCCGCCGATCGACTCGACCCGCGAGGCGATCGTGATGAGCTACGGCACCGGCGTCGGGTCCGAGCGCAACCTGCTCGACGAGACGTCCGAGCATGCCCATCAGCTGGCGATGCAGACGCCGATCCTGTTCGACCGCGAGCTGCAGCAGCTGCGCCACGTCGACAGCTCGATCTTCAAGGCCCACACGGTCGACATCACGTGGCCGATCGCTGAAGGTCCCGAGGGCATGGTCACCGCGCTCGAGCGGGCCTGCAAGGAGGCCGACGAGGCGCTCGTCCGCGGCGTCAACATCCTGATCCTCTCCGACCGTGCGGTCAGCCCGGAGCGGGCGCCGATCCCGGCGCTGCTCGCGGTCGCCGGCGTCCATCACCATCTCGTGCGCGAGGGCACGCGCCTGCAGACCGGGCTCGTGCTCGAGTCCGGCGAGCCGCGCGAGGTCCACCACTTCGCGACGCTGATCGGGTACGGCGCTTCGGCGATCAACCCGTACCTGATGTTCGAGTCGCTCGAGACGCTCGTCGCCGAGGGCCGCGTCCCCGGCGTGACCGACTTCGAGACCGCGCAGTGGAACGTCGTCAAGGGCATCGCCAAGGGCCTGCTCAAGACGATCTCCAAGATGGGGATCTCGACGATCCAGTCCTACAACGGGGCGCAGATCTTCGAGGCCGTCGGGCTCGCGCCGGACCTGATCTCGAAGTACTTCGTCGGCACCGCGTCGCGGATCGGCGGCATCGACGCCGGCATCCTCGCGCGGGAGACGCTGGACCGCCATGCGCGCGGGTTCGGCCTGCATTCCAGCGACGACCTGCTGCCGGTCGGCGGCGTCTACGCGTGGCGCCGCGAGGGCGAGCACCACATGTGGAACCCGGAGACGATCGCGCTCCTGCAGCACTCCGTCCGCCACGGCGGCCAGCCGACCTACGACGAGTACTCGAAGCTGGTCAATGAGGACGCCGCGCGCCGCGCGACGCTGCGCGGGCTGCTGAAGTTCCGCGAGCTGCCCGAGGATCAGTGGCTGGACATCGACGACGTCGAGCCGGCGTCGGAGATCGTCAAGCGCTTCGTCACCGGCGCGATGTCGCTCGGGTCGATCAGCCGCGAGACGCACGAGACGCTCGCGATCGCGATGAACCGCCTCGGCGGCAAGTCCAACACGGGCGAGGGCGGGGAGGACCCGGTCCGCTTCAAGCCGGACCCGAACGGCGACCGGCGCCGGTCGGCGATCAAGCAGGTCGCCTCCGGCCGCTTCGGCGTCAACATCAACTACCTCGTCAACGCCGACGAGTTGCAGATCAAGATGGCCCAGGGCGCCAAGCCCGGCGAGGGCGGTCAGCTGCCCGGCCACAAGGTCGATCGCTACATCGGCTCGATCCGCTTCACCACGCCCGGCGTGGGTCTGATCTCGCCGCCGCCGCACCACGACATCTACTCGATCGAGGACCTCAAGCAGCTGATCTACGACCTGCGCTGCGCCAACCCCGGCGCGCGGATCTCGGTCAAGCTCGTGTCCGAGGTCGGGGTCGGGACGGTCGCGGCGGGCGTGGCCAAGGCCAACGCGGATCACGTGCTGATCGCGGGCCACGACGGCGGCACGGGCGCTTCGCCGTTGTCGTCGATTCAGGCCGCGGGCATCCCGTGGGAGATCGGGCTCGCCGAGACGCAGCAGACGCTGGTGCTCAACGACCTGCGCTCGCGCATCTGGGTCCAGACCGACGGCCAGCTCAAGACCGGCCGCGACGTCGTCGTCGCCGCGCTGCTGGGCGCCGACGAGTGCGGCTTCTCGACCGCTCCGCTGATCGCGACGGGCTGCATCATGATGCGCGCCTGCCACCTGAACACCTGCCCGGTGGGCATCGCGACGCAGGACCCGGAGCTGCGCAAGCGCTTCAAGGGCCAGCCCGAGCACGTCGTGAACTTCTTCTTCTTCGTCGCCGAGGAAGCGCGCGAGCTGATGCGCCGCCTCGGCATCTCGAAGTACGAGGACCTCGTCGGTCGCGTGGACCTGCTCGAGGCCGACGGCGCGATCGAGCACTGGAAGGGCCGCGGCGTCGATCTCACCCACGTGCTGGCCGCGCCGCCCGTCACCGACGACGCGCCGCGCCGGCGCCTGCGCCCGCAGGACTCGCCGCTGCCCGGCGCGCTGGACTGGACGCTGATCGAGGCGGCCAAGGACGCGATCGACCACCGGATGCCGATCACCGGCTCGTTCGACGTGCGCAACGTCAACCGGACGGTCGGCGGCCTGCTCTCCTCCGCCGTCACGAAGGTGCACGGCGCGGCGGGGCTCCCGCCCGGGACGATCCGCTACACGCTGCACGGCTCGGCCGGGCAGTCGTTCGGCGCGTGGCTCGCGCCGGGCGTCGAGCTGTCCCTGTTCGGCGATGCCAACGATTACACCGGCAAGGGGTTGAGCGGCGGCGTCCTGTCGGTCCGCCCGCCGGAGGGCGCGACCTTCAAGGCCGAGGAGAACGTCCTGATCGGCAACACCGTGTTGTACGGAGCGACCGGCGGCCGCGCGTTCTTCCGCGGGCTCGCGGGTGAGCGCTTCGCGGTGCGCAACTCCGGCGCGTCGGCGGTCGTCGAAGGCGTCGGCGACCACGGCGCCGAGTACATGACCGGCGGGCGCGTGGTCATCCTCGGCCGCACGGGGCGCAACTTCGCCGCGGGCATGAGCGGCGGCGTCGCCTACGTGCTCGACGAGGACGGGACGTTCGAGCAGCGCTGCAACATGGGTCTGGTCGGCTTCGACGCGATCTCCGAAGCGGACGCGATCGAGCTGCACGGGCTGATCGAGGAGCACGGGGAGCGCACCGGATCGGCGGTCGCCGCGCGCGTCCTCGACGACTGGGCCGAGTACCTGCCGCGGTTCAAGAAGGTCATGCCGCACGACTACAAGCGCGCGCTGGCCGAACTGGAAGCCGAGGAGCAGCGCGGGATCGAGCCGGCGGAATCGACCGGCGGCGAAGGATTCGTCACGACGGAGCGGAGCGCCTGATGGGCAAGATCGGAGGCTTCCTCGAGATCAGCAGGGTCGAGGCTCCCGAACGCGACCCCAAGGCGCGCGTCGCGGACTTCCAGGAGTTCGTCGAGACCGTCGAGGTCGCCGAGCTGCGCGACCAGGGCGCGCGCTGCATGGAGTGCGGCGTGCCGTTCTGCCACAACGGCTGCCCGCTCGGGAACCTGATCCCGGATTGGAACGACCTGGTCTACCGCGATCGCTGGCAAGAGGC
Organism: Solirubrobacter ginsenosidimutans; assembly: GCF_027587205.1. Next base: position 22,027 of record NZ_JAPDOD010000042.1, read on the forward strand.
GATCGTGCAGCTGCACGCGACCAACAACTTCCCGGAGTTCACCGGGCGGCTGTGCCCGGCGCCGTGCGAGGCCGCGTGCGTGCTGGAGATCCGCGAGGGCGACGCGGTCTCGATCAAGCAGATCGAGGTCTCGATCGTCAACCGCGCGTGGGACGAGGGCTGGATCCAGCCGCAGCCGCCGCGGGTGGAGACCGGTCGCACGGTCGCGGTCATCGGCGCGGGTCCCGCCGGCCTGGCGGCCGCGCAGCAGCTGCGCCGCGCGGGGCACACGGTCACGGTGTACGAGCGTGACGAGTCCGGCGGCGGGCTGATCCGCTTCGGCGTGCCGCACTTCAAGATCGAGAAGTGGGTGGTCGAGCGCCGGCTCGATCAATTGAAGGCCGAAGGCGTGCGTTTCGAGTACGGCGTCGATGTGGGCGTCGACATCTCGGCCGAAGCGTTGCGCGCGGCGCACGACGCGGTCGTCATCGCCACCGGCTCCCGGGTTCCGCGCGACCTCCCGGTCCCCGGTCGCGAGCTGGACGGTGTCCACTACGCGATGGAGTACCTCTACGACCGCGCGCGCTGCCTCGAGGGCAACCCGCCGGCAGCGCCGATCACCGCCGCGGGCAAGCACGTGCTCGTGGTCGGCGGCGGCGACACCGGCGCGGACTGCGTCGGGCACTCGCACCGCGAGGGCGCCGCGTCGGTCACGCAGATCGAGCTGCTCGGCGAGCCGCCCGAGCGCCGCCCGGACGACCTGACGCCGTGGCCGCGCTGGCCCGTGAAGCTGCGCACGTCGTACGCGCTCAAGGAAGGCGGGGTGCGCGACTTCGCGATCTCCACCACCAAGCTCACCGGCAACGGGAGCGTGGAGGAGGTCCACTGGGTCCAGAACAGCGGCAAGCCGCCGTTCGAGGCGGTCGCCGGCACCGAGGAGACCCGCCCCGCGCAGCTCGTGCTGCTCGCGATGGGGTTCCTGTCGCCGGAGCAGTCGTTGCTGGAGGCGCTGGGCGTCGAGCGCGACGCGCGCGGCAACGCCAAGGCGGGCGCGTACGCGACGTCCGCTCCCGGGGTGTTTGCCGCGGGTGACGCGCGGCGCGGCCAGTCGCTGATCGTCTGGGCGATCAACGAGGGCCGCCAGGCCGCCCGCGTCGCCGATCGCTACCTGCGCAATCTGCCGGCGCGCGATCCGCGCGACGAGGAGTCGGCGGGTACGTCGGAGCGCTTCGGCTCGCCGGATCTCGGCGCCGACCCGCCCAACGAGGCGTCGATCAGCTGATGCTCGCCTACCTGATCGCCCTCGCGATCGGGGGGCTCATAACGGGAGGGCTCGCGCGGCTGGCGCTGCCGGGCCCCGACCCGATGTCGCTGCTGCAGACGATGTTCGTCGGCATCGGCGGCTTCTTCATCGCCGGCCTGATCTATTACGTCGCCACCGACGGACAGGCGCGCGGCGTCGGCTACCTCGCGGGCTTCACCTGCTCGGTGGTCATCGTCTACATCATCCGGCGCCGCAGGGGCGGGGACCTGACGCACCCCGGGCGTGACCCGCGGAGGCGTCGCTAAGGGCTTGACATGAACGCATGATGAGTAGAAGGCTGCTCATTATGCAGAAGCGATTCCTCGGCGCCGCCGCGCTCGCTGCCGGCGCCCTTCTCGTTGCCGCGGCTCCGGTGCAGGCCACCGGCGGAGGTGGGAACGACACGTCGGCCAAGCTGCGCAAGGCCGTCACCGTGGACGGCATCAAGCTCCACGAGGCGGCCTTCAACCTGATCGCGCTCGGCACGGGCGGGAACCGGCTGGCGGGGACGAAAGGACATTCGCTCTCCGCCGACTACGTCGCGCTGCAGGCGCGCCTCGCGGGGCTGAACGTGCGCCGCCACGACTTCGAGTACGACCTGTTCGCGCTGGGCGACTGGAAGCCGCCCGTGCTCGACGTCAGGCGCGGCAAGCACTACATCCCGGGCATCGCCGGCTCGATCCCGGGTGGCGACTTCGGCTCGATGGTCAACTCCGCATCGGGCGACATCACGGCACCGGTGTGGGCTGCCGATCTGACGATTCCCTCGCCCACCCCGAACACCTCGGACTCCGGGTGCGAAGCCGCCGACTTCGCCGGCATGCCGGCCGGCGCGATCGTGCTGCTCCAGCGCGGCTTCTGCGGTGAGCTCGCGAAGATGCTCAATGCTCAGACCGCCGGTGCGGGCGCGATCGTCTACATCAACGAAGGCAACGTGGGCGTCCCGGGCCGTGAGGACCCGCGCTGGTTCGACATGACCGGCGCCGGGGTCAATGTCCCGATCGTGGCCGCCCAGGTCGCGACGGTCCAGGACCTGGCCGGCGGTGTGGCGCAGGGCCTGGTCGGCAAGACGGCGCGGCTGCGGGTCGAATACCGGATCGGTGCCACGCCGACCGAGAACGTGATCGCCGAGACGCGCGGCGGAGACCCGAACAAGGTCGTCGTGGTGGGCGCGCATCTGGACAGCGTCGGCCCCGGGCCGGGCATCAACGACAACGGCTCCGGCTCGGCCGCGCTGGTCGAGTTCGCGCAGGGGCTGCGCGGCGTGAACCCGAAGAACAAGATCCGCTTCATCTGGTTCAGCGCCGAGGAGTCCGGCCTGCTCGGCTCGCAGGCCTACATCGACAGCCTGCCCGAGGCGGAGCGTTCGAAGATCGCCGCGATGCTGAACTTCGACATGATCGGCTCGCCGAACTTCGTGAACATGATCTATGACGGCAACCTGTCGGACTCGCCGCCGATCGACGAGGAGACGTTCGCGCCGTCCGCGCGCCCGTACTCGGCGACGATCGAGCAGATCTTCCTGGACTACTTCAAGGCGAACCGGATCCCGAACCGGCCGACGGCGTTCGACGGCCGTTCCGACTATGGCCCGTTCATCGCCGCGGGCATCCCGGCGGGCGGGTTGTTCACGGGCGCCGAGGAGCTCAAGACCCCGGAGGAGGCCGCGCTCTTCGGCGGCGTCGCGGGGGAGCAGTACGACGGGTGCTACCACCTCGGCTGCGACGACTTCTTCAACCTGTCCAACAAGGCGCTCGACGTCAACTCCGACGCCGCGGCGCACGCGCTGATCACGATCGCGCAGAGCAAGATCCCGAACCGTCCGCCGTCGACGCCCTCGGTTCAGCGGCGCGCCGGCTCCGCGCACTCGCTCGGCCTGCCCGCCCCGGCGCCGCTGGAGGCGTCAGGGCGGTAACGGGGTACGCTCCGCCACATGCGCAACGTCCTGATCACGGGCTGCTCGACCGGGATCGGGCGCGCGACGGCACTTCGGCTGGCTCGCGGTGGGTGGACGGTCTACGCCACCGCGCGCCAGCCCGCGACGCTGGACGAGTTGGAGGCGGCGGGCTGTCGCGTGCTGGCGCTCGACGTCACGTCCGAGGACTCGATGGTCGCCGCGCTGGCGGAGATCGACGGGTCCGTCGACGTGCTGATCAACAACGCCGGCTACTCGCAGTCGGGCGCGCTGGAGACGCTGCCGCTGGCGTCCGTGCGGCGGCAGTTCGAGACCAACGTCTTCGGCCTGCTGCGGCTGACGCAGCTCGTCCTGCCGGGGATGCGGGCGGCGGGAGCGGGGAAGATCGTCAACGTGTCCTCGATGGGCGGGCGGCTGACGTTCCCGGGCGGCGGCGCCTACCACGCGACCAAGTACGCGGTCGAGGCGTTGAGCGACGCGCTGCGGATGGAGGTCGCGCGCTTCGGGATCGACGTGATCTGCGTCGAGCCGGGCCTGATCCGCACCGAGTTCGGCGCGACGGCGGCGGGCGGCGTGACGTCCACGGCGGCCGCCGACGACCCCTACGCCGAGTTCAACGCGTCGGTCGCGAAGTCCACCCGCGACGTCTACGAAGGCCCGCTGTCGCGGCTCGGCGGGGACGCCGACGACGTCGCGCAGGCGATCGAGAAGGCGCTCGGGAAGTCGCGCGCGCCGACCCGCGTGCCGGTCACCCCATCCGCGCGGGTGCTGATGGGGCTGCGCCGCGTGCTGCCCGACCGGGCGTGGGACAAGGTCGTCGGCCAGTCGTTCAAGTGAGCCTCGAGCGCTTCGTCGAGGCGCAGGACCCCGTCTGGCCGTCCGTGCTCGCCGAGCTGCGCGCCGGCCGCAAGACCTCGCACTGGATGTGGTTCGTCTTCCCGCAGCTCACGGGTCTCGGCCGCAGCCCGATGTCGATCAAGTACGCGATCGCCGACGTCGACGAGGCCCGCGCCTACCTCGCCCACCCGATCCTCGGCCCCCGCCTGCGCGAGTGCGCCCAGATCCTCCTCGACCTCTCCGGCTACACCGCGTTCGACATCTTCGGCGGCATCGACGCGCTGAAGCTCCGGTCCTCGATGACCCTCTTCGCCGAGGCCGCCCCGGACGACCCACTCTTCCGCGACGTCCTCACCCGTTACGCCGCCGAAAGCTAAACCCCACCTAAGGGGTCTGGCCCCTTAGGTGGGGCTTAAGTACGCCGCCCAGTCGTCGGGGGTACCGTCGAAGAGGGTGTCTTTGATCGTGCGATCGGCGCCGGCGTCGATCAGCGCCTGTACGGCTTCGGCCGAGCGCGAGACGACGGCGCTGTGCAGCGCGGTCGAGTGGGAGTGCCAGCCGGGCGGGTTGAACGCGTCGATGTCGACGCCCGCGGCGATGAGGTCGCGGATCGCGCCGGCGCGGCCGTGCAGGGCGGCTCCGGCCAGCGCGGTCTGGCGTTCGTCGGCCGTGGATGCGGCGAGGTCGTAGGGGCGTCCCAGGCAGACCGAGGCGACGAGCGTCTCGCGCGCGCCGCGCTCGAGCAACCGCTCCGCGGCGGCGTTTTCGCTGTGGGCAAGGGCGGAATCGAGGCAGTCGGGGCCGGCGCCCGCGTCGACCAGCACATCGATCAGCGAGAGCTGAACCCCGCATTCCCGCGGCACCTGGCCGGAGACGATGAGGCCGAGGGCGTAGTCCCGCCCCTCGGCGCCCGCGTCGAGCAGCACCCGCGTGAGCTCGACGATGTTCGCCGGCAGCGTCCCGGTGCGGATCGGGTTCTCGGCGACGAACCAGAGCAGATACGGCCGCGCGAAGTAGTCGTCACGGCCGTTCTCGAGGCGCTGGCGCAGCAGTTGCGGGTGCGCGGAGAGCAGCGCTTGCAGCGCGCCGAGGTCGCCCGAATCGATTGCGTTGACGGCCTCGGCGAACATAAACGTAGCCTAAGGGGCCAGACCCCTTAGGTGGGCTTTAGGTCGGCGACGGCGGAGAGGAGGCGCTCGGCGTCGGACGCGTCGTTGTAGTGCAGGAAGCCGGCGCGGATGCCGCCGTGGGGGGCGAGGCCGAGGGTGCGCTCGAGCTCCCAGGCGTAGTAGTTGCCGTCCCAGACCGCGATCTCGCGCTCGTTGAGGTACTTGGCGACCTCGGTCGGGTGGTGGCCGGCGACGGTGAACATCAGCGTCGGGGCGCGCTCGGCGGCGGCGCCGTAGAGCGTGACGTGGTCCATCGCGCCGAGGCCTGCCAGCGCGCTGTCCAGCAGCGACTGCTCGTGGGCGTGGACGGCCTCGAAGTCGAGGTCCAGCATGTACTCCGCGGCGGCGCGCACACCCGCGAGCGCCTCGAACGGGAGCGTTCCCAGCTCCCACCGGTCCGGCGACTCGTCGGGCGACGGGTTGAGCTTGTCCGGGTGGTACTCCGCCATGATCTCCGGCCGGCCGCAGAGCATCGCCACGTGCGGGCCGAACCACTTGTAGGCGCTGCAGCCGATGACGTCGGCGCCCAGGGCCGCGAGGTCGTTGCGGCGATGCGGCGTGGCGTGGACGGCGTCGACGTAGACCCGCGCGCCGACGGCGTGCGCGGCGGCGACGATCCCGACCAGATCCGGCACCGTGCCAATGGCGTTGGACGCGGCGGTCACGGCCACCCACTTCGTGCGCTCGGAAAGCACCGCCTCGACCGCCGACGCCGGCAGCTCGAGCGTCCCCTCGACCGGCTCGGCGAAGCGCACCGTCGCACCCGCCCGCTCGGCCGCGATCACCCACGGGCGCACGTTGGAGTCGTGATCGAGGCGGGTGCAGACGACCTCGTCCCCGGCCGACAAAGACCGCAGGACGGTCGCGGCGAAGCGCATCGTCAGCGCGGTGAACGACGGCCCGAAGACGACGCCCTCGGGCGAGCCGCCCAGCAGTGTCGCGCACGCCACGCGCGTGGACTCGACCAGCTCGTCGGTCTCGTGCGCCTGCTTGAACTGGCCGCCGTGGTTGGCGTTGGAGCCCGAGCGCATCCAGTCCGCCATCGCCTCGATGGCGCTGTCGACCACCTGCGAGCCCGCGGGCCCGTCGAGGCGTGCCCAGCCCTCGCGCAGCGCCGGGAAACGATCGCGATTCATAGGTCGGAGACCTCCTGGGCAAGGTCGATGTCGTGTTCGTAGGTCAGCAGCTCGGTGGCTTCGGAGGGCGGGAGCCAGCGGATCTCGTCGACCTCCTCGTTGGGCTCGAACGCGTCGCCGTCCTCGGTCGGCTCCATCAGCCAGTAGCGAACGGCCTTCGGGCGGCCCTTGCGGTCGTCGTAGAACGTCGGCGAGAGCTCCTCGCCCAGCTCGCAGCGCAGCCCGGTCTCCTCCCACACCTCGCGCAGCGCGCAGTCCTCCCAGCTCTCGCCGGGGTCGAGCTTGCCCTTCGGCAGCGACCAGTCGTCATAGCGCGGACGATGCACGATCGCGATGTTGCCGTCCTCACGGCGGACCACGCCGCCCGCGGCCTTGACTTCTGCGTCCTCGGGGTTCATCGGCGCCGCACTCTAACGTCGCCCGTAGCCCAATCCGGCGAGGGCGGAGATGAGAAACCGTAATCTGACGGACGGTGTCACTTCCCGTCTGCGTGATCGGGGCCGGATCCTCGGGGATCGCGGCGGTCAAAGCGCTCGCGCAACGCGGGATCCCGTTCGACTGCTTCGAGAAGTCCGACCGCGTGGGCGGCAACTGGGTCTTCCGCAACACCAACGGGATGTCGTCGGCTTACTGGTCGCTGCACATCAACACCTCGCGCGACCGGATGGCGTACTCGGACTTCCCGATGCCGTCCGACTATCCGGACTTCCCGCACCACACGCAGGTCGCCGCGTACTTCGACGCCTACGTCGACCACTTCGGCCTGCGCGAGCGGATCACGTTCGAGACCGGGGTCGAGCGGGCGCAGCCCCAAGCCGGCGGCTGGCGGGTGACGCTCGACACCGGTGAGGAGCGGGAATATCGCGCGCTGCTGATCGCCAACGGCCACCACTGGGACCCACGCTGGCCCGAGCCGGCGTTCCCGGGGGCGGACGACTTCAACGGCGTCCAGATGCACTCGCACCACTACACGGGCGACGACCCCGAGCTGCTCACGGGCAAGCGGGTGGTGGTGCTCGGGATGGGCAACTCGGCGATGGACATCGCGGTCGAGGCCACGCAGGTCGCCGAGCGCGTCTTCCTCGCCGCCCGCCGCGGTGCCTGGATCGTGCCCAAGTACGTCTTCGGCCGCCCGCTCGACCAGTTCGTCACCGCCCCGCGCGTCCCGCTGAAGATTCGCCAGCGCTTCATGGCGACGACGCTGCGCGCGGCGATCGGAGACATGGAGCGCTACGGCCTGCCCAAGCCCGACCACCGCGTGCTCGAGGCGCACCCGACGATCTCGGACTCGATCCTCACCAGCCTCACCCACGGCGACATCACGCCCAAGCCCAACATCGCGCGCCTTACCGAAGAGACCGTGGTCTTCGCCGACGGCAGCGAGGAGCGCGCCGACGTGGTGATCTACGGCACCGGCTACAAGGTCAGCTTCCCGTTCTTCGACCCGAGCGTCGTCGCCGCGCCCGACAACGAGCTGCCGCTCTACAAGCGCGTCTTCCACCCCGACCTGCCGGGCCTCTACTTCCTCGCGCTGCTGCAGCCGCTCGGCGCGACGATGCCGCTCGCCGAGGCGCAATCGGAGTGGATCTGCGATCACCTGACCGGTCGGTACGTGCTCCCGGGTCGGCGCGAGGTGCTCGAAGACATCGCGCGCGAGCGCGCGGCGATCCGTCGCCGCTACGTCGCGAGCAAGCGCCACACGATGCAGGTCGACTACGACGACTACCTCTTCGAGGTGCGACGCGAGCGCAGGCGCGGCGCCGGAAAGTCCGCCCGGGTGAGCCGCTAGCCTGGCTGCGCGATGCGTTCCCGTTTCACAATTCTTGTCGCCTGCGCGCTCGCGCTGGCGCTGCCGTCCACCGCCTCGGCCGCCTTCACGGTCGGAATCTCCGAGAACGAAGCTTCGATGTTCGCCGACCCGCTCTTCCAGGGGGTGGGCTTCAAGCAGGCTCGGGTGATCGTGGGCTATGACGTCGCGCTCCAGCCGGGCAGCGCCGAGTTCACCCGCCTGCAGGCGTACATCGCCGGGGCGACGGCGTCGGGCGTCGAGCCGCTGGTCTCCTTCCAGCACACGCGCGGCGACTCCTCGAAGTGCGACCAGAAGAAGAACTTCAGCAAGGGCATCTGCAAGCTCCCGAGCCAGAAGGCCTACGAGACCGCGATGAAGGCGTTCTTCAAGAACTTCCCGACGGTGAAGGTCGTCTCGCCGTGGAACGAGATCAACCACTTCACGCAGCCGACGTCGCGCAGCCCCGCCTCGGCGGCGAAGTTCACCAACACGGTGGCCAAGCTCTGCAAGACGTGCAAGATCGTCGTGGCGGACGTCCTCGACCAGGCTGACGATCCCGCGGCCAAGAACCCGAAGTTCACCAAGACGGCCAAGTACATCGCGGACTTCCGCAAGGCGCTGAAGGTTCCGCGCACGATCTGCGGCATCCACAACTACTCCGACGTCAACCGTTTCCGCTCGACCGGCACCACGGCGCTGATGAACGCCCTCGGGTGCAAGGAGTACTGGCTGACCGAGACCGGCGGCCTCTACAACTTCGGCTCGTTCTGGTCCAAGAAGACCTACAAGGGCTGCTCGAAGGCCTCGTCGTGCCAGCTGAAGGCGACGAAGTACATGTTCACGCTGGCCAAGAAGAACAAGAAGATCAAGCGCCTGTACGTGTACACGTGGTTCGGCGCCGTCACGCCGCGGTTCGACGCCGGACTGGTGGCCAACGGCCAGCCGCGCCCGGCGCTCGCCGAGATCCGCAAGTACCTCTAAGCGGCCTTTGCCGTCTGGCCGCTCTCCAGGAGAGCGGCCAGGCGCTGCATCGCCTTCTCGTTGCCGGTGCGCAGCAGCTTGCGCATCAGCGGCAGCAACGGCCGCTCCATCGCCGGCACCTTCTGCAGCGCGAACTCGAACTCGATGTGGGTACCGCCGTCGGGAAGATCGCTGAGCGTGTACGTGCCGTGGGCGATCCGCTTGCCCTTCGCGGCGATGCTGCGCTCGCGGATCATGCGGCCCGGCTCGACTTCGAAGACCTCGATCTCGGCCTCGTCGGTCATGCCGCCGGCCTTGGTGGTCACGTTGGCCTTGGAGCCGATGCCGGTCGGGGGACCGGACACGCGCCAGTTCGTGAGCATGTGGTCGGTGAAGGCCTCGTGGTTGGCCATCACGTCGAGGTAGTCGTAGACGGCGTCGCGGGGTTGGGGAACGTCGATGAAGACCGTGACAGGCTGGGGAGGAGTCATGATGTACCACACGGTACACTTCTGAGCGATGGCTGGCAAGGACCCAAAGGGGCGCTTGCTCGAGGCGGCGATCGAGCACATCGCAGCACGCGGCGTGAGCGATCTCAGCCTGCGTGAGCTGGCCGCCGCGATCGGCACCAGCCACCGGATGCTGATCCACCACTTCGGCGGCCGCGAAGGGCTCTGGGTGGAGGTCATCCGCACCGTCGAGGAACGCCAGCGGGCGGCGCTCGCCGAGGTGCTCCCCGAGCCGGGCGCGAGCGGTGGCGACGTCATGCGGCAGTGGTGGCGGCACATCTCCGACCCGTCGCTGTGGCCGAACGAGCGGCTCTTCTTCGAGCTCTACGGCCAGGCGCTCCAGGGGCGGCCGGGAACGGTCGAGCTGCTCGACGGGATCGTCGACGCGTGGCTGGAGCCCGCCGCGCAGAGCTTCATGGCCTACGGGCTCTCACGCGAGGAGTCATTCGCCCACGCGCGGCTGGGCGTCGCGGTCAGCCGCGGCCTGCTGCTCGACCTCCTCGCCACCGGCAATCGCGAGGCCGTCGACGCCGCCATGGACGCGTACATCGACGTCATGGAGCGACGACTGGCTACACAGCTAGGGCAAGTTCTTACGGATCCCGACTAGATTCGGCGGATCGCTCGGACCCGGGTCATCCTTGCGCTCGCGCTCCTCGCCGCCTTCGCGCTGCCCGCTTCCGCACGCGCCGAGCAGGTGCTGCAGCGCCTGGGCGGGACGCTGACGGCGCCGGCGAGCGGCGACGCGGAGACGATCGCCCTGCGCTACGTCCGCGCGCACCTGTCCTCGCTCGGACTCTCCGAGCGCGACCTGGACACATTGCAGGCGCCGACCTCGACGACCGTGGGCGGCGTGACGATGCTGCGCTGGCGCCAGGCCGTCGACGGCATCCCCGCCGCCGACAGCGAGCTGCGCGTGAACGTCACCCGCGACGGCCGCGTGCTGTCCGTCCTCGGCTCGCCCGCCTCGGGGCTGTCGGCGAACACGACCCCGGCCCTGAGCGCCGGCGGGGCCGTGCGCGCGGTGCAGGACGACGTCCGCGCGTATCGCTCGCTGCCCCGCGCCAGCGGCCCTGTCGGTGCGACGCGGGCGACGAAGTTCGCCGACGGGACCAGCGCCGCGCTGGCGCTGCTGCACGATCGCCTCACGTGGCGCGTGACCTACCGCGCGTCCTCGGACGAGGTGTGGGACATGTTCGTCGACGCCGCCGGCGGCAAGATCCTCAAGCGCGCGAACCTGGTCAAGTCGGCGGCGCCGGCGAAGGTGTGGGAGAACTACCCGGGCTCGGCCTTCGGCGGGACGGCCACGAGCGTCGACCTCACGCCGTGGCTGACGAGCACGACGCAGCTGCTCGGGCCGAACGTCCACGCGTACGCCGATACCAGCGACATCGGGTCGGGCACGGAAGTCGTGCCGGGACCGTACGACTTGACCAAGGTCACGACCGTCAGCGGCTGCACCGACGCCAAGCAGTGCTCGTGGGACCCGGGGCTGAGCTCGAGCTGGACCGTGAACCGGTCGCAGAACGCCGTCCAGGCGTTCTATCTCGCCAACCGCTTCCACGATCACCTCGCGGCGCCGCCGATCAACTTCACCGATCGCGCCTTCGAGAACGGGGACCGGCTGCGGCTGGAGACCGACGACGGCGCCGCGACGGGGCCGGACAGCAACCACGTCAACAACGCGAACATGTACACGCCGCCCGACGGCACGTCGCCGATCATGCAGATGTACCTGTGGCGCGGGCCGAGCTATCGAGCGGTCAACGGCGGCGACGACGCGTCGATCCTCTACCACGAGTACACGCACGGGCTCTCGAACCGGTTGATCCGCGACGCGGGTGGGGCGGGCGCGCTGAACTCGGCGCAGGCGGGCGCGATGGGCGAGGCGTGGAGCGACTGGTACGCCAAGGACTTCCTCGTCAACCAGTACCCGGGGCTCGACGATCCTGCGGTCAACGGCGACGTGCACATGGGCACCTACACCGACCTCATCCCGAACTCGATCCGCTCGCAGGGGCTCGACTGCCCGGTCGGCGCGACGGCCCCCGCGTGCCCGGGCGCGGGCCAGGCCGGCCCCGGCGGCTACACGTACGGCGACTTCGGGAAGGTCTACGGCGGCGGGCCCGAGGTGCACGCCGACGGGGAGATCTGGGCCGAGACGCTGTGGGACCTGCGGACCGCGATCGGCTCAAGCGACGCCGAGCGGCTGATCACGCAGGCGATGCGGCTGTCACCCGCCGAGCCGTCCTTCCTGGACGAGCGCAACGCGATCCTCGCCGCCGACGAGGCCGCGGGCGGGACGTTCGCGAACGCGATCTGGACGGTGTTCGCGAAGCGCGGGATGGGCTATTACGCGTCGACGACGAGCTCCGACGACATCGCACCCGTCGAGGACTTCTCGCCGCCTCCGGGTCTCAACGACCCGCGCGGGACGCTCGCCGGGCGTGTGATCGATCCGGCGGGTACGCCGCTGGCGGGTGCGAAGGTCACGCTCGGACCGTTGGTCGCGGTGGCGGGTGCCGACGGGCGTTACACGCTGGTGGGTGTGCCCGCGCGCGCCTACGCCAACGTGACCGTCTCGGCTCCGGGATATGACCGCGTGCTGTTGCCGGCGACCGTCGCGGCGGACGCGACGACCACGTTGGACGTGACGCTGCGGCGCAACTGGGCCGCGCAGTCGGGCGGGGCGATGGCGACCGGCGGGGACGAGCTCGCCGCTCAGGGCTGCGGGTCGCTCGCGGCGATCGACCAGCATCCGGGGACGGCGTGGTCGACGCCCACGTCGGCGGCCGGCAAGGCGATGGTCGTGACGTTGCCGGCGACGATCACGGTCGATCACTTCGAGGTCGATCCGGGCGAGGGCTGCGGGGACCTCTCGAGCGCCGCGGCCAAGGACGTGCGGATCGAGACGTCGGCGGACGCTTCGAGCTGGACGGTGGCGGCGACGCGCACCTTCACCAACGCCGAGCGCCATCAGCTCAACGTCGTCGGCGTGGCGGCGGGTGCGGGCACGAACGTCCGCTACGTGCGGGTGACGATCGTGAACACGCGCGGGACGTCGTCGTACATGGACATGACCGAGTTCGCGGTCTACTCGGGTGGGGCGGTCGTGACCCCGACGCCGACCGCGACGGCCACCGCGACGCCGACGGGAACTGCGACGGCGACGCCGACGGGTACCGCGACCGCCACGCCCTCGGCAACCGCGACGGCGACGGCGACGGCGACGGCCACGGCGACCGCGACGGCGACCGCCGAACCCACCCCGGTCACCTCCGCGGCGACGGTCGCACCCACCGCCGAGCCCACCCCGACCGCGCTCCCCACACCCACCGCGACGCCCGCCGCGCACCCCAAGTTCTCCCTCGGCGCGTCCGGCAAGCGCGCGATCCGCGTCAAGGCGACCTGCCCGCGCGGCTGCGCCGTCACCGCGACGCTGACCGTCGACGCCTCGACCGCCCGCCGGCTCGCGCTCGGCAAGTCGCGCACCGCCGGCTCGCTCAAGCGCACCCTCAAGGCAGGGGCGACGACGTTCACGGTCAAGCTCGGCACGCGGGCGCACTTCAAGACGGGCGCGGCGATCAAAGCCACGCTGACCGTGCGGTCCGGTAGCGTCGTCGAACGCCGCCGTGTGACCATTCGCCGTTGACCCGCCGCCGCACCTTCGCCGCCGTCGCGCTCGCGATCCTCGCCTTTCCGGCCGCCGCCTCCGCCGCCCCGGAGGACGTCGCCATGCGCTACGTGCGCGACCACCGCGGCGCGCTCGGCCTCGACGCCGCCGACGTCGCCGCGCTCGCGGCCCCCACGGTGAGCGAGGGCGGCAACGTCACCACCGTGCGCTTCCGGCAGGCGGTCGACGGCATCCCCGCCGCCGACGGCGAGGTGCGGGTCAACCTCGCTCCCGACGGCAGCGTGCTCAACGTGATCGGCGCGCCGGAGCACGCCCTGGACGCCGACACGACGCCGACCGTCACCGCCGGCGAGGCGGTGCGCGCCGTGCAGGCCGCCACCGGCAGCTTCCGCGCGACGGTGCAGAGCAAGGCCGCCAGAGGCGCGACGCGCGCGACGACCTACAGCGACGGGACGGCGGCCGAGCTCGCGCTCGACCAGCGCCGGCTCGTCTGGCGGGTGACCTACCGGTCCTCTTCTGCCGAGGTCTGGGACGCGTTCGTCGACGCCCGCAGTGGCAAGGTCCGCCGGCGCGTGAACATGGTCAAGTCCGACACGAACGCGACCGTCTGGGAGAACACGCCCACGGCGGCGCTGGGCGGGACGGCGAACACCGTCAATCTCGAGCAGCACGGGTGGCTCGCCGCGGGCGCGCAGAAGCTGCTCGGTCCCAACGTGCACGCCTACTCGGACGTCGACGACGACGACTTCGCCGACGCCGCCGAGGAGATCGGCGCGCCGCCGTTCACGCTTCCCCAGACCGGGTTCTCACCCGCCGGCGGCAGCTGCCCCGCCGCCAACAAGTGCACCTGGAACCACAACATCGGCGGCAGCTGGAACACCAATCGGCGCCAGAACATGGTCCAGGCGTTCTATTTCGCCAACCGCTTCCACGATTGGCTCGCCGCTTCTCCCGTGAATTTCGGGACGCTGTCCGGGAGCTTTGACGCCGGAAGCGACCCGCTGCAGCTGGAGACCGACGACGGCGCCAACCCGCCGGGCGGGCTCCCTGACGCCCTGCACAGCAACAACGCGAACATGTTCACGCCCCCGGACGGCACGCCGCCGGTGATGCAGATGTACCTGTGGCGCGACCCGGGCTACCGGACGGTCAACGGCGGCGACGACGCCTCGATCGTCTACCACGAGTACACGCACGGGCTCTCGAATCGGCTCGTCACCGACGCCGCCGGGCACGGCGCGCTCTACTCGCCGCAGGCGGGCGCGATGGGGGAGGGCTGGAGCGACTGGTACGCGAAGGACTTCCTCGTCTCCCAGTTCCCCGGCCTGGACAGCGCCGCCGCCGGCGACGTGGACATGGGCGCCTACGTCGACGCGTCGCCGCGCACGCTGCGCACGCAGGGCCTGGACTGCCCGGTCAACGTCGTCGCCGTTACCTGCCCGGGGGTCGGCGCCGCCGGCTCGGGCGGGTACACGTACGGCGACTTCGGGAAGATCGCGGGCGGAATGGAGGTGCACGCGGACGGCGAGATCTGGGCCGAGACGCTGTGGGACCTGCGCGGCGCGGTCGGCTCGGTCGACGCGCGCCGGCTGATCACCGACGGCATGCGGCTCTCGCCGCCGGAGCCGTCCTTCCTGGACGAGCGCAACGCGATCCTGCTCGCCGACCAGGCGGCCGGTGGCGGCCGGCGGGCCGCGATCTGGTCCGTCTTCGCGGCCCGCGGCATGGGCTACTACGCCTCGACGGACACCGTCACCAACGCCGTGAGCCAGGACTTCTCGCTCCCGCCCACGGGCGCCGATCCGCGCGGCCGGATCGCCGGCACCGTCGTCGACAGCGCGAGCGGCGCCGGCCTCGGCGGCGCGTCGGTGGCGATCAGCGGCCTCGCCGCCGGCCCGGATCGGCTCGCCGGCACGACCGACGGCGCCGGCAACTACGCGATCGAGAGCGTTCCAGCCCGTATATTCCCCAGCCTGCTGATCGCGGCCCCCGGATATGACAGCGTCGCCCAGCCGGTGAGCGTGCCGGCGGGCTCGACCGCCGTCGCCGGAGCGGCGCTCCGGCGCAATTGGGCGGCCTTCCCGGGCGGCGCGACGGCCATCGCCGGGCCCGGGAGCGACGACTACGCCGACCAAGGCTGCGGGCCGGACGCCGCGATCGATCAGTCGCAGGGCAGCGGCTGGTCCACCGAGGCCAAGCCCGGCGGGAAGTCGATGGTCGTCTCGCTGCCCGCCCAGGTCGACGTCAACGAGTTCGTCGTCGATCCGGCCGAGGCGTGCGGGGACGGGGCCGCATCGGCCGCGGCAAGCTACCTGATCGAGACCTCGACGGCGTCGGCCGGCGGGCCCTGGGCCGTCGCCGCGTCGGGCCGCTTCGCCGACGCCGACCGCCACCGCCTGAACGCGATCCCCGCGGCCGCCGACGGCGTCCGCCACGTGCGCGTCACGCTGCGCAGCTCCCAGGGCGGCGGTACGTTCGTCGACCTCTCGGAGTTCGGGGTGCACGGCGCGCAGGTCGTCCCGGACGTGCAGCCGCCGCCGGCGCCGACCCCGACGCCCGTCCCCACCCCTCCCGCGACCGTCGCCCCGCCGGCGTTCTCCTTCCCCGCGCACGGCCGCACCACGGTGAAGTTCAAGGTCACCTGCGCCGCGATCTGCGACGTGACCGCGAAGCTGACGGTCGACCGCCCGACCGCCAAGAAGCTCGGCCTGGGCCGGAACCTGACGGCCGGCTCGCTCACCGTCAAGGGCGTCAAGGCCGGCAAGTCCAACCTGACACTCAAGCTCAAGACCAAGGCGAAGAAGGCCCTGCTCAAGGGCCCGAAGACCCGCACCTACCGCGCGCGCATCAAGGCGACGGGGAACTACGCCGGGGCGGCGCCCGTGTCGCGCTCGGCGCAGGTCACGCTCAAGCGCTGACGGTCACGGGTCCGGGTAGGGCTGGAGGTGGACGCCGTGCGTGAAGCGGCGGCCGCCGAGCTCGTACGCCCCGCCGCACTTGGTCAGCAGCTCGGCGGAGCTGCGCCCGGGGCGGCGGACGCCGAGCCGGACCTCGGCGATCCCCGCGTGCAGGACCTCGCGCTCGCCGTGGACGGCGTCGTCCGTCACGCCCGCGTACTTGAAGCCGACCGTCTGGTCCAGGTCGGCATGGACGGCGACGCGGATCGCCACCCGCTGGCCGGGGACCATCGCCTCCAGGCGACCCGGGGCGGCGATCACGCGCACCCCGGTGACGTGGCCGAGCCCGCCGAGCCGGTGCCGCCGGCCGCCGATCGACACCGCGCCGTTGGCGATCCACGGGCTCAGCGCGCCGCCCACGCGGATGCGGGCGATCGCGAGCTCCAGCCACGCCTCGGGCTCGTCCTCGAAGCCGGCCGCGTGCAGCCAGACCCAGCGCTCGGCATGCTCGGCGCCCCAGTTGTGGCCCACCGTTGCCCGCCACGCGACGACGTCGAGCTCGGCGCCGTCGAAGACGAGCCGGCCCGAGGTGGTTCCGTCGGGCACGGGCGCTTCGAGCTTGGTGCGCGGGACCGGGAGCCGGTACAGCGTGCGCGGCCGCAGATGGCGCAGCGGCGTGGCCTCGCCGGAGACGGTGAGGTCCCACTCGGACATGCGCCCGCGCGCCCGCGCCTCGCCGCGGAAGCCGCTCGCGCCCGCGTTGCTCGCCGGGCCCGCGGGGAGCGACTGTTTGACGGCTGCGGGCGCGCCCGCGCCGGGGTCGAAGACCGTGCACCAGAGCGCTCCCGACGTCTGCGCGGCGCCCGCGGGGCGGTGCGCGGTGTGCCTGATCCAGAGCGCTCTCGGCTGGCGTCCGGGCTCCGTGTCCCGTGCGCTGAGAAACCAGGACTCGTAGCGGCCGGACACGGACCCATTGTGCCGTCCGACGCACCCCGTACCGTGAGCCCCGTCATGCCACTGTGCTTCATTGAGCCGCAGGACGCCATCCGCGTGATCGCGGAATCGGTCGGCCGGGAGGCCCGCCGACAGCTGCTCGGCGAGCTGGTGCGCGCCTGGGTCGACGAGATCCCGGAGTCCGAGCTGGCGTCGCACTACGCCAAAGCCGTGGCGGACCTCGACGAGCACGACCTCTCGATGCTCGCCGCATGGCACGCCTCGATGGAGGTCGGCATGCCGGTGGCGAACAAGGAGTTCCTCGTCGGCGCGTTCAAGTCACTGGGCGAGAACCGGCGCGAGGCGCTGAAGATCGCCGCCGGTCTGCGCGGCGAGGATGCCTTCAATGCGGGTGTCGCCGAGGAGCAGGCGCTGGAGAGCGTGCTGCCCTGGCTGTCCCGGGAACGGGCGACGGAGCTCCTGGCCGAATGCCTCGAGCTCTACGTCTGGGACCGCCTCGGCGGGGAGAACTAGGCGAAGAGCGCGTCGAGCTCCGCGATGACCTGGGAGGTCTCGCGGAAGTGGATGCCGTGCATGCCCAGCTGGCGGGCGGCGGTCACGTTGACCTCGACGTCGTCCACGAACGCGCAAGCGTCGGCGTTCAGGCCGAGCCGGGACAGCGTGAGCTCGTAGATCTGCGGCTCGGGCTTGCGGGTGCCTTCGAACCCGGAGTCCACGATCAGCTCGAAGAGCTCGTCGACCACCGGGATCTTCCGTCGCCACGCGTCGTGCCACTCGCGCACGTTGTTGGTGAGGATCGCGAGCCGCACGCCGCGGGCGCGCAACGCCCGGTAGTGATCGAGCAGGGGCTCGTTCGGCTCCAGGGAGGCCATCAGGCGGGCGCCGTAGCCGTCGAGGTCGACCGGGCGGCCGAGCACCTCGCTCAGGCCTCCGGCGATCACCGCGATGAAGTCCGGCTCGCTCATCTGGCCGCGCTCGAGCGTCCACAGCGGCGGTTCGTCCGCCCGCGACGCGACGAGCGCCATCGCCTTGGCGAGCGCCTCGATCGGGATGCCGATCTCCGTGTGCGCGCGCTTGAACGCGTCCATCAACGGCAGCGTGACGACCCCGCCGAAGTCGCTGACGACGGCCTTGATCACGCGTGGCGGATGACGTCGTAGCGCCCGACCGCGGTGCGTCCTTCGATGTGCCAGACGAAGAACGCGACGTCCAGCCGCAGCGCGCCGAGCTGGACGGTCGACCCGGTGACGACCTCGCCGAGTCCGCGCGTCGGGTAGTCGTCGTCCTTGTCGACCCAGAACTCGAGGCCCGCGCGGATCTGGCGGCCGGCCTCGTCGGTGGTCGTCGACAGCCGTGGCTCCTCGACGGACAGCGTCTTATCGGCGTCCAGCAGCGCCGCCCACAAGCCTTCGTCGGCGTGTGAGGATGCCTTGGTCGAGCGCACCGCGGCGAGCACCGAGCCGGTGCCGTCCGCGAACCACGCGCTCACCGCGCGCGTCAGCACGATCTTGTCCCAGTCCGGGTTGCCCCACGAGTGCCCGCGCTGGCCGAGCCCGTCGACGGGGCGGTCGCCCATCGTCCCGCGAACGCGGCAGAGCTGCTCGTAGCCCTCCATCCCACCCGCCTTGACGACGGCCTGGCGCCCGCCGTACTCCGCCGGGGGCGTCAGCGCCTCGAAGGTGAGCTCGAACTCGAGCTCCCCGGAGCCACGGACGATCCAGCGCTCGAGCGGCTCGACGGTCTCGACGGTGAGCTCAGGGGGCGGCGTGGCGCCGGCCTCGGCGATCGCGCCGAGCGTCTCCCGCCCGGCGAAGGCGATCGCGAGCGCGCTCGAGGACTCGTTGTCGTCCGCCGCGAGGCCGGACGCGACGCGCGCGAGCCCGAACAGCCCCACCGACGTGTCCGCCCACGAGAACGTGACGGCGTCCGTGTCCCCCGGCTTGCGAAGGGGGCGCGGCGCCTCCAGCGACGCCGCGCTCATCGCGGCGGGTCCAGCCGGTCGGGGTCGATGTCGACCGCGGTTCCCTCGACGTCGTCGGGGTGGCGGAAGCGCCCGTTGGGCGGCGTCGCGGTGCCCGGCATCGAGCCCATCAGCTTCAGCGCGCCGCGGCGCACCAGCAGCGCGCGCAGGAGGACCCGCGTGGGCGGGAAGAGGAACAGGAGCCCGAAGATGTCGGTGATGAAGCCCGGCGTGAGCAGCAGCACGCCGCCGAAGATCACCAGCACGCCGTCGATCACCTCGCGGTGCGGGATCCGGCCACCCTCCAGTGCCTCGTTGAAGCGGCGCCAGGCGGAGCGGGTCTGCGTGCGCAGGAGATACGAGCCGAGCAGCGCGTCGGCGATCAGCAGCGCGATCGTCCACCACACGCCGATCAGCTGGCCCACCTGGATGAGCACCGCCAGCTCGGCGATGGGGACGATGATGAAGAGGAGGATCAGAAGCAGCGGCATCGGCTGCTCGGCACGATATGACGCTTACGTGAAGGCCGGCTTTGCGCCGTCGATGCGTACGGCCGGCAAGCGATGCAGGCCCACGGTCTCGATCAGCGTGCGGATGTTCGGCTGCGGGTGCGCCAGCCACAGCGTCACCCCGCGTGCGCGCAGCCGCTGCGCGAGGCACGCCAGGTCGATCATCAGCGACGGGTCCGCGAACGTCAGCCCGGACAGATCCACGATCACGTCACGCGTGGCGGTCAGGGCCGCGGAGAACGGACGGCGGCGGCGGCCGCTCGTCGTCCGGTCCTCATCCCCCTCGATTCGGAGGATGGCCAGCTGTGCGTCGAAGGAAACGATCCGCGGACGGTACAACGAACCGCCCGGTTCGTACAGGGTCACAACCGCTGACTTTCCTACACTCGTGTGACGATGATCGATCAAGACGACGTCCTCGAGGCGCTCTCCAACGTCATCGACCCCGAGCTGGGCCTGGATTTCGTCGAGCTTGGCCTGGTCTACGGGGTCGAGATCGACGGCGGCACAGTGAACGTGACCTTCACGCTCACGACCCCCGCCTGTCCGATCGGCCCGCAGGTCTCCGAGCAGATGCAGGAGTTCGTCGGCGAGCTCCCCGGCGTCGAGCAGGTGATCCCGAACATGGTCTTCACCCCGGCGTGGACCCCGGACAAGATGTCCGAGGACGCCAAGTTCGCTCTCGGTTACTAGGAGTTCGCCAGTCGGCGGTAGCAACGGCGCGGCCTTCGCCGGCACCGCGCGCTGCCGTGATCGAAAAGTACGCCTGAGGCTTACTTTCCGATCACGGCGCTCACGAAGCCAGGTACGCGGACCCCGATAGGTCGATCGTCGAGTGGGCTAAAGCTGTGCGGTTGCGGACCGAATATCTGGATCGTGTCCACGAACCTCGCATCGGCTCCGGCCGTCACCACCGAGACCCCCGCGGTCACCGGCTGCCCGGTGCATTGGGTCGCTGATCTTGCCTCCTCCGCCGAGACCGCCGCTCCGACCTTCGTCGACGTCGAAGGCGCGCCGAATCCGAAAGAGGTTCGCGAGTTCTTCGAGCAGTACAAGGAGTACATGACGCTGACGGACGCCGAGTGGCGGCTGCGCGTCCAGGACGTGATCGCGGAGATCGCCGCGACCGGCACCTACGTCCACACGGAGGAGGAGTTGACGGTCGGTGCGCGCCTCGCTTGGCGCCACAACACCCGCTGCATCGGCAAGCTCTACTGGCGCGGGCTCACGGTGCGCGACTTCCGCGACGTGACCGACGCCGAGGCGATCGCCGACGGGTGCCTGGATCACACCGAGTTCGTGCACAACAAGGGCCGGATCAAGCCCTCGATCACCATCTTCGCGCCGGAGCGGCCGGGCCAGAAGGCCGCGATCGTGCGCAACAGCCAGCTGATCTCCTACGCCGGCCACCGCCAGGCGGACGGGACGATCGTGGGCGACCCGAACACGGTCGACCTGACCGACGTCGCCAAGGCCAACGGCTGGAACCCCGTGCAGGAGGGTCGCTTCGACGTCCTGCCGCTGGTCGTCGAGACCGGCGACGGCACGATCACCGTGCACGAGATCCCTGAGGGCCTCGCCCACGAGGTCGAGATCGAGCATCCGACGATCGAGGGCCTCGCCGAGCTGGGCCTGCGCTGGTGGGGCTTCCCGTCGATCTGCGACAACGTGCTCTCGATCGGCGGCATCAACTACCCGCTCGCGCCGTTCACCGGCTGGTACCTGGCCCCTGAGATCAGCGCCCGCGACTTCTCGGACACGTACCGCTACAACCTGCTGCCCGAGATCGCCGAGGCGCTCGGGATCGACACGACCGACGTGCGCTCGCTGTGGAAGGACCGGGCCGTGATCGAGCTCACGGCCGCGGTCCTGTACTCCTACGACAAGGCCGGCATCCGCATGGATGACCACCACACGGCGGCCCAGAAGTTCCACAAGTGGTCGAAGTCCGAGGAGAAGAAGGGCTGCCCGGTCGAAGCCGAGTGGTCATGGATGATCCCGCCGATCTCCGGCTCGCTGTCCCCGAACTTCCACGAAGAGTTCGAGGACGTCTTCAAGCTGCCGGCGCTGATCCGCCGGCCGCCCATCAACTAGGGCGTCTGCGTCGACAAAGTGAAGGTCAGCGTCTTCGCGTAGGCGCCCGTGCGCAGCGCGTCGGTGGCGCCGATGTGCTGGCTGAAGTTCACAGCGACGGAGTCGTGGGAGACCGGGCCGGTCCAGGCGGACTTCGAGAACGCGACCTGCAGCGGCTCGGGCAGCGTGAACGTGCCGTTGGCCAAACGGCCGGGCTCGCTGACCGTCAGCGCGGCGTCGCCCGCCGTCGAGGTGACGTCGGCGATCGTCGAGGCCGTGTAGGTCTTGTCCACGCCGGGCGTGAACGCGCCGAAGGACGCGGCGGCGCCCATCGACAGCGAGAGCGTCGCCGGGACGGTGCCGCCGGCGCCCCCGTCCGCGCTCGTGCGCGACCACAAGAGTGCCTCGGTCCGCGCCTGCGTCAGGGTCTCCTTGCCGGACCAGGTGAGGAACGACGGCGTCGGCAGGTAGTCGGCGTCGAGCAGGAAGCCGCGGCGGATCGCCAGGACGTCGATGCTGTAGTCGCCGACGGTGCCGTTCTTGACGGACAGCGCCTTCAGCGCGGTGATGTCGTGCGCGGTCGTGCCGGCCGGGAGCTCGATCGTGGTCGCGGCCGGGTCGTCACGCTCGATCGAGATGCTGGTGCTGCCGTGGTGCGACGTGTACCACTTGTCGCCCACCTTCGCGGCCAGCGCGACGCCCGCGAAGCTGCCGGCGCGCGGCGCGACCGGGTAGGACGTCTTCTTCTTGACGTCGGTGTAGAGGTAGTTGCGCTGGTCGGACATCGCCTGCGTGTCCGGGTTGGCGACGGCCTCGATCTTGCCCTCGCGCGCCATCTCCTTCGCCATCACCTGGTACGTCCACGGGTGGGCGTCCATCATGACCTCACGGGAGCGATCGGCGGGCAGTTCGTCGACGGTGTCGAGGAAGAAGCGGTACCCGGACGACGTCGCGAGGTCGGTCACCGCGGCCATGTTGTTGTTGCTCGTGACGACCTGCAGGAGCGGGTGATCGGCCTCGCGGATGCCGTCGAACGCGACGGTGCCATGGCCGGAGGACTGGTAGGCGTCGCTGATGCGATTGCCCTGCGGGTCGACGACGACGCGGTAGAGCCACTCGATGTCGGTCGTCCGGCCCCAGCGCGCCATCAGCGACGGCGTGTTGGTGCCGCCGTCCTCGTTGGACCAGACCATCGTGTATTCGATCGTCCGGTTGCCCTGGGCGTCGACGGCGGTCGTGTGGTACGAGATGATCGGCACGTCGGTGTTGACGTTCTCGTACGTGCCGGGGATCGTCGGCAGGTTGCGGCCGTAGAGGATCGGCGCGTACCGGGCGACGAGGTCACCCTCGGCGGCGAGCGACGGCTTCAGGCTGGTGACCACCGCGTTCTGCACCGGCGACTTCTCGGCGTCGAGCGTGACCGTGATGTCGTGCTTGCCGGCGCTGACGCGCCCGATCGCGACGTCGTAGTCCAGCGGCACCGCGCCGAAGAACGTGACGACGTCGGTGACCGGCTTGCCGTCGACGGAGACCGTCAGCAGCGCGGACTCCTTGCCCGCGACGCCCCAGTCGGCGCCCGGCGCTGAGGCGTTGAGGACGAGCTTGGCCTCGCCGGCGTAGGCGGCAGTGAACTCGGTCTGCGCGAGCGGCGCGGGCTGCGCGTGCGCCGCCGCGGGGGTCAGCAGCGCGGTGCCGAGCAGCGCGCCGAGGAAGGTTCGGACTCTCATCGGGCGGCAACTTATGAGCGCCGCCGGCGCGTCGTGTTATCAGGCGGGTTCGAGCTTGCGCGCGCGCCGGCGCTTGGGCTTGCGCCCGCCCGCCGCGACGACCAGTTCCTCGAGCGAGTCCTTCAACGCGTCGCCCAGCTCCTCGAGGTCAGGCAGCGCGTCGTAGTCGCCGAGCAGGCCGAAGTCCATCCGGCCGTTGTAGGACATGATCGCGACGGCCAGCGACTGGTTCTCGGGGAGGAACGCGACCGGGAACAGGTCCTCGAGCTCGCGCCCGAGCACGTACAGCGGGAACTGCGGTCCCGGGACGTTGGTCACGAGCAGGTTGAACAGCCGCGTGGAGAACTGCAGCCGTGACGCCTGGGCGAGGATCGTCGGCGGCGCCAGCGCTTCCAGCCCGGTGATGACCTCGGCCCCAACGGCCTGCTTGGACTCCTTCAGGCCGTCCATCGCCTGCCGGACCACGCGTAGCCGCGCGACCGGGTCCTCGACGTAGACCGGCAGCGGCCCGCGCATCACCACGATCCGGTTGCCGAGCTCGTGATGCTGGTCCTTCGCGCGCACCGAGACCGGCACGAGCGCGCGCAGTTCCAGGCCCTCGGTACGCACGCCGCGCGCCCGCAACCAGCGCCGCAGCCCGCCCGCCACGACGGTCAGCACGACGTCGTTGACGGTCCCGCCCAGCGTGTTCTTGACGAGCTTGAGGTCGTTGAGGTCGTTGCGCACGAACGACAGCCGCCGGTGCGGCCCGATCGGCACGTTCAACGGCGTCTCCGGCGCGGGGTTCAGCCCCGCCCACGCGACCTCGCCGATGCCCTCCAGCGCCTCCTTGACGACGTCGAGCGACTCGGCCGGATGGGTGGCCGCCGACAGCGCCCCGCCGGCCAGCTCGAAGGGCAGGCGCGCGAGGCCCTTCACGCCGCGCGCGGCGAGCTGCAGCGGCCCCGGCTCACGCGCCGCGGTCCACGGCTCGCCCTCGTGCGGTGCGACCTGCGGGATCGGCGTCGCGTCGAAGAGCACGGTCATCAGGTCGACGCCCGAGATCCCGTCGACGAGCGCGTGGTGCGACTTGGAGATCAGCGCGAAGCGCCCGCGCTCCAGGCCCTGCACGAGCCACGTCTCCCACAGCGGCTTCGCGCGGTCCAGCCGCTGCGAGTGGATGCGCGCGGCGAGCGCCCGCAACTGCTCCTCGGACCCCGGCTGCGGCAACGCCGTGTGGCGCACGTGGTACTCGAGGTTGAAGTTGCGATCGTCGACCCAGATCGGCCGGCCGGTCTCAAGCGGCGGGAACGCGAGCTTGTGCCGGTAGCGCGGTACGAGGTGCAGCCGCGACCGGATGTGGTTGAGGAAGTCGTCATACGCCG
The DNA here is from genome assembly GCF_027587205.1 of Solirubrobacter ginsenosidimutans. Next base: position 46,742 of record NZ_JAPDOD010000042.1, read on the forward strand.
GAGCCGGGCCCTCGAAGATCAGGACCGCCCCGACGTGCATGTGGCTGTTCGCTCGCTCCTGCGCCAGAAACGAGGCGTCGACGGCTGAAAGCCGGTCTCCGTGAGACTGCGCCATTCCGGCCGAAGCGTAACGGGTCTACACCAATGCGCCGATGAGGCCGACGCCCACGGCGGCGACCAATGCGACCGTTAGGACAAGCTCATAGCGCCCGCTTTCTGATAGTCGCCTGAACGCGCGCCGCCCGACGAGGTGACCGGCGGCCACGGCCGGCAGCAGACCGAGCGTGAGCCCGGCGTCGGGCAGCGCGGGATCACCGGTGCCGAACAGCGCCAGCGCACCCAGCCCGGCGAGCCCGACGAAGCACACCGTGAGCGTGTCGCGCACCTGCGTGGGCGTCACGCCGCGGCCCAACAGGTGCAGGAGCAGCGGCGGTCCGTTCGTCGACGTCGTGGTGGTGAGCGCTCCCGCCGCGAGCCCCGCCGCCCACGCCGGCACGTGCGCCGTCGTCACCCGCCGCGCGGCGAGCGTGCCGACGACCCCGAGCGTCACCGCGACCTGCAGCGCCCCCGGCGGCAGCGCGCGCAGCACGGCCACCCCGGCCAGCGCACCGGGCGTCGCCCAGGCCAGCAGCAGCGCGGTCGTCCGCGGCAACGGTCGCGGGCGTCGTCGCTCGCCGGCCAAGGTCAGCACGTTGACCTCGAGTCCTAGAACAAGGAGCAACACGACCGCCGGTTCGGGGTCGATCGCGGCGAACAGCAGGGGCGCGGCGAGCAGCGAGAAACCGAAGCCGGTCGCGGCCTGCAGCATCGCGCCGGCGACGACTCCGAGACATGCGGCGGCGACCAGCACCGCCGCACGACACTAGCTTCGGATGTATTGCGAGGCGCGGCGAGCGCGTTCGCGCTGCTCGATCGCCGCGTTCGGCGTGTCGCGCCAGGAGGCGAACCGCGCGGCCGCCGCGGCCTTCTCCGTCATCAGCAGGGGCTCGGGGATCGGGCGCCGGACGAGCACGGGCGGGGCCATCACGACCGTCTCCTCCTCGACGACCTCTTCCTCGTCCTCGTCCTCGTGGCCACCGGCGGTGGCGACGTGGACGATGCCGAGGATCGGCCCGCCGACGACCAGCAGCCCGGCTACGCCGAGCGTGAGCGGGTTGGCCGGCCAGACCTCGAACAGCCATCCGGCGATGGCGGCACACATGAAGACGGGGCTTGCAAGAGCGGCAAGAAGAGAAAGCGCGCGCGACATGATGCAGGCCATATCGGCAGCAGCCGCCCTCGGCTTGACATGAGATTCCGATGGGTCCGGCGTGGGAATGGCCGCACACGCTGAAGCCCTGCCGACCACGCCGCGCGAGAGCAAGCTCAGCCCGACGCTGACCAAGAAGATGCTGCTGCTCTTCATCGTCGGTGACATCCTCGGCGGCGGCATCTACGCCCGCACCGGCGAGGTCGCGGGCGAGGTGGGCGGAGCCCTCTGGACCGGCTTCGCGCTGGCCGGCGTGATCGCGGCCTTCACGGCCGCCTCCTACGCCGAGCTGGTCGCCAAGTACCCGCAGGCCGCGGGCGCCGCGCTCTACGTCCACAAGGCGTTCAAACGGCCGCTGCTGACGTTCATCGTCGCGTTCGCGGTGATGTGCAGCGGCGTGAGCAGCGCCGCCGCACTGGCCACGGCCTTCGGCGGCGACTACCTGAGCGAGTTCGTCGAGCTGCCGACCGTCCTCGTCGGGCTGGCGGTGATCGCCGGCGTCTCGCTGATCAACTTCCGCGGCATCAAGGAGTCCGCCGGGTTCAACCTTGGCTGCACGCTCATCGAGCTCGGCGGCCTGTTCCTGGTCGTCGTGATCGGCGCCGCGTTCCTGTTCGACGGCGGCGGCGACGCCGCCCGCGCGTTCGAGTTCAAGGACTCAGACACCACGCCCGCGCTGCTCGTCGTCGCGGGCGCCTCGATCGCGTTCTACGCGCTGATCGGCTTCGAGGACGCGGTCAACGTCGCCGAGGAGACCAAGGACTCCACCCACGCGTTCCCGCGCACGCTGTTCATGGGCCTCGGCATCGCCGGCGCCGTCTATCTCGTCGTGGCGATCATCGCCGGCATGACGGTGCCCGCCGACACGCTCGCCGGCTCCGACGGGCCGTTGCTGGAGGTCGTCACCCAGGGCCCACTCGCCGTCGACTCCAAGTTCTTCAGCGCGATCGCGCTCTTCGCCCTCGTCAACGGCTGCCTGCTGAACCTCGTGATGGCCTCGCGGCTGCTGTACGGGATGGCCAACGAGGGGGTCGTGCCGCGTGTCCTCGGCCGTGTCCACGAGGGCCGCCGAACGCCATGGGTGGCGATCCTCTTCAGCACCGCGGTAGCCGCGGTGCTGGTGACGCTCGGCGACCTCGAAACCCTCGCGGATACGACCGTCCTCCTGCTCCTCCTCGTGTTCATCTTCGTCAATGTGGCGCTGCTGGTGCTGCGCCGCCAGCCCGTCGAGCACGACCACTTCAAGGCCTGGACCGCGCTCCCGTGGCTCGGCGCCGCCACCTGTGCGGGGCTCGCCGTCCAGCAGGTCGTCGAAGATCCGAAGCTCGTCCTGTGGGCTGGTGGTCTTCTCCTCTTCGGGCTGATCCTGTGGGTCGTTGAGCGAGCCGTGCGATGATCGACAAATGGCATGGGACTTCTCCACGGACCCCGAGTTCCAGGAGCAACTGGACTGGATGCGCGACCTCGTCAAGCGCGAGGTGTGGCCGATCGAGACCGTCTTCGAGGAGCTCGGCGAGGAGGGCTTCCGGCGCGCGATCAAGCCGCTGCAGGACCAGGTGAAGGCGCGCGGGCTGTGGGCCGCGCACCTGCCGCCTGAGCTCGGCGGCCAGGGGTTCGGGCAGGTCAAGCTCGGCCTGATGCACGAGATCCTGGGCACGTCGCCCTACGCGCCCGCCGTGTTCGGCAACGCGGCGCCGGACTCGGGCAACAGCGAGATCCTCGCGCTCGCGGGCTCGCCGGATCAGAAGGAGCGCTATCTGCACCCGCTGCTGGCGGGCGACCTGCGGTCAGCGTTCTCCATGACCGAGCCCGAGACCGCGGGCAGCGATCCGACGCTTCTGCAGACCCGCGCGGTCAAGGACGGCGACCACTGGGTCATCAACGGCCACAAGTGGTTCTCGACCAACGGCAGCGTCGCCGACTTCCTGATCGTGATGGCCGTCTCAGATCCCGACGCGCGGCCGCACCAGCGCGCGTCGATGTTCATCGTCGACGCCGACACGCCGGGCGTGAACATCGTCCGCGACATCGCGACGATGGAGCATCCGGCCGAGCACTTCGGCCGCTACGGCGGGCACGCCGAGATCGTCTACGAGAACGTCCGCATCCCCGCCGACGCGCTGCTCGGCGGCGAGGGCGAAGGGTTCCTGATCGCCCAGCACCGGCTCGGCCCGGGCCGCATCCATCACTGCATGCGCTGGCTCGGCGTGTCCAAGCGCGCGTTCGACATGCTCTGCGAGCGCGCGCTGTCGCGCTACGCGTTCGGCTCCCAGCTCTCCGACAAGCAGACGATCCAGAACTGGATCGCGGACTCCGCGGCGCAGATGCAGGCGGCGCGGCTGATGACGCTGCACGCCGCCTGGCGGATGGACAACGAGGGCGCCGCCGCGGCCCGCACCGACATCTCGCTGATCAAGTTCTTCGGCGCCAACGTGCTCTTCGACGTCGTCGACCGCGCGCTGCAGATTCATGGGGCACTTGGGTACTCGACCGATCTACCCTTGGAAGCGATGTACCGCTATGCGCGCGCCGCGCGCCTCTACGACGGCGCCGACGAGGTGCACCGGCAGTCGGTCGCCCGCCAGATCCTGCGCGGCTACGAGGCCCACGACGTGCCGTCCGAGCACGTCCCCACCCGCCGCGAAGACGCCCGCGCGCGCTTCGCCGAGTTGCTCGCCGCCGTCAGCGCGAATGACTAGCCGGATGCTGGCCGCCATCGCCTGCGTCTTCGTGCTCGGTGCCTGCGGGGGCTCGAGCGATCCCCAGCCCGCCGCGCAGACCTCCGCGCCGACCGCCGAACAGGTCGTGGCAACGCCCGAGGCGACCGCGGCCACGAAGGTCAACCGCTTCGACGGCGACCGCGCCTGGAAGACGCTCGAGTACCAGGTCAACCTCGGCCCGCGGCCCGCGGGCAGCGCGAAGTCCAAGGAGCTCGCCGCCTACATCAAGGCGCACCTGCCCAACAGCCACATCGAGCCCGTCGCGGGCGGCCTGCAGAACGTGGTCGGCAAGATCCCCGGGAAGGGCAAGCCGATCGTGCTCTCCGCCCACTACGACACGAAGGACATCCCGGACTTCGTGGGCGCCAACGACGGCGCCGGCGGCACCGCGCAGATGCTCGAGATCGCGCGGGTGATGAAGACGATGAAGCGCCCCAAGAACGCCTCTCCGATCTGGTTCGTCGCCTTCGACGGCGAGGAGGCCACCGACGACAACGACTTCCTCGGCACCGGCGTGCGCGGCTCCAAGGCGTTCGCCAAGAAGTACGCCAAGCGGATCAAGGAGCTCGTCCTGCTCGACTTCGTCGCCAACAAGAACCTGGCGATCCCGTATGAGCAGAGCTCGGACGCGTCGATGTGGGCGGATCTGCGCGAGGCCGCCGAGCGGGTGGGCAGCGACTCGGCGTTCCCCGACACCCAGCAGGGCACCGTCGAGGACGACCACACGCCGTTCCTGCAGGCCGGCGTCCCCGCGATCGATCTGATCGACTTCAACTTCCCCTGCTGGCACAAGCCCTGCGACGACCTCACCGCCGTGTCCAAGGCGAGCTTGGACAAGAGCGGCGAGGCCGTGCTGGAGTTCCTCAGGGCGCGGTAGTCGCGAGCGTGAAGGTCAGCGTCCTGGAGTAGCTGCCGGTGCGCAGCGGCTCGGTCGCCGAGATCTTCTGGCGGAACGTGATCGGCACGATCGCGTTGCTCGCCGGGGCGTCCCACGTCTTCAGGACGCCCGTGCCCTCCAGCGGCGTGCGCAGCGTGAAGGCGCCGTTGGCGAGGCTTCCACCGTCCACGGAGAGCGTCGCGTCGGCCGCGGTCGAGATGACCGTCGCGGTCGTGGTCGCCGTGTACTCCTTCTCGACGCCCGGCGTGAAGGCGCCGAAGCTTGCAGGCGCCCCCAGTGTCAGGGCGAGCGTCGCGGGAACCGTGCCGCCGACGCTGCCGGGAACCGGCGGCGCGACGAACGGGGCGACCACGATCGTCTTCTCCGCGCGGATCGGCGAGAGGTCATCGCCCTCGCGCATCGAGTCGGCCTCGGCGGCGACGGTCACCGTTCCGGCGCGCACCGCGGTCAGCTCGCGCGTGGAGGGATCGAGCACCGCGACCTTGCCGGCGCGGCGCGCCTCGTCGACGCTGCCGCCGACGGCGAGCGCGCTGTCGCCCGACCAGCGCACGGACATCGGGTAGCGCAGCGGGACCTTGCGGGTGCCGGCGGCGACGCCGTTGGGCTGCACCAGCTCGCCGCCGAGCACGGCGGTCGAGCCTGCCGCGAGCGCATCCGGCCCGGTGAGGGCGATCGACTGCGCGAAGGCGCGGACGTCCGCCCGCGGCTCGTCCGAGCCATGGATGCCGTAGCGCACCCACCCGGTGAAGCCGCCGCGATCCGGCGTGCCGTAGGGCGACTTGCCCGAGGACGGGAGCACCATGTACGGCACGCCCTCGACACGGTCGACGTTGACGATCTGTGCGTGCGAGCCGACCATCGCGGCGCGCTTGCCGGACTTCGCGCTGAAGCCGCTGAGCAGCGACTCGATCAGCGCGCCCTCCTTGCGGTCGCCGAGCTGCGACGCGTCACCCGGGTCGGGGTCGTTGGTCGGGTGGTGGGCGAAGACCATGACCTGCTTGACGCTCGGGTCCTGCTGCGCGGCATCGAGCGCGTCCTGCAGCATCGGGAGCTGGCCCCAGTCGGAGCCGCGCAGCGTGCCGCGGGTGCTGTTGAGCAGCACGAAGCGCACGCCCTTGTGGTCGAACGTCCGGTACGGCGCGCCGAAGACGGCCTTCCAAGCGTCGAGGTTGTCCGTCCCGTAGGACTCGTGGTTGCCGGGGACGTAGAGGCAGGGCACGGTGTCGCCGGACGGTGCCGGCGGGGCGCCGTCGCCCACGAGCGCGCACCCACCCGCCTCGAGCGTCTGCTTGGCCAGCGCGATGTCGGCCGGGAAGCCCGTGTCGACGATGTCGCCGTTGAGGACGACGAAGTCCGGGTGCTGCGCGCGGATGCGCGCCAGCGCCGCGATCCCGACCTTCGCCAGCTCCGGTGCGGCCGCCGTGAACTGCACGTCGGACAGCGCCGCGAACGTCCAGTCGGCCCCGCCCAGCGAACCGTCGGCGCTGATCAGGCGGTCCGGGACCAACGCGTCCGGCGCGGGCGTGGCGATCTCGCTCGGCACGTCGACCTCGAGGTCGTCGAGGATGAACGAGCCCTTGTAGAGCCGCGCCGCGGCGGTCTCGATCAGGCGCACGTTGTCCACCCGCACCGGGTACTGGACCCCGCTCGCGGGCAGGCTGGCGCTGAACTTCGTCCACCCGGTGCCGGTCGCGTACCCGGGGCGCAGGTCGATCGTCTTGTTGGCCGCGTCGCGCAGCGAGATCGTCACCCACTGGCCCTGGCCGTCGCCCTTGACCCAGACCGACGCGCGCAGCGGCTGGCCGGGGAGCGTGATCTGCGTGTTGAGCACCGCGCCGGCGGAGCGGGTGGCGGTGGACTCGGTGAAGTCGTAGTCGACCTTCATGCCCTTGCCGGTGTGGCCGTCGTCGACGACCGTGATCTTGCCGGTGGGGGAGCGGTCGTGACGGAACTTCCAGACGCCGTCGGTGTCGAAGCCGTTGATCAGGACGGTCTGGGCACCCACCGTGACCGGGACCTTCGCGGTCAAGCCGGCGGCCTTGACGGTGAGGATCGTCGCGCCGTTGGCGGCGGGATCGATCTTCAGGCCGTCGCCCGAGGGGGTGATCTCGAGCACCGCGTGGTCGTAGTCGAGCTGGAGGTCGGACGGGTCGATCGTGGTCGCGAAGCCGTCGGCGTCGCGGCCGCTGATCCGCAGCGTGCCGGCCGCCGAGTCCGGCTCGGCGAAGCTCAGCCGCGCGGTGCTGGGCTCGAGCACCCGCGGCGCGCCGAGCACGCGAACACTCGTCGAGGCGTCCGCGGCACCGGCCTGCGCGCGCACCTTCACGGTGCCGGCGGTGTCCGGCGCGCGCAGCGTGGCGCCGCTCATCGTGGCCTTGTCGCTGCTCCACGCGACCGTGCCGGTGGGGACCGGCGCGTCGCGATCGTCCAGGCCCGCTGCGCTCAGCGTGCGGTGCAGACCGGGGAAGACGCGAGCGTCGGCCGGGGCGACGTCGAGGCCGTGGACGGCGCCGTCGCCGGGGGCGATGAAGACGCCGACGCCGTTGGGATCGCTGCGCTCGGAGCCGTCGGACGGGACGTTGCGGACCGTCGCGAGCGGGTTGCCGAGCGGGCGGGCGATCATCGTGGTCGATCCGCCGCCGTCGAGGTTCAGCGCCGTCTCGGCGCCGAGGTCGGCCATCAGCACGCCCATCTGCGCGCGGGTCGGGCCGAGCACGAGCGACTGGCGGCCGTCGGCGGTGACCAGCAGCATCGTCTTGCCGCCGTCCTTGAAGCCGATCGACGTGCGCGGCGCCTGGCCGTCGGTGCCGACGATCGACTCCGGCTGCGGGACGCCGTCCTTGACCAGGATCTGGCGGCCGCCGACGGCGAAGTCGAGCGTGTCGGCGATGTCGCTCTTGAGCGCGTAGGACAACGTGACGGCGTCGCCGACCTTCAGCGCGCGCAGCGCCGTGGCGCCCTGCTCACGGCCGACGAGCGCGAAGCTGCCCTCCGGCAGCTGACCCGCGCCGGCGCCGGTGAGGTTGACGGCGCTGACCTTGCCGTCGGTGACGATCGCCTCGGCGAGGTCGGTCGAGCCGCTGACCCCGCGGGCGCGCGAGTACGTACCCCACAGCGGCGTGTAGGCGATGATCGCGTTGGCGCCGGCGTCGGTCGGGTCGTTGAGGCTCTTGACCACGCGCGGACCGCTGGGCAGCGTCGCGGTCGCGTCGAGCGTGAGCTTGGCGAGCCGCCCGAGGCGCCCGTTCGTCACGCCCGCGACCTGCGTCGAGCCGAAGCCCGACTTGCGCACGAGGCCGCCCTGGACCTCGGGCCCGATCGCGGCGTTGGAGTTGTTGATGTCAAAGAAGTCGGCGTTCACGCCGGCGACGGCGCCCGCCGCGCGGACCTGCTCGGACAGGGCCGAGCCGCGCGCGACGGCGCCCGCGGTCAGCAGGTCGGCCTTCACGCCCTGTGCCTGGAGGTCGACGGTCATGACCTGCGCGTCGGTCCAGCCGATGTCGGAGAGCGTCACGAGGTGCCGGAGCGTCACGCCCGGGCCGATCCGCTCGGTGCTGTCGGTGAGGTTGAGCTGATCTGAGGCCGCGGCCGCCGCGGACGGGGCGACCAGCGCGGCGGCCACTGCGGCGGCCGCGATGAATCTGGGGAGCGTCTGCATCGCCGCAGACTTCTCCCGGATCTAGAGCATCAGGTCGTCAAGGGGATGTGATCGCGGTGAGAATCGCCCGCGCAGATCGGTCCACATCCTCGTCGGTGGTCGCCCAATTGGAGGTCGAGATGCGGATCGCCTCGCGGCCGCCCCAGACGGTCCCGCCCACCCAGCACGTCCCGTCCGCCTGGATGCGCGCGACCGCGCTCGGCGGCGCGGCGACGAGCACCTGGTTGAGCACGACGTCGTTGAGGACCTCCGCGCCGCCGGCGCGCAAGCGCTCGGCGAAGCGGGTCGCCTGCGCGCAGTTGCGCTCGACCAGCTCGGCCACCCCGGTGCGGCCGAGCGAGCGCAGCGCGGCGTAGACCGTGAAGCCGCGGGCGCGCCTGGAGGCCTCGGGCGTGTAGTCGTAGTTGTCGCGCTGCTCGCCCGCGACGAGGTAGGCGGCGCTGAGGCGCAGCGCGGCGCGGTGCGCGGCGCGGTCCTTGACGATCGCCAGGCCGCCGTCGTAGGGGACGTTGAGCCACTTGTGGGCGTCGGTGGCCCAGGAGTCCGCGCGCTCGAGGCCGCGGGTGAGATGCGCGTACCGGGGCGACGCCGCGGCCCAGAGCCCGAACGCGCCGTCGACGTGCAGCCACGCGCCCGACTGCTCGCAGAGGTACTCGATCGGCTCCAGCGGGTCGAACGCGCCGGTGTTCACGTTGCCCGCCTGCGCGCACACGATCGCGGGGCCGGCGTCCTTGAGCGCGCGGGCGAGCGCGTCGGGGTCCATCGCGCCCTGGTCGTCAGTGGCGACCAGGTGCGCGGCGTCGCGGCCGAGGCCGATCATCCGCAGCGCGCTGAAGACCGTCGCGTGCGCCTCCTGTCCCGCGATCACGGTGATCGGCGGCGCGCCGATCAGCCCCTGGCCGGCGGCGTCCCACCCGGCGCGCTTGAGCACCGCGTCGCGGGCGACCGCGAGGCAGGTGACGTTGGCCATCTGCGCGCCCGTCACGAGCCCGACGCTCGCGCTCGCGGGCAGCCCGAGCAGCGAGAGCACCCACTCCTCGACGACCTCCTCGACCACGGCTGCGGCGGGCGAGCCGACCCACATGTGCGCGTTCTGGTCCCACGCCGAGGCGAGCCAGTCCGCCGCCAGCGCGGCGGGCAGCGCGCCGCCGGTGACGAACCCGAAGTAGCGCGGGCCGGCGCTGGCCACGATGCCGGGGTCCGCGCCGGCGACGAGGTCGTCGATCACCTGCTCGGCGGGAACGCCCTCGTCGGGCAGCTCGCGCCCGAGCGCGGCGCGCAGCGCGTCCGGGTCGACCGGCGGCCCGACCGGGCGGTCGGGGAGCGAGGCCAGAAACGCCTCGGCGTGACGAAAGGCGTGCTCGAGCATGAACCGCTTCTACCATCGGAGGCAGTGCACGCGCCAGAGAAACTGCTGTTGGCGGCGCCGCGCGGCTACTGCGCCGGCGTCGATCGCGCCGTCCAGACCGTCGAGCGCGCGCTGGAGCTCCACGGCGCTCCGGTGTACGTCCGCAAGGAGATCGTGCACAACAAGCACGTCGTCGAGACGCTGCGCGAGCGCGGGGCGGTCTTCGTCGACGAGCTCGAGGACACGATCCCCGAGGGCGCGATCACCGTCTTCTCCGCCCACGGCGTCTCACCCGCGGTGCACGCGGACGCCGAGCGCCGCAATCTCGTGACGATCGACGCGACGTGCCCGCTGGTGACCAAGGTCCACCGCGAGGCGCTCAAGTTCGCCGCCGAGGGCTACACGATCGTGTTGATCGGTCATGCCGGCCACGAGGAGGTCGAGGGCACGATGGGCGAGGCGCCCGACCACATCGTGCTGATCGAGTCCGAGGCTGACGTGGACACGCTGGAGGTCGAGGACGAGCGCAAGCTCGCCTACATCTCCCAGACCACGCTCGCGGTCGACGAGACGCGCACGATCATCGCCCGCCTGCGCGAGCGCTTCCCGCATATCACGGGCCCGCGCACCGACGACATCTGTTACGCGACGACGAACCGCCAGGCCGCCGTGCGGCAGATGGCCGAGCAGTGCGACCTGGTGCTCGTGATCGGCTCCAAGAACTCCTCGAACTCGAACCGCTTGGTCGACGTCGCGCGCGACCTCGGCACGGCGTCCTACCTGATCGACGGCGCCGATCAGGTCCAGGAGGAGTGGCTCGAGGGCGCCCGCGTGGTCGGGATCTCGTCCGGCGCGTCCGCGCCGGAGGAGCTCGTCACCGCGCTGGTGGACTTCTTCCGCGCCCGCGGCACGACCGACGTGTCGGAATTCGAGGTCCTGCGCGAGGACGTCCGGTTCATGCTCCCCAAGCAGATCCGGCAGGCGATGACTCAAGCGGGCGACGCCTGAGTCCCAGCGCGAGCAGCAGCACCCCGAACGCCAACACCACCAGCCCCGCCACGCTCACGATCCACGCGAGCCGGCCGACCAGCTTGGCCTGAGCGCCCGCGCTGACCGAGGCGTCGATGCCGCGCGCGGCGTCGGCGTTCATCAGCACGACCTCCCAGCGGCCGCTGGAGTCCCAGTCGACGGTCTGGGTGCCGGTCCCGGTGACCTGCGCCAGCCAGAAGTCCTCCTTCGTGGGTGGCGCGGGGGATGCGTCTGAGCTGCCGGACGTCAGGTAGGTGGGGTTGAAGGGGGCGAACTCCACGTCCTGCAGCACGGCGCGGCCCGCGTCCCCGAGGTAGGCGGAGACCTGGGCGGGGCGGGCGACGCCGACGAAGACCGGCCGGTTGGTGTTCGAGCGCACCCGCAGCCGGAGGCGGTCGGCGCCGACGACGTCGAGGAAGCCTTCGTCGATCTGCACGTTCTCGCTGGTCACCGCGTAGGTGCCGGCCGCGATCCGGACGTATGCCGTGTTGAAGAAGCCGCCCGCGTCGCTCTTGCCGTTGGCCCAGTGCAGGACGATCGCGCCCGCCAGGATGGCCAGCGACGCCGTGGCGACCAGCGCGCCGATGATCACGAGGGCGAGCCGGCCGCCGGTGGGGCGACGGGTGTACTGGGGCGGCTGCGGGTTCACGCAGCGGGCATCGTGCCACGTCTCAGACCCGCGGCGAGCAGCCCGCCGCCGAGGGCGAGGAAGAGCGCGGCGGCGATCCACGCGGCGAGCTCGAGGTCGCCGAGGATCGGCAGCTTCGCGCCGGCGCTGACGCCGGCGTCGACGCCCGCGGAGCCGTCGGCGTTCATGACGACGACGGACCAGTTGCCGTCACGGACCTTCCACTCCAAGGGCTTGGCGCCGTCGCTGGTCGCGGCCCAGAAGGACTGGTCGGCGGGGCGGGCGGGCGTTTCGGTCCCGCGGGAGGTGCGGTAGGTCGGGTCGAACGGGTCGACGTCGAAGTCGGTCAGGGTCTTGTGGGCGGTGTTGCGGAGGTAGGCGTCGACGTCGCGGGTGCGGGCGATGCCGGTGAAGATCGGCTTGCTGTTGCGCGACTGCGCGGTGATCCGGACACGGCCGAGCGAGCCCGGGACGCCGTTGACGTCGAGGTCGTCGGTGGCGATCGCGCTCGTGGTGGTCACGAGGCGCTCGGTGGTGGTCGTGTAGTAGCCGGCGGCGTCCTGCTTGGACGTCGTCCACTGCAGGGCGGCGCCGGAGACGGCGGCCGTGGCGGAGAGGAAGAGGATCAGGCCGCCGGCGATGGCAGTGGCGAGGTGGCCGCCGGCGAGCGGGATTCTGGTTCGTGTGGCGGTCGTGGACATGTCGTTCAGGCTCCCAGCGCGCCGGCGGCGGCGCCTGGGCGGCAACCTGTGTCCATTCCGGGGGTTCTCCGTCGCCGGAGGTTCGCTTTTGCCCCCGGAGGCCGTACCCTCGGTCCCGGTGCGCCGCCGCCTCCTGCTCACATTCGCCGCGCTGGCGGCGGCCGCGCTGGTCATCTGGGCCGTCGAGCCGCTGCGCACCGCGCTCAGCCACGTCCTGCACGGGGACGTCGACGCGCTTCAAGCCCAGCTGCGCTCGCTCGGCGTGTGGGGCGGGTTCGTCGTCGTCGCGCTGATCCTCGCCCACTCGGTGATCTTCTTCCCGGCGGAGATCGTCAACGCGACCGCCGGGCTGGCGTTCGGCTTCTGGGTCGCGTTCCCGATCGTGATGGTCTCGTGGGTGCTCTCGGGGCTGATCGCGTACTGGCTCGGGCGGATCGCCGGGCGTCCGCTGGCGGTGCGGCTGGCGGGCGAGAAGCGGGTGGCGACGGCCGAAGGGCTGATCGACCGCTCCGGCGCCCCCGCGCTGCTGCTCTCACGGCTCGTCCCGTTCGTGCCGTTCAGCCTCGTCGGCTACCTCGCCGGCGCCGCCCGCGTGCCGCTGTGGCGCTACACGTGGACGACGTTCATCGGCGTGATGCCGATCACCGCCGCCGCGACGTACCTCGGCCATGCGCTCGACAACCTGTCGGCGTCGGACCCACTGCTGTGGGTCGCGATCGGAGTGATGGTCCTGCTCACGGGCCTGACCGTGCACTCCGCGCGGCGGCTCAAGCGCTCAGCGCGCTGATCTTCGTGGTCAGCGCGGCGCGGTCCACGTCGGCGCACTCCAGCGCGCGGGGGACGGTGCCGGTTGGCGCACGCAAGGCGCCGAGCACGATGTGCTTGCTCGAGAGCCGCTTGTCGTCCTCGGCGATCCCCGCGCGCAGCGCGCGTTCGAGCACGAGCTTGGCGGACGTGCCGAACTTCGGGCGCTCGACGTAGGGGCTGAAGGCGACCGCGTCGGCCGTCACCCCCACGGCGGCGAGGCTGCGCGTGGTCTCGGCGACGAGCGCTTGGCTGAGGCCGTCGAAGTCGAGCCCGACGCTCGCCAAGGCCTGCGCGACCGGGCCGCCGCCGCGGGTGACGGCCAGCAGCAGGTGCTCGGCCTCGACATTGCTCGCGCCGAGGTCGCGGGCGATCTCGACGGCATCGCCGACCACCAGCCGCGCCTCACCCGTGAACTTGTTGAACATCAGCGTCTCCTCAGCTCCACGCCAGCGGCGATAAGCCGTTTGACGTGCTTCTTGTGCACCGCCTGCCGCGTGACCCCGAGCGCCTCCGCCACCTCAGGCCAGCTCCAGCCGGCGCGCATCGCGCGCTCGACCTCGGCGGCCTCGAGTTGCTCGGCGAGGCGTCGCAGCGCCACCACGGCGGCGAGGCCGTCCGCGGGGTCTTCGGGGGAGGTCAGGTCGATCAACATGGCGTTAGCAACCGTAGTTGACTAACTGCTCGTTGTCAACCTGAGTTGCTAATCTGCCGCACCGTGACTCCGACCCTGATCGCGCAGCTCTCAGACCCGCACATCCGCCTCGATGACGCGGTCTCCCAGGCGGCGCTCGCCGCGGGAGTCGCCCGCGTCCTGACCTTGAACCCCCTGCCCACGGCCGTGCTCGTCACCGGCGACATCGCCAACTCCGGCGACCCCCGCGAGCACGCCCGCGCCCTGGAGTTGCTCGCCCCGCTCCCGATGCCCGTCCACCGCCTCGCCGGCAACCACGACCTCTTCGGCGAGCGCACCCGCTACGCGGTCGACGCCAAGGGCGTGCGGATCATCGCCTGCGACACCTCGATCCCCGGCCGCGACGACGGCACGCTCGAGCTCGACTGGCTCGCCGAACGCCTCGCGGAGGACCGCGACACCCCGACGATCGTCGCCATGCACCACCCACCGCTGCGCACCGGCCTGGCCTGGCTGGACGAGATCGGGCTGCCGTCTGCGGAACGAAGCGCGCTCGGCGAGCTGCTCGTGGCCGCCCCGAACGTGCGCCGCGTCGTCGCGGGCCACGTCCACCGGGTCATCCACGACACGCTGGGTGGGTGTGGCGTCATCACCTGCGCGTCGACCAACATCCAGTCGGGCCTGGACTTCATCGCGACGGAGATGGTCCTGACGAGCGAACCGCCGTCGCTGTTGGTCCACGCTTTGCTCGACTCAGGTGACCTCGTCACCCACGTGCAGGCGATCTGACGAGGGGTCCGTACTCAGTGCTTGCTGTTCAACCAGGCGCGGACATCGTCCGCGTGCTCGTCGAGGCGCGGCGGGCGGTGGCGGATCGGGGGGCGCTCACCGTCGATCCGCAGCGGCGGGCGGATCAACGGGATTCCGTCGACCACCTCCGACGGCTCCATGCCCAGTTCCTCGGCCAGCGCGAACGCCTCGTCGATCTCGTTGATCGGCCCTGCCGGGACCTTGGCCGCCCGCAGCCGCTCGAGCCACACCGCGGCGGGCTGCGTGCGGAGTACCGACTCCAAAGCGGCGGCGAGCTCGTCGGCGTGCTCCACCCGCGACGTGTTGGTCGCGAAGCGCTCGTCCGGTTCCAGCCCGAGCACGCCGCAGAGGCGGGCGAACATGCGGTCGTTGCCGACGGCCACCGCGAGCGGGCGGTCGGCGGTCTCGTAGGTCTCGTAGGGGACGATGCTCGGATGGCGGTTCCCGCGCCGGCGCCCGCGCACGCCCGCCGCGACCCACGCGGAGCCCTGGTTCAGCAGGCAGGTCAACGCCGAGTCCATCAGCGAGACCTCGACGTGGCGGCCGGCGCCGGTCCGCGCCCGCTCGACCAGCGCCGCCTGGATGCCGTTGGCGGCCAGCAGCCCGCAGACGAGGTCGACGACCGCCGTTCCCGCCTTCAAAGGCCGCCCGTCGGGCTCGCCGGTGACCGCCATCAGCCCGCCCATCGCCTGCAGCAGGAAGTCGTAGCCGGGCAGCGCGACGGCGTCGGAGGACGTCGTCCCGAACGCGGTCACCGAGCAGGAGACCAGGCCGGTGTTGCCCGCGGCCCGCAGGGCGTCGCCGTCCAATCCCCACGACTCGATCAGGCCCGGCCGGAAGGACTCGATCAGCACGTCGGCCCGCAAGCCCAGCTCGAGTGCGACGGCCCGGTCCTCCGCGTCCGCCAGATCGAGCGCGATCGACCGCTTGTTGCGGTTCAGGCCGAGGTAGTAGGTGCTCTCGCCTTCGTGCCACGGCGGGCCCCAGGCGCGGGTGTCGTCGCCGCCGTCCGGTCGCTCGACCTTGATCACGTCGGCGCCGAGGTCGCCGAGCAGCATCGCCGCAAGCGGCCCCGCGAGCACCCGCGAGAAATCCGCGACAAGAATCCCTTCCAGCGGTGGCATGGGCGGGCACACTAGTGCGCGAGCATGCGGACCCTCGTCGTCTCAGATCTCCATCTCGGCCGCGCTGAGGGGAGCGACCTCCTGCGCCGCGCCGATCTGCGCGCCCCGCTGCTGGAGGCGCTCGCCGGTGTCGATCGCTTCGTCATCCTCGGCGACGGGCTCGAGCTGCGCGAGGCCGCCCACCGCGACGCGATGGACATCGCCGCGCCGTTCTTCGCCGACGTGGGCGAGGCGCTTGGGCCTGAGAAGGAGCTGCTCATGCTCGCGGGCAACCACGATCACGGGATCGCCGCGGGCTGGATCGACGCGCGCCTGCAGAGCGAGCCGTCCGGCTTCCTCACCCTCGAGCAGCGCTTCCAGCCCGATGCGACCGGCCCGCTCGGGCGCCGCCTCGCCGAAGCCGCCCGCCCCGCCCAGCTGCAGTTCGCCTACCCGGGCATCTGGCTGCGCGACGACGTCTACGCGATCCACGGCCACTACTCCGACGTCCACGCGACGGTGCCCACCTTCGAGCGCCTCGCGGCGGGCAGCATGGCCCGCTACGTCGCCAGGCTGCCCGAGCGCGGCGCGACCGCCGACGACTACGAGGCGGTCCTCAGCCCGCTCTACGCGTGGCTGCACGCCCTGACGCAGCGCGCCGACAACACCGTCGTCGCCGCGGGCGGGAGCGCGTCCGCGGGCACCTACGCGAAGCTCACCGCCAAGGACCGCCACAAGCGCCGGCAGACGCTCGCGCTCGCGCTCGGCTACCGCGCGGCGGTGTTCGGGCTCAACCGCGCCGGCCTCGGGCCGCTGGAGGCGAGCCTGACGCCCTCCGCATTGCGCCGCGGCTACCTGCGCGGCATCCGCGAGGTGATCGAGCGCCTCGACATCCGCGCCGCCCACGTCATCTGGGGCCACTCGCACCGCTCCGGCCCGTGGCCGTCCGACGACCAGAGCGAGTGGGTCGCGGGCACCGGCGCGCGCATCCTCAACACCGGGTCATGGGTCTATCAGCCGCACTTCCTCAGCCCGGAACCCAACGGCTCGCCCTACTGGCCGGGTACCGCGGTGATCGTCGAGGACACCGGCCCGCCCCGCCTCGTCCGCCTCCTCGGCGAACGCGGCCACGAAACCCTCAGGCCGCGAGACCGAGCGTGAAGCAGGTGGCGTGGACGGTGACGCCCTCGCCGACGACCAGCTCGAGCTCACCCTCGGTGTGGCGCGGGTGCTCGAGCACCGGGTAGCAGCCCGGCTCGGCGATCGCGACGTCCACGCCGTTGGCGGTCACCATGCCGAGGCCCTCGGCGACGATCCACACGCCACCCGCGGCGTACGGCCCGGAGTAGGCGCCCGGCTGATCCGGTGTCGGGGTCGCCACCATCGCGTCGGCGGCCTCTTCCGGCCGGATCGGCGCGACCGGATCGCGCTCCACACCCAGCAAAGACTGGATCTCGAGCTCGGTCTCCACGTACCCGCCCTCGCCGTAGTGCAGCGAATGCAGCACATGCCCGGTCTCCGACGGCGCCCACAGATAGCGCGCGGGCCAGCCCTCGTTGCCGTAGATGTCCCACACCTCGAGGTCGGTGTCGATCGCCACCGGCCAGGGGATCTCCAGGCGCTCCACGGCGCGGCGGACGTTCTCCTCGGAGCGCGCCGGGAGGAACCCGCCGGTGTGCACGCCGACGATGCGCAGGCCCGCGTCCTGGTACCGGGCATGCCACGCCTTCAGGTATGGCAAGGTGCGCAACGAGTTGACGCGGCAGAAGTCCCAGAACTCGACCAGAACGACCTTGTCCCGTTGCTGATCCATGCGCAACATCGCCACGTTGGCCCAGGCCAAGTTGCGCGGAAATGGCGGAGCGGAGATGCTCGGACTATCGGCACGCATCGAGTCCGCGACGCTAGCAGCGAAACCTTTTGCCTGTTGACGTGTTGTTATCAGTCCGCGGCGCGGATGCGATCTGCCTGCGCCCACCCAGTCCAGCAACACCCATCTCTGGAGGATCATCTCCTTGCGTAAGTCTCTCTTCGCCGCCGGCACGGTGGCACTTGCCCTCAGCGCCGCAGGCATCGCGTACGCCCAGACGCCGGAGCCGTCCGTCACCGTGACCGCTTCTGTGTCCCCGACCAAGGCCGGCACGTCGTCCAAGCCCAAGGCCACCAAGCTCAAACTGACGGTCAAGAACGACGCGGCGAGCAAGACGACGGCGGCCAAGATCACGATCGCCTTCCCGAGCACGCTCAAGATCTCGACCAGCGGCCTCGAACAGTGCAAGGCGAACGATGAGGCCCTGCTCGCCGGCCCGGAGAAGGTCTGCAAGAAGTCGATCGCCGGCAGCGGCTCGGCGCACGCGCTCCTGAACCCGTTCGGCGCCACGCCGGCCCCGCTGACCTTCAAGGTCGTCCCGGTCGTCGGCAAGAACGAGATCATCTTCGTGCTCTCCGGTTCGGCCCCCGCGGTCCTGCACGGCAAGATCTCCGGCAAGAAGATGACGATCGCGATCCCGGACTTCCTGCAGCAGCCGGTCCCGGACACGTACTCGGCGCTGACGGATCTCTCGACGACGATCTCGGCGAAGAAGGGCTCCAAGAGCCTGATCTCGGCGACGGGCTGCAAGTCCAAGAAGCATTCGATCGGCGTCACGGTCGGCTACGCCCCGAACCCGAGCCCGCCCGCGAAGTCGTCTGCCACTGGCACCGGCGACGCGAAGTGCTCGTAGTTCCCAGCACCCGCATCTGACTCATGAGAACGGCCCCGCGTCAGCGGGGCCGTTTTCGTTCCTAGACTCGCCGCGTGCTCCTCTTCGCGCACGGGATCGTCGGCCGCGCCGACCTCCCGATTCCCGAGACCCTGTTCGGCGCCGCCGCGGCCGCCGTGCTCGTCGTCTCCTTCGTCGCACTCGCGCTCGGCTGGTCACGCCCGCGCCTGAAGTCCCTCCCCGAGAAGGACCTCTTCGTCTTCCCGGTGGCGCTCGAGGTGCTGCTGGGCGCGCTCGGCGTCATCGTCTTCCTCTTCACCGTCTACGCGGGGATCGCGGGCACGAGCGGGCAGACCGACAACCTCGCGCCGACGATGGTCTACGTCGCCTTCTGGGTCGGCGTGCCGTTCGCCTCGCTGCTGCTCGGCAACGTCTTCGGCGTGATCAGCCCCTGGCGCGCGCTCGGCCGCGCGACCGGATGGATCGGCGAGCGCTTCACCGAGGGCGCGATGCCCGCCCCGCTCGTCTACCCCGAGCGCCTCGGCCGGCTCCCCGCCGCCGCCGGCCTCTTCGGGTTCGCGATCTGCGAGCTGTGCTGGGCCAAGGCCACCGAGCCCGGCCCGCTGGCGATCATCATGCTCCTCTACTTCATCGCGATGCTCGTCGGGATGAGCCTCTACGGCGTCGACGCGTGGACCCGCAACGCGGACGCGTTCGGCGTCCTGTTCGGGCTGATCGGCTCGCTCTCGCCACTCGGGCGCCGCGCGGAGAACGGCCGCCTGTACCTGCGTGTCCCGTTCACCGGCGCGGCCAAGCTGACGCCCGTCAACGGCACGATGGCGGTACTGATCGTCTCGGTGGGGAGCACCGCGTTCGACGGGGCCAAAGAGGGCGCGCTGTTCAACAACCTCGCGCAGGACCTCCAGAGCTTCTTCGTCGATCTCGGACTCTCGCTCGGCCTCGGCCTCGAGCTGGGGTTCGTCGTCGGGCTCGCGGGAGCGGTGCTGATCGTCGCGATCATCTGGGCGCTGGGCATGGCCGGGATGAAGCCGCCGCCGAGCGTGCCTTCGCGCCGGGAGCTCGCCCGCGCCTTCGCGCACACGCTGATCCCGATCGCCGCCGGGTACCTGTTCGCGCACTACTTCTCGCTGCTGGCCTACAACGGCCAGGACCTCTGGCGCCTCGCCAACGACCCGCTCGGCAACGGCGCGGACTACTTCGGCGGGGCGGACGCCACGATCAACTACGGCGTCGTCTCGGCCACCGGCATCTGGTACGTGCAGGTCGCCGCGCTTGTGATCGGCCACGTCGCCGCGCTCGTCCTCGCCCACGACCGCGCGCTCGAGCTCTATGGCTCGGCAAAGGACGCGACGCGCTCGCAACTTGTCATGCTGGCTCTCATGGTCGCGTTCACCTGCCTCGGCCTCTGGCTCCTCTCGGCGGCGCTGCACGGATGACGCCGCTCGCTCACGCCGGACACTGGGCCGCCCAGCTGCTGTATCTGGCGCCGGTGCTGGCGATGGTCGGGGCGATCCTGTGGTCGAAGATCCGCGGCCGCGGCTACGACCCGAGCGAAGAAGACCGCCAAGACCCCCACTGAAGGTCCGAATGGCAACCAGCGGGGTTGCTGCTGCGTAGAACAGGTGTCAACGATGCGCGAAAGGGAATCCCCCGCGCAGGACAATGAGCGCTCACGACCTCCGATCCCTCCTCGACGGCGTGCCCGACACGTGGGAGATCGTGCTGCGCCGCGACCGCGGCTGGAGCCCCGTGCTGCATGCCTGGCGCGATGCCGCCGAAGAGGCCGCCGCGGCCTTCGCGTACTGGAGCACCCGGCCGGGCGACGTGATCGCCTACGCCGCCTACCGCGCCGCCCAGGACCGCGAGGACGCGGCCCAGGACGCCGTCGCTCAGACCCAGACGTCTCTCACGAGCGTCTCGTAGCCGCCATCCGCTGACGCCGCTTCGGCCCGGGCCTCGCGGCCTTCCTCTGACCGCTGCGTGAACACGAGGCGCCCGGGGCCGACCTGGCGGCTCCAGGCGCGGGCGAAGGCCTCCGCGCGCTCCTTGTTGCGCGCCAGGTCCTTCGGGACCGGGTGCAGGCGCTCGTCGAACGGTGGGCGCCGGGTCAGCACCCGCCCGAGCAGGCCGAGCGCGCCGCGGCGGGGATCGGCCAGCGGGCGGGAGACGAGGTAGCGCGGCGCGTCCGAGACGCCCACGAGCTCGTCGAGCGCCGCCGCGAACCGGTGGCCCTCGGCGGGCGTCGCCTTGGTCAGCTCGACGCGCAGGTAGCCCGCGGCGCGCGGCTCGATCGTGAGCGAGCCCGCGGCCTCGGGCGAGAGCTCGCCCAGCTCCCGGTAGGCCTCGGCGACGGCGCGGGCGGCGGCGTCGAGCGGGAGCACGAGCGGCAAACGCTTCTTGGCGGCGCGCAGGCGGAACGCGGCCCAGCCCAGCCCGAGCGGGGCGAGCGCGAGGCCGGCGAGCTCGACCGGCGTGCCGGTCGCCAGCCCGAGCGCGGCGAACACCGCCGCGCCGCCCACGCCGCCCGCGATCGGGACCTTCTGGGAGAGCTGCACGCCGCGCGAGGAGCCGCCGACGGCGGGCGCCGGGACGTCCGGCCGCGACGGCCGCACCAGCAGGGTGGGCAGCTCCACGCCGCGGTACGGCGTCCCCACCTGCCACAGCTCGCGGGCGGCGGCCCGGTCGGACGCGCGCTCGAGTTGAGCGGCGTTCAAGGCGCCGAAGTGCTCCACCGGAGGCGGCGCGAACGGCCCCATCTCCGGGTGCACGTGCGACGGCCCGGCCTCGACCTCGCCGTCCTCGGCGGGGGCGAACAGATGCAGGTGCTTGCGCACGAAGCGCTCGTAGTCGGCGGTCCCGCGCACGAGGTCGGGCGCGACGCAGACGACGTCCCAGTTGGAGGAGACCTTCTGCGGGTCGGCCGGGTCCAGCCGCAGCGTGCGGCCGCGCATCTGCTGCACGGACACGCCGGTGGTGGCGATCGTCATGTCGACCAGCACGTTCAGCGGGCGGCAGTTCCAGCCCTCGCCGAGCAGCGCCCGCGTGCCGACCAACACGCTGGTCGTGCCCTCGACGAGCAGCGTCGTGGCCAGCTCGACCCACGCCCGCGGCATCCACTCCGCCCCGCTCGAGCTCAGCGAGGCGAGCAGGCCGTCGACCTCGGCCTCCCACTCGGGCAGCGTGAAGCGCTCCTCGGCGGCGACCCGCAGCGCTTCCAGGAGCACGTCGGCATCCTGCGGCGCGCAGCGCAGGCCGCGGCCGGAGACGAGCAAAGGCCGAATGGGCGCCGTGCGGGAGTCGTTGGCGATCGCCAGCAGCGCGTGGCGAGCGGTACCGGCGGCGGGGTCGAGCACGCCGGTCAGCGCGTCGTCCGGGCGCTGGGAGGCGAGCTCGGCGTCGCACAGCACCAGCCCGCGCAGCGCGTCGCCGCGGGCGTCGGCCTCGGCGGAGAGCACCTCGACGAGCCCGAGCGCCTTCGCCTGGGAGCCGGTCAGCAGGCGGTCCACCTCGGAGGTCCCGCGCCGGATGCCCTTGCGGGTGAGCTGGAAGCCGAGCTCGCGCAGCGCGGCTGAGATCGCGTCGTAGCGCTCACCCGCCCCGCGGGTCTCAGACGACGCCAGGCAGCGCAGCGCGTAGTCCTCCAGCAGCACCAGCCAGTCCTCGAGGTCCGGCGCCTGGCGGTACGCCTCGCCGCGCGGGGCGCCGCTCGGAATGCTCAGGTCGGCCGAGAGCAGGAACCGAATGCCCGCGCGGGCCAGCTTCGGCGAGCGCTTCTGGAACGCCTCCCACGGCACCTCGGCGTCGTCGTCGGGGGAGCGCTTGCGCTCGCGCATCCGCGACCCGACCCAGCGCGGGAACGAGATGTCGGACTCGGCGTCGTCGTGCAGCGTCGTGATCAGCTCGCGGAAGCGGCTGTCGTGCTCGGCCAGCCACTCGCGCTCGGTCTTCAGCGGCTCGGTCAGCCACGCCAGCTCCTGGTAGGGCGCGAGATGCCCGTCGCGCACGACGGCCGGCGTCGGAACGGTGAAGTCGACCGGGCCGAGCAGCGCCGCGTAGAGCTCGGCCTCGGCCTCGGGCAGGCCGACCGGCGGCGTCGCGGTCAGCCCGATCACGTGGACCTTCTCGCCCAGCTCGCCGAGCACCGCCCGCACGACGTAGCCCCACAGCGACGCGAGGTGGTGGCACTCGTCGAGCAGCACGACGCCGACGCCCATCTTCGCCAGCTGCTGCACCCGCTGCTTGGCCGTCGTGGAGAGCATGTCGCGCAGCTCGACGCCCGCGTGCTCGCCGCGCGCGACCTCGCGCTTCAACGCGGCGGAGATGCGGCTCAATTCGCGCGCCCGGCGGTCGGCGGCGGCGCCCTCGAAGGCCTCGCCCTCGCGCATCGCCTCCTCGGGCGTCATGCCGGTCGCGGCCGCGCGCTCACCGGCCCAGCGCGACTGGGCGAGCCGCCCGAGCACGATCTCCGGGTCCTCGAGCTGGCACAGCGCCTGGTAGGAGAGACAGGCGATCGGCTTCAGCGGGTCGGCGCCGGCGATCGCCGCGGGGTTGGGGGTGAACTCCCCGACCGCGCGCGGCCACTGCTGCTGGATGCCCTGGTTGGGCGCGAGCACCAGCGCGCGCTTGCCCACCCGCCGGATCAGCTCGACGCCGAGCAGCGTCTTGCCCGAACCGGGCGGGGCGACGATGTGGGTGGAGAGGTTGCCCTGCGCGCGATCCCTCTCGAACGCCGCGAGCGCGGCCCGCTGGTACGGGCGCCACTGACCGAAGAACTTCAGGTCGTCGAAGCGACCACTCAAGGCGCGAGCCGCTCGAGGTCGTGCACGAGCCCCTCTCCAGTCAGATGGTCGAACGGGAACCCGACGCGCTGGACGCCGTCGGCATCGGCCAGCACGGTGTGCGCGGAGTGCTCAAGCGCCTTGGACTGCGGCTGGATCGCGAACGCGTCCCAGACCGGCTTCAGCTGCGCCCGCGAGCCGAGCAGGAACTGCATGCGCCCGGTCATCTGCTGCTTGAGCAGGAACGACTGGGCGCGCTTGGGGGTGTCGTTGGCCGGGTCGACCGAAATACCGATCACCCGCACTTTGTCGGCACTCCCGGGAAAGTCGTCGAGCGCGCCCCGGATCGTCTGGACTTGCGCCGGACACGTGTCGCGGCAGGTCGA
The DNA here is from genome assembly GCF_027587205.1 of Solirubrobacter ginsenosidimutans. Next base: position 70,211 of record NZ_JAPDOD010000042.1, read on the forward strand.
GTAGATGAACGCGAACACGACCGGCTTCCCGCGCAGCGACGCCGACGTGACGGTCTTGCCGTCCTGGTCGCGCAGCGTGAAGGCCGGCACCGGCTGGTGGTCGGGACGCTGCGCGCCGGCCCAGCCGTTGGTCAGCTGGAGGCTGCTCGTGTTCTCGAGGTGGGTGCGCTGCGCCAGCAGCACACCCGCGACGGCGGCCACGGCGCAGAGCGTGAGAGCGATCAGCGCGAGCTGGAGGCGGGCGGGGAGCACCGCCCCCAAGGCTACGAGAGCGTGCGCACCAGCGTCAGCCCGCGGTACGGGATCTCGCCGAAGTAGAAGCCGCTGAGCGACACCGTGACCTTCATCGTGGAGCCCTTGGCATCGATCCGGCGCGGCGTCTTGGTCAGCTTGAGCGTGCGCTTGGTCGGCCGGCACTTGCAGTCCAGCCGCTGCACCGTGAGCCGTGCGGTGCGGCCGATCGCGGCGCCCTGGGCGGAGATCGTCAGCCGCGCGCCGGCTCGAGAGGGCTTCAGCGCGAGGGCCATCCGCGGCGTGCGGCCGCTCGGCAGCGGGGTGCCCGAGCTCGAGTCATCCGGCTCCGCCTCCCCGACGGGCTCGGACGCCGCGCCGAGCTCGCCCGTGGCGAAGCTCCAGCGCTTGACCGCCTGCAGGCCCTCGTCGGAGGTGAACGTGACCTGGGCCGTGTAGCTGGCGTCGTCCTCCAGCGGCTCGGCGGGGGAGAGGATCCCGCCCGGCGGCAGGTAGCCGGCCGCGCCCGCCGTGTGGTTGTCGATCACGTTGACCGCGATCGGGCCGCTGGGCCCGGTCAGCGAGGCGTCGCTCAGCCTGCCCTCGCCGGCCCCGCCGCCGAACCCGAAGACGTAGAGGTAGGGCGACGTCGCGCCCTGCACGCCGTCACCGGGGTAGGTGTAGAGCGCCAGCGTGGACGGCTCGGGCCGCTTGTAGCCCGGCCAGGTGTAGATGCAGCCCGCGGCGGAGCCGGACACCGACAGCTTCGGCGCGAGCAGCTGCGCGAAGTGAAACGGCGAGGTCTCCCAGTCGGGTTGCAGGCCCAGCGACGGCGCGTTGGAGAGCACCGAGCTCCCGGCCGCGGTCTTGCCCGCGTCGGTGTACCCGGGCCGCCCCTGCACCTCGGTGTGCCAGTCGCCGGCGAAGCCGTTGAGTTCGAGGTAGTTCATGTGCTGCGCGCACCCAGCCGACCAGGCGGGATTCTCAGTGATCCCGGCCGGGATTCCGTTCGCGGCACGCAGATTGTTGAGCTCGGTCAGGGGATCCAGATTGGCCAGTACGGCCACCGCCCCGAGTGCTCTGAAAAGGAGTCCGATCCGCACGAGTTTGCATCCTGACATTGCGGTCAGGGCTCACGCGGAAGATCCGTTTCAGTTCAAAGTTCGATATGCGAGCCCATGACGACCGTGCGTTCGTCGGGCAGGTGAAAGACCTCGACCGGATTGGCGGCATTCCGGGAGATCGCGAGGAACAGCTTCTTCCGCCACTTCGCCATCCCGGGCCGGTCGCTCGGGATGATCTGGATCTTCGAGACGAAGTAGCTGGGGTCATCGAGCTGTGGATTTCCCTCAACGCCCCGCGCCGCGGCCTGGCGCATCAGCGCCGGCACGTTGAGCGGATCCTGGAAGCCGAAGCGCCCGGTGATGTGGGTGATGCCGTCGTCGCGGTAGCCGAGATCGTCGATCGAGAGCCGCTCGTTCTCGTGGACGTAGGGCACGCGCTCGGTGGTCAGCGACACGATCAGGACGCAGTCGTGCAGCACGTGGTTGTGCTTGACGTTGGCGCGCAGCGCGAGCGGCGTCGTCTCCGGGTTGGCGTTGAGGAACACCGCGGTCCCGGGCACGCGGGCGACCGGCGGCTCGATCTCGCGCACCTCGTCCACGAAGCGCCGCAGCGGACCCTCTTCCTCCACCCGGCGGGTGGTGATGATCTCGCGCCCGCGCTGCCAGGTGGTCAGCACGCTGAACACCACGAGCGCGATCGCGAGCGGGAACCACCCGCCGTGCACGACCTTCGTCAGGTTGGCGGCGAAGAACGTCAGGTCGACGGTCAGGAACGCGCCCGCGCCGGCGATCACGAGCCACATCGGCCGGTGCCACATCGCGCGGACGACGAAGAAGAACAGCAGCGTGTCGATCGCCAGCGTGCCGGTCACGGCGATCCCGTAGGCCGAGGCGAGCTTCTCGGAGGAGCCGAAGCCGACGACGAGCGCGACGACGGCGGCGAAGATGATCCAGTTGACCGCCGGCACGTAGACCTGGCCCACCTCCTCCTTGGAGGTGTGGCGGACCGACAGGCGCGGGAGGAACCCGAGCCGGATCGCCTGGCGGGTGACGCTGAAGGCGCCGGAGATGACGGCTTGGGACGCGATGATCGCCGCGACCGTCGAGAGCAGGACCATCGGGATCCGCGCCCAGGGCGGGAAGAGCAGGAAGAACGGGCTCGCGGCCGCGGCCGGGTCCGAGAGGATCAGCCCGCCCTGGCCGAGGTAGTTGAGGATCAGCGCGGGGAAGACGAGCGCGAACCAGCCCTTGCGGATCGCGTGCGCGCCGAAGTGGCCCATGTCGGCGTAGAGCGCCTCTGCTCCCGTCACGGCGAGCACGACGCCGCCGAGCGCGACGAACGCCTCGTGGCCGTGGTTGAAGAGGAACTCGGCGCCGTGGTGGGGCGAGAGCGCGCCGAAGATCTCGGGATGCTGGAGCGCCCGGATCAGCCCGATCAGCGCCAGCACGCCGAACCACGTGACCATGATCGGCCCGAAGAACCGGCCGACCGCGCCGGTGCCGAAGCGCTGCGCGAAGAACAACACCGCGAGCACGACGAGCGTGATCGGGATGACCAGCTCCTTGAGGCTCGCGTTGACGACCTCGAGGCCCTCGACGGCGGAGAGCACGCTGATCGCCGGCGTGATCATGCCGTCGCCGTAGAACAGAGACGCGCCGAAGACGCCGAGCAGGACGAGCGCGATCTGCGCGCCGCGGCTGCGCAGGTTGGCCCGCTGGATCAGCGCGATCAGTGCCATGATCCCGCCCTCGCCGTCGTTGTCGGCGCGCATGATGAACGTGACGTACTTGACGCTCACGATCACGGTGATCGCCCAGAAGATCAGCGAGACGACGCCGAAGACGGCCTCGCGGCTCGGGTCGAGCCCGTGTTCGGGGGCGAAGACGGTCCGCAGCGTGTACAGCGGACTCGTGCCGATGTCGCCGAAGACGACGCCGATCGCGCCGAGGACGACTGCCGCCTGTTTGCCGCCGGGTCGGTTCACTCCGGCGGCACCCTACCTGCGCTTCTCAGGCTTCGGTGAGACCGCGGCGGATCGCGTAGCGGACGAGCTCGACGCGGTCGCGCATGCCGAGCTTGCGGAGGAGGTTCGCGCGGTGGGACTCGACGGTCTTCTCCGCGAGGTGCAGCGTCTCGGCGATCTGCTTGTTGGTGAACGCCTCGGCGATCAGCTTGAGCACCTCCTGCTCGCGCGGGGAGAGCGGCTCCTCCGGCCCCGAACTCGAGTCGTTCATCCACTCGCGGACGATCGTGCGCTCGACGGCATTGGTGAGGAACGCGTCGCCGCGGTTGACGGCGCGGATGGCGTTCAGGAGCGCCTGGTCGACCTCGCGCTTGAGCACGTAGCCGCTCGCGCCGGCCTTCAGCGCGTCGAACACGTAGCGCTCGTCGTCGTGCATGCTCAGCGCGAGCACCTGCGTCTCGGGCAGGTGGGCGCGGATCTGGCGCGCGGCCTGCAGGCCGGTCATCCGCGGCATGGAGACGTCCATGACGCACAGGTCGGGCTTGGTGGCCAGTGCCTGCTCGAAGGCCTCGACGCCGTCCGCGGCCTCCGCGACGACCTCCATGTCCGGCTGGCGTTCGATCAGCAGCTTCATGCCGCCACGGACGATTCCGTGGTCATCGGCGATCAGGATTCTCATGACGCTCCCATGGTGAGTTCGATGGTCGTGCCCTCGCCGGGCGCGGAGAAGACGTTCAGGCGGCCGCCGACGAGCAGCGCGCGTTCGCGCATGCCGGAGACGCCGAGGCGGCCGGTGCGGCCGCCGGGCTTGAAGCCGCAACCGTCGTCGCGCACGCGCAGGACGGTGCGGCCGATGGAGGAAAGTTCGACGCGCACGGCGCTCGCGCCCGAGTGCTGGACGACGTTGGAGAGCGACTCCTGCGTGACGCGATAGAGCACCAGTTGCTCCTCGTCGGACAGATTGGGCAGGTCGCCGTGGCGGTGGAAGGTCGACCGGATGCCGGTCCGGTCGCCGAAGTCCGCGACCTGGCTGGCCAGCGCGGGGACGAGGCCGTGGTCGTCGAGGGCGGTCGGGCGCAGGGTGCGCGCGAGGGTCAACAATTCCTCCATCGCTTGGGTGGCGAGCGTCTGGATCTCCTTGAGCTCCAGGCGCAATCCGGGCGGGACGTCGTGGCCCGCGGCCTGCAGGCGGAGCAGGATCGCGGTGAGTGCCTGGTTGACCTCGTCGTGCAGGTCCTGCGCGATGCGTGCCCGCTCCTCCTCCTGGGCGCGGATCACCGCGCGGCCGCCCTCGACCCGCTCCTCTTCGAGGCGGGTGAGCATGCGGTTGAAGTCCGCCGTCAAGCGCTGGATCTCGCGCGGGGCGGTGGAGTGGGCCTTGGCGCGCTGGCCGGGGGAGGCCAGGTCGACGCGCTCCATCGTCTGGATCAGGCGGTCGAGCGGGGCGAGCCGGCGCTTGAGCAGGATCGTGTTCAGCAGCACCGCGCTGACGACCGCGAGGGCGATCAGCAGCAGGCGCTGGGCCGAGGCGGCGTCGCCCGCTTTCTCAGGCGCCAGCAGCGCAGCCACGATCGCGGTCGCGGCGACGAGACCGGTGTTGACCGCGAGGACCTGAGAAAGGAGCGTGCGCGTACGCATCGTTCAGGTCTCATCGGCAGATAAGGCTCAGGTGAATACCCCATCCGGCGCTACACTTCCTGAAGTATTGAAACCCGATCCGCTTTCCATGCAAGCAAGGACACCGATCGCATGAGTCCATCAGGCGCGGAGGTCATCCGCCAGATCAGAAGCTCGGTCGAAGAGGTCGACCCCTCCGAGGTCAACCGCATCCTGTCCAACGGCAACGGGATCGTGCTGCTGGACGTGCGTGAGAGCGACGAGTGGGACGCCGGCCACATCCCGGGCGCCAAGCACATCCCGCGCGGGTACCTCGAGTCGCGCGTCGAGGGCGTCGTCGGCAACGACCGCTCCAAGCGCGTGATCATCTACTGCGCGTCCGGTCAGCGGTCCGCGCTGGCGGCGAACACCTTGAAGCAGCTGCTGGGCTACGAGGACGTCGCGTCGATGAACGGCGGGATCACGCTGTGGAAGGACCGCGGCTACGAGGTCGAGAAGCCGGTCGTTCTGACGCACGAGCAGCGCGATCGCTATTCGCGCCACCTGCTGGTGCCGGAGATCGGGCTCGAAGGCCAGACCAAGCTTTTGAACGCGAAGGTGCTGCTGCTGGGCGCCGGCGGGCTCGGCTCGCCGACCGCGCTGTACCTGGCCGCCGCGGGCGTGGGGACGCTGGGCGTCGTCGACGACGACACCGTGGACCTCTCCAACCTGCAGCGTCAGGTGATCCACACGACCGACCGGATCGGGACGCCGAAGGTGGACTCCGCGGAGATCGCCATCAAGGGCATCAACCCGGACGTGAACGTCGTCAAGTACAAGACGCGTCTGGATGCCTCCAACATCATGGAGATCATCGAGGGCTACGACGTGATCGTCGACGGCGTCGACAACTTCCCGACGCGGTACCTGCTCAACGACGCGACGGTCCGGCTGGGCATTCCGGTCGTGTCCGCCTCGATCCTCGGGTTCGACGGGCAGCTCTCGGTCTTCGCGCCGCACGACGGCCCCTGCTACCGCTGCCTCTACCCCGTGCCGCCGCCGGCCGAGCTCGCGCCCTCCTGCGGCGCGAACGGTGTGTTGGGCGTCCTGCCGGGGACGATGGGCCTGTTGCAGGCGACCGAGGTCGTCAAGCTCGTGATCGGCGCCGGCGAGCCGCTGATCGGCCGCTTGCTGCTCTACGAAGCGCTGGGCGCGACGTTCACCGAGCTCAAGGTCCGCCGCGACCCGGAGTGCCCGATCTGCTCGATCGATCCGTCCGAGATCAAGGACGAGGAGATGGGCGTGTTCCCTGACTACGAGGCGTTCTGCGCCGCCGCGGGCTAGGGTGACCCGCTGACTATGGCCAAGATCAAGATTCCACCGGTTCTGCGCCCCTCCGTGGGCGGCGAGAAGGAGGTGCAGGCCGGCGGCGAGGACGTCGGAGCGGTCCTGCGCGCGCTCGCCTCGGAGCACCCCGCGACCCAGACGCAGCTCTTCGGCGCCGACGGACAGCTGAACCGCTACGTCAACGTCTACCTCAACGATGAGGACGTCCGCGTCCTTAACGGGCTCGACACCTCAGTGGGTGAGTCGGACACGCTCGTGATCCTGCCGGCGATGGCCGGCGGCGTGTAGCCCCTTCTCATACTGGTACCTTCGCGGCCGTGGCGACATCGTTACGGCCGCTGAGCGTCGGGGAGATCCTCGACGCCGGCATCAAAGTGGTTACCCGGCACTGGAAGCCGCTCGCGGGGATGATCGCCATCCTCACGGGCCCCTTCTTCGTGGTCTACGTCCTGCTGCTCGCGTCGATCGACAGCGACCTGCTGGGCCTCAGGGCGTCGTTCGACACGTCCTCGACCTCGTCGACGGAAGCGAGCTTCAACACGACCGAGGTCGTCGGGTTCGGGCTGAGCTACGTGCTGCTGTTCGTCACGTTCCTGATCGCGTTCGTCGCCTGCTTCAAGGCCGTCAGCGACGCCTGGCTCGGCGCGACCCCGTCGGTCAGCCGGTCGCTGAAGTTCGCGCTGCGGCGGGCGTTCTCGACCGCCGTGCTCTCGCTGATCGCGTTCGTCGGCGTGATGATCGGGTTCATCCTGTGCATCGCGCCGGGGATCTGGCTGAGCGTCGCATGGAGCCTGTGCCTGCCCGCGCTGTTGTTCGAGCGCATCGGGCCCTTCGCGGCGATCAAGCGATCCTCGTCGCTGATCAACGGCCGCTGGTGGGCGTCGTTCCTGCTGTGCGGCGTCGGTTACCTGATGGTCAGCGTCATCGGCGGCGTGATCCAGCTGGGGCTGGAGGGCATCGCCGACACGCTCAGCGACAGCACGGTCGCACTCGCGATCGCCCAGGTCATCGGCTCGACCATCAGCTCGGCGGTCACCTACCCGTACCTGGCGGCGGTCTTGACGATCCTCTACTTCGACCAGCGGGTGCGCAAGGAGGGCTTCGACCTTCAGCTCCAGGCCGAGGGCTTCGGGGTCGAGCGCGACCCGGACGCACCGCTGCCCGCGCCGCTGATCGGCGACGAGGTCTACACGCCCGAGCAGCGCGCCGCGGCGCCGTATTGGCCGCCGCCGCCGGGCTGGACGCCACCGCCGGCCGAGCCCGAGCCGTCGCAGTGGGCGTCGTCGAGCGGATGGTCGGCGCCTGCGCCTGCGCCGGCACCGGCCGACGCGCCGTCGTGGGGGACGGCGGGTGACCCGCTGCGCCGCGACGGCGAGCCCACCGATCCGCTCCCGCCGCGCGAGGAGGCCGACGAGCCACCGCCCACGTATCCGAGCTGGTCCGACGACGACGCGCCTCCCCGATACCCGAGTTGGGAGGAGCGCAAGGCGGCCGAGGACGCGAAGCGCGAGGACGACGGCGACGACGACAAGCCGGACGGCGGCCGCGCGGGCTGGCTGCCGCCCGAGGCCCCCCGCGGCCCCGGGGGCCTGTGACCCGCGCCCGCGACGCGGGCGCCGCACGATTGCCCGCGACGCCCTCGCGCGCG
>NZ_JAPDOD010000043.1 GCF_027587205.1 Solirubrobacter ginsenosidimutans
GGCGTGCGGGGCGCCGGGGGCGTGCGGGGCGCCGGGGGCGTGCGCGGGGCGCCGGGGGTGCGCGGGGCGCCGGGGTGCGCGAGGCGCGCGGGGGGCGTCGTGCGGTGTCGCTCTAGGCGACGGCGCGGCTGGCTTCGTCCGCCCACGCCAGGGCGGAGCGGTAGGCGCCCGCCAGAGACGGGGAGGAGTCGGTCGTCGGCAGCGTCGGGAACTCGCCCCGCTCATACGCGGCGACCGCGGCGAGCAGTTCGCCCTTCGGCCCTTCGCGGCGCAGCAGGGCGGTCTGGATCTCCTCGGTGAACGGCAAAGAGTCCAAGACGTCGGCCATCGGGGCGTTCAGCAGCGCGTCGGCGACCGAGAAGAGCCCGATCGTGAACAGCGTCTCGCGCTCCTCGGGAAGGGCCGAGCCCGCGAGGATCTCGCACATGTGGGCGCGGCGCAGACCGAGCGCCACGAGTTCGTCCGGCACGTCGGGGATCGAGGAGATGACCATGACCGTCGCCCAGCGGCGGACGGTGCGCACGCCGAGCATCGCGAGCGCCTCGCGCACCGAGCCGACGGTGCGCGGCAGCGCGAAGAACGCCGAGTTCACGTACCGAAGCAGCTTCAGCGAGAGGCCGATGTCGGACGAGATGATCCGCTCGAGGTCTTCGAAGGAGATGTCGCCCGCGGTCAGCTCGGACAGGCGGCGCAGGGAGCCGAGGCCGGCGGTCGCGACGCCGCGATGGCGGAAGATGCGCGGCTGGGCGAAGTACTCGCCCTGGAAGTAGGTGAAGCCGAGGGCCTTGCAGCGTTCGAAGGCGGCGTGGTCGCCGACTTCGGTCGCGACGAGCATCGCGCCCTGCATCTTGGGCACGCGCAGGACGCGGGGGAGGTCTTCGGCGGAGACCGCGGAGACGTCGACGCGGACGATCGAGCAGAGCCCCATGAGCTCTTCGACGTTGTCGATCAGCGAGCCGTCGTACTCGTCCAGCGCGATCGTGTAGCCCGAACGGGCCAGTTTCTGCAGGATCTGCAGCAGGTCTTCGCGGGCCGAGTAAGCCTTGATCTGGAGTACCGCGCGGTCGGGGCGCACCGGCGGCGGCCCGATCTCGACCAGGAAGTTGCGCGCGATGGTCACCCACGCGGGGTGGCGGCCGGCCAGGGTCTCCAGCCCGATGTCGCCGAACGCCTCCACCAGCAGGGCAGAGGTGGCCTTGGCGTCCATCGCCGGATCGCCGAGATCGACGGACCCGCCGAAGCGCAGCTCGTAACCCACGACAACATTCCGTGCATCCGCGATCGGATGGCGAACGACCGCGACTTCCTGGCGGCCGGGATTCGCGGGAGCGGGCACGGAGATACTCACAGTACGTACTTCGGCCAATGCGTGCGCTCGCTTGAGGCTACGATTCACAAAAGCTGACCCCGACAGAGGAGTCCCCATGCAGATCGAGGTGAAGGGCAAGAACCTTCAGGTCACCGAAGAGCTGCGGGAGTACGTCGAGCGGCGGTTCGACAAGATTTCCAAGCAGGTATCGGAGCAGGCGACGCTCGACGTGGAAGTGGCGGACGAGAACGTCCCGGGCGATCCGGTCGCCGCCGAGGCGGTGCTGCACCTCAAGGGAACGCAACTGCGGGCCAAGGAGGTCTCCAAGGACGCCAAGCACGCCGTCCACCTCGTGGCGGACAACATGGAGCGCCAGGTCAAGCGCCATCGGGACAAGCGACGGGGGCGGCGCGAAACGCGCTCCGCGGCCGAGGCGCTGAACACGACCGAGGCGACGCTCGAGGAAGCACCCACCACGCTCCAGTAACAGGCCTGATCAGGGCGCGCTCGGCCGCTAGTCTAGGTAGCTATGTCCATCCTCGAGCGCGCCCTCCGAATGGGCGAAGCGAAGCAGTTCAAGGCCTACTCCAAGCGCGTCGAGCGGATCAATAACTGGGAGCCCGAGCTCCAGGAGTCCAGCGACGACGAGCTCAAGGAGCAGTTCGCGGAGCTGCGTGAGCGCGCCCGCGAGGGCGAGGACATCGACGAGCTGCTGCCCGAGGCGTTCGCGCTCACGCGTGAAGTGGGGCGCCGCAAGATGGCGATGCGCCACTTCGACGTGCAGCTGATCGGCGGCATGGTCCTCCACGACGGCCAGATCGCCGAGATGCGCACGGGCGAGGGCAAGACCCTCACCGGCACGCTCGCGGTCGTCGTCAACGCGCTGCCCGGCAAGGGCGTGCACGTCGTCACGGTCAACGACTACCTCGCCCGCCGCGACGCGGACTGGATGCGGCCGATCTACGAAGGCCTCGGCCTGACCGTCGGCGTGCTCCAGAACAACCAGCCCTACGAGGAGAAGCGCGCCGCCTACGCCGCGGACATCACGTACGGCACCAACTCCGAGTTCGGCTTCGACTACCTGCGCGACAACATGGCGACCCGGCTGGAGGAGAAGGTCCAGCACGGCGGGCGCATCGGCGAGGACGGCCGCCCGATCGCGATGCACAACTTCGCGATCGTCGACGAGGTCGACAACATCCTCATCGACGAGGCGCGTACCCCGCTGATCATCTCCGGCGCACCCGAGCAGGCCGGGGACCTCTACGACCGCTTCGCCAAGCTGGCCCCGAACATGATCCCGGGCAAGAAGCCCGAGGGGATGGATCCGCGGGCGAAGAAGGAATTCACGGCGGACTACGACTACGAGTACGACGAGAAGCACAAGACGGTCTCGGTGACCGAGCAGGGCGTCGAGAAGGCCGAGCGCTTCCTTGGCATCGAGCACCTCTACCGCGCCGAGAACGGCAACCTGGTCAACCACCTGCACCAGGCGCTGAAGGCCGAGTCGCTCTACAAGAAGGACGTCGACTACGCCGTCATCGACGACGAAGTCAAGATCATCGACGAGTTCACGGGGCGCATCCTCGATGGCCGCCGCTGGTCGGAGGGTCTGCACCAGGCCGTCGAGGCCAAGGAGGGCGTGCGGGTCCGCGAGGAGAACCAGACGCTGGCGACCGTCACGCTGCAGAACTACTTCCGCATGTACGACAAGCTCGCCGGCATGTCGGGCACGGCCCTCACCGAGGCCACGGAGTTCATGAAGATCTACAAGGTCGGCGTCGTGGAGATCCCCACGAACCGGCCGATGGTCCGCAAGGATCAGAACGACCAGATCTACAAGACCCGCGAGGGCAAGTGGCGCGCCGTGGCCAAGGCCATCCAGGAGCGCCACGACAAGGGCCAGCCGGTGCTGGTGGGCACGATCTCGGTCGAGACGTCCGAGCTCCTCAGCGAGCGCCTGCGCAAGATGGGCGTGCCGCACACGGTGCTCAACGCCAAGCCCGAGCACGCCGAGCGCGAGGGCTCGATCATCGCCGAGGCGGGCTCGCCGGGCGCGGTCACGATCGCGACCAACATGGCCGGCCGCGGCGTCGACATCAAGCTCGGGGGCAACGCCGAGCACCTGACGGAGATCGAGCTGGTCAAGCTCGGCCTGCGCCCCGGCGATCCGGACTACGAGGAGCGCTTCGAGCAGATCCTCCCGAAGATCGAGGAGCGCGTCGAGGCCAACAAGGAGATCGTCGCCGAGGCCGGCGGCCTGTTCATCGTCGGCACCGAGCGCCACGAGTCGCGCCGGATCGACAACCAGCTGCGCGGCCGCGCCGGCCGCCAGGGTGACCCGGGCGAGTCGCGCTTCTTCCTCTCCGCCGAGGATGACCTCGTGCGCCTCTTCGCCGGCGACCGGATCTACAAGATCCTCGACCGCCTCGGCCCGAAGGGCGAGGACGGCGAGGAAGAGCCGATCGAAGCGAAGATGCTCACGAAGCAGATCGAGGGCGCCCAGCGTAAGGTCGAGGAGCAGAACTACCTCATCCGCAAGCGCGTCCTCGAGTACGACGACGTGATGAACCAGCAGCGCGAGGTCGTCTACAAGTACCGCGACGAGGTGCTCGAAGGCCGCGACATGGCCGACGTCGCGCGCGAACAGATCGCCGAGGTCATCGGGCGCACGGTCGACGAGTACACGCCGGGCGACTTCGCCGACGACTGGGACCTCGAGGGCCTGTGGGTCCAGCTCGACCAGATCTACCACGTGGACTTCGGCGTCGAGGAGCTCGACCGCTCGGCGATCGACCGCGACGAGCTCAAGCGCATGCTCTCCGAGGACGCGCTGGGCCTCTACGACGAGCGCGAGGAAGAGCTCGGCGAAGAGCTCATGCGCATGCTCGAGCGCTACCTGATCCTGCAGATCATCGATCAGCGCTGGCGTGAGCACCTCTACGACATGGACTACCTGCGCGAGGGCATCCACCTCCGCGGGTTCGCGCAGATCGAACCGCTGGTGGCCTACAAGAACGAGGCCTTCACGCTGTTCGCGGACCTGATGAACTCGATCTGGGCCGACTTCGCGCGCATGATCTACAACGTCGAGGTCGAGGTGCAGGGCCCCGAGCAGCCTGAAGGCGGCGCCGTGCAGGCGCCGCCGCAGGAATGGACTCCGCAGCAGCAGAGCAACTTCGGTGCGCTGGAGTACTACGGCGGGACCGAGGCCGACCAGCCGACCGCGTACACCAACGGTGACGACGGCCCGCAGGTCGAGGAGCCGCCGGTCGTGGCCCAGCGCCGCGTGACCGAGCACGAGACGATCGGCCGCAACGACCCGTGCTGGTGCGGCTCAGGCAAGAAGTTCAAGAAGTGCCACGGAGCGTGAAGCGGCGCTTCCGGACCCGGGGCTTGCGCACCGGGTCCGTCGCCTGGGCGCCCTGAAGCGTTCCGCGCATAACGTGCTCTGCGATCTGTGAGATGGGAAGCATGGATCCCAGTGTGTGCGCCAAACGGCATCAGTTCAAATCATCGTTTCAGCCAACCTATAAGCTGAACCTATGGACCCGCGGCGCGTGCTCACCTTCCGCGCCGTCGCCCACGAGCGCTCGTTCAGCGCCGCCGCGCGCACGCTCGCACTGACCCAGCCGGCCGTGTCGCAGCAGGTCGCGGCACTGGAGACCGAGGTGGGCGCGCGGCTGCTCGACCGCGAGCCCGGCGGGCTGAAGCTGACAACCGCGGGCCGGATCCTGCTCGAGCACGCCGACGCGCTCGCCGACACCCTCACGCTTGCGACAACGCAGCTCGAAGAGCACAACAACGCCGAGCGCGGGCGACTGCGCATCGGCGCGTTCTCCAGCTCCCTCGCGGCACTGGTCCCCGAGACCGTGCGCCGGCTGCGTGACGCCTACCCCGACGCCGAGGTGCTCGTCCAGGAGGGCGACAGCCTCGCGCTGGCCGAGCGGGTCAAGACCGGCGAGCTGCACCTGAGCGTCGCGTTCCAGGACGCGGCGCTGGCGCGGCGCGAGCACGAGGGCCTGACGCGCCACGACATCCTGCGCGAGCCGTTCCTGGTCGCACTCCCGCCGGACCACGCCCTGAGCGGCAAACCGACGGTCGCCCTCGAAGAGCTCGCCGACGCGCCGTGGTCTGCGGCGTCGACCGACGGCCTGATCGCCCGCGCCTGCCGCGCGGCCGGCTTCGAGCCCCGCATCGTCTCGATCACCCGCGACCCGATCGCGATCCGCGAGTTCGTCGCCCGCGGCACCGCGGTGACGCTCGTCCCGCGGCTGCTGAAGCCCGGCATGCCCGGCTTGGCGTTCGCCAAGATCGTGAACGGCCCGCAGCGCGACCTGTACGTCCTCACCCCGCCCGGCGGCCGCCACCCACTCGTCGAGCCGACGCTGCAAGCGCTGATCGAAGTAGCCTCCGCGACCGGATGAACGGGCGCCTACTGATCACCTGCCCCGACCGGCACGGGATCGTCGCCGCGGTCGCCGGCTTCCTCGCCGGTTCCGGCGCGAACATCATCACCTCCGACCAGCACTCCACCGACCCCGAGGGTGGGGAGTTCTTCATGCGGATGGAGTTCACCCTCGAGCAGGGCGACCTGAGCGCGCTCGGACGCGCCTTCGGCCAGGAGGTCGGCGACCGGCTCGACATGCGCTGGCGCCTCACCGACGGCGGTAGGCCCAAGCGCATGGCGATCCTCGTGAGCAAGGAGGATCACTGCCTGGTCGATCTGCTGTGGCGCCACCGCCGCGGTGAGCTGGACGCGGACATCGCGCTGGTCGCCTCCAACCACCCCGACCATCGCGCCGACGTCGAGGGCTTCGGCATCCCGTACCACCACGTGCCGTACCCGAACGAGCCGGAGCTGCTGGAGCTGCTCAACGACGTCGACCTCGTCGTCCTCGCCCGCTACATGCGCATCCTGTCCGGCGGGTTCCTCACGACGCTGGACACGCCCGTGATCAACATCCACCACTCGTTCCTCCCCGCCTTCGCCGGCGCCAACCCGTACCAGCGGGCGTTCGAGCGGGGCGTGAAGATCATCGGCGCGACCGCGCACTACGTGACCGAGGAACTCGACGCCGGCCCGATCATCGAGCAGGACGTCGCCCGCGTCTCCCACCGCGAACACGCCGAGACGATGGTCCGCCTCGGCCGCGACATCGAGCGCACCGTGCTCGCCCGCGCCGTCAAGTGGCATCTCGAGGACCGTGTGCTCGTGCACGGAAATCGGACAGTGGTCTTCTAGGAAGATGCGCCTCCCGGAGCCGTTGCGCTCACGGCTCGAAGGCTGGCCCCATGCGTCGCGGGTCCTTCGCTTGGTCGAGGCGGCCGGCCCGATCCTGGTGGACAACAAGACGCCGTTCTTCCCGGCTTACACCGATCACGGCATCGAGCACGTCGTCCGGGTGATGGAGACCGCGTGGAGACTCGTGCCTGAAGAAGCAGAGCCGCTTCTGAACGCCTCCGACGCCGCGGTGCTCGCCGGCGCGGCGGTGGTCCACGACCTCGGAATGCATCTTCGCCCTCCGGGGTTCGCCGAGCTGGTGGCACCTGGCTCCCGGTTCAAGTCGCTGCGATGGTTCCGCGAAGCACAGGGCTCGCGCGCGCCGGACCGCCCATGGGACGAGACCTGGCAGGCGTTCCGCAAAGCCGCGCGGCATCTGACCGAGACGCAGATCGACACGATCCTGGGACCCGGGAACCGCGGGATCCCGGCGGTCGCCTTCGGTGACAACGATCTCGATCACTCGCGCTGGACGCACGACGACCATCTCCTGATCGGCGAGTTCATCCGGCGCCATCACGCGCGGCTGAGCCATGAGATCGCGATCTACGGATTCCCGGGGGTCCCACCCGGTGACTTCCCGGTGCTCGCTCGCGACCTGCCGGGGCTCGCCGACGCGATCGGCGTGACCGCCCGCTCGCACAACGAGGACCTGCGGGTGATGCTGCACTACCTCAAGGATCAGTATCGGACGGTGATCGAGCCGGCGGGCGCGCACCTCCCGTACCTGATGGGACTGCTCGGCGTTGCCGACTACCTCCAGATCGACCAGGACCGGGCACCGACGGTGCTGCTCCGGTTGAAGGAGCCGCAGAGTCGTGTGAGTGTCGAGCAGTGGGCACTGCACCGGGCCGTCCATCAGATCAGCTGGGCCTACGAGGACCCCGGCGCGATCGTAATCGACGTGCTGCCCTCACACGACTACCGGACCCATTTCCAGCTGCGTGACCTGTTCCGAGGTCTGCGGGCGCAGCTGGACGTGACGACGGCCGTGCTGAGCGAGACCTACGGAACCGTGCAGCCGGCGTTGCGCCTGACCAAGCAGCGCGTCGAGACCAACCTCGACTCGGAAGGCCTGCACGAGGCGCTCGAGTTCATCCCACGGCGGGCGGCGCTGCGCAGCGGCGAGGAGCTCTTCCGGCTGATGATCGGTGATCTCTACGGCGATCACCCGGCGGTCGCGGGTCGCGAGCTGCTCCAGAACGCGGTCGATGCGGTCCGTGAGCGACGGCGCTGGGAGCACGGGTCCGACCGCGCGTTCACGCCCGACGAGTTCCGGCCACTGCCCGCGGACGTCCTCGTCGAGCACGTGCGCACGAGCGAGGGTGAATGGATACTGCGGATCGTCGATCGAGGGATCGGAATGACTCCGGACACGATCGTGGACTACTTCCTCAAGTCCGGCGCGTCGCTCGGTCCGTCTCCCGTCGAGTTGGACGGGATCGATCGAGCGACCGCGATCCGATGGATGAAGACGGGGCGCTTCGGGATCGGCGCGTTCGCTTCCTTCCTGCTCGGACCGGAGATCCGCGTGACCACGCGCCATCTCACCGCCGAGCGCGGGGCCCGGTTCGTCGCGCGTCTCGATGACGACATAGTCGAGCTGATCTGGGCGGACGATGTGCCGTTCGGCACCGAGGTGGTCATCCCGACGGCCGACCCGCCCTCTCGCAAGGCAGCATTCCCGCCCCCGAGTCTGATCGACGAGATCCGCGGCTTCTACCGGCTCGGCGATCCGGACGTCTTCTTCCGAGACGAGGAGCAGAGCTCGCTCGCGAGCGACTCGCGGGCCGCGGTGCCGGACCTCGAGTCGCCGCTGCCGAAAGACTGGCGGCTCCTCGCCGTGCCGGAGCTCGACGGGGTGCTCTGGCACGTGAGCGACACACGCCAGGCAGGGTCGGTCGCGCACAACGGCATCGGAATCCATGTCCCGGGCCAGAGGGCGGACAGTGCGTACGAGTGGCGAGGCCTTCACCGCTCACGCTGGCTTCGCTTCCCACCGCTGGCCGTGTTCGACTCGCGCCACCGCCTCGGGATCTCGCTCAATCGCTACCGCCTGACGGAGTCGTTCGCACCGTTCCAGGACGAACTGCTGCGCTCGATCGGCCTGGACGTCGTGGCCCACGCCCTCGTGGCCGGCGCTCGTCAGTACCCGCTGGCTAGTGGGCCGTATCTCGCTTCGGTGATGGGCCGCGACGCCTGGGCGCCGCTGACCCTCTGTGCACCGCTTGGCGACGGCGCGTGGTGCGTGTGGTGGCAACACGATGACCTCGGATCCGTTTTTGCGAGTCACCGCTTCCTCAATGACGTGACGAGCCCAAGCTGGCAACGGCTGCCGATGCGCTCGGTGCTCGGTCTCGAGCACGATCGCCTCTCGATATCGGCCGGCGTGGTCCGCGAGCTGGTGCGCCGTGGAATCGGCGAGGTCGAACGCATCAGTCCGTTCAAGGCGACGATCACCATGATCGCGTTCGCCTTCGCTCAGCCGCGGCATGAGCTATTGAGTGAGCGTCCCGATCTGTCCTTTCCGCTTCTGGGTGAGCACCTGACGAGTGCTCCGGGCGGCGAGTGGGGCTACAGCGTCGATCCGGGACAGCACGAGGAGACGCCGGAACCCACGCGGTCCGACGACACGGCGCTATTGCGCGAATTGCTCGAGGTCGAGTTCAATGGGGGCGCGACCAGCGCGGCGGTGACGCTGTTCCGGCCCGGCACCGGCTCGCCCGTGGTCGACGCGCTGGCGGCGACCTGGCAGCGGATCGTCGGCGGGACGATCGAGCGAGATCCCGAGCGGCGGCGCGAGCAGCGGGACGCGATCGCGGAGCGACACCCGGAGATCCGGCCGCACCTCGCCGCCTGGTCGGCCACACGGACCTAACCGTCCACCACCAGCGCGTCGAGCGGGCCCATCAGCCGCCGGGAACGGCGGCTGACCCCGGGCAGCTCGACGAGATGATGGGTCAGTGGCGCTCCGGCGCGGCGGCGCTCCAGTTGCTCGCTCGCCGTCGGGCGCCACTGCTCGTCGATCACCGTCGCGGGATCGCCGTCCGCCGGTCCTTCCAGGTGCTCCGCCCACAGCTTCAGGCGGGTGGCTCTGGCGAGTGCCGGGTCGCAGGTGACGACGTCGGCCTCCGAGTCATTGAAGAGCGAGTGCTCGTTGAGGTTCGCGGACCCGATCGCCAGCCACGCGTCGTCGACGATGCCGATCTTGGCGTGGACGTAGAGCGGGCCTGACCGCTCGCCGGTGCGCGACATGATCGTCGCCGCGAGGAAGTTCCTGCGGTCCTCGTCGGCCGCGACGAGGCGGCCGAGCATGCCGCGCGTGTCGTCCTGGCCGTTGTTGGCCTTGTGGGGGAGGAGGACGACGACGCGGAAGTCGTCGGTCGGCGGGTTGCGCAGCTTGCCCTCGAGGATGTGCACGATCTCAGGCGACCACAGGAACTGGTTCTCGAGGTAGATCAGCGTTCGCGCGCTCCGCAGCGCGCGGACGTAGCTCTCGAGGATCGAGAACTCGCCGCGCGGGAGCACGTCGTAGGCGCCCTCGGGGACGGTGCGGACGAACTGGGCCGTCGTGTCGCCGGCGGGCGCGAGCCGCTCGGGCAGCTCCAGCGCCTCGCCGTGGACGGCCTCCCAGCGCAGCGCGAAGTGGGCGGCGACGTCGCGGACGATCGGCCCGCGCAAGCGCGAGGACGCGTCGTGCCAGCCGATCTCGTCCTCCTTGTGCGGGTGCTGGTTGGAGTCGTAGCGGTCACCCGCCAGCGCGGTGAGGTCGATGCCGCCGACGAACGCGACCTCGTCGTCGACGATCACGATCTTCTCGTGGTGGCAGTGCATCAGCCGGCCGTGGGCGTCGAGCTCGCACTGGATCTTCGTGCCGCGCACGAGTGCGTCGCGCGCGGCCTTGACGTCGCCGCGGCGGGGCTTGAAGACCGGCACCGGCGCGCCCGCCCAGACGAGCAGCCGCACCGGTATCCGCTCTGCGACCTCGGCCAGGAGGTCCCGGATCGGCGTCGACTTGCGCGGGCCCGGGTCGAAGTCGGGCTGGAAGTTCCACGAGCAGATGTGCACGTGGCGCTGGGCTCCGCGGATCGCCTCCGCCATCGCCGGCAGCGCGTTCTCCCCGTCGATCAGCACCTCGAGCGCGTTGCCGTCGCGCGGCGGGACGGCGGTCTGGGCCCACAGCCCCTCGCCGGCCGGCGCGAGCGCCGCGAGCTGGTCGTGGCGCCGCAGCCGGCGCAGGTGGTGGTGGGTCATCGCGCGCTCGAGGCCGTCGCCGACGGCGGCGTCGACGCGGTCGCGGATCGGGAGGGCCATGTCGCTTCGCTTACCCGCTAGCCTCCAGGATCAATATGGCCTCTGATCAGCCCACCCCGCAGCGCCTCGCAGCCATCCGTGAGCAGATGTCCCTGCTCTCGGACTATCTTTGACCCGGCTGGGATGCAGGAGCGCCTGAGCGCGCTGGAAGCGGAGATGGGATCGGCGGGGTTCTGGGATGACCCGGACACCGCCGCGAAGGTCGGAGCCGAGCACACGCGCACCCAGCGCCGGCTCGACACCTTCACGAAGCTGCAGTCCGACGCCGAGGACCTCGACGGGCTCGCCGAGCTCGCCGACGAGGACCCGGAGATCGCAGCGGAGTTCGACGAGGCGATCGACTCCGTCGAGGTGCGCCTGCAGGCGGCGGAGGAGCAGCGCCTCTTCACCGGCGACTACGACGCGGGCGACGCGCTCGTGACCGTCAACGCGGGCGCCGGGGGCACCGACGCGCAGGATTGGGCCGAGATGGTGCTGCGCATGGAGATGCGCTGGGCCGAGCGGCGCGGGTTCAAGGTCGAGTTGCTCGAGGCCAGCGCGGGCGAGGAAGCGGGCATCAAGTCCGCGACCTTCCGGGCGTCCGGCGACAACGCCTACGGCCTCTATTCGGCCG
The DNA here is from genome assembly GCF_027587205.1 of Solirubrobacter ginsenosidimutans. The sequence goes on from NZ_JAPDOD010000043.1 coordinate 11,521, forward strand.
AGAAGGGCGTGCACCGTCTCGTGCGTCTGTCGCCGTTCGACTCCGCCAACCGCCGCCAGACGTCCTTCGCGGGCGTCGAGGTCGCGCCGGTGGTCGAGGAGGCGGGTGAGGTCACGATCGACGACGACGACCTCCAGGTCGACACCTACCGGGCTTCAGGCGCGGGCGGCCAGCACGTCAACAAGACCGACTCCGCCGTGCGCATCACCCACCGCCCCAGCGGGATCGTCGTGCAGTGCCAGAACGAGCGCTCGCAGTCCGCGAACCGCGCGACCGCGATGGCGATGCTCCGCGCCAAGCTGATCCAGCGCCAGGAGGAAGAGCGCCAGGCGGAGATCGCCAAGGCGCGTGGCGAGACGCTCGACGTCAACTTCGGCTCGCAGATCCGCTCCTACGTCCTGCACCCGTACACGATGGTCAAGGACCACCGCACCGACTTCGAAGTGGGCAACGCCAACGGCGTGTTGGACGGCGACCTCGACGGCTTCGTCCGCTCCTGGCTCGAGGCCAACGCCAAGGGCCGCGGCTAAGCCTTTTAGTCGCGTCGACTAGAATGGTCCGTCATGGAGACGGATCTCATCGACCGCGCGCTCGCCGAGGACGTCGGCGAAGGCGACGCGACGACTGAAGCCACCGTCGCCGCCGCGGCTCGTGGCGTCGCGACGATCACGCAGAAGGCGCCCGGGGTGATCTCCGGGCTGGAGGTTGCCGAGGCCGTGTTCCTGCGGCTCGATCCCGACGCGCAGATCACGCGGCTCGGCCCCGAGGGCGAGTGGCGCGAGGGCGGGCCGGTGCTGCGGGTCGAGGGTTCGGCACGCGGGATCCTCACCGCCGAGCGCACCGCGCTGAACTTCCTCGGCCGGCTCTCCGGGGTCGCGACCAAGACGGCGCGCATCGTCCGCTCCGTGGGCGAGGGCGGGGCGAAGATCCTCGACACGCGCAAGACCACGCCCGGGATGCGGCTGCTCGAGAAGGCCGCGGTCGCGCACGGCGGCGGCGTCAATCACCGGATCGGGCTGTTCGACTTCATCCTGATCAAGGAGAACCACTCGACGCTCGCGGGCGGCGTGGGCGAGGCCGTGCACAAGGCGCGGGCGGCGCGGCCGGAACTCGGGCTGGCCGTCGAGGTGCGTGACGGCGCCGAGATCGACGAGGCGCTGGCGGCGAACGCGCAGCGGCTGCTGCTGGACAACATGACGCCCGACGAGGTACGCGCCGCGGTGGCGCAGGTGGGCGGCCGGGCGGTGCTCGAGGTGAGCGGCGGCGTGGATGAGGAGACAGTTTTGGTCTACGCGACCATTAGTGGTGTAGACTACGTCTCGATCGGTGCATTGACCCACTCCGCGCCGGTCCTCGATCTGTCGCTGATCTTGGAGACCGTCCAGTGAACCTCCTCACGCTCGAATCCGTCCCGGCCCTGCAGTCCGAAGTACGCGCACTGGCCGCCGAGCGCGGCGCCGTGATCCTCGCGCACAACTACCAGCTGCCCGAGGTGCAGGATGTGGCCGACTTCGTCGGTGACTCGCTCGCCCTGTCGCAGCAGGCGGCCAAGACCGACGCGGAGGTGATCGCGTTCTGCGGCGTGCACTTCATGGCCGAGACCGCGTCGGTGCTCTCGCCCGGCAAGACGGTGCTGCTGCCGGACATGGACGCGGGCTGCTCGCTCGCGGACTCGATCACCGCGGCCCAGCTGCGAGCGTGGAAGGCCAAGCACCCGAACGCCCTCGTGGTGATGTACGTCAACACCACGGCTGAGGTGAAGGCGGAGACCGACTACTGCGTCACGTCCTCCAACGCCGTGCAGGTGGTCGAGCACATCTACGCCACCCACGGTGAGGACACCGAGATCCTCTTCGGGCCGGACATGTTCCTCGGCGCCTACGTCGAGAAGGAGACGGGGCGCAAGATGCACGTCTGGGACGGCGAGTGCCACGTGCACGCCGGCATCCGGCCGTCGGACATCACGAACATGCGCGACGCGCACCCCGGCGCGGACTTCTTGATCCACCCGGAGTGCGGCTGCTCGACCTCGGTGATGGAGTACGTGGCCGCGGGGGACGTCTCGTCCGAGGGCGTGCACATGCTCTCGACCGGCGGGATGATGACCTGGGCCGCGAGCGCGCCGGCGGGCACCACAGCGATCATGGCCACCGAGACCGGGATGCTGCATCCGCTGCAGATGGCGCGGCCGGACATCGACTTCGTCGCCGCCAACGAGGCTGCCTCGTGCCGCTACATGAAGATGATCACGCTGCCGAAGCTGCGCGACACGCTGCGCGACAACTCGGGCGTCGTGAAGGTGCCCGAGGCGATCGCCGAGCGTGCCCGGCTGCCGATCGAGCGCATGGTCGCCATCGGCTGACGCCGCCGCCGCGGGCATCCGGATGAGAGGATGCCCGTATGTTCTGCAGGGGACTGTTGTGCACGGTGGCGGCGTTTGCCGCCACCGCTCCCGCCGCGCACGCCGGGACGCTCTCGATCACGGCACCGAACACGATCACCTTCCAGGCGAACCCTGGCGAGGCCAATTTCTTCACGGTGAACTGGGGCAACGTCGCCGCCGGCCCGGATTACGTGCCGAAGTTCGACGACCACGTGGACATCGTGCCCGGGCCGGGCTGCGTCGTGGACGGGCTGGGCGGGCACTGCGACGCGGCCGGGGCGAACCCGACGGTGATCGTCCATCTCGGCGACGGCAACGACATCGCCGAGTCCAGCAACGATCACGCCGCCGGTCACAGCGTCCAGTTCTACGGCGAGGACGGGAACGACGACCTCCAGAGCCAGGGCAGCGCGGACCTGCTCGACGGCGGGCCGGGCAACGACAGGCTGCAACCGGACGAAGACGACGCCGGATCGGGCGACGTCGTCACCGGCGGCCCCGGCAGCGACTCGCTCTGGCTCGACGCGGCGTCGGGCGGCAACGGGCCGATCACGGCGACCTTCGACGGCGTCGCCGACGACGGCTTCGCCGGTGAAGCCGACAACTACGGGGCGGACCTCGAGAACCTGGAGGGCGTCAGCACCGCACCGTCGATCCACTTCACCGGCACCGACGGTCCGAACAGCGTCCAGATGCGCAGCGAGTCGGCCGACGTCCTCTCCGGCCTCGGCGGCGACGACGTCATCGACGGCGCCAACGGCAACGACACCATCGACGGCGGCGACGGCAACGACACGATCTCCGGCGGCGGCAACGACGACACGATCACCGGCGGTCCGGGGCTGGATTCCCTGTCGGGCGAAGGGTCGGGGTCCGGCTTTTACATCTCGGTGGCGGGCAACGACACGGTCGACGCGCGCGACGGCGTCCGCGAGCAGCTCAACTGCGGGCCGGGAGCCGACACGGCGATCGTCGACGAGCTCGACGTCGTCCCGCAGGATCCGGGCTCGCTGTGCGAGGCCGTCGAGCGCTCCGGGGTCGCCGCGCCGCCGCCCGGCTCCGCGCCCGTCCCGGTGCCGAGCATCAGCTCCTCGAAACTGAGCGTGAGCAAGTCGCGGATCACGGTGAAGCTGCACTGCAAGGCCGGCGGCGAGCGGTGTCGCGGCAAGCTGACCCTGCGGACCGCGTCCAAGGTCAAGGTGGGCAAGTCACGCAAGACCGTGACGATCGGCTCAGCGTCCTACTCGGTCGCCGCCGGGCACTCGGGCAGCGTGCGGGTGAAGGTGGGCTCCGCGGGGCGCAGTCTGCTGCGCAAGGTCACCCACGTGCGGGTGCGGATCAGCGCCGCGCCCTCGTCCGGCAAGGCCACGACCAGGGTCGTGACCTTGCGCGGCTGAAGCGGGTCAGGCGACCTCGAGGCCGGTGACGACGGTTTCGCCGTCGCTGGTCTCGAACGTGGCCTGGGTGAGGACGCTGCCCTCTTCGACCTCGTCGAAGTCGCAGCCGACGGCGGTGTCGTCGCCGAGATCCACCTCGGAGCTGTCGTCGGTCGAGGTGTCGGCCGTCGGGTCGTCGCCGGAGTCGTCGTCGCTCCAGTCGGACTCGCTGGAGTCGACGGTGCCGTCGTCGAGCGAGGAGTCGTCGGCGGTGACGCCGCAACTGTCGTCAATCGTCGCGGTGATCGCCGGGCCCTTGAACTGCTTGATCGTGATCGTGTCGCCGTCGAAGGCGGTGACGACGCCGGCGTGCTCGGAGCCGTCCTTGATGCCGTCGCCGTCGGTATCCGCGTCGAGCGGGTCGTTGGCGGACTCGACCTCGTCGCCGTCCTTGAGGCCGTCCTTGTCGGTGTCGGCCTTGCGCGGGTCGGTGCCGAGCTTGAACTCGGCGAAGTTCTTGACGCCGTCCTTGTCGGCGTCCTTCGAGCGCCAGGCGCCCTTCAGGTCATGCTGCTTCGCCCAGGCGGCGGCCTTGGGCTTCTTGGCGGAGGCGGCAGCCGCGGGGACCAGAGCCACCAGCGCGGCGAGGGCGATGGCGCTGATCGTTCGGACGAGGGTTCGCATGCCCCGGTGATCGGCCGAAGCGCGCCGGGGTTGCAATCCGGCGGCGTGAGGATCGACGGATGGTCAATTGTCGCCGCCGTGGCCCCCGTGGCCTGAGCCGCCGGAGGAGCCCGAACCCGACGAGCCGGAGCCGCCCGAGCTCCCGGAGGGGCCGGGGCCGCCGGAGGACCCGGAGGTCGTCGGGGCGGGTGTGGGGGTCGCGGTGGGGGTGGGGCCCGGGCCGGGACCGGAGGACAGCGACCCCGGGCCGGATTCGGACGAGTCGCTCGAACCGGAGCCCGACGATCCGGAGGAGCCCGACGAGCCGGAGCCCGACGAGCCGGAGCCGGATGAGCCCGAGCCGGACGAGTCGTCGGAGCCCGAGCCGGACGATCCCGAGCCCGAGTGGTCATCGCTGCCCGAGCCGGACGATCCGGAGCCCGAGTGATCGTCGGAGCCCGAGCCGGAATGGTCGTCGGCGCTCGCGGTCGGCGCCGGCGTGGCGGTCGCACGCGCGGTCGGCGTGGCCGTCGCGCGCGGCCGGGTCGCCGCCGTGCCCGGCGTCTTGGCCTCTGCGCGCGGGCGCCGGCGCGGGGTCGTCCGTTTCCCGCTGCGCGCGCTCTCGTGGTGGGCGGTCGCGGTCGGCGTGGCGGTCGACGTCGCGACCGGGAGGATGTGCGTGCCGCCGGGATCCTGCGGGGCGGCGACGGGCGCCGAGACCGGCGCCGCGCGGTGCGTGTTGGGCTCGGCGCCGGACGTGACGATCGACGGGCCCGCGACCGCCGCGGTGCTCGTCGCCAGGACGGCGACCACACCCGCCTTGACGGCGGACGCACCCGCTCCGGTGCCGGCGATCAGTTCGGCGAGCCGCTCGGCGGTCGGCGGCCCCGCTCCGCCGCCGCCCGCAGCGGCCGCCAGCTGGGCCAGCGGAAGCGGGACGACCGCGGTCGCCGCGGCCCGCAGCGTCATCCGCGCACGATGCACGAGCTGGCGCACCGCGCCCTCGGTCACGCCCAGCTCGCGCGCGACCTCCTCCTGCGAGCGACCCTCGATCGCGATCCGCAGGAGCGCCTCGCGCTGGCGGTCGGGCAGGGCGGCGAGGCCCGTGAGCGTCTGGCGCACCACCGCGCGGCGCTCCATCTCCTCCTGCGGGGCGTCCGTGCCGGTCAGCGAGTCCTCGAGCTCGGCGTAGTCGTACCCGGAGACGCGCAGCTGATTGAGCGCGGTGTTGTGGACGATCCGGTAGAGCCACGCGCGCAGGTCGCGCACGTCGTCGCCGCGCTGCAGCGCGCTCCAGGCCGCGATGTACGCCTGCTGCAGCGCATCCTCGGCCCGCGCCTCGGGCAGATAGCGCCGTGCGGCGCGCAGGAGCGGCCCGCGGTAGCGCTCGACGATCGCCTCGAACGCCCGCTCGCTCCCCCCACGGGCGAGCGACACCAGCCGCTCGTCGGACTGGGTGCGCAGCAGTACGGACGAAGGCGAAGGTATCGGCATGCCCCTGCGACACGCGAGTGTCGCCTGGCGTTACGCACGGAAGTTGCAGGTGGTTCGGGCTGGAGTCTTGGTTCGGACGGCGGTTCATGCAAAGTCCCTGCTGCTACGGTGAATCGCTGTTCCTGGCCCGATGGTCAGCGCGTCTTCGCGCTCGGGCCCGCCACCGAAAGGACACGTTTTCGATGCCCCGCCATTGGCGGCGGCTCGTCCCGTTGACCGCGCTGATCGCGTGCGCGTTGCCGCGCGCCGGGGCGAGCGCCGCGCCACTACCAGTGCCCGAGTTGCCGGTCGTGCCCGTCGAGAGAGAAGTCGACCGCGCGGCGCAGGCGGCGACCGCCCGCGCACTCGCCATGCGCTCCCAAGCGCGGGCGGCGCAAGCGCAGGAGGAAGGCGACGTCGTCAGGGTCGCTGAAGCGCAGATCGGCGACGGCTACGCCTGGGGCGGGAGCGGCCCGGACGCGTTCGACTGCTCGGGGCTGACCGCGTACGCCTACGCGCGCGCCGCCGGCGTCAAGCTCCCGCACACCTCGCAGGGCCAGGCCGCGCTGGGACACCCCGTCGAGCGCGACGACATCCGCCGCGGCGACCTCGTCTTCTTCAGCACCGCCGGCGCCGGCGCTTCGCACGTCGGCATCGCGACCGGGAAGCGCACCGTGGTGTCAGCGACGAACGCGGGAGTGATCGAGCACGCGACGGACGACGCCTACTGGGGCGCGCACTACGTCGGCGCGCGCAGGCTGCGCTAAGCGTGCTCGGGGAGGAGCTCTAGGCCCCACTCCGCCGCGTCGCGCACGGCGGGGAGGTTCTCGCGGCGACGTTCGAACTCCGCCGCGGTGTAGGCGTGCATGTCGGCGGGAGCGCCCATCTCGTAGGCGTCCCACAGCGTGCCGGTGACGTAGACGCGCTCGAGCCAGGGCACGCCGTCGAAGTGCTCGGAGACGAGCACGACCACGTACTCCGGGCCGCGTTCGCGCTGGGCGCCGGCCCCGCGCAGGTCAGCGACGCGCGCCCCGCCCAGCAGGGCGCGGTCGAGTGGCCACCGGTCCGAGACGCGGCGGACGTACCGCTCGAGCTCGCGGTGGTTGAGCTCCTCGAAGTTCACCCGACAACCATTGTGGCCCACGAAGGGCCAACCAGCAAGCGTTCGTTATGAGAACTCGTCTTGTGTATGGGGTCCGACGCAGGCGATCGAGCGCTCTTCGGAGATCCCGCGGGCGACCTCGACCACCTGGTCGTAGGTGACCGCGTCCAGGGCGGCGATCGCCTTGTCGGGATCGATGTTCTGGCTGAAGACGACGGTCTGGGACGCGGCGTGGCGGGCGACGGCGTTGGTGTTCTCGAACGCGAGCACCCGGCGGCCGGCGGCGTACGCGCGGGCGCGCTCGACCTCTTCCTCGCTCGGCCCGTCGCTGCGCAGCTCGTCGACGATCTCGCCCATGCGCTTGAACGCCTCGATGCACTTCGTCGAGTCCAGGCCGGCGGAGAGCTGCAGGATCGGCACGTCGGCGAAGGAGTGATCGAGCGCGTAGACCGAATACGCGAGGCCGCGCTGCTCGCGGATCTCGTCGAAGAGCCGCGAGCCCATCGACCCGCCCAGCAGCGTCGAGTAGACGCTCAGCGCGGCGCGGTCGGCGGGCGCGCGCGGATCGATCTGCGGGCGGTAGGACATCCGCAGGTGCGACTGGGCGGACTCGCGCGACTCCACCAGCGTGGTCGGCGCGAAGGCCGGCGCCGGCTCGGACCCGCCGTTGGAGGAGATCGACGGGAAGCGGCCGAAGAGCTCGGCCATCTCGGAGTTCTCCGGCAGGTGATCGAGGTTGCCCACCAGGAACGCGCCCCCGCGCGACCCCACCCACTGGCGGCGGCGGAAGCTGAGGATCGCATCGCGCGAGAACGTGCGCAGGTGCTCCTCGGGACCCAGGACGGGGCGCCCGAGCGGGTGATCGCCGAATGCGGCGCGGTCGATCAGGTGCTCGGCGAGCACCGACGGCTGGTCCTGCGCGCGCGCGATCTCCTGGATCACGACGCCGCGCTCGCGGTCGAGCTCCTCGGCGTCGATCTTCGGGCGGCCGACGAAGTCGGTCAGCAGGTCGATCGCCTCGGTCGCCACCTCGGCGCGGCAGGTGATGTGGAACGCGACGAGATCGTGCGACGTGTACGCGTTCAGGACCGCGCCCATCGTCTCCGCGGTCTGGTTGACCTTGCGGTAGTCGTCGTACTTCTGGCCGCCCTTGAACACCAGATGCTCAAGAAAATGGGCCATCCCGTTCTCTTCGGAGCGCTCCGTGCGCGCGCCCGCGTCGAACGCCACGAGCACCGTCGTAGAGCGCGTGGGCAGCTCAACGCTGTGCAGCGGAAGCCCGTTCGGCAGGGAGGAGGACTCGATGCGCGCCATAGAAGATGAGCCTACTCGACACCGATTGCAGGGAACCTTGCGTGTCCAGCGAACCCTGCCTCGTACCCTCGACCGAGACGCATGGCAGCCACTGAACGACATCTGCGTCGTCGCCGGCACCGCGACGACCCGCATCGCCCGACCTCCGCGAATCACCCGCCCGCCACCGGCGCGGTGGTGTCCTTCAGCGGGGTGGAGATGCGCTACAGCGCGACCGACGTCGCGCTCGACCGCGTGTCCTTCGACATCTTCCCGGGCGAGTTCGTCTTCATCGTGGGCCACTCCGGCTCCGGCAAGTCGACCGCGATGAAGCTCCTGATCAAGGAGCTCGATCCGACCGAGGGCGAGATCCGCGTCGCCGGCCGCGACCTGCAGAAGATCCCGCGCCAGCGCGTGCCGTACTACCGGCGCAACCTCGGCGTGATCTTCCAGGACTACAAGCTGCTCCCGAACCGCACCGTCTACGAGAACGTCGCGTATGCGCTGCAGGTCACGGGCGGTGGCCGGCGCGAGATCCGCGACAAGGTGCCCGACATCCTGCGCCTGACGGGTCTGAGCACCAAGCTGCACAACTATCCCGACCAGCTCTCCGGCGGCGAGCAGCAGCGCGTGGCGATCGCGCGCGCGTTTGTGAACCACCCGCCGCTGCTGATCGCGGACGAGCCGACCGGCAACCTCGATCCCGAGACGTCGATCGGGATCATGCAGCTGCTCTACCGGATCAACCAGACCGGCACCTCGGTCCTGGTCGCCACCCACGACGTGGCGATGGTCGACAAGATGCGCCGGCGCGTGATCGAGCTCGCCGACGGCAAGATCGTCCGTGACGAGCAGGCCGGTGCGTACGCGGCGCGCGAGAACACGCGCGAGTTCGCGATCCGCATGCGGGGCGCACTCGGATGAGGCCGATCTTCTTCCTGCGCGAGGCGCTGCGGGCGCTCAAGCGCAACGCGATCCCGAGCTTCGCCGCGATGGCCACGGTGCTCGTCACCGTGCTCGTGCTCGGCGTCTTCCTCCCGGTCGTGCAGGCGACCACCGGCGCGGCCAACGAGGTCCGCGGCAAGGTGATCGCCGACGTCTACCTCAAGGATGGCGTCAAGCAGACGGACATCGATCGCGTCGGCCGGCTGCTGCGGGGCGACACGATGATCAAGGACGTCGTGTTCATCTCCAAGGCGCAGGCGTTGCGGACCGAGAAGAAGCGCAACCCGAAGGCCTACGAGCTGCTCGGCTCCAACCCGCTGCCCGACAGCTACCGGATCACCCCGGTCAAGCCGGACGACATCGGCAAGATCAAGGACGCGCTCGCGCCGCAGGCCCCGGGCGGCGGGACGACGGTCGTCGACCCGGCGATCGACGAGGTCAAGAACCGCGAGGAGGACACCAACAAGATCCTCTCGGTGACCCGCGTGGTGAAGCTCACGATGGCGCTCCTGCTCGGCCTGCTCGGCATCGCCTCGGTGCTGCTGATCGCCAACACGATCCGCCTCTCGCTCTACGCCCGCCGCCGCGAGGTCGAGGTGATGAAGCTGGTCGGCGCGACCGACTGGTTCATCCGCTGGCCGTTCGTGCTCGAAGGGGTGATCGTCGGCGCGGCCGGCGGCCTGCTCGCGGTGCTGCTGCTCGTGGTCGCCAAGATCGCGATCGTCGACCCGCTGGCGAAGGACTTCGCGTTGATCGCGACGCCGAACACGATCGACTTCCGGCTCCTGATCGGCCTGCTCCTGGCTTCCGGGATCGCCGTCTCCGCGCTGGGCTCCGGCCTCAGCCTGCGGAAGTTCCTCCGCGTCTAGCAACGAGGACGGCAACGTCGTCGCGGCGCTCACCGGCGAGCGCCGCGGCCTGGTCCACGCGCGCGGCGACGCCCGCCGCGTCGTCGCCCGCCGCCTCGCGCAGCAGGGACTCCAGCCCGCCGAGGCCGTACGCGTCGCCGGTCGTGCGCGCCTCGGTCACGCCGTCGGTGAAGAGCACGAGGGACTCGTGCGGCGCGAGCTCGAAGTCGATGTCGAGCAGCTTCGGATCGTCCACCCAGCCGAGCACCGAGCCCGGCCGGCCGACGTGGTCGACCGCGCCTGAGCCGCGCATCACCATCGGCATCGGGTGCCCGGCGCAGCAGATCGTCGCCCGCGCCGAGCCGTTGAGCTCCAGGCGGCAGAACGCGACGGTGCAGTAGCGGCCGCCGTGCTCGGAGCGCTCGGAGAGCAATGTCCGGTTGACCACGTCGAGCACCTGGCTGGGACGGTCCTCGTAGCGCGCGGCGGTGCGGACCGTGTGGCGGACGAGCGACGTCAGCGCGGCCGCGCGGGCGCCCTTGCCGGTGACGTCGCCGATCACGAGATCCACGCCGCCGTCGAACGGCAGCACGTCGTAGAAGTCGCCGCCGATCAGGCTGCCGTCGCCGGCGGGGCGGAAGCGGGCGGCGAGCTCCACACCCACGAGGTCGGGCAGCCGCTGCGGCAGCAGCGCGGCCTGCAACGCCCGCGCCACGCCGCCCAGGTCCTCGTAGAGCCGCGCGTTGTCGAGCGCGAGCGCGGCGCGGCGGGCGAGGTCCTCGGCGAGCAGCAGGTCGTCCATGTCGTAGCGCCGCGCCGCATCGAGCGAGACGAACACGACGATGCCGATGATGTGCCCGCGGGCCTTCAGCGGCACGAGCATCGCGGCGCGGCCGAACGCGGCCTGCAGGTGCCCGGAATCCACGGCGGGACCGAACACGCCCGCTCCCGCCCCGGTCAGGATCTCGGCGCGGCCCGACTCGACCACGCGGGCGATCGGATCGTCCGGATCGACGGGGTAGCGCGCGGGAAGGTCGCGCACGATCCGCTCGACCACCGGGTCCGCGGCGGCCGCGGCGAGCCGGCGGACGTCGTTGAGGTGGATCTCGTCGACGATGCAGACGTCGCCCAGGAACGGGACCGAGAGGCGCGTCAGCGAGTCCAGGGTGGAGCGGAGATCGAGCGACGCGTCCAGCAGCGGGCTCGCCTCGGCGAGGAACGCGCTGCGGCGCTCCGCGGTCTGCGCGGCGACCCGTGCGGTCTGCTCGCGCACGAGGTGCCGGTGCTCCGCGCGGTACGCGCCGACGCCGAGCTGCACGCCGACGAAGTGCACGATCTCCCCGCAATCGAGGTCGCCCACGAGGATGACGATGGCCTGCGACGGGGCCAGCGCCCGGCACGCCGCGAGCGCGTCCTCGCCGCCGAGGCAGATCAGGTCGAACCCGTCGGCGGACGCGGGAGCGGCGTCGCGCAGCTCGATCTCGTAGCCGTGGCGCAGCAACTCGGCTTCGAGCGCGGCGCGACGCGTGGCGTCCGGCTCGGCGATCAACGCCCGCACCGCTACTCCTCCAGACGGAGCCGGTCGGCCACCTCGGCGAGCTCGAGGATGCGGCGGGGCTCGCCGTCGCCGGGGAGCACGATCAGCGCGCGGCCCTCTTCACGTGCCCGGACGTCGGCGTCGAGCACCAGCTGCAGGCCGGTGGAATCGAAGAACGTGACCTCGCGCAGATCGAGGATCAGCGAGTCCGGCTTGGCCGCCTCGGCGTGCCGGATCTCCTCCGCGACGCGCGGGCCGGTGGACAGGTCGAGCTCTCCGCGAACCACGATGCGGGCGGTGCCGGAGGCAAGTTGGCGCTCTAGTGCGAATGGAACCACGGCTGTACTCCGGGTACGGGGGGTACCCGCTCTGTGATCACGTGTTCTACTCGACTGCGCTTCCGAAGTCACCCAGTTCAGCGTCGCGAGCGCGCCTGCTTCTCGAGCGCGTCCGCGCGGACGTCGACCCCGGCGTGTTCGAGAACGCCCGCCTGTTGCTGTCCGAGCTGGTCGCCAACGCCGTCGAGCACGTGGAGGAGGCGGGAGACCTGGAGGTGCGCATCGCTCTGGGCGACGGTGTATTGCGTGTGGAGGTGCTCGACCCGGGCCCGGGGTTCGATCCCCCGCCGCGACCGCCGGATTCCGATCGCGGCTGGGGGTTGCGCTTCACGGACCGGCTCGCCTCGCGCTGGGCGGCCGACCGCGACGAGCGAGCGCGGGTGTGGTTCGAGCTGCCGCTTAGTTCGAGCTGACATTCGCGCGGTACCGTGAGGCGCCGCATATGCGCCGCCGCAGCATTCCAGGGATTGGGTTTCTCGCCGTCCTGATCCCCATCGCCCTCGTCCTGGGCATCTACCTCGGCGGGCACCCCAACACGTTGCCGTCGTTCGCGCGCAACGCGCTGGTCAGCGACAGCGACGGGCGCCTCTACGAGGAGGCGATCGACACGATCCAGGCGGACTACTACCGCAAGATCGATCGCAAGCAGCTCCTGAACACCTCGCTCACGGCCGCGGTCGAGTCGCTGCAGGACCAGTTCTCGCACTACTTCTCGCCCAAGGACTACGCGTCATTCCAACTTGACACCGAGGGCCAGTTCGAAGGCGTCGGCATGTCCGTGCAGGAGGTCAAGGAGGGCCTGCGGGTCGAGGAGGTCTACGACGACTCGCCGGCCAAGGAGAGCGGCCTGAAGGTCGGCAACGTGATCGTCTCGGTCAACGGCAAGTCGCTGGCGGGCAAGACGTCGGACCAGTCGACGGCGCTGATCAAGGGCCCGGCGGGCTCGTCGGTCACGATCACCCTGCAGGACGGGCGCAAGCTGACGATGAAGCGCGCCAAGGTCGACATCCCGATCGTGCAGAGCGAGCTGCAGCGCGCCGACGGCAAGGAGATCGCGTGGGTGCGGCTGGCCGGCTTCACGTCGGGCTCGGGCACGGACGTCAAGGACGCGGTCAACAAGCAGCTCAAGGCGGGGGCGAAGGGCGTCGTGCTCGACCTGCGCCACAACGGCGGCGGGCTCCTGAACGAGGCGGTGACGGTCGCGTCGGTCTTCCTGCCCGATGGGCGCGTCGTCTCGACCAAGGGCCGAGCGCGGCCCGAGCGGGTCTACAACGCCGAGGGCGGGGCGATCAAGTCGTCGATCCCGGTCGTGGTGCTCGTCGACGGGGCTTCGGCGTCGGCGTCGGAGATCGTCACCGGCGCCCTGCAGGACCGCAAGCGGGCGAAGGTCGTCGGGACGCGCACGTTCGGCAAGGGGGTCTTCCAGGAGATCGAGTCGCTGTCCAACGGCGGCGCGCTGGACATCACGGTGGGCGAGTACTTCACGCCGACCGGACGCAACCTCGGCGGCGGGGGCGTGCGCCGGGGCGCGGGCATCACGCCCGACATCCAGGCCACCGACAACCCCAAGACGCCGAAGGACGAGGCGCTGCAGACGGCGCTCAAGACGGTGGCCGACGAGTGAGGCAGAGCGCCTCGTTCGTCGGGGTGCTGGAGCGCAGCGGGCGGGTGACGCCGCTCTTCGAGCACGGCAACTGGGTCAATGCCGACAAGCCCAAGGGCGGTGTGCGGGTGGGCGACCTCGTCCAGGTCGTGCCCGGAAAAGGGGGACGCTGGCGGATCGAGCGGCGGATCGGCCGCCCCGACGTCGCCCGCGACGTGCTCGACGCGCTGCTCGTCCATCGCGGCCTGCGCCGGCGCTTCGATCCGCTCGTCGAGCGCGAGGCGCGCGTGATGGCGTCGGAGGCCGACAGCGAGGGCCGCACGGACTTCCGCGACCTCACGACGTTCACCATCGACCCGCCGACGGCGCGCGACTTCGACGACGCGATCTCCGCCGAGGAGCTGGAGGACGGCGCGGTGCGGGTGTGGGTGCACATCGCCGACGTCTCGGCGTTCGTGAAGCCCGGATCGGCGCTCGACCGCGAGGCGTTCCGGCGCGCGAACTCGGTCTACGTGCCGGGCCTGGTGGAGCCGATGCTGCCCGAGGCGCTGTCCAACCGCGCCTGCTCGCTGGTGCCGGGCGAGGACCGGCTGACCGTGACGGTCGAGCTGGAGTTCGTGGGCGCGAAGGTGCGGCGCACCGCGTTTCACCGCTCGGTCATCCGCTCCGACGAGCGCCTCGACTACCCGCGCGTGGACCGCATCCTCGCCGGTGAGGAACAGGCGCTTGACCCGTGGGCGAAGCCGCTCGCCGCCGCCCGCAAGGTCGCTGCCGCCTTGGCCGACGCGCGTGAGCAGCGGGGCGCGCTGGCGGTCGAGTCGAGCGAGCCCGAGTTCGGCTTCTCACGCGACGGGCACGTCGAGACCCTCCTGCCCTCCGAGCAGACCGAGTCGCACAAGCTGATCGAGTTCCTGATGATCGCGGCCAACGAGGCGGTCGCGGGCCTGCTGGAGGCGCGCAAGCTGCCCGCGCTGTTTCGCATCCACGAGCCGCCGGACCCGCCCCGCGTGCAGCGCCTGATCGAGCAGCTGGCGTCCCTGGACGTTCCCACGCCACCCACGCCGGAGCACCTCACCCCCGACCAGGCGGGAGAGCTGGTGAGCGAGGCCGCGCACTTGGTCGACGCCGAGGTGCGCCGCCGCGGGCACGGCCGCGCCGCGTTCACGTCGCTCGTCCTGCGGTCCTTGAAGCAGGCCCGCTACTCGCCGCGCAACCTCGGCCACTACGGCCTGCGTTCGGAGCGCTATTGCCACTTCACCTCGCCGATCCGCCGCTACCCCGACCTGATCGTGCACCGGGCGCTGCTGAACGCGATCGGCGCGGGCGAGGCCACCGTGCGCGCGTCCGACCTCGAAGCGGCGGGCGAGTGGTGCTCGGCGCGCGAGCGCGACGCGATGAGCATCGAGCGCACCGCCGACAACATCGCCCGCGCGTTCCTGCTCGAGCGCAAGCTCTTCGAGGAGCGCGCCTTCCACCAGGAGCTCGAGGGCGAGGTGATCGGCGTGATCAACGCGGGCGCGTTCGTCGCCTTCGACGGCTTCGAGGGCATGCTCGCCGTGCGCAACCTGCGCGGCGACTACTGGAACCTCAACGAGCTCGAGACCGCGCTGATCGCCGCGTCCTCCGGCAAGCGCCTGCGGCTCGGGGACCCCGTGCGCGTGCAGGTCGAAAAGGTCGACGCGATCCGCGGCCGCGTCGACCTCCTGCCCGTCGAGCTCTAACCGAGGCGGGAACGCAGGTCGGCGAGCACCGCGTCCCAGTCAGCATTGGGACCGTCCTCGGTCCAGAGGTCGGTGAGCTCCGAATGATCGGCGTCGGCGACGATCGCCACCGCGCGCACCGCGAGGTTCGCGTGCTCGCGCAGGCCGGCCAGCTCGTCGGCGAGCGTGGCGAGGCGCTCCTCCGGCTCGCTCGGCGGGCGGCCAAGCGCGTAGGCCACCAGCTCGGCGGCCACCAGTGCCTCGCAGCCGGCGCTGGCCGCGAGGTAGTCGTCCGTCCCTGCGGCGTCCGACAGTGCGAACGTCACCGTCTGGATCTGTGGCTGTTCCTCGAGCTCGCCGAGCCAATCGAGCGCCGCGTCGTTCTCCAGAACGCCTTCTCCCCATGCTCCCATGGCGCGGCACAGTAGAACTCCGCGCATGCTCGACGTGGAACTGGACCGGTTCAGGGAGCTGCACCCGCGCTGCGCGGCGCTGCACGAGCGGGCGCGGGGGTCGCTGTTCGGCGGGGTGCCGATGCCGTGGATGATGCTCTGGGCGGGTGGGTATCCGGTCGCCGTCGAGTCAGCCAGCGGGTCGCGCGTGACCTGCGCGGACGGCGTCGAGTTCGTCGACCTGTGCCTCGGCGACACCGGCGCGATGGCGGGCCATTCGCCGGCGCCGGTGCTCGAGGTCCTGCGCGCGCCGCGCGGGATCACCACGATGCTGCCGACCGAGGACGCGGCGTGGGTGGGGGAGGAGCTGACGCGGCGCTTCACGCTCCCTCGCTGGCTCTTCACTTTGACCGCGACGGACGCCAACCGGACGGCGCTGCGGATCGCCCGCATGCTCACCGGCCGGCCGCGCGTGCTCGTCTATTCCTACTGCTACCACGGGTCCGTCGACGAGGCGTTCGCGGTGGGCGAGGGCGGCGTGACGGTCTCGCGCGCGGGCAATGTGGGGCCGCCGGTCGACGTCGCGCAGACCACGACGGCGATCGAGTTCAACGACGTCGACGCGCTGGAATTGGCCTTGGCGAGCGGCGACATCGCGTGCGTGCTGGCCGAGCCGGCGATGACCAACATGGGCATCGTCCTGCCGGACGACGGCTATCACGACGCGCTGCGGGCGCTGTGCTCGACCTACGGCACGCTGCTGATCATCGACGAGACGCACACCTTCTCCGCCGGCCCGGGCGGGTGCACGCGGGCGTGGGACCTGGAGCCGGACCTGCTGACGATCGGCAAGGCGATCGGCGGCGGCGTGCCGTGCGGCGCGCTCGGCCTGTCGGCGCACGTCGAGGAACGGATGCTCGCCGCGGTCGAGGCCGACTACGAGGACACGGGCGGGGTGGGTGGGACGCTGGCGGGCAACGCGCTCTCGCTCGCCGCGATGCGGGCGACGCTCGGCTCCGTGCTGACCGACGACGTGTGGGAGCACACGATCCCGCTCGCCGCGCGGTTCGCGGACGGCGTCCGCGCCGGGTTCGGCGAGCGGGAGTGGAACGTGACCCAGCTCGGCTGCCGCGCCGAATATCGCTTCGAAGCCGCGCCTGCCCGCAACGGCACGCAGGCGCACCTCGCCTCCGATCCCGATCTGGAGCGCTACCTGCACCTGTTCGCGCTCAACCGCGGCGTGCTGCTGACGCCGTTTCACAACATGGCGTTGATGGCGCCCACGACGACCGCCGCGGACGTCGACCGTCACACCGCCGTATTCGCGGAGGCCGTCAGCACTTCGGGACGTTGACGATGTCGAGCTGCTTGCCGCTGTCGAGCAGCATCAGCTCGAGCGCCTGGGCGACGGCGCCGGAGCTCGCCCCGCCGCGGTAGAGCGCCATCAGCGCCTCCTCGGGGGTGCTCGCGGCGCCGAGCAGTGACTCGACGCCGCCGAAGTCGTAGGAGACGCCGTCGATCTTGACGATGCCGTGGTTGTCGCGCAGCGACTGGGCGATCTCGTCGTTGGAGGGGCGGCGGCCGCGGTTCATCGCGACCTTGTCGGCGAGGCGGGTGAGGGCGACCTGGCGCAGCGTCTCGAGCTGGTCCTCGGTGAAGTCCAGGCGGATGTCGTGGCCGGGGTCGTCCGGCGCCTTCCCGCCCGTGGCCTGGATGATGCCGCCCGTCAGCGAGGGGTCGACGTTCTGCAGCAGCAGCGACCGGGTGGGGGTGCCGACGACGTTGCCGTCGGCGTCCTTCTTCGTCGTCACGGCGATGCCGACGTCGTTGTAGCGGGCGAACGCGACCGTGTCGGTCGTGCCGTCGGCGTTGTGGGTCTCGGTCACGCGACCCTCGGAGCTGCCGACGCGCCCGCCGAGCTTGAGGCCGCCGAGCTTGGCCTCGAGGCTCGTGACGTCGGTGTAGACGAGGGTCTCGGCCTTCGTCGGGTTGACCGTGCCCGGCGTGCCTTCCTTCGGGAGCTTGCCGGAGCTCAGGAACGCCTGGTAGGCGTCCCAACCGGCTTGGTTTGAGATGTCGATGTCGACCGCGTGCAGCTTGCCGTCGGCGAGGTCCTTGCTGTTGCCGAGCGAGAGCGCGACGTCCTTGTAGCCGACGCCGAGCTTGAGCGCCTGCTTGACGAAGTCCGAGTCGCCGACGAGGACCCGCACCGTCGTCGGGCTGATGCGCTTGACGCCGCTGGACACGCGGTGCCCCTCGTCGTAGCCCAGCTCGACCTGGATCGCGCGGTAGGACGCCTTGGCGTTCATGCCCGCGTAGGTGTCCTCGGTGAGCTGGACGCTCTCGCCGTTGTGGATCGTGGTCGGGTCGACCGGGTTGGGCGGCGGGCGCTTGCCGTCGGCGATGTCGTCCGCCTGGCCGGGATCGACGGTCACCTGGTAGGTCGAGCTCTGGCCGAGATACCCGCTCAATGACCCGCCGGCCTTGGCGCCCTTGGCCTCGGCGTTGGCGCTGAGCTGGAGCTTCGTCTGCACCGAGAGGTTCTGCCACGGGCAGCCGTTGGCGTCCATCGCGGTCGGCGTGCGCTCGACCTTGATCTCGCCGCTGGCCTGCACGGACACGCCGGGCCCGCCCTTGGGCATGCACTTCTCCGGGTCGCGCTCGTCGTAGGTGCAGGTGACGGTGGCCGAGCCGGGGAAGGGGAGGACTCCGAGTGGGTGATCGGTGAGCGACGGGCCGTCGAGGTCGCTGTCGCCCACGCCGGGCTGGCCGGGCTGCGTCGGCGCGGCGGCGTCGCAGTCCTGCTGCAGGATCGAGCAGATCGCGTGCTTGATGCCGCCGGCGATCGCGGGCGCGGGCTGGATCAGGACCAGGGCGGCGATGACCGCCGCGACGAGCAGCAGGATCCCCAGGTACTCGGCGGCGGTTTGTCCGCGCTCGTCGCGCATCGTGGGCTCGACAGTAGGTCCGCGCGGCGCGTATGACCATGGGTCGCGGGTCTCAACTCTGGCGTGGGACCTGCCGATCTGCCTTGTGTGGGAATTCCGTCCTATCGTGGCGCCTTCGGTCCCGAACAGGCCGCGCGGCTGTTGTGGCGCGCCGGTTTCGGGCCCAAGCCCGGGCAGGCGGAGACGCTCGCGAAGCTGGGCCTGCATGGCGCGGTGCGGTCGCTCACACGTCCGGGTTCGAAGCGGCTGAGCGGGCCGAACCCGACCGACGGCAAGGGCGCGCTCGCGCCCAAGGACGCCTGGGGCCACGACCACCTGTGGTGGCTGGATCGCATGGTCCGCACCGAGGCGCCGCTCGTCGAGCGCATGACGCTCGTCTGGCACGACTGGTTCGCGACGTCGAAGTCCGGCGTGCCGCAGCGGCTGATGCTGCAGCAGAACACGCTGCTGCGCCGCCACGCGCTGGGCAACTTCGAGGAGCTGGCGCTCGACATCACCCGCGACCCGGCGATGCTGCTGTGGCTCAACGGCACGTCCAACAACCGCTGGGACGTCAACGAGAACTACGCGCGCGAGCTGCAGGAGCTGTTCTGTCTCGGCGCCGGGCACGGCTACAGCGAGGGCGACGTCCGCCAGCTCGCCCGCGCGTTCACCGGCTTTCGCAACGACTGGAAGGACTCCGGCCCGACGCGCTTCCGCTTCGACCAGAAGTTCCACGACGCGGGCGCCAAGCGCATCTACCGCAAGCGCGGGAAGTTCGGCTGGCAGGAGGGCGTGCGGCTGGTCACCCGCCATCGCCGGCATCCCGAGTTCATGGTCACCAAGCTGTGGTCGTATTTCATCCCGTCGAAGCCGTCGCCGTCGACGGTCAAGGCGCTCTCGCGGATGTACGTCGCGGGCGGACGCGAGGTGCGGCCGCTGCTGGAGGTGATCCTCGCCCACCCGGACCTGTACGCGGGCGGGAAGCGGATGGTCAAGCCGCCGGTCGTGCAGGCCGCGGGGATGCTGCGCGCGGTCGGCCGCGGGATCGACACCGACGCGTGGGCGTGGCTGTGCGACGGCGCGGGGCAGTACCTGTTCCTGCCGCCCAACGTGAGCGGGTGGGACGACACGCGCTGGCTGGACACGGCGACCTTCCGCGCCCGCTGGCAGATGGCGCAGTACATCTGCGAGCCCGCACGGCTGGACCCCGAGAAGGACGCGCCGAACGTGCCGAACGCGCCCGCCGAGCTGGTCTCGGAGGCGGTCGCGTTCTGGGGCTCGCCGGCGATCTCTTCGACGGTTCGCGCCGGCCTTGAGAAGTACGCGGCCGACACGTTGGCCACCGCGACCGAGAAGTGGGAGAAGACCGTGACGCCCGTGCTCGCGCTGAACGCGCTACGGATGCTGGTCGCCACCTCGCCCGACTACCTGACGAGCTGAGCATGGACTGTTGCGACGAACACGCCCGCGCGTCGGCCGGGCTCCCCGCGATCGAGGCGGGCATGCCCGAGCCGGCCGGCACCGGGCTCTCCCGCCGCTCCTTCCTGCTGCGCTCGGCGGGGCTGGGTCTGGCCGTCTACGGGGCAGGCGCGCTGGCCAAGGCGCCGTGGTTCGAGACGGGGGTCGCGCAGGCGCAGGCCGCGGGACCGGGCACCGTGTTGTTGAGCGTCTTCATGGACGGCGGCGTGGACTCGCTGTCGCTGCTGGCGCCGGTGGGGGACCCGCGGTATCGGGCGTTGCGGCCGACCTTGGCGGTGGACGGTGGGCGGGAGTTCACCGAGGATTCGCGGTTGGCGTGGCATCCGTCGGCTTCTGCTCTGGCCGATCTGCACGCCGAGGGCAAGGTCTCCGTGCTGCCCGCGGTCGGCTACACGAACGCGGACCAGTCGCACTTCACCTCGCGGCATTTCTGGGAGGTGGGCGCGCTCGATCCCCATCTCCGGACCGGCTGGCTCGGGCGGGTGCTGGATCGCGTCGGCTCGCCGGACAACCCGCTGCAGGGCGTGTCCCTCGACGGGCAGCTCTCACCCACCTTGGCGACGGCGCGCAACCCCGTCGCGGCGATCAACAAGCCGGAGGACTCGGGCTTCTGGACGCCGGGCGCGTGGGGGTCCGCGGAGGACCTGGCGGTGCCGGCGTTCACGAACATCGGTCACGCGCTGCGCGGCTCTGCCGATCCCGCCGTCGCGCAGGCCGCGCAGGCGGCGGCGTTCGCGGGTGGGGTGCGTGACGCGCTGGCGCCGCTGGGCGCCGACGGCAAGCCGGCCTACACGCCCGCCGCGGCCTATCCCGAGACCTCGGATGCCTTCCCGAAGCGGCTCGCTGGCTTTGCGGCGATGCTCGGCGCCGGGTTGCCGGTCCGCGTCGCCTCGATCAACGCTCCGGGCGCGTACGACACGCACGCCAACCAGGCTGCGTCGCTGCCCAAGAACCTCCAGCTCACGTTCGACTCGCTGCTCGCCTTCCAGCGCGACGTCGAAGCGCGCGGGCTCGCCGACCGCGTCCTGGTGCTGGTGTGGTCGGAGTTCGGGCGGCGCGCCCAGGAGAACGGCTCGGGCACCGACCACGGCGCGGCCGGCTGCGGATTCTTGATCGGCTCGCGGATTGCGGGCCGGATGGTCGGCGAGTTCCCGGGCCTGTCGCAGCTCGACAAGGACGGCAACCTGCGCGCGACTTCGGACTTCCGCGGCGTCTACGGCGCCTTGTGTGGCGACTGGTTCGGCGTCGACCCGGCGGCCGTGTTGCCGGACGCGCGGGGCATCGGCCGCCCGGTGATCCTCAAGTGAGTGGTCACGAATCCACCTGTGAGGTGGATACGTGACCACTTCGCGCCGGATCGTTGCCGCGGCGGTCGCCGTCGGCGCGCTCGCGGCGCCCGCTTCGGCCGCCGCGCCTGCGCGCGTCCTGGTCGAGGCGACCGAGTTTCGCTTCACGCTGTCGCGGACGACGGTCAACGCCGGGCCGGCGATCGTCCAGCTCGCGATCCGCGGCGAGGACCCGCACGACCTGCGGCTCGCTCCGCCGCGCGGGCATGCTTCCGCGTGGCCCGCCACGGTTCCGGAGACGCTTCCGGGCGCGGTCGCCGAGTGGCGCGGGAAGTTGACCAAAGGTCGCTGGACGCTGTACTGCTCGTTGCCCGGCCACAAGGCCGCCGGCATGCGCGCGACGCTGACCGTGAAGTAGCGCCTGCCAAAATAGAGAGGTGGCCGACATCGCCTCCAACCGCTCCGCGTCCTACCGCTACCACTTGATGGACAAGTGGGAGGCCGGCATGGTCCTCACGGGTACCGAGGTGAAGTCGCTGCGCGACGGCAAGGCGCAGCTGAAGGACGGCTACGCCGCGATCCAGAACGGCGAGGTGTGGCTGCACAACGTCCACATCCCGCCCTACGGCCCCGCCACGCGCGAGAACCACGAGCCCGAGCGCCCGCGCAAGCTGCTCATGCACCGGCGCGAGATCGAGCGGCTGATCGGCAAGACCAAGGAGAAGGGCCTGACGCTCGTCCCGACGCGGATGTATTTCGCGGACTCCAATCGCGCCAAGGTCGAGATCGCGCTCGCCCGCGGCAAGGACGTCGGCGACAAGCGCCAGTCGATCAAGGAGCGCGAGATGAAGCGCGAGATGGAACGGTCGTTCAGGCGCTAGTGAACCCGAGGTCGAGCGGCCCGGCGGGGATGATCCGCTTCGGGTTCAGCTCGTCGTGGGTCGTGTAGTAGTGGCGCTTGATCTCCTCCAGCGCGAACGTCTCGGCGATGTGCGGCTGGTTGTAGAGGTCGGTCGTGTAGCGCAGGAGGTTCGGGTACTCGATCAGGCGCTTGCCGTTGCAGCGGAAGTGGGTGTGGTAGACGGCGTCGAAGCGCAGCAGCGTCGGCAGCAGGCGCCAGTCGGCCTCGGTGATCCGGTCGCCGGCGAGGTAGACGCGCTCCTGCAGGTGGGTCTCCAGCCGCTCGAGCGAGGTGAAGACGCCGCGGAACGCCTCGTCATAGGCCTCCTGCGAGCGGGCGAACCCGGCGCGGTAGACCCCGTTCTGGAGCTCGCTGTAGATCCACTCGTTCAAGCCGTCGATCTCCTCCTGGAGCTCCGGCGGGTAGAGGTCGCCGCCAGCCCAGTCATTGAAGATGCGGACGATGTCGGCGGACTCGTTGGAGACGATCAGCCGGTCCTCCTTGTCCCACAGCACGGGGACCGAGACGCGGCCGTCGTAGCCGGGATCGGTGGCCCGGTAGGCCTGCTCGAGGAAGTCGAACCCGTTGAGCTCGTCGGTGAAGCGCCCGCCGGTGAAGGCCCAGCCGCGCTCGTCGCGGTACGGGTCGGCATAGGAGATGTCGAGCACCTCGCTTAGACCGAGGACGGCGCGGACGATCACCGCTCGCTGCGACCAGGGGCAGGCGAGGGCGACGTAGAGGTGGTGGCGCTCAGGACCGCCGTGCGGGCGGCCCCGGAAACGCGACTGCTGGCGAACGAAGGCTCCGGAGGTCACGCCATCCAGTATGGAAGGGCGAATTTTCCGGAGATTGCGGAATCAACGCGTTCTGACCCCTTGTGCCGTACGGCACGTGGCGAAAAACTGTTCTTAGACGCGGAGGTCGGAGACGCAAAGAGCGAGGCCATGAGGCGAAAGGCCCGCCGCCCGAAGCGAGTCGCTCAGTGCTTGCACTGGAAGACTCACGGAGGGACCTCGAGCGGCTCCCTCCGCGTCTTCTTCTTTTAAAGCTTCAACCAGATTTCAGATCTGGTGGGGAAGCTCGGCACAGCGTGACGGAGCCGCTCGACCGGCACCTCACCCACGATGGCGATCGTCGCCGCGTGCAGGAAGTCCGCGATCTCGGCGCCCGTGATCGTGCAGCCGACGACGATCCGCCGCTCGCGGTCGACGATCCAGCGCGTCGTCCCCGGCGCGTTGCGGCCGTAGAAGGACCCGCCGGCGTTGCCCGACGTCGACGTCTCGACGATGTCGAAGATCAGCCCCGCCTCCTCGGCGGTCTCGCTCGTGTGGCCGACCGCCGCGACCTGCGGCTCGGTGAAGATCACGCGCGGCGAGAGCGGGCCGTCGGCGCCGTGGGAGATCACGTGGTCGTGGCCGAGCACATGGTCAGCGGAGATCCGCGCCTGGTACTTGCCCATGTGGGTGAACAGCGCCTTGCCGTTGACGTCGCCGATCGCGTACAGCCAGTCGTGGCCGGGGACGCGGTTGTGGGCGTCGACGTGGATCAGTTCGCCGGGCTTGAGCCCGACGACCTCGAGCCCGAGGTCCTTGGTCAGCGGCGTGCGGCCGAGCGCGACCAGGACCTTGTCGGCGAGCACCGTGCCGCCGTCGGTGGTCGTGACGGTGATCGTGCCGTCGTCGTGCTGCTCGATCGCCTCGGCCTTCTGCGCCGTGCGGATCTCGACCCCGTAGTCGCGCAGCGCGGCGGTCAGCTGGACGCAGGCGAACTCCTCCTCGTTGGGGATGAGCCGGCGCGCGCCCTCGATCAGCGTCACCTGGCTGCCGAGCGTCTGGAACGCCTGCGAGAGCTCCACGCCGACCACGCCGCCGCCGAGCACCACGAGCCGTTCGGGGATCTCATGGGTGGTCGTCGCATCGCGGTTCGTCCACTCGCCGTCGATGCCGTCCAGGCCGGGGATCGGCGGCAGCTTGGGCCCGGAGCCCGGCGCCAGGAAGACGGCGCGCTTGGCCGCGATCTCCTCGCCTGAGACGGTGACCCGCCGCTCGCCGGAGAGCCGCCCGTGGCCGCGGATCAGCTCGATCCCGCGGTCCTCGAGCCACGGCAGCTGGGCGTCGTCGGAGAGGTCGTGGACGATCTGGTCGCGTCGCGCGAGCACCGCCGCGACGTCGAGCTTGCCGGTCACCGCTTCGGCCGCGCCGGGGATCCGCTCGACCTCCGCGAGCGCCTCGTAGGGCCGCAGCAGCGCCTTCGACGGCATGCACGCCCAGAACGAGCACTCGCCGCCGACCAGCCGGTCCTCGACGATCGCGACCTTCAGGCCCTTCTCAGCCAGCCGCCCCGCCGCCACTTCGCCGGCCGGGCCCGCGCCGACCACCACCACATCGAAGCTCCGCATGGACTCGCACCCTAACGGCCGTTAGTGTCCTTGCGTGACACGCCGGGCTGCCGGATTGGCGGGTGCGCTCTTGAGCCTCGTCATCGCCGCGCCCGCGCCCGCGTTCGCCCCGCCGGAGCTGTTCGTCCGCCCGCAGACCTGGAACACGCACGAGCCCGCGGGCGACTGGATCCCGCTCGCGACGGCACCCGCGCTCAACTATCTGGGTGGCTACCTGATCGGCTATCGCCTACAGGCGTCAGGGCAAGCGAACGAGTTCCAGCGGGTCGCGCTCTCCGTGACCGGTGTGCCCGACGGCAGCCCGACACAGCCCTCCGCGTCGTCGCCGTTCTGCGTCGGCCGCGCGGGGGTGCCGGGGACGATCGTCGAGGCCGGCCCCGAGCTGCAGTTCGAGGGCAACGGCGCGTACAGCGTCAGCGTGTCGGTCGGTGCCGACCGGGACTGCCAGACCGCGGGCGCGTCCACCGCTGGGGCGTTCTCCGTCGACGTGCACGTCGCGCCCGTGCAGGTCGGCGAGCCGCAGAGCTTCCGCGTGGCCCCGCTCGCGGGCAATCCGTTCGTCGGCGTCCAGGCGCCCGTGCCGCCGGGCGGCTCCCCCGACGTCCGCTGCGCGCTCAACGGCACCGTGGCCGCCGACGGGTCCATCACCGGCGCGGTGGTCGTGCCGGATGGGAGCTTCGATCACCCTGCCGTGGTCGAGCGGGTGTTCCCGCGCCCTGGGCCGTGGGCGTGCGTTGCCCGCGGCGTGGTCGAGGGGCAGGATGACAACCGCGACACGGTCATCTTCGGCACCCCGTGGTCGGCGCCGCTGCCCGTCGACGTCCGCAGCGACTTCCGCCGCCGCACCGGCACCGTCTCGCGTCCCAAGGCATCGCGCGTGGGGTTCACGTTCGTGGCCGAATGGCCGGAGCTCGCCGGCGGTGGGCGCGGCACCGTCACGCTCTCGCGCGCGACCGGGTGCAAGGGCGCGCGGTTCAAGCTGCGCAAGGTGCAGACCGCGAGCGGGACGTTCGACGCCAAGCGCATGCGGCTCGAGCTCAAGCGCCCGAAGGCCGGGTTCTACCTCGGGCGCTTCGCGTTCTCCGGCACGCGGTTCCTGCGCAGCGGTGACGACCCGAACCCGATGCTCGTCCTCGCCACGCGCGCAAAAGTCGGCTTCTCCGACCCGAAGGCCTTCCCGCATTGCCCGGGCTACCGCCCACGTCTACAATGAACGGGCATCACCAACCCCGGGGACGACAGGCTTCGACGTGGTCGGTTCGTGGGGGCGGTTGCGAGTCGAGGTACCGGAGGCCTCGTAAAACCCCGGTAACAACAAATGCGAATTCTCGCACGGCCGTGGCGACCAGCCACGACTTCCCGCTCGCCGTCTAGCCGAAACTAGGCAGTGAGTCTCGGCCCCCGGAGCCTGCGACGGGATCAGGCCGAGTCAGATAGCAGGACTACTGGAGGATCAGCCCGCCTGAGCTGACCAAAGGGAAATTCGATCAGGCTGGCGCCCCACAACCTCGCCGGTGAAGCGAGTGGGGAGCGAGATTTAGAGCACCGGATACGCTCGTAGATACCGTTCTTTACGCGATCGCGGACGCGGGTTCAATTCCCGCCGTCTCCACTGGTAAAGGCCGTTGCGCAGGACCACGAATTCGGTCCCTGTGCAGCGGCTTTTGTCGTTCTTGGGCGCGAAGCGCCGCGCACTCGAAACCCGCTGCTGGACGGTGGAGGTCGGCACGTTCACACGAGGTCAGTGTGCGACGAAGCCGCCGTCGACAGGTAGGGCGACGCCGAGGACGAAGCTGGCGCCGGGGCTGGCGAGCCAGAGCACGGCGGCGGCGATCTCGTCGGCGCGGCCGACGCGGCCGATCGGCTGGTCGCGCATGACCTGTTCCATCGCTTCGGGCTGGTTTTCGATCAGGTCGGCGGCCATCGGGGTGTCGATCACGCCGGGGCAGACGGCGTTGATGCGGATGCCGAGCGGCGCGTAGTCCATGGCGGCGCTCTTGGTCAGGCCGATCACGCCGTGCTTGGCCGCGTGATAGGACGCGCGGCCGGCTTGGCCGACGAGGCCGCCGAGCGAGGAGCAGTTGACGATCGCGCCGCTCTTCTGCGTGCGCATCTGGAGCAGTTCGTGCTTCATGCAGGTCCAGATGCCGCGCAGGTTGATGGCGGTCACGCGGTCGAAGTCCGCCGCGGGTTCGTCGGCGATGTCGCCGGTGTAGCCGACGATGCCGGCGTTGTTGAAGGCCATGTCGAGGCGGCCGTAGGTCGCGACGGTGCGCTCGATCATCGCGGCGACCTGTGCCTCGTCGGCGACGTCGCAGGTGACGCCGATCGCCTGATGGCCGGCCGCCGTCAGTGCGTCGGTGGCGGCGCGCAGGGCGTCCGGGTTGATGTCGGCGAGCACGACAGCGGCGCCGGCATCGGCGAAGGCCTGCGCGGTCGCGAGGCCCATGCCGGAGCTTGCGCCGGTGACCAGGGCGACCTGACCGTTGAAGTCATAGGTGGGGGTCACGCGATCTCGGCCGTGGCGAGCGCCAGTGAGCACGACAGGTCGCGGTGGGCGTCGATCTGTGCCTGGCGTTCGGCGAGCTTGTCTTCTGCTTGGGCGATCGCGTCGGCGCCGGCGATGAAGCGAAGCGGCGGCTGCGGCTCGCCGGCAAGGGTCACCAGCGCCTGCGCGAGCTTGGCCGGGTCGCCGCCCTGCTTGCCGTTCATCCCGTCCCAGAACGCACGCTGGCCGGCGTTGCGCTCGGCGTAGTCCTCGATCGACGCCGGCGCGTAGTTCGTCGACTCCTGCGTGAGTAGCTCGGTGCGGAAGAAGCCGGGGTTTACGACCGTGGCGTGGATGCCGAAGGGCTCGATCTCGGGCGCGAGCGACTCCATCCAGCCATCGACGCCGAACTTCGACGCGGCATACGCGGACCCGTACTCAAAGCCCGCGAACCCGGCCGAGGAGGAGATCGTGATCACGTGCCCGGAGCGCTGGCTGCGCATGACCGGCAGGACCGCGCGCGTCACGTTCATCGGGCCAAGCAGGCTCACGGCGAGCTGGCGCTGCATCTGCTCGGGCGTGAGCTCCTCGAAGAAGCCGGCGTAGAAGCTGGCCGCGTTGTTGACCAGGACGTCGACGGAGCCGAAGCGCTCGATCGTGGCCTCGACCGCCGCGTCGATCTGCTCGGCGTCGGTGACGTCGAGCGTGAGCACGAGGAGGTTCTCGGCGTCGCCGAGCGCGCTGGTGACGGTGCCGGGGTTGCGCCCGGTGGCGACGACGTTGTGTCCGGCGGCGAGGGCGGCGGTGGCGATGTCGACGCCCAGGCCGCGGCCGGCGCCGGTGATGATCCATGTCTTGGTGTCAGTCATTGCCCTTCCAAGAAAGCGCGCGCCGACGAACAGTGGGAGTCTCTGTCGACCCAGGTACTGGCAGTGCCTCCCACTCCTGGCCATCCGGATCTAGGCTCGATGTCGTGGACACCAAGGACGAGATCCGCGAGTTCCTCACCTCGCGCCGGGCGAAGCTCACGCCGCAGCAGGCCGGGCTGCCGGTCTTCGGCGGCACCCGCCGCGTGCCGGGCCTGCGTCGCGAGGAGGCGGCGATGCTCGCCGGCGTCAGCGTCGACTACTACACCAAGATGGAACGCGGCGACCTGCGCGGCGTCTCCGAAGGCGTCCTCGACGCCCTCGCCCGTGGGCTCAGGCTCGACGACGCCGAACGGACGCACCTCTTCGATCTCGCTCGCGCCACCGGCCCGACCGCGCCCACGCGCCGCCGCCGCGGCGCCCCGCAGCGCGTCCGGCCGAGCGTGCAGCGCATCATCGACGCGATGACCCACGCGCCCGCGCTGGTGCAGAACGGCCGCGGGGACGTCCTGGCCGCCAACCGCCTCGGCTACGCGCTCTACTCCGAGATGGACCTCGCGCCCGGCCAGCCCGCCAACCACGCCCGGTTCGTCTTTCTCGACCCGCGCTCGGAGCGCTTCTTCGCCGAGTGGGACCGCGTCGCCGACGACACCGTGGCCATGCTGCGCACCGAGGCCGGCCGCGACCCGCACGACCGCAACCTCACCGACCTCGTCGGCGAGCTCTCCACCCGCAGCGAGGGCTTCCGCACCCGCTGGGCCGCGCACAACGTCCGCGCCCACCAGACTGGCAGCAAGCGCTACCACCACCCGGTCGTCGGCGATCTCGAACTGACCTACGAGATCCTCGAACTCGCCGCCGACCCCGGCCTCGTTCTTCTCGCCCTCAGCGCCGAGCCCGGCACCCCGTCACACGACGCGCTCAACCTGCTCGGAAGCTGGGCCGCCACCACCTCGCACGCCGCCGAACCGGCCTGACGCGGCCAGCAACGGAAAGATTCGGAAGCCATGCAGATCGGCGCCGTGTACCCGCAGCCCGAGCTGAGGAGCAGCCCTCTGCAAACTTCCCTGGAAAGCCCGGGATTTCGTAGCCCGATGCACCCGCCTTCTCCACTCCTCACCGGACCTCGGCCCCGAACTCGGGGCCGAGGCTGTTTCGGGCCCGCGTTTCGGCGAACCGGCTCCGACACCCGGCTATCCACGAGGCCGGAGCAGCGGGTGGCGCATGAAGAACGCGTACATGGCCGCCGTGGCGTCCGGGCCCGCCGGGTCGGCGTAGGGCTGTGACCCGTCGCCGCCCGACCAGGCGTGATCCATGCCGTGGACGAGCCAGTACGACGCCAGCTCGGCGCCGGTCTTGTCCGCGTAGGTGCGGACCGAGTGGGAGCGGATGCCGGAGGAGACGTGCGACTGCGTCGTCGCGGGACGGCTCACCACGGAGCCGTTCGTGGCTCCGTCGTCGGCGAGGTCGCCGGTGAGCAGCCACTGCTGCAGCAGCTGGTCGCCGTTGACGGGCGGCACCGTGGTGTCGTCGTCGCCCTGGAAGGCGATCAGCGGGACGGGGCGCGCACGCGGGCCCATCTCGCGGTAGGCGGCTCGGCCCGCCTGGTCGGGATCGGCGCTCTTATAGCCCGCGCACGTCGCCGTGGCCGCGTACTCGCAGCCCGAGCCGACGCCGATCGCGGCGTAGTAGTCGGGGTAGGTCGCAGCCATCACCGAGGCCATCGCGCCCCCGGCCGAGAGCCCATCCACGAAGACCCGCCGCGGATCGACCGCGTAGGTGTTCTCGATCAGGCTGGTCACCGCCGCGATCCGCGCGGGTTCGCCCGCCCCGCGGTGCATGCTCGAATCCAGGAAGAAGTTCCAGCACTTCATCCGGTTCGAGCCGTCATCCTGCTGCGGGAATAGGACGATGAACCCCTTGGCCTCCGCCAGGGCATCCCATCGCGTCAACCGCCGGAACCCATCCGCGGTCTGCGTGCAGCCGTGCAGCGCGACCACCAGCGGCATGGGCGTTGCCGGCGTGTACGTCGACGGGACATACAGCTGGTAGTGGATGCCACCCTCCGGGCCGCCGTAGCCCCCGCTCGAGAGCGTCCCGGTGGCAGCGGTTGCTGTCCTTGGCCACAGCGCGGCGGCCGCCAGCAGCGCCACGGCAAGCAGGAGTCCAAGGATCTTCCATTCGGTTCCATGTGACGGGATAGGTGTCATGCGGCCAACGGTCGGCCGCCACGAGGGGAGCCGGGATCCCCTTGATCGGGGGAACTGCGCCGAGCCGCGGCCCGTCAGTGCCCGGCACGGAAACCGTCCGGTGAACACCGTCCCAAGGCCGATACGTTCGGGCGAGAGCCCCGGAAGCCGCGTTGCCCGTGCCCGAACCGTCCATCATCCCCCGCGGCGCGCTCTTCGCGCCAGGCCGCGTGACCGTGGTGTCGGCGCCTGCGGGGAGCGGGAAGACGTGTCTGCTGCGTTGGTGGATCAGCGAGGCGGGGCGGTCGTCGAGCACCTGCTCGAGGACCTGGGCTCGATCGAAACCCCCCTGTGGCTCGTGATCGACGACCTGCACGAGTTGCATTCGCTCGAGGCGCTGCGCGATCTCGCCCTGCTGGCGATGCGAGCCGCCCCAGAGCTGCGGTTCGTGCTCTCGACCCGCGGGGAGCTCCCACTCGGCCTGCACCGCCTGTGGCTCGAGGGCGCGTTGACGGAGGTGCGGGCCGACGATCTGCGCTTCTCGCTCGACGAGGCGCGCACGCTGTTCGACCGAGCCGGGGTGCAGCTGTCGGAGCGGGCGCTGGTGCGGCTCTACGAGCGCACCGAAGGCTGGTGCGCGGGACTGCGGCTGGCCGCGTTGTCGCTGGTCGGCCATCCCGAGCCCGAGCGCTTTGCGGCCGAGTTCTGCGGCAGCGAGCGCACAGTCGCTGCGTACCTGCTGGCCGAGGTCCTCGAGCGGCAGCCCGAGGACGTCAAGCAGCTGCTGCTCAGGACCTCGATCTTGGAGCGCGTCAACGGTCCGCTCGCCGATCGGCTGACCGGAGACTCGGGCGGCGAGCGCGTCCTGCAGGAGCTCGAGCAGGAGGGCGCCTTCGTCGTCTCGCTGAACGCGCAGCGCAGCTGGTTCCGCTACCACGCGCTGTTTGCCGACCTGTTGCAGCTCGAGCTGCGCCGCACCGCGCCCGCGCTCGTTGCCGAGCACCACGGCACGGCCGCGAGCTGGTTCGCGCGGCACAAGTTCCCGATCGAGGCGATCCGCCATGCCCAGGCCGCGGAGCACTGGACCATGGCGAGCCGAATGCTGTGCGACCACTGTCTCACGCTGCGCACGGGAGGGCAGTGGGCGACGGCGCAAGCGCTGCTGGCGCGATTTCCGGACGACGTCATCGCCGCCGATGCCGAGCTGCCGCTGTTCCTCGCGGTCGACGAGATGCTCGGCGGATCGCTCGTGCAAGCCGAGCGGATGCTCGCGCGCGCCTCCGACCGGTCGGCGTCGCTGCCGGTCGAACGGCGCAGGCGCCTTCAGGCGCGCGTCGCCGTCCTGCACCTCTGGGTCGCGCTCCGGCGCTGCGATCCCCCGGCGGTCGTCGCGGAGGCCGGGCGGCTCCTCGGCCCGATCGAGGCGCCCGACAGCACCGGGCCGCGGCTCAATGACGAACTTCGCGCGATGGCGCTGTCCTGCCACGGCATCGGCGACCTCTGGAGAGGCCAGTACGCGGACGCCGAGCCGTACCTCGAGCAGGCGCGCGAGCTGGCCCACCGCACCGGGCAGTGCTACGTCAAGGTGAGCGCCCTCGCGTACTCGGCGGTGCCGCTGATGTATCGCTCGTTCATGCTCGCACGCGAGACATGCGCGCAGGCGATCGACGAGGCCCATCAGCACGGATGGGACGAAGCGCCGATCGCCGGCATCGCCCACACCGTGCGCGGCGTGCTCTTCGTGTGGCAGGGGCATCTGGACGAGGCGCAACGGTGGCTCGACATCGCACAGCGCACGGTCCGGGCGGAAGCCGTGCCCGCGGTCGGCCTCTGGCTGCGGCTCGCCCGGGGCCAGCTCGAGCTGGCCCGAGGGCGCGACCATGAGGCGCTGACCGCGCTCACCGCGGCCGTCCACTTCGACGACCTCCTTGCCACGCGGCATCCCATGGCCGGGCAGACCCGCGGGCTCATGCTGCAGGCGATGCTGCGGCTCGGCGACGCCGACGGCGTCGAACGGGCGCTCGCGAAGCTCGACGGAGAGCTTCGCGAGGGGCCGGAGCTGCGCAAGGCGACCGCCGCGCTGCGGCTCGCGCAGGACGACGCGGAGGCGGCCACAGAAGCGCTCGCGCCGGTCATCGACGGGTCTGCTCCCGTGGTCTATCGGGCCTGGCTGGTCGAGGCGTTCATTCTGGAGGCGCTCGCGCGCGAGACGCTCGGAGACGCTGGCGCGACCGGGCGCGCGCTGGAACGTGCGCTCGATCTCGCCGAGCCCGACGGCGCGCTCTGGCCGTTCCTGCTGCACCCCGCGCCCGAGCTGCTCGCGCGCCATGCGCGCCACCACACCACCCACAGCGCTCTGGTCCGCGAGATCCGCAGCCTGCTGTCCGGCCGGCTGCGGGCGTCGCCGCTCGACGTGCCAGAGCCGCTGCTCGAGCCGCTCAGCGAGAGCGAGACGCGCCTCCTGCGCTATCTGCCGACCAACCTCTCCGTGCCCGAGATCGCCGAGGAGCTCTACGTGGCCGCGAGCACCGCCAAGACCCACGTCAAGCACATCTACGGCAAGCTCGGAGTCCACAGCCGCGCCGAGGCGGTCGAGCGCGCACGCGCCCTCGGGCTGCTCGCGCCCTCTTCGCTCGAACGACGATGAGACGGCGGCGGCGCGCATTGAACGCGCCGTGTCCGCCGTGCGTAACAGCCTCAGGCACGCCTCATTGAGAGCTTGAGAGGGAGGTCGCGGGGAATGCTGCGCAACGTCCTGTCGGTCGCGTTCGGCTTCGCGCTGGCGACCTTCGCGGTCGCCTGCGGGGCGAGTCCGCCTCCGCAACTCGAGCAGAGCGCGGTGGCCAAGCCCACACGCAGCCTCCCGCTCACGTTCTTGGAGAATCGCGGCCAGACGGACCCGCGCGTGCGCTTCCACGTCCAGGGCTCGAGCCATGCGTTCTTCCTGACGCCGGACGAGATCGCGCTCACGCTCCGCAAGCAGTCGGGCGCGGGCGTCAATCTCGCGCTGCGGTTTGTCGGCGCGAACCCGAACCCGGCGCTGACCGGCGACGAGCGCGTCAAAGCCGCGGCGAACTTCATCCGCGGCGGCCGCCAGCAACACGTGCCCGGCTACCAGCAGGTGGTCTATCGCGACCTCTGGCCCGGCATCGACATGGCGCTGCGCGGAAGCGACGGTGAGCTCAAGTACGAGTTCCGCGTCCACCCGGGGGCGGACCCGCGGGCGATCCGGCTCGCCTACCGCGGCGCGAGCGGGCTGACGCAGACCACCGACGGGGCGCTGCGGATCGACACCCCGCTCGGCGCACTGACGGACTCTCCGCCCGTCGCCTACCAGGACAGCGGCCGCGTGGACAGCCGCTACGCGCTCACCGGCCGCGACGGCTACGGCTTCGCGATCGGCAGCTACGACTCGACGCGCGAGCTGATCATCGACCCGAACCTCGCCTACTCGACCTTTCTCGGCGGCGCGAGCGACGACACCCCGCTCGGCATCACCACCGACGCCGCCGGCAACGCGTACGTCACCGGCTTCACGCAGTCGCCGGACTTCCCGACGACCGCCGGCGCCTTCGACCGCACCGGCTCGGCGAGCAACAACCTCGACGTCTTCGTGACCAAGCTGAACCCGGCCGGCACCGCCGCCGTGTACTCGACGTTCATCGGGGGAGGGAACTTCGACTGGGGTCGCGCGATCACCGTCGACAGCTCCGGCAACGCCTACGTGACCGGCCAGACGAAGGGCTCGAACTTCCCGACCACGGGCGGCGCCTTCGACCGCACCTTCAACGTCGACACCTGCCCCCGCTGCGGGATCGACCAGTACGACGCGTTCCTGCTCAAGCTCAACCCGACCGGCTCAGGGCTCGTGTACTCCACGTTCCTCGGCGGCACGCAGCTCGACGACGCGCTCGGGATCGCCATCGACGGCGCGCGCAACGCCTACGTGGCCGGCCAAACCGTCTCGAGCAACTTCCCGACGACCGCCGGCGCCTTCGACCGGACGCCCGCCGGCGGGTATGACGCCTTCGTCACCAAGCTCAACGCGACCGGCTCCGCCCTCGTCTATTCGACCCTGCTCGGGGGCGAGGACAACGAGCTCCCCGCCGGCATCAAGGTCGACTCGGGCGGCAACGCGATCGTCGGCGGCGGGACGCGCTCGACGGGCTTCCCGACAACGCCCGGGGTCTTCGACACGACCCAGAACGGCGGCGCTTTCGACGAGCGCTTCGACGGCTTCGTGACCAAGCTCAACGCGGCCGGCAACGGGCTCGTGTACTCGACGTTCGTCGGTGGCTCCAAGAGCGACTTCACCAGCGACTTCTCGGTCGACGCGGCGGGCAACACCTACGTCGCCGGCAGCACGCTCTCGCCCGACTTCCCGGTCACGCCGGGCGCCTTCGACAGCACGTTCAACGGCAGCGAGAGCTTCGCGCTGAAGCTGGATCCCGCCGGCTCGAGGCTCGTCTACTCGACCTTCGTGCCGACTGCGGCCGCCGTCGCGCCCGATGCGAACGGCAACGCCTGGCTCGCGGGCGGTCAAGGCCCGGGCGCGCTGATCACCCCGGACGCGTTCGCTCCGTTCTTCAAGGGCGGCGGCAGCGACGCCTACGTCGCGCGGCTGAACGCCACCGGCTCGGCGATCGACTTCGCCAGCTTCCTCGGCGGCTCCAACAACGAGGGCGCCATCGACCTCGCGCTGGACCCGGCCGGCGACATCTACCTCGCCGGCCACACGTTCTCCTCGGACTTCCCGACCACGACCGGCGCGTTCGACCGCACGTTCGCTGGGAACCTCGACATCTTCTGGGGCGAGGGGTTCGTGGCGAAGGTGGATGTGGACGCCACGGCACCGCCGGTCACCCCGCCGGCGCCGGCGCCCGCCGCGCCGGCGCTCGCGACCCCGGCCGACGCGGCCACCACGGCGAACCCCGTCACCTTCGACTGGGGCGAAGTGAGCGGCGCCGCGAGCTACACGATCCAGGTCGACGAGATCTCGGCGTTCGGCAACCCGCTCGTCGCGAGCGCAAGCGTCACCGCCTCGCAGTGGACGACCGGCGCGCTGCCCGAGGGCACGTGGTTCTGGCGGGTGCGCGCGGTCAACTCCGAGGGCACGCCGGGCGCCTGGTCAGAGACCCGCCGGATCACGATCCAGAACGCCCCGCCGCCGCCTCCGCCCCCGGTGCCGGGCGCGCCGTCGCTGACGAGCCCGGCCGGCGGCGCCTCCGTGACACAGCCGTTCACGTTCGACTGGAGCGACGTGGCGAACGCCGCCTGGTACACGATCGAGGTCGACGACTCGGCGAGTTTCAGTCAGCCGCTGGTGTGGGCGGCGACGACCACGCCCTCCCAACTCGCGACCAACTCGCTCCCCAACGGCACGCTGTTCTGGCGCGTGCGGGCGTTCAACTCCGACGGCATCGGGGGCGACTACTCCGCCGTTCGCACGGTCGTCGTCGGCCCCGCTCCCCCCGGACCGCTGGCGGCGCCGTCGCTGCTCTCGCCCGCGGCCGACGCCCGCTTCTCGCCGGGTAGCTCGATCACCTTCGATTGGAGCGACGTCAGCGGCGCGAACGGCTACACGATCCAGATCGACGACTCGGACAGCTTCTCCGCGCCGCTCACTCTCCAGCAGATCGTCAGCACGTCCCAATTCGCGACGAGCTCGCTGCCGACGCGGAGGCTGTGGTGGCGGGTGCGAGCCAACGACGGCGGAGCATGGTCGGCGGTGAGAAGGTTCGAACTGAAGAACTGAGGACGATCACGGCCCACATCTTCACTAGGCGAGTGAGGGGCGCCGGCTCGAACGGCCGGCGCGCTTGACCGCGTACATTGCGCGGTCAGCGCGTTCGAGGAAGTCGTCGGGGCTCTCGTGGGTGTCGTTGGTGACGGCGCTGCCGAGGCTCGCTCCGACACGTACGACCGGACCGTCATCGAGCGTGATCGGTGTCTCGATCGCGCTGATCATGCGGTCCATCAGGTGTTGCAGCGCCCCGTGGGCGGCGAGGTCGTCGACCAGCACGACGAACTCGTCGCCTCCGAGTCTCGCGACGGTGTCGTTGCCGCGAACGACGGCGTTCAAGCGCTGAGCGGTGGTGACCAGCACCTGATCGCCGGCGGCGTGGCCGTGGACGTCGTTGACCTGCTTGAAGCCGTCGAGGTCGGCGTAGATCAGGCCGATGCCGTTGTGGAAGCGGGTCATCCGCTGACGCGCCTGCGCGAGGCGCTCGATCAACAGGCGCCGGTTGGGGAGACCGGTGAGGCTGTCGCGCAGCGCCAGATCCTCGCGGCTCACGAGCCCGGTCATCAGCGCCGCCGCGGTCAAGGATGAGACCGCGCACGTCGCGAGGTAGGTCTGGGCGACGAGCAGCCCGTTGAACGCGCCGTCGGTCGCGAACGGGCCGCTGCCGGCCGCCGTCAGCGTCTCGACGAGCGCGCCGACCACGCACACGGAGGCGGCGGCCGCCCGCGTGCCCAGATGCATGCCGATCAGCCCGAGCACCGGGATCAGCGCGAACGGGAGCCCGAGCTCGGCCGACCACCCCCACGGCATCGCGACGGCGAGAGCGATGGCGAGGACGGCGAAGGTCCAGCTGCCCGACAGCTTGAACAGGGGCTTGGCCGGCGGCCGGGCGAGGCTGATGATCAGCGGGGCGACGACCAGCACGCCGACCGCATCGCCGATGTACCAGCGCCCGAGCCGCGGCCACAGCGGCGTCTCGCCGATCAGCCAAGGGAAGCCCGCGCCGATTGCCGCCCCGAGCGCGGGGCCGATGCACGCGGCGGCAACGATGAACACCCGCAGATCGCGCCGGCGCGAGAGGTCCGGGACCCGGCCGAGCCAGCGCTGGACGAGCACGGCCGACAGCACCGGCTCGCAGCCGTTGGCGACGCCTGACCCGAGCGACGACCACACGCTGGCGCCGTTGAGCAGGCTCGTCACGCCGTCGCCCGCGCAGATCGCCACGCAGTACGCCGGCCATTCCCGTCGCGGCCGCAGGATCAGCACCGAGACCGTGACGCCCGCCGCGGGCCAGAAGACGACGCCGGTCGTGCCGTCGCCGAACGACGTCTCGATGTCGACGAGCTTGTACAGCGCGGCGTAGACGAGCGCCAAACCCACTGCCGCCAAGACGAGTCGACCAGACGACAGGGGATCGGGCTCTCTCGAGCCCCGGGGAGGCACCACACCGCTGCGCACTGCCATCCGCCCTCCGACCTTCGATTGCGGGCCGAATGATCGTAGTGCGGCGTCGGCAGGGAGACGCGCGTGCCCACACCACTTCGGCACACTGGTCGGCCCCATTGCAGCGATGCCTGACCGTGGCAGGCTCACTGACCATGGGTACGTCTCCCACCCGCGGCGAGATCGGCCGGCGCGCGGTCCCGTTGATCCTCGCGGCGGCGCTGTTGCCGGCTGGGTCGGCGCGGGCGCAGACGCCGCAGGTCAGGCTCGCCGCGCCGTCGTCCTGCCCGGTCAATGTCAACTGCATCCCCGGCTTCAAGCGGGTGTACAAGATCGACCCGTCGGGCGCCTCCTTCGTGCGGTTGCGTGTCGCCGACGCCGGGGTTCAGGCGCTGGACGACGGCGTCGCGGAAGTCGCTGCGGTGTTCACGTCCAACCCGCAACTGTCGCGTCCGGACATCCTCCCGCTGCGCGACGACAAGCGCATGATTAGCCGCGACCACGTCGTGCCGGTGGTCCGTTCCACCGTGCTGCGCACGTACGGTCCGGCATTGCGCAGGGCCTTCGACGGCGCGTCGCGGCTGCTGACGACATTGCAGCTTCGAGGTCTCAACCAGCAGGTGATCGACGGGCGCCTCCCGGAGGCGGTCGGCGGTGAGTTCGTGGACGCCAACGGGCTCGGAGGCCCCGCCCGCCGGACGCGTAGCGGCCGTCAGATCGTGATCGGCTTCCAGGCCTTCGACGAGAACGAGACGCTCGCGTACCTGTACGCGGCGGCGCTGCGCGGCGCCGGCTTCCGCGTCAAGGTGCGCGCCATTGGCGGGCTGCGGCCCGAGACCGTCGCCGCGTTCCGGCGCAAGCGGATCGACGTGTGGCCGGGCTACTCCGGGTCGCTGCTCGGCTATCTGGGCGGCACCTCGCTGCGGGGCGCTCTCGCGAAGCTCGGCGCGACGCCGATGCGGCTCTCACCGGCCGAGGATCGCAACGCCTTCGCGATGAAACGCGACGTTGCCGCGCGGCTCGGGATCAGCCGGCTGTCCGACCTCGCGCGCTACTGGCCCAAGGCATCCAAGCCGGCGGCAACGGCACACGCGGCCCAGGCGGAGGAGCTCCAGGACGAGCAGTGGGCAGTCGCGCCGGATAGCGTGATCAACCTGC
Organism: Solirubrobacter ginsenosidimutans; assembly: GCF_027587205.1. The sequence goes on from NZ_JAPDOD010000043.1 coordinate 50,055, forward strand.
CGGGCGCGTGGCAGCTGTCCCAGGGCGCCGGCGTGACCGTCGCCGTCATCGACTCCGGCGCCCGGCTGGACCATCCCGACCTCGCACCGAACATCTGGACCAACTTCGACGAGGTTCCGGGCAACGGGATCGACGACGACCACAACGGCTACATCGACGATGTCCACGGCGTCGATCTGTCCACCACACAACCCGGTCAGGACGTGTCGGACGGGTACGGGCACGGCACGCACGTCGCGGGGATCATCGCCGCCGCGCTCAACGGTCGAGGCGTCGTCGGCGCCGCCCCGCAAGCGAAGCTGATGATCATCAAGATCTTCGACAACAGCGGCGCCGGCACCACCGGCTCGGTCGCCGAGGGCATCCGCTACGCAGCGGCCAACGGCGCGCGCGTGATCAACCTGTCGCTGACCAGCGACTCCAACGACGAGCGCGTGGCCGAGGCCGTGCAGGCCGCCGCGGCCGCGAACGTGCTCGTCGTCGCCGCCGCCGGCAACGCTGGGCGCGACATCGACACCGCGCCCGCGTACCCTGCGGCGCTCCCCGCGAGCAACCTGCTCGCCGTCGCGTCCACCGACCCCAGTGACGGGCGCAGCATGAGCGACTACTCGAACTTCGGGCGGCTCACCGTGCAGGTCGCCGCGCCCGGCGCGCAGATCCTTTCCACCGCCAACGACGGCAGCTACGTGGACATGAGCGGCACGTCGATGGCCTCGCCGATGGTCGCCGGCGTCGCTGCCCTGGTCGCCGGCGCCAACCCGCAGATCAGCGCCGTCGACCTGCGCGCGGCGCTGATGCAGAACGCCGACCCGTCGCAGCTGCCGGTCGCCGCCGGCTACGTCGACGCGCTGCGCACCGTGCTGGCCGCCACCGGCGGGGTCAGCAACGAGCTCACCCGGCCGCCGAAACTCAAGATCCTGACCGCCACCCGCAAGGGCCGCACGACGAAGATCCGCACGGCGGTCTCGGGCTCCACCGCCGCGGTCAACCGCTACCGCGTCTCAGTGAACTCACGTGCGGTCGCGCAACTCGAGCCGGGCCGTTCCCCGTTCACGGTCAAGCTCCGCCGCGGCGGGACGCGCGCGACGGTTGACGCGCTCGACGCGGCCGGCAAAGTGATCGCCAGCGCCAGCCGGCGGATCGTGAAACTGCGCAAGGGCAAGCGCGACGTCGGCACCGGAGGCGGCGTCCACACATGATCCGCGCGGTCGCGCTGCTGGTCGCCATCGCCACCCTGGCCGGCGCGCCGCCGGCACGCGGGCAGACGACGCTGACCATGAGCGGCGACCCGGTCGTGCAGGCCCTGGTCGCCGACCTCGCCTACTTCTACCGTCATTCCGTCCCCAACCCGCCGCAATTTGCGCTCTCGGGCGGCAACACGACCACCGGGATCGCCGACACCGAACGCGGCATCTCCGACGCCGGCCTGGTCTCACGCAACACGCTCGCGGACGACCCGGCGGACATCGTGCTGACCCCGCTGGCGCTCAGCGGCGTCTGCCTGATCTCCAGCCGCGGCAACCCGGTCCCAAGCCTCACCCGCGCGCAACTGCAGGATCTCGTCGCCGCACGCATCACGAACTGGAGCCAAGTCCCGGGCTCGCCGCGCAGCGACGCGATCGTGCCGGTCGGCCGCACCCTCGCCACCGGCGCCGGCCAGGTGTTCCGATCGGTCTTCGTCGACGTCGGGACACCCTTCGCCTGGAACCAGGTGACCCTGCTGACCTCAGCACAGGTCCGCGACTACGTCGAGCAGACACCGGGCGCCATCGGCTACGTCGACCTCGCGCTCACCAAGCCGGTCCACGTCATCAACTACGAAAACGTCGGCTGCACGCGCGCGACGATCAAGGACGGCAGCTATCCGGCGCGGCGCCCCCTCGGGTTGGCCACCCGCGGACAACCGCACGGCGCGCTCGCCCGCTTCCTGCGCTGGGCAACGACCAGCAAGAAGGCCCGCCAGGTGATCGCGAGCCGTTACATCCCCACGCGATAGTGCAGTACCCGGTGCGTCGTATCGCGTACTACAGCTTGTAGTTTTGAAGCCATGAGAAGGCTTCCCTTCGCTGCGGCCGCGTTGGTGGCACTGATGGCGCCGGCGTCCGCGTACGCCGCCGAGCAGCCGTCGCCCGGCGCGGCCGGGATCGGCGACCGGCTGTTCCCGAAGCTCGGGAACGGCGGCTACGACGTGCAGCACTACGACATCGCCCTGAACTACGCCACCGCCGCGCCCTCGCAGGGGATCGACGGCACCGTGACGATCACCGCGAAGGCGACGCAGTCACTGTCGCGCTTCGACCTCGACTTCGCCGGCGACAGCGTCGGCTCGATCGCCGTCAATGACCAGCCGGCGACGTTCTCGCGCGCCGATCAGGACCTCGTCATCACCCCGGCGCAACCGCTGCCGAAGGGCAAGCCGTTCGTCGTCACGGTCTCCGACTACAAGGCGCACCCGAAGCGGCCCAGCGGCGACAACATCCTCAACAACGCGTTCATCGTCACGCCGGACGGGTCGGCGACGCTTCCACAGCCGTCCGGCGCGCACGTGTTCCTGCCGTCGAACGACCATCCGCGCGACAAGGCCACGTTCACGTTCCGCCTCGACGTCCCCGACGGTGAGACCGCGGTCGCCAACGGCGACCTCGAATCGCAGACGAGCGCCGGCGGCCGCACGACGTTCGTCTACCAGCAGCAGCAACCGATGGCGACCGAGCTGATCCAGCTCGCCGTCGGCAGTTACAAGCTCATCGACCGCGGCGTGCAGGACGGCGTGCACGTCCGCGACGTCGTCGCGCCCTCGCTGGAGCCGCTGCTCGCCGACAAGCTCCCGGTCGAGATCGATCAGCTCGCGTGGCTGAAGGCGCGCGTCGGCGCGTACCCGTTCTCCAGCTACGGCTCCTTCGTGGTCGACGCGGCGATCGGCGCCTCGCTGGAGACCCAATCGCTCTCGATCTTCGATCGCGAGGTGTTCCAGGGCAGCTTGGGAACCTGGCCGACGACGATGCTGCACGAGACCGCGCACCAATGGTTCGGCGACAGCGTCTCGCCGCATGAATGGAGCGACGTGTGGCTCAACGAAGGCCACGCGACCTATTACCAGTGGAGCTATGCCGCCGAGCACGGCGAGATCAAGGCGGACGCGGGCGTCTCGGACACGTTCGCCGGCACGCTGAAGTCCTACTACGAGCTCGGCGACTTCTACCGCCAGAAGATCGAGCCGGTGGCGAGGCCCAAGAGCAGCGCCTTCAAGCAGCTGTTCAGCGCGCAGCAGTACTTCGGCGGCGCGGTCGCCCTGTACGCGCTGCGCCAGAAGGTCGGCGAGACGACGTTCCGGAAGATCGAGCGCGCGTGGGTGACCCGCTACGCGGGCAAGTCCGCCTCGACCGCGGACTACATCGCCCTCGCGTCGAAGGTCTCAGGCAAGCACCTCGGCCCGTTCCTGCACGACTGGCTCTACGGCACCAAGACCCCGGCGATGCCGGGCCATCCTGACTGGAAGGTCAAGTCGGTGAAGGAGGTCGAGGGCGGGCCTCCGACGCACTAGGGGCGAGAAACGGCGTCGTCGTGGCGAGCTCGACGAAGCCGAGTCGCTTGAGGATCGGCCGGCTGGCGGGGAGCGCGTCGACCTGCAGGTACCGGAAGCCGCGGGCGGCCGCGAGCGCCGCCCGGTGGGCGACCAGCGACCGGAAGACCCCGCGGCCGCGCCACGCGGCCACGGTGCCACCGCCCCACAGGCTCGCGAACTCGGTGCCGGCGTTGAACTCGACCCGCCCGGCGGCGATCGGCGTATCGCCCGCGTCCGCGATCACGCCCGCGAACGAACCCGGCTGGTGGCGGAGTGCGTTCAGCAGGACCTTGCCCAGCCCGGAGTGGTCCTCGCCGAACACCTCGTCGTGCACGGACACCATCGCGTCGACGCCTTCCTCGTCGACCACCGCGCGCAGGTCCACGCCCGCCGGGGGAGAAGCGTCGAGCGTGAGTGCGGCGAGCTCGGCGACGAGCAGCGCCTCGGCCGGCCCGCGGGTGAACCCGGCCGCGACGAGCCGGTCGGGCAGGTCTCGCGGCCGGTCGTAGGAGTAGTGCTTCCACTCCCACGCGTGCCCGAGCTCGGCGAAGCGGGTGACCTGCGCGGCGATCACCGCGTCGGCGTCGGTGTTCTCCAACGCGCTCCACGTGACGCCGTTCCATCCGAGCGCCCCGCTGATGCACCGGACCACGTCGCGCTCACGCTCGACCGTGCCGGTCGGCACGTCGGGCGCCGGACTCCGGCGAATCTGCTCGTCGTAGGCCGCCAGAACTGCTCGCGGGTCCATGCGCTCAACCCAAGCACACTATGGGCCGCTGCGAAGCGCCGTCCAGTTCTCCTCGTCGCTCGTGCAGCTGTACGCGGTGCCGTTGTCGAACGTGATGTCCTCGCGATAGATGCCGGCGAGGCGTGCCGCGCCCGCCGTGTTGGCGCCGTGGAAGTGGCCCTTGAACGTGTAGGTGAAGGTGGCGTTGGCGCCGTAGAGCACGCCGGTCTTGGTCGTGATGCTGCTGAAGGACCCGTCGGCCAGGATCGCGACGTCGGCGATGGCGACGTTGTCGTAGAAGTCGGGCCGGGTCGGTGAGCACTCGAGCAGGGCCGGGAACGCGATGTTCTGCAGGTGCTTGCTGTCGGCGGAGACGTGCATCGACATCGCGTAGCCGTTCGGGGTCGTGCCGCCGTAGGTGCCGGCGGGCGGGGTCGTCCCCACCTGCGAGCCCTGGCTCTGGCGGGTCGCGCTCCAGCTCTGCTCGTTGCTCGAACAGGTGTGGGCGACGCCGTCGTTGTAGGTGATGACCTGCTTGTAGGTGCCCGCGATCCTCGCGACGCCGGAGGCGTTGGCGCCGTGGAAGTGCCCGCTGAACGTGTACGTGAACGTCGCCGGGACGTTGAAGTAGATCCCCTGCTGGGTGGTCGTGGCGCTGAAGGAGCCGTCGGCGGCGATCGCGATGTCGGCGATGCCGAGGTGGTCGTAGAAGCTGGGGCGCGTCGGCGTGCAGCCGAGCAGCGTCCAGAACGCGATGTCCTGCAGATGCTGGTTGTCGGGCGAGACGTACATCGTCATCCCGTAGCCGTTGGGGGTCGTCCCGCCGTAGCTGCCCGCGGGCGGCGGCGAGGCGGTCTGGTCGCCCTGCGTCTGCCGTGTCGCCGTCCACGACTGGTCGTCGGTCGAGCACGTCCGCGCGACGCTGTCGTTGTAGGTGATGACCTGCTTATAGGTCCCCGCGACGCGCGCGACGCCGTTCGCGTTGGCGCCGTGGAAATGGCCGCTGAACGTGTAGGTGAAGGTCGCGGGAACGCCCGCGTAGATCCCCTGCTGGGTGGTGGTGGCGCTGAACGAGCCGTCGGCGGCGATCGGGATGTCGGCGATGCCGAGATCGTCGTAGAAGCTCGGGATCGTCGGCGTGCAGTCGAGCAGGGTCCGGAAGGCGATGTCCTGGAGGTGCTTGCTGTCGGCGGAGACGTACATCGTCATCCCGTAGCCGTTGGGCGTGGTCCCGCTGTAGCTGCCCGCGGGCGGCGGCGAGGCGGTCTGATCGCCCTGGCTCTCGCGGGTCGCCGACCACGAGGTGTCGTTGGTCGTGCACGTGCGGGCGACGCCGTCGTTGTAGGTGATGTCCTCGCGGTAGCTCCCGGTCATCTTCGTGCCGTTCAACTGGCCGCGGAACGTGTACGTGAAGGTGCCGGCGACCCCACCCACCACGCCCTGCTGGGTCGTCGTGGCGGTGAACGAGCCGTCGCCGGCGATCGCGATGTCGGAGATCGCGAGATGGTCGTAGAAGCTGGGGCGGACCGGCGTGCACGCCATCAGCGTGGGCACGTAGACGTCCTGGATGTGCGTGCCGTCGGCGGACAGGTAGAGCCGCAGCCCGTAGCCCTGCGGCGTCGTGCCCGAGTAGCTGCCCGGGGTCGAGGACGTCGGCGGTGCCGGTGTGGGCGTGGCCGTCGCGGTCGGCGCCGGGGTTGCCGTCGGGGTCGGCGTCGGGCGCGGCGCCGGGAGAGGCGTGGGGGAAGGCTTGGGCGCCGGAACGGGGGTCGCGGCGCACGACCGGTACGTGCGCTTGGCCGACGCGCTGCGTCCGCCCTTCGCCTTGGCCGTGATCGACACGACGAACGACCCGGTCGGCAGCTTGTTCAGCTGCACGGGACGCGTGACCTGCGCGCGCTCAAGCTTCTTGAAGCGCTTGCCGTCGATGCTGATGCTGGCGCTCGTCCACTTCACGCGGGGCAGCGCGCGCACCTGGACCGTGAGGCTGCGCACGCAGTGCTTCGCGGAAGGCAGGACGAACGCGCCGCTGATCGGCTTCGGCGCCGCGTGCGCCGCAGCGCCCGGCGTCACGGCCAAGCCTGAGATCACAAGGGCAACGGCGACTGCTCGGTGCGGCTTCATCGAATCCCTCCACGGGAAGCACCAGCCTCGGCAAGTGACCTGCGTCGCGACTGTACGCCCGCGTCAGGATGATGAGCAAACGCTCATCAATATCCTGGTCGAACGGCTAGGCGGTGACGACGCGCAGCGCCTGCAGCGCCTCGCGGATGAACTCGGGCAGCTCCCGCTGCTCGTCGTCCGGGGCGGCGACCCAGCGCTCGAACGCGATCCGGAAGACCGCGATGCCGGCCTCGGCGGTCAGGCTCGCTGCCGGCTCCTCGACGCCGCGCTCGCGCAGGGTCTCGGTGAGCGCCGTCGCGATCGAGGCGAGCTTGATCAGCTCGCGTTCCTGGAGCTCCGCGTTGGCGGCGATCACCTGCTGACGGCGGCGGGCGAACGGGCGGCGCTCCTGCAGCATCGCCCCGGCGGCCTCGAGGCTGACGGCGACCGCGTCGATCGGCGCGACGCCGGGCGGGACAGCCGTGAGGCTGTCGACGAAGACCGCCTTGAACTCGTCGCCGGTGCCGAAGAGCACCTCGCGCTTGTCGGAGAAGTGCCGGAAGAACGTGCGCTTGGTGAGGCCGGCGCGCGTGGCGATGTCCTCCACCGTCGTGCGCTCGAATCCGCGCTCGTCGAAGAGCTCCAGCGCGGCGAGCTGGAGCCTTCCGTACGCGTTCGGCTCCCAGCGGCCCACGGTCGGTGATGATATCCATGACACCAAGTGACATCGTCCGTGCTACGGTGATGACACCAAATGTCATCGACCTCTCGGAGGCATCACATGCGCGTATTCGTCACCGGCGCCAGCGGCTGGATCGGCTCCGCCGTCGTTCCCGAGCTCCTCGGCGCGGGCCATGAGGTCGTCGGGCTCGCGCGCTCCGACGCCTCAGCCGACACCCTCGAAGCGGCCGGCGCCCAGGTGCGGCGCGGCAGCCTCGACGACCTCGAGCTCCTGCGTTCCACCGCCGCCGAATCCGACGGCGTCATCCACCTCGCGTTCAAGCACGACATCGCCTTCTCGGGCGACTTCGTGGGCGCCGCCGACGCGGATCGCCGCGCCATCGAGATCTTCGGCGAAGCATTGGCAGCAACCGGCAAGCCGCTCGTGATCGCCTCGGGCGTGGCCGGCCATCGGCCCGGCTCGCTCGTGACCGAGAACGACGCGCCGGACCCCGACTCGCCCGCGGGCCATCGCGTGCTTTCCGAGCGCACGGCGCTCGCGTTCGCGGCGTCCGGCGTGCGCTCGTCGAGCGTGCGGCTCTCGCCCACCGTCCACGGCACCGGCGACCACGGCTTCGTCTCCACGATCGTCGCCGTCGCGCGCGAGAAGGGCGTCTCGGGGTACATCGGCGACGGGAGCAACACCTGGCCCGCGGTGCACCAACTCGACGCCGCGGTGCTCTTCCGGCTCGCGCTGGAGAAGGGCGTCGCCGGATCGGTGTTCCACGGAGTCGCCGAGGAGGGCGTGCCGCTGCGAGCGGTCGCCGAGGCGATCGGCCGGCAACTCGACCTGCCGGTGGTGTCGATCGCCCGCGAGGACGCCGGCGACCACTTCGGCTGGCTGGGCATGTTCCTGGGGATCGACGCGCGGGCCTCGAGCGCGCTGACCCGCGAGCGCCTGGGCTGGGAGCCGACGCACCTCGGGCTGCTCGAGGACCTCGAGCAGGGGAACTACACGCGCGAACGGGTCGCCTAGAGTTGGGCCGATGGCGGACCGCAGACCCATCGGCTACTGGCTCAAGGAACTCGATCAGCTGATCGAAGCGACGCTGGACCGCGCGCTCGCGGACGAAGCGGTCACGCGGCGCGACTGGCAGGTGCTCAACGCCCTCGGGCCGGCACCGGCGCCGCGCGACGAGGTCGTCGAACAGCTCAGGCCGTTCTGGGGCGTCGAGGCCGTCGACCCCGACGCGGTGCTCGAGGGCCTGATCTCCCGCGGGTGGGCGCTGCGCGATCCGGCCGACCGGTTCTCGCTCTCACCCGAGGGCGAGGCCGCGCGCGCCGCGCTGCTGGAGCGGGTGAACCAGCTGCGCGCCGCGATCGCCGACGGCGTCAGCCCCGAGCAGTACAACACGACGATCGACACGCTCAGCCGGATGGCCGAGAACCTCCGCCGCCTGTCGGACCAGGCGGCGGAGGCCTGATTCACCTCAGGGCGTCGTCGTCGACAGCGTGTAGGTGAGCGTCTTCGAATAGCCGCCGGTGCGGAGTGCGTCGTTCACACCGATGTGCTGCTCGAAGCCGATCGTCACGGCGTCGTGTGACACCGGCGCCGTCCAGCTCGCCTTGCTGAACGTCACCTCGAGCGGCGACGGCAGCGAGAACGCGCCGTTGGCCAGGTGGCCGGGGTCGGACACGGTCAGCGCGGCGTCGCCGGCCGTCGAGACCACGTCGGCCGTCGTCGAGGCCGTGTAGTCCTTGGCCAGGCCCGGCATGAACGCGCCGAACGTGGCCGGCGCGCCGAGCGTGAGCGCGAGGGTCGCCGGCACCGTGCCACCCACCGGCGCCGTCGTGCTCGTGCCCTGCGCGAACGTGACGTCGCCCGGGGCGACGGAGAACACCTGGTAGCCGTCGACGCGGCCGGTGGGGGTGGCCGAGCCGGACACCGCGACGAAGCTCTGGTCCGCGGTCGCGGGCACATAGACCGTCGCGGTCGAGCCCGCGGGCACGGACACCTTCATCGAGGACACGCCGTTCGCGCCCTTGGTCCACTCGCTCGAGATCGTCCCGTGCGGCGACGCGTAGGTGCCGGCGACATGCGTGAGCGAGCCGACGGCCTGCGGCTTGATGACCACCCGGTCGTACGCGGTCGAGCCCGGCGCCTGCTGGATGCCCGCGAGGCCCGCGTTGAACCACTCGTCGATCTGCAGCAGGATCATGTGGTTCTGGGAACCGGCGAAGTCCCAGGACTCGGGGATGGTGGTGCGACCCTGGGCGACGAAGTTCGCGTAGCTCGGGGCGCTCGGCTCCTGGAGGACGTTCCACAGCACGTCGCCGCGGCCGTTGTCCATCAGCACGTTGTAGATCGGCTGCAGCGAGACCTCGCCGCCGCTCATGTGCGGGCCGCTGCCGTTGGGGTGGTAGGCGTTGGTGCGCGCGACCAGATCGTCGAGCACGGACTGCTTGGCGCCGTCGGGGACGATGCCCATCTTCAGCGGCAGTGCATCGAGCGCCTGCGAGCCGGTCGCGCCGCTGTTGTAGGTCTTCGTCGCCGGGTCGAAGTAGGCGGTGTTGAACGCGGCCGCGAGGCTGTTGGCCAGCGCCCGGTAGTCGGCCGCGTCCGCGGTCTTGCCCATGAACGTCGCCATCTGCGCCATCTGGTCGGCGATCACGTACAGGCCGTAGGTCCCGGTCGCCTCCTTCGGTGTCGTCGTGTCACCCGCGATCCAGTCGCCGAGGCCGCTGACCAGCAGCCCGTTGGCGCCGATCTGCTTGCGCACGTAGGCGAGGTAGGCCTGCATCGGCGCGTAGTACTCGCGCATCGTGCGCGTGTCGCCGTAGGTCTGCCAGAGGAAGTACGGCGTGATGATGAACGCGCCGCCCCAGTTGACGTCGTCGCGGTAGCCGCCGCCGAAGTTCGGGAACTCGGGCGCGGTGCCCGGGATCAGCCCGTCCGGCTGCTGGGACTCGACCATGTCGCGCTGCATGTTGCGCAGGAAGCCGCTCACGTCGAAGTTCGAGTGGATGGCGCCCATCGACTGGATCATGTCCGCGAGCCAGCCGAGCTTCTCGCGGTGCGGGCAGTCGGTGAAGATCGACTGCATGTTGGAGCGGATCGAGTACTCCGACATGCGATGGATCGTGTTGATCAGGTCGTTGCTGGTCGTCACCGAGCCACCGGTCGGGACGTCGGCGTTGGTCTGCAGGCCGACGAGCGTGTTCGCGTCCGGGACGAAGTCGTCCGGCAGGCCGCTGACCTGCACGTACTGGAAGCCGTGGTACATGAACTGCGCGGCGAACGTCTCGCCGTTGGTGTCGCCGTTGGTGGTGTAGGTGTCCAGGATGCCGGTGGCGGCGCCCGCCGAGGTCGTGTTGACCGTGCCGTTGCCGCTCCAGCTCTCGCCGGGGACCATCCTGATCGTCGTGCCCGCGGGAACGGTCCCGCCGGGGATGTGCAGCTGCGGCATGCCGGCGAAGTTCTGGCCGAGGTCGAACGACCACGAGCCGCTGGAGACCTTCTTGATCGTCACGGGCTTGAACGTCTTCTGCACGCGCACGGGCGGCGCCTCCCGCCACACGAGCTTGGTGTCGAGCGACGGCGGCGACGTGATGCTGGGCGACTCCCAGCCCTTCGCGTCGGAGAGGTCCGCACCCGGCTTGTCCCAGCCGGCCTGCACCTCGCGTGCGTCGTAGTCCGTCCCGGAGTACCAGTTGTCGGTGATGGTGGGCCCGTCCTTGGCGCGGAAGCCGCGGTCGGTGACGATCGCGTCGGTGGTGCCGTCGGTGTAAGTCACTTCGAGGCGCGCGAACAGCCGCGGCGTGACCGCCATCTCCGGCTTGGTCGGCGCGCCGGAGCCCTGCACCGCGACCCCGGTCGGGTGCGCGCCGGTCAGGCCGGGCGAGAACGTGATGGTGTTGGTGCCGACCGCGGTGACGTGGCGCGATTCGAGCCGCTCGCCCCCGTCGCCGGTGTCGATGTTGATCGTGTCGCCGACCGCGTAGCCGGTGACGGCGTCGAGCTGCACGCTCGTGGCGCCCGCGTCGACCGGCGCGAGCAGCGTGCCGGCGGGCCCGACGATGCTCGTGAACTTCACGTACGCGGTCGTGCGGCCGGTGGCGGCGTTGGCCTGCGGCACGACGTTCGTCTGGCCGTTGCCGAGCGCCACGCCGAGCGTGTTGGCCCCGTCGGCGAGCAGGTTCGTGACGTCATACGTGCCGTACTGGACGGATTTCAGCGGGTTGGTGACGCCGGGGTTGAGCACGGTGTCGGTCACGCGCTTGCCGTTGACCGTCGCCTCGTAGGCGCCCAGGCCGGCGACGTAGAGCCGCGCCTTGGCGACCGGCTTGGCGGCGGTGAAGGAGCGCGCGAAGATCGGTAGCGGGTTGGTCAGATCGGGCCCGGGCGGGGTCGGCTCGCCGGTGACGGTCTTGATCACGGTCGTCGGCGTGGAGGACGTCGACGACGTGCGGATCGTGTAGTCGACCGGGAAGTTCGGGACCTGGCCGTCGGGCGTCCGCGCGTCGCTGCGCGGATAGAGCACGATCTTGTTGAAGTGCACCGCGGACTTGAGGTCGACCTGCACCCACTTCGACGGGCTGACCGCCTGCGTCGTGGACTGGCGGCTCATGTAACCGGGGCTCGTGATCCGGCCGTCGGTCAGCTGCTTGGTGCCCCAGCCCTCGGACTGGAACTGGTCGAACGCGGAGACGCTCGCGCCGAGCGCGAGGTTGGTCCCGTCGGGGGCGAGCACCTGCAGCTCCGCGAGCTGGATGCGCGAGACGGTGCCGTAGGAGGACTCGAAGAGCGGGAGGCCGAGCTTGGTGACGTCGAGCCGGACGTAGCGCGCATCCTGCTCACCGACGTCGATGGCCACCGGGCGGTTCAGCGGCGGCGGCGGGAGCTGGATCCACTTCGCGGCGCCCCAGTCCGAGGGGGCGAGCAGGCCCATCTCGAAGCTCGCGGGCGCGCTCCAGTCCGACGCGTCGCCGTTGCCGTCCCACACCCGCACCTGCCAGGAGACGTGCGCGCGCGACGCCAGCGGCGGGCCGGCGTAGGTCGCCTGCGGCGCGGCGCCGTCGACGCGGCCGGAGTCCCATGTGGCGTCGCCGGACACGCGGACCTCGTACGCGGACTGGCGCGCGGCGTCGCCGCTGCCCGACAGCTTCCAGCTCAGCGTGGGCGACGGGTCGTCGACGCCGAGCGGCTGGTCCGCGCGGTTGTCGATCCGCAGCCCGCCGACGCTCACCGTCGCGGCCTGCGCGGTCGTCGTGGCGCCGAGCGCCAGGGCACAGACCAGCGGGGCGGCCATGCCCGCCCGCAACCATCGATGCAGCACAACTCTCCTCTCGTTGACCGAGAGCTACTGCATCAATTTGGTCGTTTTAAGTCAAGAGTTGATCGTTTGAAAGACAAGCGATCATGAACGACCGCTCACTCGCGGAGTTCCTCGCGGAGCGCGGCGATCGCCGCGTCGCGCTCCGCCGGCTCGGCCGCGAACGGTGCATCGCGACGCAGCAGCTTGTTCAGGTAGCGCGCGGCGAAGTCCGCGCGCCGGTAGGCGTAGACCGAGCTCATCGTCGCCGTCTCGGAGCCGGACAGCGGCGCGGGACGGTCGTCGTCGAGCAGCGGGATCAGCGGGGCGCGCGCGGCGTCGCCGAGCTCGAGCAGCGCCTGCGCGGCGGTGGTGTCGTGGCCGTGGCCGTCCGGCTCCATCCAGCCGAAGTCGTTGAGGAACGGCAGGTCGCGCAGGGCGGCGACGAGCACCTGCGCGCGCAGCGCCGCCGGCAGCTCGCGGTAGGTGTCAGGCGCCTCGCGCCGCAGCGCCAGCAGCAGCTGCAGGGACGATGCGTCGGCGTGCGAGAGGATCCGCCCGGCCGCCGCGTGCGCCGTCTCGCTGTCGAAGCTCGCCGACTGGTAGGCGTCGGAGAGCCCGAGCGGCGTCGCCGCCTCGCCCTCGGCCACCAGCGCGTCGATCTCGCCGCTCACTGGAGGGCCGGCAGCGCTTTCTGACCGGGCGCGTTGCGATCGGCCTCGGGTCCGGCGGCCTGCGTGTTCCAACGGTCCACGGCGCTCGAGAACCCGGCGGTCGGCTTGTTGGTCACCACTCGCTCCTTCTCGATGATCTTGCGGGCCGCGTCGACGCTGAAGCCCCAGGTGACGGTTGCGTAGACCTTGCCGGCGTCCGCGCCGCTGCGGCAGATCACCGACGTCTCGAAATCCCACGTGGTGTTCGGGACGCTCCAGCTCGGCCGGTCCATCATGAACGCCGCGTCGGTCGGCGCCGCCTTCTTCCACGGCTTCAGGGTCGAGCCGCCGCCGCCCGTGTCGGTCATCCCGTACCAGCCCTGCTCGCGGCCGCCGAGGCGATCGATGCTGGTCCCGTCCGCGCCCATGCGGTTCTTGTTGGTCTGCTCGGGGTCCTTGTTGGCGCCGGTCGCGGTGTCGACGAGGCGCACGGTCTGCACGAACGCGATCTCGTCGGCGTTGACGACCGTCGTGTCGGGCAGGAAGGTGATCTCGATCTTGTACGCGTAGGACCCGCCGGTGGCCGTGCCGTTGGTCTTCTCGACGATCTTGGTGTCGAGCGTGCCGAACGCGGCTCCGGCGGCGGACTTCGCGGCGCCGACGCCCTTGGCCACGAGCTTGCCGCGGATCGCGAACTGGGCGAGGCCGCCGGTCCACCCGCCCTGGCGGATCGCGGCGTCCTGCAGCAGCCGCAGTTGATCGACGCTCGCCGCGTCCGCGAGCTTGTACATCTGGTCGGCGGAGAGCGCCGACATCTTGTCGATCGCCTTGGGCAGCTTGACGATCAGTTCCGCGGCCTTGGCGTAGTCGTTGGCCTTGATCGCGTCGTCGAAGAGTTGCTCGTCGGTCTTGGCCGGAGCCGTCGCGGTCGGCGCCGTCGTCTCTTCGTCGTCCTCGCGGGCGAGCATCGCCTGCACCGCGCGGTTGCCCACCGCACGCTGGAGGGCGAGGACACCGGCGGCGGAGCTCAACCGCAGCGGCGGCGCTTGAGCGGCCGAAGCCGGCTCGGCGATCGCCGGCTCGGGCTCGCGCTCTCCCTCGGGGAGCGGCCGCGTAGGAGGCATGCGCCGAGTGTTTCAGATACCAACATGCCGGCGGGGAAGTCTTTCGGGCAGTTGCACTCGCGTAGCATCGATCGACATGGACGACAGCCCGATGGACCACATCGAAGCGCTCGTGGCCGAGGAGCACCGCCTCTGGTCCTCGGCCGAGGGCGGCGGCCTCGCTCCCGCCGATCACGAGCGACTGCAGGCGATCAAGGTCGAGCTCGACCGCTACTGGGCATTGCTGCGCCGGCGGCGGGTGGACCCGAACGCGCCCGACGTCCAGCCGTACGTGCCCGACCCGAACAACGACCTCGACGGCCCGGATCCCGAGCCGCCGCACGAGCCGGGCGGGAGCGCCTAAGTCGTCACCACGAGCTTCCCCGCGACGCGGTTGTTCTCCATGTCGGTGTGGGCCTCGACGATCTGATCGAGCGTGTAGGTCTTCGCGATCGGGACGGTCGCCGTCCCGCTCGCGACCGCGTCGAGGAAGTCCTGCAGGACGGCCCGGGGGAGGTCGCTCGCGTCGCCGCCGTAGCCGGTGAGCCGCACGCCGGAGGGGATGTCGCCGGTGGGGTAGAAGTCGCGCAGGAGCCAGTCGTTGGACAGCGCGCCGCTCGAGCAGACGACGCCGTGGATGCGCGTGGCGAGAAACGAGTCGGTCATCGTCGGCGCGCCGATCAGCTCGAGCAGGGCGTCGACGCCGTCGGGGCGCAATGCGCGGGCCTGAACGGCGACCTCGCCGTCCTCGATCAGCACCTCGTCGACGCCGATCGCGCGCAGGGCGTCCGCCTTGGCGGGATTGCGCGTCGTGGCGAAGACGGTCAGGCCGCGCTGCTTGGCGAGGATCGCGGCGGTCATGCCGACCGATGACGTCCCGCCGCGGATCAACAGCGTCTGGCCGGGCTGGATGTCGAGGCCGACGGTCAAGGAGCCGTACGCGGTCTGCAGCATCTCGGGCAGCGCGCCGATCGTCGCCCAGTCGAGGTCGGTGCGAATCGCGATCGCCTGCTCGGCCGGGACGCAGGTGTACTCCGCGTAGCCGCCGTCGAACTGGCGGCCCATGCCGCCCATCATCGCCACCACCTGCTGACCGACCGCGAACTCGCCGTCCGGGCAGGCCGCGACGACGCCCGCGGCCTCGATCCCGGGCACGCGCGGGAAGGTCACGCCCTCGGCGAGCCCGAGCCGCGTCTGCAACTCGGAGCGATTGAGCCCGAAGGCCTTGACCTCGATCAGGACCCATCCGGGCTTCGGGACCGGGACTGGCAGCTCGCGGATCTGCAGTGCCTCGGGCGGTCCCGGGGCGTCGAGAACGACAGCACGCATGAACGACGTCATGTTCACGACGGTAGGGGATGCGTGCGCTCGGCCATCTCATAAACGAAGCGTAAGTTGACCCGCATGACGGGTCGTGGAGCGGTGCTCGGGTGTGTGGTGGGTGTGCTGGTGTGGGGAGCGGCGGACGTCGCGGTGGCGGCGCCGGTCGCGGTGTTCGGCAAGTGCGGTCCGACCGCGGCGCCGAACGCCCGTTGCGGCACGGTCGCGGTGCCGCTGGACCGCGCGAACCCGGCGAGCGCGACGATCCCGATCGCGTTCCAGCTCACGCCGCACAGCGATCCGGGGCCTGCGGTCAGCACGATCGTCATTTCCAACGGCGGCCCGGGCGTGTCCAACGTGCTCTCGGACCCGATCTGGGGCGACCGGCTGGCGGGCGCGCTGAAGACGCATGACCTGATCGCGATCGATCACCGCGGCATCGGAGCGTCGGCCGCGATCGACTGCCTGGGCCTCCAGCACGTGCAGGGCAACCAGCTCGACGCCGCGCGGACCTGCGGGACGAGCCTCGGAGCGGCCTCGGATCGCTACGGATCGGGGGACGTGGCCGACGACATCGATGACGTCCGCGCCGGGCTCGGCATCGACAAGATCGACTACTACGGCGTGTCCTACGGCGGCGTCGACGTGCGCGCGTACGCCTACCGCCATGCCGACCACCTGCGCTCGGCGATCCTCGACTCGCCGGACTTCTCGACCGACGACGCGTTCTTCCGCACGCTGCCGGGCGCGATGGCGAAGATCGCGGTGCGCGTGTGCCGCCGCTCACCGGCGTGCTCGGCGGGCGAGCAGCAGCCGGACGTCGCGCTGCGGCAGCTGATCGCGCGGGTGTTCGCCAAGCCCGTGGTCGGGACCGGCTACGACGCGTCCGGCAGGGCTCACGTGCTCAAGGTCGACGAGAAGGCCGTGCTCGGCATCCTCTACGACAACTACTTCGCCGATCCCGCGTTCCTCAACCAGGGCGAGATCTTCGCGGCGGCCCGCGCGCTGCAAAAGGGCGACAAGACGCCGCTCCTGCGCCTTGCCGCGGAGAGCAACGCGCCCACCGACTTCGGTGACGCCGACGGCGCGCAGTCCGTCGGCGCCGACTACGCCGTGTTCTGCTCCGACAGCGTGTTCCCGTGGGACAAGGCCGCGCCCGAGGCCACGCGGCGCGCGCAGTACGCGGCCGCCGCCAAGGCGGTCCCGCCCACGGCGACAGCACCGTTCTCGGTCGCCGCTTGGACCGGGTTCATTGCGTCGCAGCCCGTGCTGTTGATCCCGGGCGCCGACGCGTGCACTTCGTGGCCGGCACCGACTCGCCTCGAGCCGCCGTTCCCGCCCGGCCAGCCCTTCCCGGCGAGCGTCCCGGCGCTGCTGTTCGGCGGCGGGCTGGACTACCTCGACGTCGCGGCGGAGAAGACCCTGCTGCCGCTCTTCCCCGCGTCGACGCCGTTCGTGACCGTCGCCAACGGCGGGCACGTCACGACGCTCTGGAGCCGCTGCGCGGCGGGCATCGCGGTGCGCTTCCTGAACACGCTGCAGCCGGGAGACACCAGCTGCGCGGGCGATACGCAGGGCGCGACCGGGAACCCGTTCGGCGGCGCGGGCGGCGAGCTGCAGGTGCAGGGCGTCGGGAGCTTCCCGCTGCGCGCCGCGGGCGCGCTGCCGGCGAAACGCGACAAGACCGCGCGCGACGAGAGCAACGCGCTCAGCCGGCGGGTTGCCGCCGTGGCGTGGGCGGCGGCCGAGGATGCCGTGTACCAGCTGCCGCGGGTGAGCGGGACGACCGGCCGGGCGCTGCGTGGCGGCACGTTCAAGGTCCGGCGTGGGCGGACGAAGGTCACGCTCACGTACCGGCGGGCGCGCTTCAGCGCGGACGTCGAGGTGTCCGGGACGGCGACGTTCGATCCCGCGACGTCGCGCCTGACCGGGCGTCTTCACGTGACCGGTCCGCTGGCGGGCACGCTCGACGTCCGCGCCACGCTGTGGGATCCGGACAAGCCCAGCGCGACGGTGCGCGGGGTGCTCGGCGGCGACCGGGTCGCGTTGCTCGCTCCGGCGCGCTGAAACCTCGGGGGCGTTCACCGATTGTCAGCGCCGGTGGGCGGACCCTAGGCTCGCCGTCATGACCGCCTTCACCGAACTGCTCGGCTGTCGCTTCCCGATTCAGCAGGCGCCGATGGGCGGCGTGTCGTCCGCTCCCCAGTTGCCCGTCGCGGTCGCGGCCGCCGGCGGGTTCGGCATGCTCAGCGCCGTGCTGCAGCCGGCCGAGGTGCTGGCCGCGACGCTCGCCGTGCTCCCGTCACGCGCCGCGATCGGCGTCAACTTCCTGGTGCCGTTCCTCGAGGATCGCGCGGCGGTCGAGGTGGCCGCGGCGCGCGTGCCGCTCGTCGACTTCTTCTGGGGAGAGCCGGACGCGGCGCTGATCTCGCTGGTGCACGACGGCGGGGCGCTCGCCTCGTGGCAGGTCGGCTCGGTGGAGGAGGCGCGCGCCGCCGCCGAGGCCGGCTGCGACCTCGTCGTCGTCCAGGGCGTCGAGGCCGGCGGGCACGTCCGCGGCCGGCTCGGTCTGCTCGCGCTGCTGGACCTCGTGCTCGAGGCCGTCGACGTCCCGGTGATCGCGGCGGGCGGCCTGGCGACCGAGCGCTCGGTCGCGGCGGTGCTGGCCGCCGGCGCCGCCGCGGCGCGGGTCGGGACGCGCTTCGTCGCCACCCACGAGGCGCGCGCCGAGGGCGCGCATCCCGACTACGTCGACGCGCTGCTTCGCTCGCGCGGCGAGGACACCGTGCTGACGGAGGCGTACTCGGCGATGTGGCCGGCGGCGCCGCACCGCGTGCTCGCCTCCTGCATCGAGGCGGCGAGCGCGGGTGACAGCGCGATGGTCGGCGAGACGAGCATGGGCGGCGCGACGTTCGGCGTCCCGCGCTGGGCCGTCGTCTCGCCCAACGCGTCCACGACCGGGGAGATCGCCGCGATGGCGCTCTACGCGGGTCAGGGCGTCGGCGCGGTCAATTGGATCGGTTCGGCGGCTGACGTCGTGCACGAGTTGGCTGGACAAAAAGTACAGATCTAGATAGTTTGTCTCGGTGTGATCGCCGTCGAGCGCACCGAGGCCGAGCTGCCGTGGCTGCGAGCCGTCGAACCCGCGTGCGCGGCGTTCGCCGCGTTGCTGTACCCGCACGCCGAAGTCGTCGTGCACGAGCTCGGCGCCGACCGGATCGTCGCGCTGTGGAACCCGTTCAGCGGCCGGTCGGTCGGCGATCGGTCGCTGCTCGAAGAGCTGCCTGCCCACTGGGGCGCGCAGCCGATGCAGGGGCCGTACCCGAAGGTCGAGCTCGACGGCCGCCCGATGAGCGCCGTCAGCGCCGTCGTGCCCGACGCGGACGGTGTTGCGCGCGGTCTGCTGTGCGTGAACCTCGACCGCTCGCCGTTCGACGACGTCGCACGGATCTTCGGCGCGCTGTTCGCGCCGACGACCGCGCCGCCGCCGGAGCTCTTCGAGCGCGACTGGCGTGACCAGATCGCCTCGACGGTTGCGGCGTACTGCGCGGAGCGTGCGCTCCCGCGCGAGCGGCTCAACCGCGCGCACCGGATCGAGCTGCTGCGCCGCCTCGAGCAGGCCGGCCTGTTCGCCACCCGCGGGGCCGCCGATCACACCGCGACCGCGCTCGGCGTCTCCCGCGCGACGGTCTACTCGATGCTCAAGGAGATCCGCGAATGACCGTCCAGCTGCCCGACTTCCGCCTCGAGGTCTACCTCGGCGAGTGGGAGTTCAAGGCGCGATACCACCTGACGGCCTCGGATGCCGAGTCGCTGACGATCGGCGAGCTTCTGGCGCTCGGCGCCGACGACGATCGTGCGGCGTTCGACGCGCTCGGCCTCGGCTACGCGCCGACGTGGGGGAGCGACGAACTGCGGGCGGCGATCGCCGCCACCTACGAGACGGTTGATCGTGACCGTCACGTGCTCGCGTTCGCCGGCGCGGAAGAGGGGATGTACTGGGCGCTGCAGGAGCTCGCCGGCCCGGGCGACCACGCGATCGTCACCGTGCCCAACTACCAGTCGATGGAGACGCTCACGCTGCGCACCGGTGCCGAGGTGAGCGGGTGGGTGTTGCGGCCGGAGAACGACTGGGCGCCGGACCTCGACGAGCTGCGCGCGCTGATCCGGCCGAACACGAAGCTGATCGCGGTCAACTTCCCGAACAACCCGACGGGCGCGCTCCCGGACCGCGCCACGTTCGTCGCGCTCGCGGCGCTCTGCGACGAGCGCGGGATCGTCCTCTTCAGCGACGAGGTCTATCGCGGCCTGGAACGCGACCCGGCGCGGGTGCTTCCGCAGGCGTGTGACCTGTCGGAACGGGCCATCTCGGTCAACGTGATGTCCAAGGCCTACGGCCTGCCCGGATTGCGGATCGGCTGGCTCGCCACCCACGATCACGCTCTGCTGGCGCGGCTGGAGCGGCGCAAGCACTACACGTCGATCTGCAACGCCGGGCCGAGTGAGTTCCTGGCCACCCTCGCGCTCCGCCACGGCGACGCGATCCGCGCCCGCAACCGCGCGATCATCGAGGCCAACCTTCCGGTGTTCGACGCGTTCTTCGCCCGCTGGGACGAGCAGTTCGCGTGGGAGCACCCGCAGGGCGGGTGCGTCTGCTTCCCGCGCTACCTCGGCGGCGATGTCACTTCGTTCTGCCGCGATCTGGTGGACGAGGCGGGCGTCGTTTTGCTGCCCGCCGACATCTACGCGTCCGAGGTGGGCGCGGTGCCGGGCGATCGCTTCCGCATCGGCGTCGGGCGCCGCGATCCGGAGCCGGCGCTGGCGGCGTTCGAGGCGTTCCTGCAAAGAGGAGTGGACCGCCGCGCTGGTCAGGCGCGACGGTCCTGAAGTTGCATAAGGCCGGCGAGTGTCGGGGGGAGCTGCTGGACTGCCCGGTGGCCTTCTCTGCGGGGGAGGGGGTCAACCTCCCTGTAGCCCGTATATTCGCCCCGCGGAGGCCCCGCTGACATCCACCGCGGGGGTGAACTCACTCATCCCCTGATCCGTGCGGTTCAGGGAACGGTTCAGGGACTCGGGCGTTGTCGGTCCGCGGTGCGGTGCGCACGATCCGGGGTCTATGCCTCCCCGCTCCCTGCTGGCCTTCCTCGTCCTCGTCTTCACGCTGTCGGCCGCGCCCGCCGCGCGCGCCGGGACCTTCGACCGCGACACGACGTGGGCCCACCTCGGACTCGCCGCCTCACCCGCCGACGGCAGCACCCGCTGGAGCGCGCTGGCGATGCTCGCCGACGGGCGCTTCCTCGCCGCCGGGCGCACGCCCGCCGGCCAGGCGGCGGTCGCGCGCTTCACCGCCGACGGCGAGCTGGACACGACGTGGGCGGGTGATCAGCCGACGCCCGGGCTGCTCGTCGTCGCTGCACAGGCGGGCGTCACACCCGCGTCGCTCGTCGTGCTGTCCGACGGGAAGGTGCTGCTGGGAGGCACCACGCTGGCGGTCGACTTCACACCGTCGCTGGTCATCGCCCGGCTGACCGCGGACGGGCATCTCGACCCGACGTTCGCGACCGGCGGCAAGCTCGTGACGACGTCCGGGCCGGAGTCCGAGCTGAGCGGGCTCGCGGTCACGGGTGACGGGCACATCCTCGTGTCCGCGACCTCCTCGGGCAGCGGAACCGACCGCGGGCTGCTCGTCCGCCTGACCGCGGGTGGCGTCCGTGACGCCGGTTTCGGCACCGGCGGCGAGGTGGCGTTCCGGCTCGGCGGCGCCGGCACGACGTTCTTCGACGTCGCACTCGACGGCGCGGGGCGGATCTACCTGACGGGCGCCCGCGCGACCACGCCGCGGCACCAGTTGTTCGTCGCGCGGCTGACCACCGCCGGCGTGCTGGACCCGGCCTACGGCGCGGGCGCCGCCGGCTATGCGGTCACCGACCTCAACGGTGCGTCCGCCACCGTCTACGAGGTCGAAGGACGGCGGCTGCGGGTCGATGCGGGCGGCACCGCGCTCGCGGTCGCCACCGTCAAGAGCGCGACCGGCGCCGCGACGCATCTGGTCGGTCTCGCGCGGTTCACGTCCGCGGGCGTTCTGGACGCGTCGTTCGGCACCGCCGGCACACGCACGCAGGACGTCTCGCCCTCGCACATCTTCGACGCGGCCGCGCTCGTCTCGCTCCCCGACGGCGGGTTCGTCGTCGGCGGCGGCACGGGCGTCGGCGCCAACACGCAGTTCGGGCTCGCCGGCTACCACGCCGACGGCAGCCCCGACACCACGCTCAACCCCGCCAACGCAACGGCGGCCAACGCGGCCAACCTCCAGGTCGGCACCGGCGGCGTCGATCGCATCTTCGCGCTCGCCCGCACGCCGCAGGGTCGCCTGATCGCCGCGGGCGAGAGCCAGGACCCGAGCGAGCACGACCTCTCGGCGATCGTCCGGCTCGGCGGCGACGCGCACTCCCCACAGGCCAATGTCGCGGTGACGTGGGAGCAGGCGGTGCCCGGCCGCGCGGTCCGGCCCGGCCAGACGGTCGGCTTCGACGGCTCGGCCTCGTCCGATCCCGACGGCCCGATCGTCAAGTACGAGTGGGACCTCGACGGCGACGGTTCGTTCGAGCGCACCGGCGCCAAGGTGCTCGGCAGCTATCCGGGGCCGACCATCGCCGGCGTGCTCCTGCGCGTCACCGACGCCGACGGGCTGATGCACACGTCAGGGGCGACGGTGGTCGTCGAGGCGGACAAGGTGCCGACCGCCGCGTTCATCAACCCGAGCAAGGTGCCGGTCGCGGGCGCGCCGTTCACCTTCGGCGTGCAGGCCGCGGACGCGGACGGCAGCATCGTCGCCTACGACTTCGACCTCGACGGCAACGGCACGTACGAGTCGCCGGGCACGCTGCCGCTGGCGACCACGACCTTCGGGCAGAAGGGCCCGGCGTCGGTGGGTGTGCGGGTGACCGACGACGAGGGTGCGACGGCGACGGCGACGTACGGCGTGACGGTCAAGGACGCGCCCTGCGTGGACAACCCGACGATCAAGATCGAGCGCGCGGTGATCATCACCCAAGGCGCCGACGTCGCGGGCGGCGCGGGCTGCTTCCACGGCGTCACGACCGACAAGGCGGGCGTGAAGACGACCGTCTGGACGACCAGCGGGCACTTCCGCGTCAACGGCCTCGAGGTCGACACGCTCGCCGCCACCGAGGCGAAGCTCGAGTGGAAGCGCAAGGGCGATGACACGCAGTCCCTCAAGCTCGTTGCGCCCAAGGTGCGCGTCGAGGGCACGGCGAAGCAGACCGACTTCATGTTCCACGAAGGCGCGATCTCGTGGGATCTCTCCGGCAGCACGATCGGCGGGTTCGTCGTCGATCCGAACGCCGGCGTGGGCGGGCTGGCGCTGAAGGTGGTCGGCGCGCCCGCGATCTCAGCCGACGGCAAGTCGGCGCTCGACGTCCTTCCGGGCATGCCGCCCGAGCTGTTGGGCAAGACGCCGAGCGCGCCGGATCACCTCGTCTTCGGACCCGCGGCGAACGCCGCGGCGCTGGGCGCGTTCAGCTTCCACGTCGACCAGATCCCGCTCGGCGTGATCCTGCTCGGCCCGGTCACCGTGTCCTACGACGGCGCCGGCAGCTGGATGATCGCGGCCGAGGCCACGATCCCGTACCCGATCCCGACCAAGGTCAAGGGGCACCTGGTGATCGTCGCCGGCCACGTCAAGGAGGTCGACCTCGAGTTGCAGGGCGCGCTGCCGACCCCGACGCCGGTCGTCATCAACGCGCTCGGCCTGCACATCGACTTCGGCCCGAAGGTCGCGGCCAAGCCGGACTGCATCAAGACCGTCGGGCTCGTCGAGACGACGCCGTACGACATCTACAAGGCGCTCGACTACTACATCCCGGTGCTGCGCCAGCTGGCGACGGCGCACCCGGAGCTCTACGGCAGCCTGTTCCACAAGACGTTCCAGAACTACCCGGTGCCGACGTTCGCGCTCTGCGGGCACATCGAGTTGAGCCTCGCCGAGGTGCTGGATGCCGACGTCGGCTTCGGCTTCGCCCGCTACAGCAACCCGTACCCGAACCTCTTCTTCTTCCACGGCCAGGCGACGATCGCCAAGGTGATCAACGCCGAGGTCAACGCGGAGTTCACGACCGAGGGCTACGTCCACTTCAACGCCGCCGTCAAGGGCGGCTATCCGACGGCGAGCCCGTGGGTCAAGTGGGACATCGGGCTGGACTTCGAGTACTTCAAGAAGCAGTTCAACGCCGAGGCGCACGCGGTCATCGAGATCCCGCCGCTGGACTTCACGACCGGCGCCAACATCCTCGTGTCCAACAAGGGCCTCGCCGCCTGCCTGTACTTCAAGACGTTCGCGGGCACGTGGCGGCCGGGTGCCGGCGCGATGTGGGGCCACGGCCCGACGCTGTACTTCTTCGGCTGCGACGTCAAGGACTACAAGGTCGTCATCAAGCACGCGCTCTCGGGTGACACGGTGATCGGGGACATCGTGCCGCCGAGTGGGGCGAAGGCGGCCACCGCCGGGATGCCGGTCGTGGACGCGGTGCCGAGCGGCGGGCATGGCAACTCGGCCGGGCTGCTTCGTGTCGCGGGCGCCAAGGCGTCCGCCGCGGCGGTCGCGAAGGCCGCGCAGTCCGGCGGCCCGGATCCGGTCGACATCCCCGCCGGGCTGCCCGGCACCGTGATGGCGTTCAAGGGCGCCGACGCGCCCCCGCACGTGATCATCCACGGCCCGTCGGGCCAGGTCTTCGACACCGGCACGGGTAACGCCCCGGCGGAGGCGCCGGGCTTCGCGGCCTTGAAGAACGCTTCGCTCGGCATCACCGAGGTCGTCATCGAGAAGCCCGCCGGCGGACGCTGGACGGTCGAGCCCGCCGCGGACTCCTCGCGGCTCGTGCAGGGCATCCAGGCCGACGGCACCCGCCCGGTCACCGCGACCGCGAAGGTCACCGGCTCCGCTCACGACCGCCGCCTCGCCTACACCGTCAAGGGTCTCCCGGCCGGCAGCCGCGTCGACTTCGCCGAGGCCGGCAACGGCGGCGGCGGGCTGATCGGCAGCGTCAAGGCCGACGGGTCGGGGACGCTGCGGTTCCATCCCGCCGGCGGCGCGCCCGGCAAGCGCGAGATCCAGGGCGTGGTCTACGCGGCGGACGGCTATCTCACCTCACGCCTCACGCTCGGCACGTACACCGCTCCGGCCCCGCAACGCCCGGCTCGCGCCACGAAGCTGACGGTGCGGCGGGTGGGCAAGAAGCTCGTGCTGCGCTGGCGCGGTTCGAAGTCGGCGTACACGCAGCAGATCGACATCCGCAGCGCGGCGGGGCTGAACCTGACGCGCACGGTCCGGCGCTCGACGACGTCGATCGCGCTGCCGGCGGCGGGAACGAAGCTCGTCGTCAACGTGACGGGGACGACGCGTAGCGGGCTCGCCGGGACGGTCGCGCGGTTCAACGCGCGCGTGCCGAAGGCAGCGAAGAAGCGCCGCACGAAGGGGTGACCCGCGCGCTGCATGCCGGGAGGGCCCTAGCATCCTCCCGGCATCGTGGCTCCTCGCACTCCCATAGGCCCGAGCGGCGCCCCGCTCGTCGGCCGGTCGGGAGAGGTCGCCATGCTCGATGAGGCACTGCGCGCGGCGTCCTCATCCGCGGGTCTGTCGACGATCGAGATCGTGGGTGAGGCGGGGATCGGCAAGACCACGCTGTTGGAGTGGTTGGGCGCTTCGGCCGCGCGGGCGGGCGCGCTGGTGCTGAGCGGGCGCTGCTCGGAGTTCGAGCGCGACGTCCCGTATGCGTTGTGGATCGATGCACTCGACGGGCAACTCGCGGTCTTGCCGTCGCTGGGTGAGGGCGATCTCGCGGCGCTCGGGTCGGTGTTCCCGGCGCTGCGGGCGGTTGCCGATGGTGCTCCCGTCGAACGCCATCGGTCGCATCGCGCGGTCCGGGCGCTGCTCGAACGGTTGGCAGCGCCGCGCGGGCTCGTCCTGCTGCTCGATGACCTCCACTGGGCGGACCCGGCGTCGATCGCTCTCGTCGCGTCGCTGGTGCGTCGCCCGTCGTCGGCGCGGGTGCTGCTGGCGGTCGCGCACCGCCACCGGCAGGTCGGGTCCGCGCTGGAGCCGGAGCTGCGCCGCGCCGCGCTGGCGGGGGTCGCGCGCCGGTTGGCGCCGGGGCCGTTGACGTCTTCGGAGGCTCGGGAGCTGCTCGCCGGGGTCGTCGGGGCGGGCGAGGTCGGGCGGCTGTACGCGGAGAGCGGCGGCAACCCGTTTCACCTGATGGCCTTGGCACGGGCGGGGCGACCGGTCGCCGGTCGTGATCGCGACCCGGGCCACGCCGAAGTGCCGGAGGCGGTCCGCGAAGCCGTGCTCAGCGAGACGGCCCCGCTGGCGCCCGACGCGCGGGCCCTGCTGGACGGCGCGGCGATCGTCGGCGATCCGTTCGAGATCGACTTCGCGGCCTCGGTCGCCGGGCTGTCGCGCGAGGCCGCGCTGGCGGCGCTGGACGAGCTCGTGGCCGCGGACCTCGTGCGCGGCACCGACGCGGTGCGGCGCTTCCGCTTCCGCCATCCGATCGTGCGCCGCACGGTCTACGAGTCGGTCGGGCCGGGCCGGCGGCTGGCGGGGCACGCGCGGGCCGCGGAGGGTCTTGCTTTGGCGGGTGCCGAACCGGTGCTGCTCGCGCATCACGTCGAGCAGTCGGCCGCGCCCGGGGACGCGGCGGCGGTGGAGCTCCTGGCCTCAGCCGCCGCGCAGGTCGCGGGGCGAGCGCCCCAGACCGCCGTCCACTGGCTCACGGTCGCGCGCACGCTGGTGCAAGGGCCCGATCGTGTGGCCGTCGAAGCGCCGCTGCTCGGGCCGCTGGCGGGCGCGCTGGCCGGCTCGGGCCGCTTCGACGACGCGCGCCGCGTGCTGCTCGAGATCCTGTCGGGAGTGCCGGAGGACTCGCCGGAGCGCACGGGGCTGATCGTCGCCTGCGCGGCGATGGAACGGCTGCTGGGGGACCACGACGGTGCGCGGGCACGGCTGCGCGCCGCCCGTTCCGCCCTCGCCGATCCGGGCTCGCTTGACGCGGTGGCCCTCGGCGTCGAGCTCGCGGCGCACGCGTCGCTGCGCGGGGACCCGATCGAGATGCGCTCGAGCGCGACCGAGGCGCTCGCGGGTGCGGTCGCGCTGGGCGATCCGACGTTCATGGCCGCGGCGACCGCCGCCTTGGCGATGGCGGCGTACACGCTCGGCGAGGTGGAGGAGGGTCTCGCGCGCGGGCGTGAGGCGGCGGCGCTGGTCGACGCGCTCTCCGACGAGCAGCTCGGTTCCCGGCTGGAGATGCTGCTCTTCCTCGGCTGGTCGGAGTTCTTCCTGGGGGAGTTCTCACTGGCGCTCTCGCATTTCTCCCGCGGCACCTCGATCGCGCGGCGGGCGGGCAGTGCGGTGCTCGCGCTGGAGCTGATGGTGGGTGAGGCGCTCGGCCTGCTCTCGCGCGGCCGCATCGCCGAGGCGCTCGACGTCACCGACGCCGCGGTCGAGGACGCCCGACCGCTCGGCAGCGCACAGTCCCTGATCTGGGCGCTCTACGCGCACGCCACCGTCCTGGAGGCGGGCGGCGACCCGGCCGCGGCGGTGCGGGCGGGCGAGGAGGCGGTCGCTTTGACCGCGGGGCTCGAGCCGTCTTCGATCGTCGCCGCGTGCGGAGCGGCCTTGGCGCGCGCCCTGATCGCCACGGGCGAGGGCGCACGGGCCGCTCGTGTCCTCCTCGCTTTGCAGGGCGGCGAGGACCTCCCGCGCTCCTTCGTGGGCGAGCGGGCGGGCGGCTACGAGCTCCTCGTCCGCGCCGCGCTGCTCGTTGGTGACGTCGCCGCCGCGGCCGCCTGGGCGGGGCGGGCGGGGACGTCCGCGCGAGAGATCGGCTTGCCGCTCGCACTCGCCCACGCCCAGCGCGCCCGAGCACTGGTCCTGTTGGCCGGCGACGTCGCAGCGGCGGGCGGCCACGACGCGGTGCGTGGCGGTCACGGTGCGGTGGCGGGCGGCGGCGATGCGATGGCCGGCGACGTCGCAGCCGCGGGTGGTGACGACGCGGTGCGTGGCGGCGACGGTGCGGTGGCGGGCGGCGGCGATGCGATGGTCGGCGACGTCGCAGCCGCGGGTGGTGGCGCGGCGGTGCGCGACGGTCACCGTGCGGTGGCGGGCACCGACGACGCGCCGGCGCGCCGCGCTGCGGCGCTGAACGGCGCAGCGCGTGGCGGC
>NZ_JAPDOD010000044.1 GCF_027587205.1 Solirubrobacter ginsenosidimutans
CGCTGCCCCGCGCCTCATCGCCGCCCCACGTCGCCGTGCCCCCGTGCGCCTTGTCGCCCCCCCGCGCCGCCGCGCCGTCGCGCGCCTCATCGCCGTCACCCACGACCTCGCGGTTCCGGCCGGCGGCCCAGAGCGTGGCCGCGGCGGCCAGGGCCGCGATCGCGCCCACGTCCGGGCGCCAGAACGCCGCCGCGGCGGCCATCAAACCCGCCAGGCCTGGGCGGCCGCGGGTCGCGGCCAGGACCGCGGCGAGCGAGAACGCGAGGGCCGGGGCGGTCGGATTCGCGCTCGTCGGCTGCGCCGCGGTCAGCGCCGCCGCCAGCCATGCCGCCCACGCCCACCGCGGCCGCCGGTCGCGGACGAGCACGTAGACGAGCACCGCACACGTGGCGTCGGCGGCCACGCGCAGCAGCCGCCACCAGAGCAATGACGGGCCGAACAGCTTCCCGGCGGCCAGGACGAACAGCGGCTGGCCCGGACCATAGGACCAGCCGAAGTCGCGCCAGGGCCACTGGCCGTCGGCCATCCGGGTCGCGGCCTGCATCAGGATGCCTTCGTCGAGCGGGCCGAGGTAGCGGCGCAACGTGAAGCCGGAGATAGCCGCCGCCGCGAGCCAGAGGAGCGCGAGCCTCACGCGGTGACGCCCGCGCGCAGGTACCCGCGCAGCTCGGCCAGCAGGCCGCCCTCGAGGCGGTGGGTGGCGAGCGCGAGGCCGCCGAGCCACAGCGCCAGCTCCCCCAGCGCCTGTGCGAGCGTCCGCTCCCCGCCCCACAGCGCCAGCCGCAACACGATCACCGGCACGGACGCGAGCGCGACCGGGACCAGCGCACGCAGCGCGATCATCCCCAGCCGCACGCCGGGCAACAGGCGCCGCACGTAGACCTGCCGCACCGCGAGCACGCACGCGGTGCAGCCGACGCGACCGGCCACGAACCCCCACGAGCCGCCGGCCAGCGCGCCCGGGATCGCCAGGACGGCGAACGAGACGCCGAAGACCACGGACTCGACCGCCTGCGGCCAGGACTCGCCGCGCGCCCGATAGAACGCGAACCAGCTGTAGCCGACCTGCTGCAGCGCGACGGCGATCGCCATGCCGCCGAGCAGCACGATCGCTCCGCGCCACTCGTCGCCGAGCACGAACACGATCAGGTCCGGCCCGAACAGGGCGAGCCCGGCGCCGAACGGGAACGCCCACATCAACGTCAGCCGGTTCGCCTTGGCGAACAGCTCCTCGAGCACGTCGGCGCGATCGCGCACGCGGACGATCGCGGGGTAGATCGTCGTCGCCAGGATCTGGTCGGCACGATCGGCGTACCGCGTCAAGGTCGCCGCGAGCGTGATCCAGCCGGCCGCCTCGAGCCCGTCGTGGATCCCGAACACCGCGATCTGCCCCTGCGCGACGAACAGGCCGACCGCCGCGGTGACGAACACGGGCCACGAGAAGCGCAGGTAGCGACGGGCGGCGGCGCGGTCGGGGCGCAGCCGGAACCGGTAGGGCGATGCCCGCCAGGCGGCGACGATCGCGGCGAGGTTCCCGCACAGCGGCCCGATCACGAGCGCCCAGACCTCGACCCCCGCCAGCAGCAGCGGCACCGTGACCGCGACGGTCACCAGCGGCACGATCGCCTGCAGCGTCCGCAGCCGCACGTACTCCATGCGCTTGAAGAACACCCACTGCGGTGCCTGCAGCGCGAACGCCACGGGCAGATACGACACAGCGAGCGTGAGCCCGAGCAGGCGGTCGTCGTCGTAGGCGGCGGCGAGCACCGGCGCGAGCGCGGCCACCGCCAGCGCGCCCACCACGCCGAGCGCGAGCTCGACGGTCAGCGCACGCTGGAACTCGGCCTCCTCGTCGTCGGCCTCGGTCTGCACGAACGCCTCGTCGATGCCCACCCGCCGCAGGGCCACGATCGTCATGGCGGTCGTCGTGACCACGCCGTAGAGGCCGATCAGCCCCGGGCCGAGCAGCGCGGTCGCAAGCAGCCCCTGCAGCAGCACGAGCAGCTCGGCGCCGGAGA
Organism: Solirubrobacter ginsenosidimutans; assembly: GCF_027587205.1. The sequence goes on from NZ_JAPDOD010000044.1 coordinate 2,019, forward strand.
GGAAGACGGCATTGATCGCACCACCGCGCGCGGTCAGGACGCGCAGGCCTGCAGTGCCGCGGGGAGCCATGGGCCGCGATGCTAGTCGGCGGTCGTCGAGCGTCGAGTTTCTCGAGGACAGCGCGAGAAACTCGACGGTCGTGAGCTGAGACGCGCCATCCTGGGCGCCGATGGCCGCTTCGCCCGTGCTCTTCGTGTCCTACTCCGGCGTGCTCGGGGGTGCCGAGCGCGTGCTCCTGGACGCGGTGACGCGGATGGAGCGCCCGCCGGTCGTCGCGTGCCCGGACGGCCAGCTGGCCCACGCGCTCAGGCGAGCCGGCATCGAGCACGCGCCCACCAGCCGGCGCCCCTTGCAGCGCGGCCCCGCGCACCTCAAGGGAATCGCGGGTCTGGCCCTCGACATCCGCAGGCTCAAGCCGTCGTTCGTTGTTGCGTGGGGCGCGCGTGCCGTGCTCGCGGCCGCGCCGTCGGGGCGCCCGTGGCTTGCCGTCCACCACGACCTGCAGCCCAACGCCAAGCTTCGCGCCGCTCTACGGGCGACCACGCGCCGCGCGAACGGCGTCGTCGCCGCCTCGCACGCGATCGCGCGCGACCTCGGCCTCGAGCAGGCCACCATCCTGCACCCCGGGGTCGACCTCGACCGCTTCTCACCGCGGCCGCTGCCGCCGCGCCCGCCCCGCGCGCTCGTCCTCGGCGCCCTCGTCGCCTGGAAGCGGCCGGGGCTCGCGCTGGAGATCGCGCGGCACCTCCCCGAGCTGCACATCACCATCGCCGGCACCACGCTCCCCGGCGACGACGGAGCGCTCGAGACGAGGCTGAGACGACAAGCGGGACCGCAGGTCGAGCTCGCCGGCGCCGTCGCCGACGTCGCGGGCGCGCTCGCCGATGCCCACCTGCTCCTGCACTGCGCCGACGCGGAGCCCTACGGCATGGCGCTCGTCGAGGCCCTCGCGGCGGGCCGGCCGGTCGTGGCGCCCAGCGCGGGCGGGCCGGTGGAGATCGTGCAGGACGGCGCCGGGCGGCTCTATCCGCCGGGCGACGCGATCGCGGCCGCAGAGGCCATCGAGGCCATCCTCCAAGACCCCGACGCACCCGCCAACGCCCGCCGCCGCGCCGAGACCCACTTCGACGTCGTAGCCTCCACCCGCCGCCTGGAAGCGACGATCGAGGCGGCCCAGCGATGAACTACGCCGCGGTCATCGTCCTGCACCGCTCACGCGAGGAGCTCGCCCGGCTCCTCCCCACGATCGCGCCCGCGCAGCTGGTCGTGGTCGACGTCGGCCCCGACGACGGCGGCGCGCAACTGGCCGCCCAGCACGGCGCGACGGTGATCGAGCGCCGCGACAACCCCGGGTTCGGCGCCGCCAACAACCTCGCGCTCGACCACGTCACGCAGGCGATCACGGTGCTCCTCAACCCGGACACGCTGGACGCACACGGGCAACTCCCGACACTCGCGCGCCGCGCCCACCTCCCCGGCCTGCACGCGCCCCGCCTGCTCAACGAAGACGGAAGCGTCCAGCGCAGCGCCCACCCCCTCCCCGGCACGTTCGGCGCCTTCCTCCCCGCCGCATTTCCCGTCCTGCCCCGCGCGATCGCCCACCGCGCCGAGCCGTATCGGGCGCACACGCCGCGCACCGTCGGGTGGGCCGTCGCCGCCTGCCTCGCCGCGCGGACGGCGACGCTCAAGCGCCTGGGACCCTTCGACCCGAGCATCCACCTGTTCGCCGAGGACATGGATCTCTGTCTCAGAGCGCGCGAGCAACACCTGCCAACGGTCCTTCACCCGGACCTCCAAATCACCCACACGGGCGGCCACAGCATCGCCACCGAGCCCTTCGAGCTGCTCGCCAGACAGCGTCGCGACGTGATCGCCAGGACCCGCGGGCGTCGCGCGCGGGCGCTCGACGACGCAGCGCAACTGCTGACCTTCGCGACGAGGGCGGTCGCAAAAACTCCCTTTAACGCAAGAGAGCGCGCCCAGTTGGGCGCGCTCCTTGGACTGCTTCTACGAGGTGGGTCTTAGGCCGCTTCGCGGAGAGCGATGAGCTCGGGCCGCTGCGAGAGGCGCTTCAGGGCGCGCTCCTCGATCTGACGCGCGCGCTCGGTGCTCACACCGAGCTTGCGGCCGGCCTGCGACAGGGTCTGCGGTTCGCGGTCGCCCGCGCCGAAACGCATCTCGATCACGTCACGCTCGGGCTCGGGGAGCTCGGCGATGGCGGTCAACAGCGTCTCTGACTTCAGTGCCTCATGGACCTCTTCGTCCACGGCGGGCGTCTCGATCGCCAGCAGGTCGCCGAAGGCGGTGTCGCCGTCGTCGCCCACGGGCTTGTCCAGGCTGACCACTGCGCGGTCGGCCTTGCGGATCTCGATGACGTCCTCCAGCGGAAGGTCCGCAGCCGAGGCGATCTCCTCGTCCGAAGGCTCGTGACCGAGCTTCGTCGTGAGCTCACGCTCGATGCGCCCGACCTTGCGGGAGCGCTGCGCCACATGCACGGGAAGGCGGATGGTACGGCTGGTGTTCTCAAGTCCACGCTGGATCGCCTGACGGATCCAGAGCGTCGCGTACGTCGAGAAACGGAAGCCCTTGCGCCAGTCGAACTTCTCGACTGCGCGGATCAGTCCCAGCATCCCTTCCTGGATCAGGTCACCAAGGGCGAGGCCCTGGCCCTGATAGCGGCGCGCGTTAGCGACCACCAGGCGGAGGTTGGAATTGATCATGCGTTCTTTGGCTGCCAGGTCCCCGCGCTCGATCCGCTTGGCGAGTTCGATCTCCTCACTCGGCTTGAGCAGCGGGTACCGGCCAGCCTCACGCAGGAGCAGCTGGAGCGAGTCGAGGGTCGGGTCGACCTCGTGCTCGGTCTCGGTGCGTCGGCGTGGGGTGTCGGTGATAGTGCTCGTTTTGGGGTCCTTCGCTCGAAGTCTCAAGTCCTACTGATCCAGTAGGTATTATAGGCACATTTCGTTGATCTTGCAACCACCCGCCGACGGCCCTGACGATTTCGCCGAAGCTCGGCGGCGGTCCTGCAAGGTGGGGATGCCCGTGTTGCCCACGAGTTGTCCCCCCAGAGAGGCCTCACCTCGCCGCTAAGCTTGTGACCCAAGCGACGAGCTGAGCGCGCGCAGACGGCGTCCGCGCACAACAGACAACCCGAATCATGTCACGGGGTTACGGTCTTTGTGCCCGCTGCGCAAGAGATTTAACGAATCCTCATGGATTCGGCGCCTCGGCGTGACGATCTGCGAGGTAATAGACCGCCCAGCGGACGCTCTGTGGCGCGGGGCGATCGACCGCTCGCCTCATCGACGATAGCTCGCAGTTGTTGCTGGAAAGGTTCGACTCCGAACCGTCTCGCGGACGCGACGCAAGCGGCGGGATCGATCGAGTCCACCGACACGCCGCGGACCGCCGCCGCGAGCGCGGCCGGGTCGTCGCCGTCGTCGTAGAACCAGCCGGTGCGTCCCTCCGCCACGGTCTCGAGCAGGCCGCCGGCGCGCAGGCCGATGACGGGCCGCCCGGACGCCAGCGACTCGACCGCGGCGATCCCGAACTCCTCCTCCGCGGTCACGATCAGCGCTTGGGAGGAGCGCAGCAGGTCCGCGACCTCGCCGTCGGAGAGCCGGCCGGTCAGCCGGACGGTCGGACCCGCGAGCCGCCGCAGGTGCCGCCATTCCGGACCGTCGCCGACGACCACCAACGGCAGCCCGAGCGCGTTGAACGCCCGGATCGCGACGTCGATCCGCTTGTGCGCCATCAGCTCGGCCAGCACGAGGTAGTGCGCCCCCACCGGCCCGGGCGAGAAGCGCGAGAGCTCCACGGGCGGGTGCAGGATCGTCGACTCGCGCCCGAAGTAGCGCCGGATCCGCGCCGCGGTGATCGCCGAGTTCGCGATGTAGACGTCGACGCGCTGGGCCGCGATCCAGTCCCACTGGCGCCAGCGCGACAGCAATGCCCGCAGCGGCGGGCGCGTCAGCGGGTTGCGCGCGGCCAGCGTCGCCTCGCGCTCGCTCCACGCGTAACGGAAGGGGTTGTGGCAGTAACAGACGTGGGTCGCGCCCGGATCGACGAGGACGCCGTGCGCCCACGCGGAGGACGAGGAGACGACGATGTCGTAGCCGCGCAGGTCCAGCGACTCGATCGCGTGCGGGTACAGCGGCAGCAGCGGCCGGAACGTGCGCGCGGTCGGGCGCATCTTCTGCAGGAACGACGCCTGCGGCGCGCGGGCGGCGAAGCGCCCCTCGGTCCCCACCGGGTCATAGACCGCGGTGAACACGTCGGCGTCGGGATAGGCGTCGCAGATCGCCGCGAAGACGCGTTCAGCGCCCCGGAGGTCCAAGAGAAAATCGTGGATGAGCGCAACGCGCGGCAAGGCGCGCCATCCTACGTACCAATGCTGCGCGTCGTGCTGCTCGCGCTGGTCTGCGCCCTGGCTCTCCCGGCCGGGGCCGATGCCGCGCGCCGCGAGGTGCCGCGCGGGTGGCTCGGGGTCGTCGTCGACGGCCCGATGACCGACCCGGCGTTCGCGCAGGCGCCGGCCGAGTGGGACTCGCTCGCGGGCAGCGGTGCCGAATCGGTCCGCGCGGCCGTCTATTGGAACCAGATCCAGCCCAACGGGCCGACGGAGCAGAACTTCACAGCGTCGGACCCAATCTTCCTGGCGGCTGCGCAGCGTGGCCTCGACGTGCTACCGGTGATCCAGGGCACGCCCACCTGGGCGGCCAGGACTCCCTTCGACCCGGCCTCGCCGCCACGAGACAATGCGGACTTCGCGCGTTTCCTGACCGCGCTCGTCACGCGCTACGGACCGAATGGCTCGTTATGGGCAGAACATCCCGAAGTGTCTCGCCAACCTGTCCGTTCGTGGCAGATCTGGAACGAGCCCAACCTCACCCGCTATTGGAACGTCTCCCCCTGGGCGCCGTCATACGTCGCCCTCCTCAAACGCGCCCACAAAGCGCTCCAGGCGGCCGATCCCGGGTCAAAGACCGTGCTCGCGGGGCTCCCGAACGAGAGCTGGAAGGCGATCGCGGCCATCTACGACGCCGGCGCGCGCGGCTCGTTCGACGTCGCCACGCTGCACCCCTACACCGGCCAGCCCAAGAACGTCGTGCGCATCGTGAAGATCGTTCGCCGCGAGATGCAACGCCGGGGCGATGGCAAGTTGCCGATCTGGGTCACGGAGCTCTCCTGGCCCGCCGCCGAGGGGAAGACGGTTCAGCACCACGACTTCGAGACGACCGATCGCGGTCAATCCGACCGCCTCAAGGCGGGGCTGCCGATGCTCGCCGACCAGCGCAAGGCGCTCGGGATCGGGCGCGTCTATTGGTACACGTGGCTGTCCCAAGAGGGAATCTCGGGCAGCGCGTTCGACTTCTCCGGGCTGCGGCGCCTGCGCGCCGGCCAACTCGTCAGCTCACCGGCGTTGACGATTTTCACGCGCCTGGCGCGTCGCTTGCAGGGCTGCGAGAAGCAGTCAGGCGACGCACGCCGCTGTCGCTGACACGAATACGCTGCAGCCCTCGTGCGGGGGCGAGACGGCTATCGCGCTGTCCTGGCGGAACGATCGATCCGGCGACTGCTCGCGGCCTCGCTCGCCGGGCGTGTCGGCTTCCTGATGCTGCCGCTGGGGCTGATCTTCCTCGCGGAGACCGCGGCGCGGGCGGGAGCCTTGATCGCCGCGTTCTCGATCGCCAGCGCGCTGACGCCCGCACGCGGCCGCGTGGTCGACCGGCACGGGGCGCGGGCGCTGACCGCCTTCGCGCTGGCCTGCGGCGTCTTCACCTGGGCGCTCGTCGCGGCCTCGCTGCTGCACGCCCCCACCGCGGTGCTCGTGGCGATGAGCGCGCTGGTGGGCCTGGTCGCTCCGCCGCTGGGCCCGTTCACCCGCGCGGCCTATGGGCGGATGCTGGACGAGACGCTGCGGCAGCGCACGTTCGCGCTCGATTCGGCGGGCGAGGAGGGCGCGGTGATCGTCGCGCCGCTGCTCGCAGCGCTGCTGGCCGGCCTGCTCTCCCCCGAGGCGGCGGTCGCGATCGCGGCCGGGGCGCTGCTCGCCGGGTCGGTCGCGACGGCGGGCGCGGCGCCGGAACCGGGCCCGAAGCCCACCACGCACGCCCGTCGGGTGTCGCTCCCCGCCTCGCTGTGGCTGCTCTATGCCGCGCTCGCGTGCACGGCGGCGGCGCTCGGGGCGATCGACATCTCGCTGCCCGCCGTCGCGCGCGAGAACGACCACTTCAGCGCTGCCGGCGTGCTGTTCGCGGTGATGGCGATCGGCACGGTCGCCGGCAGCCTGCTGGCCGGGCGGCGCAGCTGGAGCATCTCGCCGCAGTGGCGGATCGCCGCGCTCACGGCCCTGATGGGCGCGGGGATCGCTTTGACCGCGACTATGACGTCGCGGCTGCCACTGCTCGGCGCGGCGCTGCTGATCCCGGGGTTACTACTTGGTGCGCTGTTCGCGACCGCCTATGTGCTGGCCGACCGGCTGGCGCCCCCGGGATCCGGCACCCGCACGTTCGCGTGGCTGGTGACGGCCAACAACGGCGGCATCGCGTTGGGTGCCGCGGGTGCGGGCGCGCTGGCCGAGGGATCAGGCGCGGCAGCGGGGTTGTGGCTCGGTGCGGCGTGCGCGTTCGCGGGGACCGTTCCCGCCGCCGCTGCCGCTGTGATGTCCGTGCGCGTACTCAAATGAGCACGGGCGACCGAAGTTCGTTGAGTACCTTCCGCCAAGACGTTTTACAAGGCGTCAGGGGATTGCGACATAGGGGGGTGTCATGAGCCATTTCAAGTGCTGAGCGCTGACTGTCGGCGCGCCGACACCAGAGCCCCAACCCATCAATCCGGACGGGTGTACCGCCCCTGCGGTGTATACGCTTGCGGCGAACGTGTCGCAGTCCGTCTCACGCACCCGACTTCAGCTGGCGATCCACGGGGCCGCTGCGGCGGCCCTGGTGCCTGCCCTGGTCTGGCTGGCACCGGAGTCCAAGTGGGATCGCCCTGGTCTGCTCGCCGTGTTGTTGATCCTCGCGGTGATCGCCGACTTCAACGAGGTCCCGCTCAAGAACGGGCTGCACTTCGACGCGGGCATGCCGCTCGCGCTGATCACGCTGGCCATCCTCGGCCCGCTGCCCGCCCTGCTGGTCGATCTCGTACCGATCGCCGTGGGTGGCGCGATCCGCCGGGAGAAGATCATTCGCGAGGGCAACCTCGCCAACGTCGCCGCCTACGGGTGGGAGACGATCGCGGCCACCTGCCTGCTGGCCGCGGCCGGCGTCGCCGGCATCGGTGTGGACGCACTGCCGTGGCTGCTGCTCGCCGGCTTCGTCATGTACTGGGTCAACGGCCTCGTCGGCCCGGGCATCTACGTCCCCCTGTACGTCGGTGCGCCTGTCTCGGTCCTGCCGCGCCTGTACATCGACTCGCTGCCGGCCGGCCTGCTGATGATCACGCTGGCGGCGATCACGGCCATCCTCGTCGGCCCGCTCGGGATCGCCGCGCTGGCGATCTTCGCCCTGATCGCGGTCGTCCCGCAGAGCGCGCTGATGTACGCATCTCTCACGCGCCCGGTCGCGCGTCTCGATCCGTTGACGGCGACGCGAAAATATTCTCAGGCGCTGGCGATGCACCTCGGGCTCGACCGGCACGAGCGCCGGCACCTCGCCCGCGTCACCCAGATCGCCTTCGAGCGCCGTGCCGACGCCGGCGATCCGATCGCCTACGCCCGCCAGACCATTCGCGACCCCTCCCGCGCGAGCTGGGAAGCCGGGCACGTCGCCGAGTGGTGGAACGGCGGCGGCGGCCCTGCCGGCCTGCGCGGCCCCGTCACGCCGGTCACGTCGCGGATCGTCGCGGTCGCGGACACCTGGAGCGCGCTGACCGCCAAGGGCGGCCCGCAGCTCTCCCACGCCGAGGCGCTGCTGGAGCTCGAGAACGCCGCCGGGACGCGGTTCGACCCGCGCGTGGTCCAGGCGGCGCACGCCGTCGTGGCCGAGGAGCGCGTGTCGGACGCCGAGCCGGCGCCGGAGCCCCGCCTGCACACGCTGCGCCTCCCGGCCCAGCTGCGCCGCGCTATGGCCGGCGGCTGACGATCGCCTCGACCGCGCTCGCCGTCCGCTCCCACGTGAAGCCCTTCGCCCGCTCGAGCCCGAGCGCGCGCAGTCGCTCGCGCTCGGCCTGATCGCCGACCAGCGAGACGAGCGCCTCGCGCAGCGCCTCCGGCTCGGGCGCGACCAGCCGCGCGGCGCCGCCCGCGGTGTCCGGCAAGGCCGTGGTGTTCGCTGCGACCACGGGCGTCCCGCACGCCATCGCCTCCAGGACGGGCAGGCCGAACCCCTCGTAGAGGCTGGGCAGCACGAAGGCCTCGGCGCCGGTGTAGAGGCCGGGCAGGTCGTCGTCGGGGACGTGGCCGAGCAGCGTGAGGCCGTCGAGGCCGGCTTCGGCGGTGAACTGCGGGCGATGGCCGCCCGCGATCACGAGGTCGACGCCTTGCGCGCTCAGCGCCGCCGCGGCCGGGACGAGCGCCCCGAGGTTCTTGCGCGCGGTGTGGGAGGCGACGCAGAGGACGTAGGGCCGGCCGCGCACGAGTGGGGTCGCCGTGGGGGTGAACCGCGGGTCCACGCCGCCATGGACGACCTCCGCCTCGACGTTCAACAGTTCCTTGAGCTCGTTCCGGGAGAAGTCCGAGACGGTGATCACGGTGCGGGCACGGCGGGCGATCAGCGGCAGCAGCCGGCGCTGCCAGGCCGCGTACAGCCCGCTGTACCAGCCGGGATGGCGCAGCGGCGCGGCGTCGTGGAGGATCACGACCGCGTTGCCGGCGGCGATCGGCGCGAGGTTCGCGGGACACAGCAACGCGTCGGCGCGGGCGCTCTGGATCGGCAGCACGAACTGCTCCCAGGCGTGGCCCGCGCGGTGCGAGAGCGCGGGTGGCGGGGCGAGCGTGCGGTACGGCAGGCGCTCGCACAGCTCGCGCGCCCAGCGCTCCACCCCACCGAGCTCCGGCCGTACGGCGGCGCGTCCGTCGATCACGGCCGAGGTCATCGCGCCGCACGCTATCGAGGCGTTCTCACCGTCCGTGCGCTTTTATTGGACATGAGCCCCCATGAAACGCCCCGTTCTTCGCCGCCGCCCGGACGACACCGCTCACCCCGCGGAAACCGCCCTGCCCGACCCGCCGCCTGGCGCCCGCGTGCGCATCCGGGTTCTCACCCGCGAGGATCGGGCCGATTTCCTCGCCCTCGCCCGCGAGAGCCGTCGCCTGCACCGGCCGTGGACCTATCCCCCCGAGCGGGCCGATCAGTTCGACGAGCTCTACAGCCGTTCGCGCCGCGAGGACTTCCTGTGCCTGATCGCCGTGCATGTCGAGTCGGGCGCGATCACCGGGGTGTTCACGATCTCCCAGATCGTCCGCGGCGCGTTTCAGTCCGCCTATCTCGGCTACTACGCCCACGAGGCGTACGCCGGCCAGGGCTTGATGCGCGAGGCGCTCGAACAGGTCCTCGACCACGCGTTCGGCGCGCTCGGCCTGCACCGCATCGAAGCCAACATCCAGCCCGGGAACGCGCCCTCGATCGCCTTGGCGCGGGGCGCGGGGTTCCGCCTGGAGGGCTTCTCCCCGCGCTACCTGCTGATCGGCGGCCAGTGGCGCGACCACGAGCGCTACGCGATCACCAACGACGAGCACGCGGCCGCGAAGGCCGCTTCCGAAGCGGCGTAGTTACGCGGCGAGCGCCTGCTCGAGGTCGGCCCAGAGGTCGTCGACGTCCTCGCAGCCGACGCTCATGCGGATCAGCCCGTCCGGGATGTGCTCCTGGCCGGGGTGGACGCTGCGGCGCTCCATCGTCGTCTCGACGCCGCCGAGGCTCGTCGCGTTCCAGATGATCTTGATCGCGGCGCAGGCCCGGTCCACCGTGGGCGCGTCCGCCAGCTCGAAGCTGACGACGGCGCCGAAGCCCGGATAGCGCACGCGGTGCACGGCCGGGTGGGCGTCCAGCCGCTTGGCCAGCTCGACGGCGGTGGCGATCGCGGTCTTCAGCCGCACCGGGAGCGTGCGGACGCCGCGGGTGGCCAGGAACGCCTCGAGCGTGCCCGGCGTGGCGCCATAGAGCTTGCGAGCAGTGATCAGGAGGTCGCGCTGCTCGGCGTCCTTGGCCACCGCGGCGCCCATCAGCAGGTCGGAGTGGCCGCCCAGGAACTTCGTCGCCGCGTGGATGACGATGTCCGCGCCCAGCGACAGCGGCTGCTGCAGCAGGGGCGTCGCGAAGGTGTTGTCGACGACCACGCGGGTGCCGGACTTGCGCGGCGCGGCGCAGATCGCCGCGACGTCGGACACGTCCAGCAGCGGGTTGGTCGGCGACTCGAGCCACAGCATGTCGGCCTCGAGCGCCTTGGCGACCCACCCGTCCAGGTCCGGCGCGGGCAGCCGTTCGACCGTCCAGCCGTGGTCACGCGCGCCCGCCTCGGCGATGCCCGCGACGCCCTGGTAGCAGTCGTCGGGGATCACGAGGTGCGCGCCGCTGGGGAGCTGCCCCAGCACGGCGGCACACGCCGCCATGCCGGAGGAGAACGACACGGCTTCGCCGCCCTCCAGGCCGCCGAGCACGGTCTCGAAGGCCTCCCACGTCTCGGTCGCCTCGGTGCGGCTGTATAGGCGCTCGGTACCCAGCACGAAGTTCGATGCGGGGACGAGCGGAGTGTTCAAGGGTGCGCCGGGCACACGGTCCGGCCGGCCACCCACGATGGCCCAGGTCTCTGGCTTCATAGATGCCTAAAAGAGTCCCAGTTGCTCGTCGCCGGGGTCGTCCGGCACGAGCACGAGCTCGGGCTCTTCGATGACCGGCTCCGGCAAGACCGGCTCTGGCTGCTCGGGTGCGGGCCGGGCGAGCAGCTCCGGAATCCGCGCGAAGTCCGCGCGCAGCGTCGCCAGCATCGCGGGCGTGTAGAGCGCGGCGGCGGGATGGAAGAGCGGGTACAGGCGCACGACGCGCGGCCCGATCTGCCGCAGCTCGTCGCGCCCGTGCAGGCGGGTGATCCCGGTCATGTCGTCGCGCAGCAGCTTCGTGGCGAAGTTCCCGAGCGTGCAGACGACCTTCGGCTCGATCAGCTCGAGCTGCCGGAACAGGTACTCCTGGCAGGAGTCGATCTCCTGCGGCAGCGGGTCGCGGTTGCCGGGAGGGCGGCATTTGAGGACGTTCGCGACGAAGACGTCGCCGCGGGTGAGGCCGATCTCGCTCAGCAGCGTGTCGAGCAGACGACCCGCCTGGCCGACGAACGGGAGGCCCTGCTTGTCCTCGTTGGCGCCGGGCGCCTCGCCCACGAACATGAGGTCCGCGTCGGCGTTGCCCGAGCCGAAGACGACGGTGGTGCGGGTGCCCGCGAGTTGCGGGCAGCGCTGGCAGGTCCGGGCCTGTTCCCAGACGGCCTTCAGCTCCTCGCGCCGCTCCGAAGCGCTGGACATATCTCCAAAATATCGGCGCCCGCGGCGGAGCCGGCCGTTTACGCCGCACTGTGCGGCACTAAGATTCAACCGCGCCGGTATCTCGATGCGAGAACTGGACCCGAAGAGCCCCCACACCCCGCCTGCCTGCACCGTCGTCGGCGCTGGGCGTCTCGGCACGGTGCTGGCCGCGGCGCTTTCGGATGGCCCCGCTCTGCGGCGCGGCGAGCCGGTCCCGGCGTCCGCCGAGGTCGTCCTGCTCGCGGTGCCGGACGCAAAGATCGCCGAGGTCGCGCTCACCGTCGGACCTGGTCCGCTGCTCGGACACTGCTCCGGAGCGACTGGCCTCGACGTCTTCGGCGGGCGCGAGGGGTTCTCGCTGCACCCGCTGATGTCCGTGCCGACCGGGAGCGAGCCGAGCGTGCTGCGCGGGGCGGGTGCCGCGGTGGACGGGTCCTCCGAACGCGCGCTGGCGGTGGCCAACGCACTGGCGGAGGCGCTGGGCATGCGCGCCACGCGCGTCAAGCCGGAGGATCGCGTCGCCTACCACGCGGCGGGGGCGATCGCGGCCAACTTCTTCGTCGCTCTGGAGGCCTGCGCCGAGCGGCTGGCGGCGACGACCGGCATCACCCGCGAGCAGCTCGCCCCGCTCGTGCTCGCGACCGCGGAGCAGTGGGCGCGGCTGGGCCCCGAGGCCGCGTTGACGGGCGCGATCGCCCGCGGCGACGAGGGGACCGTCGAGCGCCACCGGGCGGCGGTGGCGGAGCGGACCCCCGAGCTGCTGCCGGTGTGGACCGAGCTCGCGGAGGTCACCCGGGCCGTGGCGGGTAGGAAGAGCTGGGTATGAGGACGATCCGCACGATCGGAGAGATGCGCGCCTGGCTCGGAAACGTGCGCGCCGAGGGCCGGACGGTCGGCCTGGTGCCGACGATGGGCGCCTTCCACGCCGGACATCACTCGCTGATGCGGGCCGCGCGCGAGGAGCAGGACTCCGTCGTCGTCTCGCTGTTCGTCAACCCGGCGCAGTTCAACGACCAGCGCGACCTCGCGGCCTACCCGCGCACCGAGGGCAACGACGCCGCGGAGGCGGCCGAGCTGGGCGTCGACGTGCTCTTCGCCCCGGGGGTGAGCGAGATCTACCCGGACGGCTTCGCCACGACGGTCATGGTCGGCGGCCTCGCCGAGGTCCTCGAAGGCGCCGAGCGCGGCCCCGGCCACTTCGCCGGCGTCTGCACCGTCGTCAACAAGCTCTTCAACATCGTCGCGCCCGACGTCGCCTACTTCGGCCAGAAGGACGCGCAGCAGGTCGCGGTGGTCAAGCGGATGGTCCGCGATCTCGACATGCCGGTCAGGATCGAGGTCATGCCCACCGTGCGCGAGCCCGACGGCCTCGCGCTCTCCTCCCGCAACGTCCGCCTCTCCCCCGAGGACCGCGCCCGCGCCCTGGGGCTCTCCCGCGCGCTGCGGGCCGCGTCCGCCGCGGTGGCGGGCGGGGCGCGCGACGCGGAGGCGATCCGCGCGGCCGCGCTGGCCGAGCTCGACGGGCTCGACCCCGAGTACCTCGCGATCGTCGACCCCCTCACCTTCGCCCCGCTGCGCACGGTCTCAGCCCGCACGCTGGTCGCGATCGCCGCGCAGGTCGGGCCCGTCCGCCTGATCGACAACATCGTCCTCGAACCCGTCCCGGTGGCGACCGGCTAGCCGGCGTCAACCACATTAAGGAGCGAGATGTCCACCCCACCCAAGGATCAGCGCAAGCGCGTGACGCTCACCAAGCTCGCCGAGATGCGAGCGCTGGGCGAGCCGATCGTGATGATCACCGCCTACGACCACCCGAGCGCGCTCGTGGTCGAGCAGGCGGGCGTCGACGTCGTCCTCGTCGGCGACTCCGCGGCCAACAACGTGCTCGGCTACACCGACACGGTGCCGGTCACGGTCGAGGAGCTGCTGATGCTCACCCGCGCGGTCCGGCGCGGGCTGAAGACCCCGCTGCTGGTCGGCGATCTGCCGTTCGGGTCCTATGAGGCCAGTGACGCGCAGGCGATCGCGACCGCCCACCGCTTCGTCAAGGAGGCCAGCTGCGACGCGATCAAGCTCGAGGGCGGTGGCGCCTCCGCCGACCGTGCCCGGGCGATCATCCGCGCCGGGGTGCCGGTGATGGGCCACATCGGCCTGACGCCGCAGACCGCCACGATGCTCGGCGGCTACCGCGCCCAGGGGCGCACCGCGGCGCGCGCCAAGCAGGTCTTCGACGACGCGCTCGCGCTGCAGGAGGCGGGCTGCTTCAGCATCGTCTTCGAGGCGATCCCCGCCGAGGTCACCGACGCGATCATGCCCTACCTCGAGATCCCGGTGATCGGCATCGGCGCGGGCCCGAGCACCGACGGCCAGGTGCTGGTCCTGCACGACCTGCTGGCGATCCACGACGACTTCAAGCCGAAGTTCGCCAAGCGCTTCGCCGCGGTCAAGGAAGAGATGCTGCGCGGCGTCGAGGCGTACGCCGAAGAGGTGCGCACACGCAAGTTCCCCGCGCCCGAGCACACCTACGGGATCGCCCCCGAGGAACTCGAGCGTTTCCGGGACAGCCTGGCGCCGGTGGAGCACCACGCCCGCAGATAACAACTTCTTCACAAGTAGACTGCCGGGCCACATGAGCCGGCTGTCTCAGATCTTCGCGCCCAAGGAACGGGAGTTCTTCGACCTCTTCGAGGAGGCGGCGAACAACTGCGTCAAGGCCGCCGGTCTGCTCCAGCACATGCTGGAGCAGTGGCCGGACGACGGCCAGTCGCTGCGTGAGGTCGTGGACTGCGAGCAGGAAGGCGACCGGATCACCCACGACATCATCCAGCGCCTCAACCAGACGTTCGTGACGCCCTTCGACCGCGAGGACATCATCGCGCTCGCCTCGGGCATCGATGACATCGTCGACTTCATCGAGGAGGTCGCCGACTTCCTCGGCCTCTACCGGATCGAGGCGTCGACCGAGCAGGCGGAGCGCATGGCCGCGGTCCTGCATCAGGCGACCCGGCAGATCAACGGCGCGATGCCGCGCCTGCGCAGCCTGCAGGACATCCACCACTACACGGTGGAGGTCAACCGGCTCGAGAACGAGGGCGACCGGATCCTCCGCGAGGCAGTCGCCGCACTGTTCGACCACGGGATCGACCCGATGATGGTCATCCGCTGGAAGGACATCTACGAGCGCTTGGAAGATGCCATCGATGCCACCGAGACCGCGGTGAACATCATGGAAGGCATCATCATCAAGAACCGGTAGACGTGCACTCCGACGTCATCCTGTTCATCGTCGTCGGCACGGCGATCGCCTTCGACTTCACCAACGGCTTCCACGACACGGCCAATGCGATCGCCACGTCGGTGTCGACGCGCGCCATGTCGCCCCGGGTCGCCGTCGCCATGGCCGCGAGCCTGAACTTCGTCGGCGCCTTCCTCTCGCTCGCGGTCGCCGCGACGATCGCCAAGGGGATCGTCGACTCGACCTCGATCACGCTGCTCACGGTCTTCGCGGGCCTCGTCGGCGCGATCGCGTGGAACCTGACGACCTGGTGGTTCGGGTTGCCCTCGTCCTCGTCGCACGCCCTGATCGGCGGGATGGTCGGCGCGACGCTCGTCTCCGAAGGGTCCAGCGCCGTGCTCTGGCAGGGTCTCCTCGACAAGGTCGCGATCCCCGCGCTCGTCGCGCCCGTGCTGGCGATGGCCGCCGCCGGGCTGGCGATCCTCGTCGCCTACCGCATCGTCGGGCGCCAATCGCCTGGCGTCGTGACGCGCGGCTTCCGGCTCGGCCAGCTCGCCACGAGCGCCCTGTTCTCGCTCTCGCACGGCACCAACGACGCGCAGAAGACGATGGGGATCATCTTCCTCGCGCTGGTCACGAACGGGAACCTGAGCGCCGACGCCGACATCCCGACGTGGGTGGTCGTGTCCTCGGCGTCGGCGATCGCGCTCGGCACCTACTTCGGCGGCTGGCGGATCGTGCGAACGATGGGCTCGAAGATCATCAAGATGGACCCGGCGCAGGGCTTCGCGGCCCAGGGCGCGGGGGCAGCGGTGATCCTGTCGGCGTCGCACGTGGGCTTCCCGCTGTCGACGACGCAGGTCATGTCCGGCGCGATCGTGGGCGCGGGTGCGGCCAAGCGGCTCTCCGCGGTGCGCTGGGGCGTCGCCGGGAACATCGTCCTGGCGTGGGTGCTGACGCTGCCGTGCTCGGCCGCCGTCGGCGCCGTGACGTACGGCGTGGTGCGGCTCTTCGGGACCGGGTCGACCGGCCCGATCGTCGTCGCCGGCGCGCTGCTGGCGGCGCTGGCGGTCTTCTCGCTGCGGCGGCTGCGGGTCCAGGAGCCGGTGGCCGCATGATCGGCGACATCTTCGAGGTGATCTGGGTCTCGCTGATCGCGGGGGTGGGGATCACCGCCTCGTTCTCGTTCGTCGTGCTCGGCAGCGGGCGGTCGGCGGAGGCGCGGCGCGAAGGGCACAGCATCGCCACGGTCGCCTACGGCGCGCTCGCGGTGGTGTTCCTGATCGTCTTCTTCGGCGGCTTCGTCTACGCCATCGACGTCCTGCTGACCAAGCGGTAGCTGGGGACGAACGTCAACTGCTCCGGTGAGGGAGGGGCCGTTGCGGTGCGGGCCACGGAGACAGAAAGGGCGTTCTCACGCACGCCGATCACCCCATCGGGCGGGTCGCGAGGGGGGTGATCCACGAACCTTCCGGGGGGAGGGCACTTTGTGCAGCACCCCCATCAACGCGCCACATCGAACAGCGCGAACCCGATCGAAACCCGCGACCCGCGCCTCAAACGCGCACGGTCAACCACGGCGACCGGGACAACGCGAGTCAGGGACACACTCTCCGTCTCGTGGCCCGTAACTGTCGGTGTCCCGGCACGGCAACCCAAGCCAACAGAGCCGAGCGGCACGGCGGACGGCGGCAGCCCGGGACGGGTGGCTCGCCACTCCCCCTCCCCACCCGGCGCAGTTGACGTTCGTCCCGAGCTAGTACTCGATCGTCCTGAGCACGCGGGCGGGTGAGCCGGCGGCGATGCTGAAGGGCGGGAGGTCGGTCGTGACGACGCTGTTGGCGCCGATCACGCAGCGCTCGCCGATCGTGACGCCGCTCGTCACGACGACGTTCGCGCCGCACCACACGTTGTCGCCGATGCGGGTCGGGCCCTTGGACGTGAAGCCCTGCCAGGTCACTGGCTTGTCGGGGTCGTCGAAGCGGTGGTTGCCGTCGGTGACGAAGCAGCCGTTGGCGAACATGCAGTGCTCGCCGATCTCGACGAGCTCGACGGCCGCGACCTGAACGCCGAGGTTGAGGAAGCTGCCGCCGCCGATGCGAATCCTTCCTGGCGCGGGCGCGGTCAGCCACACATTGGGCTCCAAGAGGACGTGTTCGCCCAGTTCCAGGCGCCCGTCGAGCAGCATCTCGAGCACGTTTCCGTGGACCGGCCAGCGCGTGAAAGCACGGCGCCGCGCGAATTCGTAGTGGATCCGGGCGCGGTTCCACGGCAGGGTCGAGCGCTCGTACCAGCGCCACTTCTGTGCCCAGAGTTTGAGGTCAGCCGGGTCGACAGATTGCATGCACGTTCACGTAACCCCGCTCGCAGGACTTCACTTGCGGACCGCGACGGGCAAGCCTGAGCGCAGTCAGACACTTCGCTGGGAGGCTACGTGTTGCGCCGTACTCCGCTTTTCGCTCTTTGCTTCGCCATCTTGTTCGCCGCTCCTGCTGGAGCCGCCGTGCCGCATACCGTTCAGCCAGGCGAGACGCTCTGGTCGATCGCGGCGGCCAATAACCTCACGACCCGAACCGTCGCCGCATTCAACGGCCTGTCCGAGAACGCGCAGGTCGTGCTCGGGAGCACGATCCAGGTGCCGAGCACGTCCGAGGGCTACTCGGCGCTGCAGAAGAACGGGCTCGTGCCCGTCGCGCCGGCGCCCGGCTCGGCGCCGGCGACCACCGCGCCCGCGGCTCCGGCCGCCGCTCCCGCCCCGATGGGCGGCTACACCGTCCGGCCGGGCGACACCCTGTCCGGCCTCGCCGCGGGCGCCCGCGTGTCGGTCAACGCGATCGCCCAGATGAACGGGCTCAACCCGAGCGGCCTGCTGATCGCGGGCACCGTCATCAAGCTGCCGACGGGCGCGCCCGCCCCCGCCCGCGCCTCGCAGCCCGCACCGGCCGCCACGGTCGTCCCGGTCGCGGCGCCCGAGCCCACCAGCACGCGGGTCGGCGCCGCCGACGTGCAATCGGTCGCCGCCGCCCACGGCGTCTCGCCCTCGCTGGCGACCGCGATCGCCTGGCAGGAGAGCGGCTTCAACAACGGGATGGTGTCGTCCGCCAACGCCCGCGGCGTGATGCAGGTCATGCCCGGCACGTGGAACTACGTGCAGCAGAACCTGGCCGGCGGCCGCAAGCTGAACCCGTATTCGGCGTCCGACAACGTGACCGCGGGCGTGCTGTACCTCAAGTCGCTGCTCAACCAGACCGGCGGCAACGAGTCGCAGGCGATCGCCGCGTACTACCAGGGCCTTGGGGCGCTCCGCTCGCGCGGCGTGTTCGACGACACCGCCAAGTACGTCGCCAACGTCCAGGCGTTGCGCGGACGCTTCGGCGGCTAGTAGTCGCGCTTCCGATTGGTCCGCAGCGAGATGATCTCGTTGCGGACCAATCTTGCTACGCTGAACGCATGGCGACAGTAGAGAGAACACCAGACCTCGGGTTTCTGTTCGCCAAGGCCGCGCACTCCCTGCAGACCGAGATGACCGCGCGGCTCGAGCACATCGGGCTCATGCCGCGCGAGCAGTGCGTGCTGAGCAAGGCGCTCGAGGGCGAGCAGACGCAGATCCGCCTCGCCGAGCGCTGCGAGCTCGACAAGACGACGATGGTCGTCACCGTCGACCGGCTGGAAAAGGCCGGCCTGGTCGAGCGCCGCCCCTCCCCCACCGATCGCCGCGCCCGGATCATCGCCGTGACCGAGAAGGGCAAGGCGGTCGCCGAGGAGGGCGACGCGCTGATCGAAGGGATCTACGCCGACATCCTCGGCTCACTGCCGGACGACGAGCGCGCGGTCTTCGCCAACGCGTTGGCGCGACTGGTCACCGATCGCCTGTCGAATCCGCCGACCTGCGTCACCCCCGTGAGGCGCCCGCGCACCTCATGATCCTGAAGTAGATCGTCTACTAGTAGATCATCTGCTACGGTCCCTCCTGTGTCCACGAACCAGGAGGCGACTCCCATGCAGTCCCAAACCCGCGACTCCCGCTGGCTGGCCCTCGTGGTCCTCTGCGCGGGGATGCTGATGGTCATCCTCGATCAAACGATCGTGAACGTGGCCCTGCCGACCATCCAGGAAGACCTCGGCTTCTCGGCCTCCGGGCTGGCCTGGGTCGTCAACGCGTACCTGATCGCCTTCGGCGGCTTGCTGCTGCTCGCCGGCCGGCTCGGTGATCTGATCGGGCGGCGGACGATCTTCCTCGCCGGCCTCACCGTCTTCACCTTGGCCTCGCTCTTGTGCGGCTTGTCGGGCTCGCCCGAGATGCTGATCGCCGCGCGCTTCGTCCAGGGCGTCGGCGGGGCGCTCAGCTCCGCCGTGATCCTCGGGATGATCGTGACGATGTTCCCCTCACCCGGTGAGCAGGGCAAGGCGATCGGCGTCTTCGCCTTCGTCACCTCGGCCGGCGCGTCGATCGGCCTGCTCCTCGGCGGCGTTCTGACCCAGGCACTGAGCTGGCACTGGATCTTCTTCGTCAACGTCCCGATCGGCGCCGCGACGCTGCTGTTCGCTCTGCGCCTGCTCGAGCACGAGCGCGGCGTAGGCCTGCGCGAGGGCGCCGATGTGCCTGGCGCCGTGCTGGTCACCAGCGCGCTGATGCTCGGCGTCTACACGATCGTCGATGCGCATTCGTTCGCGCTGGGCGCCATCTCAGTGGTGCTGCTGGCGGGGTTCGTCTGGCGCCAGGCCACCGCCTCACGCCCGCTCCTGCGGCTCGGCATCCTGCGCTCGCGCAACGTCGCCGGCGCCAACGTCGTGCAGATGCTGATGATCGCCGGGATGCTCGGCGTGTTCTTCCTCGCCGTCCTCTACCTGCAGCGAGTGCTGGGCTACGACGCCGTTCGCACCGGCGCGGCGTTCCTGCCGATCTCGCTGTCGATCGGCGTGCTCTCGCTCGGCTTCTCCGCCCGCCTCAACGCTCGCTTCGGCCCGCGCAACGTGCTGCTTCCGGCCCTCGCGTCGATGACCGCCGGCCTGTTGCTGCTCTCGCGCGTGCCGGTCGACGGCCAGTACGTGTCCGACCTGTTGCCGGCGATGATCCTGCTCGGGATCGGCGGCGGCCTCGCGTTCCCCGCCCTGATGACCCTCGCGATGTCCAGCGCCGCGCCGGAGGACTCCGGCCTCGCCTCGGGCCTCGTCAACACCACGCAGCAGGTCGGCGGCGCGCTCGGCCTCGCGATCCTGGCGACGGTGGCCGAGAACCGCACGGGCGACGCGACCTCCGCCGCCGCGCTGGTCGACGGCTACGGCGCCGCGTTCACCGTCGCCGCGGGCCTCGTGCTCGCCGCGCTCGTGGTCGGGATCGTCGTGCTGCGCCCATCGCGCGTGGCGACGGCGGGTGCCGAGGCAGCCGAGCCGGTCGTCGTCACCGGCTGACGCCGCCCCGCGACCCGCGTTGACCGGGGGGTGGTTTACGAACCTCCCCACATATGGGGACAAACGTCAGCCACCCCCTCGTCAACGCTCCGACCCGAAAGCGCGAAGAGCGGCAACGCGCCAGCTCGCGAATTCGCGCTAAAGGTTCGCCCGGCGCGTGCCGATAAACGAATTAGACCGCCCGCCGAGGCGGTCTTTTTCGTTCTAGGCCGCCGCCGCGACCTTGCGCGGCGCCCGTTTGCGAGCGGCCGGCTTCGGCTTCGCCGGAGACCTCGCGAGCAGCTCGCGCATGTAGCGCCCCGTGTAGGAGGACTCGACCTTCGCGATCTCTTCCGGGGTGCCGGCGGCCATCAGCGTGCCGCCCTCCTCCCCGCCTTCCGGGCCCATGTCGATGATGCGGTCGGAGGTCTTGATCACATCGAGGTTGTGTTCGATGACGACCACCGAGTTGCCCGCTTCGACCAAGCGCTGGAGGACCTCGAGGAGCTTCTGGATGTCCGCGAAGTGCAGGCCGGTGGTCGGCTCGTCGAGGATGTAGAGGGTGCGGCCGGTCGCGATCTTCGCCAGCTCGGACGCGAGCTTGATCCGCTGCGCCTCGCCGCCGGAGAGCGTCGTGGCCGGCTGGCCGAGCCGCATGTAGTTCAGGCCGACGTCCTGCAGGGTCTGCAGCCGGCGCGCGATCTTCGGGATGTGGGCGAAGAACGGCAGCGCCTCTTCGACCGGCATGTCGAGCACGTCGGCGATCGTCTTGCCCTTGAAGCGGATGTCCAGCGTCTCGCGGTTGTAGCGCTTGCCGTGGCACTGCTCGCACGGGACGTAGATGTCCGGCAGGAAGTGCATCTCGATCTTGATCTGGCCGTCACCCCGGCAGACCTCGCAGCGCCCGCCCTTGACGTTGAACGAGAAGCGGCCCGGCTTGTACCCGCGCGCCCTCGCCTCCTGCGTCTTCGAGTACAGGTCGCGGATGACGTCGAACAACCCGATGTAGGTCGCCGGGTTCGACCGCGGCGTGCGCCCGATCGGCGACTGGTCGACGCTGATGATCTTGTCGAGGTGCTCGAGGCCCTTGATGCGCTTGTGCGCGCCCGGCCGCATCCGCGCCCGGTTGAGCTTGTTCGCGACGGCCTTGTAGAGGATCTCGTTGATCAGCGTCGACTTGCCCGAGCCCGAGACGCCGGTCACCGCGGTGAACACGCCGAGCGGGATCTTCACGTCGACGTTCTTGAGGTTGTGCTGACTCGCCCCGACGATCTCGACGTAGCCGGTGGGCTTGCGCCGCGCGCCGGGCGCTTCGATCCGCCGCGTACCCGAGAGGAACTGTCCCGTCAGCGACTCCGGGACGGCCATGATCTCTTCCGCCGTGCCCTTGGCCACCACGTGCCCGCCGTGCTCGCCGGCGCCGGGACCCATGTCCACGACGTAGTCCGCCGCGCGCATCGTGCCCTCGTCGTGCTCGACGACCAGCACGGTGTTCCCGAGGTCCCGCAGCCGCTCCAACGTCTTGATCAGCCGCTCGTTGTCGCGCTGATGCAGGCCGATCGACGGCTCGTCCAGGATGTACAGCACTCCGACGAGCGACGAGCCGATCTGGGTCGCGAGCCGGATCCGCTGCGCCTCACCGCCCGACAGGGTCGACGAGGCCCGCTCCATCGACAGGTAGCCGACGCCCACGTTGTCCAGGAACCGCAACCGCTCGTCGATCTCGCGCAGGATCAGCTTCGCGATCGCCCGGTCCTGGTTGGAGAGCTCCAGGCCGTCCATCCACTCGATCGCCCGCTTGGCCGACAGGCGCGTGAACTCGTGGATCGGGATACCGCCGACCTTGACCGCCCGCGACTCCGGACGCAGCCGCGCGCCGTCGCACTCCGGGCACGGCCGCATCGACATGTACTCCTCGATCTTCTCCCGCGACCAGTCGGAGTCGGTCTCCTTGTAGCGGCGCTCGAGGTTGGGGACGATCCCCTCGAAGGTCGTCATGTACGACCGCTTGCGCCCCATCCGGTTGCGGTAGGAGACGTACAGCTTGTCGCCGTTGGTGCCGTACAGGAACAGGTCCTGCTGCTCCTGCGTCAGGTTCTCCCACGGCGCGTCTACGTCCACCTCATAGCGGTCCGCGATCGCCTGCGTGATCTGCTCGTAGTAGCCGGTCGCGCCCGAGGACCAAGGCAGGATCGCGCCGTCGTTGATCGACAGCGACGGGTCCGGCACCACCAGGTCCGGGTCGATCTCCATCATCGACCCCAGGCCCGTGCAGCGCGGGCACGCGCCATGCGGCGCGTTGAACGAGAACGAGCGCGGCTCCAGCTCGGGCATCGAGATGCCGCAGTGCAGGCAGGCGAAGCGCTCCGAGTACGTGTGGATCTCAGGTTCGCCGTCGCGCGGCACCGTCTCGACCTCGAGGATGCCGTCCGCCAGCGCCACCGCTGTCTCGACGCTGTCCGCCAGCCGCTTGCGCAGCTCCGGCCGCATCACCAACCGGTCCACGACCACCGAGATGTCGTGCTTGTAGCGCTTGTCGAGGACGATCTCCTCCTCGAGCTGGCGCATCTCGCCGTCGACCTTCACGCGCGTGAACCCCTCGCCGCGCAGCTCGGCCAGTTGCTTGCCGTACTCGCCCTTGCGCCCGCGCACGATCGGCGCCATGACCATGAACCGCGTGCCGTCCTCGAGGCCCATGATCTGGTCGATGATCTGCTCCGCCGACTGCGCGGCGATCGGCCGGCCGCAGTTGAAGCAGTGCGGCTTGCCGATCCGCGCCCACAGCAGGCGCAGGTAGTCGTAGATCTCCGTGACCGTGCCGACCGTCGACCGCGGGTTGCGCGACGTCGTCTTCTGATCGATCGAGATCGCCGGCGACAGACCCTCGATCGAGTCCACGTCCGGCTTGTCCATCTGCCCGAGGAACTGGCGCGCGTAGGCGCTCAGCGACTCGACGTAGCGCCGCTGGCCCTCGGCGTAGATGGTGTCGAAGGCGAGCGACGACTTGCCCGAACCCGACAGGCCGGTGATGACGACGAGCGAGTCACGCGGCAGCTCGACGGTGACGTCCTTGAGGTTGTGCTCACGGGCGCCCGAGACGACGATGGAGTTCTGGCGAGAGGACATAAGACCGCCCTCCAGTCTATGACGGTGGCGGACGGAAAAAGCGAACTGGTGTTCGACCCACCCGCTAGGAGCGGGGAACTCTGACCGGGGCGGTCAGCAACCCGGCATCCAGCAACTTGCCCTCGAGGTACTCGAGGAACGGATCGACCCGCAGTTCCTCTCCTGTGGCGCGCTTGAGCAGCTCGCGCGAGGTGTACTTGCGGCCCTGGCGGTGGATGTTGTCGCGCAGCCACTCGCGCAAGGGCGCGAAGTCGCCGGCGGCGATGCTCGCCTCGATCTCCGGGAGGTCGGTGGAGAGCGCGCGCCACAGCTGGGCGGACATCAGGTTCCCGATCGTGTAGGTCGGGAAGTAGCCGATCATCCCCGTGCCCCAGTGGATGTCCTGCAGCACGCCCTCCTTGAGCGAGGGCGTCTCGAGGCCGAGCAGCCGGTACGTGGCCTCGTTCCACGCCTCGGGCAGGTCCTTGACGGCCAGCCGCCCCTCGATCAGCGCCAGCTCGAGCTCGAACCGCAGCGCGATGTGCAGGTTGTACGTGGTCTCGTCGGCTTCGATCCGGATCAGGCTCAGGCGCACCTGATTGACGTTGCGGTAGAGCTGGGGCACCTCGATCGCCTCGAACGGGCCGCCGAGGTGCTTGCGCATCAGCGGGAGCGCGTATTCGCAGAAGGACCTCGAGCGGCCGACGAGGTTCTCCCACAGGCGCGACTGCGACTCGTGGACGCCGAGACCCGTTGCCTCGGCGAGCGTCGTGCGGTAGTGGCGCGGGTCCATCTGCGCCTCGTAGAGCCCGTGCCCGAACTCGTGCAGGCAGGAGTAGACCGCCATCGCCAGGTCGTCCTCCTCCCAGCGCGTCGTCACCCGCACGTCGGTATGGGCCATGCTGCGCGCGAAGGGGTGCACGGCGGGATCGAGGCGCCAGTGCTCGGGGTCGTAGCCGACGGCCCGGAGCAACTCGTCCGCGAGGCCGCGCTGCGCGTCCTGCGGGAAGTGGCCGGGGAACACGCGGCCGTCCTCCCCCGCGGCCGCCGCCGCGCTGACGAGCGGGACGAGTTCCTGCTGGATCGTCGTGAAGATCTCTTTGACCTCTTCGGTCGTCAGGCTCGGCTCGTAGTCGTCGAGCAGCACGTCGTAGGGGTGCGCGAACTCCCCGCCGGCGTCGAAGCAGGCGATGTAGCGGTGGGTGAGGTCGAGGACGTGCTCGAGCGCCGGCGCGAAGCGGGCGAAGTCGGCCGCGTCGCGCGCCGCCATCCAGGCCTGCTGCGCGTGCGCGCCCGCGCTGGAGATCTCCGCCGCGAGCTCAGTCGGGACGTTGACCGCCTTGTGCTGGTCGCGCCGGAGGTTGCGGATCAGCGCCGCGTCGTCGGAATCCGGGTCCGCGCTCGCCTCGAAGGACTCGAGCGCGTCGAGCAGCTTGCCGAGCGCGGGATCGGTGATCCGGTCGTGGAGGATCCGCTCGAGCGCCGCGAACTGGTCGGCGCGCGCGTCGGCCCCGCCGGAGGGCATCATCGTGTTCTGGTCCCACAGGAGCAGGCCGCCGATGCCGCCGAGGTCGGCGATCTCGCCCGCCCGCCGGCGCAGCTCCGTCAGCTCGACGGGCTCGGCGCTCATCGACCCGCTCGCGCGTACACGTCGTCGAGCAGCGCTTCGATGTCGGGCAGCTCGAAGTGCTCCTCGAGGAAGATGCGCGTGTCGTCGCGCGGGCTGCCGCCAAGGGCCATGTTGAGGGCGATCAGCCGCGCGCCGGCTTCGTCCGGGACGGCATCGCCGGCCGGCGCGGCATCGAAGAGCGCCTCGGCGGGCGCGGGCCAATCGGGGGCGTCAGGGGCGGAGAGGGGCGGAGTTTCGTGGGCGGCGCTCTCGGCTTCGGGGCTCGGCGAGACGGAGTCCGGCGAAGTGGGCGCGTCGGCGACCGGGCCTGGCGAGTCGGCGCCCGGTGCGTCGGGGCTCGGCGAGGTGGGGCTTGGCGAGGCGGGGCTCGGTGCTTGCTCCCCGTCGGCGGGCGTCGGGACCGTGGGCTCCGTCGCGGCGCGCGGCGGGACGGGGCTCGGGAGATCCGCAGGCGGCTCGGCGCTCGAGGCGTCCGTCGGCGGTGCGGCCGCGCCCGGCAGGTCGACACCGCGCGGGTCCGTCGCATCGCCCGCGGCGGCCGGCGGCGGCGCGGCGGCACGCGGTTCGCCCAGGGTCGCCGCGGACTGGAGTTCGGCGAGGCCTTCGACGAGGCGTTCGCCTGACGTGCGCAGTGCGGAGAGCAGGCGGGTGAGCTCGGACTCGAGGGCGTCGAGCTTGCCGAGCATGCCGTCGGCGGCGGCCTGGACGCGCGCGACGTGGTCGGAGGCTTCGGTGCCGGCGGTGGCGCGCATCTCGGCGGCGCCGCGCTCGGCCGCGGCGAGGATCAGACGGACCTGCTCGGAGGTGCTGTCGGCCATCGAGGGCGCGGGCGCGTGGGCGCGCGCCTCGAACTCGTCAGCCACGCGGCGGAGGTGCTCGTCCACGGCGGCCGGGTCGTAACCGCGGCGGCCGGTGGGGAAGTCTCGGCGTTCGATCCGGTCCCGATCCACGACCGCTGAGGATAGGGAGCCCGGCGGTCGATCACGGCAGCTGGACGGAGCCGTCCGCCGCGCGGACCACCAAGCCGTCGCGCTCGAGGCCGGCGACGGCGCGGGCCAGGCGCTCGCCCGAGACCGGCGGCTCCTCACCCGCGAGCAGCGCCGCGACCACCCGCCCACGCGCCCAGCGGTCGGTGTCCTCGAACCGCACTCCCCCACGCCGGCGCGGCTCCGCGGGCAGCGGACCGCCGCACCCGGCGGCGACCGGGCACTCCGGACACACGGGCACGCGCGGCCGGCACACCACGGCGCCGAGCTCCATCATCGCCTGGTTGAACGTCGCCGCCCGGCCGGCGGGCACCAGCGTCGCCGCCCGCGCGGCGAGCTCGCGCTCAGAACGGACCACGCCGTCACGGCGCGACAGCACCCGCCGCACGTTGGTGTCGACCGCCGCGACCTGCACGTCCCACGCGAACGACGACACGGCCGCCGCGGTGTACGGCCCCACCCCGGGCAACACGGTCAGATCATCGGGCCACCCCGATGACGCGACCACCCGCGCCGCGTTCTGCAGCGCCAACGCGCGCCGGTTATAGCCCAGCCCGCTCCAGAGCGCCAAGACCTCACGCGCGGGCGCGTCCGCGAGCGCCGCCGCGTCCGGGAACCGCTCCAGCCAGCGCTCGTAGTACGGCACCACCCGCAGCGCCTGCGTCTGCTGGAGCATCACCTCGCTCACGAGCAGCGCGTACGGATCGCGGGTGGCGCGCCACGGCAACGGCCGCCGCACCCGCTCGTACCACTCCAACAACGCGCCGACGTCCACGCCGCAGACGGTACTCATGCTGACGGTTGTCGTTTGCGTTCGAACGTGATCGTTTTATACGATTCGCGCTCTAGTTCACGCAGGGAGGAGAGAAAGTGTTCTCACGTGCCTTCGCCGGCGCGGCGCTGGTCGCTGCGCTGGTGGTGCCGTCGACGGCGTCAGCCGCTCCGCTGACCGTCAGCGGGCTCACGGCAGACCGCCAATCCGAGCCGCTCGGCCTGGGCGATGCCCGCCCGTCGCTCGGGTGGAAGCTGACCGGCGACGGCCGCGGTCGCGAGCAGTCCGCCTACCAGGTGATCGTCTCCAAGGACGGCGCCGACGTCTGGGACAGCGGCGAGGTGCACTCGTCGGCGTCGGCGAACGTGCCGTTCGGCGGCCCCGCCCTGGCCTCGGGCACGAAGTACGCCTGGAAGGTCCGCGTGTGGGACGAGACGGGCGCGCCCAGTGCCTACAGCGCGCCCGCGACGCTCGAGACCGGCCTCCTGCAGCAGAGCGACTGGACCGCGAAGTGGATCGGCGCGCCCGCGAACGACCTGAACTTCAGCGGCGACAAGTGGATCTGGTTCACGAACGACGACGCGACGAACAACATGCCGGCGAACACGCGCTACCTGCGCGCGTCGGTCAACCTCGCCGCCGCACCCACCGAGGCGCGTTTCCTCTTCACCGTCGACGACGAGGCGATCGTCTACGTCAATGGCACGCAGGTCATCGATACCAAGGCGATCCGCGACGCCGACGAGAACGCCTGGCAGAAGGCGAAACTCCTCGATGTCACAAGCCTCCTGCACCAGGGCGCCAACACGCTCGCCGTCCAGGTCAAGAACCGCCTCAATCAGAACGGCGCCCAGACGCCCGGCGGCTTCATCGCCCGCCTCAAGGCCGACACCACCACGCTTGACACGTCCAGCGCCTGGAAGTCGAGCACGACCGGCCCGGACGGCTGGCAGCAGCCCGGATTCGATGACACTGCGTGGACGCCCGCGCGCGAGCTCGCCACCTATGGCAGCGGACCGTGGGGCGCGAATGTCAGCCTTCCGCCGCAGCCGAGCCCGTACCTGCGCAAGGAGTTCAACGCCGCCAAAGCGATCGCCGACGCCCGCCTGTACGTCTCGGCGCTCGGTCTGTATGAGGTCCGCATCAACGGGTCCAAGGTCGGCGACGCCGTGCTCGCGCCCGGCTGGACGGAGTACTCCAAGCGCGTCCCGTCACAGACCTACGATGTCACAAGCCTCGTCAAGCAGGGCGCGAACGCCATCGGCGCCGTGCTCGGCGACGGCTGGTACGCCGGGCGCCTGCAGGGCGGTCGCACGTGGGGCACCAACCCCGGCCTGATCGCGCAGCTGAAGCTCACCTACACCGACGGCACCACCGCCCGCATCGCCACCGACAACACGTGGCAGGCCGGCCGCGGCGGCCTGCAGGCCACGAGCATCTACGACGGTGAGACCTACGACGCCCGCCTCGACAGGCCCGGCTGGGACCAGCCGAACTTCGCCGGCAACTGGCCCAACGCCGTCGAGCGCACCGAGACGACCGCGGTCGAGCCCTCCCAGGCCCCGCCGATCCGGGTCCTGCAGACGCTCCAGCCGGTCAAGGTCACCCAGCCCACGGCCGGCACCACGATCTACGACCTCGGGCAGAACTTCGCCGGCTGGGCGCGCATCACCGCCCACGGCGCCGCCGGCACGACGATCAAGCTCCGCTTCGGCGAGATCCTCAACCAGGACGGCACGCTCTACACCACCAACCTGCGCTCGGCGCTGCAGACGGACACGTACACGCTGAGAGGCGGGGCCGAGGAGACCTACGAGCCCCGTTTCACCTACCACGGCTTCCGCTACGTCGAGGTGACCGGCGGGACCGTCGACTCCCTCGAGGGTCGCGAGGTCAGCTCCGACCTCCCCGACTACGGCACGTTCACGAGCAGCAACCCGCTGGTCAACCAGATCCAGAGCGCGATCCGCTGGGGCCAGCGCTCGAACTTCCTCGGCGTGCCGAGCGATGCCAGCCAGCGCGACGAGCGCCTCGGCTGGACCGGTGACATCCAGGCCTTCGCCTCCACCGGCGCGTTCAACGAGGACGCCAGCGGCTTCCTCGGCCAGTGGATGCAGACGATGCGCGACAGCCAGACCGCGGCGGGCGCCTTCCCGGACGTCGCGCCGGTCACCTGCTGCGGCGAGGGCACCGCGGGCTGGGGCGACGCGGGCACCGTCGTGCCGTGGGCGCTGTACCGCCGCTACGGCGACCCCCGCGTCCTGCAGGCCAACTACGACGCGATGACCCGCTGGATCGCCTACCTGAAGGCCAACAGCAGCAACCTGATCCGCCCCAACCAGGGCTACGGCGACTGGCTCGCGCCCGACGGGTCCACCCCGCTGGACTTCATCGGCACCGCGTTCTTCGCCTACAGCACCGACATCGTCCGCCAGGCCGCGCAGGTGCTGGGCAAGGACGAGGACGCCGCCACGTACGCGTCGCTCTACAGCCAGATCAAGAGCGCGTTCGACGCCCGCTGGGTACACGCGGACGGCACCGTCGGCTCGAACTCCCAGACCAGCTATGTGCTCGCGCTGAAGTTCGGCCTGGTTCCGGACAACCTCAAGACGCAGGCCTTCAACCGCCTCGTCGACGACGTCGTCAGCCGCGGCGATCACCTCAGCACCGGCTTCCTCGGCACCCCGTTCCTGCTCTCCGTGCTCCAGGACGGCGGCCGCGGCGACGTCGCCTACAAGATCCTCACGCAGGACTCCTACCCGAGCTGGGGCTACATGATGGGCCGCGGCGGGACGACGATCTGGGAGCGCTGGGACGGCATCCGCCCCGACGGCTCGCTCCAGGACGCCGGCATGAACTCGTTCAACCACTACGGCCTGGGTTCGATCGGCGACTGGCTCTACGACAGCGTCGGCGGTCTCGCCCCGCAGACGCCGGGCTACAAGACGCAGCTGGTCAAGCCGTCGACCGGCGCGGAGCTAAGCAGCGCGTCGAGCGCCGTCAAGACGAACTACGGCGACGCGAAGACGAGCTGGTCGCGCGACGCCGCCGGGCGCCTGAGCATCGACGTCGACGTCCCGGTCAACACCCGGGCGGAGGTCCATGTGCCGCTGACCGACGGGCAGCAGGCGCTCGAGAGCGGCAAGCCCGCCGCGCAGCAGCCCGGCGTGACCTACAAGGGCACAAGCAATGGCGACGCCGTGTACGAGGTCGGCAGCGGCAGCTACCGCTTCCTGGCGGCGATCGTCGATGCCACCAGCGTCAACGGCGACGTCACCGCGCGGGTTCCGGCCACGCTCGCCCTGACGCTGAATTCCCCGGTGTCGTTCGGCGCCCTGACGCCCGGCGTGGCCAAGGACTACACCGCGGACCTCGCGGCCTCCGTCACCAGCACCGCCGGCGACGCTGCCCTGACCGTCCACGACCCGAGCGCCACCGCCCCCGGGCACCTGGTCAACGGCGCCTTCGCCCTCCCCCAGGCGCTGAAGCTCAACGGCACCGCGGTCGCGGGTGCGAGCAACCCCACTCAGCTCGCGACCTGGACCGGCCCGGTCAGCAATGACCCGGTCACGGTCCACCTCCTGCAGCCGGTCGCCGCGACCGACCCGCTGCGCACCGGCAGTTACACCAAGACGCTCACGTTCACGCTGAGCACTACGACCCCGTAGGGCACACCCGGCTCCGTCTACCACGCATTCCGGCGGGCCCGGCCCGCCGCTGCCGGGCCCCGGCAGGCACACACGTACAACCAGTATGCGACGTGCCTGCCGGTGCTGGCAGCGACGACCCGTGATCTGGCCGGCGATGCCCGCTAGTCGGAGCCGGGCGCGCTCGAACGGATCTCCGCCTTGGCCACGAAGTGCGTGGCCAAGGCGTCCCGTTCCGTGAACGAGAGGACGTGGATCCAGACCTCCAGGCCGTTCTCGAACGTGCCGCGGAGCTCGATCGGCCCCGGCCCCGTCGGATCCCGGTAGCCGTCCCACGTCTGCTCGTTGGCGTGCCACTCGGCCGCGGGCCCCAGCGCCTTCGGGTAGAGCCCGAGCGTCTCCTCCTGGGGCGTGAAGTCCAGGCGGAACAACCCGGGAGCGAACAGGATCGTGGCGCGCGCGCCGAACTCGACCAGCCGCGACGCGGTGATCAGCAGGCCGCCGTCCGGCAGCTCGCACGCCAGCTGACCCAGAGCGGCGCCGGCCACGGCCGCCTGATCGGGGTTCAGCAGCTCAAGCGCAGTGCGATCCACTCGTCCTCCGTACCCAGCGCGGCGGCTGCGTCGAACCCGACCGCGTGGTAGCCGGCCAGAACCGCCTCGACCTCCTCGGCCACGATGCCCGAGACGATCACGTGCCGGACCTCGTCGGTCATCGCCTCGGCCACCCGCGCGTGCACCGGCGGCGGCGCGTTGACGAGCAGCAGGGGCGCGAGCGGCACCGGATCGGCGGCGAGGTCGACCACCGCGCAATCGACCGCGACGCCGTTGCGGGCGACGTTCTCGCGCGCGACCTCGATCGCCACCGGCACCCGGTCCACCCCGACGACCGGCGACCACCCGAGCTTGGCGGCCGCGATCGCCAAGGTCCCGACGCCGCAGCCGAGGTCGACGGCGCCGCCGCACACCTCGACGTCCAGCAGCAACGCCAGGCACATCTGCGTGGTCGGGTGCGAGCCGGAGCCGAACGCTCCTCCCCGCCGTTCGACGACGATGTCGATGAGTCCGCCGGCCGCCGGCGGCTCCCACGGCGAGCGGATCGAGATCCGGCCTCCCACGATGACGCCGCCCTCGCCGAGCCGCGCCCGCCGCGCGCGCCAGTCGGCCGGAACCTCCTCGACGGTCCAATCCGCCAGCGGGCGCCCCGCCGCGGCCTCCATCACCGACTGCGAGAGCGGCACGCCGGAGAAGACCGACAGCAGCTCCCCGTTCTCGTGCACCCCGGCCGGCAGCAGTGGGAGCAACGCATCGAGCACGGCCTCCTTCTCGTCCGCGCTCACGCGGAAGGACGCCAGGAACACCGCAGCTAGTCCGCCGCGGGCGCCGTGGCGGTGTCCAGCTCGCGGCGCAGGTCGCGGATCTCGTCGCGCAGCTTGGCGGCGTACTCGAAGCGCAGCTCCTCGGCGGCCGTGAGCATCTCCTCCTCGAGCTCGCGCATCGTCTGCTCGATCTCGGCCGGCGCCATGTCGGGCTTCGCGGCGCGCTTGCGGCGGCCCTTGGTCGGCACCTTGGAGTCCGACTGCAGGAACTCCGAGATGTCCGAGATGCCCTTGACGATCGTCTCGGGCGTGATGCCGTGCTGCTCGTTGTAGGCGACCTGGATGGCGCGGCGGCGGTCGGTCTCGCCGATTGCCGTACGCATCGCGTCGGTCTCCTTGTCGGCGTACATGACGACCTTGCCGTCGACGTTGCGCGCCGCGCGCCCGATCGTCTGGATCAGCGACGTGGCACCGCGGAGGAAGCCCTCCTTGTCGGCGTCGAGGATCGCGACCAGCGAGACCTCCGGCAGGTCGAGGCCCTCGCGCAGCAGGTTCACGCCCACGAGCACGTCGTACTCGCCGAGCCGCAGCTGCCGGATGATCTGGATCCGCTCCAGCGTGTCGATCTCCGAGTGCAGGTAGCGCACGCGGAAGCCCATCTCGAGCAGGTAGTCCGTCAGGTCCTCGGACATCTTCTTGGTCAACGTCGTGACCAGCACCCGCTCGTTGCGATCCACGACCGTGCGGATCTCGCCCATCAGGTCGTCGATCTGGTTCTTGGTCTCGCGGACGCTGATCTCCGGGTCCACGATCCCGGTCGGGCGGACGATCTGCTCCACCAGCGTCTGCGAGTGCTCGCGTTCGTACAGGCCGGGCGTGGCCGAGACGAAGACCATCTGCGGCGTGATCGACAGCCACTCGTCGAACGTCTGCGGGCGATTGTCCATCGCGCTCGGCAGCCGGAAGCCGTAGCTGACGAGCGTCGACTTGCGCGACCGGTCGCCCTCGTACATGCCGCCGATCTGCGGCACGGTCTGGTGGGACTCGTCGATGAAGCAGACGAAGTCCTTGGGGAAGTAGTCGATCAGGCAGTACGGGCGCGAGCCGGGCTCACGGCCGTCGAGGATGCGCGAGTAGTTCTCGATGCCCGAGCAGAAGCCGACCTCCTTGAGCATCTCCATGTCGTACTGCGTGCGCTGGCGCAGGCGGTGCGCCTCGAGCAGCTTGCCCTCGGCCTCGAGCTCGCCCGTGCGCTCGTTGAGCTCCTGCCCGATCTCGAGCACGGCCCGCTCCATCGTGCCTTCCTTGACGTTGTAGTGCGTCGCGGGCCAGATCGCGACGTGCTCCAGATCGTCCCGGATGATCTCGCCCGTGAGCGGGTCGAAGTGCTGCAGGCGCTCGACCTCGTCGCCGAACAGCAGGACCCGGAACGCCGTCTCCTCGTAGGCCGGGAAGACCTCCAGCGTCTCCCCGCGCACGCGAAACGTGCCGCGCCCGAGCGCCGTGTCGTTGCGGTTGTACTGCAGCGAGACCAGCTTGCGCAGCAGCTCGTCGCGGTCGATGTCGGTGCCCTTGACGATCACCTGGCAGTTCGCGTTGTACGTCTCCGGCGAGCCGAGGCCGAAGATGCAGGAGACCGAGGCGACGATGATCACGTCGCGGCGGGCGAAGAGCGAGGCCGTGGCGGCGTGCCGCAGCCGGTCGATCTCCTGGTTGATCGCCGAGTCCTTCTCGATGTAGAGGTCCCGCGACGGGACGTAGGCCTCAGGCTGGTAGTAGTCGTAGTAGGAGACGAAGTACTCGACCGAGTTCGTCGGGAAGTACGTCCGGAACTCGTTGCAGAGCTGCGCGGCGAGCGTCTTGTTGTGCGCCATGATCAGCGCGGGGCGCTGGACGGCCTCGATCGTGGCCGCCATCGTCATCGTCTTGCCGGTGCCGGTCGCGCCCAGCAGCGTCAGCCCGCGGTCACCGCGCTCGATGCCGCGCGCCAGCGTCGCGATCGCTTCCGGCTGATCGGCGGTGGGCGAGTAGACGGCGTCAAGCTTGAAGGGCGGCATACCCGATCAACGATAGAGGGGACAGCGGTCGGGTTCTGTCCTAAATGGCACGGCCGTCCCACTCGTGCTCGAGCGCCCAGCGGGCCCCGATCGTCCACGCCTGGACGCGGTTGGAGAGCGGGATCGGGGCGAGCGAGCCGTCGAGCCCGACCGCGTAGAACTCCGGCGCGCGCCCAAGTTGGTCGAGAGCGCGCAGGACACCGACACGTACCCGTTCTGCTTCCTTGAACCGCCCCGCCGCGCGCAGCCCGCCCCACCCCAACCAGGAGTCGAACGGCCAGGTCGCGCCGCGGTGATACGCCGACACGCCGAAGTTGGGGTCGCTCGCGGCGAGCGTGCGCAGGCCGAACGGCGTCAGGATGTCCGGCTCGCACAGGCGATCCGCGGCCGCGCGGGCCGCCTCCGGCTCCAGCGCGTCCGCCCACAGCAGCCAGCCGAGCTGCGAACCGGCGCCCGGGACGACCACGTCGCCCGCCTCCAGCGCCATCACGCCCGGCCCGTAGCGCTCACTCAGGAGCGCCCGAAGCGCGTCGGCACGCCGAGTCCACTCCGGATCGCCCGTCATGCGCGCGAGCGCGCGCAGCGCGGCGTGGGTCGCCGCCTGCGTGTCGGCGTCCGCCAACGGTGGCGCGGGGTTGGACCCGTCCGCGCGCACGTACCCGCCGCCGTCCGCGTCCGCCGCCGCGTCGATCGTGTCCCGCCAGCCCTGCTGGACGAGGCCGCCCCGACCACCCGCAATGTGACGCACCAATCCGTTCCCGGCGTCCAGCACGCTTGCCAGCCACGCACCCGCCTCGTCGCGCGCCCGCTCCCACCCGCCCTCGCCGCTCGCCGCCAGCAGGACGAGGAACCATGCGGTCGCGTCCGCGGTCCCGTAGTACGCGAAGGCGCCCCCCGGCGGCCACCCGGCCGCCACGAACGCTGCCGGCGGCGCGTCGCGGAACTCGTGCCCGATCTTGCCCGGTGCCTCGAGCGTCGCCGGATCAAATCGCCGTCCTTGACGTAAAGTCAGTGCCGACAGCGTCGCCGCCGCCAGCTCCGGCCGCTCGGGCAGCAGCTGCAGCGACGTGATCAGCGCGTCGCGCCCGAACAGCGCGTGGAAGCGGCCGGGATCCCCCGCCTCGACCGGCGGCGCCGACGCGTACGGCCAGCCCTCGTCGGAGAGCACCGCCTCGATCACGTGGTGCGCCGCTCGACGACCGTCAGCGCTTGCTGCTCCTCGACGGGCACGCCGGAACCGCCCCGGTCGATCGCCGCGAGCAGGAGATCGGCGGCCAGCGCGCCGCCTTCGCGCAAGGGCTGCCGGATCGTGGTGAGCCCGACGATCTCGGCGAGGTCGACGTCGTCGAAACCGATCACGGCCAGCTCGTCGGGAACCCGGACGTTGAGCAGTTCCGCCGCCCGCAGGACCCCGATCGCCTGCAGGTCGGAAGCGGCGAAGATCGCCGTCGGCGGCTCCGGCAGCGACAGCAGAGCGGCCGCGAGCTCACCCGCCTCCTCGCGCCCGTGCGGCCCGAGACGGTCCAGCGCCGGGTCGGACTCGACCCCCGCCCGCTCGAGCGCATTCCGGAACCCGCGCCGGCGATCTTCGCTGGACGTGAAGCCGTATGGGTTGGCGGGATGGTCCCCGACGAAGCCGATCCGGCGATGGCCCCGCACCAATAGGTGCTCCGCCGCCAGCTCGCCACCGCGCACATTGTCGATCACGACGCGCGGGAGCCGTGGGTGGGTGCCGTCGACGAGCACCGCCGGCAGCTCATCGCGCTCCAGCGCTGCCACCTCGGCGTCGGAGATCGGCAGCGACATGATCAACAGGCCGGCGACGCGATCGCGGCGGGCGAGGTCACGCAACGCTCCGCCGCGCTGCTCGGGCCCCTCGACGTCGAAGAGCATCAGGTCGTACTCGCGGTGCTCGCCCCGCCCGAGCCGCTCGACCACCCCGCGCAGGCGCTCGATCACGGACGGTGCGGTGAAGAAGGGCACGACGACGCCGATCGCCATCGCCCGCCCGATCGAAAGATTTCTTGCAGTCGCGTTAAGCCGGTAGCCGAGCTCGTCGACGGCCGCCTGCACCCGCTCCCGCGTCGGCTCCAGCACCAAAGGGCTGTCGTTGAGCACGCGCGAAACCGTTGCGGCGCTCACGCCGGCACGGCGTGCCACGTCCCGGATGGTGGGTCCGCGCATCGGACTGCAGAGCCTAATCCGACTGACCGGCGCACGCGCCCCACACCCTTGACAAGCTCCACGGGTGCGTGATGGGATCGGGATGTAACCGGTTTCATGGTTCGTCGAGCTTGAGGAGGCTCGGATGATGGCGACCCGCGATTTTTGCGTGGCAAGACGCATCGGACGGAGGTCCGATGGGTACGTCGCGGTCACAAATTCCTAACGCAGAAGGGTGTGACATGCTTGTTGCAGAAGTCACACACAACCGCAGTACATCTCGGCTCACTGGGATACCGAGCATGCGCGATGTGGTGTCGCTCAAGAGCTCGGAACTCGTCGTACAGATGCCAGGGGGAGATCCGGGCGTCGTGAGGAGAGGAGCAGAATGAGGCGTAGGGGCATCGGCGTAGGGGCCGCTTCTCTAGCGGCAACGTGCGCCATAGTCGCGGCTGGGTGCGGAGGGTCGAGTGGCGGCCCCGTCACCCTCAATCTGCTCGGGCCATTGGATCCGGGCGGGACCAACACGAAGGCCGCCAAGGAATGCAGCCAGCAGTCCAATGGCGAGTACACGATCAAGCAGTCGCCGGTGGCCAACAGCGCCGACGCGTCGCGCGAACTGATCGTCCGCCGGCTCGCTGCCGGCGACAAGAACATCGACATCGTCAACATGGACACGATCTGGACTCCGGAGTTCGCGGAGGCCGGATGGCTGCGCGAACTCAAGGGCTCGGAGCAGACACAAGCGCTCGACGACGTGCTCGACGGGCCGAAGGCGTCCGTCCAGTGGAAGAACAAGACGTACGCGATCCCGCTGAACACCAACGTCCAGCTGCTCTGGTACCGCAAGGACCTCGTCCCCACCCCGCCTGAGACGTGGGACGAGATGATCGCGATGGCGAAGAAGCTTCCGGCGGGCGAGGGCAACATCCTCGAGCAGGGCCAGAAGTACGAGGGCTACGTCGTGTGGTTCAACAACCTCGTGGCGTCGGCGGGCGGAACGATCGTCAACGCCGAGGGTCGCCCGACGCTGGGCGCGCCGGCGGTCAAGGCCGCGCAGATCATCAAGGACGTCGCGACGTCGGGCCGGTCTGACCCGTCGCTGTCGACCTCACAGGAGGACCCGTCCCGGCTCGCTTTCGAGGCCGGAAAGGGCGCGTTCCTCCTCAACTGGCCCTACGTCTACGCGGCAGCGCGTACCGACGCGGAGACCAACCCGGTCACGAAGAAGGTCTTCGCGAACATGGGCTACGCCCGCTGGCCCGGCGTCAATAAGGGCGAGCCGAGCAAGGTCTCGATCGGCGGCGCCAACCTGGGCATCCCGAAGACCGGCCAGAACCCGGAGCTGGCCACGAAGGCCGCGCTCTGCATGACGAGCGCCAAGTGGCAGGCGCAGGAGGCCATCAACGAAGGTCTCCCGCCGGTCACGAACGCGACCTACGACGATCCGGCGGTCCGCAAGGTCTACCCGTTCGCCGACCTGCTGCGTGAGCAACTCAAGGACTCCGTGGTGCGTCCCGCGACCCCGTCCTATTCGGACGTGACGCTGGCGATCCAGTCCTCGCTACACCCACCGGCAGGCATCAACCCGGCGAAGTCGATCAACACGCTGCGTGACCGCCTGAACATCCTCGCCGACGGAGGCATGTACTAATGGCCGTCGCCGCAACGCGCGCAGGCGAGACCGCTGCGCCGCCCGCCGCCCACACGGGCTTGACCGACCGCGCGAGGGCCGAGCGCAAGCTCGCCTGGATGCTGTGCGCCCCCGCCGTGATCGTCATGCTGCTCGTGGCCGGCTTCCCGATCATCTACGCGTTCTACCTCTCGCTCCGACGCGCGGATCTGCGCTTCCCGAACGCCGGGGAGTTCGTCGGCTTCTCCAACTACAGCGCGGTGCTGCAGTCCAGCACCTGGTGGACCGACGTCGGCAACACGCTGTTCATCACCGTCATCTCGGTCACGCTCGAGCTCGTGCTCGGCATGCTGATCGCGCAGGCGATGTACCGGGCGATCTTCGCCCGCACGGCGATCCGCGCGTCCGTGCTGGTGCCGTACGGTGCCGTCACGGTTGTGGCCGCGTTCGCCTGGCGTCTCGCCTTCGACCCGGCGACCGGTTTCGCCGTGGCGCTGTTCAACCTCGACCCGCCGCCGCTGACCACGCGGGGCGGCTCGTTCTTCGTGATCATCTTCGCGGAGGTCTGGAAGACGACGCCCTTCATAGCGCTGCTCTTGTTGGGAGGTCTGGCCCTTGTGCCGGACGACCTCTACAAGGCGGCGAAGATGGACGGCGCCTCCTCGTGGCAGCGCTTCGTGAAGATCACGCTGCCATTGATCCGCCCGGCGCTGATGGTCGCGGTCCTGTTCCGCACGCTCGACGCGTTCCGCATCTATGACGCGGTCTTCATCATCACCCGAGGCGCCAACGACACCGAGACGGTGTCGGTGCTCGGGTACAACCAGCTCGTCAACCGGCTCAATCTCGGGTTGGGATCGGCCGTCGCGATCCTGATCTTCGTGTGCGTGATGCTCATCGCGTTCATCTTCTTCCGGTTCCTCGGCGCCAGCCCTGAGCGGAGGTAACGGACCATGACCGAGTCAACCCCACGGCAGAAGTTCCTGTGGATCATCGGCACCTTCGTGGTCCTGTTCTACGCCCTGATCCCCGTTCTGTGGATCATCTCGCTGTCGCTCAAGGATCCGACCACGATCGGCGACCAGAAGTTCTTCCCGACCAAGTGGACGACGGACAACTACAACGCCGTCTTCAGCGGCGGCCTGGGCTTCAATCACGCCCTGTTCAACTCGATCGGCATCGCCATGATCACGACGCTCATCGCGCTGGTCTTCGCGTCGATGGCGGCTTACGCGATCACCCGCCTGGAGTTCCCCGGCAAGACGCTGATCCTCGCGGGCGCGCTCGCGATCTCGATGTTCCCGGCGATCTCGATCGTCGGCGGCCTGTTCAACGTGTGGCGCGTCGTCGGCCTCTACGACACGTGGCCCGGCCTGATCCTGCCGTACCTGTCGTTCTCGTTGCCGCTGTCGATCTACATCCTGTCGGCGTTCTTCCGCGAGATCCCGTGGGATCTCGAGAAGGCGGCCCAGATGGACGGGGCGACGGGCGCGCAGGCGTTCCGGCGGGTCATCCTGCCGCTCGCCATGCCCGGCGTGTTCACCGCGGGGATCCTGGTGTTCATTTCGGCCTGGAACGATTTCCTGTTCGCCAACGTGCTGACGTCGACCGACGCCGCACGCACGGCGCCAGTCGCGCTGTCGTTCTTCCGCGGCGCGTCGCAGTTCACCGATCCCAGCGGGGCCATCGCGGCCGGCGCGGTGATCGTCACGATCCCGATCCTGATCATGGTGCTGATCTTCCAGCGCCGAATCGTCTCCGGCCTCACATCAGGCGCGGTCAAGGGGTAGATATGGCTGACATCGTTCTCGACGGCGTCTACAAGACCTACTCGGACGGCTACACCGCCGTCAAGAACCTCAACCTGGAGATCGGCGACGGCGAGTTCATGATCCTCGTCGGCCCGTCGGGCTGCGGGAAGTCGACGGCGCTCAACATGATCGCCGGGCTGGAGGACATCTCCGCCGGCGAGCTGCGGATCGGCGGCGAGGTCGTCAACAAGAAGGCGCCGCGCGATCGCGACATCGCGATGGTGTTCCAGAGCTACGCGCTGTACCCGCACATGACCGTGCGCGACAACATCGCGTTCGCCCTGAAGCTCGCGAAGCGCCCGAAGGAGGAGATCGACGCCAAGGTCCAGGAGGCGGCGGACATCCTCGACCTCGGCCAGCACCTCGAGCGCAAGCCGGCCAACCTCTCCGGCGGCCAGCGCCAGCGCGTGGCCATGGGCCGCGCGATCGTGCGCCAGCCGAAGGCGTTCCTGATGGACGAGCCGCTGTCGAACCTCGACGCCAAGCTGCGCGTGCAGATGCGCGCGGAGGTGGCCCGGATCCAGCACCGGCTCAACACCACCACGGTCTACGTGACCCACGATCAGACCGAGGCCATGACCCTGGGCGATCGCGTCGCGATCATGCTCTCAGGCGAACTGCAGCAGGTCGCTTCGCCGATGGAGCTCTACAACAACCCACAGAACCTGTTCGTTGCGGGCTTCATCGGCTCGCCGGGCATGAACTTCCTTCCGGCGACGATCGACGGCGACACGGCGAAGCTGCCGATGGTCACCGTGAAGCTGCCGCAGGAGGTCCGCGAGCGGATCGGCCGCATCGAGGGCAACAAGAAGGTCATCGCCGGCATCCGGCCCGAGGACTTCGAGGACGCCGAGCGGGTTCCCGCCGAATCCCGCGACCGCGGCACGACGTTCAAGACCAAGTTCGACCTCGTCGAGGCGATGGGCGCGGAGTTCTACGTCCACTTCGGCGTCAAGGCCGACGCGATGCAGGGCGGCGCGCACATGGACGCGCTGATGGAGGACCAGGGCGGCATCGCCGAGAGCGGCGAGGAGGGCGAGGCGGTCGTCGTCGCCCGCCTGGACGCCGAGAGCCGCGCCAAGGCCGGCGAGGAGACCGAGGTCTGGCTCGACGCCTCGAAGATGCACTTCTTCGACGCCGACTCCGGCCGGTCCCTCTCCGCTAGGTAGCCAGTCGCAGGATGAGCGCCTCGCTCGGTGCGAGCGAGGCGCTCACCGCGTTGCGGCCCGGATCGCTGGAGAGCACGAGCTCGCCCTCGACTTGGAGCGGCAGCTCGCGGTCACTGAAGTTGACCGCTACGAGCAGGCGCTCGTCCTCACCCTCGCGGGTCCACGCGAGGATGTCCGGCCCCGCGTCGTACGGCTGCTGTGCGCCCGTCTGCAGCGTCGGGCTCTTCGCGCGCAGGCGCGCGATGGCGCGCGCGAGCTGCAGCGTCGAGTCCGGGTCCTCGGCCTGGGTCTGCGCGTTCAGCGTCAGCGCGTCGTCGACGAACGGCAGCCACGCGTCGGCGGCGGTCGTGAAGCCGTGGCCGGGCGCTTCCGGCGTCCACGGGATCGGCGCGCGCTCGGGGTCGCGGCCGTCGACGTCGACGATCCGGTCGGCGGGGATCGTCGCGTTCGGCAGCCCCAGCTCCTCGCCCTGGAAGATGAACGGGGTGCCGCGCAGCGCGTAGAGCATCACGAGGATCGCGCGGGCGCGTTGCGCGCCCAGCCCGTCGTGGTCGAAGCGGGTGGCGGGGCGCGGGTTGTCGTGGTTGGACAGAAACCACGCCGGCCACGCCGCTTCCTCGGCCAGCGCCTCGAAGTCGGCGATCGAGGTGGCGTAGGTGTCGGCGTCCCAGGCCTGGTCGATGAACACGAAGTTGTGCGCCAGGTGCAATTGGTCGCCGGACTCGAGGTAGCCGACCACGCGGTGCAGGTCCTGCAGCGCCACCTCCCCCACGAGCATCCGGTCGTCGTATTCGTCGATCACCCGGCGGATGCCGCGCAGGTGCTCGTGGATCGACTCCCAGTCCTCGTCGTGACGGCGCGACGCGCCCTCCTGATCGCGCAGCAGCGGGTCCTTGGCGATCTTGGCGATCGCGTCCAGGCGCAGCCCGTCGACGCCGCGGTCCATCCAGAACCGGAGCGTGTCGTGCATCGCGGCGACGACCTCGGGGTTCTCCCAGTTGAGGTCGGGCTGCTCGGGCATGAAGCTGTGCAGGTAGTACTGGCCGGTGGTCTCGTCGAGCGTCCACGCCGGGCCGCAGGCCTTGAACACCGACTCCCAGTCGTTCGGCGGTCCGCCGTCCTTGCCGTCGCGCCACGTGTACCAGTCGCGCTTGGGGTTCTCGCGGCTGGACCGGGACTCCTTGAACCAGGGGTGCTGGTCGGAGCTGTGGTTCGGGACCCAGTCGAGCACGAGCTTGATGTCACGCGCATGGCAGGCCGCGATCAGCGCGTCAAGGTCCGCCAGCGTGCCGAAGACCGGGTCGACGTCGCAGTAGTCGGCGACGTCGTAGCCGAAGTCGGCCATCGGGCTGGTGAAGATCGGTGAGAGCCAGATCGCCTCCACCGCAAGCGCCTGCAGATGGTCGAGGTGGGCGGCGATGCCGGCCAGATCCCCCACTCCGTCGCCGTTTGCGTCCGCGAAGGAACGAGGATAGATCTGGTAGATGGCGCCCCGCTGCCACCAGGCCGGCTCAGACATGGCCGGATTGTCACGTAATGTGAAGCGTCCATGCGCGGCTCCCTCTTCGGCATCGCCGGCCTGCTGCTCGCGGCGGCCGTCCTCCTCGCTTTCGCGGGTGACTCCGTGGCGCTCAAAGCGGTCGCGATCGCGCTCTTCGGCGTCGCGTGCGTGGTCGCCGTGTCGCTGATGTTCTTCGTGGTCGGGCGCTCCGAGGACGAGGAGCGCGAGGCCTCCAAGCCCACGCCCCCGCCCGACCCGCACGCGGGCGAGGCGGCGCGACGCTCGCGCCCCCGCCCGCCGCGCCGGCCGACTTAGCGGATGTAGTCCTTCGCGTCGACGCGCTTGATGTCGTAGGTCACGGTCACGTCCGGTCGCTGCCCGGCGGTCTGACCGACCATCTTCTGAATCACGCCGGTCTTCGCGTCCACGGTCAGCGTCTCCTGATAGTGGTCGGAGAAGTCCGTGTCGGTGATCTCCAGCGTGGCGCCGCGATCCGTGACGACGGCATTGATCGTGCTCAGGAGCTTCATGACGCCGGCGCGCACGTCCTTGTTGCCGGCCCCGGCGATCAGCGAGTCCATGCTGGCCATCCAGATCCGGTTGTTGTCGATCGTCAGCTGGCTGGCCGGAGCCGGAATCGGCCCCTTCGGCTGCTTGAGCTTGATGATCGCGGCCCGCTTCGCGAGGTTCGCCGGCGACGTCTCTGACTCGGCCGGCTTGTGGTTGCCCGGCCACGTCGCCGCGAGCATCCGCTCGCGGGCCGCATCGGGAGCGAGGCCGACCGCCGCGATCGCCGCGTCGCGCTCCTGCTTCGGCACGCCTTCGCCCAGGTCGTCGGCCTTACCCACGGCCTTCAACTGCGCCAGCGTCATGCCGTAGTAGTACCGGCCGTCGTCGATGTAGAGATCGGCCCCGGTGAAGTCCTTCGCCTCCGGGAAGTCATGGCTGCGCAGCACGAGCGTCGCGTCCCCGGTCGGCGCGGGCAGCTCCTGAATCTGCCGCGCGAGCTTGACCAGCGGCGCCGCCTCGGCCACCGCCGGCGCCCCAATCCGCTTCGCAATCTGCTTCGCGGGCCCGTCACCCGAAGGCGAGGCTCCGGCGACCACCACGATGGCGATCGCGACCACGGCGGCGGCTGTGACCAACAGCGCATAGGGCCGACGGCGTCCGCCACCGGCGCGTCTCTGCGGGGGCGCGACGGCCGGGGCGAGCAACATCCCCCCCGTCGGGCGAAGCCCGGTTGCTTGGCCCGGTCGTCGCGCCCCCGCTACCACGGGCTCTGTCCCTGCGCTGTTCACGCGCGAGGTCCCTGTGCTGTACGCCAGCAGTGCCGTCCGGGCGTACGCCGTCGTCTCTTCATCAGCCCCCGCCACCTCAGGACGCTGTTCAGCCAGCCACTCGAGCTCGTTCATTCGTAAGTCCTGTCCAGGTGGGCGCGCAGCTGCGTGCGCGCGCGGTGGATGCGGGAGCGGACCGTGCCCACCGGAATGCCGGTGGCGCGGGCGATCTCGCCATAAGTCAGATCGGCCCAGACGTGCAGCAGCAGGGCGTCGCGGTCGATCGCGGCCACCTTGCTCAGCGCCGCCGCGAGCGACGGGCCGAGCGCCCGCGCCTCGACGCGGCCCAGCGCGTCCTCGGTGAAGTCGACATCACGCGAGATCGGCGGCTCACCCCGCCGCGCCGCGCTGCGGAAGAAGTGCCGCAGCACGTTGGTGGCGATGCCGTAGAGCCACGGCCGCGCGTCGTCGTAGCGCGGGTCAAAGCGCGCGCGTTCGTCGAACGCGACGCGGAAGGTCTCGGCGGCGAGATCCTCCCCCGCCGGGCCCGCGCGGCTCACGCACCAGCGGTGGATCGCCTGCCAGTGGCGATCGAACACGGCCGCGAACGCCGCCGCGTCGGTCAGCGAGGCCGCGATCAGCGACCCGTCGGAGCTGAGTTGTTGGTCAAGCACTGGCACTCATTGCCAGCAAGACCAGTATCAGTTCACGGGCGGCCTAGCGCACCCACAACTGGTCGAGCAGCGTGAACAAGGACTGATGGCTCTGGACGTTTCCGACGCGGCGCGACACATAGACGACCGACCGATGGTTCGTCAGAGGCACGGCCGGCGCCAGATCGACCAGGCGCCGGTCGGCCGCTGCCAGCGCGCTCACCGGGTCAGGGTCGCGGCCGTCGAGTGCCGCGCCGACGCTGCGAGCGAGTGGGCCGTCGCAGAACCGCGACACGTTCTCGCGCAGCCGCTCGGCCGGCGTGGCGCAGGTGAAATGGGGCGCGATGAAGTTCGCCGCGCTCACGTAGTCGCCCGACCAGCCCATGAACCCCATCTGCGCGCCGTCGTCGTAGACCGAGCCGAAGTACTCGAGGAGCGTGAGCACGTGCAGCGAGGCGCGGAACCCGAGCGCGTTCAGCAGCCCCGCGAAGTAGCGCCCGACGTCGCGCCGGAACTCCGGCACGACGACGGTGACCCGTGACCCCGCGCGCCCCGACCCCGCGATGAGCCCGCGTGCGCGGCGCAGGTCCGGTGCGCCCCACGGCGCCCGCGTATAGGGGCAATAGGGCTC
The DNA here is from genome assembly GCF_027587205.1 of Solirubrobacter ginsenosidimutans. The sequence goes on from NZ_JAPDOD010000044.1 coordinate 46,451, forward strand.
GTACCCAGGTGCGACGGCAGGCACGAACTGGCACGTCGGCGCGGCCACGGCCGCGCCACCCGTGAGCCTGACGATCCGGGCGCGGTCGATCGCAAAGCTCAGCGCGCGCCGGACGTCGAGCGCGTCGAACGGCGGCCGCGAGACGTTGAGGAACATCCACTCCGTGACCGCGTTGAGCACGCTGTGCACGCGCGCGGGCGAGCCGGCCGTGAGCGCCTTCAGCCGCGCGGACGAGACGAAGCTGCTGAACGGCTCGGCGAGGACCACGAGATCGGCGTCGCCGCGGTCGACCGTGGCGATCTGCGCTTCGACACCGGCCGGCGGCGTGAACGCGACCTCGATGCGCTCCGCGAAGCCGGCCGGGCGAGCGCGCGCGCCGAAGTAGGGATTGCGGACGAGCAGCCCGCCAGTCTCGAGATCCCAGCGCGCGACGCGGTAGGGACCGGTCCCGGGCGGCACCCCGCTCGCTCCGGCGGGCACGACGTAGGCGAACGCGGTCGTGAGCTTGTGCGGGAATTCCGCGTCGGGACGCGTGAGGTGGATCGTCACCGTCCGCGCTCGCGGGTCGGACTCGATCCCCGCGGACAGGTCGCAGCGCCGCGCGCAGCCGCCGGCGCCGACGATCCCGTCGAAGTAGGGCGGATGGTTGGCCCGGGTGGCGACGAGCATCCGCTCCATCGACGCCCGGAAGTCACCGGCCCGGACCGGAGTGCCGTCCGAGTAGCGCAATCCGCGCCGGAGTGTGAAGACGTAGGTCCTACCGCCCCGAGTCGGCCGCGGGACGCTCGTGGCCAGCGCGCCGACGAGCGTGGCTCCGCTCGCCCCGCCGACGCGCCGGTAGCCGACGAGGCCGTCGTAGGCGAGCGAGCTCAGATTCCAGGTCTGCCAGCTCCACCCCTCCGGGTGCAGCCAGTCGATCGGGACCCGGATCGGCTTCGCGGTCGGCATCCGCACCCGCAACGTGCCGCCGCGATGCGTCGCCTGTGGTGCGACGCCCGCCGCCCAGACAGCGCCGCGGGCGGCCGCGATCGCCGCCGGGCAGCTTCCCACCGCGACGCGCCCGGCGACGCGCACCGTCACCGGGTCCACGCGCACGACCGTGCGGTCCTCGCCGCCCGCGACCCACACCGCACCCTCGCCCGCCGCGACCGCTGTGGGATCGCGCCCCACGCTCACGACGCCGGTGACCGCGTTGCGGGCCGGATCGATCCGCGAGAGCGTCCCGTCGTGGCGGTTGACGACCCATACCGCACCCTCGCCGACCGCGATCGCACTCGGTCCCTGGCCGACGCCGACCGTGCTGACGACCTTCCCGGAGCGGGCGTCGATCCGCGCGACGGTCCCGGTCTCCTCGCTCGCGACCCAGACCGCGCCCGCACCCGCGGCGATCGCCGTCGCGCTGGAGCCGAGCCGGACCACTTGCGTGGTGAGCTCGCGCCCGATCACGATCCGGCGGACCGCCTGGTCGACGCCGGAGGCGACCCAGAGCGCGCCGCCCGCGACAGCGACCGAGCGCGGGGCGTTGCCCGCGGCGTAGCGGGCGACGACGGCGTTGTCCTCGGGGTCGATCTGGATGACCCGGCGCCCGCTGCCGTCGGCCACCCAGACCGAGCCGAGCCCGTAGGCCAGCGCCGACGGCGCGCCGCCGACGGTGATCGCGCCGACCTGCTCGTCGTCGATGCGCGAGACCGTGCCGTCGAGCGCGTTCGCCACCCACACCGACCCGCCGCCGGCGATCGCGGCCGAGGCGCCGTGGCCGATCCGCAGCTGACGCGCGATGCGCTCGCCGTCGATCAGGCCCGCGTGGTCTTCGTCGATGCGTTCGAGGCCGCCGGGGCGAGCGACCGCGAACACGCCCAGCGCGACGAGCGGCGCCGCGGCGATCAGCGCCCAGCGACGCCGGCGCCGCCGCCGGGGCGCGACCGCCGGGCGCGGGAGGTCAAGCGAAGGGTCCTGGGCCAGGACAGCACGCTGCAGCTCCCGCAGCTCCGCGCCGGGCTCGACGCCGATGCGCTCGACCAGCAGCGCGCGCGCCTGCTGGTAGGCCGCGAGCGCCTCGGCCTGGCGCCCGGACCGGTAGAGCGCGAGAATCCGCTGCGCGTGGAAGCGCTCGCGCAGCGGCTCGGCGTCCAGCAGCCCGGCCAGCTCGGCCAGGATCTCGCGATGCCGGCCCGCGTCGAGGTCCGCGTCGACGGCCGCCTCCGCGACGCGCCAGTGCAGCTCGTCCAGCTGGCGGATCTCGGACGCGGCGAACGGCTCGTCGGCGACGTCCGCGAGCGGTGCCCCGCGCCACAGGCCGAGCGCGTCGCGCGGGCGCCCGTCGGAGAGCAGGCGCTCGGCGCGCTCGCGGTCCAGCTCGCCGTCGAGCGTCAGCTCATACCCGCGCCCGCGGGTCGCGATGTCGGCGCCGAGGCGCCGCAGTTGCGAGACGTAGTGCTGGACCATCTTCGGCGCGCTCGACGGCAGCGCCTCTCCCCACAGGCCCTCGGCCAGCCGGTCCGTGGAGACCGTTCGCCCCGCCTCCAGCGCGAGCATTGCCAGCAGCGCCCGCTGCTTGCGGGCCCCGAGCGCGAGTGGCCGGCCGTCGAGGCGAGCCTCGACCGGCCCGAGCAGGAATACGTCCATCGAGCGTCCGAGCGCGAGCCTACAGCGCGCCTCGACCACGGCTCTACCGGCGCTAGACCACGTATGAGGAGGCTGGGAGCAACCGAACCACGAGGAGGTTCCCCATGCGTCGTCTCCCGCTCATCCTGGCCGCCGCGGTCGCGCTCGCCACCGCAGCGCCCGCCCGCGCGCACGCGCTCGACATCGGCCCCGCTCCAGCCGCCGGCGAGCTCGCCGGCGATGGCTGGCAGCGCGCGTTCGACGGGCGCAACGCGCCCTACGACGGGAAATGCGCCCCGCTGGCGCCCGGCCTCTATCAGCCCTACTCCACCACGGGCGAGCCGATCGCGTGCGACCTGCCGGCGGGAGCGCGCCTGTTCATCCAGTTCGGCGCGTACTGCGCCAGCTGGGAAGGTGTCCGCGCGCCGTGGGAGCAGCGCCGCTGCGCGGTCGAGTCCGACGCGCCGATCGAAGGCCTGCGGCTCTCGGCCCGCGGGCGGTCGGTCGAGATCGACCGGCATCGGTTCGAGTTCGTCACCCGCTGGCGCTGGGTCTGGGTGCCCGAGGGCGAGCACCATGGCCTGCAAACCTTCACCGCCCACGGCCACGCCGCGATCATCGACGGCCTGCGCGACGGCGACGTCGTCACGCTCGACATCGGCTTCCCGGATGGGCCTTTCACGTTCACGGTCAACGTGCACCGCTGAGTTCGCGCGGCTCCGGCAACTACACCTAGAGAATCAGGCAGGAAGTCGTCGCGTGAGCGAACAACTTGCCGCTCTCCTCGGCGTATAGACGACCCTCGGCGGTCGCCAGCCTGCGCCCCACATGCACGACGTGGCTGTCGGCCAGCACCCGCCCCGAGTCCGCGCTCATCGCCCGCACGTAGCGGACCTGCAGGTCCGACGTCGTGTACTGCTGCCCGGCCGCCAGCGTCGTGTGCACGGCGCAGCCGAGCGAGGAATCCAGGAGCGTCGCGGCGACGCCGCCGTGGACGGACCCGATCGGGTTGTACATCCACTCGGCGGGCGTGAAGGCGAAGATCACGCGGCCCTCCTCGACGAGCGAGATCTCGAAGTCGAGCAGCTGGGCGATCGGCGGCGGCGGGAGCTCACCCGCGGCGATCTTGCGGATCGCCTCCAGGCCCGGCAGCGACGCCGCGGCCATGGCGGTCGCGAGCGGGTCCGACCACGTGAAGGTCCGGACCCGCTCGCTCTCCGTCAAAGAACTGGGTTGCGTCACGCAACCCAGCCTATAGCATCGCTTACGGCGCCGTCGTCGACAGCGACAGCGTCAACGACTTGGCGTACGCGCCGGTGCGCAGCGGCTCGGCGCCGCCGATCGACTGCTTGAACCGGATCGTCTGCGGGTCCTTGGACACCGGCCCGCTGTAGCTGTGCAGCGCCAACGGCGCGCCGCCGACCGGCGCGAACGCCCCGCTGACGGCCGCCTGGAGCGGCTGGGCGAGCGCGAACGTGCCGTTGACCAGCTTGCCCGGAGCGGTCGTGGCCGGGTCGACGATCGAGAGCGTGGCGTCGCCCGCCGTGCTCGTGATCGTCGCGCCGACGCCCGCCTCGTAGTCCTTCGCGACGCCCGGCGTGAACGCGCCCAGGGTCGGGGCGGCGCCCAGCTCGAGCGAGAGCGTGCCCGGCACCGTCGCGCCCACGCTCTGCGGCTTCACGTTGGCGAGGTCGTCGGTGACGATCTTGCCCTTGCCGGTCGGCTTGTCGATCGTGAATTGATCGTGCAGGCGGCCCGTGGCCGTCTTGGCCTTGTACGTCATGCGGTCACCCTCGACGCTGATGACCTGATAGAGCTGCGTGTTGGTGAGGATGCGCTTGACCTGGGCGCCGTTCTCGACCCAGTTGGAGTCGTCCGCGCCGTACATCTTCGGGCCGGAGACCGAGACGACGTACATGGTGCCGTTGCCGCCCTCGGTCGTCGTGCCCTGGATGACGTTGCCGCGGCCGTAGGAGTGGTCGTGGCCCTGGAGCACGAGGTCGACGCCGTACTTCTCGAGGATCGGCAGCCAGCGGTTGCGCTGCTCCGGGTTGTTGCGCGCCGGCTCGTTGGAGAACATCGGGTGGTGGAACGTCACGACGCTCCACTTGTTCGGGTTGTTCTTGAGCAGGTCCTCGAGCCACGCCGTCTGGACGTCGAGGAACTGCGTGCGGAGGTTCGACGCGACCGCCGCGGTGTTCGAGTTCATCGAGATGAACCGGACGCCCTGGAAGTCCGTGTAGAACGCCGTGCCCTTGAGCGCGTCGTAGACCGGACCCGTACCCTGCGGGCCGTTCTGCGGCCACGCGAAGTTCGTGTTCCACTGCGGCGCGACGGCGGAGCCGCTGTACTCGTGGTTGCCGGTGGTCGCGAAGGACGGCACCATGCCGTTGACCCACTCGCCCGCGTTGAACCACTCGCCCCACTGCGAGTCCGACGTGGAGCTGTCGATCAGGTCGCCGGCGTGCAGGAAGAGCTTCGTGTCCGGCGCCTCCTTGAAGGCCTGGCGCACGACGCGCGACCAGTGCTCCTGGATGTCGTTCTGCGCGTCGCCGTAGTAGACGAACGAGAACGGCTCCGCAGCGGCGGACGCCGTCTGGAACTCGTACCACTCGCTCCAGTTGGTGCCGTCGCCGAGGCGGTAGAGGTACTTCGTCTTCGCCGCCAGCCCCGTGAACCGGACCGTGTGGTAGACGGAGTCGTAGCCCAGATTGGTGGTCTGGGTGAGGTTGCGCGTCGCGAGCACGGTGCTCGCGCCGGTCTTGAACGACGGGCCCTCGCCCGACAGCGCGAGCTGCGCCTGAGCCGTCTTGACCGTCGCATCGGTACGCCACGTGACCGACTGGGAGTTCGACGGGTCGCCCTCCCACGTCAGCACGACGCGGTCGGCCAGCGTGGACGGACGGTGCTTGTCCGCCTGCGGGTACGCCGGGGTCGGCTCGTTCTGGCTCTGCGCGACGTTCCACGCTCCGGCGAACATCGCCGTCGTGAGGGCGCCGACGAGCATCGCACGGTGCGCCACGGGAGCGTGGCGCCACCTTGCTGCGTTCAACGTATTGACTCCTTGAATGAGAGTTAGATGACCGGCGCGGAGTATTTGATGAGAGTGGCGTGAGCCCGTTACGAGGTCGTGACGTCACAACTCGGTAACGAGCACCCGGCCGCTCGCTGGTTCAGTGAGCGCGCCATGAGAAGACTGGTCGCGCTGCTCGCGCTCCTCATCCCCCTCGTCGCGAGCGCGGCGACCGCCCACGCCCACGTCACCAAGCCCGGCTTCTCCGAGGTCCGCCAGCACGGCACGCACGTCAATTACGTGCTGGGGCTGGAGACCGAGCCGCTCGTCGCCGTCGCCGGCGAGTCCAAGGCGGCGATGGAGTCCTACCTGACCGGCGCGGTCCGGCTGACGGTCGACGGCGAGTCCTGCCGCACGAAGATGCGCAGCGCCGAGCCGCTCCCGCACCGCGAGACGCCGTACACGCGGATCTGGCTGGACATGGAGTGCCCGCAGGCCCAGGGCGCGTTCCGCGTCGACTACGACCTGCCGATGGAGAACGTCGTCGACTACGAGCTCGGCGGCGCCAAGGGGACATACCTCTTCGATCCCGACCACACGTCGATGACGGCGGACAGCCCGGGCTTCCCGCGCTTCGTGCACCTCGGCGTCGAGCACATCCTGCTCGGCTGGGACCACGTGCTCTTCCTCGTGATCCTGCTGCTGGGCGCATCGAGCCTGAAGAGCGTGATCAAGCTCGCTTCGGCGTTCACCGTCGCGCACAGCGTCACGCTCGCACTGGCCGTGCTCGGCGTCGTCGAGGTCCCGAGCGCGATCGTCGAGCCCCTGATCGCCGCCTCGATCGTCTATGTGGCGGTGGAGAACGTGCTCGGCGGGGAATCGCGGACCAGGCTCGCGGTCGTCTTCCTCTTCGGCCTGCTGCACGGGCTCGGCTTCGCGGGCGCGGTGACGTTCGCCGACGGGACGCCGCTCCTCGGCGCGCTGATCGGCTTCAACCTCGGCATCGAGGCGGGCCAGGCGCTGATCATCGCCGCCGTCTTCCCGCTGCTGCTCGCCGTCCGGAAGTTCAAGTGGTCCGGCTTCGCCCACGCCGCGGCCGGCTCAGCGGCCGCGGCTATGGGCTTGTTCTGGCTATCGCAGCGGGTGCTCGGCGGCTGAGCCGCTCTAGAAGCTGAGGGTCAGCTTCGAGCTGCGCTCGCCGGCGCCGTCGGAGACGACGCGGGCGGTCACGGCCAGCTTCTTCTTCTTGGCCAGCTTGGCCGTGCCGGAGGCGAGCTTGACCTTGATCGTCTTGCTCTGGCCGGCGCCGACCGTGTAGTTCGCGCGACCGAGCTCGAGCTTGGCCTTGAGGGGGCCCACCTTGATCGCGCCCGACGAGAACAGCGCCACGGAGCCCTTGCAGCCCGCGGTGCCGGCCGGGCAGGAGACCTTGACCTGAGCGACGCCCTTGGCGACCTTGGCGGTCTTGCTCAGCGACGCGGCGCCCGCGGCCGGACCCGGGTTCGGAGCGGGAGGCGGAGCCGGCGCGCCGCCGACGCTCTCGACGGTCTCGACGTCGCCCGCGACCGCGTCGAGATTGTCGACGAGGGCGGTGTCGGCGCCCGCGCCGCCGACGACGAAGTCGGCCTTGGCGTCGCGCGTGGCCAGCGTGTCGTCGCCGTCGCCGCCGTCGAGGCGGTCGTTGCCGAGCGAGCCGTCGAGGACGTCGTTGCCCGAGCCGCCGTTGACGTCGAGGTTCATCGTGACGTCCTGCGCGGTGTGCAGCGTGTCGTTGCCGCCGAACGTGTTGAGCTGCATCAGCTCGGCGCTGCCGATGCTGAGGTTGAACGGCGCGTTGGTGCGGTCGTAGCGGACGCGGCCGTTCTCGAGCTTGATGAACGAGTTGTCGTCGGCGTTGCCGAGGTCGTTCTCGATCACGTCGAAGCCGGCGTCGCCGTTCATCACGTCGTTGCCGTCGCCGTTGGTCCACACGATCGTGTCATCGCCGCCCGCGCCGTTGAGCGTGTCGTTGCCACGGTCGCCGAGGATGCGATCCGGGCCGGCGCCGGTGGTGATCGTGTCATCGCCGGGCCCGGCGTCGATGTTCATGCCGATGGCGACGCCGGCGGCGGTCGTCAGCGTGTCATTGCCCGAGAAGGACGTGAGCGTCAGCTTCTCGGTATCGATCGAATCGACCGTGAACGGCGCGTTGGTGCGGGCGAAGTGCACGGCGGCGCCGACCTGCGTGATCGCGTTGACATCGTCGGCGTTGCCCTCGGTGATCAGGGTCTCGTCGACGCCCGGGCCGGCCTGGTTGGTGTCGTTGCCGTCACCGTTGGCCCAGATCGTGACATCGTTGCCGTTGCCGCCGACGATCGTCTCGTTGCCGCGGAAGCCGGTGATCCGGTCGTTGCCGTCGCCGCCGTCGATGGTGTCGGCGACGCCGGTGCCGAGGATGATGTCATCGCCCTCGCCGCCGTTGAGCGCCGGGGAGCCGGCGAAGCTCGGCGCCTGGACGTTGATGTTGTCGTTGCCGCCGCCGCCGTTGACGACGAGGTTCGCCGTGCCGTTGGACGGGACGGTGACCTTGCCGGCGCCTGGATCGAAGTCGGTGTTGTCCTCGATGCCGACGCCCACCTGGCCGGTGACGGGGAAGTTGTGGGTGATCAGGCCGGCGCCGTTGACCGTGAGCGTGATGTTGTCGCTCGCGTTGTCGGAGTCGATCGTCAGCGTGCCGTTGGCGAACTGGGGAGTCACCGCTGCGCTGGCCGCGCCGGGGAGCGCGAGCGCCGCGACCCCCGCGGCGAGCGCCAGCGCGGCGATGCGCGGAGGAGTGGTTCGGATTCTCGGCTTCATGCCACCCAAGACGCGGGTGGCCTAGCGCCTATTCCCCGCCGAGGACCCCCCAGCGTCCCTGGCGCAGCCCCGCGAGGTGCGGTGTCACGTCGGTGCCCTGGGTGATCGCGGCGCGCACCGGGGCGACCTCGGCCTGGTACCCGAGCAGGATCGCGCCGATGATCCTGCCGTCGGAGATCACGAGCTTGCGGTACTTGGTGCCGAGGTCGTCCTCGAGCGCGATCACCTCGTCGTCGGGCGAGGACGGCTCGAAGCGGCCGATCGACGTCAGCTCGATGCCGACGACCTTCAAGATCGTCACCGGCACGATGCCCGCGTAGGTCTTCTCGCCGCCCGCGACGGTGTCCGCCGCGACCTCCGCCATCGCCACCGCGGTCGGCCACAGCCCGGGGAGCTGGCCACCGAACTCGGCCACGTCCCCCGCGGCGAGCACGTTCGGATCGTCGGTGCGCATGCGCTCGTCGACCAGCACGCCGCGCTTGACGGCCAGGCCCGCGGCCTTGGCCAGGTCGACGTTGGGCCGGATGCCGGCGGCGACGAGCAGGATGTGGGCCTCCAGCCGGCGGCCGTCGGTCAGCGTCACGCCGCGCAGGCGCCCGTTGGCGTCGACGGACTCGGCCTCGGCCTCCATCTCGAACGCGAGGCCGAGACCCTCGAGGTAGTTGCGCAGGATCTTCGCCGCGCGGGCGTCGAGCTGGCGTTTGAGCAGGCGGTTCGAGCGCTCGAGCACGACGGTCTTCAGGCCGATCTTGTGCAGCGCGTACGCGGCCTCCAGGCCGAGCAGGCCGCCGCCGGCGATCGCGGCGAAGCGGGTGGCCGGGCGCTGGGCGAAGGCCCGCAGCCCGATCGCGTCGTCGGCCGAGCGCAGGACCGCGGTGCCGGGCACGCCGAAGCCTTCGATCGGCGGGACGTGGCTGCTCGAGCCGGTGGCGAGGATCACGCGGTCGTAGCCGAGCGTCTCCCCCGTCCCGAGTTGCACCGTGCGCGCCGCGCGGTCGATCTCCAGCGCACGGGTGTTCAGCCAGGCGGTGATCCGGCGCTCCTCGTACCAGGCGTCCGGGTTCAAATAGAGCCCCTGCATCGCGCTGCGCCCGTAGACGAGCCGCGAGATGCCCATGCGGTTGTAGAGGTGGTGCGGCTCCTCGGCGATCAGGTCGATCTCGACGTCCGGGTGGCGGCGGCGCAGCTGGTCGGCCGCGGTCACGCCCGCGATGCCGTTGCCGACCACGACCACCTTCTTGAGCGAGGTGTCGAACTTGATCTCGATCTGGCTGAGGTTCGGCGTCTCGGCCTTGTCGGGCGTGAGCGCCACCTCGACCGGGCCGGACACGCGCACGCAGCACGCCATCCGCGTGTTGTCGGCGTACCCGAGCCGCCCGAGGGTCGCGAGCTCGTCGTCGGTGACGCGCGACAGGTTCTCCAGGCCGGAGCGGATCGCGACCGGATCGGCACCGCAGACGCCCATCCGGCAGCCCGCCTCGATCGTCATCCCCGCGGCCTCGGCGACCTCGAGCAGCGTCTGGCCGGGCTTGGGCGCGACGCGCGTGTTGTCGGGCACGAAGGTGACCTCGGGCGCGTTGGCGGCGCGGCGGGCGAGCGTCCGGACCCCGACGCCGGCGACCGTGCCCGCGGGCGCGGCCACCGGGCCGCTCGCGGACTCCAGGAACGGCTTCTCCTTGCGCACCGTGCGCACGAACCACGTCGCCGCCAGCGCGATCGCCGCCGCCCGCCCCACCCACGTCAGCGCCTCGGGCAGGATGCGGGTCGCGAACCAATAGAAGATGCTGAACGCGACCGCGCCGTAGAGCGACGTGATCGTGTGCGCGGAGGTCTTCCAGAACGCGATCAGCGTGGCGAAGGAGGCGATGCTGATCGCGACGGCCACCGCCATCCAGCCGAGATTCGCCGCGGCGAAGAAGCCGAAGATCAGGCCCGGGAAGGCGCCGACGAAGTACTTGCGGTAGCCGCTCCAGTAGGTGTCGCCCTCGTTGAGGTCGGCGAGGTAGGCGGCGCGCGGATTGAAGTCGTAGCAGTTCTTGACGCACCCGACGCACGGCTGGCAGTGCGCGTTGGCGACCATCAGCAGCGGCGTCTGGCCGTAGATCCGCTGCACGGGCAGCAGCGGGCAGATCGTCGAGCACCAGCCGCTCTTGCCCTTCAGGAGCATCCCGCCGGTGAACGCCGCGGTCATCGCGCCGAGCAGCAGGATCGCGCTGAATGGCCCGCTGTCGTCGAGGCCCAACCGCCGCAGCACGACGAAGCCGATGAACAGGCTGAAGGCGATCACGTAGCCGTACTCCTTCAACCACGGCGGCGCGGTCTTGGCCTTGGTGATGCCCAGCGCCCGCGGCGTCTGATTCGAGGCGGCGAGCGGGCAGATGTTGCGCCAGACGCCGGGCGCGACCAGGAAGAGCACCGGGAGCAGCGGGATGACGACCTTCCACATCACCACCAGGCCCGTGTCCGGGACGGCGATCAGCAGCGCGGCCACGCCCAGCGCGAGGACGATGCTCCCGCTCCGGATCGCCTGCCACCAGCGGATCGGCAGCCGCGACGGGATCTGGGTGTAGTTCGGGAAGCTCAGCCCGTCCACCCCGGCGTGTGATCGTCACCGGCCCGCAGGCGGGCGGACAGGATGCGCCCAAGGTCGAGCAGGATGTGGCGGGCGAGCGCGGGGTTGCGAGCGCTGAGGGACTCGAAGGCCTCGTAGCTGAGCCGCATCACCTCCCCGTCGCTCATCGCCTCGACGTCGACCGCGCGCGGCGCGCCGTCCAGGAACGCGCCTTCGCCGACCGTCGTGATCGGGTGGATCACGCCGCTCGGCGCGCGCAGCCAGCCGTCGACGAGCAGGTACAGCGCCCGGTCCTGCGTCCCGGCCCGCAGGACCTTGTCCCCGGGCCGGAAGAGCAACGTCTCGGCGTGGTCGAGCAGCATCCCCCAGTCGTCCTCGCCGCGATCATTGAGGAAGCCCGGCAGACCATGCTCGGAGTCGGGCTCCTGCTCACTCGGGTAATCGAAGAAGCCCGACATGTCGCGTCATGGGCGATCCTACGCTGGCACCGCCGGTGCGAGGGGCATTTCTCCGCTCATCCCCGCCAGGACGTCCCAGCGACCCGCCCGGAGGTTGTCGATCTGATGGGTGACATCGAAGCCGCGGGTGATCGCGGTGCGGACGGCCGCGACCTCCTTGGAGAACCCAAGGAGGATCGCGCCCACGATGCGGCCGTCCGCCACCACGAGCTTGCGGTAACGCCCGGAGGCGTCTTCGAGGGCGATCTCCTCTTCGTGCGATCCGGCCGCTTCGAAGCGGCCGATCGACGTGAGTTCGATGCCCACGACTTTGAGGATCGTGACCGGGATCACCGGGTCATAGAGCTTGCTTCCGCCGACGGCGACGTCGGCCGCGATCTCGGCCTGGGCGACCGCCGTAGGCCACAGACCGGGAACCTGGCCCTCGAACTCGGCGACGTCGCCGGCCGCGAGGATGTGCGGGTCGCCGGTCTGCATGCGGGCGTTGACGAGCACGCCGCGGTTGGTGGCCAGGCCCGCGGCTTTCGCGAGTTCGGCGTTGGGCTGGATGCCCGCCGCGACGAGCAGGATCTCGGCGTCCAGGCGGCGGCCGTCGACGAGCTCGATCGAGTCCAGCCGTCCGTGGCCGCTGACCGCCTTGGTCTCCGCGCTGGTGATGATCTCCAGGCCGAGCCCTTCGAGGTACTTCTGCAGCAGGTGCGCCGCCCGCTCGTCGAGTTGGCGCTTGAGCAGCCGGTCGGAGCGCTCGAGCACGGTCGCCCGCATCCCGAGCTGGTGCAGCGCGTACGCCGCTTCCAGGCCGAGCAGGCCGCCGCCGGCGATCGACGCCTTCTTGGTCGCGTGGCGCTGGGCGAAGTTGCGCACCCGGATCGCGTCGTCGGCCTTGCGCAGGACGCCGCTGCCGGCGAGGCCGAAGCCCTCGATCGGCGGGACGAACGCGCGCGAGCCCATCGCCAGGATCAGCTTGTCGTAGGGCAGCTTCTCGCCGGTGCCGAGGTGGACCGTGCGGTTGACGCGGTCGATCTGTAGCGCGCGGGTGTTGAGCCAGGTCTCGACGTCGCGCTCGCCGTACCACGTGTCCGGGTTCAGGTAGAGGCCCTGCATCGCGGACTTGCCGTAGACGAGGCGGGCGATGCCCATGCGGTTGTAGAGGTGGTGCGGCTCCTCGGCGATCAGGTCGATCGCCGTGACCGGGTGGCGGCGGCGGATGTGGTCCACCGCGGTCACGCCGGCGATGCCGTTGCCGATCACCACGACGTTGGCGATCGACTTGTCGTAGTTGAAGCCCTGGACCTTGCTCAGGCTGGGGACGGCCGCCTTGTCGGGCTTGAGCGCGACGGAGACGGGGCCTTCCACGCGGGCGCAGCAGGCCATGCGGGTGTTGGGGGCCAGGCCGAGGCGCTCGAGCGTCGCCTTCTCGTCGTCGGAGATGCCGCTGAGGCAGTCCATGCCGTCCTTGATCGCGACGGGATCGGCGCCGCAGATGCCCATCCGGCACCCGGACTCGATCGTCATCCCGTTGGACTCGGCGATTTCCAGCAGGCTCAGGCCCGGCTTGGCGACGACGGTCTTGTCGTCGTCGACGAAGTGGACCTCGGGCGCGCCGGAGCGCAGCGCGCGGTTGTTGGCGATCGAGCGGCTGGCGGCGCCGCCCGGCGCGACGGCGACGACCGGCGCCGCTGCCTGGGCCAGGAACGGCTTCTCCTTGCGCCAGGTGCGGACGAGCCACACGGCGGCGAGCGCGACGGCGGCGGCGCGGATCGGCCACGTGGCCGGCTCGAGCTGGCCGCCGACCTCGTAGTAGAAGATGCCGAACGCGATCGCGCCGAACGTCGACGTGATCGTGTGCGCCGAGACCTTGACGAACGTGACGGCCAGCGCGAACAGCGCGGTGCTGACCGCCATGTAGAGCAGCATTCCGAGGACGTCGTTGTCGGCGGTCTCGAAGAAGCCGAGGATCAGCCCCGGGAAGGCGCCGACGAAGAACTTGCGGTACCCGCTCCAGTAGCCGTCGGCGTCGTTGAGGTCGGCCAGGTAGGCCGCGCGCGGGTTGAAGTCGTAACAGGACTTGGCGCAGCCGACGCACGGCTGGCAGTGGTTGTTGCCGACGAGCGCGAACGGCGTCTGACCGTAGATGCGCTGGACCGGCAGCAGCGGGCAGATGCTCGAGCACCAGCCGCTCTTGCCCTTGAGCACCATGCCGCCGGCGAACGCGCCGGCCATCGCGCCGAGCAGCAGCAGCGCGCTGAGCGGGCCGTTGTCGTCGAGGCCGATCTTGCGCAGGATCACGAAGCCGACGAACGAGCCGGTGGCGATGACGTAGCCGTACTCCTTCAGCCACTTCGGCGGGTTGAGGCCCTTGGTGATGCCGAGCAGGCGCGGCGTCTGGTTGGAGGTCGCCAGCGGGCAGATGTTGCGCCAGACGCCGGGCGCGACCATGAACAGCAGCGGCAGGCTCGGGATGACGCCCTTCCACATGACCTTCAGGCCGGTGTCGGGCACGGCGATCAGCAGACCGGCGACGACGAGGGCGCCGAGCCAGACGACGGTGCGGATCGCTCGCCACGCCGTGAGGTTCAGGCGCGACGGGATCTGCGTGTAGTTGGGGAACGTGATCGCGGCCATCAGCCCGTCCACCCCGCGATCTGGTCGCTCGCGTTGCGGAAGCGGGCGGCCAGGATCGAGCTGATGTCGGTCAGGACGGCGCGGCCGAGGTCGGGGCGGCGGGCCGAGAGCGCGAGGAACGACTCATGCCCGAGGCGCAGGACCTCGGCGTCGCTCGTCGCGGTGACCGTCACCGCGCGCGGGCGGCCGTCGAGGAAGGCGACCTCCCCGAACGTGCTGACGGGAGCGACCGGCCCGCTCGGGGCGTGCAGGCGGCCGTCGACGAGCAGGTACAGCGCGCGGTCGCGCTCGCCCTGGGTCAGGACCTCCTGGCCGGCGCGAAACAGCCGCGTCTCGGTGTGCTCGAGCAGGAGCGCCCAGTCCTCGTCATTGCGGTCCTCGAGGAACCCGGGCGGGTTCTCGGTGGGGAGCTGCGCGGTGCCGGGGTATTGGAAGAAGCCGCTGGTATCCATCAGGGAGCGATCCGGGTGATCGTGTGGTCGGCGTGGTTGGCGACCCAGACGGCGCCGGCCCCGCTCGCGATCCCGAGCGGCTGCTGGCCCACGGCGATCGGCGAGCCGACGACGCGGCCGGTGGTCGGGTCGAGGCGGGTGACGCTGTTGTCGTCGTGGTTGGTGACCCACACGAAGCCGTTCCCGAAGGCCAGCTGGCGCGGGTTGTTGCCGACCTTCGTCGTGCCGAGCACGGCGCCGGTCTTGCGATCCAGGCGGGTCACGGTGCCGTCGCCGGAGTTCGCGATCCACGCCGCGTCGACGGTCTCGATCACCCCGCGCGGCTTGGACCCGACGGCGATCGGCTTGCCGATCACCTGCGCGGTCGAGGGGTCGATGCGGGTGACGGTGTCGTCCCCGTTGTTGGCCACCCACACGAACCGGCGGCCGACGAAGATGCCCGACGGCTTGGAGCCGACGCCGATCGGCGCGCCGACGATCGCCGGCGCGGCGCGGTCGATGCGGTTGACGGTGTTGTCGTTGACGTTGGCGACCCAGACGAGCTGCTTGCCGAGGCTGATCGCCTCCGGCCGGTCGCCCACGGGCACCTTCGCCGTCGGAACGATCTCGCCCGCCGCCTGGAAGCGCGACACGGCGTCCGAGCCGGCGCTCGCGAGCCACACGACGCCCTTGCCGGCGACGACGCCGTCGGGCCGCGTCCCGGCCTTGATCGGCTCGCCGACGACCTTGTTGGCCTCGGGGTCGATGACGCTCAGCGTCCCGGCCTGCTGATTGGCGACGAAGACCTGCCCGCCGCTGACCGCGACGCCGTCCGGCCCCTTCCCGACCTTGATCGTCGCCACGGCCTTCGGATCGCCGGTGGGCGGGGCGGGTGTGGCCTCGGGCGGCTGCGCCGGCGTGCCGGCCTGCGCGGTCGCGGTCGCGGTCGCCGCCACGGCGGCCTTCGCCGCGGGCTTGTCGTCGCCCCCGCCGATCACGCCACTCGCCGCCAACCCGGCCGCGGCCAGCCCGGCCACGAGGATCGTCGGCAGCGCGATCCCGATCGCGACCTTCGTCCGCCGCGACACCTCCCCACCAGAGGGGTCAGACCCCTTAACAATCGGATTTCGCGCTGAGCGGGACTTTTTGTGTTGCGTTTGTGTTGAGGGGTCTGACCCCCCCATGAGCGCGGCTTGGGCGGCGCGGGCGAGGTCGCCGGCCGATTGGTAGCGGTCGTCGGGCTCCTTGGCCATCGCCTTGGCGACGACGGCGTCGAGCGCGAGTGGGGCGTCGGGGCGGGCCTCGGTGACGACCGGGGGCGGCTCGGAGACGTGGGCGTACATC
Organism: Solirubrobacter ginsenosidimutans; assembly: GCF_027587205.1. Next base: position 62,333 of record NZ_JAPDOD010000044.1, read on the forward strand.
TTCGCCATGTCCGCGGGCTTGTCGTACGGGAGGCGCTTCGTGAGCGCCTGGTAGAGGACGCAGCCGAGCGAGTAGACGTCGGTGCGGGCGTCCATCGCCTCGCCGCGGATCTGTTCCGGGGCGGCGTAGTCGACTGAGCCGACGAACAGGCCGGTCTTGGTCAGGGCGTCCTGGGAGGCGTGCTTCGTGAGCCCGAAGTCGGTGAGGTAGACGTGCTCCTCGGCGCCGATCAGGACGTTGGCGGGCTTGACGTCGCGGTGGACCAGCCCGCGGGCGTGGGCGGCGTCGAGCGCCGCCGCGACCTGGGCGATGATCCGCACGGCGCGGTCGGGGGCGAGCTCCGGCTCGCGAGCGAGCAGGTTCGCGAGATCGAGGCCCTCGACGTAGCGCATGGCGATGAAGAGGTGCTCGTCGGCCTCGCCGGCCTCATAGACCGGGATCACGTTGGGGTGATCGATGGAGGCCGCGGTCTCCCATTCGCGCTTGAACCGCTCCCGGAAGGAGCGGTCGCCCGCGAAGTTGGCGGCAATGAGTTTGAGGGCGACGGGTCGCCCGAGCGCGACCTGGGTCGCTCTATAGACAATGCCCATGCCGCCACGGCCGGCTTCCGCCTCGATGCGGTAACCGGCGAAGGTGGAGCCGGGCGCGAATGTGGGGGCTGAGGTGTTGATACCCCCCAGGACGCGCGCCCCTGGGGGGTTATTCCGCCGTCGCTACGGCAGGCCGAGCTCGCGCGCGTACTTCTTGCGGTACTCGCTGCGCGCGCTCAGCACGCGGTGCACGTAGTCGCGGGTTTCCTTGAAGGGTATGTGGTCGGCGACCTTGAACTTCTCGCCCTTGGCGGCGGCGTTCGCGCGCCACTCGTCGACCTTTCCCTCGCCCGCGTTGTAGGCCGCGAGCGTGAGGATCGTGTTGCCCTTGTACTTGTCGAGCAGGTAGCGCAGATACCACGTGCCGTAGGCGATGTTGATCTGCGGCGTCGCCAGGTCGGCGCGCTCGAACTTCGTGCCGCCGGACTTGCGCGCGATGTAGTCGGCGGTGTCGGGCATCAGCTGCATGAGGCCCTTCGCGCCCGCGCGCGACGTCTGGTCGCGGAAGCGCGACTCGGTGTAGATGACCCCGGCGATCAGCGACGCGTCGACCTTCTTGGCGGCCGCCTGCTGGCGGATGACGTCCTCATGACGCAGCGGGAGCGTGATCTCCTTCACCGCGTGGTCGGCCGGGCGGACGAGGCTGAGCACCGCCACGATCACCAGCGCGAGGCCTGCCCCCAGCGCGAGCCGCCGCCGCAGCACCTGCATGCGGCGCGCCCGGGAACGACCCGACGTGCGGGCCGCGGGCCGAGATGATCGGCGTGCGGTCGCTGGAGCGCTCATGACCTATCCGAAAGCTTCGCAAGGACCCCCGACAGCTCCTGCTCAAGTTCGCGCAAACTGCCGGAGTTCTCAACAGCGTACGTCGCTCGTTGCGCTTTTTCCGCCTGTGTCAGCTGCCTGGCGGTGCGTTCGTCGAGGGCAACGTGTCCGCGGGCGCCGGCGCGAGCGGCGCGAACCGCCTCGTCGGCCACGATCGCGATCGTCGCGTCGTAGTTGCCCTCCAGGCCCGCCTCGAACAGCAGCGGGGTCTCGACGACCAGCGCCTTCGGGGCCGGGGAGCGCTGAGCTTCGGCCTCCCGCCACGCCGCCACCCGCGCGCCCACGCGCGGCCAGAGCAGGCCTTCGAGGAAGTGCCGCTCCTCGTCGTTGACGAAGGCCTTGCGGGCGATCGCGCCCCGGTCGACTCGACCGCCGGGCGCGACGTCCTCACCCCACCGCGTGATCACCAGGGCGATCACCTCGGGGTCCTCGTACAGCTCGTGGACGACCTTGTCCGACGAGATGGTGGAGGCGCCGAGGCGCTCCAGCGCGGAGAGCGCCTCGGACTTCCCTGCGCCGATGCCGCCCGTCAGGCCGACGAACGGCGGCGCAGTCACTCTTCTTCGGCCGGGGCCTCTTCAGCCGCGGGCTCGGGGGCCGCTTCGGCCTCCGGCTCGGCGGCCGCTTCCGGCTCAGGCTCCTCGGCGACGTCCGCGATCTCGGCCGTCGCGGCGACGTCGGCGTCAGCCTCGACCGGCTCGAGCGAGACGACCGGCGCGTCCTCGAGGTTGGTGATCTCCGCCGGGATGGCGGCCTCGTCGGTCGGGTCGGTCGGGTCGGCCGGGTCGGCGGCAGGCGTGTCGGCGAAGACGTCCTCGGACAGGCCCAGCTCCGGCATGTCCTCGAGGTCGCCGGCGTCGCCGGTCAGCCCTTCGGTGCGGCGCGGCAGGACCTGGCCCTCGACCCGCTTGATCGAGAGCGAGAGCCGGCGGCGCTCGGAGTCGATCTCGAGGATCTTGACCTTGACCTCATCGCCCGGCTGCACGATCTCGCGCGGGTTCTCGACGTGCTGCTGCGCGAGCTCGGAGATGTGCACGAGCCCCTCGACACCCTCGAGGATCTCGACGAACGCACCGAACGCGACCACCTTGGTCACCGCGCCCTCGAGCTCGTCACCCACGTGGTAGGTGTCGACGACCCGCTGCCACGGATCCTCCTGGGTCTGCTTGAGACCGAGGGAGATGCGCTGGCGATCGCGGTCGATGTCCAGGACCTTGACCTCGACGGTCTGGCCGATCGACAGGACCTCGCTCGGGTGGTTCACATGCGACCACGAGAGCTCGGAGATGTGGATCAGGCCGTCGATGCCATCGAGGTCCACGAACGCGCCGAAGTCGACGATGTTCGAGATCTGGCCCTCGATGATGAGGCCCGGCTGCAAGCGCTCCAGAATCGCCTGCCGCTGCTCCTTGCGCTCCTCTTCGAGCACTGCGCGGCGGCTGAGGACGACGTTGTTGCGCGACCGATTAAGCTCTATAACTTTGGTCTGGATTGTCTGACCAAGGTACTCGTCCAGGTTCGGCACACGGCGGATGTCCACCAGCGAGGCGGGCAGGAAGCCGCGCACCCCGAGGTCGACGATCAGGCCGCCCTTGACGACCTCGATCACTGCGCCGTTGACGGGCTCGCCGGACTCGGCGGCGCCCTCGATCTTGCGCCAGGCACGCTCGAAGCGAGCGCGCTTCTTGGACAGGATCAGGCGACCGTCCTGATCCTCCTTGGTGAGGACGAGAGCGTCGACCTCTTCGCCGAGCTCCACCTCCTCGTGTGGATCAACCGACTTGCGGATCGAGAGCTCGTTATTGGGGATAACCCCTTCGCTCTTGTATCCGATGTCGACCAGGACTTCGTCCTTGTCGATCCGCACGACCTTGCCCGTGACAACGTCGCCCTCTTCGAAGGGAACGATGGTGGCGTCGTAGTTGGGGACGATCTGGCCGTCGATTTCCAGGAGCATCCCGTCGGAGCCCTCGACGACGCGAGCATCCGGGATGGCAGGGGGAGTGAGCGTGGCTTCCATTAGCAGCCGGATACTGTAGCGAGAATGCCCGTACGAGCCACGAAGCGCGGGGCCGCCCGCGTGCCCTTTCCCTCCGGTATCGATGCCGATGTCCTGATCTGCGGCGCGTCGTTCGCCGGGCTGACCGTCGCCCGCGAGCTGCGATCCACGGGCGCGCGGGTTCTCGTGCTCGATCGCTACGAGATCGGAGAGCGTCAGACCTCCGCCTGCGCGGCACCCACGGAATGGCTCCGGAACTTGGGTCTTGAGGCCTCGATCCGCCAGACGTTCGACTCATTGCTGGTTCATACGCCCGCCGTCGAGCGCGCCCGCTGGCCGCTTCCGTGGAGCTTCTCCACCTTCGACTACCGCCAGCTCTGCGACCTGCTCTGGGAGCAGTCCGGCGAGGCCGAGTTCGAGACCGCCAAGGTCGAATCCCGTACAGGCAATGTGGTGCGTACGGACCGCGGCGACGTCACCGCGCCGCTGATCATCGATGCACTCGGCTGGAGACGGGTCCTGGGGCCGGGAGACAACTTCCAGCCGCCGGACGGGCCTCTGTCGCGCGGCCTGGAGGTCCACCCGTCCGGGGTCGGAGAGGACCTCGAGCTGTGGATCGACCCACGCTACGTCGACGCCGGCTACGGCTGGGCGTTCCCCGCGCGCGACGAGGTGCGCATCGGCGTCGGCTCCTTCGACCCGCACGACCCCGTCAAGCAGCCCACGCTGCGGCTGGTGGAGGACGTGGCCGCCGAGCCCCACGGCTATCAGGGCAACTGGATCCCCCACCGGATCCGCCCGGCGACCGAGGACGGCGTGTTCTTCGCGGGCGACAGCGCGGGCCATTGCCTGCCGCTGACCGCCGAGGGCATCCGGACGGCGTTCTACTTCGGCATCGCGCTCGGCCGCGAGCTGCGCGGGGTCGTCGAAGGCCGCCAGGACCGCGCGGCGGCGCTGAAGCGCTACGGGGCGTTCAGTGGGTCACACCGGTGGAAGTACGAGTCGATCTACCTCGCGCAGCAGTCGATCCGCCACCTGCACGGCCGCCCGCTGGACCAGTTGACGAAGCTCTTCACTCGCCGCAAGGTCGCGAGCTGGGCGTTCAACCACTACCTCGAGATCGCGCCCCCGCAGTTCGCGGTGCCCGCGCCGGCGGCCGCCGTTCGGGCAACGGGACGGATCGCGGCCTAGCAACGCACCGCGTATGTCCGCGTGCGGACATACGATCTGACCAGGCTTTCCCTTCCGGTATCGATCTGCTGACCATATTGCGCGCGGGCCCTTTACGGCCCCGCGCCGGTGTGGTCGTCTTGGCGCAGCGATGACGGCACCGACCACCGCAACCAGCCCGAACGCGCAGGCTCGTGGCGGCAGGACGGTGCCGACCGAGGCTTGGGATACGCGGTTCCTGAGCGTCGTCAACAACGAGCCGCGAGACCGCGAGAACGGCTTCGCCGTCCTCGTCCGCAAGGCTTCGAGCCTGCAGGCCCTGCAGGCGCTGTGCTTCGACGAGCGCTGCCACAACCGCTGTCTCACCGTTCGCTACCGCCTCAGCGGCGGGCCGGTCTTCGGGACACTGATCGCGACGTTCTTGACCGACGTCGCGACCTGGCAGAACGACAAGCTGGCTGTCGCCGGCGACATGCTGCCGGCCTATGCGGGCTCAGAGTGGCCGTCCTTGGCGGCGGGGCTGATCGCTGACGTCGTCGGGTCGGCGCAGGGCAGCGAGCAGTTGGGGCACAAGCGCGGCAACGTCACGGACGAGATCCTCGAGCGACTGATCGAACAGGCCGCGAGCTCACTGCGGCCCTCCCAGCGTCTGATCCTGTTCGCCGAGGTCACCGGCCCCACGCCGGTCGAGGAATGGAAACGCGGCCTCGAGACGCTGCTCTCGCGCCTGCCGATGCGCGTCGGGATCGTGCTCTCCGGTGCGCCCGCGGGGTTCAGCCTGCCGGCAGAGGATCCCTCGTTCCTCGAACTGGACACGATCCCCGACGCGAGCACCGGAGTGGCCGCGTATCGATACCGGGACTCCGCGCTGCAGGACGATTCGCCGGCCACGAGCGACCGGCTCGGCGTCGGGCCGTTCGCGGACTCGCTCGCTCGCCTGGTCCTCTTGCCCGAGACGGGACCGATGACGATCGGGATCCACGGCCCCTGGGGGATGGGCAAATCGTCCTTCATGGGGTTCATCGAGGAAGCCCTGGTGCGGCGGGCGCCTACGAATCACGAGAACGAGCGGAAGCTGGTGCAGCTCGACCAGGCGATCGACGAGCGCGACCGCAGCCTCGAGGATCCGGGCGAGGACCGTGACGCGGTCCAGAGACGGCGCGACGAGCTGACCGAACAGCGCTTTCGTCTGTACAAGCGGATGACCCGGGCGGCGGAGGCCGACGTCATCGCGGTCACCTTCAACGCCTGGCGGTTCGAGGACGCGACGCAGATCTGGGCCGGTCTCGCCGAGACGATCACCGGCCGCCTCGAGCACGCGCTGTCACGACCGGCGAGGCTGTGGGCGCGGCTGCGCTACGCATGGTCCAGGCGGCGAGCGCAGCTGGTCGAGGAGCTCGTGCTTCCGGGCATCTTCGCGGTCCTCGCAGTGGCCGTGCTCGCGCTCTTCGGGTACGTCCGGATCGAGTCGGTGGCCGAGACATGGGCCGAGAGCAGCGGCGTTCCGGTCGAGTGGATCGCCGCGTTGCCCGGCGCGCTCCTGCTCGCCCTGGCGGCATGGTTCGTCGCCGGGCGGGCGCGACGAGCACTGAAGCCGATCAGCGACCGGGTCGGCGAGTACCTCCAGATGCCCGACTACCGAGAGCGGATGGGCTTCCAGCACGAGGTGTTGCGAGACGTCGAGTTCTCGCGCGACTGCCTGACGCGGCGGCGACTGCGACAGCACCGGCGCCGGCCGCGGGTCGTCGTGTTCATCGACGACCTGGATCGGTGCTCGGACGAGAAGATCATCGACGCGCTCCAGGCGATCAACCTCATTCTCGGCCCGGCCGCCAGCGGGTTCTATGTATTCCTCGGGATCGACACGCGGATGGTCCAGCGCGCGATCGACCGGCGATACGGTCTGCTCACGGACGGCGCTGCGCTGGAGCATTTCGAGCCCTCCGACTTCGCGGACCGCTACCTCCGAAAGATCATCCAGCTCTCGTTCCATCTCACGTACGCCACGCCGCGCGACTACCTGCTGGAGCGGGACACGACGCCGACCCAGAACCTCGTGCGCCACTTGTTCAGTCCCGCCGCGCGCAGTTCATCGCCCCTCGCGGGGTCCGGGGAAGCCGGCGAGACCCCCGGGCGCAACGCCGCGCGGGACTCGACCACCGGTGGTCTCTCGTTCGACCGCTCCGCGGTACGCGAACCCCTCGTGCAGGTCCTGAGGGAGGTCGAGGACAGCCCCGAGGAACTCGCCGACTTCCTCGAGTTCCACTCGTACGTCGGAGACAACCCGCGGGACCTCGTCCGGCTGGTGAACGTCTACCGGCTCGCGAAGCTCCTCCTGCAACGGCCCGAGATCTCAGCCACGCGCGAAAGCCAGCGCAAGCTGATCAAGTGGCTCACGTTCTGCGCGCGGTGGCCGAGCCTGATCTACGCCGTGCTCAATGCGCCGACGGAAGGCTTGGATGACCCGATCCTCCAGGTCGCGAAGGTCGACGATCACGCGAAGGACAGTCGGGATGAGCTGTTGAAGTTCGCGGCGATCGAGCCCGTGCTCAGCGCCGAGGATCTCTCACCGACGGAGCACCTGGCCTTCGCCGCGAAGCTGACGACACAGGTCTTTCACGACCCGTTGCGGCCGCACGACGACGACGCCGGCGAAGCGAAGCCGACGTCGTCGCAGTGACGGATGGTCACTCGAACTCGGCCAGGTAGCGCTCGAAGGTGCGGAGGTGGTTCTCCTCGTCGCGGAGGATCTCGATGACCATGTCCTGGGTGGCCCAGTCGACGCCGTCGCAGGCCTCGATGATGCGGGTGTAGTGCTCGATCGCACCCGCCTCGGCCTCGATCACGCCCTTGATGACGGTCGCGACGTCGGTCGGGTCCTCGAGCGGCTGCAGGTAGGTCTGCTCGGGGGTGAAGTCCATCGAGCCGGGCGGAGTGCCGTAGAGGTCCTTGATCCGGCCGGCGAAGGCGGTGGCGTGGCCAAGCTCCTCGGCCACGTCGGCCTCGAGCGCCTCGGCGATCTCCTCCGCGCGGATCCCGTCCAGATGCTTGGAGTTGGCGAGATAGGACATCACCGTCTCCATCTCCATCCAGTACGCCCGGGTGAGTAGGGCGACGATCTCTTCTCGCTTGGCTGCGTGCTGGTCCGCGAGGATGCCCGCGGAAGCGTGTCGTGTCGTCGGCATGAGAGGGACGCTACCCCTTCTCGCCGACGACCTCACAAGCGCACCAGTGGGCGAATTGCCCTTCCGGGGAGCCCAACCAGGCCTGCAGGTCGCGCTCGAAGCGCAGCCACCGGCGGGCGCGGAAGCCGGCCTTCGGGAACTCCTCGAGCTCCTCCACGGATGTTTCGGGCGACCTCATTAGGCCGCCCTAACTTATCACGACCGCCGCGGTAGGGATTACCGCGCCGCTACATCGTCCAGTCCGGCCTTGATCGCCTGGGCGAGGAGATCGATGTGCTCCTGCTCGCAGATCAGCGGCGGCGAGACGGCGACGCCGCCCAGCAGCGGGCGCACGAGCACGCCGGCCTTGCGCGCGCCCGCGGCCAGCGTCGCGACCGCGGACGGCTCCTTCACGCCCACCGCGGCGAGGAAGCCGGTGCCGCCGCGGACCTCGCTGGCGGCCTCGTGGCCGGCCAGCGGGGCGAGCGCGTCGTACAGCGGCTTCTCCAGGTCCTGGCCGCGGCGGATGATGTCCTCCGCCTCATAGATGTCGATCGTCGCCAGCGCGGCCGCGCAGACCGACGGGTGGCCGGCGTAGGTGGCGCCGTGGCGGAACATGGGACCGCCGGCGGCCTCGAAATACGGCGCGGAGACGGTCTCGTCGACGACGACGCCGCCCAGCGGCAGGTACCCGCTCGTCACGCCCTTGGCGAACGTGATCATGCTCGGCTTGACGTCCGGCCAGCGCTCGACGCCGAACCAGGTGCCCAGGCGCCCGAAGCCGCAGATCACCGCGTCGATCACGAGCAGGATGCCGTGCTCGGCGCACAGGTCGGCGACGCCCTGGATGTAGCCCTCGTGCGGCGGGAACACGCCGCCGGCGCCGATCACCGGCTCGCAGAAGAACGCCGCGACCTTGTCCGGGCCGATCCGGCGGATCTCCTCCTCCAGGGCGGGCAGCGAGTCGTGCGGGACGCTGCTCGTCTGCGGGACGAGCGGGCCCCAGTTGACGACGTTGGCCTCGATGCCGCCGAGCGCGGTCCCGTAGCCGTGCGTGCCGTGGTAGCCCTGGGTGCGGCTGATCAGGTGGACGCGCTCGGGCTGGCCGAGGTTGATGAAGTGGCGGCGGGCGAGCTTGGCCGCGACGTCGATCGAGTCACCGCCGCCGCTGGTCAGGAAGACCTTGGCGTTGGGCATCGGCGCGCGCGCCGCGAGCGCCTCGCAGATCGCCTCGGCGGGGCGGTTGGAGACATCCGAGAACGTGTGGTAGGCCTCGATCTTCTTCATCTGCGCCGCGACCGCGTCGGCGATCTCCGTCCGGCCGTGGCCGAGGTTGGCGTACCAGAGCGACGCTGTGCCGTCGAGGTAGCGGGTGCCGGCCTCGTCGAAGACCCACGGGCCCTCGCCGCGGTCGATGATGAACTCGTTGCGCGCAACCGCGCCCATGTCCGCGAAGGGGTGCCAGAACGCCATGGCGCTTCAACCTAGTACAGCGCGGATCGCGGCGCCCGCCTCGCGCACCGCTTCGCGGGAGATCGCCTTGGTCTGCCAGCGCCAGAAGCCGTGGATCGTGCCGGCCTTGCGGTTGAGCGTGACGGGCACGCCCGCGCGCTCGAGTGCGCCCGCGTAGGCCTCGCCCTCGTCGCGCAGCACGTCGTGGCTGGCGGTGAGGATGTAGGCGGGCGGAAGGCCGCTGAGGTCGTCGGCACGCAGCGGCGAGGCGTCCGGGGCGAAGCCGTCCGCTCCGTCGAGGTAGAGGTTCCAGAAGCGCCGCATCGCGGCCGCGGTGAGGCCGAAGCGCTCGTCCAGCTCGCGATAGGACGGCGTGTTGATGCCCGCGTCGGTGACCGGGTAGATCAGCAACTGGAGCTTGAGCTGCGTCTTGAGGTGGCGGGCGACGACGGCGGCGAGGTTGCCGCCCGCGCTGTCGCCGGCGACGACGTCGGCCTCCACGGCTCTCGTCGCGTTCAGCGCGTCGTCCAATGCCGCCGGGAACGGGTGCTCGGGCGCGAGCCGGTAGTCGATGCTGACGACGCGGGCGTTCGCCTCGTTCGCCACCGCGCGGCAGACCGCGTCGACGGATTCGAGGTTGCCCAGCACCCAGCCGCCGCCGTGGAGGTAGGCGACGGTCCCGCGCGCGTGCTCGGGTTCGTAGACGCGGATCGGGACGCCGGCGGCGGTGTCATCGCTCACGCGCGCGACCGCGGGTCCCTCCCCCGCGAGGTGCTCGGTCTCGCTCAGGTGGGCGCGACGGGCCTGGTCGACGGGCACCTCGTGGGCGGGCGGGCCCTCGAGCGCCGCCCACCCGTCAAGGATCTCCTGAAGCTCGGGGTCCAGGCTCACCGCTTGATCAGGCGGATCAAGATCAGCAGGCCGACGATCCCCGCGACGAGCGGGACGGCGCGCTTGAGCAGCGCGTCGCGGCTGGCCTCGCCGAGGTCGAGGACGTCGTCGGTCGGCCGCGGCGCCGCGGCCTTGGGCGCGGCGCTCGACGTGCCGGAGGACGCGCTCGGCGCCGCGGGCTCGGCCTCGGCGCTCGAGACGCCGGAGGACGCGCCGGGCACGCCGTCCTCGACCGTGGTGGCCGGTTCGGCGGGGGTCGTGTCGGTCGGCGCGGCGGCCTCAGCTTCGGCGGGTGCGGCCTCGGCGGCGGCACCGACTTCCGCGGGCGCGGCCTCGACGGCCTCGGCCGGCGCGACGTCGGCGGCGGTCTCGGCGGGCCCGGACCCGTTGGTGGCACCCTCGGCGGCGGCGGGCGCCTCCTCGGTCGTCGCCGCGGGCGCGGCCTGCATCTGGTCGGCCAGGCACTCGGCGAAGCGCGTCATCAGCTTCGCGCTCACGTCCTGCATCACCCCGCGGCCGAACTGGGCGGCCGGGCCGGTGACGCGCATGTCCGTGGTCACGTGGATCTTCGTGCCGTCGGCGACCTCCTCCATCGTGGAGGTGATCGTCGCCGCGGCCGTGCCCTGCCCGCGCGCATCCTTCGCCTGCGCCCGCATGGCGACGCGGTGCGCGGCCTCATCGGCCTCCTGGATCTTGACCGTGCCCTTGTAGCTGGCGGTGATCGGGCCGATCTTGATCTTCATCTGGCCCTTGTACTCACCCTCCTCGCCCTGGCCCTCCTCGACGGTGGCGCCGGGCAGGCAGGGAGCGACCCGGGGGACGTCCAGCAGAACGGCCCACGCCTGGTCGATCGACGCGGGCACCGTGAACTCGTTCTCCAGCTTCATTTCGGCCTCCGTTGGGTCTGGCCCGGGAGGTTAGTCGGCGACGATCAGGTACGTCCCCGCGGCCACCAGGGCCACGCCCGCGACCTTCGCGAGCGTGATCGGAGAACGCTCTACCCCGAGCCAGCCGAAGTGATCGATCGCCAGCGCGGCGGCGAACTGCCCCGCCAGCGTCACGACGCTCAGGCCGGTGACCCCCAGCGCCCGTACGGTCCACACGATCGAGCCGACGTAGAGCGCACCCACCAGACCGCCCCCGATCAGCGCGTACAGCGGCGGCTTGCGGATGTCGCTGAAGCCGCCCAGCTGCCCCGCGATCGTGGTCAGGATCAAGAGCGTCAGGAACGAGACGCCGAGCGCGATCGTCGTCGCGGGCAGCCCGCCGACGCTGCGGCCGAGCTGCGAGTTCAGCGGCGCCTGGGCGGCGACGGCCGCGCCGATGGCCAGCGCCGCCACGAGCGCCGTGTCGCGGGTCATTTCGCGCTGAGCCAGTTGTCGCCGACGCCGGCGTTCACCGTCAGCGGCGGGTCCAGCTGCGCCGCGCCGATCATCTCCCGACTCACGATCTCGGTCGCCTGCTCCATCTCCTCCGGCGGCCCTTCGAAGAGCAGCTCGTCGTGGATCTGGAGGATGGTCCGGGTCTTCAGGCCGGCCTTGGCCAGCGCGCGGTGGCAGTTGACCATCGCGATCTTGATGATGTCGGCCGCCGTGCCCTGGATCACGGTGTTGACCGCGAGGCGCTCGCCGAGGCTGCGCACCTGCCAGTTGCTGGCACGGATCTCCGGGATCTGGCGGCGGCGGCCCAGGAGCGTCGAGACGTACCCGTGCTCCTTGGCCTGCGTCACCGCGTCCTTCATGAACTGGGCGACGGCGGGGAACCGCTCCAGGTAGCGGTCGATGAAGGCCTTCGCCTCGTCCTGCGGGATCTGCAGCCGGTCGGCGAGCCCGAACGCGGATAGGCCGTAGACGATCCCGTAGTTGACCATCTTGGCCTTGGAGCGCATGCCGACGTCGAGCTGGTCGGGCGGCAGGTCGAAGACGGCGCTGGCGGTCTCGGTGTGGACGTCCTCGCCGCGCAGGAAGATGTCGCGCAGCACCTGCTCGTTGGCGATGTGGGCCAAGACCCGCAGCTCGACCTGGTTGTAGTCGACGCTGAGCAGGACGTTTCCGGGCTCCGGGATGAAGCAGGCGCGGATCTCGCGGCCGGTCTCGGTCCGGATCGGGATGTTCTGCAGGTTCGGGTTGATGCTCGACAGGCGCCCGGTGGCGGCGGTCGTCTGCTCGAACGTCGTGTGCAGCCGGCCGTCGTCGCCGATCCAGTTCGGCAGCGCGTCGAGGTAGGTCTGCGCGAGCTTGGACAGCTCCCGGTAGCGCTCGATCTTGGGGATGATCGGGTGCTCGTCGCGGATCGCCTGCAACACCTTGGCGTCGGTGCTGAAGCCGGTCTTGCCGCGGCGCTTGCGGCTCAGCTCGAGCTTCTCGAAGAGCACCGCGCCGAGCTGCTGCGGGGAGCCGATCACGAACTCCTCGCCCGCGAGGTCCCAGATCTCGCGCTCGAGCGTGACGACGTCGGCGCGGATGCGGGTGGCGACGGTCTCGAGCTGCTTCGTGTCGAGCTTGATGCCCTGCTTCTCGCACTCGCGCAGGACGTGGACGAGCGGCAGCTCGACCTGGTTCATCAGGTCGCCGACCCCGCGTTCCTCGATCTGCGGGCGCTGGCGCTTGGCCAGCTCGTGGATCAGGACGGCGTAGGTGGCGAGCTCGTCGCCGGCGTCGGCGCCGATCCCGCGCTCCTCGGCCAGCTCGTCGAGCGGGTAGCCGCGGCGGGCGGGGTCGAGCAGGTAGCCCGCGACCGCGGTGTCGAAGACGAGGTTCTGCGGGACGTCACCGAGCTGCTTGGCGTCGTGGGCGATCACCGGGCGATCGCCGAGGGCGGCGATGACGAGCTTCGGGTCGTCCGTCTCCCCCGCGAGCGCGATGTTGCCGCCGCCATAGGCCGCGAAGCGCCACATCGGCTCGCGCGGGATCAGCTCGCCCTCGGGCACCTCAGGCGCGGCGAGCGTGACGACGATCTCCTCGCCCTTCATGCGCGTGATGTCCGTGGGGTGGCGCGCGAGGCCGGTCTTGACGGTGATCGTGTCGACGTCCTCGGGGCGCGGGATCGTCTCGAGCTCGGCGGCTTCGAGCGCTTCCTCGAGGCGCCTGAGCGGGTCACGCAGCTCCCAGTCGCGGAAGACGGTGCGCAGGTTCGAGCGGTCCGGGACGCGCGTGAACTCGACTTCGAGGTCGATGTCGAGCGGGACGTCGCGGACCATCGTCGCCAGCAGCTTCGACATCCGCGCGTTGTCGGCGTGGTCGATCAGGTTCTGCTTGCGCTTGGCGCCGGTGATCTTGTCGACGCTGGAGAGCACGCCTTCGAGGTCGCCGAACTTCTGCAGCAGGTCGGCGGCGGTCTTGTCGCCGATGCCGGGGACGCCGGGGATGTTGTCCGACGTGTCGCCCTTGAGGCCGATGAAGTCCGGGACGAGCTCGGGCGGGATGCCGTAGCGCTCGATCACCGCGTCGCGGTCGTAGACCTTGGTGTCGGTCACGCCTCTGCTGGTCGACATGATCCGCACGCCGTCGTCGACGAGCTGGTAGGCGTCGCGGTCGCCGGTCACGACCATCACCGGGACGCCGCGCTCCTTGGCCTGCTCGGTGAGCGCGGCGATGACGTCGTCGGCCTCGAAGCCCTCGACCGAGATGTTGCGGTAGCCGAACGCCTCGACCAGCGGGCGCAGGTGCGGCCACTGGAGCTTGAGCAGGTCGGGGCGCGTGCTGCGCTGGGCCTTGTAGTCCGGGCTGATGTCCTTGCGGCCGGACATGCCCGCGTCCCAGACCACGACGGTCGGGACCTGGCCGTAGTCCGTGAGGATCTTCACCAGCATCGACGCGAACCCGAAGATCGCGTTGGTGGGCCTTCCATCAGAGGTCGAGATCGACTCCGGGAGCGCGAAGAACGCACGGTAGGCGAGCGAGTTCCCGTCGATCAGGAACAGCTCGCGGGGGGAGTCTCCGTTGCCAGGCGGCATGGTGTGAACGTTAGTCGTCGTCAGGTGTAGAACGAGCGTCGAGTTGGGCCGTGGCGACCGCTATGCTGGCGGCGCGGCTTCCCGGTGCTTTGACCGCGCCCGGACGCCCCGCCCTCGCGCGCCCTCTCACTTGTCGATTCGCGGCGCGCCAAGCCAGCAGCCAGAGGTCCAACACCATGACCGAGACGCCCTCCCCCGAGGAAAAGAACGAGACCGCCACGACGCCTGAGCCGGAAGCCCCGGCGGCGGCCTCCGAGGGGAACGGCGACCCGGCCCCGCCCGTGAGCGTGGAGGAGGCGACCGCCGAAGCGGCAGTCGCCGCCGACGCTCCGGCGCTGGACGGCGCCCCTCCCGAGGTCGAGACGGTGGAGACGCCCGCCGTCGCCGCGGACACGCCCGCGACGACGAGCGCCGCGGCCGCCGAAGAGGCGCCCGCGGAAGCGGCTCCTGTCGCCGAGGCGACGCCCGCTGAGGCCGCGCCGGGCGCCGAGGCGCCCGCCGAGGCGACGCCCGCTGAGGCTCCGG
>NZ_JAPDOD010000045.1 GCF_027587205.1 Solirubrobacter ginsenosidimutans
CACGGCGCGGCCGACGCGGCGACGGGCGGCCACGGCGGCCCTGCCGCCGCCGGCCATGGCGCGGCCGACGGCGTGCGCGGACTCGCCGTCGCCGACGGCGGGCTGCGCCTCGCGCTCGGCTCGACCTCGCTGCCGCGCGGGTCCGCCACCACGTTGCGGTTCGCCGTCGATGACGCTCGCGGTCCCGTGCGCGACTTCGAGGTCACGCACGAGAAGCCGATGCACCTGATCGTGGTGCGGCGCGATGGGCGGGGGTTCCAGCATCTGCATCCGACGCTCGGCGCCGATGGCACGTGGAGCGCGCCGATCACGCTCGCCGACGCCGGGGCGTATCGCGTCTTCGCGGACTTTCAGCGCGGCGGCGAGCCGCGCACGCTGGCGGCGGACCTGACGGTCGACGGCGCGGCGACCTACGCGCCGCTGCCCGCCGCGAACACGGTCACGCAGACCGACGGGTACACCGTCAAGCTGAACCCGCGCGGCTCCGAGCTCGTCTTCGCGATCTCCAAGGGCGGCAAGCCGGTCGCCACCGAGCCGTACCTCGGCGCCGGCGGTCACCTGGTGGCGCTGCGCGAGGGCGATCTCGCCTTCCTGCACGTGCATCCCACCGAGGAGCAGGGCGTCGCGTTCGAGGCGGATCTGGATACCTCTACCCGGTATCGGTTGTACCTGCAGTTCAAGCACGACGGCCGGGTTCACACCGCGGAGTTCACGCGATGAGCGCGACGATCGAGCTGCCAATCACGGGCATGACGTGCGCGTCGTGCGCGAACCGGATCGAGCGCAAGCTGAACAAGCTCGACGGCGTCCAGGCGAGCGTCAACTACGCCACCGAGAAGGCGACGGTCGACTATGACCCGGCGGCCGTGGAGCCCGAGGCGCTGGTGGGCGCGGTCGAGGCCGCGGGCTATCACGCGGTGCTGCCGGCCGAGGAGCCCGAAGCACCCGGCACGGTCGACGAGCTCGCCTCTCTTCGTTTCCGGCTGATCCTGTCGGCGATCCTCTCGCTGCCGGTCCTGCTGGTCTCGATGATCGGAGCACTGCAGTTCGACAACTGGCAGTGGCTCGCGCTCAACCTCGCCACGCCCGTGGTGCTCTGGGGCGCGTTCCCGTTCCACAAAGCGGCGTGGACGAACCTGCGCCACGGCACCGCGACGATGGACACGCTGATCAGCCTCGGCACACTCGCCGCGTGGCTGTGGTCGCTCTACGCCCTGATCTTCGGCGACGCCGGCATGGCCGGCATGCGGATGAGCTTCGACCTGATCCCCGAGCAGGGCGAGGGGGCGAACCACATCTACCTGGAGACGGCCGCGGTCGTCACCACGTTCATCCTCGCCGGCCGCTACTTCGAGGCCAAGGCCAAGCGCAGCGCCGGCGCCGCGTTGAAGGCGCTGCTCGAGCTCGGCGCCAAGGACGTCACGCTCGCCGACGGGCGGACCGTTTCCGTCGAGGCCTTGAAGGTCGGCGACGTCTTCCTCGTCCGCCCGGGCGAGAAGGTCGCGACCGACGGCGTCGTCGAAGAGGGCCGCTCGGCGGTCGACATGAGCCTGCTGACGGGCGAGCCGGTCCCGGTCGAGGTCGGCCCCGGGGCGGAGGTCGCGGGCGCGACGGTCAACGCCGGCGGGCGCCTGCTCGTGCGCGCCACCAAGGTCGGCGCCGACACCGCGCTGGCGCAGATCGCGCGGCTCGTCACGGCCGCCCAGACCGGCAAGGCGCCGGTGCAGCGGCTCGCCGATCGCGTCGCGGGCGTGTTCGTCCCGGTCGTGATCGCGCTCTCAGTCGCCACGCTCGGCTTCTGGCTCGGCACGGGCGAGAGCGCGACGTTCGCGTTCACCGCCGCCGTCGCCGTGCTGATCATCGCCTGCCCGTGCGCCCTCGGCCTCGCCACGCCGGTCGCGCTGATGGTCGGCACGGGCCGCGGCGCCCAACTCGGCCTGCTGATCAAGGGCCCGGAGGTGCTCGAGTCCACCCGCCGCGTCGACACGATCGTCCTCGACAAGACCGGCACCGTGACGAGCGGCAAGATGTCCCTCGTCGAGGTCGTCGGCGACGACGACGCGCTGCGCCTGGTCGGCTCGCTCGAGCACTTCTCCGAGCACCCGATCGCCCGCGCGATCGCCGCCGCGGCGCCGGAACTGGCGGCGGTGGACGAGTTCGAAGCGCACGAAGGCCTGGGCGTCGAAGGCGTCGTGGCCGGGCGTCACGTCGTCGCCGGCCGCCCCGCGTTCGTCGCGCGCTCGCTTGGTAAGCCAGAGGCTTACCAAGGCATCACCCCCGCGCTCGCCGAGGCCGTGCGCGCTGCCGAGGCCCGCGGGCACACCGCGATCGTCGGCGGCTGGGACGGCGAGGCCAAGGCGGTCTTCGTCGTCGCCGACACGGTCAAGCCGAGCTCGAAGCCCGCGATCGCGCGCCTGCGCGCCCTCGGCCTCACCCCGATCCTGCTCACCGGCGACAACGCCACCACCGCCCGCGCCGTCGCGCAAGAAGTGGGCATCGACGAGGTGATCGCGGAGGTCATGCCCGCCGAGAAGGCCGACGTCATCCGCCGCCTGCAGGCCGAAGGCCGCGTCGTGGCGATGGCCGGCGACGGCGTCAACGACGCGCCCGCCCTCGCGCAGGCCGACCTCGGCCTCGCGATCGGCACCGGCACCGACGTGGCGATCGAAGCCTCCGACCTGACGCTGGTCTCCGGCGACCTCAACGCCGCCGCCGACGCCATCCGCCTCTCCCGCGCCACGCTGCGCACGATCAAGCAGAACCTCGTGTGGGCGTTCGGCTACAACGTCGCCGCCATCCCGCTGGCCGCGGTCGGCCTGCTCAACCCGGTGATCGCGGGCCTCGCGATGGCGCTCTCGAGCCTCAGCGTCGTCTTCAACGCGTTGCGCCTGCGCGGGTTCAAGGCAGGATCGACGCGCGCAGCGTCGTGACCGTGCGGAAGCCGAGCCGCTCGTAGACGCCGTACCCGTCGGGGCTGGCCTGGAGCGTCGCGGTGCGCATGCCGTCGGCCGAGGCCTCGGCCAGCGCCGCGCCGACTACCCACGCCGCGAGGCCCTGGCGGCGGTAGGCGGCGCCGGTGGCGACGTACTGGACGCTCACGTCGTCGCCGAGCCGCAGCGTCAGCGCGACGCACGCCCATTCACCGTCGACCCGCACGCCATGCGTGTGCACGCGCGGATCGCCGATCGCGGCGACCAGCGGGCCGAGCCGATCCGCCTGACCGTACGCCAGGTCGTTGAGCTCCCCGACCGCCGCCGGCGGCGGCGCCTCGACCGCGTCCTCGCGGGGCGCCCGCCAGCCGTCGAGGACGAGCCCCATGCACGGCATCTCGGCCTCCGCCGGCGCGGCCTCGGTGCTCCAGACGCAATGCGGCGCGCCGGTCAGGTCGGCGCCGGGAGCGGCGACCGCCGCGTCGATCCAGTGGTTGTCCGTCGCCCACGGCACCCGCGCGCCGACGAGACCGGGTGCGCGGATCTCGCTCGCTCCCCCGACGCCGGTCCGTCCGAGGCAGGCGAGCGTCTCCGCGAACCCGTCGATCGAGCGCCGCGCCAGCTCCTGCACGCCGTCAGGGTAGGGGGATGTCGCACGGCGCCGCGCGGCGGGCGAACCGCCAGCCCGCGGCGGTCCGGCGCAGCGAATCCTCGTAGTGCCCGACGAGCGACAGCTGCGGCTGGTCGCCGGGCCCGCGGGTGAGGTAGACCCACGTGCTGAGTGCCGTGGCGCGGTCGCCGTCCACGGCGATCTCCACGTTGGTCACGAGGTGGCGATCGTCGCCCGCCGCCACGCTCAGGGCGCCCTCCGCCTGGAGCTCCGCCAGCATCGCCAGGATCTCGGCGCGCCCGCGCACGCTCCGCCCGTCGGTGACGAACTCGCCGTCGTCGCCGAACAGGTCGGCGTAGGCCTCGAACTCCTTCTCGTCGAGCGCGCGGCGGTACGCCGTCAGCAGCGCGCGGATCGCCTCGCGGTCCTCGAGCGCCTGCAGCCGCTCCTCGACGGAGCTCACGCGTTGCCCCAGACGTCGGTCGCGACCTGCACGACGAGCTCGAGCTTCGCGCGCTGCGCGTCGTAGGTGATCGCGTTGCCCTCGGCGTTGGACCCGAACCCGCACTGGGTGGAGAGCGCGAGCCGCTCGAGTGGCATGAACGCCGCCGCCTCCTCGATCCGCGCCTTGAGCTCGTCCCCGCTCTCCATGTCCGAGCGCTTGGTCGTGACGAGGCCGAGCACGACGGTCTGGTCCTCGCGCGCGTGGCGCAGCGGCGCGAACCCGCCCGAGCGCTCGTCGTCGTACTCCAGCAGCAGCCGGTCGGCGACCGTGTGCGGGAAGATCGCGGCGGCGAACTCGTCGTAGGGCTCGGTGCCGGTGAAGTGGCTGCGGTCGTTGCCGCGGCAGATGTGCAGCGACTTCGTGACGCCCTCGACGCCGTCGAACACGCGGTTGTCGGTCTCGACGAGGCGGCGCAGGGTGGCGTTGCGGTCGGTCACGTCCGCGACGAGCTTCTGGATGTAGGCGTAGTGCGGCGCGTCGAGCTGGATGTGGTCGACGCCCGCCGCGGCCAGGGCGCGCGCGTCCTCGTTGAGCAGCTCGATCAGGTGCTCCCGGTAGGCCTCGCGGTCGGGGTACGCCTTGTCCGAGACGCCATCCGTAAAGTAGTTCACCAGCAGCGACGGAGGCGGCATCGTCACCTTCACGAGCCGCTTCGTCCGCGGGCGCAGGAACGCGACCTCGTAGTCGGCGAGCGTGCCGATCCGCTTCAGCCGGGCGACGGGCGTCGGCGTGCGCAGCTCGTGCTCGACGCCCTCCTCGTCGCGGTGATGGCGGACGAAGCCGAGCGGGTCGATGCCTTCGAGCAGCACCTCGACGGTCGAGAAGAAGAACCGGCGGCGGTACTCGCCGTCGGTGACGATCTGCAGCCCAGCATCCTCCTGGAGCTGCACCGCCTCCTCGATCGCCCGGTCCTCGACGACGCGCAGCTCATCCGGCGTCAGGCCGTCGTGACGGGCATCCAGCAGGTACGGCGGGCGCAGCAGGCTGCCGAGGTTGTCGGCGCGGACGGTCATCGTTTCTCTCCTCCGATTCGATATCTGCATCGGAAAACGTATAGGATCTTCTATCGGTGACGCCACCACCTGCCTCGAAGATCATCGCCGTGCACCTGAACTACCGCAGCCGCGCGGCGCAGCGCGGCCGGACTCCGGCGGTACCGTCCTACTTCCTCAAGCCGCCGTCGTCACTCGCGGCCGACGGCGATGTCGTCGTCCGCCCGCGCGGCACGGAGCTGCTCGCGTTCGAGGGCGAGGTCGCCGTCGTCATCGGCACGCGGGCGCGCCAGGTCACGCCCGAGGACGGCGCGCGGCACATCGGCTGGATCGCGCCCGCCAACGACGTCGGGCTCTACGACCTGCGCTGGGCCGATCGGGGCTCGAATCTGATGGCCAAGGGCCACGACGGATACACGCCGCTCGGCGCCCCGACGGCGGTCGACGGATTCGACCTCGATGCGCTGACCCTGCGCACGCGGGTCAACGGCGAGGTCGTGCAGGAGGACTCGACGGCGAACCTCATCTTCCCCTTCGGCCTCCTCGTCGCTGACCTCTCCCGCTTCGTCACGCTCGAGCCCGGCGACGTGATCCTCACCGGCACGCCCGCCGGCTCGCGGCCGGTCGAGCCGGGCGACGAGATCGAGGTGGAGCTCGAGGGTGTCGGTCGCGTGCGCAACCGCGTGGTCGAGTCCGACGAGCCGCTGGCCGGTCACGGCGCGCAGCCCAAGGTCTCCGCCGCGGTGCGCGGCGAGGCCTGGGGGACGGGCGCCCCGCGCCCGTACACGCTGTCCGAGCCGGCGCGCCAAGCGCTCCTCGAGGTCTCGACCGCGACGCTCACGACGCAATTGCGCTCGCGCGGGATCGCCAACACGTTCATGGCCGGCTTGCGCCCCACGCGTCCGGATCAGCGACTGCTCGGCTACGCCTACACGCTGCGCTACGTCCCGCTGCGCGAGGACGTCCGCGACGCCGACACCGCGGAATTGAACGCCCAGAAGCGCGCCGTCGAGTCGATCGGGCCGAACGAGGTGCTCGTGATCGACGCGCGCGGGGAGCCGGGCGCCGGCACGATCGGCGACATTCTCGCCGCGCGTGCGCTCGCCCGCGGCGCGACCGGGATCGTGACCGACGGCGGGCTGCGCGACAGCCCGGCGCTCGCCGCCCTGGACATTCCCACCTACTACCAGGCGCCGCACGCCGCCGTGCTCGGCCTGCTGCACTTCCCGCTCGAGGTCAACGTGCCGATCGCCTGCGGCGGCACGCTGGTCGTGCCCGGTGACGTGATGGTCGGCGACGCCGAGGGCGTGCTGGTCATCCCCGCGGCGCTCGCCGAGGACGTCGCGCGCGACGCGCTCGAGCAGGAGCACCGCGAGGCGTGGGCGCTCGAGCGCGTCAAGGCCGGCGAGTCGATTCGCGGGATCTATCCGCTGTCGCCGGCGCGTCGTCCCGACTACGAGCACTGGCACGAGGAGCAGCCATGACATTCGCCGCAGATCCGACGTGCATCCGGGGCGCGATCACGCCGCTCGTGACGCCGTTCGCGCCCGACGGATCGCTGGACCTGGACAGCATCGCGCCGCTGATCGAGTGGCAGCTCGAGCAGGGCACGCACGGCATCTCGGTCGGCGGGTCGACCGGCGAGCCGACCTCGATGACGATCGAGGAGCGGATCGCGGTGATGCGCGCGGCCGCGAGCGCGATCGACGGTCGCGTGCCGTTCCTGCCCGGCACCGGCAGCGCGTTGATGAGCGAGACGCTCGAGCTGACGGCCGAGGCGGAGCGGCTCGGCGCCGCCGGCGCGCTCGTCGTCACGCCGTATTACGGCCGCGCGCAGCAGCAGGGCCTGTTCGACTGGTACGCGCGCGTCGCGGGCGAGTTCCCGGACTTCCCGCTGCTGGTCTACAACGTGCCGGTGCGCGCGGCGGTCGACATCACGCCCGCCACCGTCGGCCGGCTGCGCCGCGCCCACGACAACATCGTCGGCATCAAGGAGACCACGCGCGACTTCGAGCACGTCTCCTACGTGCTCAGCGAATGCGGCCGCGACTTCATCGCGTTGTCCGGAATCGAGCTGCTCTGCTACCCGATGCTCGTGCTCGGCGGGCGCGGGCACCTCAGCTGCGCCGGCAACTTCGCGCCGCGCATCGTCGCCGACCTCTACGACGCCTTCGTGGCGGGCGATCACGATCGTGCGCGCGAGTTGCACTACGCGCTGCACCCGCTCGTCGAGGCCGCGTTCACGGAGACCAACCCCGTGCCCGCCAAGTGGGTCATGGAGCGGATGGGCCGGCTGCCGTCGGGCTTCGCCCGCGAGCCGCTCTCCGCGCTCAGCGAGGCGTCGCAGCAGCGCGTCGCCGCGCTCCTGGACGCGCACGCACTCGCCTAAGCGTGCTCTTTCTGCCAGGCGCGGAAGCTCTCGACCGTGTGCAGCTTGTGTTGGCGCGCGGCCGCTTCGATCGCGTCAGATGGCGCACCTGCTGACAGCAGCTCGATCAGCCCGCGGTGCTCGCTGACGGACTCGGCGCCGCGGTACGGGATCTGGATGAAGACGGTCCGGCGGATCGCGTCCAGGCGGCGGGCGACGTCGTGCAGCATCGATACCAGCGCGGCGTTCGGGCAGCGCTGGTGGATCAGCGCGTGGAACTCCTGGTTGAGGCGGCCGAAGGTCAGCGAGTCCATCTGCTCCATCGCCCGGATCATGCGCTCGTTGATCTCCGTCAGCTGCTCGATGTCCGCGGCGGTGAGCTCGGGCGCCGCGAGCGCGGTCGCGTAGCCCTCGAGGATCGCCAGGACGGTCATCTCCTCGTCGAAGACGCCGGGCTCGGCGGGCGCCACCTGCGCGCCGGCGTTGGGCCGGTAGATGACGAGTCCTTCGGCCTCGAGCCGCCGGATCGCCTCGCGTACGGGGAGCGCCGACACCTCGAACTCCTCGGCCAGCGAATCGATCACGACGCGGTATCCGGGGCCGTAGGCGCCGCTCAAGATCCGCTCGCGCACCTCGCGGTACACGCGCTCCTGCTTGGTGAGGTTCTTGGGCTTTGGTGTAGGGGCCATGACTCGGCGAGGCGTACGCTAGCGCGACCAGATGGAGTGCAGGCGAGTATGCCCGCGGAACACCCACCCGCGGATCTCGGGCGGACTGTCGAGATCGGCCGCGAGCGCGTCCAGGCGCCCGAACAGCGCCGGCAGCGCCGCCCCGCCGATCTGGGCGCGGGCCATCCAGACGCCGAGGCAGAAGTGATGCCCGACGCCGAACGACACCGTGCGCTGCTTGGGCCGGTGGACGTCGAAGCGGTCCGGATCCTCCCAGTGGCGCTCGTCGCGGTTGGCCGCGGCGACCAGCAACCCGAGCCGCGCGCCCGGCTCGAGCACGGTGTCCGCCAGCCGGACCGGCTTGGCGACCTGGCGCGGGAACATGGCCAGCGGCGACATCCAGCGCAGCGCCTCCTCGGTGATCGTCGGCCACGCGGTCGGGTCGGCCAGCGCCAGCGCGCGCGCCTCCGGGTGGGTCAGCAGTGCCCAGATCGCGAACCCGAGTCCGTCGCGCGGCTCGTTGAGGCCACCGCCGATCATCAGCTTGGTGTTGGCGATGATCTCCTCGCGGGTCAGCGGCCGGCCGTCGCCGTCAGCGTGCACCATCGCGCTGATCACGGAGTGGTCGGGCGTGGCGCGCACGCGCTCGATCGCCGCGTCCGTGGCCATGTCGACCTGGCTCGCGGCGATCTCACCCACCGCCCACACGTCCGGGTCGTCGGCGTAGTTGGCGGTCGCGTCCATCAGCGCCTGCGACCAGAACTGCAGGTCGCGGTCCGTCGCGTCGGCGAAGCCGAGGACGCGCGCCAGGCAACGGGCCGCGAACGGGCCGCAGAACTCCGTCATCAGATCGGCGGCGCCGCGGTCCGCGAAGCCGTCGATCAGGTCGTCGGCGATGTGGCGGAACTCCGGCAGCCAGTGGCGCTCGATCGCCTGCGGGCTGAGGGCGGACTGCGCCGCGCGGCGCAGCCGCCGGTGCTCGGCGCCGTCGCTGCGCAGCATCGTGCGCCCCATCACCCGCGTCTGCAGCGACGCCTCCTCCATCGCCGTGAAGGCGTCCGAGTCGCGCTCGACGGCGTCGACGTCGTCCCAGCGCGTGACCAACCAGCGGCCGGCGGCCTCCACCCACACCACGCCCTCGTCGCGCAGCCGCCGGTAGATCGGGTACGGGTTCTGCTCGAGGGCGGACAGCGAGATCTCGCCGTCGTCCGACGGCCCCAGACCATGTCGCTCACGCACCAACGCGCTCACGGAACGGTCTCCCGCGCGTACCACGGCTTGTGCGCCTCGGAGTGGTCGGCGCCGGGCGGGAGCTCGGCGATCGCCTGCGCCCAGCGCTCGTTGACGAGCTCGAGCGCCGGCGCGTCGATCCCGGCGCTGCGCGCGATGTCGGCCGCGATCGCGACGTCCTTGGCCAGCAGACCGGCGGCGAAGCCGGTCGCGTAGCGGCCCGGCACGACGTGCTCGGCGTACACGTGCTCGGTGCTGAAGCTGCGCCCGGTCGACGTGTTGACGACCGAGATCAGCGTCTCCGGGTCCAGCCCATAGGCCTGTCCGATGGCGAGCGCCTCGGCGGTCGCCGCGTAGGCGGCGGCCGCGAGGTAGTTGTTGAGCGCCTTCAGCGCGTGCCCGGCACCGAGCGGCCCAACGCGGAAGACGCGGTCGCCGAGCGCCTCCAGCACGGGCAGCGCCCGGGCGACCGCGTCCTCGTCGTCGGACCCCACCATGATCGAGAGCGTCCCCGTCTCGGCCCGCGGCACGCCGCCCGACACGGGCGCGTCGATGAGCGCGACGCCCAGGACGGCGCCGAGCGCACGGGTCGCCGTCGGGTTCGAGGAGCTCATGTCGACGACGACCGCCGACGGGTCCAGCACCGCGGCGATCCCCCACCCGAGCAGCGCGTCGCGCACGATGCCGTCGTTCGGCAGCATCGTCACGACGACGTCGCAGCCGGCGAATGCCTCGGGCGAGCCGGCGTCGCCGCCGAACTCCTCCCCGCGCGCCGGATCGGCGTCGCGCACGACCAGCGCGAAGCCGGCGGCCGCGAGGTTGCGGGCCATCGGCCGCCCCATGTTGCCGAGGCCGACGAAGCCGACGAGGGCGGTCATCGCGCCACCTCGGCCGGGAGAATCGCCCTCTGGGCGATTGCTCCCAGCGAAGCGAGCCCGCAGGGCGAGGCTTCGCCGGTCACAGTTCGCCCAGTTCGGTGAGCACGGCTTCGGCGTTGCGGAACGCGTCGACCGCCGCCGGGATGCCGCAGTAGATCGCGGAGTGCAGCAGCACCTCCCGGATCTGCTCGATCGTCACGCCGTTGGCCAGCGCGCCCTGTACGTGGACGCGGATCTCGTGTGAGCGACCGAGGGCGATCAGCATCCCGATCGTCAGCATGCTGCGGATGTCGTGGCTGAGCTCCTGCTCGCGTCCCCACGTCTCGCCGAAGCAGTAGACCGTGACGAGATCCTCGAGCGGGCGGCTGAACGGCGTCGCCGCCTCGACCTTGTCGCGCGCGCCCGCGGGGCCCCACATCTTCTCGCGGATCTCGATCCCGCGCTCGAACAGTTGCTCGTTCATTCGGTGCAATCCCTTCCGCTCAGAGCGTGAGCGTGACCGTCTTCTCTTCGGTGTTGGCCTCGATCCCGGCCCAGCCGAGCTCGCGTCCGACGCCGCTTGACCGCATGCCGCCCCACGGCGTCCGCGGGTCCGGCGGCGCGCCGCCGTTGATCCACACGCTGCCGGCGCGCACGCGCGCGGCGACCTGGTGCGCCTTGGAGATGTCGCGCGTCCACACGTACGCGGCGAGGCCGTAGCGCGTGTCGTTGGCCTGCGCGATCGCGTCGTCGACGTCGTCGAACGAGCGCACGAGGCCGACCGGGCCGAAGATCTCGTCGCGCGCGATTCCGATGTCGGCGTCGCCGCCGGCGAAGATCGTCGGCTGCACGAAGTACCCGGGCCGCTCTGGCCGCTCGCCGCCGGCGACGAGCTCGGCGCCCTGTTCGCGCCCCTGGGCGATGTAGCCGGTGACGCGGTCGAGCTGGCGCGCGTTGATCAGCGCGCCCATCGTCGTCCCCGCGTCGAACGGGTCGCCGAGCGAGACCGCGCGCGCCGCGTCGGCGAGGCCGGCGACGACGTCGTCGTAGCGCTCGCGCGCGACGAGGATCCGCGTGCCGGCGGCGCACACCTCGCCCTGGTTGGCCCACAGCCCGATCGCGACGCCGGGGACGACCGCCGCGGGGTCGGCGTCGGCGAGGATGATCTGCGGCGACTTGCCGCCGAGCTCGAGCGTCACGCGCTTGAAGTCGCGCGCCGCCTGGATCCCGACCTCGCGACCCACCTCGGGGCTGCCGGTGAACGAGACCTTGTCGACGCCGGGGTGGGCGACGAGCGCGGCGCCCGCCGTCGCGCCCAGGCCGGGGATGACGTTGACGACGCCGGCCGGGAAGCCGGCCTCCTCGATCAGCTTCGCCAGGTGCAGCGTGCTCAGCGGCGCGTCCTCGGCCGGCTTGAGCACGAGCGTGTTGCCGGCCGCGAGCGCGGGCGCGAGCTTCCAGGCGGCGATCAGCGTCGGCGCGTTCCACGCGGTGATCGCGCCGACGACGCCGACGGGCTCGCGGATCGTGTACGCCTGGCGCTGCTGGCCGAAGAACGGCAGCGGCGTGATCCAGCGGCCCTCGATCTTGTCGGCCCAGCCCGCGAAGTGGCGGAACACGTCGACGACGTTCGGGAGGTCGACGAGCCGCGGCTCGTACGCCGGACGGCCGACGTCGAAGCCCTCGAGCGTCGCGAGCAGCTCGATGTCGCGCTCGATCAGGTCGGCGAGCCGGAACAGCAACAGGCCGCGGTCGGCGGGCGTGAGCTGCGCCCACGCGCCTCCGTCGGACTGGGCGCGCGCGGCCCGCACGGCGGCGTCGACGTCCTCGGCGCCGGCCGCGGCGACCGTGGCCAGGTGCTGCTCATAGGCGGGGGCGACGACGTCGAACGTCGCATCGTTCGCGGCGTCGCGCCATTCGCCGCCGATGAACAACTGGGTCGGCACCTCGGGGACGGCGACGCCGCCGATCTCCCGCGCCGTCATGACGCTGCTCATGCGCTCTCCTCGAACACCGTGGGTTTCCTATCGGAAAACATATCTGATGTTGTCAACCGCGTCGCGGTCCGCCAGGCCAGCGCCTGCACGGTGAGCGTCGGGTTGACGCCTCCGGTCGAGCAGAACAGCGACGCGCCGAGCACGCCGAGGTTCTCCAGACCGTGCACGAAGCCCCAGCGATCAACCACCGAGGTCGCGGGGTCGTCGCCCATCCGCGTGCCGCCGTAGCAGTGGCGCGCGTCGACCGACGGCTCGTCCGGCGCCCAGGTGAGGTCGGCGCCGGCCTCGCGCAGCCACTCCGTCATCCGCGCGCGCAGGAACGCGAAGCCACGCCGCTCGTGCTCGCCGAGACGGTGCGTGACGCGCACGACGGGCACGCCGTACGGGTCGCGCTGGTGCGGGTCCAGATCGAGCCGGTTGTGCTCGTACGGCAGCGTCTCCAGTTGCCCGCTGACCGTGCCGACCGACTGCGCGTTGGCCTGCAGCCACGCCTTCCACGCCGCGCCCCAGCGCGGCACCGACGGCGGGTGCAGGTTCGACGCCGCGATCGGCTTGAACTCGTGCGACGCGGTCAGCATGCCGGCCTCGAAGTCGCGCACGCAGGTGGCCTGCGACCACAGGCCGCTGAACAGGTTGAGCCGGCGGCCCGGGAAGCGGCCGCAGACGTTGGGCGTGCCATGCGCCATGTAGCCCGCGCCGACCTGGTCGCCGCCGAGGCCGGAGAGCAGCAGCAGGCGCACGTTCTCGTAGACGAAGCCGCCGAGCAGGACCGCGCCGGCGGGCTGGAAGAGCACCCGCCCGTCCTGCACGTAGGTGACGCCGGTGACGCGGCCGCGGCGCGCCTCGATCCGCACCACGCGCGCGCCGGTGCGGACGTGCAGCCGCCCGGTCGCCTCCGCGCGCGGGATCACGGTCGCGTCGGTCGAGCCCTTGGCCGTGACGTGGCAGCCGTTGCACGTGCAGAAGCCGCAGTACGTGCAGCGGGCGGCGTCGATCGCCGCCGGCGCGGCGTGCGGGTGCCAGCCGAGCCGCGTCGCCGCGTCGCTCATCAGCTCGGTCCAGCCGGTGCGGCGCAGGTCGCGGGTGACGCCGATCGTGCGCTCGGTCAGCGCGTAGTAGGGCTCCAGCTCGGCGTAGTCGATCGGCCAGTGGCGGAAGTCCCAGGAATCCAACCGCGCGCTCAGGCCCGGATAGTGCAGCGTCGAGCCGCCGACGCCGTTGGCCATCAGCATCGGGTACGGCGAGGGGCCGGACGGCTGGTCGGCTGAGTGGCGGAAGGTGGGGAGCTCGCCGCGGGCCTTGGGCTCGGCAAGCCACTCGCGCACGTCGTTGCGGATCTCGTCGAAGGTCATCTCCGCGGCGCTGCGCCGCGGGCCGGCCTCGAGCGCGACGACCTCCGCGCCGGCCGCGGTCAGCACGTGCGCGGCGATGCCGCCCGCGCCGCCGAGCCCGACGAGCACGACGTCGGTCATATCAAGGCTTGGTCGGCCGCCGTCCACACCGGCCGCGGCCCGGGGTAGCCGAGCAGCTTCCAGCCCACGCGGTCGATGTTCCCGCCGTAGGACGGGTCGCCGAACATGCCTTGACGGGCGTGTGCGAGGAGCGGGTCGAACAGGTCCGGGCGCTCGCGTTCGAGCTCGGCGAGGAGCGCGTCCTGATCGGCGGCGTCCTCGAACCCGGCGAGCGCCTCGAGCGCCCCGGAGAAGGCGGCCCGGTGCGCCTCCATGTAGCGATCGACGCCCGCCTCGCACGCGCCCGGGATCAGCCGTTCCGCGATCGCCGCGATCACGAATAGAACTCGGGGGCTCGCTTGAATTCGTCCCACAGGCCCGGGTCGTGACCGGTGACGACGATCGCGTCGCGCCGCCAGGCGAGCCGCTTCAGCCGGCTCAGTGAGCGCGCGGTGTCGGACGCCGAGACCATGAACCCCGGGAGCGCGCCGTTGTCCCAGTGGTCGCGCGCGTTGGCCGCGTCGCCGCACAGGAGATAGGTCTCGCCGCTGGGCAGGTTGACCTCGAACGACATGTGCCCTGGCGAGTGCCCGGGCGAGCGCCAGCCGATCAGCGTGCCGTCGCCGTAGACGTCGTAGCCGTCTTCTGCGTCCTCGAGCAGCGCCCAGGGCACGCCCGGCTTGGCGTAGTCGGCGAGCACGTAGCTGATGCGGGCGAGCGGGTCCGGCGCGTGCGCGAACTCGTGCTCGGTGCGCGTCACCAGCACCTCGGCGTTCGGGAGCCGGTCGATCACCGCGACCGCGCCGGTGTGATCGAGGTGCAGGTGCGTCTGGACGACCCAGCGGATGCTCGCCGGGTCGATGCCGACGCGCTCCAGCGACGGCAGCAGGGCCTGCTCGGGCCGCATCACCGGGGTCGACATCTCCGTGATCGGCCCCCAGTGCTTGGCCGCGTCGACGGCCACCTCCGGCGGGTTGCCGCCGTCGATGATCGCGTTCCCGCGCGGGTGGGTGATGACGAAGTAGGGCGTCGGCGTGGTGATCATCTCGCCGCCGCCGCCCTTGCCGAACGTGAAGTTGCGCAGCGGGAGATGCGTGATGCCGCCGTCGAACATGTACAGCCGGATCTCGGTCATGAGCCCGGGAGCGGTGGCGGCCCGACGAGCGTGCGCACGACGTGGACCGTGGTCGAGGTCATCAGGAACAGCGAGTGCAGGTCCTCGCCGCCCCAGGCGATGCTGCCGCACACCTCCGGCGTGGCGACGGTGCCGAGGTGCTCGCCGTCGGGCGTGAGCACCCAGACGCCGCCCGGCCCGGTGACCCAGACGTTGCCGTGCTCGTCGCACTCCATGCCGTCGACGTTGCCCTGGCCGGGCACGCCGCTGCCGATGCCGGACGCGAACATGCGGCCGTTGCGCAGCGAGCCGTCCGGCTCGACGTCGAACACCTTGACCTCGCGCGCGCTGGAGTCGTTGACGTAGAGCAGCGACTCGTCCGGCGAGAACGTGATCCCGTTGGGCTGGTCGAACTCGTCCTCGGCGACGACGAGGTGCAGCTCGCCGTCGGGTGCGATCCGGTAGACGCCGCGGTAGCCGAGCGGTTTGCTGCGCTCCAGGCCGATCCAGTCGTTCCAGCGCCCGTAGTCCGGGTCGGTGAAGTAGATGCTGCCGTCGAGCCCGCGCGTGACGAGGTCGTTCGGGCTGTTGAGGTACGTGCCGCGGTAGTGGTAGGCGAGCACCTCGCGGTGCCCGTTCTCGAAGCGCGCCACGCAGCTCGACAGGCCCTCGCAGGCGACGATCCGGCCCTCGCGGTCGAGCGCGAGCCCGCTCGCCTTGAACATCGGCGAAAGCGCCACCTCCATGCCGCGCTCCTCGCTCCAGCGCCAGCGCGTGTCGCTCGGGATGTCGACGAACTCCAGGCAGCCCTGCGAGGCGACCCACACCGGACCCTCGGTGAACTGGTAGCCGTCACCCAGGCGGCGCAGCTCCGCGCCCGGCTCGATCAGATCGGCGAGCTCCATCTAGTCCCCTCCCGTGCGCATGGTGGCGCCGCTGACCCCCACCGCCGTCACGGACATCGGCGGCGGCCCGGGCTTGTACTGGAGCGGCGTCTCTTCGCGCCGCGCGAACAACCAGCGCCCGTCGCGCCGCACCAGCGTGTCGTGGTAGCGGGCGACGATCGCGTTCTCGAAGTTCTGCGGGATCCAGACGACGTCCGTGTCCGCCGAGGCGCTCTCGCCGTCGGGGGAGAGCTCGATCAGCGGCGGCGAGTTCATGTGCTTGCCGGCGTAGTCGTCGGGCAGGCACGTGGTCAGGAACTCGAGCATCGCCTCGCGCGGCTCGAAGGCCTCGCCGTCGACGACGAACGCCGCGTCTTCGGTCCAGAGCGAGCCGAACCGCTCCCAGTCGTGGTCGTCGAAGCTGATGGCGTACGTCGCGATCAACGCCCGGATCTCCTCGATCGACTGCAGCCGATCGACGGTGCTCATGGGTCGATCCGGTCGCTCAGCGCCGAGCAGTCCCAACTCTGGAACGTGATCTCGCGGAACCACTCCGGCAGCTGGATCATCCCGAGCCCGATGCGGCGGTCGAGGTCGTCGCGCCACACCTGCTGTTCGTCCTCGTACTCGTAGAGCGCGAGGTGCGACAAGGGCGCGTCGTCGCCGCGCGACGGCGTGATCGCGAACCGGCGGGCGCTGACGAAGCCCGGCGATTGGATGTTTTCGCGCGCGTGGACGTCGTACCAACGCTGGTACTCGTCGTCGGAGACGCGATCCGGCGGCTTGCTGAACACCAGGTAGAGCTTGCGCGTTCCCATGCAGGCGATCCTATAGCATTTGATAGAGGATGACACTCGACATTGAGACGAAGTCCCTCTTGGACGAGCTGCCGGCCGGCGACGGGGAGCTGACCGTCGAAGGGATGCGGGCGTTCGGCGCCGAGATGGCGCGCCGGTTCGGGAGCGGTCCGGAGATGGCGCGGGTCGAGCGCCACACGGTTGGCGACGGCCTGGAGCTGCGCGTACTCGTGCCACACGCGGCGTCGCGAGCCGTGCTCGTCTTCTTCCACGGCGGCGGCTGGGTGGCCGGGTCGCTCGACGAGGTCGAGACGCTCGGCCGGACGCTCGCCGACCGCGCCGCGTGCACGGTCGTGCTCGCCGAGTACCGCCTGGCCCCCGAGCATCCGTTCCCGGCGGCGGTCGACGACGCGTGGACCGCGCTCCTCTGGGCCGCGGAATACTCTGCCGGGTTGCCGTTGATCGTCGCGGGTGACAGCTCGGGCGGCAACCTCGCCGCGGTCGTCGCGCAGCGGTCCGCGCACGCGGGACCGAAGGTCGCGCTCCAGATCCTGATCGAGCCGGCGACCGACGCCGACACCGAGACCGCGTCCTATCGCGATCCCGCCAACCAGCTGATCGTGACCCGCGAGCTGATGCTGTGGTTCTTCGAACGCTACGCGCCGGGCGCTCAGCGCGACCCGCGGCTCGCGCCGTTGCGGGCGCCGAGCCTGGCGGGCGCCCCGCCGGCGGTCGTGCTGACGGCCGAGCACGACGTGCTGCGCGACGAGGGCGAGGCCTACGCCGAGCGCCTGCGCGCGGCGGGCGTGGACGTCTCGCACAAGCGCTTCGCAGGGCAGATGCACGGCTTCTTCGGCCAGATCGGCGTGCTGCCGGGGAGCGCGGCGGGCCTCGACTACGTCGTCGCGGCGATCGAGCGCTACTGCGCGGTGTAGCCGCCGTCCACGACGAGGGTCGAGCCGGTCGCGAACGTCGACCGCCCGCTGGCCAGGAACAGCACCGCGTCGGCGATCTCGTCGGGACGCGCGAGGCGCCCGTTGGGATGCCCGTGGCGCACGGGAGCATCGGCGAACGGGTCGTTCTCCATCCGCGCGAACGAGTCGTTCATCGGCGTCGCCACGGTGCCGGGGGCGACCGCGTTGACGCGGATGCCGGACGTCGCGTACTCGAGCGCCGCGGTGCGCGTGAGCCCGATCACCCCGTGCTTGGCGGTCGTGTACGGGCTCGTGCCGGGCGCGCCGACCAGCCCGGCGGCGGACGAGGTGTTGACGATCACGCCGTCCCGGCGGGCGTACATGTGACGCAACTGGGCGCGCATGCACAGCCAGACGCCCTTGAGGTTGACGCCGATGACCCGGTCCCAGGAACCCTCCGGGGTCTCGTGGAACCACCCGACGGGCTCGATCACGCCCGCGTTGTTGAAGGCCACGTCGATGCGCCCGTGCTCGACGGCCACCTCGTCGTGCGCGTCATCGACCTCGGCGCTGTCGCTGACGTCGACGACGTGCGTGGTGGCGCGACCGCCGGCCGCGACGATCTCCTCCCGCACCGAGTGCAGGCCGCCGGCGTCGCGGTCGACCAGCGCGAGCGTCGCCCCTTCGCCGGCGAAGGCCTTGGCCGTCGCGCGGCCGATCCCCGACGCCGCGCCGGTGACCAGGACGACCTTGCCCTCAAGCCCGAGGTCCATGGCGCTCCTCTCCCAGCGGCTGGCCGTTCCACGACGCGAACTGGACCTGGTCCCACCACTCCGGGAGCGGCAGCGCACCCGCGTCCGAGTCCTTGAGGTCCGCGTAGGAGTCGCGCGAGCCCATCCCGGCGCGCTCGAGCTCGGCGACCGCCTCGCGCGGGTCGCCGTCGGTCTCGTAGACGCAGATGAAGCGGTGCGGAAGGCCCGCTTCGCCGACGACCGGCTCGAGCTGGAAGCGGCGCGCGGAACGAAAGCCCTTGACCGACAGGATCTCGTCCAGGTGTGCGTCGTACCAGCGGTTGAATTCCGCGTCCGACACGCCCGGAGGGGGCTGAGCGACGACGATGTGAATGCCGCGAATCATCACGACGATCCTATACGATTTGCTTTACATGTGGAACGGACGAGTCGGTGTGTGGAGTCGCGAGTTGCGGTTCAGCCGCGATCGAGAGGACGCGCGCGACGCGGCGGCGGAGCTCGAAGAGCTCGGCTACGCGGCGCTGTGGATCCCTGACGTGGGCGGCGACGTGTTCGGCGCGTGCGAGGAATTGCTCGCCGCGACGCGCTCGATCCCCCTGCTCACGGGCATCCTCAACATCTGGATGCACGACGCGGCGGAGGTCGCGGCACGGTCCGCGGCGCTGGGCGAGCGCTTCACCCTCGGCCTCGGCGCGAGCCACGAGGCGGTGATCGGCGAGCGCTACGCGAAGCCCCTGTCCGCGATGCGCGCCTATCTCGACGAGTTGGACGTTCTCGGATCGGGCGACCGCCTGCTGGCCGCGCTGGGGCCGAAGATGCTCGAGCTCTCGCGCACCCGCGCGGCCGGCGCGCACCCGTATCTCGTGCCGGTCGAGCACACCCGGCAGGCGCGCGAGATCCTCGGGCCGGACCGTGCGCTCGCGGTCGAGCAGGGCGTCGTGCTGGCGCCGGACCGCGCCGCCGCCCGCGCGCACGTCGCGGCGTACCTCGAACTGCCCAACTACGTCGCCAACCTGCGTCGCCTCGGATACGGCGACGCGGACTTCGCGGGCGGCGGCAGCGACGCGCTCGTCGACGCGCTGGTCGCGTGGGGTGACGAGGAGGCGATCGCCGAGCGCGTGCGCGCGCAGCTCGAGGCGGGCGCGGACCACGTCTGCATCCAGGTGATCGACGCCGTCGACGACACGCCGCCCCGCGACGCATGGCGCCGGATCGCTCCGGCCCTGATCGTATAGGTTTTCCAATCATGATCAAGCTCACCGTGCTGTACGGCCATCCCGAAGACCCGGCGGCGTTCGAAAAGCACTTCGACGAGCGCCACATCCCCCTCGTCGAGAAGATGCCGAACCTGCGCCGCTTCGAGAAGGCGCTCGTGGTGGCGACGCCCGACGGCAGCCCGCCGCCGTATTACCGCGTCGTCGAGCTCTACTTCGACAGCGAAGAGGAGTTGCAGGCCTCGATGGCGACGCCGGAAGGCCGCGCGCCGGGCGAGGACGTGCCCAACTACGCGACCGGCGGAGCGACGGTGTTGATCGCCGCGCTTGACTGAATCGATCAGAAAACATATATGATCCTGTTGAAATGGAGATCGGTCAGAGCAACGCAGTGGAACAGCAGGCGGTCGAGCGGAGGCTGGTCCCAACCCAGCGCCACCTGATCGACGGGCGCTTCACCGACAGCCTCGACGGAACGACGTTCTGCACGCTGGACCCGACCACCAACCGGCCGCTGGCCGAGGTCGCCGATGGCAAGAGCGCCGACGTCGACGCCGCGGTCAACGCCGCCCGCCGGGCCTTCGACGAGGGAATCTGGCCGCGCCTGAGCGTCGCCGAGCGGGCGAAGACGCTGCGCCGCATCGCCAACCTGCTGCGCATCCACGCTGATGAGCTCATCGAGCTCGAGGTGCGCGACATCGGGATGCCGATCGCGCAGATGCACGGCCTGGCCGCACGCGCGGCCGAGAACTTCGACTACTACGCCGGCGTCATCACCGAGCTGCACGGCCGCTCGTTCCAGGTCGGCGACCAGTTCCTCAACTACACCGTGCACAAGCCCGTCGGCGTGGCCGGGCTGATCATGCCCTGGAACGCGCCGCTGATGCTGTCGACGTGGCGGATCGCGCCGGCGCTGGCGGCCGGCAACACGATCGTCCTCAAGCCGGCCGAGTGGTCGCCGCTGACCGCGACGCGCCTCGCCGAGCTGCTGGGCCAAGCGGGCCTGCCCGACGGCGTCTTCAACCTGGTCCACGGCTCCGGCGAAGGGGCAGGCGCGCCCCTGTCGCGCCACCCGGGCGTCAACCTGATCTGCTTCACCGGCGAGACCGCGACCGGCTCCACGATCATCGCGGCCGGCGCCCCGACGCTGAAGCGCTCGAGCGTCGAGCTGGGCGGCAAGTCCCCGGTCGTGGTGTTCGCCGACGCCGACCCCGGGCTGGCCGTCGACGCCGCGGTCGCCCAGATCTTCACCATGAACGGCCAGCGCTGCACCGCCGGGTCGCGCCTGTTGGTCGAGCGGCCGCTGTATGACCGCGTCGTCGGCGCGATCGCCGAGCGGGCCCGCAACATCCGCGTCGGCGACCCGTTCGACAAGCGCACCGAGCTCGGCCCGCTGATCCACCCGGAACACTACGAGCGGGTGCTCGGCTACATCGCGTCCGCTCGCGAGGAGGGCGCGACGATCTTGGCCGGAGGCGACCGGCCGGAGCACCTGCCGGACGGCAACTACCTGAAGGCCACGGTCATCGGCGACGTCACCGAGACGATGCGCGTCTTCAGCGAGGAGATCTTCGGTCCGGTGCTGGTGGCGACGCCGTTCGACGGCGAGGACGAGGCGATCCGGCTGGCCAACGCCACGCAGTACGGTCTGGCCGCCTATGTCTGGACCAACGACATCCGGCGCGCGCACCGGGTCGCGCACGCGATCGACACCGGCATGTGTTGGATCAACTCGCAGAACGTCCGCGACCTGCGCACGCCGTTCGGCGGTGTGAAAGCTTCGGGCATCGGTCGCGAAGGCGGCGACTACGCCTTCGAGTTCTACTGCGACGTCGAGATCGTCCACGTGGCGCTCGGCATGCACCCCATCCCCAGGCTCGGCCTCGCCGGGCCCGACCAGGAGGAGTGACGGGTCTTGGCCCTCACCATCACCGAGCTGCTCGAGGCGGGGCCCGATCCCATGCCGTTCGACATCCTGCGGGCGGCGTACGTCGAGCTGCACGTCCGTGACCTCGCGGCCTCGCGCCGCTTCTATGTCGACCTGCTCGGCCTGGTGGTGAGCGCCGAGACGGATGACGCGCTCTACCTGCGGGGCTGGGAGGAGCGCGTGCACCACTCGATCGTGCTGCGCCAAGCCGACCAGGCGGCGGCGGCCCGTCTCGGCTTCCGTATGCGCGCGGACGCCGACCTCGACGGGCTGGCTCACGTGCTCGAAGGCCTGGGCTGCACGGTCTGGTGGGTGGACGGCGCGCTGCCGGAGATGGGGCGCGCGCTCCGCGCCCGGGACCCGTTCGGCTTCCCGCTGGAGTTCTTCCACGAGATCGGCCTCCTCGACTCGCAGCTGCAGCGCTACGACCTGCAGCGCGGCGCGCCGATCATGCGCATCGACCACTTCAACCTCCACAGCCCCGCCATGGAGGAGACGTTCGCGTTCTGGCAGCACCTCGGCTTCCGCTGCTCGGAGTACATCTCCACCGACGGGGAACCGGAGGACGAGCGCCTGGCCGGTGCCTGGCTGTTCCGCAAGCCAGGCGTGCACGACGTCGCGCTGACGCTCGGCCGCGGCCCGCGCCTGCACCACGTCGGCGTCTGGGTGCCCGAGCCGGGCGGTGTGCTGCGCACCTGCGACCAGCTGGCCGCCGCGGGCGCCGGCGCCGCGATCGAGCGCGGACCCGGCCGCCACGGCGTCTCCAACGCGTTCTTCGTCTACTTGCGCGACCCGGACGGCCATCGCATCGAGCTCTACACGTGCGACTACTACACGGGCGATCCCGACCACCAGCCGCTGCGCTGGTCGGTCGCGGATCCGCGCTGCCGCTCGTTCTGGGGCGCGGTAGCGCCGGACAGTTGGTACGAGGAGTCGACGGAGCTGCTGGGCCCCGACGGCCGGCTCATCCCGACGGCGGCCGCGAACCTCGACGAGCGCCGTGCTCGCACGCAGGTCATGGCCTAGATCTTTCACACAAAACATATAGGATCTGGCAAAATGATCTGAGAGGCCCTAGGCCGCGACGGATCAGAGGTAGCGAGGAGAGCAAGTGTTCGACACCGGCACGGGCGCGCAGTGAGCACCCCGCGGACAGAGCGGTTGAGCGACGGTCAGGCCGAGCTGGGAGGGCCGCCCGGCTCGTCGGCGACGCTCCTGCGCGTCACCAACGTCGCGAAGGCGTTCGGGGCGACCCAGGCGGTACGTGACGCGTCGTTCGAGCTGCGCGCGGGGGAAGTCCTCGCGCTCGTCGGCGAGAACGGCTGCGGCAAGTCGACGATGGTCAAGATCCTCAGCGGCGTGCACCTGCCCGACGCGGGTGAGATCGAGCTCGACGGCGAGGCCATTCCGCCGCTCTCGACGCCGCAGCAGGCCCAGCGGCGCGGCATCGTCACGGTCTTCCAGGAGGTGCTCGTCGCCGAGTCGTGCTCGGTGCTCGACAACGTGTGGCTGGGCATCGACGACACGTGGCGCACCCGCGTGTCGCTGCGTGAGAAGCGCGCCCGCGCACGTGAGGTGCTCGGCGAGCTGCTCGGGCGCGACGTCGACCTCGGCATCGCGGCCGAGGAGCTGTCGCTGTCGGATCGCCAGGCCTGCGGCATCGTCCGCGCGCTCCTGCGCGACCCCAAGATCCTGATCCTCGACGAGGCGACCTCCGCGCTCGACGTGGCCACGCGCGATCGCCTGTTCGCGATGGTCGGCGCGCTCTCGCGCAAGGGCGTGGGCGTGATCTTCATCACGCACCGCATGGACGAGATCGAGCAGATCGGCGACTGGATCACCGTGATGCGCTCGGGCGAGACCGTCGGCGACCTCAGCCGCGGGCACTGGACCCATCGGCAGCTCGTGCAGCTGATGACGGGAGCCGACGCGCTGGGCAGCGAGGAGCAGGACCGGCTGGAGCCGGTGGCCAAGCGCCGCGGCGACGTCGTCCTGAGCGTCCGCGGGCTGCGGCTGCGTCCTGACGGGCAGCCGATCGACCTCGACGTTCACGCCGGCGAGCTGATCGGCCTGGCCGGCCTCGAGGGCCACGGCGGCAACACGTTCCTCGAGGCGCTGCGCGGCGGCGTGATGACCGAGGGCGAGGTCGTCCGCCACGTCGACGGCCGCGAGGCCGTCATCGGCTCCCCGGCCGACGCGGCCGACCATGACATCGCGTACGTGCCCCGCGAGCGTCGCGCCGACGCCGTGTTCAGCTGGATGTCGATCCGCGAGAACTTCGCGCTGCCGACGCTGGGCCGCGACACTCGCCTCGGCTGGCTGCGGACGCGGTCGTCGCGACGTCGTCTCGACGCCTACGTCAACCGCCTCGGCATCGTGCTCGGCTCCGCGGAGGACTCGATCACCACCCTCTCGGGCGGCAACCAGCAGAAGGTGATCATCGCGCGCTGGCTGGCCTACGGCCCGCGCGTCCTGCTGCTCAACGACCCGACGCGCGGCATCGACATCGGCGCGAAGAACGACCTGTACGCGCTCTTCGGCGCGCTCGCCGCGGAAGGGCTGGCGGTCGTGATGCTCTCGACCGAGCTCGACGAGCACGTCGAGCTGATGGATCGCGTCCTGGTCTTCCGCGAGCACGAGCTGTTCAAGGAGTTCGGACGCAGCGAGGTCACGCGCGAGCGGCTCGTCGCCGCGTTCTTCGGCGAGCAGAGCGAGGCCTGAGGTGGCGAACGTGAAGATGGAGCCCGCGCTGGAGACCCGGTCGGCCTCCGGGCGTAGCCCGGTCGTCGTGCGCAGCACGAAGGAGCGGCTGACCCACCTCACCCAGCACCACAGCTACGGGTTCGCGGGGCTGCTGATGGTCGCCGTGCTCGTCGTGACGATCGTCAAGGACGGCGGCAACTTCGGCGTCTCCGACCAGCTCGGGATCGCGGCGCCGATGATCCTGGCGGCGATGGCCAGCGCGCCGTCGATCATCGGCCGCGGGTTCGACCTCTCGATCTCGCCGCTGCTGGTCTTCTGCGGCGCCGTGTACGTCGTGTGGCTGGCGCCGCACGGGCTCGGCGGCGCGATCGCCGTGCCGATCGTCCTCGGCGTCGGCCTGCTCGCGGGCCTGGTCACCGGCCTGATCATCACGCTGCTGCGGATCCAGGCCGTCGTCGTGACGCTCGGCATGTACTTCGCGCTGCAGGGCGTCAACCTGCTGATCGCGCCCAACCCGGCTTCGCTGGGCGAGGGGGACCGCTGGATCTACCACCTGGCGGGCCAGGTCGGCCCAATCCCGGGTGCGGTCTTCACGCTCGGGGTCCCGGTGCTGATCTGGTACGGGCTCAAGCGCATCCCCTTCCGCGGCCTCCTCTACGCGGTCGGCTCCAATGACGCGACCGCGTTCTCCAGTGGCGTCAACGTCACCGCGGTGCGCGTCGGGAGCTACGCCCTCGGCGGCCTCTTCGCCGGGTTCGGCGGCCTCGCGCTGACCGCGCTGGTGCGGTCGACGAACGCCTCGACGTCCACGCAGTACGCGCTGATCGCGATCGCGGCGGTCGTCCTCGGCGGCACGTCGCTGGCCGGCGGTCGCGGCGGCCTGATCGGCGTGGCCTTCGGCGCCTTCACGATCTACCTGTTCCAGAACCTCCTGTCGAGTTTCGAGGTCAACCCCGCCTGGCTGCAGATCGTCTACGGGGCGATCCTGATCATCGCCGTCGTGATCCAGGGCGCGCTGGTGCCCGAGGCCGGCATCGGCGGCCTGCGGGCGAAGCGCATGCCCGTGCTCCACCGCCACAGGCGCAGAGGAACGGGGCCGGAGCTGTCGACCTTGGAGATCGGTCCCGTCGGCGGCGGGGAAGGGGATCTCGCCGCCGCGCCGGTCGAGGCCGGAGGGGCGGTCGCGCGGGTGTGGGGCTCACTCGTCCGGATCCAGGAGCGGTTCCCGCTGATCCAGCTCGTGGCGCTCGCGGCCGTGTTCGCCTTCGGTGTGATCACGCTGCCGGGTCTCGGCTCGTGGGTGAGCATCCGCTCGATCCTCGTCCTGGCCGCCCTGGTCGGACTGGCGTCCTGCGGGCAGACGCTGCTGATCCTGATGGGCGGCTTCGACCTCTCGGTCTCCGGGTTCATCGTCGCCGGCGGGCTGACGGTCACCGCGCTGAACCTGAAGTACGGCATCAGCTTCGGCGCCGCCCTGGCGCTGGCGCTGGTGTCGGCCACGGTCCTGGGCGGCTTCGCCGGCTACATCTGCCACCGCTTCAGGATCAACCCACTCGTCGTGACGCTGGCGATGGGCTCGCTGGTCATCGGCCTGGTGAAGGTGCAGATCGGCGAGCAGGCCAACGGCTACCCGACCGAGTGGATGCAGCAGCTCGCGATGCCGGTGACCAAGACGTTCGGGATCGGGATTCCGCCGGCCGTATCGATCTGGATCCTGGTCGTCGTCCTCTTCGGGATCGTCCTGCATCGCACGCGGCTGGGTCGCAACCTGTTCGCGACCGGCGCGAATCCGCGTGCGGCGGACAACGCCTTGATCAACACGCGTCGCGTCTGGATGGCGGCGTTCGCGTTCAGCGCCGTGACATCGACGCTGGTCGGCATCCTGATCGGCGGCTTCGCCGGCCAGGTCGTCGACACCGGCGGCGATGCCTATCTGTTCCAGAGCGTCGTCGCGGTGATCGTCGGCGGGACCATCTTCGGAGGGCCCGGCGACTACACCCGTACCGCCATCGGCGCGCTGTTCATCACCTTGCTCATCACGGTCCTCGTCGGACACGGTGCCAGCAAGGCGATCGAATTCATCGTTTACGGCGCAATCATCCTCGTCGCCGTCGCCATCTACGGCCGCGAACGCAGGCTGCGCGACCGCGTCTGAGCGGTCGTGATCGGAGGAGGGCAACCCCCATGGGGAGGAGAGAAATGAGCGAGACAGCGAACTGGCGCTCGTGGAGTCGCGTGACGCTGGTGGGCATGATGAGCGCCGCGGCTCTAACGGTCGCCGCGTGCGGCTCAGAGAGCGGCGGCGGGAATGAGAAGGCGTCGTCGGGCAACCAGAAGCAATCCCTCGAGAAGATCGACGTCAAGCCCACCGGGCCCGCCAAGGTCAAGGTCGGTACGGCGTGCGGTGACACCGTTCCGGTCGGACCGAAGAACAAGGAAGGCGAGGCCTTCCAGTCGATGTCCCCGGAGCTCCAGGGCATCTACGGCAGCTATCCCGAAGAGGTCGTCACGAGCCCGTGGGCGACCCAGAAGATCACGGCCAAGCCGCCGTGGAAGATCGGCTACATCACGATCGGCATCTCCAACCAGTACCAGAACAACGTCCTCAAGCAGCTCAAGGAGGAGTTCGCGCTGGCGAAGGCCAAGGGGCTGGTCACGGGCGAGTTGGTCACCAACATCCCGCCGAGCCTCGCGCAGTCGACGCCGGAGAGCCAGATCTCGGCGATGAAGCAGATGGCCCGCCAGGGCGTCAACGCGATCATCGTCAACCCCGCGGACTCGGTCGCCGAGTCGGCGACGATGGAGCAGCTCGGCGAGCAGGGCGTGCCGATCATCCTCGCCGACGTCCCGCCCGCCCCGGGCTCGAAGTACCAGACGTCGACGTGGACCCAGAACCAGGTCGAGGCCGACGCCGGCACGCTGGGCATCATCGGGAAGGGCAACATCCTGATCGTCCGCGGCGTCGCGGGCAACCAGAACGACAAGGTTCTCTACAACCAGAAGGTCCAGGACCTCAAGAACTGCCCGGACATCAAGGTCGCCTCGGTCCTGTACGGCAACTGGGACAACGGCACCGTCAAGCAGGTCGTGTCGCAGTACCTGGCGGCGCACCCGCAGCCGATCGACGGCGTCCTGCAGGACGGCGGCATGTTCGCCGGCGTCGTCCAGGCGTTCGAGTCGCGTGGCATCAAGGTCCCGCCGGTGGGCGTCGAGCAGTGCTACGCCGGTGACCTCTCCTGGTGGCTGAAGAACATCGACACGTACAAGACGGTCGCCGGCTGCATCAACGGCCTCCAGGGCGGCTACGTGTACTTCAACACCGCGCTGCGGATCCTGGCCAACAAGGGGCCGAAATACAACCTGCTGTCGATGCCCGCGGTGGCGATCGACAACACCAACCTGAAGGCCTACGCCCAGCCCGGCCTGCCGCTCACGTCGGACTTGGAGCTCCCGGGCCCGAAGGAAGCGTGGTGCGACGACAAGTGCCTGGACCAGTACTTCAACGAGCCGGGTCCGGCGACCGCGAAGTAGGCCTCAGGGTGACTGAGATCGACGAGCTCCGCGCGAGGGTGCGCGTGCTCGAGGACAGAGAGGAGATACGCAACCTGCTCCAGGAGTACCGACGGACGCTGGACGCACGCGACATGCGGGCGTTCTCGGCGCTGTTCGCGTCGGACGGCTCATGGAGCGGCAAGTCGGGCGCGGCCACCGGGCCCGACGGGATCTACGACATGCTCATCGCCCAGTTGCCGGACAACCCGCCGGCCCCGGGCGCGACGCTGTGGCACTGGATCAGCGACCCGACGATCACCGTCGACGGTGACCGCGCGACGGCGAGCAGCCTGTGGATGCACGTCCGCCGCGGCGACGATGATCGCCCGCTGCTGCCGACCCTTGGCGGCTACGACGACGAGCTGATCAGGGAGGACGGCCGCTGGCGCTTCGCGCGCCGCTCGGTCAGCCCCCTGGTGCCCGCATGACCACCGCGGAGACCATCGCCTTGGAGTTGCGCGACGCGAGCGACGAGCAGATCGAGCGCGCCGTCGCCCACGCCGAGCCGATGGTGCTCCGCGGCCTGCTCTACCAGCTCACCGGCGACGAGGAGGTCGCCGCGACGCGGGTCACGGTCGACCCGTCGGGCTTTCAGACGTTCATGATGGTCGCCGGCGAGGCCGACGTCGCGCTGCTGCGCAGCAAGGCCCTCGACTTCCTGCGGGCGCTGCGCGACTCAGGAGCCGGACCGGTGGACATCGGCCCCGAGGAGCGGCTGCGCCGCAGCATCCCGCTGGTGTTGGGTGAGGCGCTCGACGACGCCGAGTACGAGTACTGCCGCGAGGAGCTCGGGCTGGACCCGTGGGCGCGCGCGTCGACGTGGCGCGCCCACACCGGCGAGTTCTCGGTGATCGTCATCGGGGCCGGGTTCGGTGGGCTCGACGTCGCGGTGATGCTCAAGCGCGCCGGCATCCCGTACACGGTGATCGAGAAGGACTCCGGCGTCGG
This sequence comes from Solirubrobacter ginsenosidimutans, assembly GCF_027587205.1. The sequence continues at coordinate 28,414 of NZ_JAPDOD010000045.1, forward strand.
CGGGACGTGGTGGGAGACGCGCTATCCCGGGGCGCGCGTCGACACCCCGAGCCGCGCGTACACCCACATCTTCGGGGCGAAGTTCCCGTACTCGAGCCCGTTCTGCGGCGCGGCGGAGAACCGGCGCTATTTCGACTGGGTGGCAGACACCTTCGAGGTACGCGAGGACATCGTCTTCGACACCGAGGTGCGCGCGCTGCGCTGGGACGAAGGGGCGTGTGAATGGGAGGTCTCGATCGCCGGCCCGGCGGGAGAGCGGGTGCTGCGAGCGAACGCGGTCGTCACCGCGGTCGGCTTCCTCAACCGCCCGCGGGTCCCCGAGATCGAGGGGATGACGGACTTTCGCGGGCGCTCGTGGCACACGTCGCGCTGGCCCGTGGATGCGGACGTCGCGGACAAGCGCGTGGCCGTGATCGGCACGGGCTGCACCGGCTATCAGCTGATCCCGGAGCTGGCGCTGCAGACCGAGCATGTCGTGGCCTTCCAGCGCACGCCGCAGTGGTTGTTCGGCGTCGAGGGATATCTCGCGCCGTTCGCGGAGGAGGTGCCGTGGTTGGATCGGAACCTCCCCTACTACACGAACTTCATGCGGCTGCGGATGTTCGGGACCGGCAAGGCGTTCATGCGCATGACCGAGGTCGACCCGTCGTTTGACGATCCGCACGCGGTCAGCGCGCGCAACAAGGCCGTCCGTGAGGCAGCGCTCGCGTTCCTGGAGCGCAAGGTGGCCGACCCGGACCTGCGGGCGCGGATGACCCCACCGCACCCGCCGTGGTCGGCGCGGGCCGTGGTCGTGGACACGGACTACAACGTGCTCGACGCGATCCAGCGCGACGATGTGACGCTCGTGACGAGCGGGGTCCGGCGGATCACGACGACCGGGATCGAGGACGGTGACGGGGTCCACCACGAGGTCGACCTGATCGTCTACGCGACCGGCTTCCACGCCTCCGAGTACCTGTTCCCGATGACGGTCACCGGGGTCGGCGGGCAGACGCTCGAGGAGTTGTGGAAGGTCGGCGGCGCGCGCGCACACCGCTTCTGCATGTATCCGGGGTTCCCGAACCTGTGGTCGGTCTACGGCCCGAACACCAACGGCGTCCTCGGGCCCGCGACGTTTCATGACTTCGTCGCCCGCTACGCCATCGAATGCATGGAGCGCCTGATCGTCGGCGGCGGGCGCGCGATCGAGCCGCGTCGCGACGCCTACGACCGCTTCAACGCCGAGGTCGACGCGCGCAACGCGCGCAAGGTCTGGAGCGACCCGCGCGCGCACAACTACTACTGGACCGAGCACGGGCGCTCGGCGGTGATGTGCCCGTTCAACAGCCCCGAGATCTTCACGCTCCTGCGCCACCCGGCGTTCGACGAGCTCGAGATCCGCTGAACCCGAGGAGTTCGATGCGACGGCAGTTCGTCAACGATCCGCACGATGTCGTGCGCGAAGCGCTGGAAGGCTTCGCCCGCGCCAACGCCCACCTGGTGCGCTGGGATCGCGAGGGCAACTTCGTCGCGCGGGCGCAGCCGGCCGCGGCGGGCAAGGTCGGTCTGCTGGCCGGCGGCGGGTCGGGCCACGAGCCGCTGCACGGCGGTTTCGTGGGCATCGGGATGCTCGACGCGGCGGTGCCGGGCGCGATCTTCTCCAGCCCCACGGCCGCGCAGTTCGAGGCGGCGACGCGCGCCGTCGACGGCGGCGCCGGCGTCCTGCACATCCTCAAGAACTACACCGGCGACAAGCTCAACGCGGGCATCGCGGCCGAGATCGCCGCCGAGGACGGCATCGCGATCGAGCGGGTGCTCGTCGACGACGACCTCGCCACCGACTTCGAGGACGACCGCTCGCCCGGGCGGCGCGGGACCGCGGCGGTGATCGCCGTCGAGAAGCTCTGCGGCGCCGCGGCCGAGCGCGGCGCCTCACTGGCGGACCTGGCGGCACTGGGCCGGCGCGTCGCCGAGGGCTCGCGGTCGCTGGCCCTCGCGCTCTCGCCGCTCGCGCATCCCGGCGAGTCGCGCCCGTCGTTCGAGCTCGGCGACGACGAGATCGAGTTCGGCGTGGGCATCCACGGCGAGCGGGGCATCGACCGGCGCCCGTTCGCGCCGGCCGACGAGCTCGCGCGTCAGCTCGTCGAGCCGGTGGCCGACGCGCTCGAGCTCGGGGAGGGCGACCAGGTCGCCGTCATCGTCAACGGGCTCGGCGCCACCACCAACCTCGAGCTGCAGGTGGTCTTCGCCGAGGTGGCGCGGCGCCTGGACGCGCGCGGGGTGCAGACGGCGCGAGCGCTCGTCGGCCCGTACCTGACCGCGCTCGACATGGCCGGCTGCAGCGTCACGCTCGTGCGGATGGACGCCGAGACGCTCGCGCTCTGGGACGCGCCGGTCCGGACGCCGGCGCTGACGTGGTGACCGGACTGAACGCGGCCACGGCTCGTGCCTGGGTCGTGCGCTTCCTCGACGCCGCCGAGTCGGAGGCGGGCGCGCTGGGCGAGCTCGACCGCCTGGCCGGCGACGGCGATTTCGGCACCAGCGTGACGACCGCGGTGCGCGGCACCTGGCGCGAGCTGGGCGACGGCCCGCTCGACCGGCCGGGCGCGGCGTTCGCCGCGCTCTCCACCGCGTATCTGGGCACCGGCGGCACCAGCGGACCGCTCTATGGGATGTTCTTCCGCGCGCTGGCCAAGGCGGCCGGCGACGCGCCGGAGCTGGATCTGGCGACGCTGGCCGATGGCGTCGGCGCCGGCGTGGCCGCCGTCCGCCGGCTCGGTGGCGCGGAGGTGGGCGAGCGGACGATGGTCGACGCGCTCCAGCCCGCGGCGGACGCGCTGGCGGCCGGCGGCACGCTCACCGGCGCCCTGGACGCCGCCGCCCTCGCGGCCCGCGCCGGCGCCGACGCGACGGCCGGTCTGGTGGCGCGCCGGGGCCGGGCCACGTACGTGGGCGACGCCGCCACCGGCGTCGTCGACCCGGGCGCCGCGCTGGTCGCGCTGTTCTTCGAGGCGGCCGCCGACCGCTGACCGGTCTGGCACGCTTCGCGCCGTGATCGGCATCGAGCGAGGAGACATCACGACGGCGGAGACGGACGCGATCGCCTGCGGGGCGGGCGGCGCGCTGGAAGCCGCGCTCCGACGCGCCGGCGGGCCGCGGCTCGAACACGCGATGACGCTGATCAAACGCCCCGGCGTGACCCACGCGGGTGAGCTGCGCGCGCGCTTCGTCATTCACACCGTCGTGCCCACGGCCGAGGACAAGCTGTCCGCCTGTTACCGCGCCGTGCTGGCCCAGGCCGCGGCGCTCGACTGCCAGAGCGTCGCGCTCCCCGCGCTCGGTGCCGGCACGGGCATCCACACCTATCGCGTCGCGGTCGCGGCGTTCGACGCGGCCGTCGAGTCGGCGATCGGCGACATCCGCTTCTGGCTGCACGACGACGAGACGTTTCAGAACTTCGACCAGGCCCGCCAGTTCCGGAGCCCACCGCTGCGCGCCGCCCGCCGCGATGACTGGAAGACCGAGCCCGACCCGCCGCTGCGACCGCTCGCCTTCGAGACGCGCCTCGACGAGCGGGCCGCCGCGACGCTCGCGCTCGGCATGGTGCCCGAGGAGATGCAGAACAAATGGTTCGTCTTCCAGGAGGGCGACCGCATCCACTTCCATCGCTCCTGGACCGGCATCCTGATCTTCCGCGTCACGGTGACCGCCGGGCGCGTCCACGGCGCCGAGTTCAACGGCGACCCGGCCCAGTTCAAGGGCGACGACGCCGAGGCGGCGAAGATCCTCGGCAACCTCGTCGGCTGGCTCGCTGGTCGCACATGATCCTCAAGCGCGGCGCCGCATCACGAAGTCGATGCTCGAAGTGCTCGACACGGTGACACCGCTTCCGAGCAGCTTGAACTCACCTTCCGCGCCGATCTCGGCGCTGAAAGTGATCTCGTCGAGCACGAATGCGCCCTGTCGTGGCGTCTGATGCTCCACTAGGTCACGCAAAGAGCCGAGAAACCGGTCGAGGCTCGACTTGAGCGTTTCCACAGACATCGCCTTCTCGACGACCTTCCGAACCGGCTCACCGCGCATGCCGTCAGTCGACTCGGTCGTCACGACGATGAAGGACGTCGACTCATCTGTCTGCATGTGGCTCTCCCATCGGCTTGTCGTGTTGCCCTCGAAAGGTGTTCAGCCGCCGTGAGTCGACGACGTCCAGGCGTCCGACGCGTTCGTGCACCGGGTCGGACACGATCGCGGTCATCGTGCCGTCCGAATGAACGTCGAATACGACGTTGAGCCGCGCGGTGCCCGCGCGACCGGCCTCGACGTCCATCAGGATCGGTCCGAGCAGGATGCATTCGCTGACTCGCGTTGCCGTCCGCGTCCCCTGGAGCACCTCGACGCGGACGGTCTCCTGGTTGTCCTCTCGCGTCGTGACGGGGAACACCTTGCTCCTGTGCGGAATCGTCACGTTCGCCTCGACGAGCACGTGAAATCGGTCGTCGTCGAGCTTGATTCCGAGTGGCAACGCGAGCACGTTCACCAGTGCGCGCTCGTGAAACCGCCTGCGTCCGCGGCTCAGCATGTGGGCGTACTCCGCCGCCCCGAGGGCGACCGCGAGCTCCGGCTCGGGCGCAAGTCGCGGCGTCGCACCGAGCAGTTCCGAGACCTGCGCCTGCACCGCAGGCATACGGGTCTGACCGCCGACGAGGATGACGTCGTCGATATTGCTCCACTCGAGACCGGAGATCTCGCGCACCGCCTCGTCAGCGAGTCGCCGCGTATCCGCCAGCACGGCGCCGGAGCATTCGACCAGCTGAGCGCGCGTCATGCGTCGTCCCAACGCCATCGTCGTCTCGCCGCTCGAGAGCTCGATCTTCGCGCGCTCGGCCGCGTGCCTCACCGCTTCGCGAAACGCGGGGGTGGGCGCGGCCTCACGGGACTGCCGCAGCAGCCAGTCGGTCACCGCACGATCGATGTCATCGCCGCCGAGGCGCGTGTCGCCATGGACGGTGAGCGTTTCGAACAGGTAGCCGGCCTCGTCACGTTTGGCCTCGAGCAGCGAGAGATCGAACGTGCCTCCGCCGAGGTCGTAGATCAGGAAGAGCCGCGGATTCTCGTCGAGCAGGTCCGCGCAGGTCAGCGCGGCGGCGGTGGGCTCGTTGAGGATCTCGGCTTCGAGTCCGGCGAACTCCGCCGCGAGGAGTGTCGCGCGCCGCTGCAGCAGGTTGAAGTATGCGGGCACGGTGATCACGGCCTTGCGCAGCCCCTCCAGTGGTACGCCGAGCGCCGTGGCAGCGGTATACCGCAGCTTCGACAGCACTTTGGCCGCGATGTCCGGCGGCGTAAGCCTGGCCTCTCCGAAGTCGATCGCGATTGCCCGCAGCGGATCGTCGGCATCCCCCGGAAGCATCCGATAGGCGACCGTTCGCGAGTCCTGCATCACGCTCGGCTCGTCGAAGCGCCGGCCCATGTGTCGCTTGACGGAATAGGCGACGGCGGAAGGGTTGCGATCGGCCAACTCGGCGGCTTCCGCGCCGACCACCCACCTTCGCCGCCCGGCGTCCCAGCCGACCAGCGAAGGCATCAGGACTACGCCGTCCGGATCGGCCAAGGGCACGACCCTTCCCGCGGCCTCATCCCACACCGCAACCGCCGAGTTCGTCGTCCCGAGATCGATGCCGAGTACGCGACGGCCCTCGAAACGGTCAGTGCTCGTCATTTCTGCTCCCGATCCCCCCAGTACCGACGAGCGTGAGTCCGTCGTCCGTTTCTACGATCGCGAATGCCGTTCCGGGCACGCCCGTGTCCCAGCGCATTGCCTCCTCGGTGACCTCGAGCGTCCGCAGATCGCAGCGACGAACGCCGTCCGGGTCGGCGAACCATGCGCAGTGCTCCGTCGCGGCGGGCGCCATCGCGGTGATGCGCTCGAGGTCGACGCCGGCGATCTCCAGTGCGTGCCATCCGCCGTCGTAGCGCCACACGCCCTTGTCCGTGGCGACCCAGAGCCGGTGCTGGAGCATCGCGAGACATCGGACTGCCGAGACAAGGGGGCCGGGGCGCTCGCCCGCGAGCTGCCACGCTCCGGCACGATCGAGGCGATACACGCCGCTCGAAGTCCCGACCCACCAGGTCCCGTCGGGGGCTTGGGCGATGCAGCGGGCAGCAGCCTGCAACGGAAGTCCGACGCGCACCCACTCGCCGTCGTCGAACCGGAAAAGGCCCGCGGTCGTCAGTGCGTGCAACGGCGCGGCGAGCGCGATCGGGACACCGGGCGGTTGAGCGCCTCGGAAGTCCGCGTCGTCACGGACGCGCCCGATGCCGTGTGGCCGCGCGAGCAGCCAAGTCTCGCCACCGTGCCTCACGAGTTGGAGAACGTCGGCGGCAGCCGGGTCGTGGGTATGAGCGCCGGCGCGCACGCGGACCAGTCCGCGGGCCGTCCCGGCGAGCACCCCGCCGCGATCGGCAACCGCGCAGCGTCCGAGGTCGCTGAGCGTGTCCTCGGGCGTCGGCGAAAGCGCGTCATCCTCCCACGTGGGCAGGCCCTGCGCGCGCCACCACAACCGATTCAGCGAACGCTCGCGCGCAATCCACAGCGCGGGGCCGTCGGCGGCGGCGGCCGTCGCGCCGGGACACGGCGTCGTTTCGCCGTCGGAAAATCGCGTGACGCCATCCGCCGAAACGGCGTAAAGGACGCCTCCGGCCGCCACCAGCGCGAGCGTCCCGGGACATGCTTGCGATGTGTCCCCGCCGAGCTGGAACACCTCAGTGGCCGTCGCCGTCCAGACGTCGCCGTCCTCGCGGTCGACCAGCGCCGCACAGGCCCCTGGTGCCATTCTCTCGTCGCCGCGGTAGACGCCTCCCGTCCCGCCCACGAGCACGCCCGCGTCCGTCTCGAGCAGCGCGCGCGGAAACGTGACATCGGGTCCTGCGACGACCGGCTCATCGATTCCCCCGAGGCGGTAGAGCCGTCGGCTCGATGCCACCCACACGCCACCTTCGCGCGCCGGCGCAATCGCGAGGAGCGGGGTGTCCCGGAGGCTCGGGTGCGTCCGCCATTGTTCCTGGTCGAAGCACGCCACACCGGTCGGGGCATGCACGGTCCAGACCCGGTCGGCGTGATCGATACACAGCGCCAGGACCGTGTTCCCAGGAAGCCCATGCTCGCTCCCATAGCGCTGGTACGACGAGCCCGCGGGATCGTAGGCGATCACTCCGCCCCAGGACCCTCCCCAAACGACGCCGGTCGAGGTCACACCGAGCGTCCGGACGTCGAGCCGCGGCGCGAGCGTCGTCCATGCTCCGGCGTCGGGGCGAACCGGGGTCGCGCGGCTGACCGCAGTGATCGCCGAGCCCGGACGGTAGGCGGTGACGCCGTCCTCGCTCACCGCGGAACCTCACGAAGTCGCTGCTCGAGGCTCGCGATCTCGCGGTTGAGCTCGTCGACCTCGTCGTGCTTCGCCGTCCGAGCGTCGGTCAGGAATTCCTGCCAGCCGTCCCTGGCGCGCCACCGCTCCCAGAGGGCGAGGACCTTGTGGAACTGGCGTTCTCGCGATCGCACGTCCGAGCTCAGGCGGCCCTGCGCCTCCTCGAGTGCCTCGCGCCACTCGCTCACGCGGCGGGTGTGGGCGCTTTCGCTCTCGCCACCCGGGAGCGGGCGGTCGATCGCGTCCCAATCGAGAAGCGCGAGCATCTCGCCAAGCGGCCGACTGCGATCGTCCGCCAGCCGGTTGATCTCGGCCAGACGCTCGTCGTCGATCTCCCAGGCGTGAGCGAAGCGATTGATGAGCGTCTTGGTTCGCCGGCGCCGAATCGCGGCGTCGCCGGTCGGGCGGCGGTTCTGCCGGGCGACCGGAGCCGGCTTGCCGATCCCATCACGGCCACGCCGTCCGCGCGGGCGGGGGCCGCCCGCACCGGCTCTCGGCAGCCGCTCAGCGCTTAGCCGGGTCCGGAGTTCCTGTCGCCGTTCCTGAAGCGCGACGCGTCGATACTCGATATCGGCGAGGGCCGCGTCGTATTCCGCGACGGCGATCTCGACGGTGTCCAATTCATCCAGTCGGTCGCGGAGCGCGCGCACCGCGGCGTGCACGCGTCTGACGTCGGCATCGCTCATGAGACGAACTCTGTGTCCTTGTCGGCGTAGAGCACGTACGCGAGACCGAGGGGGTTCCCATGCTCGCGCATGAAGTGGCGCCGCGTCTCCAACAGGGCGACGGCCGGGCTGGCCGATCCAGCGCCCATCGCATCGAAGAGGTTGTTGTAGAAGTGCCGAGCGAAAGCGAAGGCGAAGTAGTCCGGGACCGGGCAAAGCGTCGCGAGCACAGCGACCGCCCCGCCTGACTCGATCCACCGGGTCGGGAATCCCGGTGGCTCGAAGGCGGCATTCGCCTGGGCTGTGCCGCACGCATTGAGAAACACGAAGGGCCCGGCCATGCGACGCGGCTCGAGTGTCAAGTCCCCCAGCGTCCCCGCATCGAGTAGTACCTGTTGCCCGGCGATCGTCAGGTCGAGCTGGGAGAGGAACTCGGTGTTGGCGCCCGGGTGACAATGGCACGCGAAGTGCAGGACGTCGCGGCTGATCGCCCGGTTGAGTGTCGCCACCAGCGCCTTACGGAGCCACTGCTTGGCTCGCAGCCCACCGTCGTCGCTGCCCGATCGCAGCTCGTGCAGGAACTCGGTGAGCGCGTCGTCCGCCAGGGCCAGATCGTCAGGACGACCGGAGAGCGCATCCCCGGCTTGGCGGCGCAGATCCTCACCGAGTCGCAGCGGATCCGAAGCCAGCCCCGGATGGCGGCAAGCCAGTTCGTCGACCTCCGTACCCGCGAATCGAAGGTCCTCGTTCAGAGCGGTGAACAGCCCGCGCTGGAGGAGGATCTCGCGGGGTCGGTTGCGTCCCAGCCAGTGGGTGATCGGGACCCGGAAGCCCCAGAACCGCTGCCACTCGAGCTCGTCGCTCTGCCGCCCGTCATACAGCATGTCCCACAGGATCGGCGCCTCGAGCTTGTCAGCGAAGGTCACCTCCGGCACCGGATCGCGGGAGTCCATCACGTTGACGTCTCGTAACAGCTGCCCGAGGCCCGAGGGACGCAGAGTGGACGACAGCGGGCTCCCCAGCGTCCGGAGCTGGTCGAGCGTCTCATCGCGCTTGGCGTCAGGGACGCTCAACGCGGCGTCGAGTGCGTCCGCGTCGACGGTCACGGGCTGGCGGCGTGCGAGATACTCCGCCAACTCGAGAAGGGCGCTGGCGAACTCGTGCGCTGCCCTTTGGGCCGTGGCGCGCGCGAAGGGCAGCTCCGAGTCCTCGTTCTCGACCGACACTTCGTCACGGCGGCGGATGGTCACGCGTACGCCGCGCCGTCCGGTCCGCTTTGCGGTGGCATAGCCGCCGATGCGCACCGGGGTCACGGCTGCAGCTCCTGGATGTCGAGATCGACCCAGAGTGAACGGAGCTCTTCGCCTGCGCTCTCGAACCGCAACATCAGCGATAGCTGGGACTCCGCAGTCGGCATGCGAAGCGTCATCACGGCCTGGTGGTCGTCGCATCCCTCGATTCGGTTCAGCGAGTGGGTCACGCGGTCGCCGCCTGCCATCGGGATGACAGCGACCGAAACGTCGTCGGTGCTCGGACGCCAATCGCGGGTGTGCAGGCGACCGTCGTACCACGCGGGCGCTTCGGCTCGATAGCTCACTCGGAACCGATACACGTGCCCGGCGAGGAACGCGCCGTGTTCGGGCTCGTCGATGGCCTCGAACAGCGCGAATCCTCCCGCGGGGCGCACGAGGTAGATCGCGCATTGCGGGTGGCCGAACACCGCGTACGCGAGCCAGTCCTGACGGTGCGAGGAGTGCGCGCGCACCGCCTCGCGCGCGCTCCGAACGGCGTCGGCCAGCGAGGCTCCCTCACGCAACCCGTCGTAAAGCGTCTTGACGAACCGCTCGTCAACGCTCGCGGGGACTCTCCAGCGCGGACCGACGACCGCGGTGGCCCCCGACCGCAAGAGCGGCGCTGCCCACGCCCGCTCGATCTGCGTTGCGCCGCCATCGGCCGGCGTTTCGCCTATGAAACTCAACGTCACCAGGGGCCGCCGCCGCGTGAGTTCCAGCCGGTGCTCCTGCACGAGCGGCTGCCGGAGTGGCGAGTCCTCCGTGGCCTGCGTGATGCCGTCCCTGATGTCTTCCCGCGCGAATCTGATGACGTGGAGCCCGAAATAGGGGTTATCCGATGCCAGCAAGTCGACGCCCGACGGTTGCTCGGGGTCTTCCCCGAGTGCCTCCCGCCAGGGCCTGAGATGTGCGGGCGGCGCGCCGTAGTCGGCGATCGCGACCCGCGCCATGGGCGCCTCGGAGTCGAGTCGCAGGCCTTGACCCGTAATCCAATGTGCGACGTCGAAGTCTTCGGCGAGACACGGTTCGAACACGACGTCTGCGCTCTCTTGCGACAAGTAGTACGGGCAAACGAGCTCCCACGGCATCACCGCCCTTTCGTCGGAGAGCACGAACCACGTCGCCGGCGCGTCGCGCAACTGTTCGTACGCCTCGCGAAGAGGCCCGCGCGGCATCAGTGTGTCAGCCAGCATTCCGCCGAACGCCTGCGTCGCGGCGCGGGTCGACGCGGGCGAACCGTCGAACGCCGAGAGCTCTGCCAGCTGCTGGCAAATGCCGCGGGCGTCATCGACGGTGATCGGTGGCAGCTCGAGGCGCTCGGCGTCATAGCCCAGTCGCGAGCAGGTGAGGTAGAACGCCAGCCGTTGGCTCGTCACCGACTCCTCGACGGTCACAAATACCATGACGTCCGACGGCGGTCCCGGGATGGCATCGGCGTGCACCAACTCCGGAAGCTGCGGGAGCGCCTCCGGCCGGCGGACGTGGATCTCGAACTGCGCCTCTGCCGGCTCCAGCCGTGCTGCCTGGGCGCCCTGGTACGCAACGGCGGTGATCGTGTGATCGCCGCTGGCAATGGCGGTCATGGAAACCGCGATGCTCGTCTGCTGAGGCGTGCCGTCGACGACCGGGATCGTGATGGGGCTGGGCGTCTCGAGCCGGAAGCCCGGAGCTTCGACGAAGACCGTCAGGTCGAGCGCGGTGATCGGGAGGACCAGCACGTGGCGCTTGAACTGGTCGGGCCGGCTCGCGGGCGCCAAGACGAGGCGGATTTCTTCGCTCGAGCCCACGCGCACCTCGCCGCCGTCGCGATCGATCGTCAGCCGCCAGGGCGTCGCCGGCACGCCCGCCGGGGCGGGCAGCAACGACTGGATGTGCAGCTCGCCGTCCTCGGACACCGAGACGATCTGCTCGTCATCGAGCAGCGCGATGTCGCGCACCGCGCCGCCGTGCGTCCGCGGGAGCCCGATCGGCTCGCCGCCGGAGCGCCACACGCGGATGACGCCGTCCGCGCATCCGGACACGAAACGCCCGTCCGCGGCAACCGCGAGTGCATGCACGGCGGCCGGGTGCCTGGGGCCCGCGCGAGGCCGAGCGTCTGAAGTCTCCAGCACCGCGGTCGAGCCATCGGCCGCGCCCGAGCACACCGTCTGTCCGTCGGTGGTGACGGCGAGCGCGAGCACCCTGTCGGCGTGTGGTGCGTGGTTCAGGAACTCCTGACCCGTGTTGACGTCCCAGCCGTGGATCGAACCGTCGCGGCAGCCAGCGAACAGTCTCGGACCGTCGCGTGCGGCGACGAGTGCCTCGATGTAGGCAGGGCATCGCAACTCCGGCCACTCGCCCACTTCCTGATCGATCGCCTCGATGCGAATCGAGCCGTCGATCCCGGCTACTCCGACACGCGGTGGCGATGGCCATGCTGCCATGGCCGCGCACGGCACGGGCAGCGAGAACGCAACGTGCGAGTCGCCTGTCGTGAGATCCCAGATCCATAGGCCGCCATCGGTATCGGCAGATCCGACTCGAGCCGACCCCAGGGCGCTGATTCCGCACACCGAACCGATGTGTGGATCGAGCGCGTCGGCTGGCGTCCCATCCTGGGCCCAAACCTGCAGCAAACCGCCCGCGCTGCCGGTCACCGTCCGGCCGTCGGGCAGGACGGTCACGACGCGGAGGAGTCGTCCGAGCGCGTCGATCACCGCCGACGCCACCTCCCCCGGCGTCGACCGTCCGTCGGCAATTCGGGTGTACATCCTGGTTGCCGTGGAATCTTCGTGGGTCCCGCCGAATCGTCCGGCGATCTGCTCGACGGCGGGGTCGAGATCGTCGCGGCTCGGCCGCAATCCGTATCCGGCCAGGTGTTCGAGGAGTCGCAGGCGGCCCCTGATGACCGGGAAGGCCCTGAGCGCCTCGCGCAGCTTTCGATGTCCCCGGGGCGTCTTGACGTTCTCGACGTCGGCTTCCGTACGCTGGATCGTGTCGGCGCGGATGATCTCCACGATGTCGCCGGGTTCGAGGACGTGCCCAAGGAAGTCGACCTCGCGCCCGTTCACCAGCGCCCCCGTGGCCTGGGAGCCGATCGCGGTGTGGATGTAGAACGCCAGATCGAGTAGCGTCGCTCCCTCCGGCACGTTCCACGTGCCGAGCCGGTCCGGGAACCGTCCGCCGCGCGTGAACACCTCGTGTCGACGGGTCACGGCGGTCCGCCACTCATCCGAGCTTCGCGGAAGCGGCGGCCGGGTGGATGGTTTCGTCCGCCGGCGGAAGAGTCGCCGGAAGCGCGCTCGTTGGTCTCCCGACGCGTCGTGCGTCTCCCGCGCCACCGCTCCCAGGTCGCCGAGCACGGCGAGCACACTCCGCCGCGCCTCCGTTTCATCTAGACCGACCAAGTCCACCACGTGCGAGTCAGCCCACTCGATTTCGACGTCTCGGACTCGTATCGCGACGCGTCGCGTGCTCGGCTCGGTGAGATCCGTGAACGGACGACTCGGCGAGACGGTGATCAGCGGTCCTGCCGCGCCGCTCTGGGAGTCGATCTCGAGCGTGTCGGGCCTGATCACCTGCAACCTCGTCGGGTAGCCGGTGTCCTCCAGTTGCCAGGCAATCCACTCCGCCCACGACCGATCGTGTGGCAGATAGCGCACCAGCAGCTCCCGAGGCTCGATGGTCACGTGCAGACTCTATTCCGAACGTCGATCGTTGTGGCAACGCTGATCACACAGCCCTTCGGCCATCGGTGTGAATTCTGGTGCCTAGATGCTGCGGCTGCGGCAATGACCCAGCGGGTCGAGTCCCGTCATCTGCGGTCGGTCGTCGCGCTGAGGTCGTAGAGCCAATCGTTGCTGGGCGCCCAGCGGCCCTTCGGGAACTCGAACTCGACCTCGCCCAAGAACGTGAACCCGCACTTGCGGCAGATCGCGTTGGACGGTCCGTTGTCCGGCACGGGGAAGGCATGGACGACGCGGGGTCCGTCGGCGGCACGCGCCGCCTCGAGCGCCAGCCGCGTGCCCTCGCCCGCGACGCCCCGGCCCTGGAAGGCGGGGAGCACGGACCAGCCGATCTCGTAGATCTGCTCGCCCTGCCATTCGTGCTCCCAATAGCCGACCCAGCCGGCGCCGACGCCGTCGACGACGATCTTGAAGATGCCGGGGTCGCCGAGGTAGCGGCGGTGGCGCGAGACGATCTTGTCCGGGTCCTCAGGCCCGCCGAGGTGCTCCATCATCACGGGGTCGCCGAGCAGTGCCTGCACCAGTGGCAGGTCGTCCTCGGCCCAGGGCTCAATGGCGATGCTCACGGCGCGTATTGTGCGCCGCATGCCCGACATCTCCGGCGTCGACTTCGTCGCACTCCAGGTGCGTGACCACACCAAGGCCGCCAAGTTCTACGGCGAGACCCTCGGCCTGCCGTTCGTCAAGACGTGGGGCAAGATGCCCGCCTCCGAGTACCAGGCCGGCAACCTCACGCTGGCCGTGATGCAGTCCGACGCGTTCGGAATCGAGTTCGCGCCGAGCAGCTCGATGGTCGCGCTCGCCGTCGACGACGTCGCGGCCACGCGCGCGGAGCTCGAGCAGCACGGGATCGAGTTCAGCGGCGGGGTGCTGGACTCCGGCGTCTGCCACCAGGCGTTCTTCTCCGACCCCGACGGCAACCTGCTCGCGCTGCACCACCGCTACGCGCCGAAGGACGCAATGCCGCCCAACGATTAGCCGCGGGCAGCGGACACGATCCAGAACAGCTCCGCCTCGCTCTGGCCGAGGTTGCGCCAGCCGGCGATGAACTCGCTGTCGGCGACCAGGACCTCGCCGTGGCGGACGGCGGGCGTCTGGCCCGCGACCTGCACCTGGACGAGGCCGCTCGCGACGCCGACGATGCCGGTGCCGGCGCGTGTCCGCGTCGGCGCGCCGGCCTCGCGCGGGCCGAGGTGGACGAGGTCGATCCAGAGGTCGGTGTTGTCGTCGCCCAAGAGGGAGACCGTGCGCTCGAAGCCGCCCTGCGGGTCGTCGGTCCGGCGCCCGATGCGGTAGGTGCCGGGGTCCTTGCCGCGCAGCAGGTCGTCGATCGTCACGCCGAGCGCGCTGCTGAGGCGCACCAGCGTCGCCAGCGAGAGGCCGCGCTCGGCGTGCTCCACCTGGGAGATCGCGCTCGCCGAGACACCCGCGAGGTCGCCGAGGTCGTGCTGGCTGAGATGGCGTGACCGGCGAACGGCACGGATCGAGGCGGCGACGCGGCCGACGATCTCCGCCGTGGCGACGATCGGCCGCCCGCCCTCCTGGTGCCAGTGCAGGACCGTGCCGCGCACGCTGTCGTCGCGTCCTTCGGCCTTGGCGACCCGCACGCTGCGCTCGTCGACGTTGAGCACGCACTGCGTCACCGCGTGGACCGTGTCGCGGACCGTGGCCGGGGTCGCCTGGGCGTCCATCGACCAGTAGGCGATCGCGCCGAGCTCGAGCAGCATCGGGCAGCAGCGCGCGAAGAAGTCGCGCGCCCGCCCGGCGCCCCACGCGTGCACCATCGCGTCGAGCGAGTCGAACAGGATCAGCCGGTGGCCGCGTGGCTGGCTGAGGCGATGCACCTCGCGCAGCAGATCCGCGGGTCGCGCGAACGGGCCGCGTGTGCCGGCCTCGACGACCTCCATCGAATCGACGTCTCGATAGGTCGTGGTGCCGGCGATCGAGATCGAGGTCTTGGTGATGAAGACGTCCGGGAGCCGGGCGATCGCGCGGTAGAACGGCTCGGGCGACGGCCCGTCGAGCTGCCAGACCACGTTGTCGCCCCAGTAAAGGCCGCCGAGCACGGCGTCGAGCGCATCCAGGCCCGTGCTCACCCGTTGCTCGGACGCGTGCGTGTCAAGCATGGCTAATCACCGGAGGCCACGGCATGGGACTGTGCGGAATCTACTCGCCGCCGGTGTGAAAGCAGTGCTTCCAGCCTTTTGACCCGCCCGCGACAGGTCCATTGAATCCTCGCCGACGACCTACCCGAACCTGAGGAGGCGGCGTGTCGGTCAACGGAACCATGCAGGCCTGGGGCGAGCGTGCCGACGGCAATCCGCTCCTTGCGTTCGTCGACTCCTGCCTGCGTGGCGTAGGTCAGGTGTGCTTCATGAACAACCCGGTCACGGGGTTGGCGATCGTCATCGCCATGTTCATCGGTGAGCCTTGGCTGGGGTTCGCCGGCCTGCTCGGCGTCGTGGTCTCGACCTTGGCGGCGATCGTGATCGGGATGGACCGCGGCGCGATCCGCGCCGGCCTGTTCGGCTTCAACGGCGTGCTCGTAGGCGGCGCCCTGTCGCTGTTCTTGCAGCCGGACTGGGACATCGTCGTGATGGTCTGGATCGTGCTCGGGGCGTCGTTGTCGACGATCCTGCACGCCGCGCTGGCCAACGTGTTCATCGGCGCCCACGCGGTGCCGCCGTTCACGCTGGCGTTCAACTTCATCACGCTGATCTTCCTGATCGGCGCGCTGAACTTCGCCAACGGCCGGGTGGGCGGGCTGATCGCTCCGGCCGACGCGCAGGTCACGCGCGGCAGCGTCAGCAACACGCTGCGCTCCGCGGCGGACGCCGCGACGGCGAACAACCTCGAGGGCGTTCTGAACGCGATCTTCCGCGGCATCGGCCAGTTGTTCTTCGCCAACAGCATCGTCGCCGGGATCGTCATCGTGGTCGGCATCGCGGTGTGCTCACGGATCGCGGCGATCTTCGCGGTCGTCGGCTCGACCGTCGGGATGCTCACGGGCCTGGCGCTCGGGGCCAATGGCGTCGCGATCTACAACGGACTATGGGGCTTCAACTCGTTCGACGCCGCGCTCGCCGTCGGCGGCGTGTTCTTCGTCCTGACGTGGCGCTCGGGCGTGCTCGCGGTCGCCTGTGCCGTGTTCGCGGCGATGCTGTTCGGCGCCATCGGGACGCTTTTCATCCCGTGGGGCCTGCCGGCCCTGACACTGCCCTTCTGCTTCGCGACGCTGGCCTTCGTCCTGCTGAAGGGGGCTTCGACCGAGCTTGAGCCGGTCGAGGTCGCGGACATCACGACGCCCGAGGAGCACCTCGCTCTCTCGGCCGCCGAGCGCTCGCAGCAGGAGGGCGTCGGGCGCCAGGCCGTTCCGGCCTAGCACGGTCATCCATCGAAGTGGAGGAGTCGGCCCATGCCGAAGAATCTGTTCCCGCTCGATAACACCAAGAAGTTCACCGACCAGAAGCACGTCGGGCACAACCGCTGGCACCCGGACATCCCGGCGCCGGTCAGCGTCCGGCCCGGCGACGTGTTCCGGGCGGACTGCCGTGAGTGGTTCGACGGGGCGATCAAGAACGACGACTCCGCCGAGGACGTGCGCAACGCGCCGCTTCCGGGCGTGCACGTCCTCACCGGGCCGTTCCACGTCGAAGGCGCCGAGCCGGGCGACCTGCTCGTCGTCGACATCCTCGAGATAGACGCGTGCGATCAGGAGGACGAAGGCCCGCTCTCGGGCATGGGCTGGGGCTACACCGGCGTGTTCGCCAAGTCCAACGGCGGTGGCTTCCTGACCGAGCGCTTCCCGGACGCTTACAAGGTGATCTGGGACTTCACGGGCGACGTCGCCACCTCGCGCCACATCCCGGAATGCTCGTACGTCGGCATCCACCACCCGGGCCTGATGGGGACCGCGCCGTCGGCGGAGCTTTTGGCGAAGTGGACCAAGCGCGAGACCGACCTGATCGCGACCGATCCGGACCGCGTGCCGCCGCTGGCGCTCCCGCCGCTCCCCGACAGCGCCATCCTCGGCTCGCTGGAAGGCGACGAGTTCAACCGCGTCGCGAGCGAGGCCGCTCGCACCGCGCCGCCGCGCGAGAACGGCGGCAACCAGGACATCAAGAACTTCACGGCGGGGACGCGGGTCTTCTATCCCGTGTTCGTCCCCGGCGCGAAGCTGTCCTTCGGCGACCTGCACTTCTCGCAGGGCGACGGCGAGATCACGTTCTGCGGCGCGATCGAGATGGGCGGGTTCATGGACCTGCACGTCGACGTGATCAAGGGCGGAATGGCGACGTACGGGATCTATGAGAACGCGATCTTCATGCCGGGCCTGCGCGACCCGCAGTACTCGGAGTGGATCGCCTTCTCCGGCGTGTCCGTGGACCTCGCGGGCAAGCAGCACTACCTGAACTCGCAACTCTCCTACGAGCGCGCGTGCCACCACGCGATCGACTACCTGATGCAGTTCGGCTACACCGACATCCAGGCCTACATGATCCTGGGCTCGGCCCCGATCGAGGGCCGCTTCTCCGGCGTCGTCGACATCCCGAACTCGTGCGCGACGGTCTACATCCCGCGGCGCATCTTCGACTTCGACGTCGCCCCGGGCCCCGGCAAGCCACACCAGGTCAAGCAGGGCATGCAAGTCCCACGATCGGCCAACTAGAAAGGGGCCGAAGATGGCGATCTACGAATACCGGTGCGAGCGTGATGGCGCATTCGAGGTGCTTCGACCCATCGGTACCGCGCCGGCGTCGGTCGCCTGCCCGGAGTGCGCGAGCGACTCCCAGCGGGTGTTCTCCAACCCGATGGTGTCGTTCGCGCCGCGGGCGCTGGTCGCCGCGCTCGACCACGAGGAGAAGTCGCGCTACGAGCCGGAGGTGGTGACGTCGCTGCCGGCCACGGGGGCGCGCAAGCGCACGCCGATGATGCCGCTGACGTCGACGATGCGGAGGTTGCCGAGGCCCTAGCCCGGTCGCCGTGGTTGACCGTGCGCGTTTGAGGGTCGGATCGCGGGTTTCGATCAGGTTCGTACTGTTCGATGTGGCGCGTTGGTGGGGGTGCGGAACGAGAGCGTCCTGACCGGAAGCTCTCGTTACACACCCCCTTCGCGCATGACTTCGTTGCTCGCCGAAACCGATCACCGGAAGGTCCGGCGCGGACCGGGGTGTCAGTACCACGCCCGTAACTGTCGGTATCCCAGCACGGCACTTCGACCCCAACAGAGCCGCGCGCCGAGCGGACCCACGCCAGCCCAGGACGGGTGGCACTGCCACTCCCCCTCCCCCACCCGGCGCAGTTGACTTTCGTCCCTCGAGGGTCCTAGGGCGCGGGGGTGAGGCCGTCGGTCCAGTTGCCGTCGAGGACGGTCTCCCGCGCGCCGACGACGGTGACGGCGTCGAGGCGGGCCAGCTCGTCCTCGGCGAGCGTCACCTGCGCGGCGTGCGCGTTCTGCTCCAGATAGGCGATCCGGCGGGTGCCGGGGATCGGCACCAAGTCGGGCGCCTTGGCGAGCAGCCAGGCCAGCGACACCTGGCCGGGGGTCGCGTCTTGGGCTTCGGCGATCTCGCGGACGACGGTCAGCGTGGCGAGGTTGGCGTCGAGCACGCCCTCGGCGTACCGGGGCATCTTGCGCCGGTAGTCGTTCGCGGGCAGGTCGTCGCGCGAGGCGATGGTGCCGGTCAGCGCCCCGCGGCCGAGCGGGCTGAACGGCACGACGCTGATCCCCAGCTCGCGCGTCAGAGGGAAGATCTCGTCCTCGATCTCGCGCGACCACAGCGACCATTCGGTCTGCAGCGCGGTGATCGGGTGCACGGCGTGCGCGCGGCGGATCGTGTCGGCCGCCGCCTCGGACAGGCCGAGGTGGCGGACCTTGCCCTCGGTCACGAATTCGGCCATGCCGCCGACCGTCTCTTCGATCGGCACGCTGGGGTCGACGCGGTGCAGGTAGTAGAGGTCGACGTGGTCGGTTCCGAGGCGCTTGAGCGAGCGCTCGAGGCGCTCGCGCATATAGGGGCGCGTCCCGTTGAGCTGGGCGGGACGGGTGTCGGTCGGCGAGCTGACGATGCCGAACTTGGTGGCCAGGACGACGTCATCGCGCCGGCCCGCGATCGCCCGGCCGATGATCTCCTCGCTCTCGCCGTAGATGTCGGCGGTGTCGATCAGCGTGACGCCGAGCTCGAGCGCGCGGCCGATCAGGTCCTCGGGCCGGTCGGTGGTGTCCGAGGCCTGCTGCCCGTAGGGAAGGGCGTAGCTCATCGCGCCGAAGCCGACGGCTCCGACCTCGACGGCGCCGCCGAGGGATCGAGTGGGAATGGTCATGTCGTGCCTTTCGGATGCAATTGTCCTCACCTGGGGACTTATCGTAGTCCTCAACTGAGGACTTGTCCAGGGACGTATGCTCGTTCGGGTGACGAACGACGTCGAATCGGCTCCGCGACGCCGTCGCGACGCCGCCGCCACCCGCGAGGCGGTGCTCATCGCGGCGCGCGAGGTGTTCGCCGAGTTCGGCTACGACGGGGCGGGGACGCGTGAGATCGCGGCCGCCGCGGGCGTCGATGCACGGCTGATCGGGCGCTATTTCGGCTCCAAGGAGGGCCTGTTCACCGAGGTCGTGGAGCGTGCGTTCGAGAAGACGCTGCTGCTCGGACCCGGGCACAACCACGAGGCGGCGCGTGCCCTGCTGTCAGACCACGGGGACGGCCCGGCCGACGGGCTGCTGATCGCGCTGCGCTCGGCCTCCAACGAGCGGGCGGCCGCGATCATGCGCGCCCACCTCGAAGCCAACTACCACCGTGCGGTCACCGACGGGCTCGCCGGTCCCCACGCCGCCGGGCGTGCGCTGCTGCTGATCGCCGTGTGCTCCGGCGTCCAGCTGATGCGCGACGTGCTCGGGCACTCCGGGCTCTCAGACGACGACGCCGGCGAGCTGGTGCCCTACCTCGAGGCCGCGCTCGACGCGATCGTCGCTTAGACGATCGGTGGGATCCAGCCCTTCGGGCGCTTGCCGGTGCTGACGTAGCGGTAGGCCTGGATGTCGTCGAACTCGTGGCTGTCGGGCGCGTAGGCCATCATCGCGGCCTCGACGCCGCCGTGCTTGGCCACGAGCGCGGCGCCCCGCTTGGCGTTGGGCGCCTCCAGGCGCGGGGGGAGGTCGGTGGGGGGCGCCGGGCGGGCGGGCGGCTCGGTCGTCGGAAGCCGCTCGTCGGGGAACGGCATCCGGCCGGTGCGCATGTCCTCGAAGTCGTTCAGGCGGGTGAGCTCGTCGAAGCGCTGCGACGCGGAGGTCCGCAGGCGGGCGAGGCGAGGGCCGATGTCCTCGGTGATGTCGTTGAGCAGCACCGTCGCATCGATCCAGTCGTCACCGGTCATCCGCTCGGTCGCCGACTGGAGGCTGATGATCGTCTCCGTCAGGTGATCGCGGGCGCGTCCGAGGTTGCGGAAGTGGTGCTCCTGGAAATGCATACCACTTCGGGATACCCGCCACGGGGTATTAGGTGACGCGCTCGGGCCTCGCATACACGTTGATCCTGCCCATTCGGGCGAAGCCGGCGAGCGTCATCCCACGATCTTCGGCCAGGGACACGGCGAGCGATGTCGGCGCCCCGACGCCGACCAGGATCGGCGCTCCCGCCACCGCGGCCTTCTGGACGAGCTCGAACGAGAGCCGGCCGGAGACGCACAGGATGTGGTCGTGCAGCGGCAGCAGGCCTTCGCGCAGGGCGCGGCCGATGACCTTGTCCATCGCGTTGTGGCGGCCGACGTCCTCGCGCACGTGGACCAGCTCGCCGTCGGGCGTGAACAGGCCGGTGGCGTGCAGGCCGCCGGTGCGGGCGAAGCCCGGCTGGCGCAGCCGCTCCGGCAGGTCGGCGAGCAGCGCGCGGTCGATCGTCGGGCCGGGCGGGAGGTTCGGCGCATGGATCGCGACCTCCTCGAGCGCGCCCTTGCCGCACACCCCGCACGAGGACGTCGTGTAGAAGGAGCGGGCGGACGGGTCTCGCAGCAGCGGGCCTGTGACCTCGATCGTGTTGACCGCGAAGTCCTCGGTCAGCCCGACCGGCCGCGCCTCGGTGATCAGCCCTTCGCCGTAGAGGAAGCCGAGCGCGAGCTCCTCGTCGTTGTCGGGCGTGCGCATGGTCACGGCCAGTGGGGCGCCGTCGACGCGGATCTCCAGCGGCTCCTCGATCGCGACCTCGTCGCTGATGCCGTCGTGGACGACGGTGCGGCTCAGCTCATGCACTGGCGAGCGCCGGCGTCAGGGACGCCTCCTCGCCGATCGGCCGGACGTCGACCGCGATCACCTTGTACTCCGGGCAGGACGTATTGACGTCGGACGAGCTGCCGATCAGCAGGTTCGTCCGGGTCTCCGGGAAGTGGAACGTGGTGAAGACGTGCCCGCGCTCGATCCGGTCGGTGATCTGCGCGGTGATCTCCGTGCGGCCCTGGCGGCTGCGGACCGAGATCACGTCGCCGTCGTTGATCCAGAGGCGGTCGGCGTCGTCGGGGTGGATCTCGATGTAGTCGCGGTCGTTGAGCTCGACGTTGCCCGTGCGGCGGGTCATCGTGCCCGCGTTGTAGTGCTGCAGGCGGCGGCCGGTCACGAGGATCAGCGGGAACTCCTCGTCGGCGGCGTCGCCGGGCGCCTTGTAGGGCAGCGCAGCGAAGTGCGCCTTGCCGCCGGGGAGCTCGAAGTGGTCCTCGTAGAGGATCGGCGCGTCGGTGCCGTCGGGCGCGACCGGCCACTGCAGGCCCTTGCGGCCGAGCCGCGCGTGGCTGATCCCGCTCCAGTGCGGGGTGAGCTTGGCGACCTCGTCCATCGCCTCGGCGGGCGTCTCCCACGGAAGCTCGTGCCCGAGCGCGGACGAGACGAGCTTGATGATCTCGAAGTCGGTCTTCGCGCCGCCGGGCGGGGTGATCGCGGGTTCGACGAGTTGCACGCGGCGCTCGGCGTTGGTGAACGTGCCCTGCTTCTCCAGGAACGAGCTGGCGGGCAGGATCACGTCCGCGTACCGGGTCGTCTCGGTCTCGAAGATGTCCTGGCAGACCATGAACTCGAGGTTCTCGAGCGCCGCGACGACGTGCGCGGTGTTCGGGTCCGTCTGCGCGACGTCCTCGCCGAAGATGTACATCGCCTTCAGGTCGCCCGCGACCGCCGCGTCGAACATCTGCGGGATCGTGTAGCCCTTCTCGCGCGGGACCTTCACGTTCCACTCGTCCTCGAAGAGCTTCGCCGTGCCCTCGTCGCCGACGGAGCGGTAGGCGGTGTAGGTGTCCGGCAGCGCGCCCATGTCGCTCGAGCCCTGCACGTTGTTCTGGCCGCGCAGCGGGAGCAGGGCGGCGCCCGCGCGACCCACGTTGCCCGTCATCAGCGCGACGTTGCAGATCAGCTGCACGACCTCGGAGCCGTACTTGTGCTCGGTCACGCCGAGGCCCCAGCTGAAGCAGGCGTTGTCGGCCTCGCCGTAGATGTGGGCGGCCTTGGTGATGTCCGCGGCGGGGACGCCGGAGATCTCCTCGACGATCTCGGGCGTGTACTGCGGGAGCAGCTCGAGCAGCGTGTCGTAGCCGACCGTGCGCGCCTCGATGAAGTCGGGCTTGGTGAGGCCGTCGCGGTGGATCACGTGGGCGATGCCGAGCATCACGGCGGCGTTGGAACCGGGGCGCGGGCTGAGGTGCAGGACGCCGTAGTCGGCGAGCTCGATCCGGCGCGGGTCGATCGTCACGAGCTTCATCCCGCGCAGCGTCGCCTGCTTGATACGGGCGCCGACGACCGGATGGCCCTCGGTCGGATTGGCGCCGATCAGGATCGTCGCGTCGGTGTGGTCGAAGTCGCTGAAGGAGCCGGTCGCGCCCGAGAGGCCGAACGACTTGCGCAGGGCGAACGAGGTCGGCGAGTGGCAGACGCGGCTGCAGTTGTCGATGTTGTTGGTGCCGATCGCGGCGCGCATCAGGCGCTGCATCGCGTAGCAGTCCTCGTTGGTGGCTCTCGACGAGGCGAGGCCGGCGATCGCGTCCGGGCCGTGGTCGCGCTTGATGCGGCCGAGCTCGGTCTGGATGCGGTGGATCGCCTCTTCCCAGGTCGCGATCCGGAACTCCCCGTTCTCCTTGATCAGCGGGGAGGTGAGGCGGTCGCGGCGGCGGGAGAACTGATGGGCGAAGCGGCCCTTCAGGCAGGTGTGACCCTCGTTGGCGGGGCCGTCGAGCGCCGGGCTGATCGACGCGACCTTGCCGTTGCGGGCGTGAGCCTCGAGGCGGCAGCCGACGCCGCAATAGCCACAGGTCGTAGTGACGGTCGAGTCGAACATGGCTACCTCACCAGGTCTAGCAGGGAGATCTCGGTAATGGCGTCGGTCGGGCAGGTGTCGGCGCAGGCGCCGCAGGACACGCAGACGGAGTCGCGGAAGCCCTGGTCCAGGCCCGCCGCGATGTTGGCCTGGAACCCGCGGCCGGTCGCGGTCAGTGCGAACGTGCCCTGGACCTCGTCGCACGCGCGCACGCAGCGCCCGCACGAAATGCAGAACTCGTGCTGGATCGCGAGGTACGGGTGGCGCTCGTCGACCTCGCGGGTGTGCTGCGTCCCTGGCCAGCGGGGCTCGCCGACGTCGAGCATCCGGGCGACCTGCGCAAGTTCGGTGTGCTCGGCCGGCGGCTCGGGCAGCTCGGAGAGGACGAGCTCGACGACCGCGGTGGCGACGCGGCGGGCGGTCGTGTCGTCGGTCGAGACCTTCATCCCCTCGCGGGCGACCGTCGTGCAGGAGGCGACCGGCCCGGGCGCGCCCTCGATGCCGACGAGGCACACGCGGCAGGCGCCGAACGGGGCCTGGCGCTCGTCGAAGCACAGCGTCGGGATCTCGGTGTCGTTCGCGCGGGCGGCGTCGAGCACCGTCGTCCCCGGTGGGACGGTGACTTCCCGGCCGTCGATCTCGAACGTGATCACTTCAGCCCCAGCTCTTCGGGGAAGTGGGCGAGCAGGCTGCGGATCGGCGCGGGCATGCCACCGCCGTGAGCGCACAGGCTGCCGAGCTCCAGCGTCTCCAGCAATTGTTCCAGACGCTCACGGTCTACCCGCTCGTCGCTCTTGAACATCGCGTGCGCGCGCTGGAGGCCGATCCGGCACGGGAAGCACTTGCCGCAGCTCTCCGCGGCGCCGAAGTGCAGCAGGTGGGTGGCGACGGCGCGCATGTCCGTCAGCTCTTCGAACGCCACGATCCCGCCGTGGCCGACCATGCAGCCCTCTTGCGCGAGCGCCTTGAAGTCGAAGACCGTGTCGAGCTTGTGCCCAGGGAGGATGCCCGCGAGCGGGCCGCCGATCTGCAGCGCCTTGATCGCCTTGCCGCTGGCCATGCCGCCGGCGACGTCCTCGCACAGCTCGCGGACCGTCATGCCGAACGGGACCTCGTAGGCGCCGGGCTTGGCGAAGCGCTCGTTGAAGCAGACGATCTTGCTGCCGGGGGTCGCGTCTTCGGGGCTGAGTTGTTTGTAGGCGTCGGCGCCGTGCTTGGCGATGAAGGCGATGTTGCAGAGTGTCTCGACGTTGTTGACGACCGTGGGAAGACCGTGGACACCGCGCTCGGCGGGGAACGGGGGGCGCGCGGAGACCGTCCCTCTGAGTCCCTGCAGGCAGGCGAGCAGGGCGGTCTCCTCGCCCACCACGTAGGAGCCGGCGCCCTCGACGATCGTGATGTCGAAGCGCTCTCCGAGGTGACCTTGCGCACGCGCTTCTTCGATCGCCCGGTCGAGGGCGGGCTTGGAGCGCGGGTACTCGGAGCGGGTGAGGACGAAGCCGTGGGCGGCGCCGACCGCGTAGCCCGCGAGCGCGAGGCCCTCGAGCAGCAGGTGCGGGTTCTCCTCCATCAGCAGCTTGTCGATGTAGGAGCCGGGGTCGCCCTCGTCGCCGTTGGCGACGATGACCTTGTCGGGGTTGGGCGACTTGGCGGCGAACTCCCACTTCATGCCCGCGGGGAAGCCGGCGCCGCCGCGGCCCTTGACGTCGGCCGCCTTGACCGCGGCGAGGAGCTCCTCCGGCGTGCCCTGGAGCGCTTTCGCGTAGCCCGACCAGTCGCCGGGGCGGGTGAGGACGGGTTCGTCGAGCAAGCTGAGGAAGACGGGCTCGGGCGCGGGGATGCTCGCGTTGGCCAGCAGCCGCTCGATCGCGCCGGGGCCGGCGTCGATCGTGTCGCCGTCTCTGACCGCCGGGCCGGCGTGACAGTAGCCGAGGCAGACGGTCTCGGCCAGCGAGACGGACTTGTCGTCCTTGCGCTCGCCCAGCTTCAGGCCAAGCGCGTCCTCGATCGTGTCGACGTGAGCGTCGCCGGTGGCCGCGAAACAGGCGGTGCCGGTACACACGCGCACGTGGCGTTCGCCGCGCGGGACGAGCAGGTCGTCGTAGAACGTCGACACGCCGTGCACCGCCGCCTCGGGCAGCCCCGAGCGCTCCGCGGCGACCCTGCGGTCGTCGTCGGTGATCTCTCCCCGTTGATCCATCGCCTCTTTGAGCACTTCGAGCGCGGTGGGCGCTCCCTGCTCATGGTGGCGCCGGACCAGTTCCACCAGATTGCGCGACACGGCGCGAACTGTCGCGCTAGAAGCCGCAATTGTCCAACTGCTGCGATGAATGCTTTGATAGACGCGACCTATCGTGTTCATCCGCCAACTCGAATACCTGACCGCCCTGGACCGGGAGCGCCACTTCGGTCGCGCGGCGGTCGCGTGCCACGTCTCGCAGCCGACGCTCTCGGCCGGTATCCGGAGCCTGGAGCGGGAGCTCGGGGTGCCGCTGGTGCGGCGCGCGCGCGAGTTCGAGGCGCTCACCCCCGAAGGCGAGCTGATCCTCGGGTGGGCGCAGCGGGCGCTCGCCGACCTGGAGTCGCTGCAGCAGGAGGCGAGCCGCCTGCGCGGCGGCCTGGAGGGCACGCTGCGGATCGGCGCGATCCCCACCTCGCTCCCGCTGTCGCCGATGATCACCGCGCGCTTCCGCGAGCGCCATCCGCGCATGCGCGTGCGGCTGATCTCGATGAGCTCGCGCCAGATCGCGCACGGGCTCGAGCACGGCGAGCTCGAGGCGGGGCTCACGTACCTCGACAACGAGCCGCTCGCGCGCGTGGACGCGGTCCCGCTCTGGAGCGAGCACTACCTGCTGGTCACGCCCGCCGACTCGCCGTTCGGCGTGTCGGTGACGTGGGCCGAGGCGGCAACCCTGCCGCTCTGCCTGCTGACGCCGGACATGCAGCATCGGCGGATCGTCGACGGCGCGTTCGGCGCCGCGGGCGCGACGCCGAACCCCGCGGTCGAGACGAACTCCGTCTCCACGCTCGTCGCCCACGCGCGTGCGGGGCTCCCGGGCATCACGGCCCACACGTGGCTCGACGCCAACCCGCTCCCCGCCGACCTGCGAGCGATCCCGCTCGTGGACCCGCTGATCGAGCACACGATCGGGCTCGTCACGTCGACCGCCGTCGAACGCACCCCGGTCATCACCGAACTGCTCGACCTGCTTTCTAGTTAGAGCAGGAGCGCGAAGGCGAGCAGGTCCACGCCCGGCAGCGGCGACCAGTCGCGCTGCGGGTCGCGCGTGAAGCCCAGCCGCTCGTAGATGCGGTGCGCCGCGCGCATCGCCGGCTGGCTCGAGCACACGACGCCGGCGCGGCCGCGGCTCGCCGTCTCTTCGACCACGCGGCGCAGCAACTCGGTCCCGACGCCGCGGCCCTGCGCGGCGGGGGAGACGGCGAGCATCCGGAACTCGGTCTCGTCGTCGGTGGCGATCTCGCCCAGCGGGCCGCCGTCGGGCACGAACGTGACGGTGCCGAGCAGCTGTTCCGCGTCCACCGCGACCAGCAACTCGGCGGCGTGTGCGCGGGCCGCGGCGTCGCGGAGGACGTCGGCGTAGTTCCCCGCCTGGCTGAGGAACGGCGCGTAGGCGGCGACGCAGAGGTCGCCGACGGCGTCGAACTCGGCTTCGGTCGCGACGCGGATCTCGAGCGGCTGCACGGCGGCGCGGAGGCTAGCGCGAGACCGCCGTCCCGGTGATCACCACGTTGCGAGGCCTCTTCTCCTGCCGCATCGTGCGGCCTACCTTCCGAGGCATGTGGGCGCTGCTGCTGCCGGTCGCGCTGGTCGGTTTCACGCTGTTGACGAGTGCCTGCGGCGTCGCCATGCGCAAGCGCAAGCGGCCCTGGTTGAGCGGGTGGTTGGCGATGCTCGCCGTGATCGCGATGGGCGCGTTCCTCGTGATCCCGTTGCACGCGCACGATCCAAACGTCTCAAGCGGCGCCTTCGTGTGGTCGATCGTGTTGGCGACGGTCGGCCTCGGCGTGCTCCCGGTGGTCGCGTTCTATTCGCTCGGATACTGGCTCGCGGATTGGCTGGTCGTGGGCATCGCCGCTTGCGTGCTGGCGCTTCCGCTCGCCCCCTACCTGCTGTTCGGCCTGATCTGGACCATCGCGGCGTCCGGCTGCCCGCCGGACGCCTACGAGTGCCCGTTCTGAGCGGCGGCGGCGTAACGCTGCCGCATGCCCTCGCCGGCGGTCTCGCCGGCGATGAACGCGACGTCGAGCTCCTCGATCGGGCGGCCCGTCTTGCGATCGATCACCACCGGCTCGATCGCCTCGCCGGTCGTGCGGTCGATCGGGATGAGCTTGCGGGCGTGGCCGGTGACGTGGTTCTCGCTCCACGTGTAGAGCGCCAGGATGACCGGGCGGAACGCGGTGCCCGCTTCGGTCAGCACGTACTCGTCGCGTGGCGGGTGCTCGGAGTAGCGCTGCTTCGTGAGCAGGCCGGCGTCGACCATCGCCTTCAGCCGGCGGGCGAGCATGCTGGGGGAGATCCCGAGGTTGCGCTGCAGGTCGTCGAAGCGGCTGAAGCCGTCGAACACGTCACGCAGGATCAGGATCGTCCACCACTCGCCGACCGACTCGAGGCCGAGCGCGATCGGGCATTCAGCGTCCGCGAAGCTCGTCCGCCGCATGGCTCAGGCCACCGGAATCACGGGGAGCGTGAAGCGGGTCGCGTCGCCGCCCAGCACCCGGTCGCGGACGCTGGCCGTCACCGCGTGCGGCACACCGAGCGTCGGGGCGCTGACGGCGTCGAGGCGGTCGGCCTGCTCGCGCGTGAGGGTGACGTCGAGTGCGGCGAGGTAGTCCTCGAGCTGCACGACGCTGCGCGGGCCGATGATCGACACCACCGAGGTGGTCGAGCGCGCGTCGAGGTCGCGCAGCCAGGCCATCGCCACCTGGGCCGCCGGCACGCCGAGCTCGTCCGCGATCGTGAGCACCTCATCCACGGTTCGCGTCTTTTGATCGGAATCCTCGGTGTGGATCAACCGGTTCCAGTCGGTCAGGCGGCCCGCGTCACTCTGGCGGTACTTGCCCGTCAGCAGCCCGCCGCCGAGCGGCGACCACAACGTGACGCCGAGCCCGAGCGCCTCGGCCATCGGGATCAGCTCGCGGTCGGCGGTGCGCTCCACGAGGCTGTACTCGACCTGGATGCCGGAGATCGGCGTCCACCCGCGCAGCTCCGCGATCGTCTGCGCCCGCGCCACCCGCCAGGCGGGGAAGTTGGACAGGCCGGCGTGGACGATCTTGCCGCTCGTGACGAGGTCGTCGAGGCCGCGCAGGATCTCCTCGATCGGCGTCACGCCGTCCTGGAAGTGCACCCAGTACAGGTCGATGCGGTCGGTCTGGAGACGCTTCAGACTCCCCTCGACCGCCCGCACCATGTTCTTGCGGCCGTTCCCGGTCGTGCTGATCGACGGCTCGTTGACGCCGTTGGAGTACTTGGTGGCGACGACGAAGTGATCGCGATCGGCCTTGAGGAAGTCGCCGAGCAGCGTCTCGGACTCGCCGAGCTGGTAGCCCTCGGCGGTGTCGATCAGCGTCCCGCCCGCCTCCGCGAAGCGGTCGAAGATCCGCCGCGCCTCGCCGGGCTCTGCGCCCATGCCCCAACTGGTGCCGAAGTTGCCCGCGCCGAGCGCGTACTCGGAGACCCTGGGGCCGGTCAGTCGTCCGAACGTCCGGTGTCGCATGGTGGCTCCCATCATCGAAGTAACTTCGATGATAGTAGCTAGTGACTGGTGACGCGGCGAGCGGTCGGGTACGGTCCCAGCGTGGTCGGGCTCGCATTGGTCATCTGGCCGGTTCCGGCGTGCGGCGCGCTCGTCTCGCTGCTCTTCGGCCGCAGCGCCGGGCACGACGGGGTGCGCTGGTTCAGCGGGCGGCTCGCCTTCCTGCTCGGACTCGCGCTCTGCGCTGCGAGCGTCGTCGTGCTGGTCGAGCTGAACAACGAGTTCGGCTTGCGGCTCGCGGGCGCCGCGCTGCTCGGGGCGGCCGTGCTGGGCGTCCTCGCGATACCGGCGGTCGCGTTCTATTCGCTCGGCTTCGCCGTTCGCCGCGGCTGGCTGGCGGGCGCGCTCTGGTTCGCCGGAACGCTCCCGCTCACCGCGTACACCGTGCTCGCGGGCCTCGCCTACTTCGACCTCGTGGTCTGCGCCGGTGGGTGCGTGTTCGTCGACTGAGCGGCTTCAGCGGATCCGCACGACGCGGCGCGACAGGTGCGACGTCGGATAGCCGTAGCCGTCGACTCGCACTTCCAGCGTCTTCAGGCGGCGGTAGCGGGCGGCGGTCATCCGGGTCGAGAGCGTCGTCTGCCCGCTGCGCTTGAGACGCACCAGCCGCTGCATGAGCTGGGTGCGGCCGTTGAAGACCCGGGCGGTGACCGAGCAGGCCGCGCGGCAGCTGAGCGTCACCTGCAGCCGGCCTGAGCGGAACTGGGCGCGGCGGAAGCTGAGCAGCCGCGGGTTGGCGGCGAGAGAACGTGGAGGCGACGCCGGCGGCCCGTTCGGGCTCGTATCCGGCGTCCGGTTGGGCGCTCCGCCGTCAGGTGTCGGCGTGGGTTCCGGTGGTGTCGGCGTGGCGGTGGGCACCGGGGTCGGTGTCGCCGTCGGCTGCGGAGCGGGATCGGTGTCCTGGCCCATCGTCGCGAAGCTGTCCAGCGCGCCGTCGATGCTGAGCCGGCGCGGGACGGGCGTCCGGGCGAACGCGGCCGGCCGATCGGCGCCGTCCAGCAAGGCCTGCACCGCCTGGCGGGCGCTCGACCCAAGGCTGCGCAGGACTCCGGCGGTGCCGGCGACCAGCGGGGCGGAGAGCGACGTCCCGGAGTCGATCGAGTAGCCGCCATCGTGCGAGAGGACGTAGATCCCCATGCCGGGTGCGGCGAGTTCCACGTCGGTGCCGAAATTCGAGAAGGACGCCAGCGAGTTGTCCTCCTCGCTCGCGCCGACGCAGATCCCGTTCGCCGAACGCGCAGCCGCGTCGCACGGTGACTGCGGGTTCTGGTCGGTCGAGAGCGAGTCGTTGCCGGCCGCCACCACGAACACGATCGCCGGGTACGCGCGCATGATGCTCGTGTACAGGTCCAGGAGCGCAGGCGTCGAGTCCGCGCCGAGTGAGAGGTTGATCACCGACGCATCGTGGCTCGCGGCGACGTCGATCCCGGCGATCACGTCGGAGAGGCGCGCCGAAGGCGGCTCGACACCCTCGCTGTCGGGGAAGACCTTGACGTCCATGACCTGGCAGCGGGGACACGTGCCCGCGACGCCTTGGTCGTCCGCGCTCGCCGCCGCGGCGCCGGCGACCTCCGTGCCGTGCCCGACGACGTCCTGCGGCGTATGCGAGCCGGTCACGACGTCGAACCCGTGCGTGCCGTCGGCCGGGTTGGTCCACGCCCGCGCGGCGAGATCGGGATGGCCGAGGTCGACGCCGGTATCGACCACGCCGATCGTGACGCCCGGCGCGGCTTCGACCTCCGGCCAGCGCTGCGCGCTGACGATTCCGGTGTTGCCCTCCTCTGGCACGAAGTACCACTGCCAGCACGCGAGCGGATCGCTGAAGACGAGCAGCGTCTCGGGGTTCCCGCGCCCAGGCACACACGCCGTCGGCGCGGTCGTCACGTGGAACTCGCGGTTGGGAGCGACCCACCGCACGCCATCAGCGCGCTCGAGCCGCGGAAGTTGCCCGGACGCCACCTGCGCCTGCTGCACGACCAGGCCGGCGGGTCGGGCGATCGTCTCCGCTCCGGCGTGCCCGAGCGCGGTGGCCCGCTGCGCCGCCGTCGCGTGAGACTCGAAGCCGACGACGACGTCCTCGCTCGCGCGCGCCGGCGCGGCGGCGAACAGCGCCGCGGCGACGACCACGCCCATGGCCGACGCGGCCAGCCGCACGTGGATCGCCTCTCGTGTCACGCGTCGAACGCTATTCAGCGGTTCTCGGGTGACCGGGTAGCCATCCGAGAACCGTACCGTGCGGTTCTAAGGATCAGCAGGCGACGGGCGACTTCGCGCCGGGCGGCTGGCACTTCGTCGTGATCAGCGGCTTCTTGCCCGCCCGCACCGTCAGGATCTTCACCGCGTTGATCGCGTTCGGCTTGGAGACGATGACCGTGATCACGTCCTTGGCCTTGAGCGGCTTCTTGATGAACTTGGCCAGCGTCACCGTGCCGAAGGCGTTCTTCTTCGTGAAGCCCTTGCCCTTCAGCCCCGACGGGCAGCCCTTGCCCTTACAGGTCGCGGTGACCGTCGCGCCGAGCGGGACATTCTTGACCTGCAGCGTCGTGAACTTCGTCGTCTTCTTGCCGGCCGTCGCGAAGAACGCCATCGTGACGAGGATCTGCTCAGGCTTGGTGTTCTGCGACAAGACCACCGGGGTCGTTCCGACGATGCCATCGCAGTTCTCGTCGACCGCGTTGTCGAGGATCTCGATCGCCCCGGGACGGATCGACGGATCGGCGTCGTTGCAGTCGATCTGCGCATTGAAGCCGTCGTTGTCGTCGTCGTTGGCGGCGACCGACCACTTGCGGGAGGCTGCGGCGCCGACGTTCCCCGCCAGGTCGATCGCTCGCACCTCGAAGGTATGAGCGCCCGCGGTCAGGTGGTCGACCACGATGCCGGACGTGCACGGGGCGAAGGCCGCGCTGTCGAGCCGGCACTCGAAGGTCGAACCGGTCTCGTTGTTGTCGAAGTTGAACGTCTCGGTGTTGACGGCCTGCAGCGCGCCCGCACCCGGCCCGGAGTTGCTGTCGAGCCTGGCGACCGGCAGAACGGTGTCGACCCGCCACGTTCGCACGATCGGCACACGGTCGAACTCGGGACCGTCCTTCGCTCGGATGCGGAACGTGTGCACACCGTCGGGGAGGTTCGTGAAGGACTTGGTCGCCCGATTGTCCGCGGGGTTCTTGGCTCCGCAGTCACCGCTCGTCGGGATGGTCGCGTTGTCGAGCGAGCAATCGAAAAACAGGCCGCTCAACGACGAGAACGTGAACGTCGGCGACTGCACGTTCGAGACGTTCGCCGGACCGCTCACCAGCGTCGTATCGACGATGCGGAACGTGGCCGTCGGGCTGATCGCGCCCGGACCGTTGCCCGAGAGGTCCTTGCCCTGGACGCGAAATGTGTACGTCCCTTCACCGAGCGTGAGTGTCTGTGCGCCGTTTGGGCACGCGGTAAACGGCGCGGATCCAAGCGAGCACACGGAGCTCGAGAGCGGCTCGTTGGCGCCCCAGTTCAGCGTCACGGTGCGATCGGTCGTCGTCGAATAGGTCACCGTCGGCTGCGTGGGCGTCGGGGCGGTGTGATCTTCGAACACCGCAATCGCCGTGAACCCGCCGCTGAACGCGACCGTGCTGCAGGTCAACGCGGTGCTCCCGGCACACCCTGGTGCGTTCCCGTCCCAGCGCACGAAGTTCCAGTGGCCCGCCGGCGAGGCCTGCGAGGCCGCGGTGAGCTGAATGATCGCGGGGAAGATGGCCGGCGGGGTAACTGACGAGATTCCGATTGCCGCGGGACAGGCCGTGATGGCAGCGTTCGGTTTGCTGACGGCTGTGCAGGTTCCAGCTGAGCTCGACACGGAACCCGAGCCGCTGATGAGCGGGACCACGGTCACCACGTCAGCGAGCGCGGGCGCGGACGAGAACCCGATCGCGGCGAGGCTCGCGCATGCGGCGAGCAGCAGGGCGCGAAGCCTTGGCAGGCGCTGGTACGACAGTGGCATGAACACGGCTTTCTCCCTGACTCCCCTACGTTGGGGCGACTCTACGCCCGCATGGTCGCGTGAGGAAAGGGCTGCGCACTCCAACTTTTGTCTAGGTGCGTGCCGGGCACGACGGCCGAACGGCCGCGCGATGCTTGCGCGGCCGTTCGAGGTCGATCAGGTCGTCAGACGGTCAGGAAGCAGAGGCCCGCGGTAGCGGGGTCGCCCTTCAGCTGAGACGACATGCTCCACAGGAAGCTGCGCTGCTTGGCCGACATGGGGGGTGCGACGACCTCGCGCTTCGCCGCCTTGGCTGCCTTCGCGCCGCCCGTGAGCTTCAGGACCTCGATCCCGCGCGTGTGGTCGGCGGTGTAGACGTAGCCGTTGTGCATGTAGGAGGCCCAGACGAGGGTGTCCCTGGGTCGCCAGTATGCGATCTGGCGCGGGTGCGCCGGGTCTGAGATGTCCAGGAACCGCGTTCCTTCGCCGTACCAGGCGTAGCTCACGATGCTTCCCTCGACGTCGAAGTAGTGCGCCGAGCAGAAGTCCGCCAGGGGGAAGTCCTCGGGCGGGCGTGAGCCCTCCTGCTTGTACGGGTTCCAGGTGCCGACGACCTGCAGGCGGAACGGGTTGGTCTTGGTCGATTTCCAGGCCTCGCCGTTGTAGCTGCCCTTCAGCGAGGCGATGCTGAACATGCCCTGCTTGCTGCAGCCTTCGGCGGCCGGGCCGAAGTCCTCTTCGGTGATCAGGAGCAGCTCGCCGCGCTTGTAGCGGTCGTCGCCGCGCGGGGCGTCGCGACCGATCGGGCGTTCGGCGTTGTGCTCGAAGCCGCCATCGGCGTCGTTGGTGACCGTCTGCGGCAGGCCGCCGCCCGCGTAGGGCACCGGGTTCAGCGGCGAGGCGTCGCGATTGCGGCGGGCGACCGGGTCGTAGTGGCGGCCGTCGGTCCAGTAGCCGCGGGTGCCGCCGTCGCCGGACACCCACGCGACGCCCGCGTCGTCGACTTGCACGTCGTGCGAGTAGGCGGTCACGCCGTCGCGCCGGAAGAGGTCGATGGGCTGCATGGGGTACGCCCGCGGCCGGCGCGGATCGCTCAGATCGGTCGCGATCAGCGGCCGCCCGAACGTCCAGTTCAGCGGTGGCTGCTTCTGCTTGTTGGTCGCGGCCGGACCGCCGGTCCACAGCCAGCGGCAGCCGTTGATGCACGTTGTCGTGTGGCCCGTCGGGAGCTGCTGGAACGCAAGCAGCCGTAGCGCCTCCGGGTCGCTCGCGTCGACGATGTAGACGCCGGCGATATTGGTCGCGCCGTTCGGATCGCCCGGCTCGTTGGACGTCGTCCCGTTATAGGAGCGGGGGTCGCGGGAGATCAGGATCAGCTTGCGGTCCTGGTCGACGTCCATGTCCTCGTTCTGCCAGAACGTGGAATGTGGATCTCCGTCCTTGGCCGGGTCGGGCGTGAAGTCCACGTCCGGGTCGCCCGGCAACTTCAGTCGCTCGGACGAGATCTCATCCAGCAGCTGCGGCTTGGTCGGGTCCGCGAGCGAGTACGTCTTCACACCGAAGCGGCCCGTGACGACCATCACGTCCAGCGTGCGCCCGCCGGCCCCCCGATCATGTCCGTGGCCACCGTCCCGGTACTCGAGGAAGTTGATCGCCGTGGCCCACTTGCCCTCAGGGATCGTCTTGACCAGCTGGACGTTCTTTCCTTGGCCCGCAGCGGGTGCCGCGAACACGAGCGCCAATCCGAGCGCGCTCAACGCCGTCCCTCTCACTCTCACGGAGCCTCCCCCCGAAAAGTGGTTATCGACTGACGCCCGAAGCTACTCCCCTTGCGCTCACAGCGCTCTCAGGCGGAGTCCATCGGCTCCGAAACGGCGAAGGGCCGCCAATGGCGGCCCTTCGTGAAGCACTCTTATGGGTGCGTATCGTCCGGAACGTTGACGCACGCCCTCGGGGTGGGGCGGTGGGGATGCCCCGCCTTCAATCTCAGCCGCAGCCGGTGTTGTTGCCGCAGCTCGAGCACGTGTAGCACGAGCCCGTCCGCTGCATCATGCCGCCGCAGTTGTTGCACGCCGGGCCCAGATCCAGGCCCATGAGGCGGGCAGGGATCACGGGCGGCGTCTCGGTCAGGGCGCTGGTCGGGGCCTGCGCCGCGGGCGCCGGGGCGAGGGCCTTCGGGGTGCCGTTGCCGTTGGCCGGGCGCGAGGACCCGCCGGAGGCGCCGGCGTTGAAGTCCTCACCGATCTTCTTCGCGCGGACCTCAGGCGTGAGGATCCCGAGCTCCTCCTGGACGTCGGCGTCCAGGAAGCGCGAGGCGAGCCAGCGCATGATGTAGTCCGGCATCGACTTGGCGAACGGGATCTCCGGGTTGGTGGTGATCCCTTCCGGCTCGAAGCGCATGTAGGCGAACTTGCGCACCAGCGTCTCCAGCGGCACGCCGTACTGCAGCGAGATAGAGATCGCCGTCGCGAACGAGTTCATCATGCCGCGGAGGGTCGAGCCCTCCTTGCCGATGTCGGTCAGGAAGATCTCCCCGACCGTGCCGTCCTCGTACATGCCGGCCGTGATGTAGCCCTCGTGGCCGCCGAGCGAGAACTTGTGGGTGAGCGACTTGCGCTCGCGCGGCATGCGCCGGCGCAGCGGCTCGTCCTCGCGGGCGATCGCCTTGGAGACGGCCTTCTCGACCGCGGCCTTGACGAGCACGTCGACCTCGGAGGAGGTGAAGATCTCCTCGCCCGCCTCCAGTGCCGCCGACGCCTTCGCGTCGAGCTCCTTGGTGTCCTGCGCGTCGGTGCGCAGCGCCTGCGCGGTCTTGGAGCCGTCGCGGTAGATGGCCAGCGCCTTGACGCCGAGGCGCCAGGCGTTGATGTACGCCTCGGCGATGTCGTCAACCGTCGACTCCTGCGGCATGTTGACCGTCTTGGAGATCGCGCCCGAGAGGAACGGCTGGACCGCGCCCATCATCTTCACGTGGCCCGAGGCGGAGATGGCCCGCTCGCCCACCGCGACGTCGAACACCGAGAGGTGCTCGGCGGCCAGGCCCGGAGCGCCGACGATCGTGCCGTGCTCGGCGACGTACGCCTCGATCTGCTCGATCGTGGCCTCGCCGTAGCCCAGCGTGCGCAGCGCCATCGGCACCGTGCGGTTGGCGATGATCATGTTGCCGCCGCCGACGAGCTCCTTGTACTTCACGAGCGAGAAGTCGGGCTCGATGCCGGTGGTGTCGCAGTCCATCAGGAACGAGATCGTCCCCGTGGGCGCGAGCACGGAGGCCTGCGCGTTGCGGTAGCCGTAGAGCTCGCCGAGCGCGACGGCCTCGTTCCAGGTGTCACGCGCGGCAGCGAGCAGCGGCTCATCCGTGCAGGCGCTGTCCGGCACCGCGTAGGACGCGTCGCGGTGCATGCGCATGACGTTGTTGTGCGCCTCGCGGTTCTCCGCGTAGCGGTCGTACGGGCCCATCGCCGCGGCGATCTTCGCCGACTGCGCATACGCGCGGCCGGTCATCAGCGCCGTGATCGCCGCCGCCGTGCCGCGACCCTCGTCGGAGTCGTAGGCGAAGCCGTTGGCCATCAGGTAGGCGCCGAGGTTGGCGTAGCCGATGCCGAGCTGGCGGAACGCGCGGGCGTTCTCGCCGATCTCCTTGGTCGGGTAGCTCGACGGCGACACGACGATCTCCTGCGCCAGCAGGATGATGTCGACGGAGTGCTGGAACATCTCGACGTCGAACGAGCCGTCGGGACGGCGGAACTTCATCAGGTTCAGCGACGCCAGGTTGCACGCCGAGTCGTCCACGTGCATGTACTCCGAGCACGGGTTCGACGCGTTGATGCGACCGGAGTTCGGGGACGTGTGCCACTGGTTGATCGTGGTGTCGTACTGGACGCCCGGGTCGGCGCAGCGCCAGGCGGCCTCCGCGATCTCGCGCATCAGCTCGCGCGCCTTGATCGGCTCGCCCACGGGCTCGCCGGTGG
This sequence comes from Solirubrobacter ginsenosidimutans, assembly GCF_027587205.1. The sequence continues at coordinate 65,488 of NZ_JAPDOD010000045.1, forward strand.
TGCGGGCGATCAGGTGCCAGTCGGCGTCGTCCTCGACGGCGTGCATGAACTCGTCCGACACGCGGACGGAGTTGTTGGCGTTCTGGTACTGGATCGAGTGGAAGCCGTCGCCGTCGATCGACATGTCAAAGCCGGCGTCGCGCAGCGCCGCGGCCTTGTCCTCTTCCTTGGCCTTGCACCAGATGAACTCGCGGATGTCCGGGTGATCGACGTCGAGCACGACCATCTTGGCCGCGCGGCGGGTCTTGCCGCCGGACTTGATCGTGCCCGCCCAGGAGTCGGCGCCGCGCATGAAGGAGACCGGCCCAGAAGCGGTGCCGCCCTTGGCCAGCGGCTCCATCGACCCGCGGATGTTGGAGAGGTTGATGCCCGATCCAGAACCGCCGCGGAAGATGCGACCCTCGCGCGTGTTCCAGTCGAGGATCGACTCCATCGTGTCTTCAACCGAGAGGATGAAGCAGGCGGAGCACTGCGGGGACTCCTCGAAGCCCACGTTGAACCACACCGGCGAGTTGAACGCCGCGATCTGGTTCAGAAGGATGTAGGTGAGCTCGGCCTCGAAGGTGTCGCCGTCCTCTTCCGTCGCGAAGTAGCCGCGCGCACGACCCCAGTCGGCGATCGTCCCCGAGACGCGGGAGACCATCTGCTTGACCGAGCGCTCACGCGTGGGCGAGTTCAGCTGGCCGCGGAAATACTTCTGGGCGACGATGTTGGTCGCGTTCTGCGACCAGGACTTCGGGAACTCGACGTCCTCCTGGAGGAAGGAGCCCACGGCAGCGGTCCGCAGCTCCCACTCGACGGCGTCGAAGGGGTGAACGCCGGGCCGGGTGAACAGGCGCCGCACGGTCAAGGCCTCGGCAGGCCGAGACGTGGTCTCGAGTGTTGGATGCGGCGTGGTCTGCTCCATAAGTGTGCGTTCTCCCTTCAGCGTGCCGACGCCCGGCACGAACCTCAAATCTGGACCGGGAAGATTGCACTCCGCGTCGGACAGAACGGGTGGCGCGGACGACGGCTCCAGTGGTGACGACGCTCTCTAAGAAGCGCCTGCAAAACGCAATTTCCTCTCCCCACATTCTAGCGGTCCCGGGGGTACGGCTATCCCGCATTTTCGGGGCGCCGAGGGTGTTCGCGGCTCTCCGCGAACACCCCGCAAACACGGGCGACTTCGTCAGCCGGCGAGCGCCGGGGCGAGCACGTCGCGAAGCGAACGTGGCGCGTGGCCGGTGATGTCGCGGACGGCGGTCGAGATGGTCGCCTGGTATCCGAGCCGCTGGGCGCGGCCGAGCGTCGCGAGCGCCTGCGCTCCCGCCTCGGGCATGTGTGCGCTCATCGCGGCGACCCAGGCGGCGTCGTCGAGCTGCTGGACCGAGACGGGCTTACCGGTGAGTTCGGTGTACAGCGCCGCGAGGCCATCCGGGTTGAGCGCCTCCTCGCCGGTGATGTCGTAGAGCTTGTCGTCGTGGTCGTCGCCGGCCAGCACGGCGGCGGCGACGTCGGCGCAGTCGAGCCGGGAGACGTTCACGGCCAGCCCGTCGCCCGCGTTGGTCACGATCGTGCCGCTCGCGAGCACGCCGGGCGCCGACAGCGTGTACATCTCGGTGTAGATCGCGTTGCGCAGCACCGTCCAGTGGGCGCCCGAATTGAACAGGTGCAGCTCGGTCGCGCGATGGTCCGGGGCGACGAACACCGGGTTGCTGTGCGACGGGTTCGTGACCGACGTATAGGCGATCCGCTGCACACCCGCCGCCACCGCGGCGTCGATCGCGGCCTTCTGCGGCTCCACCCGGGTCCCGACGGTGTCGAGGCTGATCAGCAGCAGGCGGTCGATCCCGCTGAAGTCGAGCGTGGCGGCGTCGGTGAAGTCGCCGGCGCGCACCTCGACCCCGCGCTCGGCGTAGGCGGCGAGCTTGCTCGGATCACGGGTCACGAGGACGACGTCGGCGGCGGGCACCCGCTCCAGCAGCGCGTCCGCGGTGAGCCGGCCGAGCGTGCCGGACGCGCCGGTGATGCCGTATTTCATGCTGTCCTCCGAATTCGTGTGCACTGCGGTTACGAATGCAAACGTATCAGGGCCGGTTACGATTAGACGTGCGCGTGCCCGCCCCGACGAACACCCAGTTCTCCCTCGCCGTGCACGTCCTGACGCTGCTCGGCAGCCAGGCGCCCGCGCTGGTCAGCTCGGAGTTCCTCGCAGGGAGCGCAGGGACGAGCCCCGAGCACGTGCGGCGGGTCCTGGCGCCGCTCCGGCGCGCCGGCCTGGTGCGCTCACGGCCGGGACCGAGCGGGGGCTGGCAGCTCGACGGCGCCGGCTGCGAGACGACGCTCGGGGAGATCTGGCGGGCCGTCCACGGCGACGCCGGCGTCCTCGGTGTCCACGTCGCCGCGCCGGACTGCGACGTCGGCCAGCGCATCCAGTCCGCGCTGGAGGACCTCGAACGCCGCGCGGTCGACGCCCTCGTCGCCGAGCTCGATCAGCAGACGCTGGGCCAGCTCGTCAGTGAGACGAGCGGCGTCACGCTCAGCGGCCGAACCTGAGCCAGTCCGAGAAGTCCGCCCACGTGCCCTTGAAGCGGTAGGCGGCCTCGCTGAAGGCGTGGCTGGTGCTCGGCGAGCGACCCGTGACGGCGGCGAGCGCGAGGCCGAGCGCGCCGAGGAGCGCGATCCCGACGAGGATGCCCGGGATGAGCAGCCCTGAGGTGTTGGAGCGGGTGACCACCGAAGGGGTCGGGACCGGCGTCGGGGTGGCCGCGGGTGCGGCTGGGGCGACGGTGGGCGTCGCCACCGGCGGGGCGGGCGTGACCGACCCTTCAGGGGTGGGCGGGAGCGTGCCGGACTCGGGCGTCGCGCTCTCCGTCGCCGGGGGGAGCGAGCCGCTACCGCCGTCGTCGGTCGGGGGCGGGAGCGCGCCGGACTCCGGTGAGGCCGTCGAGGTCGCGTCGGGGGAGGCCGTCGCGGTCGCGGTGGCCGTCGGGGTTGCCGTGGCCTCGTCGCAGCGACCCTTGTCGTGGCGCTGGATGCCCGCCTTGACCGCTTCGCGGAAGTCCGGGAAGTCGCGGTCGAACGCGGCCTCGATGCCGTCGAGCGTCTCCTGCAGCACGGCGCGCGTGTGCTCGCAGACGTCGATCACGCCGTCGCGGCTGTAGTCGGTGTAGACCGCCTTGACCTCCTTGGACGCGTCCGCCGGCGGATCGGCCGCCGTGCCGTCGTCCTGCGCGGCGGTGGCGGTGGGCGTCGGCGTGTCGGTCGGCGTCGGCGTCGGCGTTTGCGCGAAGGACGTGGCACAAGTGACCGCCAGGAGCGCCAGCGCGGCCAGGAGAGCCGTGATGGGGCGCGTGCGCATAAGCCTCCCACTGTACCGTCGGTGGACATGGATCAGCCCGTTCTGACGTTCGCCGGCAAGGAGGAGTTCTCCGCGTGGCTGGCCGAAAACCATGCGAGTTCGGACGGTCTGTGGGTCAAGATCGCCAAGAAGGGCACGGGCGTCGAGAGCGTCGCGGTGACCGAGACGCTGGACGTCGCGCTGTGCTTCGGGTGGATCGACGGCCAGCGCAAGCCGTTCGACGAGACCTACTTCCTGCAGAAGTACACGCCACGGCGGGCGCGGTCGAAATGGTCCAAGCGCAATCAAGGGCTGGTGGCCAAGTTGATCGAGGCGGGTGAGATGCAGCCCGCCGGCCACGCGGAGATCGAGCGGGCGAAGGCCGACGGGCGCTGGGAGGCGGCCTACGAGTCCCAAGCGAACATGCAGGTCCCACCCGATCTGCAGGCCGAGCTCGATGCGCGTCCCGCGGCGGCGGAGTTCTTCGCGACGCTCAACTCGACCAACCGCTACTCGATCCTCTTCCGCCTCCACGACGCCAAGCGACCCGAGACGCGGGCGCGGCGGCTCGAGAAATTCGTCGGCATGCTCGAGCGTGGCGAGACGCTTTACTAGCCCGCATGCGCCTTCTCGTGACCGGCGGGGCCGGCTACATCGGCTCGATCGTGGCCCAGCAGCTGCTCGCGCGCGGCGACGACGTCACCGTCCTGGACTCCCTCTATCGAGGCCACCGCGAGGCCGTGCCCGAGGGCGCGGCGTTCGTCGAGGCGGACCTCCTTGACCCGGCGGCCGTGGGGGCCGTCCTGGACGGCGGGGGATTCGAGGGCGTGGTCCACTTCGCGGCGCTGTCGCTCGTGGGCGAGTCGGTCGAGCACCCGGAGCGCTACTGGCGCGGGAACGTCGTCGGCGCGCTGAACCTGCTCGACGCGATGCGCGCGGCCGGCGTGCCGCGGCTGGTCTTCTCCTCGACCGCCGCGACCTACGGGGAGCCCGCGGTCGACCTGATCACCGAGGAGGAGCCCAACGCGCCGGTGAACGCGTACGGCAACTCGAAGCTGACGATCGACCGGATGCTGGCCGACGAGGCCCGCGCCCACGGGCTCGCCGCCGTGTCGCTGCGCTATTTCAACGTGGCGGGCGCGAGCGGGCGCTTGGGCGAGGACCACACGCCGGAGACGCACCTGATCCCGTTGGTGCTGCAGGCCGCGGCGGGCACGCGGCCGAGCGTGGCGATCTTCGGCACCGACTACCCGACGCCGGACGGCACCGCGGTGCGCGACTACGTTCACGTCGACGACCTCGCGCGGGCGCACATCCTCGCGCTGGAGAAGGCGGTGCCCGGGCGGCACGACATCTTCAACCTGGGCTCGGAGCGGGGCTACTCGGTGCGTGAGGTGATCGATACGGCGCGGGCTGTGACCGGGCGCGAGATCGTGGCTCTGGAGGAGGACCGGCGGGCGGGCGATCCGCCGCAGCTCGTCGCGGCGAACGCGCGGGCGCGGGCCGGGCTGGGGTGGGCGCCGGAGAAGTCCTTGGAGGACATGGTGCGCGACGCGTGGGTGTGGCACCAGGCGCACCCGGGTGGGTACGGCGCCTAGGGACGAAAGTCAACTGCGCCGGGTGGGGAGGGGGAGTGGCGAGCCACCCGTCCCTGGCTCCCGCGAACCCGCTCGGTCCTCGGCTCTGTTGCCTCGAAGCCTCGCGCCGACAGTTACGGGCCACGGAGACCGAAAGTGCGTTCTCACGCTCGGCGATCATCCCGCCGGGGAAACGACCATCCGCCGCGAGGGGGGTGACGAACAAACGTTGCCTCTGAGGCAGCATTTGTGCGACACCCCCACCGGCGCGCCAGCTCGACCAGTGCGAACCTGATCGAAACCCGCGATCGGACCGTCAGGCGCGCTCGGTCAACCGTCGAGCAGTGCGAGTAGCGACTCGGCGTGCTTCGAGACGAACGACGCCCCGATCCCCTTGATCTGCAGCAACTCCTGCTCGCTCTTGGGCTTGCGCCGCACGACCTCCCGCAGCGTCGCGTCGGTCGCGACCGTGTAAGCGGGCTTGCCCTCGGCACGCTCTCGCCGCCACGCCTTCAGCGGCGCGAGCTCGTCATCTGAGACGGGTGGGCCGTCCTCGACCGGGGCGAGCTTCTTGGGCTTCGCGCTGATCGGCGGGAGCCACGTGGGTGGGTCGTGGACGTCGCAGCAGCGGCCGAGTGGCTGACCGGGGGTGTTGTCGCCGAAGTGGTCGAGCAGCTGCCGGCGGCGGCAGCGGTCGCCGGTCGCGGCGTAGTGCTCGATCGAGCGGTAGGACTGCCAGCGGCGGTCGGCGGCGGCGCGGCAGAGCTGGGAGACCTTGGCTCGGTCGAGGTGCTCGCTATTGAGGTCGACGCGGATGCTGTTGCCGCTGCCCGGCTGCAGCGTGAGCGCTCCGGCGCGCTCGGCGACGGCGAGCAGGATGCGGTCCTTGTCGTCACCGGCGGGAAACTCGCGCTGGCCGCCGCGGACGCGATTGACGAGGCGGCCGACCTCTTCGACGGTGATCTCCGCCTCGCGGATGAAGCGGACCAGCCTCCCGAGATCCGATCGAGAGGCGAGCAGGACGGCCTTGGCGGGCGCGCCGTCGCGGCCCGCTCGGCCGGCCTCCTGGTAGTAGGCCTCGAGCGAGCTGGGAAGCGCCCAGTGCCAGACCGAGCGCACGTCGGCCTTGTCGACGCCCATCCCGAAGGCGTTGGTCGCGACGACGACGTCGGCCTCGTCGCGCATGAACGCGTCCTGGGCGCGCGTGCGGGCGTCGGCGGGCATGCCGGCGTGGTAGGCGGCGGTCTTCAGGCCCTCGGCCTGCAGCATCGCCGCGATCTCCTCCGTGCTCTTGCGCGTGCCGCAGTAGACGACGCCGGGGCGGTTCTCGTCCAGCTTGAGGCCGGCGACCAGCGTCGCCCGCTTGCGCGCCACGCTCCCCTCGCCGTCGAACGGGAGGACGTCGAAGCTGAGGTTCGGGCGATCGAAGCCGGAGCGCACCCGCTCGGGTTCCCGGAGGCCGAGGCGGGTGACGATCTCCTCGGCGACCTTCGGCGTCGCGGTCGCGGTGCAGGCCATGACGGGCGGATGGCCGAGCTCGGCGATGACCGACGCGAGCCGGAGGTAGTCGGGCCGGAAATCGTGCCCCCACTCGGACACGCAGTGCGCCTCGTCGACGACGAACAGGGCGAGCGTCCGCTGCTTGATCGCGTTGCGGAAGGCAGTGGAGGCGAACCGCTCGGGTGCGGCGAAGACGATCGTCGCCCGGCCGCTGCGGAGCTGATCGAGGGCGGACTGATTGTCCTCGCCGGAGGCCAGCATCACGGCCGGGTGACCGAGATCGGTCAGGCGCTGGCACTGATCGCGCATCAGGGCGATCAGCGGGGACACGACGACGGTCAGGTCGTCGCTTGCGAGGGCGGGGAGCTGGTAGCAGAGGCTCTTGCCGCCGCCGGTGGGCATGACGACCAGCGCGTCGCGGCCGTCGAGCGCGGCCTGCACGGCCTCCTTCTGACCGGGTCGGAAGGAGGAGAGGCCGAGCAGGGAGAGCAGCGACTCGGGCGTGATGTCGGCGGGCCGGGCGGGGCGAGGCCGCGGCGCCGTAGGGCGCGCGGGCGGCGTTGCCGGCCGGGCGGACGCCGCCGCGGGGACGGGCGCGGCGCCGAACGCGAGCTGGTCCTGGCCGCCGGCACGCCCGGCGGCGGTGGCCGGAGCGGGCTGGCGCCAATCGGGGACCGACGGCGCCGCGGCGTGGCCACCGCCGGCGGGGCGCGGGGCCAG